>DXML01000002.1 GCA_019414205.1 Collinsella sp. | reverse complement strand
AATCCAAGGGTTACACCCTAAGAGCAAACCACCCCTTCTAGGGGTGGTTTTGATTTAAGCGTCCACGCATGAAACACGGCGCGATGAACTGCGCTGCTCGCCACCTGCCCGCGCCGCCGAGAGCAGGGCGCCCAAATCGGCCTGGATCGCCTCTGCCTTGCTTCCAAGCTGCAACGGAGCCGAGCCGCCCGAGATGTTTACGCTCAAAAGGTGCGCATCCGGCAGCTTCGCGGTCATGCTCCAGAACGGGAGCGTGATGATGCCGGGGGTCATCTCGCCCACGCCGAGCTCCAGCAACAGCACGCGGCGATCGCTGCGCTCGCACACAAAGCGCTCGTATCGTCCGAGGCTCTCGCGCCAGGCCGCACCCTGCAGAAACGTGTCGTCGCGCACCCACGGCACAAGCTGCCAGCCGCAGTGCGGGCATCGGGGGACATCCTCGCTGAGGACCTCGAACCCCGCCATGCCCGCGAGCATGCGTTCGACGTAGGGGCTCGCGTCGAAGAGCTCGTCGCAGCATGGCTGCTTGCACTGAAGGTGCGCGAAGCTTCCCTGATAGTTACAGGTTCTCTCGTCGGGAAACGTCTTCTCGACTTGGATGTCTACATTGGTGCTCAGGATGAAGTAATCCTTATGGCCGATGAGGGACCGTAGGTCGAGATAGGGCTGCGAGGCCAGCTCGCGCAGCATGAAGTCGATGTATCGCGCATAGTATGCCCATTGCTGCTCGAGGCTGGGGTAGAGGCGGTAGAAGCCGTCGAAAAGGCTCTTGACTACTTTCGATTGATGCTCAGTGCCCATTGTATTCGCTACGATTAAACTCGGCACAGGGGATACTGGTTTTCCGTGCGAAAACGCTCATGCCGCTAAATTGAGCGACCGCCTGTACTGCAGCGGGATCATCCGCCCGAGCGATCCCTTAATCCGTCGCCCGTTGCGCCAATCGGCAGAAGCCACGCGTGGACGCTAATCGCTCGAGCGAATCGTCGTCGGTTTCCGTTTAACGATTTCTTTTTCCGCTATTATCTGACCCTCGGACTTCCTCGTGATAGAAGTAGTCCACGATCACCGGATGCCCCTGGGGGACTCTGCCACAAGGCATTTCGTTGTCCACAAAGGGGCAATCGTACTTCTTGGCCATTTCCTCGGCTTTTACTTCAAGCGCTTCAAAATAGCTACGGTTGCGCTTGTTATAGATCTCATCGTAAAGCGGTACGAGATTGGGATGTTTCTCGGCGATATAATCCAGGATCGCTTTTTTGAAACCACCCCGAAGATTGAGATTTTCGAGCCAAAACAAATCGCACCGATCCTTTACTCGCTCAAAAATCATCTCAAAATCCGTGATGCCGGGAAATACCGGGGACACGAAGCAGACCGTACGGATACCTTCGTCATACACCTGCTTCATAGCAGCGATACGACGCTCGATGCTCGACGCGGAGTCCATATCGTTCTTGAAGTTCTCATCCAGCGTGTTGATCGACCATGAAACGGTCACTCGTCCAAGCCTCTTCAGCAGATCGATATCCCGTACCACAAGATTGGACTTTGTGCAGATCAGAATATCTGCATCGCTGCCAATCAGCTGCTCCAGGAGTTTCCTGGTATTCCCGAATCGCTCCTCCTGTGGATTGTAGCCATCCGTCACAGAACCGATAACCACCCGCTGTCCAGCGTATTTCTTCGGATTCTTGATTTCCGGCCAATGCTTCACATCAAGAAAGGTGCCCCATTCCTCCTTGTGTCCGGTAAAGCGCTTCATAAAGGAGGCATAGCAATACTTACAGGCATGCGTGCAGCCTACATAGGGATTGACCGAGTAGCCGCCTACCGGCAGGCTGGACTTGGTCATGATGTTCTTTGCTTCCACCTCATTGATGAGGATTCCATCGATCACTTCCGCCATGTTCTCTGCACCTCCAGCACTCTTTCGAATTCTTCCGGCAATTCCTGAATCATGTTTTCGTCCCCTATGACAGAGACGAGGTCTTCCTTCATAAACATTGGAATGCCAAGCGCGTGCGCCTGGTCCGTCAAAGACCATGCCCACTCCGGTTCCGTATGAACCTTCCTGCTCTGCGCCCCGGTCATGGTACCGACGACGATCCAGTTGATTCCGGAAAGGTCGACCGTACCGGGATCGTCGAATAGCGGCTCAAAAGTAACGAAGAAGTGATTTGCTTTGACGTTTTTCCGAAGGGCGTCGATACGCCACAGCTCCGCTTTCCTCGTCACCGTAACGCCGAACCATGCGTTTTCCAGGTCGGTATCTAAATCCAGCAAATCGGGTCTCTTGGTCAGGAACAGGAACTGATGCTGTGGATTCTCATGGATCTTTGCAAATACCTCGTCTCGCCATTCCAGCTTCCACCCGGAGAGATCGCTCATGCCGGTAAGGAGAAAGTTCTGCGGGCGTTTCTTTTCCATCATCTTGAGCTTGCTCGGGAAGAACGCGGGATCAGCGAAGTCGTCAATCATATGCCAACGTTTCACATTGTTACGGGCATAGCAATATGGACACCCCACCGTGCAGCCGATGACGATATTCATATTCTGAATCTGATTTTTGATGCAGATGCTCATAACGCCTGCCTACCTGCCTCTCCCGTAAACACGCAATCAGCCTTCCCCACCTTGCGGGCAAAAGCCTCGATATCTTGCTTGCAAGCAGCAGGCTCGCAATCGCTCAAATCGTATGACGTGCCGCCGTTTCGATAGACGGCCCGATGGGAAAACGATCGGCTGACAAGCCCGATGCCGAGCTTCTCGCACAGGGTCATCCGTGCTCCCTTTCAGCTATAAAAAACAGGTGTCTATAAACAGTATCCTTGTTGATTTTCGCAGGGGCAATGAACAAACGCGTGCACCTGTCGATAAACGAACAGCTACTGGACATTGTCAAACGACTCAGATTGGAGAGGCGATGGGAGAAACCAAGATCGACCGCCGGCGGCGCTACACCCTCTCAGTCATACAGGAGGCGTTCTTCGCGCTGCTGGCCGAGGTCGGCTTCGCGAAGATGACGGTGGCAGACATCTGCCGCCGCGCCGAGATCAACCGGGGAACGTTCTATCTGCATTACGAGGATAAATACGCGCTGCTCGATGCGCTTATCGACGAGGCATTGGCAGCGGCTCCCCCGCTTGAGGGGGTTGAATCGGCAACGCTTTGCCAGCGTCCGCCGGCAGACGACGATTATCGCCTGCTTTATTCGGACAGCGACTCATACGCTCGCGTAGCCCAGCGCGTCATAGAACGCGGAGCGGAGCAGATGGTTCCCTGGGTCATGGAGAAAACAGGGCTTTCACGCGAAGACGCCTTCCTGCTCTTCATCCACAACGTCCAGGGCAATCTGGCCGTCAACCGCCTGCTCGGCTGGAGACGAGGCCCCGAGTTCACCCATGCCCAGGAGCTGCTCAACGCCTATTCCGAAGGGGGCTTACTGGCGGTATCCGCTCTTCGCGATTCCGATAACCCATCGTGACCTGCGATTCAGGAATACCAGCCTCCGAGCCCTCTCGTTCGGAGGCTGCGGCTAAAACCTCATTGCGCGTCTACCGTTCCGCGTTACTCGCCACCTGCCCGCGCCACCGAGAGCAGGGCGCCCAAATCGGCCTGGATCGCCCCTGCCTTGCTTCCAAGCTGCAACGGAGCCGAGCCGCCCGAGATGTTTACGCTCAAAAGGTGCGCATCCGGCAGCTTCGCGGTCATGCTCCAGAACGGGAGCGTGATGATGCCGGGGGTCATCTCGCCCACGCCGAGCTCCAGCAACAGCACGCGGCGATCGCTGCGCTCGCACACAAAGCGCTCGTATCGTCCGAGGCTCTCGCGCCAGGCCGCACCCTGCAGAAACGTGTCGTCGCGCACCCACGGCACAAGCTGCCAGCCGCAGTGCGGGCATCGGGGGACATCCTCGCTGAGGACCTCGAACCCCGCCATGCCCGCGAGCATGCGTTCGACGTAGGGGCTCGCGTCGAAGAGCTCGTCGCAGCATGGCTGCTTGCACTGAAGGTGCGCGAAGCTTCCCTGATAGTTACAGGTTCTCTCGTCGGGAAACGTCTTCTCGACTTGGATGTCTACATTGGTGCTCAGGATGAAGTAATCCTTATGGCCGATGAGGGACCGTAGGTCGAGATAGGGCTGCGAGGCCAGCTCGCGCAGCATGAAGTCGATGTATCGCGCATAGTATGCCCATTGCTGCTCGAGGCTGGGGTAGAGGTGGTAGAAGCCGTCGAAAAGGCTCTTGAAGCCAAAGGCTTGCTGCCAGTCCGTCATTCCGGCGCGCGCCATGCCTGCGCGGTTGTAATGGTTGAACCCGGCGGCGCTTGACATGCCCGAGCCGATGCCGACGATGATGGCGTCGGCATCGTCGATAAGGCTTCGAAGCCTATACGCTTCCCTCTCTAGAGACGGCATTGGGCAATCTCCTCGAAAGCCGGGGCCATATCGCCGTCAACGAGAATCGTCTCGCACGATGCATCGGGCGCCATAGCCTGGCTGTAGTTGAACACGATGTAGGTGGCGTGCTCGCAGACGTTCGCGATCTGGGCGAGCATGTGCTTTATGATGCCGTTGCGCAGTCCCACGCCAAGTTCGAGGATGGCGACCCTGCCGTTGCGATGGGCTTGCACAAGGCGCTCGAGCTCCTCGAGCTGGGTCATGGCGAGGGCGTCTGGATGGGCGAGGCGCCGCTCGTCAACCGACGTGCGCGTGCTCCCCTCAGTCTCGAGCACGCGCTCCTCGTCGAACCCGGCGCGCGCGAAGTGCCCGTCGATGTTGCATGTGACCACGAAGGTGTCGGCGTGCTCCGTAAGACGCCGCAGCCCGTTCATGAGCGAGCCGGGCTCATATTCGAGATACTCCTTTTGATGGAACCGCTCGGCCCATCGGCGTCGCACGCTGGCATCCGGGGAAGCGAGCCCCTGCAGTATGCAGCCGATGCCGTCTGCCTGAGCGAGGTCGCCGTACGCCTCTTGGAAATGAGCATCGGCGCAGAAAAGGTTGAGCCCCTCCGCCATGTCGAGTCCGTTGCTAGCGCCGATGATGACAAGATCCGCTTCGGCTAGCGCCCTGCCTATGCGAACTGCTTTCGCCGTCTCCATGCGCTACCTCCCCAGCGTCTTGCGCACGTCGGCAAGCACGTCGGCGATGTCGGCGCGAACGGCGAGCCCCCGATCCTCGATCGCGCGGGGGAGAAACTGCGTCTTGTTGTTTACGGCGATGTAGCTGGCCTGCGGTAACTGCGCCGTGAGGGCCCAGAACGGCTCCTGGATAAACGCGGGCGTCATGCGGCCCACACCCAGCTCGAGGAAGAGGATCCTCTGCCGTGCGTGCGCGTCGAGCCAGTCGGACACCTTGCGGTACTGCTCCTCGTAGAGTTCGCCCTGCAGGAAGTTGCCGTAGCCGCGAACCCAGGGGAACGCCTCTGCCCCGCAGTGCGGGCAGCGCGGCACGAGCTCTGTCGGAACCTCAAGGCCGTCTCCCATGGCCTCTACCATGCGGGAGACCGGCTCGACCGCATCCCACACCGCGTCGGTGCAACAGTGGGAGCACTGAAAGAAGCGGTGGTCGCCTTGGATCTCTGCCACTTTCTCCCAGGGATAGAGCTTCACAAACTGCGTGTCCTGGTTGGTGGTGAGCACGAAGAAATCCTTCTCGGCGATAATGGTGTCGAGGTCCCTGTAGGGCTTGCGCAGCGGGGCGTTGAGCGTGGTGTCGAGGAAGGTGGCGAGGTATCCCCAGCGCGCCTCGGCGGTGGGCCAGCGGTAGAACGACCCCTCGAAAGCGCCCTTGAAACCGTAGCGCTCGGCGAATTTGCCGAAATGCCTGCGATAGGTTGCGTTGTCCTCGTAATAGAAGTCGCCGCCGCCCGCCGCGGAGAGCCCAGAGGCCCCGCCCACCAGCACGCAATCGGCTTCCTCGATCATGCGGGCGAAGTCCCTGATTTGCTGGTCGTAGGGCTCGGGCTCGCGGTCACTCAGCTCATAGGGCGTGCCGCCGCTGCGGTAGGCGGCCTGAAGGGAAAACGATTGGTTGGTGAGCTCGATAACGAGCTGCTCGTACAGGGTCACTGGATACCTTCTTTCAGCTATTATAAACAGGTGTCTATAAAAAGTATCCATGTCGATTTGCTTAAGAGCAATGAACAGCTTCGGCCTGCTGTCGATAAACGAGCGTTTGCCGGGCATTGTCGAGCGTTGCAATTGGAGGGGTAATGGAAGCGGGGAAGATCGATCGTCGCCGACGCTATACACTCTCGGTCATACGGGAGGCGTTCTTCGCGCTGCTGGCCGAGGTCGGCTTCGCGAAGATGACGGTAGCGGATATTTGCCGCCGCGCCGATATCAACCGTGGCACGTTCTATCTGCACTACGAGGACAAGTTCGCCCTGCTCGACGCGCTTATCGACGAGGCCTTGGCGGCGGTGCCGCCGCTCGAGGGAACGGAGGCGGGTGCCCTCTGCCAGCGTCCGCCGGCAAACGATGACTATTATCTGCTCTACTCGGATGACGACGCGTACGCCCGGGTGGCACAGCGCGTCGTCGAGCGCGGCGCCGAGCAGATGGTTCCCTCGATCATGGAGGAGACTGGGCTTTCGCGCGAGGACGCCTATCTGCTCTTCGTCCACAACGTCCAGGGAAATCTCGCGGTCAACCGCCTGCTCGGTTGGAGGCGAGGGCCCGAGTTTGCCCACGCTCAGGAGCTGCTCAGCGCCTATTCCGAAGGGGGCATGCGGGCGGTATCGGCTCGTCACGATCCTCGTAGCTCGTCTTGACCGCATGTCATTTCAGGTAGGTGGCGTTGCTATGGGCCCTCTTTGATTTTCGACGTTGTATAAGGCAATCGCAATCGTCTTGAGCTTCTTTAGGGAACTTGAACAAGAGATATGGCCTGCTGGCGATTGATTAACACCATTCGTTTTGGTTACAAGAAAGCATGCTGCGCGCCTGCAGCATGAGGGAGAGGGAATCCTATGAATATCGTTGTATTGAGCGGCAGCCCGCGTAAGGGCGCTAATACCGATACCATGGTCGAGGCGTTTGCCGAGACCGCGCGTGAGGGCGGCCATACGGTCGAGGTCATCCGCGTTGCCAGCAAGAAGATCGCCGGCTGCTTGGGATGCCAGTACTGCTTCGCCCATGAGGGCGTCTGCGTGCAGAAGGATGACATGGCCAACGTGATTGAGTCGCTGAAAGACACCGACATGGTTGTCTTCGCTTCGCCTATCTACTGGTTTGATATCACTGCGCAGGAAAAGACCGCCATCGACCGCCTGTACGCCTTCGGTGCCACGGGATTCCCGTTCACCAAGACGGCCCTTTTACTCGATAGCCACAGCGAGGGTGTCTATGATGCGGCGATCGCTATGTACAAGTCAACCTGCGCGTACTGCAAGTGGGAGGACCAGGGCATTGTCACCATCAGCGGTATGACCGAGCGCGACAGCATGGCATCCTCGCCCAAGTTGAAAGAGGTGCGAGAGCTCGCTCGCAAGCTTGCCTAAGGACAAGAAGAACGCATGGCAATCAGCGTTGGTGGAAATGCTTGCTGTCCTTACCGAGAGATAGGGGCGAATTCCCTCAAGTGCCGTATAGAACAATTATTAAACGCAGAAAAATAACTGAAAACAAATTAATCCGCGTTAAAATATTGTCAAACAGAAGTTCATGAGGGAAGGTTGCGCATGCGTCGCAAGGCAGACGAGCTACTTAGGGAATGGCGAGACAGAGCTGATAGAAAACCTTTGCTGGTCAAAGGCGTGCGCCAGTGTGGCAAGACCTATTTGCTCAGAACGTACGCCCAGGATCTTTTCGAATCGGTTGTCTACGTTAATCTTGAGAACGACCGGTCGGCGCGAGCGGATTTTTCGGGCGGTCTTGACCCTCATTCGATTGTACGCGCGATCGAGGCTCGTACGGGACAGCGTATCGTGCCTGGCAAAACCTTACTGTTCATTGACGAGATCCAGGCATGCGAGGAAGCGCTCACTTCCCTTAAATACTTTTGCGAAGATGCTCCCGAGTATTACGTTGCGGCTGCTGGGTCGCTTCTTGGGGTTGCCATTAACCATCAGTCGTATTCGTTCCCCGTCGGAAAGACCGACTTGATCGAGATGACTCCACTCGATTTCGAGGAGTTTCTCTGGGCGATGGGGCACGATCAGCTGGTCGACGAGATACGCTCATCATTCGAGTTTATGGGTCCTCTTGCGCCAAGCCTTCATGAAAAGGCGCTTGGGCTCTATCGGCAGTATCTTGTTGTTGGCGGAATGCCCGAGGCGGTCCAAACGTACATCGATGATCAGTCAATCATTGATGTGGCCGAAAAGCATCGGATTATTCTCGACGGATACTCCGCCGACACTAATAAATATGCTGATGAGCGCTTGAGCGCAAAGACGCGTGCGTGCTTCGATTCCATTCCACAGCAGCTTGCCAAAGAGAATCGTAAATTTCAATACAAGGTAGTGCGAGCGGGGGGCAATGCGTCTCTCTTTGGAGATGCTCTCGACTGGCTTGTATTGTCGGGTACGGTGGCGCGCTGCAGCCTAGTTGGGAAGATCGAAAGCCCTTTAGAGGCCTTCGTTAACCCTTCTGCTTTTAAAATCTATCAGGCGGATACAGGGCTGCTCGTCTCCAAGGCCGGTGCTCAACGCGCCGATATTCTTGCCGGCATCGGCGGCACATTCATGGGTGCACTTACCGAAAACTACGTCGCCCAACAGCTTTCAGCCATGGGCTATCCGCTGCATTATTGGGCGCGAGATAATCGTGCGGAAATCGACTTTGTAGTAGAGAAGCAGGGATGCTTGTCTGCGGTTGAAGTCAAGGCGGGAGAGAACACAAGATCTCGAAGCCTGTCCTCACTTAAAAAGACCCATCCGGGCGTGCGCCTTATCAGGCTATCGACTAAGCCCTTTGGAATGAATGATGGGCTTATGTCTGTTCCACTTTATGCGGCATTTTGTCTATAGGGATGATGCTGGTGTAATGCATGGAGCCCAGGGCGCAGCGTTTACTGCGCTCCGGGCCCCGCTGCTTTGTACAACCATGACGGTTTAGTCGCCGTTGTTTTAGTCAAACAAACTCGGCATGTCATTTTCCTTCATGAGGGCGCCGGCGGAGGGCAGGCTCTGCGCGGTGAACTTCTCGGCCGAGACGCCGGCGCCAAGAATCTCCTCGGTCGTGCCGACGGTGGTGACCGAGCGGCCCTTCTTGGCCGTAAAGGCCTGGACGCCCTGCGTGTTGGTGGTCGTCTTGGTCTTGAGCAACGACGTGTTGAAGTTCATCAGACGGTAGTCGCTCGAGACCAGCGCGAGGTCACGGTCCTCCTTGAGCACCTGCGCATACAGCAGCTTGCTGCCGCCGTAGATGGCGTTCTTAAGGCGCTTGCGGTTGGTCTTGGTGACGTATCCGGCAAGCGCGACGCGCACCACGCGGCCGTTCTCAAAGACAAACAGCACGTCGGCCTTGTAATCCTCGGGGTCGATGACCCAGATGACGCTCTCGTCGGGTTCCATCTCAAGATCGGTCGGCAGGTACGAGCCCAGCTGGGCCGACTTGGTGTCCTCAAACGCTGCAACCCTGCACTTGTACACCTGGCTCTTGTTGGTAAAGACCAGCAGCTCGTGGGTGTTGGAGGACGGGAACTCGATAAAGGGTTTGTCGCCATCCTTGTACTTGAGCGTGGTCGCCTTCTTGAGCACGCGGTCCGTCATCTTCTTAAGGTAGCCATCGCGCGAGAGCATGATGGTGACCGGGTACTCCTCGACCTCGGGCTCCAAGCTTACCTCGATAACCTCATGGGGCTCGATCCTGCCCGTGCGGCGCGGCATCACGTACTTCTTATTGACCGCGGCCAGCTCGTCGCTGATGACCTTCTTGATGTTCTCCTCGCTGGAGAGGATCTCCTCGAGCTCGGCAATCTCGCCCTCAAGCTTGGCAATGTCTTTGGTGCGGTTGAGGATGTACTCTTCGTTGATGTTGCGGAGCTTGAGCTCGGCAACAAACTCGGCCTGGGTCTCGTCGATGTCGAAACCCTTCATAAGGTTGGGCACGACCTCGGCCTCGAGCTTGGTGCCGCGGATGATGGCGATGGCCTTGTCGATGTCGAGCAGGATCGCCTCAAGGCCGTGCAGCAGGTGCAGGCGCTCAGACTTTTTGCCCAGGTCAAAGTTGATGCGGCGACGCGTGGACTCAATACGCCACTTGACCCACTCGTGCAGGATCTGGCGCACGCCCATAACGCGAGGGTAACCATCGACCAGTACGTTGAAGTTGCACGAGAACGAATCCTGCAGCGTGGTCGAGCGATAGAGCTTCGCCATGAGCTTGTCGGGGTCGACGCCGCGCTTAAGGTCGATAGCGATGCGCAGACCCGAAAGGTCGGTCTCATCGCGAATGTCTGCGATCTCCTTGACCTTGCCCTCCTTGGAGAGCTTGACGATGCGCTCGATGATGACATCGGTCTTGGTGGTGTAGGGGATCTCGTAGACCTCGATGATGCGCTCTTCGGGAATCCAGCGCCAGCGGGAGCGGATTTGGAAGCTGCCAAGGCCGGTCTCGACGATCTTCTCCATTTCCTCGCGGCGGTAGATGATCTCGCCGCCGGTGGAGAAATCGGGCATGGGCATGTACTCGAGCAGGTCGCAGTTGGGATCCTGCAGGTAGTGCATGGTGGCGGTGCAGACCTCGTTGAGGTTGAAACCGCAGATATCGGATGCCATGGCGACGCCGATGCCCTTGTTGGCCGAGACAAGGATGTTGGGGAACGTGGTGGGCAGCAGACGCGGCTCCTTCATGGCACCATCGTAGCTGTCGACGAAGTCGACCGGGTCCTTGTCGATGTCTTTGAAGATCTCGGCGCTGATGGGGGAGAGCTTGGCTTCGGTATAACGCGAGGCGGCGTAGCTCAGGTCGCCCGAATAGTACTTGCCAAAGTTGCCCTTCGACTCCACGAAGGGGGCAAGCAGCGCTTCGTTGCCGGTGGCCAAGCGCACCATCGTCTCGTAGATCGCGGCGTCGCCGTGCGGGTTGAGCTTCATGGTCTGGCCCACGATGTTGGCGCTCTTCTGGCGCTCACCCTTGAGCAAGCCCATCTTGTACATGGTGTAGAGCAGCTTGCGGTGCGAGGGCTTAAAGCCGTCAATCTCGGGGAATGCACGCGAGACGTTGACGCTCATGGCGTAGGGCATGTAGTTGACCTCGAGCGTCTGCGTAATCGGCTGGTCGGTGACCTCGGAGTGCAGGCCGATGACGTTCTCGGCGTTGACCTGCTTTTTCTTTGGCTGGTTCTTCGTCTTCTTCTTCTTTGCCACGATTTCCTCTTGAACTTCTTATGGGCCGTCGTTATCGATTTGCTGCTACTGCAGGTCCAGCTGGTCCAGGTATTCCTTGCCGTGCTCGGAGATGTGGCGCTTACGGCCTGCCTCGTCGTTGCCCAGCAACAAGTTGAACATGGTCTCCATCTTGGTGACGTCCTCGGGCTCCACCTTGATCAGGCGGCGCGTCTCGGGGTTCATGGTGGTGAGCCACATCATGTCCGGATCGTTTTCACCAAGACCCTTGGAGCGGTTGATGGAGCACTTCTGGTCGCCGATCTCCTTGAGGATGCCGTTTTTCTCGAGCTCGGTGTAGGCAAAGTAGGTCTTCTCTTTGCAGTTGATCTCGTAGAGCGGCGACTCGGCGATATACACGTAGCCCTCGTCGATAAGCGTGGGCACCAGGCGGTAGAGCATGGTGAGCACGAGTGTGCGAATGTGATAACCGTCGACGTCGGCGTCCGTACAGATGATGACTTTGTTCCAGTTGAGGTTGTCCAGGTCAAAGGCACCGAGGTTCTTGATGCGCTTGTCCTTGATCTCTACGCCGCAGCCCAGTACGCGCATGAGATCCATGATGATGTCGGACTTAAAGATGCGCGGGTAGTCCTCCTTTAGGCAGTTGAGGATCTTGCCTCGGACGGGCATGACGCCCTGGAACTCGGCATCGCGCGAGGTGCGGATGGCGCCTGCTGCCGAGTCGCCCTCTACGATGTAGATCTCGCGACGGTCCTTGTCCTTGGAGCGGCAGTCGATGAACTTCTGCACGCGGTTGGCCATGTCGGTTTTCTGCTGCAGGTTGGTCTTGATGCTCTGGCGAGTCTTTTCGGCGTTCTCACGCGAACGCTTGTTGATGAGCACCTGCTCCATGATCTTATTGGCAGCGTCCTTGTTCTCGATCAGGTAAGTCGAGAGGCGCTCCTTAAAGAAGGCCGTCATGGCCTGCTGGATAAAGCGGTTGTTGATGGCCTTCTTGGTCTGGTTTTCGTAGGACGTCTGGGTGGAGAAGCAGTTGGTCACCAGTACCAGGCAGTCCTGGACGTCCTGCCATTTGATGCCACTCTCGTTTTTGTTGTACTTGCCCTGTTGCTTGATGTAGGCATCGATGGCGCTGGTCAGAGCGCTACGGGCCGCCTTCTCGGGCGAGCCACCGTTCTCGAGCCACGATGAGTTGTGGTAGTACTCCTGCATCATGAAGGTGCGCGAGAAGCACATGCATGCGGTGATTTTAACGTTGTAGTCGGGCAGGTCCTCGCGGTCGCGACCGCGGCGGTCAGCCTCAATGAAGAAGGGCTCGGTGAGGTAGTCAGCACCGACCTTCTCGAGCACGTAGTCTTCGATACCCTTGGGATAGCAAAAGTCCTCTTCGGCAAACTCACCGTCGTCGCCTTCGATGCGCAGGCGGAAGGTAACGTTGGCGTTGACCACGGCCTGGCGGCGCATGGTCTCGCGATACCACTCGTGGGGAATACTGATCGAGGTAAAGACCTCAAGATCGGGGCGCCACTTGATGGTGGTGCCGGTACGGTCCTCATCGCTGGGCTCAATCTCGAGCGCCTTCTTTTTGGCGCCGACGACCTTACCCTTTTTAAAGTGCAGGGAGTACTTGTTACCGTCACGCCAAACCGTGACGTCCATGTACTCGGAAGCGTACTGGGTCGCGCACGAGCCCAGGCCGTTGGTGCCGAGCGAGAAGTCGTAGTCGCCGCCCTGGTTATTGTTGTACTTGCCGCCGGCGTAGAGCTCGCAAAAGACGAGTTCCCAGTTAAAGCGCTTCTCGGAGGGGTTCCAGTCGAGCGGGCAGCCACGGCCATTGTCCTCTACCTGGATAGAGCCATCGCGAAAGGCGGTAAGGGTAATGAGCTTGCCGTAGCCCTGGCGCGCCTCGTCAACGGCGTTGGACAGGATCTCGAAGGCGGCATGCGCGCAACCGTCGAGTCCGTCCGAGCCAAAGATGACGGCGGGGCGCAGGCGTACGCGCTCCTCGTCCTTGAGCTGGCGGATACTGTCGTTACCATAGTTTGCGGTGTTTTTTGCCATACTCGCTCTCTCGGTGCTCCTTTGCTGCGTTTTAGTCATATAGATAGTCAAGGTAGCATAGCCCAGCCCTTGGGCGATTCCACCCAACACGAAATCCATCGAACAATCGTTCGGAATTTGGTGGAACAGCGTTTACTCGGACAAAACCGAGTCGGTTCTGTCCGAGTAAGTTTGAAGGCGGTCGAATGCGTCCTGCTACGTTTGCGGTTGGATGCGTTTGTCAAAAACGTGCCATGCGGATTATTGGATTGAATCGAACATTGGGACAGGCGTCTCATTTTATGGGCCGAGGGCGTGCGTATACGAGTCTTTTTGGTCCATAGGGGATGCTGGGCGGTTGCTAGTTGGGCCACGGGTCACTTCGCCGGCGCTGCTTTTCGCCATACGCTCATAGTGGAGGCCGATGCCACGGAGTCGACTTGGGACTCGGGCAACGGATGAGCTGTAAGCCGAAAGGAGCGGTGAGGATGATGAAGCCCATGACGAAGAAGCTGCTGTTAGGAATTCCCACCGTGACGCTTTCGGCCGTGCTGGCTTGCACGCTTACCGGTTGCGGCGGAAATGCGCCGAGTGGCTCGGCTGGCAGCTCGGGCGGCGGCAGTGCTCCCGTAGAGAAGAAGGCCTATGAGTCGCAGACGGTCGAGGTAGCTGGTATAACCTATGAGTCGGTAGCCCACAGTACGTTCTATCGCGGCGACGCTAAGCTGCAGGACGGCTTTTATCTGCACGTCAAGATCACCAACAACAATGCAAAGAACAGGACGTTTAGCTCCTTTAACGTGCATGCTGCCCAGGGCGATCTTGAGGCAGGCGACCCGTTGTTTACTTCCGGCAAGGCGGCCGTGCTCGATTACGTTGCAAGCGAGGCTCCCGATGAGCTCCACGAGGGCATCGATCTTTCCGAGAGGTCAGATATCGGTCCGGGCGAGACTGTTGAGTACGTGTATTTCTGGGCGCCCAAGACGGCGTACTACGGGCCCATCACTGTCGAGTTCGTAGATGCTTACGCCCCCGCCAAGAATCATGAGGCCATGCACTTTGACACCACGGGGTGCGAGACCAAGGAGTTCAAGGCGGCCGGCGGTGTGGCCGATTCTGGTGACGCGGCCAATATGACCGGCATCGATTGCGCATCGTACAGTATCGAGGCCGCCGATGGGTACACGCTGGATTCGTCCAACGAAGAGCACGAAAAGGCAGACTTCTTCCACGACGAGACTGGAGGACGCTTGCACATCAGCATCTTCCCGCGCTCGCCGGAGGAAGAGGTTGCAAGCCTAGAGCAGGTCTACGAAGGCAAGGAGACAACAACCGACCAGGTCGAGTACAACGGCATAACGTGGCTGCGCTTTACCGGTCCCGACAACGGCCATACGCTGTTTGCGACGGCTCCCGCAACAGGTGAAACCGTCCGCGTGTCGATTGGCTGGAAGATCGATTGGGACGCCGCCGTGCCCATGATGGAGGCGCTAAAGCTCAAGTAGCGCTGTGATTCCCATGTCAGGCGACTCAGGGCTGGCTCCGAGTTATCGGGGCCAGCCCTTTTTTGATGTTCGATGAGCCGAGTCGGCGTCTCTCGCAAAGGTAATTTAGGAGCTAGCGAGGCCTATCCGAATTGATCTCATCGGCGGTGTCGTTTTCGAGCGCCGTGCGGCGGGCGCTGTAGGCGACAAGGCCGGCGCCAGCTGCGGCGAGTGCTGCAGCGGCTGCCATGAGGGGAGCGTTGACATCGCTCGTGCCCGCAAGCACGCCCGCTTTTCCGGAATGCTTGTTATTGCCGTGATCCTTGCCGCTGCTAGAGCCACTGCCGCCACCGGAGCTGCTTCCGCCGGAGCCGCCACCCTTGTCAGTACCGCCGCCACTCGAGTCGCCACCGCCGTCCGCCGTCATCGGTGCATCGTGAAGCCCCGTCGTATCCGCGCTGTCGCATACGCCGACCTGAACTTCTGAGCGTTCGCATGCCGCGTCGGGCACATGAAGCTCGTGCAGTACGGCACCCAGCGCCGAGTTTGCGCCCGGTCGAATTTCCTCGAGCGCTACGGGATCGAGTGCCACCAGATTACGCGCCTTCGCATACAGCGTTACGCGTTTGCCCACTTCGTCGCTCCAACTTTCGGGGATGGCGAAGCTCATGCGGAACTGTGCCGTGCAACCCGGTGCCAGCACGGCGTTGCCGTTGTCGGCTACCAGCGGGTGCGTTGCAAAACGTGCGCCCAGCGTCTCGAGCGCGTACTTCACATGTGCCATGTCGTTGGCCGAAGCGTCCTCGGCAAGCTCTGGATCGTAGATCGAAGCCATGCGTGCGTTCATTCCGAATCCGATGGATGCGCTGGAGAACGGCTGGCTGGAGCCCTCTCGGTATAGATCGATCGTGCCGGCGGTCAGCAAGGTGTTGCCGTCGTTTCGCACCGTGACCATGAAGGATTCGCCTGCCGCTCCGGGCACCACCGCGCCCGAGGTGGCTACCGCGCCCGTCGGCGTCGCGCATGCCACCAGAGGCACTTCGATACCGTGTAGCTCTGCCTCGCTCTTCTCTGCACTCACAATGTGCGTGGCGAGCGCGGAGAGCATGCCTCCCGACGTTAAAAATGTCGTTATCTGATCGACGGGATGGTCTAGCTCGCACATCACGAACGGCTCCGTAAACAGATCGCCTGCCAAGGTGCTGGCGAAGATGCGGAAGTGCTTGCCCATCACTGCTGCCGGGTTGCCTTCTTCGTCGTAGGTTTGTCCCACCTTGCCATCGGTGTTCTCTACATAGAGCACGCACCTGCCGTTGTTGCTTACGCTAAACGATGCTGGGCCACAGCCTGCGGCACCCACGGGCTGCGTTGCAAATGCCGATGCGCCTCGCGTCCAAGTAATATGCTGCAGTTGCTCGTTGACGGTTGCCAAAAAGCCCGAATGTTGTGGCCACGGCACCGCGTGGGGTACTGTGGCATCTGGCGACATAACGCCCCAGCCCGCAATGGACTGGCCGATCACGGCGTACGATGCGCAGCCACAACCGCCTGCAGTCTCGTATGCAACGGGCACCACCATTTTGCCGTTGATATTCTCGGGCGCGCCCAGCTCGATGCTCGACGGTGCCTGCGGAAAGCGGAGAACTTGGCGGAACGTGAGGCTGTCGCCCAAATCATCCGACCACAGGGCAAAGCACTCCAGCGCAACCTCGGCCTCGCTGCCGAGCGCCTTCTCTGCGGTGGCTCCGTGGCGGTGGAGGTAGGCGCCCGACAGACGTCCGTCGACAAGTGTCTTGCCCACCGTGATGCGTGGGCACTGCAGGCAATGGTAGCCATCCTCCTGAAGGCGGCCGCGCGAGATGCTGCGCCACGACGTGTGCGATATCACGCGAACTCCGTCGTTGCTTATGCGCAGGCGCACAACGGACAGTATGCCGGATGTGCTCGCCGTATCGAAAAGGGTGTTGTCGCCGGCGGGGCGCTCGCCCGAGACCAGCAGCACGTAGGCGTCCTGGTTTCCTCTTCCGTCTGTATATTCCACCACGTCGAAGTCGTAATCGAATATGCCGTTGCGCTCCACATCGCCCTCGCCAAACCCAAGGGGAAAGTCCACGGGCGTGGGAGCGGACCACGTGCCGTTTGCCTTTGTGTGCACCACCAGGCGCGAGCGACCATTGTCGCCGTAGCGCACCGAGGCGATACGGAACAGGCATTCTACGCCGGCAATCCTTGCCAGCTTCATGTGAGCTTCGCTGAGCACGCCAGCAAACAGCACGTTGTCGCTCGAGGGTTTGATGCCGCCACGCTCGTCCTCCGACACGCCGGCAGAATTGGCGTTCGGGTCAGCAACGGCGTTCGTCGTCTGGCCGATATAGGCGTACTCGTACATCGGCGCGGCGTTTTCGTCGTTTTCCATCAGTGCATGGACGAAATGTTCGACCTGTCCCGTGTCGTCGCTTTCTGCATCCGCCTCGAGCTCAATGCGCGTGACCGCTTGATCCCAATCGCGCACGACAGGCGCGGCGTTTACGGCAGTGGCCTTAACCTCGGCGCGTGCGAGCAGCTCGGCGTTGGTGACGATGGTGGCCGATGCGATAAATTGCGGCACACCACCTACCTCGATGTTGCCGGGCGTGCCGAAGCGGGCATCCAGCGTATAAGGTGTATCTCCACCCAAGGCCAGCTCAGAGCGCTGGAGCACATACTGGTCGCTGTTGTTCACCGACATATTCCACGAATCGGCGAGTGTGGGCCACGACCCCGACCAAGCCTTGGTGGTCCACTTGAACATTACGAACTGGAGTATCACATCGACATCGACGTCTGCACCCACGCGCAGCCGCGGAAGCTGGTGTCCATCTGCCTTCTCGTACCCAATGAACAGCGTGAGGGATGCGGCACCGCGCACGGCAGACGAAGCGACGCCTGCAACGCCGGCTCCAAAGGTGACGGCAAGCCCGATCTGGATGGTGAACGAGCCCGACGTGTTGGAATAGTCGAGCGAAATGTTCTTGAAAAACGCCGCGCCGCTGCCGTGCGTGTGGGCACCCACAGCGAGCGCCAGCTTCGCCAGCACCCAAGGGTTGACGTTTAGGAAAAATGGCACCGGTCCTAGGGTAAACTGCTCGGTCCAATTGAGGTCAGTTCTTACCTGGAAGAGGGCCTTAATATTGCCGTATGCGGGGTCGTTGTTGTTACCCCAGGTTTTGCCCACCCAATCGTAGACGAGCGAGCCGTACAGCTGTGTGGCGATATCCATCGTGAACAGCGGCGTGCAATGGTGGCGAAGGAGCTTGGTGTTTCTTGGATCGGTGCCCGAACCGGCACTCATACTTTTGTACTGATTCCACTTCCCCTCCATTTCGTCGAGGTAGCGGTTTGCCTGCTTGGCGCCCGACTCGCGCGGTGACTTCTTCCAGTATTCCGGATCAGGGTTGCCCGAATCGTTCATATAGCTGGCTGGTTTGTATCCTCCGCCAAACAGCACGTATCCAGCAAACGAGAAATCGAAGAGGATCGGAAATGTGGGCATCCAGCACGTGAACTTATTACCACCGATGCCGGGAAACGATGCGGGGAAATCAAACGGAGTGATCTCTTGGTCCATAGTGGTGGGGACGATAGTGGTCGATCCGGATTCCGCCTTTGCCGCCGGCGCGGTAACAACGGCCATGGGGGAGGAGAGCGTGTAGGTTTTGCCCTGGTAGTCGAGGACAAAGCGCAGCTTGCATCCTTCTTCCAGAAGGCTCGACGCTGCATCGAGGAACTTGTCTTCGAGTGTGAACGTCGCCAGACTATCCGCGCCCGATGCGCTGGCCTTGATCTGACCAATCTGCGTGACGGTTTCGGTTGAGCTGCTCGCAGCGGGCATCACTTTATTGATATGCAATGTTGCCTGCCCGCCCTGCGGCAGATGAGCCTGCACGGTAAAAGCGTGCGTGTCGGGCTGGTCGTTTGCCGCTTCGTCCGCTGGCATTGCCATAAACGTGGCGTCGGCGTACTGGATGTCCCATTCGTCGAACGTGAGCTGGCGGAAGTACGGCTCGCCGTCGGAAAGCGGACGTGTGGGTGCGGTTATGGCGGTGCCGCCCTGGATACGCGCAAGGGGAATCTCGACATCACGGTAGCCCGCCATGCTAATGGAGATGCCGCCGTTAAAGTCGTACGCGTCAAGGAGCGTTGCCTCGTCCACGTAGCCTTCCGAAAGAGGGGCGACCTCAAAGATGGCCGTGCCTTCGTCATCGGTCGTGGCGGTTAGCTGCTTGCCTACGGCATAGCGCGATGTGAGCGTGACCTGGGCACCTGCGATGGGCGTATTCTTGTTGGCGACGTCGACCACGACCACACCAAACATGGTGCGCGAGAGAACGAGCACCTTGAAGGGGTCTTCTTCGTCGGCATAGGCCGCGGTGGGCGCGAACGGCAGCAGGAAGGCATTTTCGCTTCCCGGCACGCGAGGCAACATAATGCTCGCCAGCGAGGACGCTCCAGCAACAAGTAACGAACGGCGATCAAGCATCTTGGGCTCCCATCCCGCAAATATCGGTGGAAATAATCCAATTTTGCGAGAAGACGCTTCGTGGCGGTAGTGCCGTTCAAGGGTCAAAATGTCCAAATTGATCGAGCGAAGCGCCGGGTTCCGGAACGCGTTCGATGCGCTTGGCAGCCCGGTCGCTAACGCAACATGTGCGCGACCAGCTCGGCGCGTGTGCCGATGCCAAGCTTTGCGTATACGCCGGATAGGCGGTTTTTGACGGTGCCCGGCGATACTCCCATATGGCGTGCGATTTCGGCGTTGGTCCATCCGCGGCAGGCGAGCATGGCCATGGTGAACTCTGTGGTCGTTAAATCGTCGGCAACGTCCTCGCCCGAATCGGGGTTGTGGATGCGCCGCCAGCCGTAGCTGAAGCGGTACGTGATCTCGATGATGCGTGCGAAGTCGTCAGGGTATTGCGTTTTTAGGCATGCCTCGATGAGCCCCTGCAAAAGGCCGTGGTGCTCGCCAATGAGCTCGATAAGGCCGTCGGGGCGCGCAATGTCCCAAGCGGCTCCAAAATGCGCTTTTGCGGCGTCGATGTCCTTGAGGCTCATGCATGCCATGGAAGCTGCCAGGTGCAGGAACAGTTCCGAGATGGGATAGCTTCCCTGTTTCATGATCAGGGCGTTTTCCGCCATGCCCAGGCTGCGGCCGTATTCGCCGCGCAGATACAAGGCGTGCGCCATCACGTAGCTGGCGAACAGTCGCAGGCCTTCGGGTAGGTGCGCCGCAAGTGGATAAAACTCTTCGGCAGAATACGGGGAAGGCAAGTGCAGCAGGACGCTCGCGGCCGAGGCGAACAGGATATGCGTGGCGTGGACGGCGGGCGATTCCTCGTCGGCCGGCGTATCGAGGATGCCCGCAAGGCACCGGCGGGCGTCGGCGATACGGTTGAGCGACAGACTGGCGTATCCGCAGATAAAGCATGCGGAATAGCGCAGCGCGGGATCGGTGACGTCAAGATAGGGGCGCGCCGTCTTGGCGGCGAGTGCGGCCTGTCCGCGAAAGTACAGCGCTTCTGCCGTGGCAATGGCGCGTGAATCGGGGTCGGAAATGCCTGCAACCGCAGCGTCAATCTGCCCCGGCACTAAGGCGGTGCACATCAACGGCATGGGAACGCATGGGTAGCCATCGCAGTCCATCTTCCATCTCCCAACAGCTGGCAACACTAGCAGCAATTGTACTCTTGTTGCTCGGGACTGGAATTTGTGGGTATCGCCTACGATTGTGTCAAACGTATAAAGGAAGAGTCTATTGGCGATGCTCCCAAGGTGGCTATCGAAGCCTAGCTGACCTTGGGATATAGAAAAACTACCGCCCCTGCAAAAAGCTCTGTCGCAGCGATGGGAAACGTATCTCGTTCTGCATATAATGAGGTCATATGACGGTGCGTCTGCATACGCGCGGCGCATTTCCATCGAACCGAGAAGGAGCTCTGCATGGATCCCAACAAGCGTCCCGACGACATGGTACGTATCACCACTCCCGAACTTGCCCAGGCGTTCGTCGAAGAGCAGGTCGCTGCAATCCGCGAGCAGATCGGCGACAAAAAGGTCCTGCTGGCCCTTTCCGGCGGCGTCGACAGTTCTGTAGTTGCGGCCCTGCTCATCAAGGCTATCGGCAAGCAGCTCATTTGCGTGCATGTGAATCACGGCCTGATGCGCAAGGGCGAGAGCGAGCAGGTCGTCGACGTCTTCAGGAACCAGATGGATGCCAACCTGGTTTACGTTGACGCCACCGACCGCTTCCTGGACAAGCTCGTGGACGTCGAGGAGCCCGAGGCCAAGCGTAAGATTATCGGCGCCGAGTTCATTCGCGTGTTCGAGGAGGAGGCCCGCAAGGTTGGCGACGAGGTCAGCTTCCTCGCCCAGGGTACCATCTATCCTGACATTCTTGAGTCCCAAGACGGCGTGAAGGCTCACCACAACGTGGGCGGTCTGCCCGAGGATCTGCAGTTTGAGCTCTGCGAGCCCGTCAAACTGCTGTACAAGGACGAGGTCCGCGTGGTCGGTCGCGAGCTCGGCCTGCCCGAGAACATGGTTGAGCGCCAGCCGTTCCCCGGTCCCGGCCTGGGCGTCCGCTGCCTTGGTGCCATCACCCGCGACCGTCTTGAGGCGCTGCGCGAAGCCGACGCCATCGTGCGCGAGGAGATCGACAAGGCCGGTCTGACCATCTGGCAGTATTTTGCCGTCGTGCCCGACTTCCGCGCAACCGGCGTGCGCGAGGGCAAGCGCGCCTACGATTGGCCCTGTATCATCCGCTGCATCAACACCGTCGATGTCATGACCGCCGAGGTGCCTGAGCTCAACTGGGCGTTGCTCAAGCGCATTACCGCCCGCGTCACCGCCGAGGTTCCCGGCATCTGCCGCGTGTGCTACGACCTCACGCCGAAGCCCGTCGGCACGGTGGAGTGGGAGTAGGCTTCTACTCTTTTGGGCGAATTGCATTGACAGGGAGGGGGTCCCGCGCAAACGTGTGCGGGACCCCTTTCGTTTTACTGTTCGGTTAATGCTGCGGATCGTTTTGGAAGGCTTGCGAGCATAGTGGTCCCGTTCTCGGAACTTGTTTCGACCTCTACCGTGCCACCGTGAAGCGCTGCAATTTCCCAAACAAGCGCTAGCCCGAGTCCTGCGCCGCCGTATGCCCTGCAGCGGGATTTATCCAGGCGAAAGAACGGTTGGAAGATGCTCTCGCGGTACTGCTTGGGTATTCCCGGGCCCTGGTCCTCGACTCGCAGGAACACGCGGCTGTTGTTGTCGCAGATGGAGACGTTGACAGTCGAGCCGGGGCGGCTGTAACGGATGGCATTTTCGACCAGGTTAAACACCAGCCGATAGAGGAGCGTGTCGCTCCCGATTACTAAAGCGTCTCCAGCACAATTGAGGGCTATGCCCTTATTTTCGGCAAGTGGCGCAAGGTCGGTGAGGACCTCTTCGGACAAGGGACCAAGTTCAACATCGTCCTCGCAAGGAACGCTGCGGAGCTCACTCATCTCGAGCAACACCTTGGTCATCCGCGACATCCGCTCAGTTTGTTCTTGTAGCAGGCCGAGCAGCTCGGCTGTTTCGGGTTGCAAACCGGAGTGCTCGGAGATGAACAGTTCAATCTGTGCTTGCATAAGGGCGAGCGGGGTGCGCAGCTCGTGTGCGGCGTTGCCGGTAAACTGACGCTGTGCAGAGAACCCTTCGCCAAGACGAGCGATCATGTCGTTGAAAGAGGCGCTGCATCGTTGTAGCTCGGTGGGCACATCTTCATTGAGTCTGATTTCGCTTAGGTTGTCAGGCTGCACACACTCAACCTGAGCTGCAAAAGCCCGTAGCGGTTTGAGTGCACGGCCGCTCACAAAGTATGCCAGCGCGCCGCCAAGGAGTGTGACTCCAGCCGTGATGTACCAGGCTGTCGTGCCAAAAGACTCCTGTGCGTCATTTACGACGATTGTGACCTTGTCATCGAGGGCCGCTTTCGTTGGGTCGAACGCCTGGAGCGAATCTTCGCCGGTTGCGTTAAAGGCCGAGATGTCGCTGCCGATGGCATCCATGTAGCGCATGCCCGTATAGCCGACCAGGCAGTTCGTCAGCACGCATGCCGCACACGTGAGCAGTGCCGTCATAATCGTTATGCGCCATTGCAGCGAAAGCCCTTTCATTCTCCATCCTCCATAACGTAGCCCTCTCCAATCCGATTGCGAATCGGGTCGTATCCCAAAGCGCCGCGCAACTTTTTTCGGAGCGACGAGATGTGAACGCGGGTTGCGTTGCTAAAGCTGTTCACGGTGCTATCCCAAACGTGCTCTATAAGCTCCTCTTGGCTTACCGGTCGCCCCTGATTAAGCATCAGGTATTCCAAGATTCCCGTTTCCTTGCGTGTAAGAGATAGAGCCTCACTGTCCACGGAAGCGATGCGCGCCTTGGTGTCAAAGTTGAGCTTTCCGCAGGTTAATACTATGTCGCTTTGTGCGAAGCGCCTGAGGGTAAGGCTGCGGATCCTTGCCGCAAGTTCGTCCAGATGAAACGGCTTGGTAAGGTAATCGTTGGCGCCGGCATCGAGTCCGGCGACTTTATCGGATACTTCGCCACGTGCGGACAGAATCAGTACCTTGGTCTCGCAGTCGGTTTTCCTAAGTTCCCTGAGCACGGTCATGCCGTCGATACGGGGGAGATTGAGGTCGAGCACCACGAGGTCAAAGACTTCGACGCCCAGCAGGTCGAGCGCCTCCTGTCCATCGTGACAGCAGTCGACGCTGTACGCCAAGTTTCGCAAGCTGCGCGCGATTGCATCGCACAGTGCTCGCTCGTCTTCGACGATCAAAATACGCATAACAGTCTCCTTGCACATTCCATATCGCGCTTAACACGGATTTAATAGCCGATATGGTCCAATGGTCGCGTAACGAAAGGAGTGGTCGTGTTGTTCAAAGCGGTAAAACCCGTGGTACAGGTCGCTTTGTTGATCGTCGGAATTACCATGGTGTGCTTTGGTGTTATGCGTGGCGAGGCGGATGCCGTGCTGGCCAAAGCAATTAGGCTGTGCTTGGAGTGTATCGGAATTGGATAAAAGAGAAAACACTGCGTCGCATGTTTTGGCCCGAGTTCGCGGATTCATTCAGGCGGCGGCGACGCTGGTCACCAATATTCACCTGCCAAACTTTGCCAAAGGCGGCATCTATCAGGGCGCGGGAAAAACAGTCTGCGTACCTGGGCTTAATTGCTATTCGTGCCCCGCGGCATCAGGTGCGTGTCCCATTGGGTCGTTTCAGTCGGTGGTAGGTTCATCCAAGTTCAACTTCTCCTACTACGTCACCGGAACGCTCATTCTGATCGGCGTACTGTTGGGGCGTTTTGTATGCGGCTTTTTGTGCCCGTTTGGATGGCTGCAGGAACTTCTACACAAGATTCCCGGCAAAAAGCTATCAACGAAAAAGCTCAAGCCGCTCACGTACATCAAGTATGCCGTACTGCTGTTTGCCGTGGTGCTGCTGCCTGTCTTGGTGGTCAACGATGTGGGCATGGGCGACCCGTTCTTTTGCAAGTACATCTGCCCACAGGGCGTGCTCGAGGGTGCGATTCCGCTGTCCATCATGAATACGGGAATCCGGTCCGCGCTGGGAAAGCTCTTTACCTGGAAGCTCGCGATTCTCATTGCGGTTGCGGTGCTGAGCGTGTTGTTCTACCGCCCCTTCTGCAAATGGATCTGCCCCCTCGGTGCGTTTTATGCGCTCATGAACAAGGTGTCGTTGTTGGGGATTCAGGTTGACCAGTGCAAATGCGTTTCGTGCGGCAAGTGCGCCAAGGTGTGTCTGATGGACGTGGACGTTACGCGTACGCCCGACCATGCCGAGTGCATTCGTTGCGGCAAATGCGTGGGTGCGTGCCCCGTCGATGCCATTAGCTTTCGCTACGGGCTGGGCGTGACGGGCGACAAGACCGCGCAGTCCGCGCAGGACTGCGAAAACAAATAGGTACCTATTAAGCTTCGATACAACGGAGGAACCATGAAACTGTCGAAAATTGCGGCCCTGTTGATGCTGCCCGTGCTGGCGCTGACTCTCGCGGCGTGCTCTGCCCCCAAGGGCGACGCGAAGGATGCCACGAGCGGCGATGCGCAGATTGCCGAGCTTGTGGCACAAAAGCCGTCGAGCGCCGAGGAGGCGGCCGAGCTGTACCAGCAGCTGCTGCAAAAGGAAAACGAGATCTTTGCGAGCGATAACGCCCTATGGGAAAAGGTATTCAATGCGGCAAATAAAGACTCGGCAATGATTGAGGACGGTAGCAATTACGGCGACTTTTTGCTTGATACCATCGAGGGTGCCAAGGATCAGTTTACGGCTGACGAGCTCAAGACGCTTAAGGCCGGCGCGCAGCAGGTCAAGGAGATCGAGGATAAGCTCATGGCGCTGGAGAAGGAGTTTCCCGGATGCGGCAGCACGCCCGGCGAGGGGGAGAGCGTCGATGCCTCGACCGCAGGCATGACCAACGGCGAGAGCGGGGAGACGAAGTTCCCCAGCTTTAAGGGCAAGGACTTGGACGGCAACGATGTAAACAGCGACGAGCTGTTCTCCAAGAACAAGGTCACCGTCATGAACTTCTGGTTTACCGCCTGCAAGCCGTGCGTGGGAGAGCTGGGCGATCTGGAGAAGCTCAACAAGGAGCTTGCCGAGAAGGGCGGCCAGGTCGTGGGCGTTAATTCCTTTACACTCGATGGCAACAAAGACGAGGTGGCCGATGCCAAGGACGTGCTTTCCAAGAAGGGTGTGACGTATAAGAACATCTGGTTTAAGTCGGACAGCGAGGCCGGAAAGTTCACTTCCAACCTGTACTCGTTCCCGACCACCTACGTGATTGACCAGAACGGCAACATCGTGGGAGAGCCAATCATGGGCGGCATCAACTCCGCTGAGCAGCGCGAGGCGCTCAACAAGCTGATCGATCAGGCGCTTGCTAAGAGCGAGCAGTAAGTCCGAATGTGACAAAGGGACAGTCCCTTTGTCACATCGTCGATGTTATGTGCGGGATGGTGCGCCACGTGGCGTGCCGTCCCGTTCGTTATTTGGGGCGGTTCGTTACATTTCTCACTGGTACCGGCAGAAAACGGGGATAGAGTAGGACAAACGCGTCGAATACGAACGGCGGAGGAGAGCGGGCGGGGTGCCTGCGCAGGAGAGGTTGCCGTCCATGCTGGAGCTCAAAGGAATTTGCAAAAGGTACGTTACGCAGTCGTTTACGCAGGTGGCGCTCGACAACGTAAGCCTGGCTTTTCGCGATAACGAGTTCGTGGCCATTCTGGGTCCCTCGGGTTCGGGTAAAACTACGATGCTCAACGTTATCGGCGGACTCGACCACTTTGATTCTGGCGACCTGCTGATCGACGGTATTTCGACCAAGGATTTTCGCGATCGCGATTGGGATGCCTACCGCAACAACCGCATCGGCTTTGTGTTCCAGAGCTATAACCTCATTCCGCATCAGACCATTTTGGAAAACGTGGAGCTGGCGCTTACGCTCACGGGCGTGGGGCATGCCGAGCGCCGCCAACGTGCGCGCGAGGCGTTGGAGAAAGTCGGCCTGGGCGAGCACGTTAACAAGCGCCCGAGCCAGCTTTCGGGCGGGCAGATGCAGCGCGTGGCTATTGCCCGCGCCCTGATCAACGATCCCGAGATTGTGCTGGCTGACGAGCCGACCGGCGCCTTGGACTCAACGACATCCGTGCAGGTTATGGATTTGCTCAAGGACGTTGCGCGCGATCGTCTGGTCATCATGGTCACGCACAATCCCGAGCTGGCGTACCAGTACGCCACGCGCATCGTCAGCCTGGCGGACGGCAAGGTCACCGACGATTCCGACCCCTTTGATGTGGCCACGGTCGCACATCGCGAGGCAAAACCCACGCGCAAAACCTCGATGAGCTTTATGACGGCGCTGGGGCTTTCTGCCCGAAACCTCATGACCAAGAAGGGCCGTACGGCCATGACTGCCTTTGCAGGTTCGATTGGCATTATTGGCATCGCGGCGATTCTGGCGCTCTCCAACGGCGTAAACGGCTACATCAAAAAGGTCGAGGAGGACACGCTCTCAAGCTACCCGCTTACGATTTCCAAACAAGATTACGACCTGTCGTCTATGATGGGCGGACAGGGGGGCACGGATGAGGAGGCGTCCAAGGGCGAGGGCTCGTCCGATGGCGCTACCGGCGGCAAGGCTCAGGGGACCGATAAGATCCCTGTGGTCACGGCCGTAAAGGACATGTTCGCAAGTGTTAAATCTAACGATATGACGAGCTTTAAGGCATGGCTTGACGACGGCGGCAACGGTATCGACAAAGAGGTCAACGCCATTCAGTACGGCTACGGTGTATCGCCGGTTGTCTATCGTGCCGGCAAGGGCGATGAGAAGCCTGTCCGGCTGGTGCCCAACGCTATGACTGAGGCCATGAGCGGAGGTGCGAGCTCGGCGGCAACGGTGAGCATGGATTCCATGGGAACGTCGGTCTTTAACGAGATGATTGACGACCAGAGCCTGCTCGACAGCCAGTACGATGTCGTTGCCGGCCATTGGCCTACGTCCGCCAACGAGGCCGTGATGGTGCTTTCGAGCCGCGGAACGGTGGGCGACTACACGCTCTACAGCATCGGCGCGCTGGATATCGATGAGCTCAACGACCTGGTTAACAGTGCCATGACGGCCGACGGCAAGGTCAAGACGCCCAAGACCGGCAGCGACTTTACCTACGACGATGCACTGTCCACGACGTTTAAGGTGTTGTCGCCGGCCGATGCCTATCGCAAAAACGAAGAGACCGGCATGTGGACTGACATGTCTGGCGACGCCGACTTTATGAAAGCCAAGGTTGCCGACGGTATTGACGTGCGCATTGTGGGCGTGGTGCGACCCAACGAGGCGGCAAACGCGAGCGCATTGTCCCCGGGCATTGCCTATACGCATGCGCTGACTCGCCAGCTTATGGAGCGTGCTGCCGATTCGCAAATCGTGCAGGAGCAGCTTGCCCACCCCGAGACGGATGTCTTTACGGGCAAGTCTTTCGATGAACTGCAAGGCGAGGCCAAACAGGGCGTGGATTTGGGCAGCATGTTCGGTGTGGACGAAGCGGCGCTGAAGAGTGCGTTCTCGTTCGATACGTCGGCGCTCTCGGGTGCGGCCGGCGGTATAGGCCTTTCTGGTATCGACTTGTCCGGGCTGGACCTTGACCTTTCGGGCGTTGGGAAGGACATCGACTTCAGCGACATCATGGCCAAAGCGCCGGCCCCAGATTTCTCGGGCATCTTTGACGGTCTGGAACTCACGCCCGAGCAGATGCAGCAGGTAGGAACGCTTGCCAACCAGCTGTTTGAGGGCTTTCTGCAGTCTGATCAGTTTAAGGCGCTGTCGCCCGAAGATCTTAAGGACGCGTCAAAGCTTGCTGCCGCATTCTCGGCGTATCTTGAGAATGATGCCGCAGCCCAGCAATGCCTGGCTCAGCTCAAGGCGCTCGGCGGCGATGCCCTGGCCGAGCGTCTGCAGCAGGTGATGGGCGACTATGTGCAAAAGCAGCTGGCTCCGTATTTGCAGCAGTCTATGGATCAGGTGATGAAGGCGGTCAGCGAGCAGATTGCGACGACGGTATCAACCCAGCTCAAGGCGGGTGCGGCAGGGCTCATGGACCAAATGGCGACGCAGATGTCTTCGAGTTTTGCCAACTTGGCGAGCGCCATGCGCGTGGATGCGAACGCCTTTGCTCGCGCTATCCACTTTAACATGGACGCTGAGGACCTGAGTTCGCTCATGATGAGCTATGCCAAGGCGTCGAAGCTCACCTACGATAACAATCTGACCACGCTGGGCTATGCGGATGAGGCAGACCCCATCTCGGTTAAGATTTTCCCGCGCGACTTTGAGGCCAAGGAGCGCGTGCTCGATCACATCGATGCGTACAACAAGCAGGTCAAAGCTGCCGGCCACGATGAACAGGCAATCTCGTACACCGACTACATGGGTATCATCATGGGTTCGGTGACCGACATCGTGAACACCATCAGCTTGGTGCTCATCGCATTCGTGAGCATCAGCCTGGTCGTGAGCTCCATCATGATCGGCATCATCACCTACATCAGCGTACTGGAGCGCAAAAAGGAGATTGGTATCCTGCGCGCGATCGGCGCGTCAAAGCGCAACGTGGCCAACGTATTCAATGCCGAGACCTTTATCGAGGGCCTCATTGCCGGCGTCTTTGCCATTGTCGTTGTGGTGCTCGTGAGTTTTCCGGTCAATGCCTGGGCGCTTGCGGCCAAACAGGTCCCCAACCTGATGAGCCTGCCCGTGCAGGATGCGCTGGTGCTTATTGCGATTTCGGTGCTGCTGACGGTCGTCGCCGGCCTGCTGCCTGCCCGCAGCGCATCCAAAAAAGACCCGTAGAAGCCCTACGCTCCGAATAATGTGACAAAGGGACAGTTCCTTTGTCACATTGAGTGGCTTGTAAATCGAGGTCTAATACTTTTCCCGAGAAGTGAACGAGTGAAAACGGGCCCCCGAAGTATCGGCGCTTTCGAGATGCAATTTCCTGCGGTTTTGCCAGTCAAATCCTGCGGGCTTGACGTCTAAAAATGTCGATGCTTCGGGGGTCCAAAAACGGTCGTTCACTTCTCGGGAAAAGTATTAGACCTCGATTTTGCAAGGGCCCAATTACCGTTCGGCACGTTAAGAACTCCCTTTCCCCGCTTAATGCTTGACGAAGAGTCCCCTGGTTTATATACCTATCGGTAGGCATATAGGATGTAATGCCGATAGAAATGGAGTGACCATGGCTCTCACCGTACCAGACGAAAAAGACCGTCCTCGCGAGAGCGGCGCATTTGCTTGGATTGTCGTTATTGCGCTCGGCTTAATGTCCGCCGGGACGACTGGCACATATAGCATTATTGCCGGCTCATTCGTTGCTCCAGTATGTGAAGACCTGGGCTTTGAGTACACCTCTTTCTCTTTCTATTTCACTGCGATTCTTCTTGGCCTTGCACTTGGACTTCCACTTTTGAGCCGTTTCATTCCAAAAGTAATAGGCAAACCGGTGCATATTTGCGTTGAACTCGTCCTTATTGCCGCCGGCGCCGCAATGGCGTTCTACACCGAAGTCTGGATGTTCATCGTCTCCGCTGCGGTGATCGGCATCTGCTTTTCATTCACAACGGGCGTCTGCATGTCCGATGTTATTGACCAATGGTTCAGTAAATCGTCCGGTCTTGCCATCGGCCTTGCTTGGGGCGTTAATTCTCTCTGTACGCTGTTGTTGAGCCCTGTCATTACGCTGGTTATCGAGCAACAAGGCTGGCGTACGGGATACATCGTACTTGCGGCCGTTTCTGCAGCTATGATTTTACCTGCGAGTGCATTTATCATTCGCCTTAAACCCTCTGATCGCAACATGCTTCCGTACGGAGAGACCGCCTCTGAAACCCATGAGAGACACAGCGTCGATGAGCGGGAAGATACCCTTTCGGGCATGGCACTACGTGATGCCACGAAAACGCCGTCTTTTATTCTCTGTGTCCTCCTGCTTTGCGTGGCGCAGCTCACCTGCTGCATGAACCAGTTGTTTCCAACCTATGCAAGCGAGGTCGGTTTCAATCCCATCGTAGGAAGCTTAATGGTCTCGGCAGCTTCGTTCTCCGACATCTTCCTAAATCCCTTCGTAGGCAAAACATGTGACAAGCTCGGCTCTATTAAAGCAACGGTCGCGTGGACAGGTGTCAGCATTTTTTCGTTCCTGCTTCTCATCATTGGCGGAAGCAATGAGACTGTTTCAATCATTGCAGCTGGCGTAAACGATGCCATGTTCGCCATTGTTGGAACCGCAATGCCGATGCTTCTCCTCTCGCTCTTTGGATCACGCGATTTTGGAAGGATCTATTCGATCGTTTGCTCAGCGGGCTATGTCGTCGGTGCTTTTGGAATGCCGGTCATGATGAAGGTTTACGGCATGGCAGGGTCATTCCAGGGAGTATTTATCTTCTGCATTGCCTGCAACCTTATGATTGCTGCGTTTGCTATCGTTTCCGGCTTTCTCAGTAAGGCTGCTGAAAAGTAATAAGCGCCGATTGCATCGGCATAGATTGCCACGCAACAGGGGTCGACTCCAAGCCAGACTGGAGTCGGCCCCTGTTTTCGTTTAAAGGTTGCCCGCAGGCACCATGTGTGCCAACATGCGTTTCAGCTTGGCTGGTCTATTTGAACATAAGCTCGACTATTCCCGCCCAAACCGCTTTTTCATCAATATCCTCACCTTGAGCGACCGTATTGCTCGCTCCCTCCAGAACGGTATAAAGAATTTGTACGTAGAGCATCACGTCGGCACTATCGGAAAACGCGCCAATCTCTACACCATGAAGAAGGATGTCTTTAAGCGCATCCATGGTTCGTTTGGTCGCCGTCGCTTGACGTTCCTGAACTGCAGGAATTCGATTTGCTTGAACGCTAACCTCGGCCAGCACGCGCCGGCGTTTTTCATCGCTTCGATAGCCACCTATAACTGAATTGCCGAGCTCGATAAGCGCGGCCTTGAACCCGTCCCTATCGACTATTAGCGAGTAGTCGCGCTGATAGTCAATGGTCGGAAACATGCTGTCCAAGAGCGTAGTGAAAATCTCCTCTTTAGAGGGAAAGTAGTAGTACACCGACGGCTTGGATATACCGACAAAGTCGCAAATCTTTCCGATAGACGCTTTGTCATAACCGACTTCTGCCACAAGATCGTACATTGCGTCCAATATTTTTTTTCTTGTGCTCACGCTGCATTTCTCCATTGCAAATCACTTCCGCACTACCAACATTATTAAGGATGGCAACGGAACATCAATTCGTGTCCAAACATGACCACTATATACGGTGAACGGTACGTATCAGTAGGCGAGTGGCAATTATTCAAAACTATCTACCGAACGGTAGGTATAGTAGTACTATAGCAGGTGAAACCCCGCTATTGTCGCGGCCGGACAGCATCGCGGGAAACCCGACGGAAGGACCAACCATGTACGAGAACTATCGTATGCCGGGCGAGTTCGAGAAGCGCTCCAACGTCTATGTGACATGGCTTCCCGATTACATCCGTGCAGAGGGCTACGATAACCGCCAGCCCTGCGTTGACGTGATCAAGGCTCTGCTCGAGTATGGCGACGTTACGGTCAACCTCAATTGCGGCACCCCCGGCTCCTATGAGGAGGCTTGCTCACGCCTGAAGGAGGAGGGGGTTGATCTCGATCGTATCGAGATCACGCAGTTCGAAGACTCCAACTTCTATGTCCGCGACAACGGCCCCAGCATCATGGTCGACGACAAAGGCCATTCTTATATGGTCAACCCTGCTTGGACCTATTACGGCGTGTGGGACAAGAACTCCCCGGAGTGCCAGTCCGCACGTAAGGCAGCCGTTCACATGGCGGTTGCGCTCGGTTGCTTCGATATCGTCAATTCCGAAATGGTTTCGGAGGGCGGCGATCGTGAGTTTGACGGTCACGGCACCCTGATCGCCATCGAGGACACGGAATGCCGTAAGCGCAATCCCGAGTTCACGAAAGATGAGGTAGAGGCCGAGTATAAGCGCATCTACAACCTCAACAAGGTTATCTGGCTTCCTCAGCCCATGCTTGAGGACGACGATTATCGACTGGGCATCCTCGACGAGAAGGAAGACGGAACCCCCGTCTTTGGCATGAGCTTTGCCGCTCACATCGATGAGATGTGTCGCTTTATCACTCCGAACAAGATTCTTCTTGCCGAGGTGTCCGATGAAGAGGCAGCCTCGAGCAAGGCTGGCGCAGAGTCTCGTCGCCGCATTGAGGCGGCCTACGAGATCCTGAGCAACGAAACGGACTGGGAGGGCAAGCCCTTCGAGATCGTTCGTATGCCCACCGCCGAGCCGATTGAAGTCGTTATCGCCCCTGGCGATGAGGATTACGAGCTCTATAAAGGCTTCATCGACGAAATGGGCGGCAAGTTTATGGATGGCACCCCCTGGCCCGAGGGCCCCGTCCACTTCTACGCTGCAGCGAGCTACTGCAACTTCCTGATCTGCAACGGCGTCGTTCTTGGCCAGCGTTATTACCACGAGGGCATGAGCGAGGTCGTGAAAGAGAAGGACGAGCAGGCCAAGGCGGTTCTTGAGAGCTGCTTCCCCGATCGCAAGGTCATCATGATTGATTCCCTCGCGCTTAACCTGTCCGGCGGCGGCGTGCACTGCTGGACTAAGGACGTGGCGGCCAGTCGTTAGTGAGCCTTAGAGCCTGCGCTCTTTGGCTTAGGCGCCACATGTACCGCTCCCCGAGGGATATCCGTGTTTCCTTCGGGGACACATTTAGCAATAATTTTGATAATAATTCGAAAGGAAAATAGACATGAACAACAGCCTCCGCGGTCGCGACTACATCAACATCCATGATCTCTCCTCCGAGGATTTCCGCTATCTCATCGATCTTGCCTGGAACCTTAAGGCTCAGAAGAAGTCTGGTGTCGACCAGCGCTACTTCCCCGGCAAAAACGTCCTCGCCAACTTTGAGTGGGGCTCGACCCGTACTCGTTGCGCATTCGAGACCTCCTGCAACGATTTGGGCATGGGCTTCACTTATCTGACCAACTCCCACATGGGTGACTGCGAGACCGTCAAGGATGCCATGCGCGTCTTCAACGGCATGTATGATCTCATCGTCTACCGCGCACAGAAGGACGAGCAGTTCCTCTATGACGTCGCCGACCTGGTTGACATCCCGGTCATCAATGCCCTTACTCTCGGCGATCACCCGACTCAGATGCTCGCTGACGCTCTTACGATGGAAGAGCAATGGGGCGGTCTGCGTACGAGCCGCGGCAAGAAGATGGCTTTCGTTGGCAACTGCGCCGGCGCCCCGGTGTGGTATGGCCGTCTGTGCGCGATGCTCGACATGGACTTCCTCGCCATCGGTCCCGACGACCTCCGTCATCAGATGTGCAAGGAAATGGTCGAAGAGGTGGAGGCCTGCTACGCCAAGTACGCTCCCAATAGGACCTTTACCATCACCTCTGACCTCGATGCCTTGGATGGCGTTGACGTTATCGTTACCGAGGAGTGGCGCTACATCAACCCCGAGTGCGGCGAAGAGGTTCTGGATCCCGACGACTACAACTCCTGGCTGGGCGATGCCGAGTCTCTGTACCCCTATCGCGTCACCAGCGAGCTGTGCAAGCGCACCAACAATCCCGACATCTTCTGCATGCATGAGCTTCCTTCTGTCCACAACGCAGATCACCGTGTTGGCAAGATGCTCCTCGACCAGTGCAAGAACGACCTCCATCGCGAGATCATCACCGAGGGTTTCGAGATTGCCGACGAGTGCTTTGAGGCCAACGCTTCGGTCATCTTCCGTGAGGCAGAGAACCGTCAGCACACCATCAAGGCCGTTATGTGTGCCCTTCTAGGTCTCTAGGAGTTGTATCAATGGAAAATGCAAAGTTAAAGAGCAGCAAGGTCTACGCATGGGTTCTCGTAATCGCGCTTGGCCTCATGTCTGCTGGTACGACCGGATCCTATAGCGTAATCGCCGGCTCCTTCGTCGCGCCCGTGTGCGAGGAGTTCGGGTTTGACTATTCAATCTTCTCGTATTACTTCACCGCGACGCTCATCGGTCTTGCGGCGGCGCTTCCGTTTGTCGGAAAACTCATCCCCAAGGTTGTTGGCAAGGTTTGGCTCCCCGTCGTCGAGCTTATTCTGCTCGCCGCCGGCGCAGGCATGGCTTTCTACACCGAAGTTTGGATGTTCATCGCCGCTGGCGCCCTGATTGGCATTTGCTTCGCCTTCACCACCGGCGTCGCCATGTCCGACGTTATTGACCAGTGGTTCAAAAAATCTGGTGGCCTGGCAATTGGTCTTGCTTGGGCAGTGAACTCGATTTACATGCTCATCATGAGCCCCGTCATCACCTCTGTCATCGAGGCCGCTGGCTGGAGGACTGGTTATCTGGTGCTCGCTGGCGTCTCCGCCGTGCTCATTCTCCCCGCTTCCGTCCTGATTATCCGCTATAAGCCTCAGGACAAGGGCATGCTGCCCTATGGCTACGTCGAGGGCGAGACGGTCGCCGAGACCGAGGAGACGACCGAGGATAGCACGCGTGGCGTTAGCTATGCGCGCGCCATTAAGTCGCCTGCCTTCTTCTTCTGCATCGGCTTCCTCTGCCTCGTTCAGCTCACTTGCTGCATGAACCAGCTCTTCCCGACGTATGCTTCCGAGGTTGGTTTTAGCCCCATGGTGGGCGGCTTCATGGTATCCGCTGCATCGCTCTTCGATCTGTTCCTCAATCCGATCGTCGGCACCACTTGCGATAAGTTCGGCAGCACGAAGGCCATTCTGGGCTGGCTCGCTGTCTCCATCCTCTCCTTTGTCATGCTCATGATGAGCAGCGGCAACTCGACGCTCAGCATCTTCGCAGCAGGCGTGAACGACGTAATGTACGTCATCGCTGGCACTGCCCTGACCGTTTTGGTTATGGATGTCTTTGGCTCCCGCGATTTCGGTCGCATCTTCGCGCTGATCTGCTCCGTGGGCTATATCGTCGGCGCCTTTGGCATGCCCGTTATGATGAAGGTCTATGAGCTTGTCGGCTCCTTCCAGGGCGTCTTCATCTTCTGCATCGCATGCAACGTTATTATCGGCCTGTTCTTGCTGCTGGCAAAAAAGACTGGTAAGAACCTCTCCTGGGACGAATAGTCCGATTCGTCTTAGACATACGCTGTAGGGCTTAACCTGCAGCCGCTTTGGGGCATCGACAAACGTCGGTGCCCTTTTTCATCGAATGTGACAAAGGGACAGCCCCTTTGTCACATTGAGTGGCTTGTAAATCGAGGTCTAATGCTTTTCCCGAGAAGTGAACGAGTCAAAATGGACCCCCGAAGCATCGACACTTTTGGCGAGCAATTTCCTGCGGTTTTGCAGTCGAATCCTGCGGTTTTGATGCCTAAAAATGCCAATGCTTCGGGGGTCCAAAAACAGTCGTTCACTTCTCGGGAAAAGTATTAGACCTCGAGATATAGACGATGTTCGCGAGCGGCAATTAGAGCGTAAGCCTTTAGTTCTTTTTTGCAGAGAGCATGAGCCTAATTTCCGGATGGGTGTATTCGTCGAAATCTTCTGCGGCTTCGGTGTCAAAGGTGTAGTACGACTTGATAGATTCGTCCTCCGTCTTGATGCTGATTTCTTTATATAGGGATCCGGCTAAAAATGTCTGTTTAAAATCATCCGACAGGCTGCATGGCGTGAGGAGGCCCGGTGTGGCAACGGAAATGTCCAACCCGTTGAGCGGGGCGCAGAGCGTCGCGATGTCCTGCTCGGCGCGAGCGAGGTTGTCTGCAAGGCTTTCCTCGGGGTTGACCTGACTGGTGTAATCGACGTCCGTGAGCATGCCGTCTGCATCAAAAGAAAGGTAGACATAGGCTGCTTGAGCGCCAAGGTCATTGTCGCGCAGATAGCCGATAATGCGGTAGCCGTAGTCGTGATACGACTCGTATGGGTCGTCTGCCGCGACGCGTTCACACACGGGCTCCAGGGCATCTTGCGCGATGGCGAGCTGCTCGGCAACTGCAGCCTTTCTCGCCTGAAGCTCGTTATTTCCCTGGACAAACTGCGGGATGTAGACGCCAAGCAGCACAATGGCGGGCACCACTGCGAGAGCTATGGCCTGCTTCTTGACGCTTGGAATCGTCACGCCGTATGCGTTTGCCATGGCCTCGGCATTGCTCGAGGTCTCGGCTAGCACGTCTGCCGCGGTGGCAACTGCCCCTACGGCGCCGGCGACCTCCGCGGCGCCGCCCAGGTTGCGCGCGAGATCGTTATCACTGTTCTTGAGCAGGCGGCCGGCAGCTTGCGTGGCGAGCACGCCGGCGACCTCCGCGGAGCGGTCTTTGTTGGTTTGGGCTACCGCAAGCCTGCTCTGCAGCTCCTTCCACTGTTTGCCCTGCATTCCAAAGCGCGGCGCAAGAGCGCAATAGCAAAAGACGACGAGTTCGATTACGGTGAGTGCGATGGCGGTATATATGCCCGCGGGTTGGAATTCCTTTTGGTGGAACGCGATATCGTTGATCATTTGGAGCGGCAGCATGAGCAGACATGCTACGAACGACATGACGAGTGCGGTCGCTGCGATCTTGGGGTACGCACAGTACCGCTGAATGCGTTTCTTTTCACGTTCGGTGAGCTGATGCATGGGGGCCTCGACTCTCATCGTTTTTCGGGGGCGATGCGCACACGCTCTTGAGTATAGATGAGTGGGGGAGCTGCTGCGGGGCGGCCCTACTTGCTGTTCGTGGACACCGTTCACCTTCGTTGCACAGGGATGGTTGGAGGGCTGGTTGGCGTCAAGTAACCGCCTCCGCCTTGTGGGCCGCCTCGAGGACAAGGCATAATGCATGTGACAAAGGGGCAGTCCCTTTGCCACATTGATTTGAGAGTAGATGTTGATGATTCTATCGCTTGCCCCTATGGAGGGGATTACCGGGCATGTGTTCCGTCGCGTGCACGCGGAGTGCTTCGGCGCACTCGATTGTTATTACACGCCGTTTTTGCCGCCGCCGCGCGTGGGCAACCGCTTTGGCGGTAAGGCGTTTAAAGAGGTCGATCCCGCCAATAACCAGGGGCTCAACGTGGTGCCTCAGCTGATGTCCAAGAACGCGGACGAGTTTGTGTGGGCGGCGCAGGTGCTCGCCGACATGGGTTACCGCGAGGTCAATCTCAACCTTGGCTGCCCCTCGGGCACGGTTGTTGCCAAGGGGAAGGGTTCGGGCTTTCTGCGCAACCTGGATGAGCTCGAGGTGTTCTTGGGTGACGTGTGCGAACGTTCGCCGTTGCCGGTGTCGGTAAAAACCAGGCTGGGGTTGGAGAGTGACGAGGAGTACGAGCGTGTGCTCGATCTATATTGCCGCATGCCGCTAGCAGAGCTAATCGTGCATCCGCGCGTGCAAAAGGACCGCTATACGGGCTCGCCGCGCAAGGAGTTTTACGGCGAGACACTGGAGCGGGCGCCGTTTCCCGTGGCCTACAACGGTGACATCTTTGATCTTGAGGACATGGATGAGCTGGTAGAGGCCTATCCCGGAACGCGCCACGTAATGTTGGGACGCGGCCTGCTTGCGAACCCCGCGCTGGCTCGCATGGTTGCCGGCGGCCCTGCTGCTACGGCAGCTGAGCTGCAGCGCTTCCACGACACGCTGTTCGCAGCCTATGCGGACGAGATTGGCGGCAACGCGGTCTTCCGCATGAAGGAGTGGTGGTTCTACGCCAAGTGCGCTTTCGCCGACCCCACTACCGTTCACAAGCTCGTACGTAAGACCAAAAAGGCCGACGAATACCGCGCCGCCGTCAATCGCGTCTTTCGCGAGCAGCCACTTGCTCCTACCGCCCGCTTCCACGGCTAGTTAGTCATTGGGGACGTTCTTTAACGACTACTCATTTAAGTACGTCCCCAATGAGTGGAACTACTCATTTAAGTGCGTCCCCAATGAGTGCTAGAGCAGGTTCTTCTGTACCCAGGTGATGATGTCGCTCGATTCGTAGAGTGGCTCGCCGTCAATGAACAGGCAGGGAACCTGGCGCTTTCCGCCGACGGCGATGAGCGTCTGCTCGGCATCGGGGTCGGTCGAGATATTGCGCTCGGGGATGGCCACGCCGTTATCGGCCAGGAAGCGCTTGACCTTTATGCAATACGGGCAGCCAGTCATAACGTAGAGCGCGAGTTCATGATCAGTAGCCATAAGTCTCCAATCGGTTGAGGTTTCGATTGAAATACCCAAAGCCGCTGCGGTCTATGCGTGAGCCGATGACGACTCGATCGCCTGAACCAGAAACGCCGTGGCGCCGGCGCCGCAGGGCTTGTCGTAGTAGTCGATAAAGCGCTGATCGGCAAGATAGCCGTGGGCGAGGCCCAGGTATGCTTCGTCTTGGGGTTCGTGTCCCCAGTTAAGGCCAATCCATCGACGGTGCATTGCGACAAGCTTGCGCGCCTCACTTCCATCCGGTTCGCCGTCGCCCATGGCGATCGAGAGCTGGCCCAGAATAGCGCGTTCAAGTTCCTTCATGTCGTTCCATGTCTCGGGGTCCATGTCCAGCAGTGCCTCGTTTGCTGCATCGACGGCCTCGTCGCCATAGCGCGCCCGCGCCTCGGCACCGTAGCGCTCCTCGTTTTCCTGCACGGTGCGCCAGCGCTCCAATTGCGGCAGCACGGCGCCCATGAGCGAGACGGCTTCGTCGAGCGACATACCGGTGTTTTGTGCCAGGCGCGGGGCGCAATCCTCAATCATGGCCTCCATCGTGGTCTCGTAGGTGTACTTGCCGTGGTCGTAGCACCACTTGCAGTAATGGTCGGTCGTTGCGCCGTGAGCATCGGTACCGCAGTCGTCGGGCGTGAGTATCATGCCGCAGCTCTGGCAATAGTGCTCGGGCATTTCGAGCAGGTGGGACAGCGGTTCTCCGGTTATGGCGGCAATGAGCTTCATCATGTCGATGCCCGGCGTGACTTCGCCGCGTTCCCAACGGCTGACGGCTTGGCGTGTGACGAAGAGCTTGGCGGCGAGTTGCTCTTGGGTGAGATTGTTGTCGCGGCGGATGGCGATGAGCTTTTCTGCAAAGGCCATGACGGCTCCTTTCTGCTGTTTGTTGCTTTAAGCATACGCGGCGGCCGGCACCCTTCCAAGCAACCGTTGGTTGCACGACGGGGACCGCGGCGAAGAATTGCGCGCAACACCCCACGCCTCCATGCCGTACAATGACCGGCATGGAACCTATTGCACACATACATACCGACCTGCCGCAGAAGTTCGGCATCCCACGCAACAGCTTTTTGGCGCCCCATCTGCAGGGACGCATCGTCTTTGAGCCGGAATTTGCCTCCAACGCTGCAGTTGAGGGTCTGGACTCCTTCTCTCACCTATGGCTGCTATGGTGCTTCGAAAACGGAACGCCCGGCGGCACGGCTAAGGACATAGCCGCCGATGCCAAAACGCAGGACAGGTCCGGCACCAACGCAAAATGGTCGAAAACCGTGCGCCCGCCGCGTCTGGGTGGAGCCGAGCGTGTGGGCGTGTTTGCCACACGCAGTCCGTTTCGCCCTAATCCCATCGGGCTCACCTGCGTCAAGCTCAGCCGTGTTGAGCTCACCGATGATGGCCCGATCATCCATATACTGGGGGCCGACCTGCGCGACGGCACGCCCATCTACGACATCAAGCCCTACATTCCATTTGCCGACTGTCACCCGGATGCGACGGGCGGCTGGATTGAGGATGCGCCGTGGCAAGAGCTCGATGTTGAGTTCCCACAAGCGCTGAAAGATACGGTCCCGCCTGCAAAGCTCCCCGGCTTGGTCGAGGTCCTTCGCCAAGATCCGCGCCGTGCGGGTAGCAAACACGAGCCAAACCGCGTTTACCATTTGGCTTACGCTGGGCTTGACATATCGTTTACGGTCGACGGAACCAGGTTGACGATAACCGCCATCAACGACGCGCGAGACTAACCAGCTACTCGTCCGCACCCGCCAAATTCAACGCCAAACCCCATGCCAAAACCGCCCATGCTGGTGGACAATAACGCCTACCGAAACAATCACTTTGCACGGGAGCTCAGCATGAAATACGACTTTACCTCGCTTATCGACCGCCACGGCATGGACGCCATCGCCGTTGACTCCTGGGGAGAAATTCCCGGCATGGCTCCGAACGCACCCGACGAGGGCTTCGACCGCATCCCCATGTGGGTAGCGGACATGAACTTTGCCACGGTGCCCACGGTCCAGGAGTACATCATTCAGCGCGCCCAGCATCCCATGTTTGGCTATTTCAATCCGCGCGACGAGTACTTCGACCGCATCATCGAATGGCAGACCCGCCGTAATGGCGTCGAAGGCCTGCTCCCTGAGCATATCGGCTACGAAAACGGCGTACTGGGCGGTGTCGTGTCGACGTTGCGCGCATATGTCCAGCCGGGCGATGCGGTGCTGGTCCACAGTCCCACCTACATCGGCTTTACCAAGTCCATCGAGGCCGCGGGCTATCGCATTGTCCACAGCCCGCTTAAGCTCGACGATCAGGGCGTGTGGCGCATGGATTTTGAGGACATGGAGCGCAAGCTCGCACAAAACCATATCCATGCCGCCGTGTTCTGCTCGCCGCACAATCCCTGCGGCCGCGTATGGGAGCGCGACGAGATCGAACGTGCCATGGACATCTATCGTCAGCACGATTGCGTGGTGATCTCGGATGAGATTTGGTCCGATATCATCCTGCCGGGCCACAAGCATATCCCGACGCAGTCGGTGAGCGAGGACGCCCACATGCGCACGGTTGCCCTCTACGCGCCTAGCAAGACGTTTAACCTGGCGGGCCTGGTCGGCAGCTACCACATCATCTATAACGAGACGCTGCGCGACCGCGTGTGCGCCGTGTCCGACAAGACCCACTACAACGAGATGAACGTCCTCTCCATGCATGCGCTTATCGGTGCCTACCAGCCGCAAGGCTACGAGTGGGTTGATGAGCTCAATGAGGTCATCGAGGGCAACGTCGACTACTTCTGCAATTACGTGGACAAGCATTTTGCGGGCGTGTCCTATTCGCGTCCGCAGGGCACCTACATGGTGTTTCTGGACTGCACCGAGTGGTGCCGCGAGCATGGCCGCGATATTCAGTGGCTGCTCGACGAGGGGGCGCGCGTGGGCGTGGGGTATCAGGACGGCCGCCCGTTCCACGGGCCCTGCCACATTCGCGTGAATCTGGCGCTGCCGCTTTCGCGCGTAAGGGAGGCGTGCGACCGCCTGGACCGCTACGTTTTTGGGGTATAGGGGGCGCTCGATTCGAGTGCTGCCCCATGCGCCCACGCCGTCAAAATGCGTGGGCGCATGGGGCGCAGAGGGTAGCGAGCGCGTTTTTCGCATTCGCTACTTTTCCTGAATCTGCTTGCCGCAAAGATGCTCAATTGAAATCTCGTAGAGTTGGACGCCCTTGATGTCTTTGGCGATTTCTTCCTCGACTTCTTCGGCAGAAGGGTAGTACTTAAGCGCGAGCTGGCGGACTTTGTCCTCGATAAACGCAGGCGCTTCATCTACCAGGCGGCAACGGCCAAAGACCACAGTGCTCATGACGTAAGGAGCCCAGTCGCCGTCCTTGTACCACTCGTTGCCGTAAACGGTAAAGCAGACTTTATCGTCACGCCTGAGCGAATCGACCTTGTGGCCGGCCTTGGCGCCATGGAAATAAATTTTGTCGTGCTCGGCGTCAAAGAAGTAGTTGACGGGAATGGCATAGGGGTAGCCATCATCGCCGTTGACGGCAAAGACGCCGCGCTTACAGGTGGCGAGCAACTCGCGCGCTTCCTCGTCAGTGATGGCGCGTTTCTTTCGACGTAAGGGCCTGAACATCGTTGGCTTCCTTTCTGGCTGTGCATGGTGGTTGAGCACAAACTATAGCGAAACGGATCCGTATTTCTTGATGCGGGCGAGTATGTTTTTGAGCTTGTTAAAGTCGAGCGGTTTGGGCAGATGGGCGTTCATACCGGCATCGTGTGCCGCCTTGGCGTCCTCGTTGAAGGCGTTGGCAGTGAGCGCGATGATGGGGATGTCGGCTGCATCGGCCTTTTCGCTCAGACGAATCGCGCGGGTTGCCTCGTAGCCATCCATGCCCGGCATCATGATGTCCATCAGGATCGCATCGAAGCTGCCGGCGGGACGACTAACGTATAGGTCGACTGCTTTGTTGCCGTCGGCGGCGCGCGTTACGACGATGCCTTCGCTTTCGAGTAGAGCCTGGGCAATTTCGGCATTGAGCTCGTTGTCTTCTGCCAAAAGGACGTTCATGCCGGCAAGCGAGCAACTGTATGTCTGCTTGGACGCACGTTCTTTTGCCTGAGGGTTCTTGTCGATATCGAGCGGTATCTGGACGTTGAACGTGCTTCCCGCGCCAACCTCACTCGAAATCTCAATCGTGCCGCCCATCATATCGATGAGCGATTTGACGATAGACATGCCAATGCCGGTTCCTTGGAACTTGCTGCGCGCATCGTCGCCTTCCTGGGCAAACGGCTCGTAAATGTGCGTCAAAAACTCGGGCGTCATACCAATGCCGGTATCCGAGACGCTAAAGCAAAACACGGCGTGCTCGTCGTCGACCGGTTTGATGGTCGATGAGAACGTGACGGTGCCTCCGTGCTTGTTGTACTTGATGCTGTTGTCGAGCAGGTTGACAAGGATCTGCCGAATATGGGTGGGGCTGCCGATCATATATTGGTCGACAGCGTAGGGCTCGCTGGTGTCGAGCATGGTTATGCCGCGGTCCGATGCGCGGAGCTTGCACAGTACGAGCGCATTGTCGCACAGCTCTTTAAGGTTGAATGATTCGTGCTCGAGCGTCACTTTGCACTCCTCGATCCTGCCCATCTCGAGGATGTCGTTAATTAGTGACAGCAGGTGATTGGCGGCAACGCGCGCCTTGGCGTGGCTTTCGCGGGCGACCTGCATGTCGCCTTCTCTCAATTCCTCAATTTCGATAAGGCCTAGGATGCCGTTGAGCGGCGTGCGGATGTCGTGGCTCATGCGCGTGAGGAAAGCGGTTTTGGCGGCGTTGGCGGCATCAGCTTTCTGCCGTTCCTCCTGTGCGCGGTAAAGCGACCAGACAAGGATAGCGATGCTGGTGAGCAAGATGCAGATGATAACAGTCGCAATGGCGGTGCGGTTACGATAGAAAAACTGGAACGTGTCCGATTCTTGCGCCGAGTACGATGTGGGGAAATAGCTGTTTGCAGAGAGCGATTCACCTGCATTGACGATGCCCTTATTGATGATTCCCAGCAGCTCGGGCTTGCCGCGCGAAATTAAACACGATAGCTGCGCCGTGTTGGTGAGTTCCTGTGTTTCGAAATCCTCGATGTCGTAGGTGTCGCGGAGAGTTTCCAGGCGCGTGCTGGGGACAATGATGCAACGTGCCTTCCCCTCATTGAGGGCTTTGAGCACCTCGCCGTCATTCGAGTACTCGGTTACTGTTGCGTTCGGGAAGAGACTTTCGAGCTCAAAACGGTTAACGATTGTGCTCTTTGTACAAGCGATGTTCTTAAGGTCGCTGTTCAGGTTTTTGCCACTGTGAATGGCGGTCAGCGAAACCGTTCCCATCGAGTTTGACTGGATGACTCCTGTCTGCTCGGCGAGCCAGTAGTCGCGAAACAATGGCAGGGCGACATCGATGGTTCCGTTGGAAAGGGCTTTGATCATTTGCCTGTTGTTCGAGAGTGCGATTGTTTTGACCGTAATACCAAACTTGTCGTGCAACGTCGTTGCAAGCGAGGCGAGCGATCCTTCCATCTCGCCGTCGTCATTTTGCGTGCAGTAGGGAAGTTGGTTTTTAAGATAGCCGAGCGTGATGGTATTGCCGTTTGCTTTGAGCCAGGTGGTCTCGGGGCCGGTGAGCGATGACGAGCCACTGTTTTGGGTCGAGTAACTCGATTTGACTTCCTCGTTATAGCGCGGGTTATCGCGGGCGATGGTCGTCATGGCGGCGTTGATGTCGTTCATCAGATCGGGGCGGCTTTTGGGAACGGCAAAATAGTAGTCGCTCGAGCCTACGTAGAACATGGGTGACGCATCGGGCGACGAAATGGTATCGTTCATGATGACGGCGTCGACCTCGCCGTCTGCAAGCGCCTCAAAGAGGGCGCTGCCGGTGTCGATTTCTTTATAGGTGCAGGTGACGCCTTCGTCGGCGAGCCACTGCTGGCCGACGATAGTTTGCATAACGCCAGAGTTGCAGCCGATGGTGAGGCCTTGGAGCGCCTGGGGGTCACCCTTGGCCAGATCGTCGCGGTCGGGCCTGGCGTAGATGTAGTAGCGCTCGGTGCCCTCGGGGTTCGAGGAAAAGAGCAGCTTCTGCTCGCGTTCTGCCGAATACGAGATGTTGGGCATGAGGTCGATTTCGCCTGCTTCGAGCATGTCCATAAGCTCGGAGAAGGTGCCGCTAACGTATTCGTATTGCCAGCCCTTTGTGTAATACGAGAGGGTCTGGAGGTACTCGTAGCCCCACCCCGAGAGTCGCTCGCCCGGCATGCCTTCCTGGAAGCCTTTGTTGTTGACGAGCCAGCCAACGCGGACCGTCTTGACCTGCTGGTCGGAGTCGGCGGCAAAGGCGGGGGCGGGCATGACGGCGCTCAGTATGGCGAGCGCGGCAAGCGCGACGGCCAGGGTGCGATATAGAGCCAAGCGAAGGACGGCGGAAGGTTTCACATGAAATCCTATCGAGTTGAGACAGTTTCGCATAAGGATACCAGCTCAGCCTGCCCATTCAGCCGCCGCACCGCTAAACGGTTAGGTAGTCATTGGGGACGTTCTTAACTGACTAGTCGTTTAAGAACGTCCCCAATGACTAGTTCCGTTTGCGGGGGAGGCGTGGGACAATACCGAGCGAATGTGATTGGGCGTCTGGGAAAAGGGGTCGCGATGAACAAGTTGAGGACGCTTGCCGACGTGTTGCGCCAGGCTGGCTTTGCACGCATCACGGGCCTGTTTCTCGTCTTCTATCTGCTGTGCTCGACGGCCGTCTGGCTGTCCGAGCCCACGACCCTTACGTTTGGCGACGGCCTCTGGTTTAGCTTTGAGACCGTATCGACCATCGGCTTTGGCGATATCCCGGCCGAGACGCCGGTTGCCCGCGCTATCACTGTCGTTTTGAGCGTCATCAGCATCTTCTACATCGCCATGCTCACGGGCGTGGCGGTGAACTACTGCAATACGCTCATCAAGATGCGCCAAAAGGACACCATGGCGCGCTTTATGGACGATCTTGAGCATTTGGAAGAGCTCGATCGTGACGAGCTTGCCGACCTATCGCGCCGTGTGCGCGAATATCGCCGACGCCAACGCTAGAACGGGCGCCGCGCGTCACGATGAGGGGGACTAAATATGAATATCACGGTATACCTGGGCGCCAGCGTTGGTAACGACCCAGCATTTTTGCCTGCGGTGCAAGAGCTGGGCAACTGGATTGGCTCCAACGGGCACGCGCTGGTATACGGCGGGTCCAAATCGGGCCTGATGGGTGCGCTCGCCGATAGCGTACTCGATGCCAGTGGACACGTGACTGGCGTGGAGCCGAGCTTTTTTATCGAGGCCGAGTTTCAGCACGATGGCATCGACGACCTCATCGTGACGAGCGACATGGCCGAGCGCAAGGCCAAGATGATTGAGCTCGGTGACGCGTTCATCGCCTTTCCCGGTGGGACGGGTACGCTCGAGGAGATTGCCGAGGTCATGTCGGCCGTGTCGCTGGGGCATCTGAGTGCGCCGTGCATCCTGTACAACCTCGGGGGCTACTACAACGACCTCAAGGCGTTGCTCGAGCATATGATCGATAAGGGCCTATCGAGCCCGCAGCGCCAGCAGGGGATTTACTTTGCCGATAACCTGCACCAAATCGCATCGATTATCGACAACTAGGCCTCGGGCCTGCCGCGCGTGCGGCGCCCAACGGTGTCGTTCGCGGCGCAGATGGTTAGCCCGCCCGCGCCGTGCCCGCCCTACAATAAAACGTAACTATGTCGACTTTGACCGCGGGAGGACCCGATGGATAACCTTGCCAAACCCACAAACCGCGCGCTGTTTTTAGTGAGCGTTGCCGTGACCGGTGCGTTCGCAGGTGCCGCGGTCTGGCTGTTCTTTTTCGCGATGGAGCACGGCATCGACTATCTATGGACCGAGATTCCGCACGCGCTGGGCGTCGCTTCGCCCGAGCTTGCCAGTGGCCCGTTTGGCTTTTTGCCGTACCCGTTTTTTGTCTGCCTGCTGGGCGGCCTGCTGATCGGTCTGTACGAAAAGCTTACGGGCACCAAGACCGATGACCTCAACCAGGTGATGGCTAAGGTTAAGCAAGACGGGCGCTACCCGTATGACAACCTGGGCAAGCTTTCGCTCGCGGCGTTGCTGCCGCTGCTGTTTGGCGGAAGCATTGGACCGGAGGCCGGCCTGACCGGCGTTATCGCGGGTCTGTGCAGCTGGGTCGGCGACCGCATGCGTCGCTTTGGCGCCGAGTTTAGGCAGCTCACGCTGCTGGGTACCCAAGCTGCCCTAACGGCGCTCTTCACCGCTCCCATCTTTGGCTTTGTGGCGCCGCTCGCCGGTAGCGCCGATGGTCGGGGCGCTGGCGAGGACTCCGCGTCCGACGAGATCACCATCAAGCTGCCCAAGGCGCAAAAGACCGTGGTCTACGGCATCGCGATTGCCGGCGGCCTGGGCACCTATCTGCTGCTCGGCCAGCTTATGGGTGGCGGCATCGGCATGCCGAGGTTCGAGGCTGCCGAGGTGGGCAACCTGGAACTTGTCTGGCTCATTCCGCTGGCGTTGGTCGGCACCGTATGCGGTTGGCTGTACTTTGTCTCCGAGCATGCAAGTGAGGCGCTGTCCCATGCAATAGGGGAGCGCCCCGTCGTCAAGGCCATGCTGGCTGGCCTGGCGCTCGCCATCTGCGGCACAGTTCTGCCTTATACCATGTTTGCCGGTGAGACCCAGGCCGACGTACTTATGGAGACCTACCTCACCATCCCCGCCGGTGTGCTCATCGCGACCGGTCTTGTTAAGGCCATGCTGACACCCGCCCTCATCAACATGGGCTGGCGTGGCGGCCACTTCTTCCCGGTTATCTTCTCGGGCGTAAGCCTGGGCTACGGCCTTGCTATCCTCACCGGCGCAGATCCGGTCTTTTGCGTCGCCGTCTGCACGGCATCGACGATGGGCGCCGTTATGCGCCAGCCTGTTATGGTTGTGGGCCTGCTGCTCATGTGCTTCCCACTCAAGGGTATCGTTTGCATGATCATCGCGGCCGTCATCGCCGCCGGCATTCCGCTGCCCAAGCCGCTGCGCAAGTAGCGTATTGCGCTTTACGGTTGTTCAGAACTTGTTTTAAAGAAGCCGCGCGAGGCCGTTTGTTTACGGCTCGCGCGGCTATTGTTTAGAACTTTCTCAGCACGATGGCGATGGTGTTGAGGTATTCGAGCGCGCCGGCTTCAACGGCAGCGCGGTCGCCTGCAGCGTACTCGTTGTCGCAGGCGAGCCAGTCTTCCCACGCTTCGTCCGTGCAGAGCATAGGCTGCATCGAGACAATCTCGACGCCGGGGGTCGGCTCGATCATGGCGCGCCACCAGGCTATGTCGTGCATATAGTCGAGCTGCTCGGGTGCCCAGGATTTGAGCAGGCAGGCGGGCAGGTTGTCGTGGCAGTCGCGAACCATGCCGGGGATGCTTAAGTAGAGCATCCCGCCTTGCTTTACGTAGGGGAGTAGGCGCTCGTCCAGATAGTGCGGGTCACGGCCGTAGTAGTTGTACGAGTCGATGCTCACGACTGCATCAAAAAAGTCGTGCTCAAACGGGAGCCCCTGTGAGGCGTCCGCCTTAACAGGGTGAATCGTGTTGCGGGGAATGCCGAGTGAATCGAAGAACGCGCGGTTCTCGACAGGATCGCTCCACAGGTCGACAGCATAAGTGTCAAATCCGTATTCGCGGGCAAGCAGGGCGCTGGTAATGCCGGTGCCCGATCCAAGGTCGCAGACGCGGACGCCGCAGGGGATATGCACATCGCGAAGCAGCTCTTCGCAGAGCTTGAGGGGATTGGGGCCCATAATCTTAGAGTGCACGAGTGCCGCGTCGAAGCTGGTTGCTTTTGGGAAGGATTGAGATTTTGCAGAGTTCATTGTTCTTTCCTATCAGGTGCATATGTGGCAGATGACGGAGGCGGAACGGCGCAACAAACCACGGCCGTTGGACGGCCGTTTTCATGGTTCTATGCGATTGACCGTTCCCTAAAGAACAATGACCAAAAAGACATCCCCTTGGATGATCGAAATTGGGCTGAGGCCCGTGACGTTTTTATTATAGAACGTCACACACGGGCGGGGGGATATGCCATTTGTCACGGATTTGCGGGCGACCGATTGCGGCCCGCGTGGGTCGAGATTTGCTTGCCTACAGGTCGCGTGCCCGATAGACCTTGGTGCTGACGGTGCAGCTGATTGCACATAGCGTGAGGGCCAGTACGGCAATTCCTGCGCACAGGCAGCCGAGGACGGCGGGATCGGGATTCGCCCCAGCAATCGACATGAGCCAGTTGCTGATGGGGTTGGAGGAGCTCAGCGTGGCCATGGCAAGGCATCCGAGCAGGGCAAACAGGCCGACGGAAAGGCGCAGCGCCTCCATGTGTCCAAATCGAAAGAACAGCGGCTGTGCCAGAAACACCATCATGAGGGAGATGAGCATCGATGCGGCGGAGGCTATTGTGGTCTCAAAGACGATCTGTCCCGTCGAGGGCATGCCCGTGTGATCGAAGAACGGAAGAGTGATGGTGCTCAAAAGCACGGTCGCGCACGCCATGATGGCCGAGAAGGCAACAATGCAGAGGTAACGTGCGCAGATGATGTCTTTGCGCGAGAGGGGCAGCGTTGCCCGATAGCGCTCCCATCCGTTTTGATTGTCGTAGCCGGCCAGCGAGTTCATGACCATGATGGGCGACATGGCACTGACCGCGCAGGCGCCGGCGCTCATACTGGCATCGCCATCCGATGCGTTGGCGAGGGTCAGTACGACGAAGATGAACAGGCCGACGCCCGCGATGCTCGGGACAAGCGTGCGGACGATGGCGAGCTCAGACATAAAGGCGCGTTTCATTTCGAAGCCCCTTTCAGTATGAGGCGAAGATAGTCATCAATGGTTGCCCGGTCGCAGGGAATCTCGGGGAAGGCCTCGAGCGCCTCGCGACGGTTGGGTACGAGCACGTCCACGCTATAGGCGTGGTGGGCGGCACGGGCGCCTTCGACGCAAGCCATAAGCTCTGCGGCCTGTGCTTGGGTGCAGTGGGCGATGCCGGCTCGGTCGGTAATGTCCTCGCGCGGCAGGTCAAACACAATCGAGCCGTTATCGATGCAGATGACGCGGTCGGCAGTGCGATCGAGGTCGGATGTAATGTGGCTCGAGAGCAGCACGCTGTGCTGGCCGTCGGCGACAAAGGCAAGCAACTCGTCGAGCAGTTCCTCGCGCGCCATGGGATCGAGGCCCGCGGTGGCTTCGTCCAAAACGAGCAGCTTGGCATTGTGGCTGAGCGCACAGGCGAACTGCAGCTTCATGCCCATGCCGCGGGAGAGGTCCTTGACCTTCGTCTTGGGATCGAGGCCAAATCGGTCGATGAATCCGGCGAACGTTTCGCAGCTCCACGTGGGGTATGCCGGGCCTACGAGCTTCTCGACCTGGCCCACCTTGAGCGTGGAGGGGAAGGGACACGTGTCCAGGACAAGCCCGATGCGGGAGCGCAGGTGGCGCTGCGTCTCGTCGGGCGCGTTGGCGTCGCAGCGCTGTCCAAGCAGATGCACCTCGCCGGCATCGGGCTTTATAAGCCCAAGCGCGGCGCGAATGGTCGTCGTCTTGCCGGCGCCATTTGCGCCCACAAAGCCAACGATCTGGCCGGGCTCCACGGCAAGCGTGACGTCGCGCAGTGAAAAGCGGTCGCTCACGCGGCGCGATACACCTTTAAGTTCTAGCAACTTTTGCATGGTATAGCCTTTCTTGCAGATGGCTACTGCATGGTTTCGGGGGCTACGAGGTCGAGCATCTCGTGCAGCTTGTCGCGCGTGACGCCCAAGGCTTCGGCTTGGCTCGTCGCTTTCGCAAGCAGCTCTTCGATATGGCAGAGCTGGTTTTCGCGCAAGAGTTCTTGGTTGCCCTCGGCGACAAAACAGCCCTTGCCCTGCACGGTGCAGATAAAGCCGAGTTGCTCCAGGTCGGCGTAGGCGCGCTTGGTGGTGATGACACTCACGCCAAGATCGCTCGCGAGTGCACGGATGCTGGGGAGTTTGGCTCCCGCAGCGAGCGCGCCCGAAAGGATCTGAGCTTTGACTTGCGAGGCTATTTGCTCGTAGATGGGCTTGTCGCTCGAATTGGATAGGATGATGTCCACAGCGGCTCCTTAGCTGTTGGGCTACACGTGTATATAACCGGTAAGCACAGTATATATACACTATGTACAGTTACGCAAGAGACAAATTCGGATTGGGCCGGCTACCCAGGCCCCAACTGATGAATTTGTCCTGATAGGCGCCCTAGAGCGGGATTTCGCGGCTACAATAGTGCGGTTACATCGACGTAATGCACTCAATGCAAGAAAGGATCCGCATGGCAAGCCTGTCGGATGAAATCTCGTCGCGCCGCACATTCGCGATCATCAGCCACCCGGACGCCGGTAAGACCACGCTTACCGAGAAGCTGCTGCTCTATACCGGCAGCATCCAGACTGCCGGTTCGGTCAAGGGCAAGAGCTCGGCCAAGCACGCCGTCTCGGACTGGATGGACATCGAGAAGGAGCGCGGCATTTCCGTTACCTCCTCGGTGCTGCAGTTCACCTATAATGGCGCCTGCGTCAACATCCTCGATACCCCCGGCCACCAGGACTTCTCGGAGGATACCTACCGTACCCTTATGGCCGCCGACGCCGCAGTCATGGTCATCGACGGCGCTAAGGGCGTCGAGGCCCAGACCAAAAAGCTCTTTAAGGTCTGTACGCTGCGCCACATTCCCATCTTCACCTTTGTGAATAAGCTCGACCACGAGGCTCGCGATCCGTTTGAGCTCATGGAAGAGATCGAGAACGTCCTGGGTATCAATACGTATCCCATGAACTGGCCGATCGGCAGTGGTCGCAACTTCCGTGGCGTGTTCGACCGTCAGACTCGTCGCGTCATTGCCTTTGAGGGCGACGGTCATGCCAACGCCACCAAGAAGGTCGCCGAGGTCGAGGCCGAGCTGGGCGATCCTTCCATGGACGAGCTCATCGGCGAGGAGAACCACAAGAACCTGATGGACGACATCGAGCTGCTCGATGGCGCCGGCGACGAGCTCGACTTGGATGCTGTGGCCTGCGGCAAGCTGAGCCCGGCGTTCTTTGGCTCGGCGCTCACCAACTTTGGTGTGGAGCCCTTCCTCAAGGAGTTCCTGCGCCTGGCCCCGACGCCGCGCGCCTATATCGATACGCTCACCAGCGAGCCGGTCGATCCCTGCCGCGACGACTTTAGCGGCTTTGTGTTTAAGATCCAGGCCAATATGGACAAGAACCACCGAGACCGCATCGCCTTTGTGCGCATTTGCTCGGGCAAGTTCGAGCGTGGCATGGACGCCTTCCACGTGCAGGGCAACCGTAAACTCAAGCTTGCCACGGGCACGTCGATGATGGCCGATGACCGCGCCATCGTGGACGAGGCATACGCGGGCGATATCGTGGGCCTGTTCGATCCGGGTATCTTTAGCATCGGTGACACCGTGTGCTCTGGCAAGCGCCATGTGCAGTATCCGCAGATCCCGACGTTTGCCCCCGAGATGTTCGCCCGCATTACGCAGGTCGATACGCTCAAGCGCAAGCAGTTTGTGAAGGGCATGGAGGAGCTTGCCCAGGAGGGCGCCATCCAGATCTTCCGCGAGCTGGGTGCCGGCATGGAGAGCGTCATCGTGGGCGTGGTCGGCGTACTGCAGTTTGAGGTGCTCGAGCGCCGCCTTAAGGCCGAGTACCGTGTTGAGGTTCGTCGCCAGCCGCTGCCCTATACGGACATTCGCTGGATCCAGAACGACCCTGATACCATTGACATTCCGGCTCTTTCGCTCACGCGCGACACCCTGCGCGTCGAGGACATGCGCGGCGGTAAGCTGCTACTGTTCACGAGCCCGTGGAACGTGGATTGGGCAACTGACCACAACCCCGACCTTATCCTGTCGGAGTTTGGCAACGTGGCCTTTTAGCGCATCGGCGCGGTGGCCCTGCGGGGCTGCCGCGCCGTTTACTTGCCTGATGCCGTATGAGCGGCTATCATACCCACCGTCGTCTCAAGACCGGGGCGTCCGAGCAGTTCGGGTCCGATATCCTGCTCGTTAAACCTAAAACCAAAGGAGTACATAATGATCAAGAAGGTCATGGAGGACTACAAGGTCCTGTTGCGGAGCATTCCCGCGGCAACGGTTTCGCTGTTTTTCGTGAGCGTCATCATGATGAACCTACTGGCCAACAAAGAGCTCATCAGCCTGCCGTATCTGGCACTCGATTGCGGCTTTGTGGTGAGCTGGGTTTCGTTTTTGTGCCAGGACATGATCTGCAAGCGCTTTGGCGCCAAGGCATCCATCAAAATCTCTATCCTCGCGCTGCTGGTCAACCTGGCCGTGAGCCTGTGCTTTTGGGCATGCTCGCTCACGCCCGGCATGTGGGGCGCCTACTACGACACGGGCATGATCGAGGTCAACAGCGCCCTTAACGCCACCATTGGCGGCACCTGGTACGTGGTGCTGGGCTCTTCGCTGGCAATGCTCGTTTCTGCCGTGGTTAACTCCACGCTCAACCAGTCGCTCGGCCGTATGCTTAAAAAGAATAACTTTGCGAGCTTCGCCTTCCGCTCCTATGTGTCCACGGGTGTTGGCCAGTTTGTCGACAACCTGGTCTTTGCCATTGTGGTGAGCCACACGTTCTTTGGTTGGACCTGGGTGCAGGTTCTTATGTGCTCGCTGACCGGCGCTGTTGCCGAGCTGCTGTGCGAGGTCTTCCTGAGCCCCGTGGGCTACAAGGTCGTGCGCGGCTGGGAGCGCGAGAATGTGGGTGCCGAGTACCTCGAGCGTCACGCAACCGCCTAAGGAGCAAGCATGCGGGTTTTGATCACGGGCGCTTCGGGCGGTATCGGAGCCGCGTGCGTGCAGCGCTTTTTGGACGAGGGCCACGAGGTCGTGGGCTTTGATCTGCTGCCGGCGGCGATCGAACACGAGCGCTACCGCCATCTGATCGTTGATGTCCGCGAGCCGGACTCGTTTCCAGTTGACCTTGAACCCCAGGTAATCGTGAACGTTGCCGGTACGCAGGATTCGGCCGACGACATTGCCGCCAACCTGCGTGGCACCATCAACGTGACTGAGCGCTACGCCTTTGTGGGGGAGGGGCTTGCCGCCAAGCCGGCGCCGGCTATCAAATCCGTGGTCAATGTGGGGTCGGCGAGCGGACATACGGGATCGGAGTTTCCTGTCTATGCTGCCAGCAAGGGCGGCGTTATCGCCTACACCAAAAACCTTGCAAACCGCCTGGCGCCGCAGGCCATCGCCAACAGTGTGGACCCGGGCGGCGTTATCACGCCGCTCAACCGTTGCGTGATGGAAGACGAGCGCCTGTGGAACCAGATTATGGAGCTCACGCCGCTTAAGCGCTGGGCCACCGCCCAAGAGATCGCCGAGTGGATCTACTTTGTGGGCGTGACCAACCGGTTTATGACCGGGCAGAGCCTGCTGATCGATGGCGGCGAGGCCGGCCGCACACAATTTATTTGGCCCGAATAGCAAAACGCGCCCGATGGCAAGATTGCCGTCGGGCGCGTTTTTGATGTATCGATTTTTAGCCGAGGCAAGTCCAGTTGACGGGGGTCGAGCCGTGCTGTTCGAGTAGCCGATCAGCTGCCGAGAAGGGGCGCGATCCCATAAAGGCGGGGAGTTCTGCCGTGGCACGGTTGGCCGAAAGCAGCGAGGGGTGCGTAGAGGCCAGACAGAACTTGCCGGTTGCCTTTCCCGCGCCGGTCGCGGCGAGCTTGCCCTCGACCATCTGCTGGGCAAAGCGGCCCCATGCCAAAAAGACTACCGGCTGGGGCAGCTGGCAGCAGCGCTCGATGACGTAGTCGGTGAGCGTGCTCCAGCCCAGCTTGGCGTGCGAATTGGCGGCATGCTCGCGCACGGTGAGCGTAGTGTTGAGGAGCAGGACGCCCTGTTGTGCCCATGGGGTTAGGTCTCCCGTGGCAGGAAAGGGGCAGTCCAGATCGGCTTTGAGTTCCTTATAGATGTTGCGCAGGCTCGGCGGCAACTTGGTTTGCGTCGCGGGGACCGAGAACGATAACCCCATGGCCTGGTTGGGTCCGTGATAGGGATCTTGACCCAAGATGACAACCTTGACCTGGTCGGCCGGCGTGTAGGCGAGGGCATTGAGGATGTCGTCTTGTGCCGGGTAGATGGTCTGCTCGGCACGCAAAAGGGCGATGCGCTCGAGCAGCTGGTTCGTAGTGTCACGTACCGGCTGCGGCGCATCGCCCAACCAGGTTGCTATGTTGCGGTCGCGAGTTGCGGTGTCCATGGGGCTCCTTTATGGCAGATACTCTGTTGGTATCTATTGTAAAGGCGCACCGGTTGCCTTTATGCCGCGGCTGTATGAAGAGTGGGGTCTACGAGACGCGCTCGGGCGTTCCTGCCATACGAGCCTGTTCATGCGCGCGTAGGCGCGGAAGCTCGACGGTTGCCACCATGACGCCGGTGAGGATGAGGGCGGCGCCAAAGAAGGCGATGGGGCTCAGGACCTCGCCGACCAGGAAGAACGAGAAGACGGCGGAGCAGACCGGCTCGAGCGAGAAGGCAAAGCCGGTGGTCTCGGCGGGCACGTGGGGCTGCACGAGCGTCTGGGTGATAAAGCCGTAGGCAGAGCAGATGAGTGCGAGCGCGACGACGACCGCGACCTCGCTCGGCGTGCTGGGAAGCGTAAAGCCGCCAAAGGCAAATGCGGCGATGCCCGAGAACAGGCCGCCAAAGCCCAGCTGCCAAACACCCAAGGCCAGTGGGTCGACTTCTTCGACAAAGCGCTTGGCTACGATAATGTGGCTGGCATAGATAAAGGCTGAGAGCAACATGATGATCGCGCCGGGATTCAGGCTGGTAAAGTCGGCGCCCGAGAGCAGCAGCATACCGCAGGTGACGATGGCGGTGCCGACGAGCACCTTGCGCTCGGGGGCGCGACGCAGCAGGGCGGCGTTGGCAAACGGCACGATCACGACCGTCAGGCTCTGCAAAAAGCCGGCGGTGGAGGCGGAAGTAAGGCTGGAGCCCAAGCACATGCAGGTGAGCTCGGTTGCCATGATGGCGCCGATGATGGCGGCGCGAACCATAAGGTCGCGATTGATGCGGAAAGCGCGCTTGTGGAAGAGCAGCAGGCAGGCCACAAAGGCGATGATGCAGCGCAGCGCAACGATGCTCGTGGCGTTCATGCTGTCCATGCCGATCTTCATGAGGGGGTACGAAAAGCCCCATGCGACGGGAACGGAAAATGAGAGCGCGATTGCTTTTTTGCGATCCATGGGACTCCTTTTGTTACAGAACGGTTTCGCAAAAAGGATTCTGCTCCCAGATGTGGATGTAGTAAAGCGAATGTATCTTCAGTATGATTAAGAAATACTAATGTTGCTAGAAAAAGCGCTGGCAAAACGTTTTACGGCTACATCGATGTGGAGGCACGATGGCATCGCGATATCAGATTGTATGTATGGTGGTCGATTGCGGCAGTCTGAAGGGCGCGGCCGACGAGCTGGGCTATACGCAAAGCGCGGTGAGCCAGGCCGTCAAGGCGCTCGAGCGCGAGCTGGGCACCACGATTATCGAGCGCGGTAAGCAGGGCGTATCGCTTACGCGCGACGGCAAACAGTATCTGCCGTATCTGCGCCAGATTGTAACTGCCGAGGCCGAGCTTGAGGGCAAGCGTCAGGAGTTGCTGGGGCTTTCGTCGACTGACATTCGCATTGCGACGTTTACCAACGTGAGTCGTACCGTGCTGCCGCGCGTGATCCGCGACTTTGGGGCCCTGCACCCGGGCGTTCACTTTACGCTCAAGCAGGGCGATTACACGCGCAACGCCCAGTGGGTGCACGATGGCGTGGTTGACTTTTGCTTTACGGCACGCGGATTTACCGCGGGGCTCGAGAAGCGCGTGGTCTATCATGACGAGTTGGTAGCATTGTTGCCGGCCGCGCATCCGCTGGCGGCAAAGGAAAAGGTGACACTCGCCGACCTAGCGTCCGAGCCGTTTGTGCTGCTGGATGAGGGCGAACAGAGCCTGGTGCTCGATGCATTTGCGGCGCATGGGCTGTCACCGCACGTGACGAGCGAGGTGACCGACGACTACACCATCATGGCGATGGTGGAGGAGGGCCTAGGCGTGAGTATGCTGTATCGCCGTACCGTCGAGGGCATGCGGGCCGATATTCGCGTACGACCCATCGTGCATGCTCCTTCGCGTGACGTGGTTGCAGCCTGGCGCAGCTGGGACACCATGCCTGTCGCCACGAGGCACTTTATCGACTATATGGGCTCGCATATTGTCAATTAATGATTGGCGTGGCGTTGAGAGTGGTGATTAGCGGGCTGTCGCTTTGGCTTGTGCTAGACGGTAGGTGCGTGCCGGGTGGCAGAGCAATACCGCCACGACCATAAAGAACGCCGTGGTGCCCAGGCTGATGGGGTAGACCATCATGATGTTCGCAAAGGTGCGGAAGTGTGGGAACACGCAGAATACCCAATAGAAGCGGATGCCGCAGACGCAGATCATGGTGATGAGGGCGGGCATGAGCGAGATGCCAAAGCCGCGCAGGTAGCCGGACATGTTTTCGTAGAACATGCTAAAAGCGTACGCCGGGAAGATCGAACACACGCGGATATAGCCGATCGAGACGATGTTGGGGTCGCTGTTAAAGAGCGACAGAATCTCGCGCCCCAGACCGACGATGATGACGATGGTGGTGAGCGCGACGATACCGCCTTCGACCAGGCAGACCTTGAGCGTTTTGGTGCAGCGGTCGATTTGGCGGGCACCATGGTTTTGTCCCACAAAGGTGGTGCAGGCCTGGCTAAAGCTGTTGAGCAGGTTGTAGCACACGTACTCCAGGCTCATGGCAGCGCTCGATGCCGCCATGACCTCGGTGCCCAAGCTGTTGATGGCGGACTGGATGATGATGTTGGCGACGGCAAAGACAGCGCTTTGGATGCCGGCGGGCAGGCCGATCTTGACGATGCGCTTGAGGGCGACGGGGTCTAAGCCTAAGTCGCGTGGGGTGACGCGGACGACGGAGTCGGTCTTGAGCAGGCGGATAAAGAGCGTAGCGGCGCTGACGGTGTAGGCGATGGCGGTGGCGATGGCGACGCCCGCGACGCCCCAGTGGAGCACGGGGACAAAGATGAGGTCCAGGCCAATGTTGAGGACGGTGGACACGGCGAGCGCCTGCAGCGGCATGCGGGTGATGCCGACGGAGCGGAAGATCGCGGCCTCAAAGTTGTAGAGCAAGATCGAGGGCATGCTGAGCAAAAAGACGCGCAGGTAGAGCGAAGCGAGCGGCATGGTCTCGGCAGGCACGTTGAGCGCAGCGAGCATGGGCTCGGCAAAGATCTCGCCCAGTGCGATGACGACAAAGCCCACGAGCGCCATTAAAATCGAGGTATGGACGGCGCGTTTGACCATGTTCTGATCGTTGCGACCGATAGCGTTGGCGATGACCACGTTGGAGCCAAGCGACATGCCAATAAAAAGGTTGAGCATAAGACTGGTAAGCGGAACATTGGAGCCGACCGCCGCCATGGCGAGGGTTCCCTGGTCGCCCGAGAAGTTACCGATGATGACCGTGGCGATGAGGTTCGACAGCTGCTCCAAGATGCTCGTGGCGGCCACGGGGAAGGCGAACAGGGGAATATTGCGCCATAGCGAGCCGGTGGTCATGTCAATGTGCTTAGATGCGGTGTCTGTCATACGCTCTCAATCTCTAATATGCTCTTTCGTGCTTATTTGCGCAGACGATGATACTCCTAATGCAGCCAGCCGGCACTTAGGGACGTTCCTTTTCTGCCGGCAGCTGGGGACACTCCTTAGTCATTCAAGAACGTCCCCAATGACTAGGTGGGGAAGGCGTGCGACAATGGTGGGCGTTGTGTTGTTCGCGCTAAGGAGTTGCCATGTTGTTGTGTCCCGTTTGCCATGAGCCGTTGGTGGACGACGAGCGCGGTGCTGCATGTGCGGGCGGACACCGGTTTGACCGTGCGCGCGAGGGCTATCTGTATCTGCTGCGCTCGTCCAAGAGCGGCGACTCCATGGGCGATCCCAAGTCGCAGGCGCGCAGCCGTCGCGACTTTCTTAACCGCGGTTACTATGCGCCGTTGCGCGATGCGATGGTCGAGCTGGTGCGCGAGCGGGTGTCTGAACGTGCCGCGTCTACGAACGGCCCCATGACCTTGCTCGATATTTGCTGCGGCGAGGGCTACTACACCAGCGCCATGGGTGCGGTGCCGGGCGTGGATGCTTACGGTTTCGACCTGGGCAAAGAGATGGTGCGCCTGGCCGCCAAGCGCGGCGATGCGACCTACTTCGTGGCCAACATGAAGGACATCCCTGTGGCCGATGGCGCCTTCGATATGGTGACCGAGCTCTTTGCCCCCTTTAACGAGCGCGAGTTTGCCCGCGTGCTGGCACCCGAGGGCTCGCTCTACACCGTGGTGCCGGGTGCCCGTCATCTGTTTGGGCTCAAGGAGGTGCTCTACGACACGCCGTACCTTAACGACGAGAAGCTGCCGAAGACGACCGAGCTCGAGTTGGTGGGAACGCAGCGGGTGTCTGCGAACATTACGCTCCAGACCCAGGCTGACATCGAGGCGGTGTTCCAGATGACGCCGTACTACTACCGTACGCGCCCCGCCGACAAAGAGCGCCTGGCAAACCTGGACACTCTTCAGACCGACATCGACTTCATCATCGCCGAGTACCGCCACTAATCTACCAAAAAGGGACAGGTTTATTTTGGCAGGTTTTATCTGGGCAAATGCAAAGGGCCGACCGCGGAGATGTGCGATCGGCCCTTTTTAGTTGCTTGGCTGCAGAGGCTATGAGAAGCGAGCGCTTACAGGCGGTCCTTGTTCTCGGCCTTGACGGCGTGCGCCTGCTGAACAAAGAACAGGTCGTACACCACGATGACAAAGGCGCCAAAGTTGATGGCGTCGCCGCCAAACGCGGGAAGCGTGAGCACCGCCTGGGCAAGCGTGGCGACTGCAGCAACGATACCGAGCTTAAACGCGCCGTCAACCTGCGAAGGCTTGTTGGCACCCTTGATGCCCGCAACGCCCGCGGCAAGATCGATGAGGCCCTTGGCGATAATCACGGCCGCGGCGAGCATGGCGTTCGATCCGTAGACGGATTCAAATTTGCCGGTTGCGATGCCGGTGATACCGATGACGAGGCTGGCGATGCCCAAAACAAAATAGATGAGGGCAAGGATTTTGAGTGTCTTGCGCGCGGCGCTCATAGGTAGTCCTTTCGATTCGGGCGCTGCCAGTCTGGCGCGTCCCATATGCTGCACATATCGTGAAGCACATTGTAGTTCAACGTGACGGCGTGTGTGTTAGAAAGCGCTTCTCGCCTGTGCAGGGCAATCTTTCAAAAAGGAAAGCCAGCTGTAAGTCAAATCGATGGCAGCTCATGTGCGGCGCTGCGATGATGAGGCCGTGATAAGAAGTGAGTCTAAGGAGGAGCCATGATGTACGGACCAGAGCAAGTGCGTGAACCGCGGTCGTTGGGAAGGCGCATGGGTGATTCTGTGATCGCTGCCGTGTGCACGGGATTGATGGCGGTGCTTTGCATTGGGATGCTGTGGACCATGTCGCATGTGGGACAATAACGGACGGTTGGGTGCCAACTGAGGTGGCGCTCACGTATTCGTTTTGTTTGCTAAGGAGTGTCCATGGGCGTCGTCGATCCCTTTTCTGTTGCTCGGGCCGCGGGGCTTGAGCTGACCGGGAAGTCCGAGGGCCTCACGCTCACCGACGGCACGATGGAACTGCGCGCCGATTTTGGCCGCATGCTGCCACGACTCAAGCAGGGCCGCCTGCAGCAAGAGCTGCTGGTAAAGGTTGCGCGCACAAAAGGCATCGAGCGCCCATGGGCGATTGATGCCACGGCGGGCTTTGGTGAGGATTCGCTGCTGCTGGCGGCCGCGGGCTTTACCGTCGATCTGTATGAACAGGATTGCGTAATCGCGGCACTCCTCAAGGACGCCTTGGATCGCGCGGCAGATGATCCGGCGCTTGCGGCTGCTGTGGCGCGCATGCGCTTACATGCGGGCGAGGACAGCATTGCCGGTCTTCGCCATACGGCCGAGCTGATCAAGCAAGGTGAGCTCGCGGCTCCCGACGTGGTGTATCTGGACCCCATGTTTCCCGAGCGCACCAAGAGCGCGGCGGTGAAAAAGAAGTTTCAGCTCTTGCACCATCTGGAGCAGCCGTGCGCCGACGAGGAGACGCTGGTCGAAGCTGCGCTTGCGGTGCACCCGCGCAAGGTCGTTATCAAGCGACCGGTGAAGGGGCCGCTGCTTGCCGGCGTTAAGCCGAGCTATCAGCTTGCGGGCAAGGCCGTTCGTTACGATGTTTTGGTGCCGCCGCGCCCGTAGCTTGTGCACGATGGCTGGCGCTTCGCCAGCGCCGTGCCGATGCGGGGTCTATTTCCAAGGGTGCGACGTCAGGTGCCAGCCGCCGCAGTATTCGCATTTGTAGCAGGCCAAACCACGCCGTCCGCGGTTTTCGCAGTCGGCCATAACGGCCTCGGCTTCGGCGCGTGTGTCGTAACGGTTTTTGCGCTCGCACGACTTATAGCGCCAAGCCTCGTCGCGCTCGGCGTCCAGGGCGTCGCGGCGCTCGTCCTCGCGTGCAAACAGGTCGCTCATATCGCCGCCGGTGGCAGCGCCCAAAAACTCGCTTTTGGCTTTTGACCAGGCGGCTCGCTTTTTGCTCCCCATCTGCTTCGCGCTCCTCTCCAAACGTTGGTATCATTGCTCAATCAAAGTGATACCAATAAACGTGAGGTCGCCGCGTGATGATCAGAAAAACCCTCGATACCGACATTCCCGCCGTCATGGCTATCTATGACACGGCCCGCGCCTTTATGCGCGCGCATGGCAACGCCACGCAGTGGCCCGAGGGCACGCCTTCGGCCGAGCAGCTGGCTGCCGATATTGCCGCTGGTGGCAGTTACGTGTGCGAAGTCGACGGCCGCGTGGTGGCGACGTTTGCCTTTTTACCGGGTCCGGACGAGTGCTATGACGTGATTGAGGACGGTCAATGGCGCAGCGACACTCCGTATGCCGTGCTGCATCGCGTGGCATCCGACGGCACCGTGCACGGTATCGCGGCGGCGATGTTTGCCTTTGCCAAGGAGCGCGCCGACCATCTGCGTATCGATACGCACGCGGACAACCTGCCCATGCGGGGCGCGAGCATGAAGGCGGGGTTCGAGCGCGCCGGCGTCGTGTATGTGTCGGACGGCACGCCGCGCGTCGCGTTCGATTGGCTGCGCGAGGCATAAGAGCGGGGACGCGTATCAACAATCCATGTACATGAAAATGGCCCCGGGTGGGGCCATTTTTGGTCGCTGCGCTGTTAGGGGAGGTGCCGGCTTTCGCAAGGCGCGAACCTACGAAAATCGCCGCGCGGCAACGCAGGGCGATGAGCTCGGTCGGGGGATAGGGCCCGCTTCGCCCGCCGGCTCGTAAATTGTATCATCCAGTGTGGAACGAGAATGCCTGTCGCCGTGCGCGACGGGCTTGCAATAAGAGGAGAGCCATGTCGAAGCAAGCGGTCGTTGGAATCTTGGCGCATGTCGATGCCGGCAAGACTACGCTGGCCGAGGCCATGCTGTTCAACGCAGGTCGCATTCGCAAGCGCGGCCGTGTGGACGACGGCGACTCGCACCTGGATACCAACGCTATCGAACGCGAGCGCGGCATCACGATTTTCTCGTCGCAGGCCGTGCTCGACCACGGAGATGCCAACGTCATGCTCGTGGATGCACCGGGGCATGTCGATTTTTCTGCCGAGGCGGAGCGCACGTTGCGCGCGCTCGACTACGCGATTTTGGTTGTGGGCGCCAACGATGGCGTGCAGGGACACACCGAAACCCTGTGGCGCCTGCTTGCGCGCTATGACATCCCGACGTTCGTCTTTATCAACAAAATTGATTTGGAGCATCCCGGCCGCGATGTTTTACTGGCACAACTTGGGCAGCGCCTTTCCGAGGGCTGCCTAGATGCCAGCGAACTACTGGCGGGTGGTGCCGTTCAGGAGGACGCTGCTGCGTTGGACGAGGCGGCGCTCGATGAGTTTCTTGAGACGGGCGAGCTTTCTGTTGCAACGCTGTCGCGCATGGTTGCCGAGCGCAAGCTCTTTCCCTGCTTTGCCGGCTCGGCGCTCAAGGACCAAGGCGTTGACGAGCTGCTGGATGGCATATGCGCGCTGATGCGTGAACAGGCGTGGCTCCCGGAGTTTGCTGCGCGCGTCTATCGTGTCAGCCGCGGGGATCGTGGCGAGCGCTTGGCTTGGGTTAAAGTGACCGGCGGCACGCTGCATGCCAAACAGATGATTGACGGACGTTCCGGTGCCGAGGCATGGGAGCAGAAGGTCGATCAGGTACGCATCTATAACGGCGAGAAGTATGAGCTTGCCCAGGAAGTTGCCGCTGGCGGCATCTGCGCCGTGACGGGCCTCGCACACGTTCGCCCGGGTGATGCCCTGGGCGCGGAGCCCGCGGGCGATGCACCTGTCATTGCGCCGGTCCTCACCTATACGGTGCTACCGGGCGAACACGATGTCCATGCGGTGTTTAAAGCGCTGACCGAGTTGGCGGACGAAGACCCCATGCTCGGCGTAAGCTGGAATACGCATCTTGAGCAGATTCACTTGCAGTTGATGGGAGCCGTGCAGCTCGAGGTCGTGCAGCGGGTGTTGGCCGATCGCTTTGGCCTTACGATTGAGTTTGAGTCCGGCGGCATTCTCTATAAGGAGACGATCTCGCAGCCGGTCGAGGGTGTGGGCCACTTTGAGCCACTGCGCCATTACGCCGAGGTGCACCTGAGCCTTGAGCCGCTGCCGGCGGGCTCAGGCGTGCAATTTGGTACCGCTACCTCGACTGACGAGCTCGATCTGAACTGGCAGCGCCTGGCGCTCACCAACGCCATGGAGCGCGATCACCTGGGCGTGTTGACCGGCTCGCCCATCACCGATGTGCGCATCACGCTTACGGGTGGCCGTGCACATGCCAAACACACCGAGGGCGGTGATTTTCGTCAGGCCACGTACCGCGCGATTCGTCAGGGTTTGATGCGGGCACGCGAGGCGGGTGCGGCGGTGCTGTTGGAGCCGTGGTACCACTTTGAGCTCGAGGTGCCGGGAGATTGCGTGGGCAGGGCGCTTTCGGATGTCACGCGCATGGGCGCCGAGTACGAGCCGCCGGCGATGGCGGCCGACCGGGCGAAGCTTGTGGGTCGCGTGCCGGTATCCGAGGTGCAGGATTACGCGCTGGAGGTGGCTGCCTACACGAGCGGCCGCGGGCATTTGTACCTTGAGTTCGCCGGTTATGCGGCTTGCCATGATGCCGAGCGCGTCATCGAGGCGGCCGCCTATGAGCCCGAGGCCGATCTGCCCAACACGCCCGATTCGGTCTTTTGCGCCCACGGCGCCGGCTATACGGTCAAATGGTACGACGTGCCCGCCGCGGCACACGTAAAGATCGATCCCGCCACCTTCCGCCCCTATCGCCCCGCCGACGCCGAGTTTTTCGGCCACATGTGACAAAGGGACAGTCCCTTTGTCACATTCAGTTGGTGTAACTCGGTATAAGTTGGTATAACTATTACCAGCCTTTGCCAATTCGAGGAGGCCGACATGAATCCAAATCCCTTTAAGCCAACGGCTGGTAAGCGGCCTCCGCTACTCATCGGTCGCGAGTCGGTCATCGAAGATTTTGAGGAAGGGCTCGATAACGGCGCCGGGGCGCCGGGCAGGCTCATGCTCATTACAGGAAACCGCGGCTGTGGCAAAACAGTTCTCCTGCGGGAGCTGCAACGTCTGGCCAGTGAGCGCGGATGGGCGGTTGTCTCCGATTCCGCTTCGCTTGGTTTATGCGACCGCTTGGCCGACGCACTCCGCTCGAATAAGCCCGTTGTGACGTCAATGGAGTTTGGCCCATCGTTTGGACGGATGTCGGTTGAGGCGGCGCGGGCAAAAGGCGAGACGTTGCGAGGGCTGGTCAACGAACGTCTCAAAAAACTCGGTCCAGGTAAGGGCATCCTGTTTGCGATTGACGAGGCTCAATCGGCGTCTATTGAGGAGCTGGCGGCCCTTGCCGTTCTTTATCAGCAGGTGCTGGGAGATCAGGATGCCACGGGCTTGCCCGATAGCGACCAGCGCGGTCTTGCGCTGGTCTTTGCCGGCTTGCCCAGCATGGTTGACGATCTGCTCGAAGAGCCGAGCGTGACGTTTTTGCGACGTGCCCAGCAGCGTACGTTGGGGACGATTTCTTTGCCCAAGGTGCGCGATTCGTATATCCAGACGGTCGAGTGTGCCGGTCTTTGCGTTGATGCGGGAACGGCGGACCTTGCAGCGCACAAGAGCATGGGGCATCCCTATATGGTTCAGCTGGTGGGATATTACATGTGGCGGTCTGCTGTCCGGCGTGGCTCGCAAGTCATTGAAAGGCGCGATGTCGAGGATGGCCATGCGGATGCCGTCTCCGAGTTCTACGAAGCGGTTGACGCGCCTCTGTATTACGGACTGCGCACCCCACAGCGTCTCTTTATCGAGGCCATGGCGGTTGACGAGGACAAGCCGACGCGCATGGCGGATATCATTGAGCGCTGCGACCGTACCCAGAGCTGGGCGAGTAAATATCGCGCAAGCCTGATTCGCGAGCGCGTCATCGAGGCTGCCGGATACGGTCTCGTCCGGTTTACCGTGCCCATGCTGAGCAAGTACATTCGCGATTGCGTTTTAATGTGACAAAGGGACTGTCCCTTTGTCACATTCGATCAACAGGAAGGGGAGCGATGGCGGTGTCGCAACAACCAAGCGCTATCGAGGTGCGTGGCGCGCGTGTCCATAACCTTAAGGACATCGATATCGATATTCCGCTGGGAAAGCTGGTGGGTATTGCCGGCGTGTCGGGCTCGGGCAAGAGCTCGCTGGCGCTGGGTGTTTTGTATGCCGAGGGCTCGCGCCGTTACCTGGAGGCGCTCAGCACCTATACCCGCCGTCGGCTGACGCAGGCAGAGCACGCTCAGGTGGACGAGGTGCTGCACGTGCCGGCGGCACTCGCATTGCATCAGCGCCCCAGTGTACCGGGCGTGCGCTCGACTTTTGGCACCATGACCGAGCTCAACAACAGTCTGCGTCTGCTCTTTAGCCGCTGCGCCCATCACGTGTGCCCGCATTGCGGGGCGCGTGTGGAGCCGAGCCTTAACGTGGCCGCGGGCCTGTCGCTCGCGTGCCCCGCATGCGGCCGCGAGTTCTATGCGCCGGGGGCCGAGGACCTTGCCTTTAACAGTGGCGGCGCGTGTCCTACCTGCGGAGGCACCGGCGTCATGCGCGAGGTGGACGAGGCGAGCCTGGTGCCCGACGAGTCAAAGACCATCAACGAGGGTGCGGTGCTTCCCTGGGGCACGCTGATGTGGGATCTGATGAAGCAGGTGGCCGGCGAGATGGGCGTGCGCACCGACGTGCCGTTTAGCCAGCTCACGCCTCAAGAGCGCGACATCGTGTTCCATGGCCCGGCAGTTAAGAAGCACATTCTCTACGTTCCCAAAAATGGCGAGGGCGCCACGCCGCTCGACTTTACCTATTACAACGCCGTCTATACCGTCGAGAATGCACTCGCCAAGGTTAAGGACGATAAGGGGCTCAAGCGCGTTGCGCGCTTTTTGCGCGAGGGACCGTGCCGCGATTGCGGCGGCACGCGTCTTTCCGACGCCGCGCGCCAGCCCCAGGTGCGCGGTATCAATCTGGCGCAGGCGGCAGCCATGACGTTGGGCGAGGCGATTGAGTGGGTGCGCGGGGTGCCCGCATCCTTGCCGACCGAGATGCGGCCCATGGCCGGGGACATCTGCGATTCGTTTTTGAGTACGGCCCGCCGCCTGGTCGACCTGGGCCTCGATTACCTTTCGCTCGACCGCGCCGGTGCCACGCTGTCTACGGGTGAGCGCCAGCGCGTGCAGCTTGCCCGCGTGGTGCGCAACCGATCGACGGGTGTGCTGTATGTGCTGGACGAGCCTTCGATCGGCTTGCATCCTGCCAATGTCGACGGCCTGGTGGGCGTAATGCGCGATCTGGTGGATGACGGCAACACCGTGGTTGTTGTCGATCACGATACGCGCGTACTGGCGGAAGCCGACTATCTGGTCGAGATGGGCCCCGTTGCCGGAGCGGGCGGCGGTCATGTAATCGCCGCCGGTACGGTATGTGAGGTCGAGCAATCGCAGGGTAGCCGCATCGCGCCGTTTTTGCGCTCGGACCCCAAGCGTCTGCGCCCGCAGGTGACTGACGACGAACTGTTCGACCAAGGCCATATCCGTATGGTGACCGGTGCCATCCATACCGTCAAACCGCTCGAAGTCGATATCCCGCGCGGTCGCCTTGTCGCGGTGACGGGTGTTTCGGGCTCGGGCAAAACGACGCTGGTGCTCGAGACGCTCATCCCGGCACTCAAGGCGCAGGCAGCCGGCGAGCGCCTGCCCAGGCACGTGCGTTGGATCGATGCCGAGGGTATCGCGCGCGCCAACCTGATTGACGCCACGCCCATCGGTGCCAACGTGCGCTCGACGGTGGCGACCTATGCCGACATCCATGACGAGCTGCGCCGCGCCTTTGCCCGTACGCCCGAGGCCAAGGAGGCAGGGTATAAGGCGGGTGCCTTTAGCTACAACACTGGCACCTTGCGCTGTCCTACGTGCGATGGCACGGGTTCGATATCGCTTGACGTGCAGTTTTTGCCCGATGTCGAGATCGTCTGCCCTGCATGCCGCGGCTCGCGTTATGCAGACGCGGCCTCGTATATCCATCGCGAGGGCAAGGACGGCAGCCTACTTACATTGCCGCAGCTCATGGATATGAGTGTGGACGAGGCCATTGACGCCACGTTGGGACTCAAGAAAGTCCAGGCGCGCTTGCAGACCTTGCACGACCTGGGTTTGGGCTACTTGACACTGGGCGAGCCCACGCCGGCGCTCTCGGGCGGCGAGGCGCAGCGACTTAAGCTTGCGAGCGAGATGGGCCGCGTGCAGGACGATGCCGTATTCGTATTCGACGAGCCCACGATCGGCCTGCATCCGCTCGATGTTCAGGTGCTGCTGAGTGTGTTTGACGGCCTCGTTGCCAAGGGCGCCACGGTTATCGTGATCGAACACGACCTCGACCTTATCCGTAATGCCGATTACGTGATCGACATGGGCCCGGGCGGCGGCGACGCAGGCGGACAAATCGTCTGTGTCGGCACGCCGGGCGACATCGCTGCCTGCTCCGCAAGCATCACCGGCCGCTACCTCTAACCGAATGTGACAAAGGGACTGTCCCTTTGTCACATTCCCGTTAAAGCCAGCATCTGTCGGCATGGCGCTTGAACAGTTTTCGCGTGAGGGTCAAAATGGCCTCAACCCATTCGCGAAATATGCACGCCCTATAGTGAGTGGGCTCTCGCTTGAGCTGATGCTGCCAAGAGGCAGCCGATAGGGGCAATTATGGACAATCGAATCTTTGGGTATGCGCGTGTCTCTTCCGCAGACCAGAACCTGGGCCGCCAATTAGACGCGCTGGCAAGGTTTCCCGTGCAACGGAGCCAGATTTATGCTGACAAGGCAAGCGGTAAGGACTTTAAGCGTCCCCAGTACCAGCGTCTTCTTCGCAGGCTGCGCGAAGGCGACGTTCTCGTGATCAAAAGTATCGATCGTTTGGGCCGCAATTATCGTGAAGTCCTCGATGAGTGGCGACGCATCACGGTGGATAGGAATGCTGCCATCGTGGTGCTTGATATGCCATTGCTCGATACGCGCGAGCAGCCTGATGGCATTACGGGAACGTTCATGGCGGATCTGGTTCTTCAAATCTTGAGCTATGTGGCGCAGCTAGAGCGCGAAAACATCAAGCAACGCCAGGCGGAGGGCATCGCGTCGGCGCGTTTGCGTGGCGTGAAATTTGGAAGGCCGGCATTCGAACGCCCAGATAGCTATCGCGATGTCATCAAATTATTCGAAGGGGGAGAGGTTACGAGGCGAGAGGCTGCTGCGCTTTTGAACGTCAGCGTCTCGACGTTCGATCGTTGGAGACGGGCGGACGCGACCAGTTTTGACCGTTTGTCGTCTGCTCGTCCTCTTTAGCTAGACATTTTGACGAGGGGAGTTAATTACACAGAGCCCACTCCTTCCCTCGATGTTTATCCAGTTCACGCCCTTGAACCAAATAGTGCCACCGCGTTGCCAATTCGTCTGCTTTTTGACGAGGGCTATATATCGTGTTTTGTTTTGTATTTAAAGGAGGACGAAATGAAAAGGCGTTATGGAATGGCTCTGGTGACCGCGCTATTTGCGATGGTGTTTTGTGGGGCGCTTCTGCTGAGCGGCTGTTCGCAGTCTGAGAAGAAAAATGATGAACCTGATTATGCCGATGACCGTGCAATGGCTGTGATTGCTCAAGGTTATCAAAAGCGGTCGGATTATATCGAATCGCTTGGAGAAGATGCTGATCTAAGCTCGAATAAAGTGCGAAAAGAGATAATTAAAACCGAGATCGATAACGACAAAGAACTCAAAAAGGCGCCTTTTAAAGACGCTAAGATGCAGGAAGATGTCATCGCCTATCTCAACCTGCTTGACAATCAGCTTGATGTTACCAAGAAGTATGCGGAATCTGATCCTAAGTACTACGAGGAATGGGAAAAGGCCTACGACGCACGATCCGCACAGCTTAAGAAACTGGTCGATCGATATGACTTAACAGTCGATGACGAGTATCAAGATGAGTTTGACGAGCTAATTAAGAACGGTAGGACCGTAGAGGAGAAGACGCATAACGATGAGGTTATCAACGGTTTGCTCTCATCGGCGAATTTTGAGAAAAGTGATGATGGCTACGGTCTCTATACGTACACCGCAATCGTCGAAAATACCTCTGACATATCGTTCGAAAACGTTTATCTAAACGTTGCCCTTTACGATGCCGATGGTGTGAGGGCGGAAGAATGCTACGCAGATACATCTGCCTGGGCGCCTGGCGAGAAGGTGAAGTTTGAGGTAATGAGCGAGGTTGACGCCTCGAGGCTTGCGCCGACGGTGTCGGGTTACAGCGTCAAGGAATAGTTCGCGGGAATTGAAAAGAAAGCGCGGCCGTTTTCTTTGAACGGTCGCGCTTTGCATTGAGCCGTTGACGGAATGATTCGTGCCATCATGCTCGCGCTGGAAGATGATGGGAACGTCGGGGCAATAAAGGAAAGGTGAAACAGGATGGCAAAAACAAAATTTCTTACAACGATACCGCAAAAGGTTGCCTTTGGCGGGTTAGTCGTTGTTACGGTTCTAGCGGTTGCCTGGGGTATCTGGATGTCATTGACGCGTAATCCTACAACGATCAGCGATGATTCGATTCGCGAGGAGATCACGCCAGTCGTTAAGCTCGTGACGTACGAGTACAACTTCACCCAGCTGCTTTCAATTGATGAGGCGGGCAATCCGCTTGGGTGGGAAAACCCCTTTACGTCTAAGCGATATGTCGCAACGATTGACGGCAAAGCTGACATCGGGATCGATGCCGATAAGATGAAGGTTACAATCGTACGGGCTAATATGGCCGATAAGAATTCAGAGGTCAAGAGCGTAAAGGTTATACTGCCTCACTCGGAGATCACCTCGTTCTCGACAGACCCCAATACGCTTAAGAAATATGTTGAGGACAATGGCTTTCTTAACTGGAATCAAGTAAGCACGGATGATCTAAACACGTTATTGAAACAGGCAAAGAAAGAGCAGACCAAGAAGGTCAAGGAAAGCAATATGCTCCAAGAATCTGATGATAGAGCCTGCGCCCTTATCGAAAAACAGGTCAAAGCCTTATGCGGCGATGACGTCAATGTTGACGTTGCGTTTGAGTAGGGGTGAATAGCATGTTGGATAAACGGCAACAGATCGCTGGGGCCGGCTCGCTTCTGATCGGGCACTACACCACCTTTCTCGACACTACCTTCAACTCGGCATTTGGCGATGAATATACGGTTGATTTCGACTATCGGAAATAGGAGGTCACAATGGAGGATAAAGACGATCTGGCTGTTGTCGAAAGGGAGGAGCCGCCGCGACATAAGCAGAGTTTTGATATCCGTAAGGCCGCTGCCGGGTTGGTTGATGGCGCCGGAAGCGCGATGGCGGGCGCGGTTGCAACCGTACAGAAAGTTGCCGATGGTGCAATGCGTGCTGCAACTCCGCTGGTCGATGACGCCTTGGCAGCTATTGCTGATGCGGCCGATGGTGCGGCAGGTACTGCTGCGGATATCGGTGACGCGGTCAACGATTGGGCATACCAGCAGCAGCTTAATAGATACAGGCCGGTAACCAAGGAGACCTATCAGAGTCCTTCATTCCATTTGCCGAACATGATTCGAATTGTTGACGGAAATGAGCGCCGGGGCATCGACGCCTGTAGAGATGCTATTGGTTGGCTGGATACTGTTAAGGGCACGCAGATTTTCAATCTGTACCGCGAGGCAATCGGGGATAGCGAATTGTCTTTCTATCCTAAACCATCTCTTTACTCCACATATTACATAGATGCTTTTGATCGGTCTCGCTTTGTTGACCTTGACTCTTATTTTGCAACCATGCAACAAGACAAGATGGCCGAGTTGAGACGGATTGCGTTCATGCTTGGCGCGAAGCGCTGCAAGCTGGAGGTGACGGAGTACGAGGAAACTCGGCGAGGCCGCCAGGTTAAGGGAAATGCCAAGGCGGGAAAGAAGGGCTCGGTTCGAATCGACGGTTCCTTGAGCGATTCAACGAGAAGCGAGAAGACAATTCTGTTTACACAGGAATTTGAGGGCGACATGGTTCCACAGCGCCCTGAGCTCCATTGGTATGCCCATGACTCAGATGTTCTCTTGTTAATTGAGACGAGATGTGGTGGAGAGGATAAAAACAAGGCGAAGAGCTATCGGGTCGAATTGAAAAGTGAAACGACCATGACCATGTCTGTATCACTTGCTATGGCTATCGACGAGGCATGCAGCAAACTGAACATAAGGGCGAATTCGAGCCTGACAAGCCAAGCTAAGCGAGAACTCCGGCAATCGTTTGTATTTGAAGTTGAATTCTGATGTGTGGGGACCATTTGCTGCGGGGTTCCTGTCCTTTACGGGGTGGAAGCATAGAAACCCATACGGTGCAACTCAGTAAAAGTTAGTAATATACTGGCAACTTTTCTAGTTAAAAGCGTTTAAAACCGGTTAATTCCATTTAAATCAGTAGGTGCAATATGTGACAAAGGGACAGTCCCTTTGTCACATTCCGGGGAAGTTTGTCTGGCGCAGGGCCTCGTAGAGGACGATGGCGGCGCTGTTGGAGAGGTTGAGTGCGCTGATGCGGTAGTCGTCCGGATTGACGAAGTTACCGCAGATATCCTGCCGAAGGATGGCCTCATGGCCGTCCTCAGTATGTCCGAGCGATTCCTCGTGGGCTTCCCAGGCCTCGGCGTTGTCGAGTGAGTCGCAATCGCGCAGCATGGGAATGCGCTCGCAGCGCTCAGGCGCCGCAGCGAGCAGCTCTTCGGGAATCCCCGAGCTCTCGCTGCCAAAGACCAAATAGTCGCCGTCGCGGTAGGTGCTTTGCGCATAGGTGCGGCGCGCCTTTTTGGTCAGCAGGTGCAGGCGCTCGTCGGCGGGAGAGAGACCGTTGCGCGCAAGGAAGTCCTCCCAGCCGGCATAGGTCGTCACGTCCAAGTTTTGCCAGTAGCCCAGGCCGGCGCGACGCACTGTCTTGTCGTCGAGCGAAAACCCCAGCGGCTCCACCAGATGCAGGCGTGCGCCGGTGACCACGCAGGTGCGGCCGATATTGCCCGTATTGGCCGGAATCTCGGGCGCATACAGCACGATGTTGAACATGAATCTCCTTGGCTCAGAACGAAAAACCACCACGAAGGGGACAGGCACCTTCGTGGTGGTTTGGCGGTTACGTGGGCGGAAAAATGCCCGCTTGGATAAACCTAGGCGCGGTGCCAGTCGGTCAGGCAGGCATCGAGGGCGGCGATGAGCGCATCCTTGTCCATGTGACGGCCGATGATGCACAGGCTCGTCATGCGGTCGCCCGTCTCGTCGTCCCAAATCTGCATGATCTCGGGGTTCTCGTCGATAATCTTCTGCTTCTCGCCCTCGGGCGCAGAGTCGACAAACAGACCGTTCTCCATCAGACGCATCTGGTGGCCGGCCTGCTCAAACATGTAGCACATGTCCGGATCGCCGGTCTGCCACAGCGGGCCCTTGACGCGAATGACCTCGTCGGGCCACTCCTGCTCAACAAAATCGGTGAACTTCTGCAGGTCAAACGGCTTGCGGCGGGAGTACACAAAGGTCTCGATGTCGTACTCGAGCACCTCGGGGTCGTCGTGCTCCTCGGGATGCTCCATGGCCTCGATCCAGGCGGCGGAGTTGTAGGCGCGCATAAAGTCGAAGCGGTCGGTGTCGAGCAGCTCCTCCATGGGGACCTCGCCGTTTTGGGCCTCGACAATCACGGCGTCCTTCTGCAGGCTGCGCACGATGGCCTTGAGCTCGGCAATCTGCTCAGGCGTGACGGTATCGGTCTTGTTGAGGATCAGCGTGGAGCAAAACTCGATCTGCTGAATAAGCAGGCTCTCGATGTCGTCCTCATCGATATCCTCGGCGAGCAGGTCGCGACCGCCGTTGAACTCGTCGTACATGCGGGCGCAGTCGACCACGGCCACGATGTTGTCGAGCGCGAGCTTGGGCTCGCCGCCCACCTTGGCCTCGTCGCAGAAGCTCGAGATGGTGTAGGCGATGGGGATGGGCTCGCAAATACCCGAGGCCTCGATGATGATGTAGTCGAAGTTGCCCGAATCGGCGATGCCCTGCAGCTGGTTGGCCAGGTCGTCCGAAAGCGTGCAGCAGATGCAGCCGTTGGTGAGCGGGATGAGGTCGTCGGTCTCGGAAAGGCCGCCGTCGGCGATGAGGCTGGCGTCGACGTTGATCTCGCCGATATCGTTGACGATTACGGCGGCGCGGATGTCGCCGTCGTTAGCGAGGATGTGGTTGAGCAACGTGGTCTTGCCGGCACCGAGGTATCCGGTAAGCATGATGATCTTCACGGGTTTGTTGGGCATGTGCCCTCCTTTGTTAGACATGGCTTACAGTTGAATCTTATGCCAAACGCCTGCTCTTATACCCACGCGCTGGCAAATAACACAGGCTACTCCCAGGCTCCCCATACATCGGGGCAATAACCGACGGTGGCCTTTTTGCCGTTGCGCACGATGGGCTCGGCTAGAACCTGCTGATTCTCGAGCAGTTTATCGAAGCGCTGACTGGGGGTGAGGTGCTGGATGAGCGCGAGCGTCTCCTCGTCCTTGGCCCTGGGGTTGAGCAGCTTGTCGATGCCGCCGACCGCCTGCATCACGCTTGTGAGCTCGCCTTTGCTCATCTCCTTTTCCTTAAGGTCAATAAACTGCACCTTAATGCGGCGCTCCTTAAAATAGCGCTGGGCCTTCTTGGTGTCGAACGACTTTTTGGTGCCGAAGATTTGCACGTTCATAGTATGTTCCGCCGTTCTACCTGATAAAGTTGGTGCGCTCGCGATCGGCCTCGGGGGCTTCGATGCCGGCAGCCTTGCCCGCCTCGATGCAACGCAGGAGCCAGACCATGTTTTTGCCGATGTTTCGCATGGTGGCCAGACCCTCGGCATCTCCATCGGCCTCGCCGGGCACGCAGCCAAACACGTTGTTCCAGTACGTGGACGCTACCACAGGCATCTGGTTGATGGTGAAGTACTTATTGAGCACGTCGAAGGTCGTCGACGTACCGCCGCGACGGGCGACGGCGACGGCAGCGCCCGGCTTGTGTGCAAAAGCTTTGCTACCGGCATAGAATACGCGATCGAGTGCCGAGAGAATGCGGCCGCTGGGGTGCGCGTAGTAGACAGGCGAGCCAAAGACAAAGCCGTCGGCCTGTTCGGCGGCAGCGATCAGCTCGTTGACCACGTCGTCGTCAAAGGTGCAGCGACCGCCCAGCTTGCCACACTGGCCGCAACCGATGCAATCGCGAATAGGCTTGGCGCCCAGCTGAAACATCTCGGTATCGATGCCCTCGACGTTGAGCTGCTCGGCGACCTCGGCGAGTGCGCGGGCCGTGTTGCCGTTTGCCTTGGGGCTGCCATTGACCAAAAGAACCTTCATCACAAACTCCCTCTGCTGTCGGTGACTTCTGCAGAGGATTATCGCACGAGCGGGCAGATGGCGTGGGGCACGATGCCGGCCCCGAGGGCCCACGGCAGGCACGCTCACCAGGTACGAGCGGGATACGGTCCAGAGGATGTTGGAGTGCGGGGCCTCGTGCGAGCAGATTGTAAGGGGTCTGGGCGGGTCGCCCTCGATGGCGAGCTTTGAGGCCTTGGAAGGCGGGCTGCTGCGGCGGCTATGGTTTATACTAAGGCGGTTGCTATCGAGTAATTCATACTTGGTTTGATTCGATTGTGAATGCGTAACTAGGATGGAAAGCAAAGGAAACTCTATGGAAACAGAGGATGCTGTTTGCTTGATGACTTCGATTGCCTTGATTGTCCTTTCAATCCAATACCGAAGAGGAAGATGGCTCTGCTCAATTGCTGGATATGATGTCACAAAAAGGGAGAGCGAGATTGATATACGCCCTTACGCAAAGCTGATTTCTTCTGTGACGTTATGGATGGGGCTGCTGTTTTTCTTGTGGGCGGTAGAGGACTGGGTACGCGATTGGAATACCAGCGTTTTTGAAGTTTTGGTTCTACTTCTGTTCAGCTTGGCCTCTTTGTCGTTCGTGCGGCTCGTTAGGTTTGTGTTTATGAGGCGATAGCCAGCGGAAGTGGCTGGACGACAAAATGGACCAATGCAGCCAATTGTCAATAGAATTTGATAGGCTTGGCTTAACAGATTTACTCGAGGGCATATCCGTGGCGGGGGATAGGTTCTATCTTGTTGAGCACTTATTTGCATCAGGCAAAGTAAACCAAGAGTATCGAAACGGTGCCCCCGGGCCCCGGGAGGGACTGCGGGGACGTTCGGCTAACTGCGGGTACGACCTATTTGCCCAATGTGTTCGGTTGAGATCGGAAATTAACCATCATGCGCCCCATAACGCTAGTCCAGCTTGGTGCCCGGTACTTGTGGTGCCTCTTCAAGTAGCGCTTTGAGCTCGTTCAAAATGGAAACGGGCTGTCGGTCGACGGCATCTAGATGAAGTGTGGCCACACGAATGGGCGGCTGATATTCAAATGAGCCAAAGAGTACGGGCGACCCCAAGAACCGCTCGATTTCTTCTGCGATCGCGTCGGTCTCTTCGGGATCAAGGTCATCGAAAAGCGCCACGAACATCGGTCCGGTCGAGCGGAACAGACGACCCTTGCCGCGCGAACAATCCATGAGGCAGGCGGCGCTCTCCGCCAAAACGCGATCGCCCGCATCAAAGCCAAAGCGGGCATTGACCTGAGCGATATCGTCGATTTTAATGGCGACCATGCTCGCCTTGCGCGCCACGCGACGCATTTCGCCAATGGCGTTGACCAGGGCGTGAATATCGCCCGGACCGGTCACGGAATCGGTCGTATCTGCCAGGCTTCGGTTGATGATAATGCCCACGTACATGTTAGGCTCGGTATCGGTGCCGTCCAAGCGGTAGCCCGTGCAGTCGCAAAGCGCGTACGCTCCGGTAGCATCCATAACGCGGTACTGCATGTAGTGGAAGTGCCATGTGCCGTTTATCACCATGTCGAGCTCGGCGCGTACGTTGTCGCGGTCCTCGGGGTGGACGCGAGCAAGCCACATGTCGACCGAGTTAAAAGGGTGCTGGGAAGGCAGGTCAAAATCGCGCACGGCGTTAACCGACCATTGCGATTCTCCCGTATCGAGGTTAAGGATAAACGGATAGCGCGTCTCGGAGCTCATAGAGATCGCTTGGAACACCCGGTCGTTGCAGGGAAGCTGATCGACGATTGGGTGTTGTGGCACGTCATTGTCTTTCGGTTGCTGCACACGATGCATAAGCTTATAGCGATACATTTTGCGATCGGCATCCATCGTCATCTGGCGACGTGTATCGCCTGCAAGCGGGTCGACGTGCGAACAACCAAAACTAAAACTGGCGATCATGGGCGCCTTGCCGTCCGATGTTGCCTCGACAAGATCGGTGCGTGTCCGCTCCAAGCGCTGCTCGAGCTCGGCTTCACCTGTCGTGGGGGACACGAGTACAAATTCATCTCCACCGATACGGAACAGCATTTCATCGTGCTCCATTGCCTCGGTGAGCGCACGACAGATGCCCAGAATATAGCGGTTGCCCTCGGCGTGGCCAAACTTATCGTTGCAGTGCTTGAGGTGATCGATGTCAATATAGGCGCAGGTGAAGGGGGCGCCTTTGCGCCAGAGCTGATTGACATGGCGGTCGAGTCCACCGCGGTTGCCAAGATTGGTGAGCGAATCGATATAGGCGCTACGTTCGAGCAGCTGGCGTTCTTGTTGCAAGACGGCGAGCGTTTTCTGCAGTTGCTCGCCGACGGCGCGCAACTCCGTGGGCAGCGCGTCAACGTCGAGCTCGGCGGTTGAGGCCCCGTTCGCAAGCCGCTGAAGATGGGCAATGATTGACTGCTCGCCCATGCGATACGATTCGTTCATGATGGATAACCTCCTTGGGTGACAGGATGCTCCGTATCATATCCCCAATTCGGTTTGAATTGGGGATATGAGTTAGCCAATGGGGACAAATGCTCCCCTAGACGGTGGTGTTTTGCGCACGAGCGTATCAGTTGTTTTTCCCACCATCGAACAATGCCTCAAAATCCTTCGCCGGCATGGGGCGGTAGTAGAGGAAGCCCTGAGCGTAGCGGGCGCCCATCTGTCGTAGCATGTTCGCCTGCTCATTTGTCTCGACGCCTTCGACCACGACGGGCAGATGGAGCGACTGCGCCATCTCGAGCATAGACGACACGATCTGGGAGCTCCGGTTGTCGGTTTTCCCATCAGGCAAAAAGGTGCGGTCGAGCTTGATAACATCGACGTTGACGTTCTTGAGCATCGCGAGCGTGGACTGGCCGGTGCCAAAATCGTCCATGTAGGTCGAGAAGCCGCGGTTGTGCAGGTCGGCCGTCAGCTTATCCACAGCTTCGGACTCTCCCGTATAAGCCGTCTCGGTGATCTCGATGCGCATGAGCTCGGGCGGCAGATTGTATTGGTCGGCGAGTGCCCCCATATGCTCGGCAACGTCGCAGGCAAGGATATCCACGCGCGACACATTAAGCGAGATCGGAACCACGCGAAGCCCCCGATTGATGCGCTCGCGCAGCCACAAGGCAACGCCCTGCCAAACGTATTTGTCGAGCGTCACCACAAAACCGCTTTCTTCGAGAGCGGGGATAAAGGTGGCGGGCGAAATGAGGGAGCCATCCTTGTCGATCCAGCGCGTGAGCGCTTCGGCGCCAATGATCTCGCCGGTTTCCATGTCGACCTGGGGCTGCAGGTAGTAGGTAATGCGGCCGTTTGTGAGCGCATACTGGAATTCGGTCAGCGTGCGGTGGAACGCGATTTCGTGCTCGTATTCCTCGGGGCGGAAAATGGCAATGCGCTCCTTAAAGTCGTTTTTTGCGCGCCGATTGGTAAACATGGCCTTGGCCTGCGCATCGATGGTGATTTCTTCGTTGGAGTCGATGGGGTAGACGCCCATGGACGGCCAGAAGCCCACGCCGTCATCATGCTTGGCCACGGCCTCGCGAACACGGCTATAGATCTGACGGACAGCGACGTGCTCAAAGGGGATGAGTACGCAAAAGTCGTCTTGGCCCCAGTACCCTGCGACGCCCATGTTGGCATTCTCGATGTCCTTGAGGACCGTGCCCACATCGGCGAGCATGCGGTCGCCCTCGGCCTGTCCGTGCCATTCGTTGAACAGTCGCATGTGTCCCATATCGACGGTGGCGATACACCAGGCGCCGTTGCGCCTTGTCTCGAGAAATTCGTTGGCGCGGCGCATAAACTCGCTGGGTCGATAGAGGCCCGTGAGCGGATCGATGCGTTCGGCGATGGCGCTTTTGCGCTCCACCTCGGGTATAGGGAGGCTGTCATTGGGAACAAGCCCTTCGGCCGTGCGAATGCGACGGTCGAGTTCGCCTAAAACGGCGGCCGTTTGATTGGTTAGGCGTTCGTAAAAGGCCGGGACGACAAGACAAACGGGGGTAATGGTATCGCCTGCGATTCGGACGGGGGCGAAAACGGCCTCTTTGAGATGGTGGACCAGCTGCTCGAACGCCTCGTGGTCCAAATCGTTGCTGAGCACGACGAACTGGGCGTTGCGTGAACGGAAGACGCGACTCCTGCCGCGAGTAATCGACAGCATGCGGCCTGCGTATTCGGCGAGCATGTTGTCGACGGCCTCGGCCCCGTAGAGCTCGTTGAGCTTTGCCGTGCCGCGAACGCGCACTGCTATAAGCCCCGTCTCGCAACGGTCGCGACGGCAGGCATCGATAGCGTTGATCAGCGTGCGCTGCGTTCCGAGACCCGTGGCGGCGTCGACGGTCTCGGCAAGCGAGTGGTTGACGAGCTCGCCGACATAGAGCGAGGGGACATTTCCGTCGCCGTCGATACGAAACCCGCGAGCACGGCCGAGGATGTAATCGCCGGCGGCATTGCGCACGCGGTACTGCATGACGTGACGATGTTTGGAGCCGTCATAGATTTGGTCGATGTCGTTGGTATAGGCCTCAAGGTCATCGGGATGGACACGCGTTTTCCAGTAATCGTGGCAGTTGTCTATATGTTCCGAAGGAAGACCAAGATCGCGCAAGGCGCCTTGTGACCAAAGGGTGCGATGTTTGTCCAAGTTCTCGATAAAGAAATATCGGCCTTCGTTGAGCATCGAAAGGGCGTCGAAAACGCGATCGCTTATTTCGAAGTCGTCGGTGTGGGCTTGTGCGATATTGCGTCGATCAAGGTGCACGGCATGGCGCAGCTTATAGTCGTACATGCGATGGTCGGCATCGTTCGTCAAGCGATTGGGGGCTTCGCCCAGGGCGGGGTCGGCGTGTGCCACTCCGTAGCTAAACGAGTGAGGCATCTTGGAAGCGTTGTTTTCGAGCAGGACCGTTCGGCAGTGTTCCAGACGCTCGGCAAGGTCGTCCTCGGTCGCAATCGTAGATAGGACGGCAAACTCGTCGCCTCCCAGGCGAAATGCCGCCTCGTCCACCTTCATATACAGCTTGAGATAGAGGCTCACCTGTAAGATATAGCGGTTGCCCTCGTCATGGCCAAAGATGTCGTTGCAGTGCTTAAGGTTGTCGATGTCGATAAACGCCATGGTCACGGGCAATTCCTGTTCCCAGAGCTCCTCTAAGGAACGGGTGAAACCGCCGCGGTTGCCCAGTCCGGTGAGCTCGTCGGTAAAGGCGGTCCTGATCAGATCGTCCTGACGCTCCAGAAGGTCACGGATGGTCTTTTCGAGCGTTTCGGTGTAATTGCTGGCGTTATCCATACTGTAAGCGGCTTTCTGAGGTCGGGGCGGATTGCGTCGGGCGAGCTCGTTGTGCACATGCGTCGCTGCTCAACGCCTTGCGTGTTTCCAAGCCCCCGCCTTGCTGCGTCGTTGGGTTTATTTGTCTGCTCGTGTTCGTTGCTGATAACTACTGAGTAGTATAAACAAGTGTATGGAATTATGCAGGGGTGCCCATGTTGCGGGCGGCCATTATTCGCCAAACGGTAACGCTACGATGTTCGATGAAAATGCGACTGAGGCGATATATGTTGACGGGTATACTTGTTCCGTTTTAAAACGCAGGAACGGAGATGGTCGCATGGCACAGTCAAATATGACGCGCACGGTGGGGCTTGCGCTCGAGGGAGGCGGCTACCGCGGTATGTATACGGCGGGCGTGCTCGACGTTTGGATGGAGCACGGTTTGACCTGCGACCATATGGTGGGCGTTTCGGCGGGCGCGGCGTTTGGCTACAACTTTAAATCGCGGCAGATTGGGCGCGCCATTCGCTACAACAAAGCCTATTGTGCCGATAAGCGCTATGCGAGCGTGACGAGCTGGTTGCGAACCGGCGACATGTTCAATGCCGACTTTGCCTATCACGAGGTGCCCATCGAACGCGATCCCATCGACCTTAAGGCTTATCGCGCCTGCCCCATGCGGTTTACGTGCGTATGTACCGATCTTAAGACGGGGCAGGCCGTCTACCATGACCTGCCCTATGGCGACGAGCGCGATATTGAGTGGATCCGGGCGTCGTCGGCGATTCCCGTGGCGACGCGTCCTGTTGCCATCGAGGGTCGTAAGTACTTGGATGGCGGTGTTGCCGATTCCATTCCCAGCGCTTGGCTGTTTGAGCAAGGCTACGACCGCAACGTGGTGGTGCTGACGCAGCCGGCGGGCTTTGTAAAGCAGCCCAATAGCGTGATGCCTATGCTGCGTCGCGTGTATCGTCACTATCCGGCGTTTGTTGCGGCGCTTGAGCATCGGCACGAGGTCTACAATGCCACGCTCGATGACCTGGCGCGTCGCGAAGCCGCTGGCGAGATCTTTGTGGTGCGGCCGAGCGAATCGGTGAAGGTGCCGTCGCTGTGCCGCGAGCCCGAGGAACTCGAGCGCATCTATCAGATAGGCCGCCGCGATGCGGAAGCGACGTTGCCCGCGCTGGAAGCGTATCTGGCGGGGTAAGGGCTGCGGCGGGCTCGGCGGAAACGGCATCCCAGAATTTGCGCTCAGACTGGGACACAGTTTCCCGCTGGTCCTCTATACGGAAAGCGCATCCCAGAATGGACGTCAAAACTGGGATGCGCTTTCCGCTATTGAAGATATAGGGCTGCGGAGCAGCTGCTCGGCATGGGTCTATGCCTGCTGCCAGGTATCGACGAGCTCCTTGGCCGCGGCGTAGGGGTCGTCGGCGCTGCAGACGGCGCTCACCACAAAGAAGCCGTCGACGCCGGTGGTCTTGAGCTGCGGCAGGTCGGCCGTCTTGACGCCGCCGCCCACCACGATGGGCACGGGGCTTGCCTCATGGAGCGCAGCCAGGTCCTCAAAACTCTTGGTGATAATGGAGCCATCTGCCGCGCGTCCGCAGTCGCGCTTGGTCTCGGTCTCGTGGAGCGGGCCGATACCCAGGTAATCGACCAGGCTCATGTCAGCGGTCTTGACGTACTCGAGCATCTCTTCGCAGCGGGCAGAGAGACCCACGATGGCATCGGGGCCCAGAAGCTTGCGGCAGACCTCGACGGGAATATCGCTTTGGCCCACATGCACGCCGTCGACAGCGATGCCCTGCTCGCGTGCGGCGAGTACGCAGTCCAGACGGTCATCGATTAGCAAGGCAACCTGACCGGTCTTGCCGGCTTGCGCGATAGCCTGCGCGGCATCGCCCGTCAGCGCGATGATCTCGCGGGCGCTTGCCACCTTGGAGCGCACCTGGATGCAGGTAAAGCCGGCGTCGAGTGCCTGGGCCACCACATCGCCCACGGGACGCCCGAGGGTGTTTTCGGGGCCGAGTACCAGATAGGCCGAGATATCAAGGTTGTCGCGGATGCTCATCGTGCGTCCTCCTGCTTTTTGATCTGCGCTTCCATGCGCTCGAGTTTGCCGGTCATGGTGTCGGTAAATCCGGGTCGAATATCGGCTTTGAGCACGACTTCGGTGCGGATGCCCTTGCTCGCCAACACAAAGGTTGCGTCGCGCACGACCTGCATGACTTCGTCCCAGTCGCCCTCGATCTCGGTGAACATCGAGGTGGTGCGGTTGGGAAGGCCGCTCTCGCGAATGACGCGCACGACCTCGGCGACCTCGGCGGACAGCTCATCGCCGGTGCCGCATGGGGCGATGGCCACGGCGACGAGTGTGTTCATGCCGGCGTTGGTTGCGGGTTCGGACATGGCTTATGCCTCCTCGAGCTCGAGTCGGTTGTCGGCGATGTCTTGGGCGGTTGCGCGGTAGAGCTCGTCGATAAAGGCGACCTTAAAGCTTGCCGGGGCATCGGCGACAGCGGCGGCACGCGTGCCGGCGACGTTGTAGACGGCGGTGCCGCAGATGGCTGCCGTAAACGGGTCGGCAGCGCAGGCGTATACGGCCAGCACGCCGCCCTGCGAGCAGCCGCAGCCGGTGATCTTGGACATGAGCGGGCTGCCGCCGTGGGACTTGGCCACGGTCGCGCCGTCGGTGATCAGGTCGACTTCGCCCGAGACCACTACGGCGCCGCCGGTGTAGCGGGCGAGCGCCACGGCGGCATCGCGGGCGGCGTCGACCGTGTCGGTGGTATCGACACCACGTACGCGGCTCAGATCGGCCGCCTCACCCTCAAGACCCCACAGGCCGGCGAGCGCGATAATCTCGGAGGCGTTGCCGCGCACGATGGCGGGCTTGTACTGCTTGAGCTCGTTTACCAGCTGGGTGCGCAGGCTACCGATGCCCAGACCCACCGGATCGAGCACCCAGGGCTTGCCGGCGTCGTGTGCCGCCTTGGCCGCGCGGGGGATCGTCTGCTCGTAGATGGGGAAGAGCGTGCCCATATTGAGATAGATGGCGCCGCCGCCGGCAACGAGTGCCTCGCCCTCGTCTGGCAGATAGACCATGGCGGCCGAACCGCCCACGGCGAGCTGTGCGTTGGCGACAAAGTCGATCGTCACCGTGTTGGTGATGGAGCCAGCCATCGGATTGGTGGCGTGAATCTCTTCCACGGCCTTGACCACTTGTTGCTTAAGCTGTTCCGAATCAATCACTGCACATGCCTCCTTGGCATAGAAAAGGGGCGCTGTGCATAGACAGCGCCCCTGCAAAGGCGGCATGCTCCCTACGCCAGCATTAACTGACAGGTTCAAAGGATTGGGCCCCATGCCCTCTCAGCCTTGTGGTTTGCACCGCCGGCACTCCCGCATCGAATCTGTTGTTCCCTATACTAGCGCACCTGCCAAAAAGGGACAGGTTTATTTTGGCAGGTCGTTACAATAGGTAGGACCGATACGAATGGGGGCCTTATGATCGAACTTGTGCTGACCGATATGGACGATACGCTGATTCCAGCCGGGCATGACGGTGCCAGTGACTACGCCATTGAGGGCATTCATGCCATGCAGGCGGCGGGTCTGCACTTTGGCCCGGTTTCGGGTCGCCAGCCGTCCGCGATGGGCTGGATGTTCAAAAATCGTTCCGAGTGCTTTTCGACCGGTGCGTTCTGCAACGGCCAAGTCATGTTTGTCGACGGTCAGGCGGTCGCTTCGCGCGCGACCGACAACGATGCCCTGATGCGTCTGGCCGATTACCTCGAACAAGAGACCGACGATACCTATCTAAAGGTCTATAGCCTGGGTGACGACTTTTGGGATAACGATGCCTATTGCGTGACGAGCGACCCCGAGCGCGTGCGTCGCGCCATGGAGTCGGGCGGCAACGCATGGCTCAAAGGCGAAGAGGCTCCGTGCCGTCCCGTTGTCGATGATGCCCCGGTATACAAGGCGAATATCTGGAGCGCCCGCTCGCGTGAGGAGCTCGCGGAGCTACGTGAGCGCGTTGCCGCTGAGGTACCGGAGCTCTCACTCGTGTTTCCCAACAATCGTGTGCGCCTGTTCGATATCCTTCCAGCAGGTTGGCATAAGGGTTGCGCCGCGCTGGAGCTGGCACGCGCTTTGGACCTGACGCTCGACGAGGTGGCCGTATTCGGTGATTCCGATAACGATCTGCCCATGATCGATGCCGTTCCCAACTCCGTTGCAGTCGCCAATGCCAACGAGGCTGTCACGGCTGCCGCGCGCTGGCATATCGGCGCTGCGGTAGACGATGCGGTCGCTGGGGCTCTGCATCAGATTGCCGCCTGCGCCGCGACGGGGGAGATGCCGCCGTTTATGCGTCAGATGGATGCGACGGGTTTCGACGTCACGAACGTCTAGGGAGGGCGCTATGAAGCTTCAGCAGCTCAGATATGTCGTCAAAGTTGCCGAATGCGGCAGCATCACCGAGGCCTCGCGCCGACTCTTTGTGTCGCAGCCTTCGATTACCGCGTCGATCCGCGATCTCGAAAACGAGATGGGTGTGCATATCTTTGAGCGCACCAACAAGGGTGTCATTGTGTCCGAGGAGGGCGAGACCTTCTTGGGCTACGCGCGCCAGGTGCTCGACCAGGCCGACCTGCTCGAGGGCAAGTACAAGGGCGCATCCGAGCAGGTGCCGCACTTTAGTGTGAGCTGCCAGCACTATTCCTTTGCCGTTAATGCGTTTGTCGATGTGATCCGTGAGTTCGATGCCGCACGTTACGACTTCACCCTGCGCGAGGAGCAGACTCACGAGATTATCGAGGACGTCGCGCATATGAAAAGCGAACTGGGCATTCTGTACTTATCCGAGCATAACCGTGAGGTTATCGAGCGCATGCTCGCCGCCAACGAGCTCGTATTCGAGGGGCTCTTCTGCGCCACGCCGCATGTCTTTGTATGCGCCGACCATCCACTGGCGGACCGTTCCAGCGTGACGCTCGAGGATCTGGAAAACTACCCGTTCCTGTCCTACGAGCAGGGCAGCTACAACTCGTTTTATTATTCCGAGGAGCTGACCTCGACGTTTGAGCGCCGCAAGAATATCCGCGTGCGCGACCGTGCGACGCTGTTCAACCTGGCCATGGGACTCAACGGCTACACGGTGTGTTCGGGCGTGATCAGCCACGAACTCAACGGTCCCGGCATCATTTCGATTCCGCTCGATGTAGACGAGTACATGGAGATCGGCATCATCACGCGCAAAAATACGACGCTCACGCGCTACGGCCAAGCCTATATCGACGCGATCCGTCAGCATATCTAGGCTGCTGTGCTCCGCGCGGGTCAAATTTCTTTATGGCAGTCCAGACTGATATAGGAATTATCTATATCAAACTGTTATAAATGTATATTTTACGATGGCCATATGAGCGCTCATACTCTGTCCCAGTAAAGCAACCAATGCAAAGGGAGATATCTATGAGCACTTCAATTCAACCGAACGCGCCGTTTCGCGCTGATATCGTCGGCAGCTTTCTTCGTCCGCAGACCGTAAAGGATGCCCGCGCTGCCTATGCGGCAGGCACGCTTGATGCCGAGGAGCTTAAGGCCGTCGAGGACGATGCCATTCGCGATTTGGTGGCAAAGCAAAAGGCCGCCGGCCTGCAGGTCATCACCGATGGCGAGTTTCGCCGCAGCTACTGGCACCTCGATTTTATGTGGGGGCTGAACGGCGTCGAGCGTCGCACCTCGCGTACGGGCTATATGTTCCACGATGAGGAGACCACCGCCGACACCGCCGTGGTAACCGGTCCCATTAGCGGCGAGAATCATCCGTTCGTCGAGCACTTCAAATTTGTCAAGGCGCTCGAGGGGGAGGGCCAGGTCGCGCGGCAAACTATTCCGGCGCCGATCCAGACGTTCTCCGAAGTCACGCTCGACCGCTGCGATGGCCAGCAGGAGAGCCTGCGCGCTGTCTATAAGACCGACGAAGATCTCGCCGATGCCATCGCCGCGGCATATCGCACGGTGATCGCCGACCTGCACGCAGCAGGCTGCCGCAACATTCAATTTGATGACTGCACCTGGGGCATCTATTGCGATACCGACTTTGTGGCAAAGACTGGTATGAGCCCGGTCGACCTGCAAAAGGTGTCCGAGCTGGGCGTGGCGCTCAACAACGCCGCCATCGCGGGCAAGCCCGACGACCTGGTCATCAACACGCATGTGTGCCGTGGTAATTACCACTCTACCTATGCCTTCGAGGGCGGCTACGACCCCATCGCGCCGTACCTGTTTGCACATGAGGACGTCGACGCATTCTACCTGGAGTTCGATACGCCGCGCGCCGGCGGTTTTGAGCCGCTCAAGTACGTTGCCCCGGGCAAGAAGGTCGTGCTGGGCTTGGTAACCACCAAGGCGGCAGAGCTCGAGAACGAGGATGTTATCGTCGAGCGCATCCGCGAAGCCGCAAAGTACGTGCCGCTCGAGAACCTGTACCTGTCGCCCCAGTGTGGCTTTGCCAGCTGCGAGATCGGCAACAAGCTGACCGAGGACGAACAGTGGGCAAAGATTGCGCTGGTTAGGCGCATTGCCGAGCGTGTCTGGAAATAACGATGCCGTTCGCAGGTGGCGGCGCGTGCGAGGCACTGCGTATCGCGTACAATGGTTCGGATCGTATCGTTCGGGCAGGTTATCCGATATGCCTGATCGCCCTTCCATTATGAAAGGACATCCATGTCCCAATCCTCGACGTCCGCCGTCGCCGATGCCATCTACGATGCGTCGTCGCTCGGTCGCCCGCGCATGTTCTTGCTCGGCCTGCAGCACCTGTTTGCCATGTTCGGCGCTACCGTGCTGGTGCCTGTGCTCACCGGCCTTTCGGTTTCGGCGACCCTTTTGTTTGCCGGCCTGGGCACGCTGCTCTTCCACTTCCTGTCGCGCGGTAAGGTGCCGGCATTTTTGGGCTCATCATTTGCCTTTATTGCCGGTTATGCCGCAATCGCGCCCAACGGCGAGGCCGAGCTTTTGCCCTACGCCTGCCTGGGCGTAGCTTGTGCCGGCCTGCTCTATCCGGTGCTGGCGGCGCTCTTCCGCGCGTTTGGCGCCAAGCGTGTCATGCGTTTCTTTCCGCCGGTGGTGACTGGCCCCATCGTCATTTCCATCGGCTTGATCCTGGCAAGTTCCGCTATTGCTAACTGCCAGACCAACTGGCTTGTGGCTGTCATTGCCGTTGCCGTTATCGTGATCTGCAACATTTGGGGTCGCGGCATGGTCAAGATCGTGCCGATTCTGCTGGGCGTTGTGGTGAGCTATGCCGTTGCGGCTGCGCTCGGCGAGGTTGATTTCTCGGGCGTCGCAGCCGCTCCCTGGGTTGGCTTGCCCGTCGTGTGGGATAACACCGTGTTTGCACTCTTTGGGCCGCAGTTCGATAGCGGTCTTGCCACGACGGCCATCATCACCATTATGCCGCTGGCATTTGCGACCATGATCGAGCATATCGGTGATATCTCGGCTATCGGCTCCACTTGCGAGCGTAACTACATCGCCGATCCCGGTCTGCATCGCACGCTGCTCGGCGACGGCCTTGCCACGATCCTGGCTTCGCTCTTTGGCGCTCCGGCCAACACCACCTATGGCGAGAACACCGGCGTGCTCGCCCTGACGCGCGTGTTCGACCCGCGCGTGATTCGCATTGCCGCGTGTTGCGCCATCGTGCTTTCGTTCTGCCCCAAGTTCGCGGCTGTCATTGCGGCCATGCCGGCGTGTGTGATCGGCGGCGTGTCACTCGTGCTCTATGGCATGATCAGTGCGGTAGGTGTGCGTAACCTCATCGAGAACCAGGTCGATTTCCAAAATAACCGCAACGTGCTGGTGGCCGCCCTGGTGCTCGTGCTTTCGCTCGGCATTGCGTACAGCACCGCCGGCGCCATCGTGCTGGAATTGGGCGGCGTGACGATTTCGCTTTCCGGTCTTGCCGTGGGCTCGCTGGTGGGCATTGTGCTCAACGCCATCCTGCCGGGTAACGACTTTGAGTTTGATGTCTCCGAGCTCGAGGAGGCTGCTGAGTAACAACTGCGTCCAGCTGAATCAAAAAATGGCGCCCATGCGTACGCGCGGGCGCCATTTTTAATGCGTCAATATCCAGTGGATGCCACGTGCCATGCGCAGATCGGTTTGGGCAAAGTGATTGCCGGGGTTGAGCTCCAGCGTTGTTGGAATGTCGCGCGCGATGAGCAGCGCTTCCGTCGCGCGCGTATCGTCGAGTACGTGCCGCATCATGCGGTTGGGCGTCTTGGTTTCCTTTTTACCGAGCGACAGATAGACAGCCTGCGGGCTGCCGGCAAATGGCGCCGTGCTGGCACGATCGACAAAGTCGGGAAACCATAGCGACCCCGATGCGCTCGCGGCGCGGTCAAAGGCATCGGTCTGCCAGAGGGCCCAAAGCGAAAAGAGGCCCGCGAGCGAGTAGCCGGCAATGCCGCGCCAGGTGGGCGGCTGAGGAAGCGACGACTCGGCCTCTGGGATTATCCAGTTCAACAGCTCATCAAGAAAACCGGATGCCTGACCGCCAAAGGGCTCGGCATCGCGCACGGTTCCGTCGCATCCCCAGGGGCTCAGCTCGCGATTCCAGTTGAGGCTGCCAATGCCGACAAGCGTGAAGGGCGGCCAGTCGAGCTCTCGGCAGCGTTCATAAACCTCCGTGCCGTCGCCCATGACCACGGGAAGATAGATGACTGGTGCGCTTTCGGCATGCTGTGCATGAACGGTTATCTGCTTTTGATGCGCTTCCATGACGGGCTTCTCTCGGCGTTGTGATATCGACGGCCCCCATTGTCGCACGCCGGCTCATGCAGGTTGGGCTAGACCAAAGACAATCTCGTGCATACCCTGCGGACGCATATGGAAAACGCCACCGCCGGAGGGGAGCTCGGCGGTGGCGTTGTTAAACGGTGCTGGGGCTCGGGGCCTTCGCGGGAGCTGCCATGTGCGCAGAGGCGTCTAAGAGCGCTTGCGGCTCGCCATGGTGCCTGCGGCGATAGCGGCTGTTCCCGCAAGGACGGTTGCCACGATGGCCGCACCCGAGGTGTCGCCGGTTGCCGCGAGCACGCCGGTAGTCTTGGCTTTCGTGGTTGAAGCCGCAACGGCCTTGGTCGGCTTTGAGCCCTCAGGCTTGGGGTTCTGCTTGGACTCCGCGGGCTTGGTCTCGTCGGGCTTGGGCCCCTCCGGCTTGGCTACCTCGGGAGGTGCGATGGTCGTGCTTTTGGCGACTGCTTTGATATAGAGGGAGTCGACCGTGGCGTCGCCCGTGCCGATGGCTTGGCCTGCCTCGTAGATGCCGTCACGGAGCTTGCGATAGTCAATGACCTTGCCGCCTTCGGGCGTCTGGATGGCGGCGTTCTCAATCTTGATGGTGCCGATTGTCTTGCCGTCCGCGCTCATGGCACGGGCAAAGATTGCCGCTGTATCTCCTTCGGCCGTTACCTTGCTGCGGATGATCGAGATGACTGCTGGTGTGACGCCCTCGCTGGTCTGGGCGATGATGCCGATGTTATCGCCTTGGGGCTCGGGGCTCGTCTCGCCATCTTGGTTTTCGCTCATATGACCCAATCCGCTGTCAAGAGCCACAATGGCCCCGCCGACC
>DXML01000019.1 GCA_019414205.1 Collinsella sp. | reverse complement strand
GCCAGACCGGAGGGGCGCCGGGGGCGGGAATCTGGGCGTACACATTTCCTACACAATTTGGGATCCGACTAACGTTTGCCAGCCGTTAACTACCGCTCACCGAGCATCTCTTTATATAAGGCAGTCTCATGGTTAAAGCGGATACGTTCCCCTAGCTAAAGCACAGCCAGCATCGAGCAACTCATCACGTTCTTCCACCGAGAACCCCTCGGCGTAGACGCGCACCACTGGTTCGGTCCCGCTAGGACGGACCAGCAGCCACGTGTCATCCTCGAATGCTAAACGCAAGCCATCCATATGACTAACGTTTTGCGGCACCTTGCCACAAATCGACTTGGGGTTTACGCCCGGCAGCAGGGTTCGTAACGTTTCGGCATCTTCGGCCTCAAGGCGCAAATCGCGTCGACCGTAACTCGTCTTACCAAAACTGTCCTCGAGTTGGTCGACCAGAACGCCCAAAGGCGCGTCCGTCTTTGCCATAAGCTCACACAGAATCAGACAGGCGAGGATTCCATCGCGCTCGGGCATATGCGCGGCGATGCCGATACCACCGACTTCTTCGCCGCCTATGAGGACGCCACCCTTCTTCATCTCTGCCGCTATATATTTGAAACCGACTGGTTTGACGGTCACGCGGCAGCCAAGCGCCTCGGCAATGCGACGCACGAGCGTCGAGCACGAAAGATTGACGACAACGCGCCCCTCCAAATTACGAAATTGAACCAAGTCGCCCAAAACGAGCGCCATGATCTGATGCGGATGTATATATCTGCCGCGCTCGTCAACCGCGCCGATACGGTCGGCGTCGCCGTCGGTCACCAGGCCAGCGCAAGCTCCGTCCTCGATAACCGTATGCTCGCAAGCGTCCACCCACGGCTCAACGGGGTCGGGGCAGATATCTTCTTGGTCAGGCGCCTGCCCGGCGTGAATCTCGTGCACCTCAACGCCAAGCTCGCGCAGCAAGTCGGCTAGATAGCCCTGGGCTGCGCCGCCCATGGGGTCAACAACCACGCGCAGGTGCGCGGCGCGGATGGCTTCGGCATCGACAAACGATGCCACCGCTTGCATATAGTCAGGAATGATATCCGCGGTGCGATATTGCCCCTCGATCTCCATTGGCTCGGGAGCCATGGTCTCTTCGAGCTCTTCGATGACATCCTGGTTGGCGGTTGAGCCGTCACCCATGCGAATCTTGAGGCACAGATAACCCTGCGGATGATGGGACCCCGTCACCATGAGCGCGCCGCACGCCTCACCGTCATAAGCCGCCGCCCACGTAAGGGCAGGGGTCGGAACAGGTCGCGAAGCGAGCACGGCGTCTAGCCCGTGCGCTGCTAGCACACCCGCCGCAAGCTCAGCGAACTCGCGCGCCAGGGGCCGAGTGTCGAACCCTATATATACCGTTTTGCCCGGATTGGTCTTTTGCCACAACTCGCCGACGGCATCGGCGATACGGGCAACGTTATCGGCAGTGAAGTCCTCATCGACGCGAGCGCGCCAACCGTCAGTTCCAAAATGAATTATCGCGCACACGCGCAGACACCTCACAGTGTTTGGATCATGGTACGCATGAGGTATACCCGCGATACACACTCGGCAACCTGCCGGCACCAGCATTCACCATTTGGGCAAATGCTGCCGAGGACATGCAGGCAATAAAAACCGCCCCGTATGGAGCGGTTTTGCCCTTTATATATCGAGCGCCTCGGCCATCGCTGCCGTAGTGATTGCCGTGGTTCCACAGCAACTGCCCACCATTGCGGCACCGGCATGTCTCCATTCGATGCATGCGCGCGCGAAAGCTTCGGGGTTCTCGTGCCATACGGGGCCATCCTGAGTCTGGACCGGATCGCCCACGTTGGGACGCACCGTGACGGGAGTAGTCGCCGATGCAACCATCCTAGGCACCGCCGCGTTCGCGGCCGCAAGCGAACAGCAATTAACACCAACCGAGTTTGCGCCGTGTTTTTCGGCGTACAAAACGGCTGCCTCGATGTTGAGGCCATCGCCCAACAGGTCGCCTTTGTCATCAACGACAAAACTCACCAGGACAGGCATGCCGTCAGCGGCATCTCGAGCGCCGGCAAGCATGGGCTGCAAATTACGGATAGACGTCACCGTCTCGATCAGCAGACCATCAACACCAGCATTGAGCAAGGCATGCGCCTGTTCGCGCGCAATGCCTCGGATCTCACGAAACTCGGCAGAGTCCTCGGCAAACCACTCAATACCGATCGGACCCATCGAGCCCAGCAGCAGCTGAGGGTGCGCCTGGCGGGCATCGTCGACGGCCCCGCGATTGACCTCCGCCACGGACGGCGCAATCTGGTCGTGCTTGAGGGCATAGCTTGATGCCTGAAAGGTATTGGTAATGAGCACCTGCGCACCGGCGGCGACATACAAGCGATGGATACGAGAAACGGTCTGCGGCTCCGCCAGATTCCAAAACGCCGGTGGAATATCGGCGGCGTCGTACTCACTCAACAGAACACTGCCCATGGGGCCCTGCGCCAACAAGGTCTCGCTCGACAAGCGGCGCGTAAGTTCCTCGGCACCAAAGCGGTTGTAATAACTCGTATCCATATATATCCCGCTATTCCTCGACGCTGATTCCCTGCTTTTCGAGATAGGCGAGCCAGCGGCTCATCGTGTCCTCGGATAGCGCATGCTCCATCATGCAGGCCTCGGAATCGGCTCGCTCAAATTCGACACCGAGCTCCTGAACCAAAAACGTGCGGATGAGGCGATGACGGTACCAGATAGCCGTGCCAACCTCGCGGCCGCGATCGGTCAGGATTACCTTGCCATAGTGCGATTGCTCGACAAGCTCGGATGCCTTGAGCGCCGAAACCGCTTTATTGACCGATGCCTTGGAGACGCCAAGGCGCTGCGCGATGTCGACCGATCGCACGCCGTTGGTTTCCCCCTCTTCGCTTTCAATGCGAACCATGCACTCCAAGTAGTCTTCGTTCGCCACCGTCAGATGTAGTTCGCGCGAGCTATTTGTCGTATCCATGATCTTCCGTCCCTTCTGCATTCAATGGCTGATTCTACCCCATCCAAGCGTCGCGGTATGCCGTGGCATACCGTGCTAGAGTTCTTGTTGCACACGACGACCAAGATTGGAGCGGTCTTTATGGAAAACACCACCACGAACCCCGATGTCCTCGAACGCTTTTTGCGCTACGTCCAGATCAACACGCAGTCCGAGGATGCAAACTGCGACCAGGTACCTTCGAGCACCGCTCAGTTTGACCTTGCCAACGTGCTGGCTGAAGAGCTGCGCGAGCTTGGTGCGGAAGATGCCCACGTGACCGAGCACGCCTATGTCTGCGCGCATATCCCCGCAAGTGCGGGCGCTGAGGACAAGCCCGCCCTGGGCCTGATCGCCCATCTCGACACCACCGAAGTTGCACCGGGCGCCGGCGTGAAGCCGCACATCGTGCACTACGAAGGCGGCGACCTGGTCTGCGGCACGGTTGACGGTAAGCCCGTTGCCATGAGTACCGCCAAGCTTCCCGCCCTGAACGACCTCGCGGGTGAGGACCTGGTCTGCAGCGATGGCACCACGCTGCTGGGCGCGGACGACAAGGCAGGCGTCGCCGAGATCATGTCGCTTGTCGCGCGTATCGCTCAGGACCCTTCTCTGCCCCATCCCGCACTCGGCATTTGCTTCTGCCCTGACGAGGAGATCGGCCACGGAGCCGAGCTGTTGGATATCGATACCTTTGGCTGCAAGTACGCCTACACGGTCGACGGTGGCCCCATCGGCGAGCTGGAGTGGGAGTGCTTTAATGCCGCTGAGGCGACCGTCTGCTTTGAGGGCCAGTCCATCCACCCGGGCGACGCCAAAGGCCGTATGGTCAACGCAGGCAATCTGTTCTGCGACTTCAACGCGTTGCTCCCCTACGTGCAGCGCCCGGAGTATACGGAAGGCTACGAGGGCTTTTATCACCTTGAGGGCGTATCTGCAACCGTCGATCACGCCACAGCGCGCTATATCGTCCGCGACCATGACGCAGCCAAGTTCCAGCAGAAACTCGACCTTATTGATGCCGCCGCCTCGATGCTCAACCAGCGCTTGGGTGACAAGCACGTGACGGTCGAGATTAAGCAGCAGTATCGAAATATGGCCGAGATCGTTCGTGACTATCCCGAGCTTATTGATGTTGCCAAGGAAGCCTACCTTGCCTGCGGCGTTGAGCCCCAAGTGCTGCCGATTCGCGGCGGCACCGACGGCGCGCAGCTGTCGTTCCGCGGTCTGCCCTGCCCCAACCTTTCCACCGGCGGCTATTGCTACCACGGCGTCAACGAGTTTGTCCCGGTCAGTTCGCTCGTCAAGATGACCGACGTCCTGCAGGAGCTCGTCGCCCGTTTCGCATAAGCCTGGCTGCATAAGCCCAAAAGACGAATCGCCCCGTCCTCTACAGAGAACGGGGCGGTTTTTGATACAAGGGGAGTAGTCAACATCGCAGGTTGAGCCAACGTCAGCGAGCGACGTCCAAGGCGAACAAGTTGGCATAAAAAAGGCAGGGCATTGACCTTCTGGTCATGCCCTGCCTTTTGAATGACAAATTGTCGCCTTGGGCGGCGCGCAGCGTCGAGCCGTTACGGCGTTTGGTAAAACGCCGCAACTTAGTAGTTGGCTTCGTAGCCGTTGCCGTCACCGGTGGGCTCTTCGTAGTAGTCCGAATCGCTCGAATCGCTTGAGCCATCGGAATCGTCAGAGCTGACCGATGAGGTTGCGGTACCGTTTGCGTAGTCGTCAGACGTGTTGTTGTTCAGGTCGCCGATCGTAGAGCTGGAACCGTCGGAAAGACCCATGGTGTTTGGACCCTTGGGATCCTTGCCGGCATCGACGCGCTCCATCATTTCCTTGAACTCGTCCTCGTAGATAAAGACGTAGCTCACACCGTCGATCATGGTGCTGTCGTCGGCGTACGAGGGCAGGTTGGCCGAGTAGATACCGTCGACATCCATACCGCGCATGGCGTTGACCGTAGAGACGATATCCTGAACGCTCATATCGGTTACGAGCATATCGGACAGCGAATTAACCAGACCAAAGATCTTCGTGGCATCGAAGTTATTGAGAATCTGGTTGGCAAGGGCGCCAAGCACCTGACGCTGGTGGCGCATGCGCGTGTAATCGCCGTCGGCATAGGTGTAGCGGCAGCGGGCATAGGTAAGGGCGGTGGCACCGTCCATATGCTGCTGACCAGCGGTAATCTTAATATCAAGGTGCTCGGGGTCGTCAACATCATCGGTTGCGTTAATGTCGATACCGCCAACCGAATCAATCAGCGCCTGCATACCGTCGAAGCTGACCTCGGCATAGTGGGAAATCTGAACACCGCACAGCTCGTTGACCGCCTCGACCATGGCCTCAGCGCCGCCAACGGTATGGCAGGCGTTGATCTTCATGGTCTCGCCCTTGTACACGACCTTGGTGTCGCGCGGAACGGAAATGAGCGTCGCCTGCTTTTGCGTGGGGTCGATGCGTGCCAGGATAATCGAGTCGGCACGATACGTATCCTCGCCCGGACGGCCGTCGGTGCCAAGAAGCAGCACGTAGAACGGATCCTTTGCCTCATCGGTGTCAACCAGAACCCGACGCAGATTGTCGGTAATGACATTAGAATCGCCGAGCTTGCCCATAATGGTGGCAAACCACAGGCCGGCAGCGGTAGTGGCACTCAGCAGCACGCCAAGCACGACAATGAGCGCGACGTGACGAATCGTGTGGCTACGACGACGTTGGCGAGCGCGCTCGGAATAGCGAGCCACGTTATCGCGACTGTAGATCTTGGCCTGCGCACCAGTTGAGGGTCTTCGGGTGGTGGTATCCGCGAGGGGCTTTTTATTAAACATAGGCAACCTGTATTAGTAGATGACGGGATCGGGGACGGTAGCATGCTCGACATGCGCGCCGAGCGCCTGCAGCTTTTCGACAAACTGCTCGTAGCCGCGCTTGATGTGATGGATAGCCGAAACCTCGGTCGTCCCGTCGGCGATCAAGCCCGCTACGACGAGGGCCGCTCCGCCACGCAGATCGGGCGAGGTAACCTGTGCGCCCGAGAAGCCCTTGACGCCATGAATCATGGCATGATGGCTCTCGATACGAATGTCGGCACCCATGCGCACCAGCTCAGAGGCAAACATAAAGCGATTCTCGAAGATGTTCTCGGTAATAACGGAACTGCCGTCGGAGAGGGCGGAGAGCACCATAATCTGCGCCTGCATGTCGGTCGGGAAGCCGGGGAACGGAAGCGTCTGGATGTCGACCGGCTTGATATGCTCGGCACGGTTCACATGGACGCCATCCTCGACGCGCTCGCAGTCGATACCCATGAGCTCCATCTTCTTGAGCACCATGCCCAAGTGAATGGGGCAAAAGCCCGTGACATCGACACCGCGATCGTCTGCCATCAACGCACCGGCGACGATAAAGGTACCGGCCTCGATGCGGTCGCCCACTACGCGATGGGTAACAGGATGCAGCTCTTCCACGCCCTCGATGGTCACGACAGGCGTACCGGCGCCAACAATCTTGGCGCCCATTTCGTTGAGCATGTTGGCGAGATCGACGATCTCGGGCTCGCGGGCGGCATTGTCGATAACCGTGGTGCCCTGCGCGCGCACGGAGGCCATGATGAGGTTCTCGGTCGCACCGACGCTGGCGAACTCGAGCGTGACGGTGGTGCCGCGCAGGCCCTGAGGCGCGCTGGCGTTGATATAGCCGTGGGCGGTATCAAACTCGACGCCCAGGGCCTCAAGACCAAGAATGTGCATATCGATCTTGCGAGCACCCAGATTGCAGCCGCCCGGCATGGCGATCTTGGCGCGATGGAAGCGACCCAGCAGGGGCCCCATGACGGCGGTGGAAGCACGCATCTTGGCAACGAGCTCGTAGGGGGCCTCCCAAGAATCGACCTGAGAGGTATCAATCTCGAGCGTGTGCTCGTCGAGAACATCGATCGTAGCGCCCATGCCCTTGAGCACCTTGCCCATCACGTGGACATCGGAAATATCGGGCACGTTCTGCAGCGTCGTCTTGCCCGGCGCCAGAAGCGTTGCCGCCATGAGTTTGAGCGCAGAGTTCTTAGCACCCGAGACGGGCACGGAGCCTCCGATGGCGTGGCCACCCTCAACGCGGATAATATCCAAGGTCTACCCTTTCAAAAAGCATGCCCGGGGTGGCTAGGCCATCCCGGGCATGATGTGTTCGCAAATGGTCGAACGCTAAATCGTTTGACTATTGGGCAAGCTTGAGCTTACACCATGCGATTTCATTATAGAGGTAGGCGCGGCGTGCATCATCCTCCGACAAATTACCCAGCTTCTCTTCAAAACCTTGAATATCAGCTTTAAGCTTGTCGGTATCGACAGTCGCCAAATCGCAAGCGCGCTCGGCGAGAACGGTCACGACATCGTCCGCAACCTGGGCATAGCCGCCGGCCACGGCAAACGTGTGGTCGACAGTGCCCATGGCCTTATCGGAAACGCGAACGTAACCGCGGTCGATCGTGCAGATCTCGCTGGAGTGAGCAGGCAGAACGCCAAACTCGCCATCCGTGGACGGAATCGACACAAACGCAGCGTCGCCCTCATAGGCGCAGCTCACGGGGCACACGATGCGGATACGCATAACCTACTTCTCCCCCATCTTGCGGGCGCGCTCGCGCACGTCCTCAATCGTGGAAGCATAGCGGAAAGCCTGCTCGGGCAGGTCATCGGCCTTGCCGTCGACAATCTCGGCGAAAGAGCGGACGGTATCCTCGACGCGGACGTAGACACCGGGGTTACCGGTGAACTTCTCGGCGACGTGGAAGGACTGCGAGAGGAACTGCTGAATCTTACGGGCACGGTTGACCGTAAGGCGCTGCTCCTCGGACAGCTCGTCCATACCCAGAATGGCGATGATGTCCTGAAGGTCGGAGTACTCCTGCAGGAGCTCCTGGACCTTGACGGCGACACGGTAGTGCTCCTCGCCGACGATCGAGGGATCGAGAGCGTCGGAGGAAGACGCGAGCGGGTCGATAGCCGGGAACAGGCCGAGCGACGAAATGCTACGCGAAAGAACGGTGGTGGCGTCGAGGTGCGTGAACGTCGTGGCAGGCGCCGGGTCGGTCAGGTCGTCTGCGGGGACGTAGACAGCCTGGACGGAGGTAATGGAGCCCGTCTTGGTCGAGGTAATGCGCTCCTGGAGGTCGCCCATCTCGGTTGCCAGCGTGGGCTGGTAACCAACGGCGGACGGCATACGGCCCAGCAGGGCGGAAACCTCGGAACCTGCCTGGGAGAAGCGGAAAATGTTATCGATGAACAGCAGAACGTCCTGGCCACGATCGCGGAAATACTCAGCGGTGGTAAGGCCGGCCAGACCGATGCGCAGACGCGCTCCGGGCGGCTCGTTCATCTGACCGTAGACCAAGCAGGTCTTGTCGATAACGCCAGACTCGCTCATCTCGAGGAACAGGTCGGTACCCTCGCGGGTACGCTCGCCGACGCCGGTGAACACCGAGGTGCCGCCGTGCTCCTGGGCGAGGTTGTTGATGAGCTCCTGAATCAGAACGGTCTTGCCGACGCCGGCGCCGCCGAACAGGCCCGTCTTGCCGCCACGGATGTAGGGCTCGAGCAGGTCGACGGCCTTGATGCCGGTCTCGAAGATCTCGGTCTTGGTGGTGAGCTCGTCGAAACGGGGCGCTGCATGGTGGATGGGGTAGAACTCCTCCACCTCGGGCATGGGCTTGCCGTCGACGGGCTTGCCCATAACGTTCCAAATTCGGCCGAGCGTCTTGGGGCCAACGGGCATCTTCATGGGCTCACCGGTATCGGTGGCGATGAGGCCGCGCTGCAGGCCGTCGGTCGAGGACATGGCGACCGTGCGGACGACGCCGCCCGGAAGCTGGCTCTCGACCTCGAGGATCGTGCTCAGATGACCGATCGGGGTCTCGGCCTCGACCGTGAGCGCGTTGTAGATCGGGGGCACCGCGCCGTCAAACTTGACGTCGACGACAGGGCCGATGATTCGCACGATGCGACCATCACCGGCAGTCGTCTTCTTGGTGGCTTCCTCGACCGCAAGCTTTACGGTGTTATTAGCCATTACTGTTCCTCCAATGCTGAGGCTCCGCCGACGATCTCGTTAATCTCGGTCGTGATCGAAGCCTGGCGCACGCGACTATACGTGCGGGTAAGGGTCGAGATGATCGCGGTGGCGTTTTCCGTCGCGGAGTGCATGGCCTTGCGGCGTGCACCCTGCTCGGCAGCCGCCGAATCGATCAGGGCCTGGTAGATGACCGTCAGGATATAAGACGGCACAAGCTTGCCGAGAACATGCTCGGGAGAGGGCACGAACTCGAACGTGGACGAGATGCGCTTAGGGGCGTCGGTCTCGTTCTTACGCGGACCGTGGGCCATAGCGATCATCTCGGGGTCGAGCGGCAACAGATGCTCGACGCGAAGCTCCTGATCCACGCGGTTCTTGGCGTGGTGGTAGACAAGCTCGACACGGTCAAGCTCACCGGCACGATACGCATCGCAGATATGAGAGGAGATCATGCGAGCCTGATTGAAATCGGGCTCAGAGGAGTTGCCCTCAAAGTGCATGACAACGTTTGCGCGGTCACGGAAATACGTGGCCGGCTTACGCCCACACGCGATGATCTCGCACTCGATGCCGTCGTTCGCCCAAGAAGCGGCGAGCTTTTCGGCCGTGCGCTCCACCGTCGTATTGAAACCGCCGGCAAGGCCGCGGTCCGAGGCAATAACGACAATCAGGCCATGCTTGACGCTCTCATGCTTCTGCAGCATGGGATCGGTGCCCGAACAGGAGGCGTCGCCGGCGACCGTCAACATGACGTCGGTCAGCGCCTCCTTATAGGGCTCGGCCTGCTTGGAGCGATCGAGGGCACGACGGATCTTGGCCGTAGAGACCATCTCCATCGTGCGCGTGATCTGCTTGGTCGTGGTAACCGAGGAGATTCGCTTCTTAATGTCGCGAAGGTTGGCCATGGGGCTTAGTTCTCCTCTGATCCAGAAACATCCGAATGGTGCTTGGCCATGAACTGCTGCTTGAAGTCGCCGATGACGCGCAAGAGCTCAGCCTTGGTGTCATCATCGATCTTCTTGGCGCGAACCTTGTCGAGCAGCGAACCAAAGCCATTGTCCATGTACTCGATGAGCTCGGCACGGAAGGGCAGCACGTCGGCGATCTCCAGGTCATCCAGGAAGCCCTCGTTGCCAGCGAACAGCGTAACGATCTGCTCGCCAACCTCAAACGGCTTGTAACGCGGCTGCTTCAGGAGCTCGGTCATGCGAGCACCATGGGTCAGCTGCTTCTGAGTAGCCTCGTCGAGGTCGGAGCCGAACTGCGTAAAGCCAGCGAGCTCCTGATAGGAAGCGAGGTCCAGACGGAGGTTGCCAGCGACCTGCTTCATGGCCTTGGTCTGCGCATCGCCACCGACGCGGGACACGGAGATGCCCACGTCGACTGCCGGGCGCTGACCCTGGAAGAAGAGCTCGGACTGCAGGTAGATCTGACCATCGGTAATGGAAATGACGTTGGTCGGAATGTAGGCCGAGACGTCGCCGTCCTGGGTCTCGATGATCGGCAGTGCCGTCATGGAGCCGTAACCGTTCTTCTTGGACATCTTGACGGCACGCTCGAGCAGACGAGAGTGCAGGTAGAAGATGTCGCCAGGATAGGCCTCGCGTCCGGGCGGACGATGCAGCGTCAGCGACATCTGACGGTAGGCCACAGCCTGCTTGGACAGGTCGTCGTAGATGACGAGCACGTGGCCGCCGGGGTTGGTCTCGCTGGCGGGCTTGCCGTCCTCGCCGTTGTACATGAAGAACTCGCCGATAGCGGCACCGGCCATAGGCGCGATGTACTGCATAGGGGCGGAATCGGCAGCGGTGGCCGAAACGATGATGGTGTAGTCGAGCGCACCGTGCTGAGCGAGGGTCTCGCGGATGTTGGCAACCGTGGAGGCCTTCTGGCCGATGGCGACATAGATGCAGACCATGCCCTTGCCGCGCTGGTTGAGGATAGCGTCGATGGCGATGGCGGTCTTACCGGTCTTACGGTCGCCGATGATGAGCTCACGCTGACCGCGGCCAATAGGCACCATGGAGTCGATAGCGAGCAGACCGGTCTGAACCGGCTCGCACACCGGGGTACGATCGATGACGCCGGGAGCCTTGAACTCGATGGGGCGACGGTGCGTGGCGACGATGTCGCCCAGGCCGTCGATGGGCTGGCCGAGCGGATTGACGACGCGGCCGAGCATGGCACGGCTCACGGGGATATCCATAATGCGGCCAGTGGTGCGGCACTCGTCGCCTTCCTTGATGGAGTCGACGGCACCAAACAGAACGGCGCCGACCTCGTCACGGTCAAGGTTCTGGGCAAGGCCGAAGACGGTCTCACCGGTATCGGAGCTCTTGAACTCCAGAAGCTCGCCTGCCATGGCGCTCTTGAGGCCGGAGACGCGCGCGATGCCGTCGCCTACCTCGTCGACCGTTGAAACCTCATGCGTATCGACCGTCGCGGAGAGGCTCGTGAGCTGCTCCTGCAGTTTCTTGGCGATATCCTGGGCATTGAGGGTTTCGGACATTAGGCTTCACCTCCGTACGAATTAGCAGAGTTTGCGAGGGTCTCCTGCGCGATGCGCAGCTGCGTCTTGACGGAAATGTCACGACGCTCGCCGCGGGCCTCGAGCACCAGGCCGCCCACGATAGACGGGTCGACCTGCTCGATAAGGAATACCTTGCGGCCGAAGTCCTGCTCGCATTTCTTAGTGATGGTTTGACGCAGCTCGTCGTCGAGCGGGATCGCCGTGGTGACGGTCACGCCCACTACATCCTCATCTTCCTCGGCAACATACTTAAAGGCAGCTGCCACCTTGGGAAGAAGGTCGAGCTGGTCGCGCTTGGACATGGTGTCGAGCACGGCGATGATCTCGGGGCTGGCAGAAGCCAAGCGCTCGATCATCTCGAGGTCCTCGAACACATGGTTCTCGGCCTTAGCGGCTTCCAGAAGGGAGCGCGCGTAGGTCTCGAGCACCTTGTCCTGATAGCGGCTAGTCGGCATTCAGGCTACCTGCTTCCTGGATGTAGCGCTCGATGAGCTTCTTCTGCTCGGCATCGTCCTCGAGTGCCTCGCCCACGATCTTGGTGGCGACGGCAACGGACAGGTCGGCGATGGAGCTCGCGGCACCGGCGTAAATGGACTTGCGCTCGTCCTCGACGGTCGTATGGGCCTTGGCGATGATCTCCTCGGCCTCCTTGTGAGCAGCCTCGATGATACGGGCGCGCTCGGACTCGGCGTCCTTACGGGCCTCGAGGACGATGTCGGCAGCCTGACGGCGGGCGTCGGTGACGATCGAGTCGGACTCAGCGCGCTTGGCGATAGCCTCCTGCTTGGTCTTCTCGGCCTCGTCGAGGCTCTCCTCGATCTTCTTGCCGCGCTCCTCCATGGTTTTCATGATGCCCGGCAGGGCGACCTTGGCCAGCACGATCCAGATGATCAGGAAGGCGATAAGCGCCGGGATGAACTCCGCCATCTTAGGGATGAGGATGTCCGCACCGGCAGCGCCGTCCTCGGCGAACGCGGAAACCGGCATGAGCAGCGCGGCCGCGGACGCGGAGAGTGCGATCGCGCTCTTCTGGGATGAAAGATTCATACTTGACGCTCCGTGCTATTTAACGATCAGCGCGACAACGAAGCCGATCAGAGCCAGAGCCTCGCCGAAGGCGGAGCCCATGATGAAGACGGTGAACACGCGGCCCTGGACCTCAGGCTGACGGGCCATAGCACCCGTAGCACCCAGAGCAGACAGGCCGATAGCAAGACCAGCGCCGATAACACCGAGACCGTAACCGATAACTCCCACGATTCCTCCTTTGTCGTGCGTGTCTTATTTCACGCAGGATAACCTTTTTATAACTGCCGGGCTCCATGGGTACGGGCACCGGCGGTTTAACGAATTGCCTTACCTTGAAGACGCGAACGGAAGCCTACTCCTCCTCCGCGACCTCCTCTGCCTCAGAGACATACACGGCGGTAAGGACCGTGAAGACGTAAGCCTGGATAGCGCCGACCACAAGCTCGATCGCATAGATCAGGATGAGGATGGCAAGCCAGGCCAGCGAAGGCAGGGCGCCGACGGCGTGCGCCGCGGAAACCTGCTGAAGCAGCGGCTGCATGAACATGCTCGCCATGATGGCGAACGAGCCCATGACCACGTGTCCTGCGAACATGTTGCAGAACAGACGGACGGCGAGCGTGATGAGGCGCAGGAAGGTCGAGAAAAGCTCGACGACCCACACGAGCACGTTCATCGGGAAGCTCACGCCCTGCGGGGCGAGGCTCTTGATGTAGCCGATCACGCCGTGAGCCTTGCATCCGTAGTAGATGAAGTACACGAAGGCGAAAATGGCGAGTGCGGCGGTGGAGCCGATTGCGCCGGTGCCGGGCTTCATTCCCGGGATCAGGCCGATCATGTTGTTGATCAGGATGAACAGGAAAAGCGAGCACAGGAACGGGAAGTGCTTCTTCCAGTTCTCACCCACGACGCCCTTGCCGATATCGTTCTCGACGTACTCGATGATGTACTCGAAACCGTTGACGAAGAAGCCCTTGGGAACCAGGGTCTGTTTCTTCTTGAACACGGCCAGGACGATCAGGAGCACGATCGTGGAGACGATCAGCCAAAACGAGTACTGCGTGATGCCGCAGCTCAGATCGCCCACGACAGGGGTGGAGCTGAACTCGCTGACCAGATGATTAATCTCATCAGGCAGCTTTTCAAAAATTTCCACGACTTACCTTTCGACCTCATGAGGATCTCGCAGCGCCTTGGCGACGCGAACCGTGCAGGCGGCCATAAAGGCCACGAAGCCGATCGCCTCGCCCAGGAGGAACATGCGAAATGCCTCTCCGAACAACACAAACACAACCAAGGTAAAGACGAGCAGGGCGATTGCCGAGACCGCCAGACTCACCATGCCCTTGAACATGTCCGCATTCTGCTTATCGTCAAGAACCGGCTTGAGCGTAAAGACAAAGGGAAGGAAGGCAATTGCGCCCGCGATGGCGCCTGCAACGATAGCGAGCAGATCGGCTATCTGAAACACTGGCGTCCTCACTTTCCTTTTTGACGCTTCACAGAACAGTTCCCGCCAAACATTGGTGACTATTGTACGAGCCAATCGCTAAAGTACAACCGAAAAAGCATCGGTTAATACGCACCTGTTCGTTTTCTTAAGACCTTCTTTATGCCGCAGGTACGGTAATACGTTTTTCTCGAACCCTGCAGGGCAAAACGTCCGTTAACAGGAGTGCGCGCGGTCGCCTTTTGTTCGTCCGCGCGCACCGTTTCTTCGTATTTGCAGCCGCAGCCGTTTAGCCCAGCGACTAGAGCGTGCCGTAGATGCGGTCGCCGGCGTCGCCCAGGCCGGGAACGATGTAGGCGGCCTCGTTGAGATGGTCATCGATGGCGCACGTATAAATATGTACGTCAGGATCCTTCTCGGTCAGCGACTTGAGGCCCTCGGGCGCGGCGACGATGCACAGCATGCGGATGTCCTTGACACCGCGCTCGCGCAGGTAGCTGATAGCCATCTCGGCCGAACCGCCCGTGGCGAGCATGGGGTCGACAACCAGGCAGATACGCTGGTCGATATCCTTGGGCATCTTGCAGTAATACTCATGCGGCTCGTGGGTGACCTCGTCGCGCTCCATGCCGATGTGGCCCACGCGAGCGGAGGGCACCAGGTCGAGGATGCCGTCGACCATGCCAAGGCCCGCACGCAGGATGGGCACGATGGCGAGTTTCTTGCCGGCAAGCTGTTTGAACGTGGCGGTAGTGATGGGGGTCTCGACCTCGACGTCTTCCATAGGCAGGTCGCGCATGGCCTCGTAGCCGTCAAAGAGCGCAAGCTCGCGCACGAGCTGGCGGAACTGGTTGGTGCCGGTGTTTTTATCGCGCAGGATCGACAGCTTGTGCTGAACGAGCGGGTGATCGACAAGCGTCACACGGGACGCATCATAGGTGACGGTCATGGGTTGATTGCCCCTTTCGTTGCGGCCGCAAAACGGCCTTGCTGACAAGGCGCGCAGCAATGTTGCCGCCGCACGCCATGCATTAGTTTAGCGGTTTGTTGTATCGAGCAGCCCATCGCAGCCCTACTGTGCGGTACTGAGCGAGCGCCTGACTGCATCACACCAGCCCGCAAGGTTTTGTTCGCGGCGCTCGGCGGACATGTGGGGAAGGAAGGTCCTAACGATCTGGGCATTTTGCTCCAGCTCTTCCAGGTCTTCCCAATAGCCGACGGCAAGACCCGCCAAGTACGCGGCACCGATTGCCGTGGTCTCCACCGTCTCGCATTGCAGCACGGGGATATCCAGCAGGTCGGCCTGGAATTGCATGATGAACTCGTTGCGCGAGGCACCGCCATCGACAGACAGGCGCTCGATCGAAAGCCCCACGTCCTGCTCCATGGCGCGCAGCACGTCGTAGCTCTGATATGCCATGGATTCGCAGGCGGCACGTACGATGGTCGCACGGCTCGAGGAGCCGGTCAGACCGCACACGATACCGCGGGCATGCGGGTCCCACCAGGGAGCGCCCAGACCCGCAAAGGCGGGAACGAAGTAGCAGCCCTCGTTGTCGCTAATCGAAGCGGCAAGTTGTGCCGACTCGCTCACGCTCGAGATGATGCCCATGTTGTTGCGAAGCCAGTTCATGGTGGAACCGGCAGCAAAGATGGAGCCCTCGAGCGCATAGCTGATCTTCCCGTTCGCAGCGATACCGATGGTGGAGACCAGACCGTTCTTGGATTCGACGATCTCGTCGCCGGTGTTCATGAGCATAAAGCAGCCCGTGCCATAGGTGTTTTTGGTCTGGCCGGGATGGAAGCAGCAGTGACCGAACAGCGACGCCTGCTGGTCGCCCGCCACACCCATGATGGGCGGCATGTTGGTCATGATGTCGCTCGCGACGCGGCCGTAGTCACCCGAGCTCCAGCGAACCTCGGGCATCATGGAACGTGGAACGTCAAAGAGCGCCAGCAGGTCGTCGTCCCAATCGAGCGTATGGATATTAAAGAGCGCCGTGCGGCTGGCATTGGTGTAGTCGGTGGCAAAGACCTGGCCGCCAGTGAGGTTGTAGATGAGCCAGGTGTCGATGGTGCCAAACATGAGGTCGCCCGCCGCCGCGCTCTCGCGTGCGCCGTCGACGTTGTCGAGAATCCACTGCACCTTGGAGGCCGAGAAATACGGGTCGAGCGTGAGTCCCGTGCGGGAGCGCACCAGCCCTTCCGCGCCCTGCTCGACAAGCTCGTCGATCAGAGGTGCGGTACGGCGGCACTGCCATACGATAGCGTTATAGATCGGCTGACCGCTCACGCGATCCCAGACCACCGTGGTCTCGCGCTGGTTGGAGATGCCGATGGCGGCAATGCGGTCGGAGTGGATACCGCTCTTAAACTGGACTTCCATCATGACGGCGATCTGGCTAGCAAGGACCGCCATGGGGTCTTGCTCCACCCAGCCGGGACGCGGGAAGCTGGTTTTGACGCTGCGACGTGCCTGCGCGACGATGCATCCGTACTCGTCGACGATGGTCGCAAGTACCGAGGTGGTGCCGCAGTCGAGCGCCATGATGTAGGAACCGCCAAAGTCAAACGAGGCATCTTCCATGCCCAGGCTGCCCAGATTCAACGACATCGCTTAAACCTTTCTATTGCATCGGGTCGGACAGGACCCGTTCGATCTCTGATGCGGGAAGTGCGCCTTGGCGCAGGATCTGGAACTCGCCGTGCTGAAACGACACGATGGTCGAGGCGTCGCGACACGGGGTCTCACCGGCGTCGACGGCAACATCGACCCCCTCTAGGATGCGACCCTCCACCGTGATAAAACTTGCCGGCGCGGGCGCGCCATGCGTGTTGGCGCTGGTGCAGGCAAGGGGACTGCCGCAGGCGCGGATGAGCGCCTGGACCACGGGAGAGGCCGAAGCGCGCAGGGCCACGGTGTCGTCGGCAGCACGCATAAAGGTCGGCACGCAGGGGGCTGCCTTGACCACGATAGTCAGGGCTCCCGGCCAGCATCGTCGCGCGAGTATGCGGGCATCTTCCGGGATATCCACGCCATAGCGGTCGAGTGCTTCGACGCCATCGACCAGCCAAGCGACGGTTTGCGTGAGTTCACGTTGCTTGAGGGTAAAGATACGACGATAGCCGGTACCAAGTGCGGGGACCGCGGCGCCGTTGACGGTGGCCTGCGGATCTCGCGGCCACGATGGGAATTCGCTTGTATCTTGAGGCACGGCGTCCGAAAAGGCGTTGACCGCCACGGCGACACCGTAGACCGTCTCGGTCGGGATCAAGGCCAGGCCGCCGCGGTCGAGCACCTCGGCCGTGCGCTCGACGGCAAGCCGATGCGGCTCGCGCGTTCCCTCGTATACCCGATAGACCGTCTGCATGTGTATGCCAGCCCCTTACGCTCTGGTGCAAGTTTGTTTACTGTGGGGCATTCTCGCACGAAACGTTCAACCTATTTGACCAGAGCGCATGTTGGTTTGGTGAGCGGCTCTAGTAGTCGGTGAAAGTGAGGGGGTTATTGGACTGCGACGAACTTCTTTGGCCTGCCGGCGTGGCGTTTTTGGGCTGCGTAGCGCTCGATGCTGTCTATCGTTATCATCCGACGGCCATCGACGAGTTCAACAACGAGTTTTCCGGCTTTGACCAGCGCGGTAATCCGCGGAGCGGAGACTTTGAGGTCCAGCGCTGCGTCTTTAAATGTTCGGCACGCCGCTTCCCGAGCGTCCTCGTGGTCGATTTCGACTGAAAGGGCCACGACCTCGGCCGAGCGTTCGTACCCTGCCGGAGTCAAACCGTTGTTGAGGTCGTCGGCCAAAAACGCCATCAGCGCCTCGGTGGCATGGGCAATCGCTTCTTCGCGCGTATCGCCATCGGCAAAGGCGCCGGGAATCTGCGGGAAGCTGGCGCAGTAACCGTCGTCTTCTTTTATGAGAACGCAGTCATAGGTAAATCGCTGCCTCATTTTGCCTCCAACTACCATCCAGCTTGGCGACGAATACTTGCCCACGTGCCCTTCTTTGGTCGATCACCACCAGAGCCGTTCACGGTGACAACACGGTCACCAGAAACATACTTAGCATGACTACCGACTTGCGCGACCTTCACGAATCCATCGTGCTTGAGTAGGGCAATGATTTCCCGAAAGGTAGGAGGTTGCATGGGCCGACCTCTTTCAGCCGTCCTAATTATAAATTAATTTATAATTTTTGCTAACCAGTTAATAAATATTACTGGCGCTGTTTGGGCTCGGTGACGATGGCTCGGACGATGCGGGGGCGATCGGTGAGGTCGTGGACGATGCGCACGTCCGACAGACCCGCTTGGCGGCAGAGCTCGGCCGCAGCGTCGAGCGCGCCCTCGTAGAGCTCGCAGGCAAAGAGGCCGCCGGCGCGCAACATGTAGGGCGCCGCGTTGAGCAGGCGGCGGAAGATATCGAGGCCGTCGGCGCCACCCTCGAGCGCCAGATCGGGCTCAAAGTCCTTGACCTCGTGCGGCAGCGAGCGCATGACATCGGTGGGGATGTAGGGCGGGTTGGAGACGAGTACGTCAAAGGTGCCCCACTCTTCACGGGGAATGGAGCTCACCAGGTTCGTGAGGCTGAAGGCGACCTCGTCGGACGTGAGGCCAAGCGCATCGCGGTTTTTGGTAGCAAGGTCGATGGCGCGCGGCTCGATATCGGTAGCAGTGCAGGTGACGTGGCCGCGACGCTCCCAGGCGATCGAGAGCGAGATACAGCCCGTGCCGCAGCCGACCTCGAGAACGCGGGCAGTGCGGGGCTCGGCTGGGGCAGGCGCAGCGGCATCCTGAGCTGAAACCGTCTCCTGGTCGGCACCCTCGATGGCGATGCCGTATTCGTCGAGCTCGGGCTCGGCGGCTTCCGCGGCTTCGGCTTCTGCTGCTTGCGCGGCGGCTTCCTCGGCCTCGCGATCGGCCAGTTCCTCGGCATAGGCACGGCTGCCCAGTACGTCGCCGCCTAGCGCCGCCTCATCGGCAGCCGTCAGGTTAGCGGCACGACGCTCGGCAGTCGCCCGTTCGTCTGCCAGCGCGGCCTCGGCCTTGCGTGCCTCCTCGACCTCATCGTTCCAAGGCAGCTCAACACGCTGACGGGCAGCAGCCTCGGGGCTCAGCACCTCGACATCCAGATAATTGAGGACTTCCTCGACGAGCATCTCGGTTTCGGGGCGCGGAATGAGCACACCGGGAGCGCACGCGACGTCAATCATGCGAAACTGCGTGCTGCCGGTGATGTACTGTAGCGGCTCGCCTTTGGCGCGACGAACGACGGCCGCATGCATGGTCTCGAGCTGGTCCGCGTTAAGCGTCTCGTCCATACGCATATATAGGTCAATGCGCGCCAGGCCCGTGGCGGCGCACAGCAGCCACTCGGCAGAAAGACGGGGGTGCTCCTCGCCGCGCTCGGCCAGGTACTCCTTGGTCCACTCGAGACAACGCTTGATGGTCCAGATCTCGTTTGCCATGGGGTCCTCCCCTCTTAAGCGCCGGGCGGCGCGCGAATGTCGGAGCAGATTGTACGCGAGGCCAGCGCTTGGCAAGGGACGATTGAAGGCGATTATCGAGAATCAGCCCAGAATTTTGCTTGGAGCCTGCCTAGAGTGTTCATTCGTCGACGTCTAAATCTGCATCCGTCAAGCTTTTGGCAAGGTTGCCCCAAAACTGACCAATATCTAACCAAGAACTTGCCACATCGCTTGACGCACGACCCATCAAAAATCGCCCCGCGACTTCTTGGACAATTTTTCGAGCAATATTTTCGATAGCAGATATATGCCGTCAATTACCTTAAGCAGGTAAGCAGCTCAAATGACATCACAGCCGACTGAATAAAATATCAAGGCAATGTCACCAATGACTCCCTACGGATCATTTGACAACCAAGGAAACGCCGATGTTTTGGCAATGTCAGCGAGCGACGTCCAGAGCGAACAAGTTGGCATGAAAAAGGCAGGGCATAGACCTTCTGGTCATGCCTTGCCTTTTGAATGACAAATTGTCGCTCTGGGCGGCGCGCAGCGTCGAGCAGTTACGGCGTTTGGTAAAACGCCGTAACTTAAACAGCCTGTGCCAGCTTCTCGGCACGCTCGGCGGCGGCGAGCGCCTCGATGACGGTGCCGAGCTGGTCGCCCAGAAGGACGCCGTTGTAGGTGGAGTTGAAGCCGATGCGGTGATCGGTCACGCGGTCCTGGGGCTGGTTGTAGGTACGGATCTTCTCGGAACGGTTGCCGTGGCCGATCTGGCTCTGGCGCTCGGCACCGAGCTCTGCCTGCTGCTTCTCGAGCTCCATCTCGTACAGACGGGCACGCAGCATCTGCATGCAGACTTCGCGGTTCTGGATCTGGGAGCGCTGTTCCTGCGACTGCACCACGGTGTTGGTGGGCAGGTGGGTGATGCGCACGGCGGAATAAGTGGTGTTAACGCACTGACCGCCAGGACCGGAGGCGCAGTAGGTGTCGATACGCAGGTCGGACTGGTTGATCTGGACGTCGATCTCCTCGGCCTCGGGAAGTACGGCGACGGTCGCCGTGGAGGTCTGGATACGGCCCTGGGACTCGGTCTTGGGAACGCGCTGGACGCGGTGCACGCCGGACTCGAACTTCATGACGGAGTAGACGCGGTCGCCCTCGACCTTGAACTCGATGGACTTAAAGCCGCCGGCCTCGCTGGGGCTGGAGTCGAGCACGGTGGTCTTCCAGCCGCGCGACTCGCAGAAGCGCTGATACATCTTGTACAGATCGCCGGCAAAGATGGCCGCCTCGTCGCCACCAGCGGCGGAGCGAATCTCGACGATGGTGTTCTTGTCGTCGTTGGGGTCGCTCGGGATGAGCATGTACTTAATGTCTTCCTCGAGCTGGGGAAGCTTGGCCTCGTTTTCGGAGATGTCCATCTGGAGCATCTCCTTCTCATCGGCATCGGTAGTATCGTGGAGCATTTCCTTGGCGGCCTCGATGTCATCGAGCGCGCCGATGTACTCGCGCGAGGCAGCGATGAGGTCGGACTGGTGCGCGTACTCCTTGTTGAGACGCGTGAACTCCTTGATATCGGAGGCGACGGCCGGGTCGGAAAGCTTTTTCTCGAGCTCCTCGTAGGCCTTGATGATCTTTTCGAGCTTGTCGCGCATGACGGGACTCCTTTATATGCGTGAAGGTGAAAATCGGCAGAATTGATGGGGCGCACGGCGCCATTGCGGGGGTAAGTCCAGCTAGAGCATGTCGATCTTCAGATACATGCGCATCCCTTCGCGTACGGAGTACATAGTTGCGGTCTAACCCATACATGATAGCGTGCGCAGGCAAACCTGCATATAACCCGCACGGAATCCGACAAAGGGAGAGTCCCTTTGTCGGATTCTAGAGCGTATGGAGCAGGGCGATGAGGAAGCGGACACCCTGGAGGTAGGCGCGGCGGGTGATGCGCTCGTTGGTGCCGTGGACGCCGCGGTCGCACTCGTCATCGTCGACCACAAACGCCGAAAAACGAATGCATTCGGAGCAAATGTGCTGGTAGTTGGCAGCGTCGGTCGCGCCGATCACGGTCGAGGGGACAATCGCCAACGGCTCGGATGATCCGTTTTCCTCCGTCCCCTTTGGATCGCGGAAATAGCGGGCGGCGATGGAGCGAACCGCCTCGAGGCCGGGACCACCGATGCGCGGGGACGGCGAGGGCTCGGAGCTGCCGGGGCCCAGCTCCACTTCGACACGACCGGCAAGGTCCGCCCCGGCAACCGCCTCACGGCAGCGCGCCACAACGTCGGCCACGCTCGTGCCCTCGAGCATGCGGAAGTTAATGTTGGCCCACATATCCTGCGGCATTACGTTGGCGCCGGCGCTGCCTCCCTCGATCTGCGTGGGGGCGCAGGTGGTCGTCACCAGCGGATAGAGCTTTTTGCTGGCGAGGCACTCGCGCACGATGGCATCCCCGTTGGCGGCAATCTCATCCGCCGTGTAGAGCCCCAGCTCGACAAGCTGCGCGGCAAGCAGATCGGTCACGCGCGTCGGCCACTCGATATCGCAGATTGCGGCGATGGCACGGCTGAGCACCTCGAGCGACGTGCCGCCGTAGGGGTTAGACGAATGCCCGCCCGCGCTCTTCGTCTTGAGCACGATATCGGCATAGCCCTTTTCGGCCAGGTCGGCATGCATAAGCCAGCCCTCGCCCACGCCGTACTCGGCAGCCGAAACGATACGGTAGTCACCCTCGTCAATCAGGAACTCGAGCTCAACACCGCGCTCCTCGAGCACGCGGCCGATAGCTCCAGCGCCGTACTGCGTGGTTTCCTCGTCCTGGCCAAAGGCGAGCAACAGCGAACGCTTGTGCTCCCAACCGTGCGCCAACGCATACTCAACCGCCTCGAGAATGCCTGCGACCTGATCCTTCATGTCGATAGCGCCGCGACCCCAAATGTAGGTGTCGTCCACCTGTCCGCTAAAGGGGGCGTGCGTCCAGTCGGCCTCGGTACCCGGCACCACGGGGACCACGTCCATGTGGCCCATGAGCATGACGGGTTTGAGGGCGGAGTCGGAACCGCCAAGCGTCACCAACAGCGAATGGCCGACAAGCTCGACCTCGCCCGCCGCAAATACGTGCGGCCAGGCCTGCTGCATATACGCGCGCAGGTCGTCGAAGGGCTGCCAGTCCACCGCCTCGGCATCCATGCTCGAAATGGTCGGAAACGACAGCACGCGGCCCAAGCGCTCGCACGCGCCGACCTCGTCTATATCGGCAAAATCGTCCTCATGCGCAAAGAAGCGCCAAACCTCGGCCATGACATCCTTTCGATTGTGACGACAAAGGCCGCCCCACGGGAGCGGCCCTGCAACGTAAGCGTTTGCGGTCGGTTATTTGTCCTCGAGATAGCGAGAGAGGAACTCACGAGTGCGCTGGTGTTTGGGGTTGCCGAAGAGCTCGGCCGGCGCGGCATCCTCGAGCACCACGCCCTTGTCCATAAAGACCACGCGGCCGGACACGGTTCGGGCAAAGGCCATCTCGTGCGTGACGACGACCATGGTCATGCCGTCAGCGGCGAGCTTGCGCATGACCTCGAGCACCTCGCCCACGATCTCGGGGTCGAGCGCGGAGGTCGGCTCGTCGAACAGCATGATCTGCGGATTCATACATAGGGCACGAGCGATGGCCACGCGCTGTTTTTGACCACCGGACAGGCGGCCAACGGCGGCGTGCGCGAACTTTTCGAGTCCCACGCTCGTCAGATGCTCCATCGCGACCTTCTCGGCCTCGGCCTTGCTCATCTTTTTGAGCGTGACGGGCGCGAGCGTGCAGTTGTCGAGCACATCCATGTTGTTGAACAGGTTAAAGCCCTGGAACACCATGCCGATGTCCTCGCGCAATTTGTTGATGTTGCAGCGCTCGGCCGTGAGGTCCTGGCCGTGGAACCAGATGTGGCCCGCGTCCGGGGTCTCGAGCAGGTTGAGGCAGCGCAGGAAGGTCGATTTGCCCGAGCCCGAGGCGCCGATGATGGTGACAACCTCACCGGAATTGACGGACAGGTCGATGCCCTTGAGTACCTCGAGTGAGCCAAAGCTCTTGCGCAGGCCCTCGACGCGGATAAGCGGCTCTTGGTTTTGCACGGCTGCCGCAGTGCCGGTAGTGGCGGTATCTGCCATGATGATTCTCCTCGTCTTGCGCCTAGTTGGAGCTGGGCAGCGTGGCAGGGGCCTCGGCGCCCAGCTTTTTGCCAAAGGCTTCGAGCAGGCGGCTCGCCACGAGTGTCAGGATCAGGTAGACCACGAGCGCCACGCAGTAGACCTCCATCTGGCGGTAGTACACGCCGGCGACCGTGGTAGTAGCGTACATAAGGTCGAACACGCCGATGACCGAGAGCACCGACGAGTCCTTAATGTTGATGATGAGCTCGTTGGTGAGCGCCGGGATCGCGTTTTTAATACCCTGAGGGAACACGACCTTGCGCATAGCCTGCCACTGCGACAGGCCCAGCGAGCGCGCTGCCTCGGCCTGGCCGGGATCGATGGAGTCGATGCCGCCGCGCAGGACCTCCATCATGTAGGCGGTAGAGTTGAGCGAGATGGTGACGAGGCCGGCGGTGAAGGTACTCCAGATCTGGTTGGCCTGGGCGGTCTCGAAGCCCATGCCGCGCAAAACGGTGAAGCCCGCGTAATAGATGAGCAGGCCCTGGACCATCATGGGCGTGCCACGCACGATGGTGGAGTAGACGGTCGCAAAGCCGCGGCCGACGCTCTTAAAGAAGCGCACCAGGTCGTTGTCCACGCGATCGAAGGTCTGAATGCGCAAAAACACAAAGAGCAGCGCCAAGAAGAAGGCGATGACCGTGCCGAAGGTGGCAAGCGCGATGGTGATCTCGATACCGCGGATAAAGAAGTCGCCGCTCTTGTAGGTCATGTAGACCAAGCTCGACAGAAAGTCGCTGGGATTGGAGTCCGAGACAATGCTCACCTGCACCAGGTCGACAAACGACATGACGCAGCGGTCGATAAAGAAGATCGCCGCGATGGCAACCACGACATAGCTGCCCAGGCGCGCGCCGCGACGGCAACGCTCAGATGCAAACGGCGACGTTTCGCGATAGTCGCTCCAGTGCATAACCTTGGTGACGAGCGCTGCCGCCGACACGACGATCCAGGCCCAAAGAATCGCCCAAAGGCAATCCTGGAAGATGCCGGTGGGCGCCAAAAAGCTCAGCGGCGTGGGGTTGCGCTGGCTAAATGCCAAGCCGAGCGCCGCGATAACGCTCGTGCCCAGGTACACATAACGGTGGTCGGCCTTGATAAAGGAGGCCAGACGATTGATGCCTTTCATGCTGCCTCCCTATGCCGGCTGACGGTCGAGGCACGCGTCCCACATTTGGTCGCGCTCCTCTTGGCTAATGCCCTTGAGTGTCTTGTCGATGAGCTTAAGCAGTTTGTCCGAGCCCTTGCGGCAACCGACATTTGCCGTGACCTCCTGCTTAAAGCCCTCGCCCTCGGCAAAGTGGATGGGGACGATACCGGGATTTTGGGCCATATAGCCCTTTTCGTTCTCCGTGTTGTAGGTCACGGCGTCGCACGTGCCCTGCAGCAGATTCGAGAACACCGTGGGGACCGAATCGACCGGGTTCTTGTGCACAACGCCCGGAATCTCGTCGATGACGGTATCGAGCATGGTGTCCTTTTGGCCGAGCACCGTGGCACCGCTGAAGTCGCTGAGCTTGGTGGCGTTTTGGTAGGGCGAGCCCTCTTTTACGAACAGGCCAAAGTAGCCAATGAAGTACGGGTCGGAAAAGCCGACGGACTCCTCGCGCTCGGGCGTGGCGCTCATGCCGGCGATGATGAGGTCAATCTGGCCGTTGTTGAGCGAGTCGATAAGGCCCGAGAAGCTCTGCTTGACGGCAACGGGCTCGCCGCCGAGAGCCTTGCAGACGATCTTGGCGATCTGCACGTCGTAGCCATCGGCATAGGCGCCCTGCACGTTGTCGATGGGGATCGTGAACTCGCTGGCCTCGGAAACCTGCCAGTTGTACGGGGCGTAGGCCTCCTCCATACCGATGCGGATCTTATCCTTGCCGATAACGGAATCGGACAGGTCATCGCGACCGCCGCCCGTCGTGGGCTGAACTACTTCCAGCGTGGAGGGACGCTGGCAGCCGGCAAGTGCGCCGGCGACGACAGAAGCGCTCGCAGCGAAAGCGCTACCCAAAAAGATGCGACGGCTGCATACCGGCTGTGGATGCGCGTCGCGTTGATGGGGAGAATGCATAATCTGCCTTCCCTGTTGAATCGTATGCTGACGACTTAACAGGATATACGCCAGCGACCAGCAGCGCAGCACAAGCTCGAAAAATTAATAGACACACGGTAGTCATTGGGAGCGTCGATGTTTTGGCAATGCCAGCGAGCGCCACCCAGAGCGAACAAGTTAGCATGAAAAAGGCAAGGCATAGACCTTCTGGTCATGCCTTGCCTTTTGAATGACAAATTGTCGCTCTGGGTGGCGCGCAGCGTCGACCGGTCCGTCGTTCGTTAGAACGGCGGAACCTCTAGAGCAGGGTGACGCTAAAGGAACGGATGTCGGTAGCGCCCGGTGCCAACGTGATGGTGTTGACCTTGTGCTCAAAGACATCGTCCTCGGTGTCCATGGTGGTGTGGCCGGTCCAGGGCTCGAGCGCCACAAACGGAGCGTCGTTGGCGGCAGACCACACGCCGATGTACTTAAAGCCCTCAAAGTCGATCTTGACGCCGTGGCCCGACTTGCGGCCGCGCAGCGTGAGCGTGGAGCCCGGAGTATCGGTGAACATGATGGCATCGTTATCGAAGCTGCGGTGCGTGATGGGCAGCACGTCCGAGTTATCGGGAGCCTTGTAGCTACCCTCGAACGTCATGAGACCGTCGGGCGTGATGATGGGAGCCTCGTTCGTCCAGGCCTCGGTAAACGCCAGCTCGTAATCCTCGAATACCTCGTCCTCGGCACCGGGGGCGGGCACGTTAAATGCGGGGTGGCCGCCCACCGAGAACGGCAGGTCCACGTCGCCGGTGTTCGTAACGGCAAAGGTCTGGGTAAGCGTGGCGTCGCCGATCAGGGCATAGGTCATGTTGAGCTTAAAGTGAAACGGAAAGGCCTTGAGCGACTCGGGCGTATCGGTGATCTCGTACGTTACCGAGGAGCCGTCCTCCGAAACCTCGACCAGCTTGTGCTCGACGATGCGCGCGAGTCCGTGGCGCGGCATCTCGCAGGTGCCGGCCGCAGACGTTGCCGTGTTGTTGCGCAGCGAGCCCACAATGGGGAACAGGATGGGCGCATGCTTGCCCCAAAAGGTGGGATCGCCCTGCCACAGATACTCGTTGCCGTTGAGGGCAAGGCTCGTGAGCTGGGCACCCATGGAATCGATGGCCGCGGTGAGGCCGCCGCGCTTGATGGTAGTGACGGTGGACATGCTACTTCCTCCAATAGTAAACAACGGTGTCGAGGGCTATTGTCCCACTCTTGGCGGCGGGGTTGAGCGACAGGTGCAGTTATTGAGCAATAGCGTAAAGGTCAAACCCGCCCTGCGGCGTGCTATCGACCGTATCGGGCGCCTGTGAATTAAAACTCACCGGAACCATGCGCTTTGAGGCACGGTAACGCGTGCCGTCGGTGGCGACGGGCGGCTCATCGACCGTGAGCTCGTAGTCGCCGGGCTTGAGCTCGATGCCGTCACCTTCGGAATTGACGTATTGGTACTCGTCGATCGCTTGCCCCTTGAGCGTGCGACCCACGATATGGACGAGCATCTGGCTGTCGCCGCGCGCGGTGTCCCACGTCGCGCCGTCCTTGACCTCGACCGATACATGCACCGAGCGCGTGCGGCTGAGCGATTGCTCGACAGACATCTCGACCTTGGCGGCGTCTTTGCGCTGTTGTTCAACATGGCTCCAGACGTTTCCAATTACCGAGCATGCGATAACGCCGGCCATAAAGGCGATAAGGATGGGGCCAAGCGGAGAGCGACGTCCCGCATCTTCCTCGCGAGCCAGATCGGGGCGATGCGTGGGCGCAGGCGCCTGGGCACCCTGCGAGGGCACGTCGAGAATGCTGAAGGATGCCGTACTGCCGGGGTCGATGTTATGGCGCGGCTGCGGGATCTTGGCCGGCGAGATGGACATGTCCGCCGGCTCACCGAGTGTGGCCGTGGCATCGGCCTTAGCTTCATCGGCCTCGGCTTGGGCCCAAGCCTGCTCAAAGGTCAGGGGCTCGGCGGCATCGGAGGCGGCGTCAGGCTCGACAGCAGCATCGTTGCCGGCCTCGTCCTCGTCGCTCGACACGTCACGCGGCGCGGGCTCGTCCCACTCCTCGTCCGGAGCCTCGCCCTCGCTATACCACCATTCAAAGTTATCGATATCCATACGGGGCGCCCCTTAAGCCTCGCAAATAAACACTTGCCAGCCTTATACCCCCAGATGGCACGGGAGCTCGCATGGAATGTGACAAAGGGGCTGTCCCTTTGTCACATTTTGCGTTTAGCCGTGGGCGATCTTGTTTCTCAGCAAGAAATCGGCCGCCCCTACGATTCTGATGCCGTCGATGTCTGTTGGATGCTCACCATCCCTGACAATCAGGATCTTCTCGTACGAATCAGGGATTTTTCCCAGCGTGTTTAGTTTGAGCGGTCGCAGCTCACGCTCTCTGGTCGCCTCAGCATCGATCCGTTCGGTAACCTGGATATATTTACGGTCCGATCCCTCGCCGATTGCGACAAAGTCGATTTCCCCCGCGCGCAGATGGCCGCAAAACACTTCGTATCCTTCAAAGACAAGCTGGTTGTAGATAACGTTCTCGAGCATCCTTCCGCTATCGCTGCCTCTATATCCGTCAAGATAGCTGCGGATTCCCGTATCGGCTATGTAATATTTACCGCCTGTCTTGAGAAGCTCCCGCCCCTTGACGTCATACCTTTTTACCTTGGTAAACAGGTACGTCTCTTCCAGAGCGTCAATATACGCCGACACCGTCGATGCGTTGGTCTTACCGCCCGATGATTCGTTGAGCGTCCCTACGATTTTGTTGACCGAAGTTTGATTGGAGATGTTGTCTGCCAGATACGCACAGAGCCGCTCGAGAACGTCGCGCTTGGTGATAGCTCCGCGACCTCTACGCGTCGCGCGCAATAGGATATCGCGCGCGACAATCGTCTGATAGAGGCTGCGGATGTAGTCGCGGCACGGTTCGCGTCTCGGCTCGTCATTAGCCAGAAACGGCATGCCGCCATAGGTTATGTACTGCTCGAGCACGGTGTTTGAATTAAGGCGATCGCCCGTCTTGGAAACGAGCTCGGCCCTCTCGCCAAGCCCTTCGGCAACGACCGCATCAATCGAGCGAAAATCAAGATACTCGCCAAACGTGAGCGGCTGCATCTTGACCTCGATATACCGGCCCGAGATAAGCGTTGCAAGCTCGCTCGATAGCAAAAAGGCATTGGAGCCCGTGACATAGATATCGCACGGCAAATCGATTCGGAGCGAGTTAACCGCCTTTTCCCAGCCCTCGACATTCTGGAGCTCGTCAAAGAACAGATAGGGACGATCGACACCGTCAACGCGCTCCCGAACCATGCGATAAAACGTCAGGTAATCTGTAATCCCCGCATACTCTAGAGATTCCATCTTAAAGGTCAGCAAACGCTCGGCCGGCACCCCCTGTTGCGCCAGGTGCTCCCTCATCATGTCCAATAACGTGGATTTGCCGCAACGGCGTATACCCGTCACGATTTTGATGAGGTCGGTATCCTGAAAAGCAATGAGTCGATCAAGATAGCGGCTTCGGCGAACGATGTTCATAGAGTCTCCCTAGCGCCCGGCCAGACGTAACATCTTATAAACTTGCATTATTTGCAAGTTTATAAGATGTTACCTTAGAAACTTGCAGATTTTGCAAGTTTCTAAGAAATGGGCGTGGATGTGACAAAGGGACTGTCCCTTTGTCACATCTGGAGGGTGACGGGGATTTGGATGCAGCAGAAGTCCTCTTGGTGGGACTCGTCGTAGCTCGTGGTATCGAGGTAGCAAAAGTCGAAGGCGTTGCCAACGGGCTGGAGCGCGTGCTCGTCCATGCAGGCCACGATGGCGCGGATGCCTTCGGGCTCGTACGGCATGCCCCAGCGGCTCATGCACAGGTATGTGCCCTCGGGCAGCACTTCGATGCCGATCTCTGCCAGCTCGGCAGCGTCGCTCGGCAGCAGCTCCTCGGCACCGCGCGGCAGTACGGCAAAGGAGCCAGCGCCGGCGATGGGATCGTCGGAATGCAGCGCCTCGCGACGCAGCATGGCGCCCCAACCACGCATGGGGCGCGTGCCCGTCAACGTGCGCATGCGCAGGATTGCCCGCATGAGCGTGGGGTGAAGCATCGAGCGACCGCGCTCGATATCGCCCGGAAACTCCTCAAAGACCACGTAGCGGCGTTCGAATTGCTTGAGTTCCGGACTGCCCTCGCGCTCGCGCCAGTAGACTGCCTCGTCGTAAAAGCTCAGGCGCTCCTGCACACTCGCGCGCTCAGCCTTGAGCCCGGCAATCTGCTTGTCGAGCGCCTGAACCCGCGAGCGCAGGTGATCGGTCATCTCGCCAATGTCGAACGTCGAGGTCAGGCGGTCAATCTCGTCGAGTTCGAGCCCCAGGTCGCGCAGCATGCAGATCAGACGCATGAGCGGGATCTGCGTGGGCGAATAGAAACGGTAGCCCTTTTCGTTCACCACGGCGGGCTTAAACAGGCCGATCTTGTCGTAGTAGATGAGCGTTTGGCGCGAAACGTTAAACAAGCTCGCCATCTCGCTAATCGCATACATGCCCGTCTGCATGGGTCCTCCCGACACACCAAAGCCCGCCGCCCACAGGGGCAGCGGGCTCAAACACTACTCGTATCCTACCCTAAAGACACCTATGACCAGCGCTTATAGTTTGCACATGACACGCCGACGGCCTCGAGCGCCTTGGCGGCGATGTGATGCACCGCGTCGTCGAGCGTGGCGGGGCCGTTGTAAAACGTAAGCATGGGCGGCATGAGCATGACGCCCGGTACGCGCGCAAGGCGCGCCATGTTGTCGACATGAATGGCGCTGAAGGGCGTCTCGCGCACCATGAGCACCAGGCGGCGCTGCTCTTTCATCTGCACGTCGGCCGCGCGCAACAACAGGTTTTCGCTGTAGCCGCTCGCAATGCCGGCGAGCGTCTTCATGGAGCAGGGCGCCACGATCATACCGTCAACCGGATAGGTACCGCTTGCGATGGCGGCGCCGATGTTCTTGTTGTCGTAGACCGCATCGGCATAGCACGCAAACTCATCGAGCGTCATGCCGAGCTCCTGCTCGATGGTGATCTCTCCCCCGCGCGTGACGACAAGCGCCGACTCGGCACCGGCCTGACGCAGGCATTTGAGGCACTCAAGACCCAGCGCGGCACCGCTGGCACCAGAAACGCCAACGACAATGCGACGAGGACGGACAGAAGACTCAGGCATGACAACTCCTAACAACAAAATGGCAGCTATAGGTCGGGCAATGTCAGCGAGCGCGCGTCTGGCGAGGCAAGGTGCCCCGAAACAAGAAGGCATAGGGCTTATGCCCATGCCTTCGCAGTTGAGGGGCAGATTGCCCGCCAGGCGCGGGCGCAGCGTCGAGTGGTCCGGCGTTCGGTAGAACGCCGGAACCTTAGAAAGCAATCTCCTTGGCCCACTTGTCCTTGTCGATCTCCATGAACTGCGAGCGAATGAAATTCTTCTTGAGGTCGAACGGAACCGTGCAGTCGAAGATGGCCTTGCAGGCGATGCCGTGCTCGCGAATCGTGGGGTCGAACGCGGGGTCGTTGGACGGGTCGAGCACGTGGCAGTGGCAGCCGGGGATGGTGATGAGGTCGACGTCGGCCTGGAAGCGCGTGGTCATGGCCCACATCACGTCGCTCATATCGAAGATATCGACATCCTCGTCAACAAGGATGACGTGCTTGAGCTCGGAGAATGCCGAGAAGGCGAGCATGGCGGCGTTGCGCTGACGGCCCTCGTCATTTTTGCTCGACTTCTTAAACTGCATGATGGCAACGAACTTGCCGCCGCCGCAGGGGGCAGCGTGGACGTTGAGCAGGCGGCCCGGGATGGCGGTCTCGACCATCTTGTAGATGGAGGCCTCGGTGGGGATGCCGGCCATGGAAACGTGCTCGTGCGAAGGGCCGATGCAGCTCTCCATGATGGGATTGACGCGCGTGGTGACGGCGGTGATCTTGATCACCGGGCAGACCTTGGCGCCGCCGGTGTAGCCGGGGAACTCGGGCATGGCGTAGCCGTGGCCGTTGACGTCCTCGTTGATGGTCTCGTCGTGCATGAGGTAGCCCTCGAGCACGTACTCGGCATTGGCGATGCACTTCTGCGGAACGGTGACGCAGTCGGCAAGCTCGACAGCGTGGCCGCGCAGGGCGCCGGCAATTTGCAGCTCGTTGAAGCCGAGCGGTGTGGTGGGAGCCTCAAAACCGCAGCACATGTACACGGCGGGGTCCAGGCCGATGGAGATGGAAATGGGCATGTCCTCGCCGCGCTGGCAGTACTCGTCAAAGAACGCGCCCAGGTGACGGCTGCCGGGGGTAATCCACATGGCAAGCTTATCCTTGTCGACGCAGGAGAAGCGGTGGATGGTCACGTCGGACTGGGAGCCGTCGGGGCTCGTGCCATAGGCGAGGCCCATGGTGATGTAGGGGCCGCCGTCGACGGGCGTGTTGGTGGGAGCGGGGACGATCTTGCGCAGGTCAAAGCCCTCGTCGGTCACCTTGTACACGACCTCCTGGCAGTCGACGTGCGCACCCTCGGCGATCTGCTCTGGCGCGATCAGGTTCTCGAAGCGCTTGCCGATTTCGAGGCCCAGGTGCTCCTCGTCCAGGTCGAGCAGGGCGGCAACGCGCTTGCGGCTGGCAAGCATGCCGATGCAGACCTTGGCATCGTCAAAGCCCTTGACGTTGTTGAAGACCATCGCCGGACCCTCTTTGGTCGGGCGCATGACGGTGCCGCCAGCACCGACGTGACGGTAGACGCCCGAGACCTCGGCATCGGGATCGACCTGGGTGTCGGTCTCGAGCAGCTGGCCCGGCATCTCACGCAAAAAGTCGAGCGCGGAACGCAGGTCGTGGATCTGGGAAGCATCGGTAGTGGACATGGCGTACTCCTTTCGGGAGAGTGTCCGGCGACGGGGTGCCGCCGGACGGGGTAACGTAATGGGGCCGCGGCGCTCACAAATGGAGCGCTCGACCACTCGAAGTTCAAGCGCTTGGCTGCTTACAGCCGGGGCGCTCGACCGCTTACATCAGGCCAAAGAGGTGGAACCAGGCGGCCTCGACCAGCACGACGACAAAGACGACCGCGGTGAGGGGGATGCCCATGCGCATAGCCTCTTTGGAGGTGTAGCCGCCGGCGTCCTTGCCTTCGCCGATAAGGATCGGCAGGTTATGGAACGGCAGGATGTAGTGGATGTTGATGGACGTGAAGACGATGAGCGCCACGGCGAGTGGGCTCACGCTGGAGCCGGCGGCAAAGCTGATAAATGCCGGCACGCACACGCCGAGCACGGCCATGACCGAGCCCATGAACATGTGGATGATCATGGAAAGCGCGGCGACGAGCAGGGCGAACAGGAAGATGTTCTCAGGCACGGAGCTGGGGAGCACGACGTCGGCGATCCAGGCGTTCATGCCGGTGGCACCGCCCACGGAGCCCACGGCCATGGCGGCCGTCAGGAACATGAGGGACTTGATGTCGACAGCGTTCCAGCTGGCGGGAGTGAGGACTTCGCCGATGATGGGCATGGCGAGAGCAACGCCAATGGCCAGGGTGACCCAGCCGATATAGTCGCCCGAGACGGTGAGCCACAGCGCGATGGCGATGACAAGCCACACGATGGTGCGGATCTCCTTGACGGAGAGCTTGCCGAGCGCGGCCTGCTTGGCCACGATCTGCTCGCGATCGTAGACGAGCTCCTTGCTGGGCTTAAAGAGGAAAAGGCCCAGGAACAGGGTGCACAGCAGCGCAACCAGCATAGGCACGCTCATGTACAGGAACCAGTCGACGAAGGACGGGCTCATGCCGCCGGCCTCGGCACTGTACTGCGCAACGAGCGGGTTAAGCGTGGAGTCGCCCGTCAGGAAGAACATGGAACCCGGGGCGGCAGCGGCAAACACGAGGAAGCCGAGCTTGCCCTTGTCGTCGTCACCGTAGCCGGCGGACTCGGCGATGACCGAGACGACGGCGAGGATGAGGAAGGCGCGGGGGAACGGATGCGGGATCAGCAGCGACAGCACAAAGGTGAGCGCGAAGATCGAGATGATGAGCGACTTGGCGTCGCGCACGAACTTGAGCATGAACGCGTAGGCGATGCGCTCGCCCAGGCCCGACTCCTTGACCGCGCTGGCGATGAGGTAGGCGCCGATGACGAGCCACATGGTGGCCTTGGTCCACGAGCTAAACGTGGAGGCGACCGTCGCCGAGATGCTCGCGGCGCCCGTGTCGTCCACGCACACCTTGAACAGGACGAGCAGTGCGCAGTAGAGCAGGCCCACAAAGCCCGGCTGCGCCACGCCACATGCCCAGAACACCACCGTGGCGAGCGTCAGTGCCAGACAGGTCTGGCCACCGACCGTGAGCTCGACCGTCGAGCTCAGCTCCGCCAAAGGAAGAAACTTCACCAGCAAAAAGACAACGATACCCAGCACAAAGCCAATTTCGCGCTTGGTGATCTTAAACGCCTTCTTTTCCGCTTCCATCTCTCCACCTTTCTTGTTGGGGGCGCTCCGGATTCGCAGCCACGTTGCCGCTTAAAAAGGGGCGCCCGTTATCGGACGCCCCTTACGTTGCGCTGTGTTGTTGCAATACAGTCAAGCGGGATTTTTTGGATGAGAAGCGATCCCCTAGACAAAAACCGTCACAACATTCGACGCTTTTCCTCGTTTTCGAGATTTTCATCGAATGTTGTGACGGTTTGGATGTGCCAAAGGGACTGTCTTTTTTCACATTGCGAGGGCAGCACGAATGGATGGGTCGCTGAGGGCCTCGCGGAGCCAGGGGGCCAGCTGCTCAGGGTGACCCTGCAGGTAGCCTTTGAGCTCGGACGGGGCCACGCGGCGCACTTCCGAGATCTCCTCTTGGTTGATATGCAGCTCGCCCGGCTCAACATGGACAAGGTAGACCTCGCACCATTCGCACTCGCAGCGACCGTCGCCGTGGTCCTCGCGGTAGGTCACGTGACCGAGGTGCTTGAGCTGGTCGGATGCGCGCGTGATGCCGAGCTCTTCGTTGATGCGACGCGCCGTCGCGACGGCGACGTCTTCCCCAGGGAGCGGATGCCCGGCGCAGCCGTCGGCCAGCACGCCGCCCCACAGGCGCTTGAGCGGGCTGCGGCGGCAGAGCAGCAGGCGCGCGTCTTCGCCCTGTCCCTCGACCAGAAGCGTCAGAAATGCCTGATGCAGGATGCCCTCACCGGCATGGGCCTCGATGCGGTCGACGGGGCCGAGCGCCTCGCCGGTCGCGGCATCGACCGCCACGACCTCGGCACCCGCGCCGCCCTCATCCCAGCCGGCGCGCAGAATGTGGGCGGCAGCTTCCTCGAGCGCGGCGATGAGCTCCTTGGTGGTATCGAGCACGCGCTGCAGGTCATCCGTGCTCGCCTGCTCGACATGAAAACCTGTGCTTGCAACTACCGGCACACTAAAGCGCGTGGCCAGCGCCGCCGCGATATCGTGCGCCGGGATCTCGTCTCGATGGCACGGAACGGCCAGGATGCTCACCGTCGCCGTACGGCCGGGCTCGGGACGCGGAATGGCCTGTGCCGTGGCGCCCAGGTGCGCAAATTCCGGCGAGCAGGCGTAGACCGCCATGCCTCGCGGTGTCACCGTCAGCTGGGCCTCGAGCGCAAACTTGCCCTCGCCCACTGCAACCTTTGTCGTGTGCATACCCATGGGATCTCCTGTCGCCCGCGATGTACCTGAGACCATCTTCGCCTGTATTGCGACTATACAGGCAAGCGCAGCCTGCGACAAAGGGGGCAGGCACCTGACACATTCTGTTAGAGTTGCAGGGATTGAATCCCGCTTATTAATGCGACATTGGAGTGACAACCTTGACCGCCGCAACCACGCCTAAAAGTAAGTCAACCGCCGCCGCGCTCTCCCCCGCGCGCACCAAGCTCTGCCTGGCGCTGCTCGTGCTGTTGGGATTCTCGCTCGGCTGCTCCGAGTTCGTGGTCATCGGCATCGAAAGCGACTTGGCGACGGAACTCGGCATATCGCTTGCCACTGCGGGCCAGCTCATCAGCGTGTTTGCGCTCGTCTACGCCATCGCGACGCCGGTGCTTGCGCTCAGCACGGGGCGGTTCCGCCGCTACCAGCTGCTCGTGTGCTACAGCATCGTCTTTGTGCTCGGCAATTTGGCTATGGCGCTGGCACCCAACTTCCAGGTGCTGTTTATCTCGCGCATCATCCTGGGCTCCGTCTCGGGTGCGCTGCTCGCCGTGGGCGTGACGTACATCCCCGAGCTGCTGTCCCCGCAGCAAACTTCGCTTGCCATCTCGGTGGTATATGGTGCGTTTTCCGTGGCAATGGTCTTTGTCACTTCGATCGGCAAGTTTGTGGCCGACACGCTCGACTGGCACGTTGCCATGTACGGCACGCTGGCCTTTGCCGTTCTGATCTGCGCCGCGCTCGTGGTGTTTATGCCGCGCGCTGGGCAAACCGACGAGCCTGCCACCTTCCGCGAGCAGGCGGGGCTTCTACGCGAGCCGAGCATCATCACCGGCATGCTCATCTTTTTGTTTGGCGTGGGATCGGTCTATGTGTTCTACGGCTACGTGACGCCTTATCTTGAGCAGGTGCTGGGCATGGGCACTGTTCAGGCGAGTACCACGCTTATGGCCTACGGCGTGTTCTGCCTGATCTCGAACATCTTGGGCGGATGGATCGACGCGCGCTTTGGCATGAAAGCACTGCTTGTGACGTTTGTGCTGCAGGCTGCGGCGTTGCTCGGGCTGTTTGCCGTGGGCGGCACCATGCCGCTCGCGCTGGTCTTTGTCTTTAGCTTGGCGTTGCTCATGTACCTGTTCTCGGTGTCATGCATCACGCACTTTATGGACGTGGCTCGCAGCCGCCATCCCAAGTCGATGGTACTCGCAAGTTCGGTTGAGCCCATGGCGTTTAACGTCGGCATCTCGTTTGGCACCGCAGTGGGCGGCGCCGTGGTAAGTGGAGTTGGCATTGCCTACGTGGGCGCAGTGGGCGCCGCGTTCTCGCTTGTAGCCTGGGCGCTCACGCTGGTGACTATTAAGTTGGCTCGCTGGGAGCGCAAGCGGGCGAGGGCGTAAGCGCAGATGCGATACTCGAGCTCGATGATGGCGATCGAAAGGAAACCGCATATGCAACGTGTACTGTTTATCTGCCATGGCAACATCTGCCGCTCGACGATGGCTGAGTCGGTGTTTACCGAGCTGGTGCACCGCGCTGGGCGCGCGGGCGAGTTTGTCATCGATTCCGCGGCGACCTCGACCGAGGAGCTTGGCAACCCACCGCACCGTGGCACCGTCGCCAAGCTGCGCGAGGTCGGGATTCCCGTCGTTGCGCACCGTGCCCGCCAGGTGCGTCGCGCAGAGTATGGCAACTGGGACCACATTGTCTATATGGATGCTGAGAACGCGCGTGACCTGCGTCGCATCTTTGGCGACGACCCCGACGGCAAGATTACGCGCTTGCTCGATTGGACCGGGCGCCCCGGCGACGTGGCCGATCCCTGGTACACCGGCAATTTCGATGCCACCTACCGCGACGTGCTCGCCGGTTGCACCGCTATGCTCGAGCAGCTGTAGGCAAGCGAGGTCGCAGGCCACGCCTTCGGCGCGAAACGAGCGTGGATAATCTCCCGCATGAAAAATGAGCGTGGAAAATCTCCCACTTTGAGCGTTCAAGTGCGCTCTAAACGGGAGAAAATCCACGCTCATCTATTCGTCGACGATCTCGGCGAGCCAAACGTTCAGCGTATCGACCTCAGGACAGCAGAACTTTGCCGTACCGGGCTCGTTGCCGGGCACGGTTCCGCCATAGCGCAAGATATCGATATAGGGAAAGCCCACATGGCATGCCATGGAACACATCTTGCCGCGGTCGCGGTCGAAGTCGAAGACGTCACCCGGTTTGTGACCATGGTGGCAGCGGCACGCACCCAGCTGGTCCACGCAGCTCACGCGGATACGCGGACGCTTGCCACGCGGCGCGCCGAGCGGCTTGTTCTCGCCCGCAGGCTTGACGCCGCCCTCGCCAGCGTTACTCATGGTCGATCACGTCCAGGCAGGCCTCGATGGGCAGGCCGGCCGACTTGTCCTCTTGGTCGGCATTGCGCTCGATAAGCTCAGCCACCACACGCATGGCATCGGACGTCGCGCGCTGCAGACTCCAACCTGCCATAACGCGGCCGACGAGCACCGCCGAGAACGTGTCGCCCGTGCCCGGGAAATAGACCGGAATGAGCTCAAAGGGAATCGTGAAGTACTCCCCCGCTACATGGTCGTAACCGATAACCGCGTTCGTGCCATTGACCACGGCGCTCGTAATGACCACCGACTTGGCACCCAACTCGCGCACGGCGTCCACAAGGGCGCGGGCCTCATCGGGCGTGATCTGCTCTGCAATAGGCGTATCGGCGAGCAGACAGGCCTCGGTGTAGTTGGGCACCGCGTAGTCTGCGCACTCCAGCAGGTGCCGCATGAGGCCAATCGTGGACTCGGGCACGCCGGCATAGAGCTTGCCGTTGTCGCCCATGATGGGATCGACGAACACCTTGGTGCCCTTTTGCGCACGGCGGTGGCAAAAGTCCGAGATGATGCGCGTCTCTTCCTCGGTCACGATAAAGCCGGTCGAGATGGCGTCGAACTCAAAGCCGAGCTCCTCCCAGATAGCGAGGCTTTGACGCACGTACTCGGTGGTGTCGTGGATGTAGAACTTGGGGTAGTTGAGCGTGTCAGAAACGAGCGCCGTCGGCAGGTTATGGATACGGTAGCCCATGTGCGACAGCACCGGCAGCATGGCGGAAAGCGCGACCTTGCCGTAACCGCACATATCGTTAACCAGCAGCAGCTGAGTATTCTTCATGAGGGTCTCCCTTGTTTCGGGTGCGGCGCGGCAGCGCCACAGTGCGACTAAGTGTAGCGCAGGGGACGTTGTGAACGGGCGCTGGCACCGCAGAGGACGAATTGTTGCGGAAAGGTTACGGGAAGGAGAAAGTTAGTCGTTGGGGACGTTCTTAAATGACTAGTCGACACAAGGAGTGTCCCCAAATGCCGGCACATAAGGAACGTCCCTAAGTGCCGCTCGAACATAATAAGTTTGGTACCTTGACATTTATTTACCGTGCTCCTAAATTGGTTAGGCACAAAACAATTCAACTACCTAACTAAAGAAGGGAGCGAAGCTTAGATATGTGTGTTGAACCACTCGTCCTTCCGCATGAGCCCGGCGGTGACCCGTCGCAACCGGTAGACATACCCGAAGCGGTCAGCGCCGAAGACAAACTCGCCAAGCGCATCCTGAGCGGCCTAGGCTTTTGCGGCCATTACATGCATTTTCATGGCGGAGGCGTGTCCGGCAAGGCGCCCATCATCTGCCTGCTGGCCAAGCAGCCCGGCGGCGAGATGTCTCAGCAGGAACTCGGCATGCACTTTGACCTCAAGCCGGGGTCGCTTTCCGAGATCCTGTCCAAGCTCGAGCTCAACGGCCTCATCGAGCGCAGCCGTAACCCCAAGGATCGACGGCAGCTCACCATTCGCCTGACCGAAACCGGCCGGGAAAACGCCCGCATCGACCAGGCAGCCCGCATCCGCTTTAGAGAACGGGCCTTTAGCGCGCTCACCCACGACGAGCGCGAGGACCTCGCCGAAATGCTCGATAAAATCCGCGTAACCTGGGAGGAACTGGATGATTAAAACCCTCATGGGAAGCATCCGCGACTATATGAAAGTCACCGTTGCCACGCCGTTGCTCGTGCTTGGCGAGGTGCTCTGCGAGATGCTGATTCCATTTATCACCGCCAACCTGATCGACGCCATCAAAGACGGCGCCACCGTAGCCGAGATGCTTCCCACCGCAGGCTTTTTGGTGCTCATCGCGCTGACGTCGCTTGCTTTTGGCGCCGCGGCCGGCGTCACCTGCAGCCATGCGAGCTGCGGGTTCGCCAAGAACCTGCGTCACGACCTGTTCTACAAGATCCAGACGTTCAGCTTTGCCAACATCGATGAGTTCTCGAGCTCCTCGCTCGTCACGCGCCTGACCACCGATATCAACAACGTGCAGCAGGCCTTTATGATGATCATCCGTATCGCCGTGCGCGCGCCGCTGGTATTGATCTTCGCCTTTACCATGGCGTTTATCATGGGCGGCAGCGTCGCCATGGTCTACCTGGTCATCATTCCGCTGCTGGGCTTTGGACTGTTCTTTATCATCTTTAAGGTGCGCCCCATCTTCTCGCGCGTGTTCCACAAGTACGATGCCCTTAACGAGTCCGTCGAGGAAAACGTCACCGGCATGCGCGTGGTCAAGAGCTATGTGCGCGAAGACTTTGAGAAGGAGAAGTTCGCGACCGCCGCGCGCGACGTCCAGATGGACTTCACCCGCGCCGAGAAGCTGCTCGCCTTTAACAACCCCATGATGAACATCTGCGTCAACGGCGCGTTTGTCGTCATCATCTACCTGGGCTCCAAGCTCATCATCACGAGCCAGGGCACGCTATTCGACGTGGGCCAGCTCTCCTCGACCTTTACCTATGGTTTCCAGATTCTCATGAGCCTGATGCAGCTGTCGATGATCTTTGTCATGGTGACCATGGCCGACGAATCGGCACACCGCATTGCCGAGGTGCTGGCCGCCGAGCCCACGATCGCCGATCCTGCCGAGCCCGTGCTCGAGGTTGCCGACGGTTCCATCGACTTTGACCACGTGAGCTTTAAGTATTCCAAGCATGCGAAGCGCCAGGCGCTCGATGACATCGACCTGCACATTACGAGCGGCGAGACCATCGGCATCATCGGCGGCACCGGCTCGGCCAAGTCCACGCTCGTCAACCTCATCGCCCGCCTGTACGACGCCACCGAAGGCGCTGTGCGCGTGGGCGGCGTGGACGTGCGCGACTACGACCTGGACACGCTGCGTCACCAGGTCGCCATGGTGCTGCAGAAAAACGTGCTGTTTAGCGGCACCATCGCCGAGAACCTGCGTTGGGGCGACCCGAACGCCACCGACGAGGAAGTCCGCGAGGCAGCGCATCTGGCCTGCGCCGACGAATTTGTCGACGGTTTCCCCAAGGGCTACGACACCTGGATCGAACAGGGCGGCTCCAATGTTTCGGGCGGTCAGAAGCAGCGCCTGTGCATTGCACGCGCCCTGTTGCGTCGCCCCAAGATCTTGATCCTGGACGACTCCACCAGCGCCGTCGACACCAAGACCGACGCCAAGATTCGCGCAGGTCTGGCAAGCTATCTGCCCAACACGACCAAGCTCATCATCGCCCAGCGCATCAGTTCCGTGCAGGACGCAGACCGCATCATTGTCATGGAGGGCGGCCGCATCGCACAGATCGGCAACCACGAAGAGCTGCTCAAGACGAGCGAGATCTACCGCGAGACCTTTACCTCGCAAAACAAGATGTCTGCCGAAGGTACGCAAGACGCCGACGACGTCTCTGGCGACGCGAACACGGCGGCAGACAACACCGACATGACCGCAACACAAGCTCAGACCCAGGAAGGAGGCGAGGCACATGAGTAAGGCAACGACCGCCGAGCGCGCACTCAACCGCAAGGGCGGCACCATGTCGCGCCTCATCAAGACGCTCTTTGGCTTCTACCCCGTGCTTTTGCCCCTCGTCGTTGTCGGCGTGGTGCTCTGCGCCATCATCAACTCCATCGGTGCGACCTTCCTTCAGAGCGCTCTGCAGATTATTAGCGAATCGTGGCAGTCGGGCGATTGGGAAGCCGCACAGCCCAAGATTCTGCAGCTTGTGACCACCCTCGCCTGCATCTACGGCGTCGGCATCCTGTCTTCGCTCTTCTGGAACCGCGCCATGGCCATCGTCACGCAGGGCTCGCTCGAGAAGCTGCGCGAGAAGATGTTCAACCGTATGCAGGACCTGCCGATTCGCTACTTCGACACGCACCAGCGCGGCGACATCATGAGCCACTACACCAACGACATCGACACGCTGCGCCAGATGATCAGCCAGTCGCTGCCCAACCTGCTCATGACGACCATCGTCATCGTCACGGTGTTCTTTATCATGCTGTACTACAGTGTGTGGATGTGCCTGGTCATTGTGGCCGGCGTCGTCTTTATGACCTTTATGACCAAGCTGCTCGGCTCCAACTCCGCGCGCTTCTTCATTGCGCAGCAGACCGAACTCGGCGTGGTCGAGGGCCATATCGAGGAAGTCATGAACGGCCAGAAGGTCGTCAAGGCATTCTGCCACGAGTCTGCCGCCGAGGCCGATTTTGACGAGCGCAACGAAAAGCTCTTCGAGGTCTCGCAGAAGGCCAACATGTACGCCAACATCCTCATGCCTATCCTTATGAACCTGGGCAACCTGCTCTACGTGCTGGTCGCACTGGCAGGCGGCATTTTCCTGGCGCTGGGCGTGCCCAATCTGAGCATCTCGGGCATGGCGCTGTCCATCGCCGTCGTGGTGCCGTTCCTCAACATGACCAAGCAGTTCTGCGGACAGATCGGCCAGATCTCGCAGCAGATCAACGCCGTGGTCATGGGCCTCGCCGGCGCCGACCGCATCTTTGAGCTCATCGACGAGAAGCCCGAGACCGACGAAGGCTATGTGACGCTCGTCAACGCGCAGGTCAACCCCGATACCTGGCAGCTCGAGGAGGCCGACCACCACACCGGCATGTGGGCGTGGAAACATCCGCACCGCGCAACCGGCGAGATCGAGTACGTACCGCTGCGCGGCGACCTGGTCATGGACAACGTCGACTTTGGCTACACGCCCGACCACGAGGTGCTGCACGGCGTGTCCGTGTTTGCCAAGCCGGGCCAGAAGGTCGCGTTTGTCGGCGCCACCGGTGCCGGCAAGACGACCATCACCAACCTCATCAACCGCTTCTATGACATCGCCGATGGCAAGATCCGCTACGACGGCATCAACGTCAACAAGATTCGCAAGGCCGATCTGCGCCACTCGCTGGGCGTCGTGCTGCAGGACGTGAACCTGTTCACCGGCTCCGTGATGGATAACATCCGCTACGGCAACCTGGACGCTACCGACGAGGAGTGCATCGCGGCGGCCAAGCTCGCGGGCGCGGACGACTTTATCACCCGCCTGCCTGACGGCTACGACACCATGCTCACCGGCAACGGCGCCCAGCTGTCGCAGGGGCAGCGCCAGCTGATTTCGATCGCACGCGCCGCTGTTGCCGATCCGCCGGCGATGATCCTGGACGAGGCCACATCGAGCATCGACACCCGCACCGAGGCTATCGTGCAGGCCGGCATGGACAAGCTCATGGAAGGCCGCACGACGTTTGTCATCGCGCACCGCCTGTCCACCGTGCGCAACTCCGACGCGATCATCTGCCTGGACCACGGCCGCATTATCGAGCGCGGCAACCACGACGAGCTGATCGCCAAGCGCGGGTATTACTACCAGCTCTATACCGGAGCGTTTGAGCTGGAGTAGTTCGGCCCGCCGAGATGGCCGATTTGTCGCTCATTCGTCGGGCATGACCCTAAGGTCAATGCCCTCCTCTTTCGGGGCAAATCGACTCATCTCAACGACCCAAACACAATGCGCCGCAACGAATAAAGCCTCCGCAGCACACACGAGCTGCGGAGGCTTTTCTATGCCCTCTGTTGTTACAAGCTTACCGTTCCTCGCGTTGCAGTCCGGCTGCCTCAGCTGTCTTTACACGGTTCTTATCGACGTACATGTTCTTGTCGGCCTGGGAAAAGAGCTCGCGCATCGTAGGCGGTTCATCAAAATCACTGGAAAGCGCATAACCCACCGCATAGCTAATAGGCATGTCGGGGTGAGCCTCGGAATACTCGTTCACGTTCGCACGAACCCGAGCGAGACAGGACTCCACGGCAGCTCGATCGGCATCCCACAGCACCGCGATAAACTCATCGCCGCCGTCGCGGCCCACAAAGCAGGTCTCTGACGCTACGCGCCCCAGCTGCCGGGCAAAAGAACGGATGTATTCGTCACCCTTCTCGTGGCCAAAGGTGTTATTGACCGTATGCAGATTGTTAAGATCGAAGACGCACAGCGCAACGGGCGCTTCAGCGGAAACGGGCTGCTCCTGCCCCAAGATCTCCTCGCACTTGTTCTTGTTGGGCAGTCCCGTGGCTTCGTCGAGATAGACTTTGCTCTGCAGTTCGCGATTGAGCGCGGCAGTTCGCACCGCGCGAACAAGCTCGACCGCAAAGGTCGTCACCAAGCCCATGATGTCGATGATCACCAGGCCCTCGAGATAGTTGAGCGCCGACGCCTTCTCCTGAGAGTAGTCCTCTGCGAGTCGCGTAGCATCGTCGCAAATGCCAAAGAACTCCTCGCTCATGGCGATAATGTCAGTGTTCTCGTAGCCGACTTCGCGCACGCGGACGATCTCGGCGCAAAGCTCATCAAAATAGTTTGCAAGCTCGGTCATCTTTGCCTGATACTCATCGTCGTCGAGACGGACGAGGTTGAGGTCGTCACTTCCGTAACGCAAACCGTTGATGTATGAATCCACGGCTTTGAGCAGGTCATCTTGAGGCTGGCCCGCATCCTCGAGCTTAACGATTCGCTGCGTGGTACCGCGCACCAGACCGGCGTAGTTGACCACGCGCGCCGTGCCCTGGATATCGGAGACGAGCAGCATGACATTGATGAAGAAGAAGATGAGAACTGCCGTGAGCACCATCATGAGCAGGCGCACCGCCTGGCTGGCCTTCTTGGCGACAGAAGTATTCACGAGTTCAATCCCCTAAATGACAAAAGAGTAGGTGGCGCATAGCGTCTTGTAAATCATGCGGGGTCAACTCTACCAGATGATTTTTCTAGGACGGGGGCTATTTTGCACCTCGGCTTGATTCGTTCGCCACGAAATGCGCCTATCTACTACGTTTAACCGATCGCCCTCAACCATGCCAAATTTCGCGAAATAAAAACCGCAGGTAAACGGCTTGCTGATTTTCGGTAAAACCAGGCATGGTCGACCCATACGGTTTAAACGTAGTAGATAGGTCATTTTCGTGGCGCGGCCCCAAAACAGTCTTTTAGGACGGGTGGTATCCTTGGTAGCTCTGTGCTGCAAACGCACCTCAAACGCAAGGAGTCCCATGGATCTTATCGCCCAGCTCGCCCACGAGCTCAACCTTAAGGCTGACAACATCGAGGCGGCCGTCAAGCTCATCGACGAGGGCAACACCATCCCCTTTATCTCGCGCTACCGCAAGGAAGCCACGGGCGGCATGGACGACGTCGCCCTGCGCGCACTCGACGAGCGCCTGTCCTACCTGCGCAATCTTGAACAGCGCAAAGAGGACGTCATTCTGCTCATCGACGCCCAGGGCAAACTCACGCCCGAGCTCGAGCAGCAGATTCGCGAGGCCACGCAGCTCCAGCGTGTCGAGGACCTCTACAAGCCCTACCGCAAAAAGCGCATGACCCGCGCGCAGAAGGCCCGCGAGGCAGGCCTGGAGCCGCTTGCCAACATGATCATCATGCAGGCTTCCGCCAAGGGCAGCGCACTCGACGCCGCCGCGGCATACGTCAACGAGGAAGCCGGCTTCGACACGCCCGAGAAGGCGCTCGCCGGCGCCGCCGACATCTTTGCCGAGACGGTGGCCGAAGACCCTGAGAACGTCGCCGACCTGCGCGCCTTTACGCAAAACACCGCCGATATCGTCGTCGAGGCCACCGATCCCACCGAGAAGACCCCCTATGAGCCGTACTACAGCTATGATGAGCCACTGCGCCGTATACCCAACCACCGCGTGCTGGCTATCGACCGCGGTGAACGCGAGGGCAAGCTCCGCGTGCGCGTAAACGTCGACGGCGCTGCCGCCACGGCACGCCTCGGCAGCCGTTGGCCCCGCCGTCAGGGCGTGTTTGCTCCCATCTTCGATGCCGCCATCGCCGACGGCTACAAGCGCCTCATGGCCCCCTCGCTGGAGCGCGAGGCCCGCGCCAAACTCACCGTTCGCGCCCAGACCGAGGCCATCAACGTCTTTGCCAAGAATCTCGAGGGTCTGCTCTCGGCACGCCCCGTGCGAGGCGCCCGCGTGCTCGCGCTCGACCCGGGCTACCGCACCGGCTGCAAGGTCGCCGTCATGGACGAGACCGGCAAGCTGCTCGACCACGGCGTGGTCTACCCCACCAAACCGCGCCACGACGTCGCCGGCACTAAGCGCGAGCTCGCCCGCCTCGTCAAGAAGGACGACGTCAACACCATCGTCATCGGCAACGGCACCGCCAGCCGTGAGACCGAGGAAGTCGTCTCGGAGTTCATCGCCGAGCAGGCGCCTGGGCTGCGATACACCATCGTCAACGAGGCCGGCGCGTCGGTGTACTCCGCCTCCGAGCTCGCCAGCCAGGAATACCCCGACCTGGACGTCACCGTGCGCGGCGCCATGAGCCTGGGCCGTCGCCTGCAAGACCCGCTGGCAGAGCTCGTCAAGATTCCGCCCCAGTCCATCGGCGTTGGCCAGTACCAGCACGACCTTGACCAGGCCGAGCTTTCACGCACCCTGGGCCACGTGGTGGAGGACGTCGTCAACCGCGTGGGCGTCGACGTCAACACCGCGAGTGCGAGCCTGCTGGGCTACGTGTCGGGCATCACGCCGAGCGTGGCCAAAAACATCGTGGCCTACCGCGAGGAAAACGGCGCCTTTACCGATCGCCGCCAGCTTAAGAAGGTCCCCAAGCTGGGACCCAAGACATATCTCAACGCCGCGGGCTTCCTGCGCATCAGCGGTGGCAAGAACCCGCTCGACGCGACAAGCGTCCACCCCGAGAGCTACGAGGTGGCCACGTCCGTCCTGGAACGCGCAGGCGTTAAAGCCAGCGAGCTCAGCCGCGGCGGCGTGCCCGACATTGAGCGCCGTCTGGGCAGCATCTCGGCGCTGGCAAGCGACCTGGACTGCGGCACCCTGACGCTCATCGACATTGTCAACGAGCTCAAGAAGCCCGGTCGCGACCCGCGCGACGACGCGCCCGAGGTGGTCTTTAGCTGCTCGGCACTTTCCATCGACGACCTGGAGCCCGGCATGGAGCTCAAGGGCACGGTGCGCAACGTCGTCGACTTTGGTGCCTTCGTCGACGTGGGCGTGCACCAGGACGGCCTCGTACACATCTCCAAGCTGGCCAACCGCTTCGTCAAGCACCCGAGTGATGTCGTGCGCGTCGGCGACACGGTAAAGGTGTGGGTCGAGAAGGTCGATCGCGACCGCAAAAAGATCTCCCTCACCATGGTGCAGGGGAAGTAAACCGCCAAAGCAAGGGCCCCCCCCTCACGCGACGTGCAAAATCGCGAGTATTCTGCAAATTCCACCGTTCCGGATGCCCCTCAGAGACGAAAAAGCAAAAAACAGCCCCCGTTTTAGCGTCGTCAGAGCCAAAACGGGGGCTGTTTTTTGCTTCAACCAGCTGGTAAAAATCTTTACCTTGCTGAATACTCTCAATTTTGCACGTCGCAGGCGGGGGTACCTTTGCCCACGGCAGGATTGGAGGCCGATCACCAACCTACCGGCAAGCTCGTGTCGGCAGCCCCGGCCTTTCCTTTGCCTAGCGCGACCCTCGCGAAGCGCGTGAGCGATAGGGAAAGGAAAAGCCGGGACGAACAACCCGCGGCGCAGCCAGTGCTCGCGTTACGGCAGGATATGGAAACCGAGCGAGGCGATATCCTTGGCAAAGCCGCGGACGGTGTCGAGCGAGACCTCGTACGGATCGCGGCCGATGTTCTTACGCTTGGCCAGGATGTTGTTGGGCACCGTGATGATCTGGCAACCGCATCCTTCCGCCTGGTAAATGTTGATGAGCTCGCGCGTGGACGCCCACAGGACCTCGCAGTTGGGCTTGGCGGCGGCCTTCTTGACCGACTCCGTCATAAACGGAATGGGATCGACGCCGGTATCGGCGATGCGGCCGGCAAAAAGCGAGATGATAGACGGCGTCTCAGCGTCAACGGCCTCGACCATCTCATCGACCTGCTTAGGCGTAAAGATAGTGGTGACGTTGACCTTGATGCCGTCGGCCGAAAGCTTGTGGACCAGCTCGGCGGTGGACTCGCCCTTGGTGTTTACGCACGGAATCTTGACGTAGACGTTGTCGGCCCAGGTAGCGATCTCGCGGGCCTCGACCTCCATGGTCTCGACGTCGTCGGCAAAGACCTCAAACGAGACGGAAACGTCGGTGATGTGGGCCAGGACCTCCTTGGCAAACGCGCGGTAATCCGTCACGCCGCCCTTCTTCATAAGGGACGGGTTGGTCGTGAAACCCTGAACGTTGCCGTTCTCGTACATGTCGAGCATGCCCTCGAGGTTTGCACCGTCAGCGAACACCTTGATTGCCATCTGCCTGATTCCTTTCGCTTGCACATGGGCGTTGCACTGCTAAACACTTTACCTACGTTTATCAAGGCGTGAGCTGCGGGTTTTTATCTTCTCGGCGAACGGTATAAACACCTCAGTGTTTGGATTGATAAATCGATTGAGCATGCAAAAGCAAAGAGTCGCAGTTTGAGCAAACGTCAGAACGCGGGATTCATTAGATGAGGCCGAAATGCTGCATCGCCGTGACGGTGCCGTCGTGTTCGACATCGTCGGTCACGTAGTCGGCGACCGTCTTGACCTCGGGCATGGCGTTGCCCATGGCGACAGCCGTCTCGACCGCAGCGAGCATGCCCAGGTCGTTGCCCGAATCGCCAAAGCCAAAAGTGCGCGCATTTCCCTCGCGGCCCAGATACGCCAGCGCTCGCGCCACGCCCACGCCCTTGTCAATACCCTTGGGACTCAGCTCGCGGTTCTGACCACCGGTGTTGCACAGCTCAAAGTTGCGATTGATAAAGCCGTCATCGTTGGCTACACGAGCCAAACTGGGCACATTGAGGCATACCTTGCCCACGCGCAAGCTGCCGTCGATGCGCATCTCCTCGGCGCTGTGCACCACAGAGGTACCGATTAAAGACGAGCGCTCAACGCCCACAGGCTCCAGCGCAAAGGTCGCAGCATTGGACTCGAAAAAAACCTCGATGCCGGCATCCACAACGCGATGCGCAAGCTCCTCAACAATGTCTTCGTCAAAGCAGTCCTCATGCACCACGCGGCCCTCGACCTCGAGCGTCGCCCCCGCCATGGCAACGATACCCGCCGGGTTCAGCGCGCGCAGGCCATCGGCAATCAGCCACAAGGGGCGACCCGTGCAGATAAATGCCCGGTGACCCGCATTGCGCAGGCGACCAAATGCATCGATAACGGACTTCGACGGATGGACTGCATTGAAGTCCTTATCGGTCATATCGTCGGGATCGAACGACGCCAGCGTGCCGTCCACGTCAAAAAAGAGCACAGCGGATTCGGGGCACGCATCAATCATATGGGTTCCTTTCGAGGATAAGGGCAAACGAAGCATCCATCATATAATGGAGCGACGCAACCAGAGAGGTCACCCATGGAATTTTACGCAAGCTGCCCCGAGGGCTTTGAGTCCGCACTCGCCGATGAGCTTAAACGCCTCGGGCTTTCGCATGTTCGCCGGCTGAAGGGCCGCGCCACGTTTGAGGGCGAGCTCGAAGAAGGCTACCGCGCCTGTCTGTGGTCGCGCCTGGCGAGCCGCGTGTTCGTGGTACTCGGGCGCTTTGAGGCGCAGGATGCCGATGAACTGTACGATAGCGTTTACGACATCGCCTGGGAGAGCATCGTCCGCCCCGGCGCCACCATCGCCATTACCGCCCGCGGCGTGACCGAGCAGCTGCGCAACACGCGCTTCTCGGCCCTGCGCGCCAAGGACGCATTGTGCGACCGCCTGGCCGAGACCACGGGCCGTCGCGCCGACGTCGATGCCGCCGACCCCGATGTTCACCTACTGCTTTCGCTGCGCCAGCGCCGCGCGAGCATAAGCCTAGACCTTTCGGGCGACCCGCTGTTCAAGCGCCTGCCGCCCGCGGCGACCCGTGCCGGCGAGGGCGCGCACGTGCTGCGCCCCGACTACGCCGCTCTGGTGCTGGCGCAGGTCGGCTGGACCGCACTGTGCGAGCGCGAGCTGACGGCCGATGATTACGAGAATGAAGCCCTGCCCACGCTGATCGATGCCTCGTGCGCCGGCGGCGGTCTGCTGCTGGAGGCCGTGAATATCCTGACCGACCGCGCCCCGGGTGCCGCGCGCGAGCACTGGGGTTTTGAGGGCTGGCAGCTGCATGATGCCGACCTATGGGAACAACTGCTTGCCGAGGCGCGCGAGCGCGAGGCGACGGCGCGCGAGCGCCAGGCGCGCATCGTGGCCGTAGACATCGACCCCGCCGCCCGCAAGACTGCCGAGCGTATGATCAAGTGCGCCGGCTACAAGCGTTTCGTCGACTTCTGCGCTGCCAAACCAGCCACCGTGCTGGACCATGCAGGCGCTGTCGCCGGCGCCGCCGTAGTCGCAGACACCACCGAGACCCCGCTTTCGCTCATGCACGACGCCATGACGCTGGTCGGCGAGCTGCGCCGCGCGCCCGAACTCGCTTCGGCACCGGTCGCCACGCTCGCCCGCGATGGCCTTATGACCCGCGCGCTCCATGCCGAGCCTGCGCGCTCCATCGCCGTCATGCCCAATAACGAGGAGGCGGCTATTGAGGTCTGGCCCTCGCTCGACCACGCCGCCGCGGCATTCGAAGCTGCGACCAGCGCAGATGCCGAACAGCAGACCGCAGACGCTCAAGACGAAGCCGCCGACACTCCCATGCCCGAACCTGCCGCCACGCTCGACCTGGGCGACGGCAAGCCGCTGCCCGTGCTCATCCCCGAATCCGAACAGTTCGCCAACCGCCTGCGCAAGAACGCACGCCTGCGTCGCAAGTGGGCAAAGCGCGAGGGCGTGAGCTGCTACCGCGTCTACGATGCCGACCTGCCCGACTACTCCGCCGCCATTGACCTGTACGAGGGCTGCCCGCAGACGCCGGGCCGCTGGCTCGTCATCGCCGAATACGCCGCGCCCAAGACCATCGACCCCGCGCTAGCCCAGGCCCGCATGCTCGACATCTTGGCCATCGCACCGCGCATCCTAGATGTCCCGGCAGAGCATGTGCACGCCAAGGCCCGCATGCGTTCGCGCGGCGGTTCGCAGTACGGCAAGCAGGGCGCCGGCAAGGGCGCATCGGGCGAACGCGCCAACATCGCACGCCGTCGCCTGCCACTCATCGAAGAGGGCGGGCTCACCTTTGCCGTCAACTTTGACGACTACCTGGATGTGGGTATCTTCCTGGACCACCGCGTCACCCGCAACCTGGTGCGCGAGCACGCCAAGCAGGCGCGGCGCTTCCTCAACCTGTTCGCCTACACCGGCACCGCCACCTGCTATGCGGCAGACGGCGGCGTCGAGGAAACTGTGACGGTCGACCTTTCCAACACCTATCTGGACTGGGCCGAGCGCAACATGCGACAGAACGGCTTTGTGGGGCCGCAGCATCACTTTGTGCGCGATGACGTGCTCGCCTGGATTCGCGATCAGCGCCAGACGCGCAACCGCTGGGACCTGATCTTTGTCGACCCGCCCACGTTTTCGAACTCGTCCAAGATGGGCCGCCGCACCTGGGATGTCCAGCGCGACCATGTTGAGCTTTTGGCCGGCGTATCTCGCCTGCTCGCACAGGGCGGCCATGCCATCTTTAGCTGCAACCTGCGCGGCTTCCGCCCCGAGACGCGCAAGCTCGCACGCGCGGGCGTCGTGCTGGAGGACATTACGGCGCAGACCATCCCCGAGGATTTCGCACGCAACCAGAAGGTGCACCATTGCTATATCGTGCGCCGACTGCCCATCGAGGATGCCATGGCCGAGGTCGGCTTTAGCGCCGAGGAAATTGCCGAGCGAACCGAAGAGCTGCGCAACCCCGAGGCCCGCAAGCCCCATGCGGCAGCGCACGCGCACGCACAGGCCGGCGACCGAGGGCCGCGCGGCGACGGCAAGCCCGCCTGCGCAGGCAAGCCCAAAAAGAAGAAGTTCTACGCCAGCAAGCCCAAGGGCAAATAACAAAGTTGCGGTGGTATACGGACTGTTTTGCCTGGAATTAGGCAAATTTAGACCGTATTTCACCGCAACTCATAGTGGGATGGTGGTTGGCAATCTAGCCTTGGGTGACCAATCGGTAACCGATGCCCACATGCGTTTGGATATAGCGCGGATGCGCGGGGTCGGATTCGATCTTCTTGCGCAGCGTGCCCATAAAGACACGTAGGCTCGCCAGGTCGCTCTTGGTTGCCGTGCCCCAAATCTCGTGCAGGATAAACTGGTGCGTCAGCACCTTGTCGGCGTTATGCGCCAGCAGGCACAGGAGCTTGTACTCGATCGGCGTCAGATGCAGCTCCTCGTCATCCATCGTGGCGATGCCGGCATCAAAATCGATATGCAGCTCACCGGTATCGAACGAGCCCTCGGAGACAACGCCGCCCGTTTGCGCATACGAAAGGCGCCTGAGCGTCGTGCGAATGCGCGCAAGCAGCTCCTCGACCGAAAACGGCTTGGTCAGGTAGTCGTCGGCGCCGGCATCGAGCGCGCGAATCTTGTCCGCGTCCTCGCTGCGCGCCGATACCACGATGATCGGCATACCCGACCATGCGCGCACCGACTCCACCACCTTGACGCCGTCCATATCGGGCAGGCCCAGATCGAGCAGCACAATGCTCGGTGCCTGCGATGAGGCGGCGGCGATGGCGGCATGGGCAGTCTCAACGGCCATATGACGCAAGCCGTGCGCCTCGAGCGCGGCAACGATAAGGTTGCGGACGGCGGGATCGTCCTCAACGACCAAGATGAGCGGTTTTACGGCAGAGTTCGGCACGGCGCTACTCCTTATCAAACGAAACGTCGGCGACGGGAAGCTCAATCGTAAAGACCGAGCCGTGCGGGTCCGCCGCGGCAACCTCTATGCTACCGCCATGCGCCAACGCAATGGAGCGGCAGAGCGAAAGACCCAGGCCAACGCTGCGGTGGCTGTCGGCAAGACCGTGGTTGGCGGTATAGAACGACTCAAAGATCCGCTCGCGGTCCTCGGGTGCGATGCCCGGACCATCATCGGCCACCGAGCACGCCACGCGTCCATCGTCGACGCTAATCGAGATCACGATATGCGAGCCTGCGGGCGTATAGGTGATGGCGTTGTTCACCAGATTGACCACCAGCTGCACCATCAGGCGCGCATCGACGTTGACGAGCGCCGGCTCATCGCACGCCACCACCTTAAGGTCGTGCTCGCGCACGGCCGGATTTACGTGGCGCAGTGCCTCCTCGACGATATCGTCCATGAGCTCGAGCGTAGTCGACAGATGCATGCCGCCGCCCTCGAGCTTGGTGATGGCGAGCAGGTTCTCGACGGTAGCGTTGAGCCATTGCGCATCCGAGCGAATGGACAGGAGCAGGCCGCGGCGCGTCTGGCTATCGAGCACGGCCGTGCCGGTCGAGCCCTGGTCGAGCAGCACGTCGGCATTGCCCGAAATACTGGTGAGTGGCGTGCGCAGGTCGTGCGAGATGGAGCGCAGCAGGTTGGCGCGCAGCTGCTCGTTTTTGGCGAGCACCGCCGCCTCCTCGCGGGCCTCCATGGCGCGGGCGCGATCGAGCGCCAGCTCGCCTTCGCTCACGATGGCATCAGCAAGTGTCCGCTCCTCGTGCGTCAGCACGTCGGGCTCGGCAACGATAGCCAGCACGCCCACCACCGAGGCGGGGTCGCCCGAGCGCACGAAGCCGTCACCTGTGCGGACCGTCAGGTAGATGCCATAAAACGCCGAGCCGCCAAACGTGGCGTCGAGCGGCGTCCCCACATAGGCGGACGCCGAGAGCCGCGGCGGCATCTGCGGCGCCAGCTCGTGCACCGGCGCGGCGTCACCCACGGCCGTGTACGTCGCACGCGGCAGCAAGTCATCATCGTCGGCGTCGGCGCTGTACCACACGACCGGACAGCCCGAAAGTCGAGCCAGCTGCGTTGCCATGGCATGCACAATCTGCTGCTGATCGGCACACCGTTGCAGCATGCGGTTGGTCTCGAGCACCATATGCGTGCGACGGTCGCTGGCGGCAGCCTGTGCCAAGGCGCGGCGCAGGGCCAACGCAATCGAGCTCGACACAAGCGAGACCACGAACATGATGAAGAACATGCCGGGATAGACGCGGTCGATAAGCGACAGCGAGTAGCGCGGGTCGACAAACAAGAAGTTGTAGAGCGCCACGGCGGCAGCCGAGCTCAGCAAGCAATACAGACGACTCCAGGTAAAGAATGCGCACAGCTGAACGGCGAACACATAGACGATCATGATGCTCGGCGCGAGACCCGGATGGTCGAGCAGCGCGCCCACAATCGTCGCCGCGACCAGCAGCCCCACCGATACGCAGGCGTCATACAGAGGAGTGCGGCGCGTCAGCGTTGTGCGCCGCCACCAAAAGTTATCGGCAATATCGCCGTCCGCACGGACGTCCATAGACACCGTACCCCTCCCTCAAAAACAAAAACCACCACAAAGGGGACAGGCACCTTTGTGGTGGTTTTCCCTCGTGGTGGTTCTAAGTGTAAAGCCTTCTACGACCGGCAGTCGCTAGACAAACAGCACGTGCGCGAGCAGGGCACACACGCACACCGCTCCAAATACCAGTGCCACAATCGAAATTACGCGATCGGCCATGTCCATGTTGGCCCGATTCGTAAAGAACCGATCTTCGGCAGCGTCGACACGCGCCTCACGCATCATTTCGACCACCGCCTCACGGCCATCGAGCGCCTTTGTATCCATGTTTACCTCCCCGGCCTCATGCTTATCCATCAAAAACCAACTCCGTGTAGCCGCCGACGTCTACGGCCGCTCGTTGGGAGCCAGGCGCTGCATCTTGTTCACGGCCTTGAACTTGGTGAACAGCGGCACGTACTCAAAGCTCACGTTGGAGTTCTCCAGGCCGTACCAGCGTGCAGGCGTGCCGGCGGCGCGGCGAATGATGTACTTGAGCGTGATGGCCGTACGCTCGCTGGGCTCCACATCGCTTTCGGGCGCCAGAAGCTTACGGATCAGGACGAACTTGAACGTACCGATGTTACCCGGATCCTTGTAGACCGAGTAGTCATGCGTCTGCGGCGGCAGCTCGCCGGTGGCAGCCAGGTCCTGAACAACCTGACGCAGGTAGGCATTGACGCGCTGGTTGATCTTGTAGCCCAGGTACAGATGCACGCGGAACACGTAGTCGGTGCCGAACGTCTCGACCGAATAGGCAAAGGTGTGCGGTTCGTCCATGGTCTCGACATTCACAAACCACCAGGCGCGGGCGCGCTTGGGATGCTTGTCCAAGATCGAATAGACGATATCGCGGTCGATGTAGTCGGTATGGGCGTCCTTGGTCAGGTACACGACGTTGTCGCTCATGCGCTCGTAACGGTCGTCGTCACGCAGGCGCTTGAGCTGCGGCAGGTAGCTGCGCAGCGGCAGCAGCGTAAACTGGCGCTGCTCGACCGCCGTGCCGTTGTACCAGCACACCATAATGCCCATGATGAGTGCAGCCATGAGGATGGTGAAGTAGCCGCCGTGGAAGAACTTGGTGAGCGAGCTCACGAAGAAGAAGCCTTCGAGCAAAAGGAAGAAGGCCGCGAAGATCCACGGAGCAACCTTGAGCTTGCGCTCCTCGTGCAGGTAGAAGAAGAGCAGCAGCGTGGTGCACATCATAGTCAGCGTAATGGCAAGGCCGTAGGCGGCTTCCATATGCGCCGAGTTCTGGAACAGCAGCACCACGATGACGCAGCCGACAAGCATGACGTTGTTGACCATGGGGATGTAGAGCTGGCCCTTGGTCTCGGCAGGGTAGAAGACCTGCATGTGCGGCATAAGGTCCAGACGGCTGGCCTCGGACACCAGCGAGAATGCGCCGGTGATGAGCGCCTGCGAGGCGATGATGGCCGCAACGGTGGAAAGGCCGACGGCAAAGGGACGCAGGCCCGGGGTGAGCATCTGGTAGAAGGGGTTGAGGTCGGCGATACCCATGAGCTCGGGGTTGGCGGCGTTGTTGATAAGCCACGCGCCCTGGCCCATATAGGAAAGCAGCAGACAGCACTTAACGAACGGCCAGGTGGCGTAGATGTTGCCGCGGCCCACGTGGCCCATGTCGGAATAGAGCGCCTCGGCACCGGTGGTGGCAAGGAAGCAGCTGCCCAGAATCATGATGCCCGCGTGGTTGTTGGGGCTCAACAAAAAGCCGATGCCACGCAGCGGGTTGAGGCACAGCAGCACCGCGGGGTGCTGGAAGACAAAGAACAGACCCGTGCCGCCCAAGAACAGGAACCACAGCGTCATGATGGGGCCAAAGGCGTGACCGATCTTGGCCGTACCGATACGTTGTACCAAGAAGAGCGCGATGATGATGGCAAGCGTGATGGCCACGACACGGCCCTGATCGTCACCCAACACAGCATGGACCGCCGGGATGGTGCGCAGGCCCTCGATGGCCGTGGTAACGGTAACGGCGGGCGTCAGGATGCCGTCAGCGAGCAATGCGGCGCCGCCCAGCATGGCGGGGATGATGAGCCACTTGCCGCAGCGCTTGACCAGGCTGTACAGGGCAAAGATACCGCCCTCGCCGTGGTTGTCGGCGCGCAGCGAGATCAGCACGTACTTGACGGTCGTCAGCAGCGTGACCGTCCACACGACAAGGGAGAGCGCACCAAGCACGAACTCCTCCGTGACGCTTCCGATGCCGCCGTTGCCGGCAACGAGCGCCTTGGTTACATACATAGGGCTGGTGCCGATATCGCCGTACACCACGCCCAGCGTGACGAGCATCGCCGAGATACTCACAGGAATCGCAGCGTGCGAGGCTGCCTCCTTGGCCTTTTGTTCCATAAGCCGGTTTCCTCCCAACTTTAACGTTCGAGGGGATTATAGGTAATCGGCCCATGTTTTAATGCACTGTTTTCCCAGCTAGATAAAGATTTATACAGTCTTTAGGCTACCGCGGCGATATGGAATGTGACAAAGGGACTGTCCCCTTGTCACATTCGTCATTTTCCGAGCCAGTTTTTGAACCACCACTCCATGGAGCGACTCATCTCGGCCATAAAGGGACTGGTGTGCTTGCGGGTATAGATGTCCACGACGCGCTCCCCCACCTCGCGGGCATGCGGGCGAAACATCGCATCCATCTCGGCCACCTGCGCGTCCATGGTCGCGGCATCGGCGCGGCGATAGCGTTCCTCGTGTACCAGGTTTACCACGGGGTGCGCGATTGCCGGGCGTTCCTTACGGGGCGTGCCGATGATGAGCATCGACAGCGGCACGGTATACGCAGGCAGATCCAGCAGCTCGGCCACTTCCTCGGCATTCTCGACGATATCGCCGATGTAGCAGCTCCCCAGGCCCAGGGCCTCGGCGGCGACCACGGCATTTTGCGCGGCGATCACGGCGTCCTGTGCCGCGATGGCAAAGTCGCCCAGACCCGGCGCGCGACGGGGCGACTTGCCCGTGCGCTCTACAAACTCGGGCTCAAAGCAGCCCACATGCTCAAACAGATCGATCCACTTGGCATAGTCGACCACAAATATAAGTGCCCAGGGCGCCTTGGCAATCATAGGCTGATGGTCGCACAGGTCGGCCAGGCGATCGAGCGTGGCCTGCTCGCGGATGCTCACGATGGAATACATCATCATGGCGCCCGCCGACGGCGCACGGCTCGCCGCGTGCAGAATCGCTGCCCGCTGCTCGTCGGTCACCGCCACGGGACGGTCGTCGTCATCGCGCGCAAAGGCACGCGTGGACGAGCGGTGCTCCAAGATGTCCAGCACCGCGTTACCCGTAGTCTCGACCGGATAACCGTTCGCATCCACGCCCGCAGCTCCGCCGCAGTGCCCGGCACCCGTCATACAAACCCGCTCGCCCATAGCTCTATCCTCGCCAATTCTTTAAGAAGCCTTTACGTTTCCGTGTAATTCCCGTCCATTATCGCGCAGGTCGCCACTACATTGCGCCACACCGCCGCACATGCGCGTTAATATGGCTGGTTGTCGTGCGCAGCCCGCAAATGCAGTGCATATTTAGGTAACAATCGGGTAAACCCCCGCTTTCGTAGGTTTTAAGTTTGTGAGGAGTCTCAGCATGTTCGCTGCCGCCATCTCGCTCGTCGGTCTTGCGGCGACCGTCTACCTTGTTTTGCGCGAGGCCAAGGCCATTCGCGCTCAGTCGGGCACCGTTGCCAAAAGCGCTCTTGGGTGGAGCGTCGCCTTCGGCCTGTTCCAGCTCTTTTTGACCATTTGGAGCGCCATTGGCCTCGTCGCGCAAAACGAGCCGCTCGCCTTCGTAATGCTCATCCTGACCAACGCCATCCTCACCGGCTGCGCTTGGGCCAGCATCGCCCGCGACCGCATCGCCCCGCGCGTCTTTGCGTTCGCCGGGCCCGACGCCCCCGCCCCCACCGGCAAGCTCGCCCGCCTGCGCGGCGCCTTTGTGGGCAAACCGCTCGTCGCCGCCGTCTTGTGCCTGCTGCTCGCCGGCGTCTTTGCGCTGCTGGGCATGGAGGTCTCGTCCAACCACGACTTTACCTGGGTCTACCCCCTGTGCATCCTGCTCGAGTGGGCCATCATCACCACGCTCATGGTCGGCCTGTTCTTCCTGTTCCAGCGCCACGGCGCAGCTCCCGCGGTCCTGGCCTTTGCCCTCTTTGTCCTGGGCATTGCCGAGTTCTTCGTCATCACGTTTAAATCCATGCCCATCCAGCCGGGCGACCTTTCGGCCATCTCCACCGCCGCCGCGGTCGCCGGCACCGGCTACACCTTCTCGATCTCACTGTTCTGCGTGCTGTCCATGGGCTTTACCGCCATCGCCATGCTGCTATGCGAGTACGCCGGCCTGGTGGCACCGCACCGTCAGAAGGGCGCCGCCAACGCCAAGCGCATGCTGCTCACCAACCTGCTCGTCGCCGTGCTGTGCCTGGGCGGCGTGACCGCGCACGTCACGCTTATCGACTACTACAACACCCTCGGCATCACCGTCTACACCTGGCGCCCGCTCGAGAGCTACTGGCGCGAGGGCTACCTGCCCGCTTTCATTAGCGCAGCGCAGTCCATCAAGCCGCCCAAACCCGCCGACTACTCCGTCGACGATGCCAAGGCCACGCTCAAAAAGTACGCCAAGGCCTACGACAAGTCCGACGCGGCCAAGAGCGACGAGCGCGCCGCCGCAAAGGAGCAGTTCGACAGCGAGAAGCCCACGGTCATCGCCATCATGAACGAGACCTTCTCGGATCTGTCGATCTACCAGAACATGCGCGCCGGCTACGAGGGCCCGCAGTACTTTAAGAACCTGCCCAACTGCCTCAGCCGCGGTAAGCTCTACGTGAGCGCCTACGGCGGCGGCACCGCCAATACCGAGTTTGAGTTTATGACCGGCAACTCCATGGCCAACCTGGGCTCGGGCGTGTACCCCTACACCATCTACAACATGGAAACGACCGGGAACCTGGCAGAGCAATTCAAATCGCTCGGCTATTCCACCACGGCCATGCACCCCAACCACGCGACCAACTGGAACCGCGAGAACGTCTACAAGGACTTTGGCTTTGACCAGTTCCTGTCTATCAACGATTTCCAGGGCGCCGACACCCTGCGCGGTATGGTGACCGACCAGGCTACCTACGACAAGATTCTTGAGCTGCTCGACCAGAACGCCGATCCGCAGTTTATCTTCGACGTGACCATGCAGAACCACTCGGGCTACGATACGGGTCTACTGCCGGCAGATAAGCAGATGCACCTGAACATCGACACGACCGACCTGGACGCCAAGACTGTCGAGGACGGCACGTTGTCCGATGTCGACGAGTACGTCTCGTGCATTGAGCAGTCCGACCAGGCGCTGCGCTACTTCCTCAACGCCCTGAACAAACTCGATCGCAAGGTGGTCGTGGTGTTCTGGGGCGACCATCAGCCGTTCTTCCCGTCCAAGTTCAACGACAAGTGGTTTACCGACGAGGATGACGCCACCCACCAGGAGCGCTTGTGGCAGACCGACTACATCATTTGGGCCAACTACGACGTTGCCGGCTGCGACCAGACAAGCGAGGTCGACGACCTGTCCACCAACTATCTGTCCACCCAGCTGATGCAGCTGATCGGCGCACCTCTCTCCGACTACCAGAAAGCGCACATGACGCTGCGCGAGTCGCTGCCCGCCATCAACTCCGTCGGCTACGAGGACGCCAGCCTGCGCTGGGCGCTTTCCTCCAACGCCACCGGTGACGACGCCGCTGCCGCAGCCGCCACCAAGGCGCGCGAGGATTACGCCAAGATGCAGTACTACGAGATGTTCCGCGACGGCAAGAACGTGTACACCGAGCACTTCCAGACCGAGGCCAACGAGACCGACCCCAACCTGGCACCGGGTACGACCAAGATTAAGTAGCGGGTCGCTCATAACTGAAACGTCTGTCCGAGCGGAGGCATATAAGGTTCCCTGCTCGGACAGTCCTGCGCAAGACGGAGGCCACATTAAGTGGCCTCCTTTGCGTGCGGAACTCGCGATGAACCTTGCATTCCGCGTCGCCGGGCAGACGCCTCGGTGTTGAAGCGCGGCTTGTCATGAAAGCATCCGCAACATATATAAGTTGAAGGCCACATTAAGTGGCCTTCTTTATATTCGGAAAGTGTGTCCCGGAATCTGCCTTCGGAACGGGATGCAGTTTCCGCTTGAGGGCCTGTTGGGAAAGCGCATCCCACTTCAAGAGTAAATTCCGGGTCGCACTTTCCGCTAAGGCTCTCAACCGGAAAGTGCATCCCGTTCCAAGCCTTAATTCCGGGACATAGTTTCCGGACAAGACATCAACCGGAAAGTGGGGACCACTCTGAGCGCCGATTCTGGGACACACTTTCCGAAACCCCGCCCATCCGGAAAGCCCGTCCCACTCCGAATACATCCAGGCATAAAATCATCAGCTTATTAGGCCTTCTATCAATAAAGAGACACCCTCCCGGGCGGCGGGCACGAAGTTCATCGCGAGTTCCGCACGCAAAGAAGGCCACTTAATGTGGCCTTTGTCTTGCGCAGGACTGTAGAGCAGGGAACTTCGTGCCCGCCGCCCGGGAGGGCGTTTCATTTAGAAGATGAACCTAGCGCTTATCCCTCCGGGACAAAAGAAGCGCGGCTATAAATGCGATGATTGCAAGCGTCAGCAACACCAAAAGCAACGTGAGCGTGTTGTCGCCTGTTGCCACCAGACCAAGCAAGCCGGGCTTCTTTCTGCCAGCAGGCTGCACGGGGATCTTCTCGCCATCGTCCTCGGCGGTGATTTCCCAGCGAATGGTCTTGTTTGCATCGGCAAGCTCGTTGCCCACCGACGTCGGAACGCTTAGCTGCAGATTAAGCACCGTGCTGCCATCGCTCGTAAACGTGGCGATTTCCGTGGGATAGGCGAACACGCTGCCCGGTGTTCCTGTCTGGAGCCAACCTGCAGAGGCATCGCCCACAGTCGCCGTTAAGGTGATGGGAGACAGCATATGTGCCGTCTCGTGATCGACAACGGCACGTACAAACACGCGCACCTGGGATTTTACGCCCGTGGCACGAATCTCTATCTGCTGATCACGCACATCGCCAGGCATCAGATCTTTAAAGGCCAAAAACAGATCGGGCTCCCCCGAGGAGTCCGTCGCCCCCGAGACCGTCAGCTGACGTGCATTTCCGTCATAGGCAATCGCGGGAGTATCGGCAAACGCACGGGCGGGAACAGCGAGCGCGACCACGCAGAAAATGGCCGCGACCATGCAACGCAAGGAGCGCGCAACACCTTTACGAATCGGGAACGCCATACTTACGCACCTCCATGCGGCGGCACCAGCACGTCATTCTCGACCGAGCAACCCCATGCGTCGTGCACGGCCTCATCGGGCGTGGACTGAATTGCCTGGGTCGAAATGTCGACGACCAGGTTCTTGCCATCCGCCTTCCTCTCAGTCACGCTCTTGATGAGCACGCCGGTTTTGTCCATCGGCGCAACGGAAGATGTCCAATAGTAGAATCCGTCGGACGCGGCAACCCAAGACGAGGCGCTGTTGGAAGCAGACGCATCGGACACGTTGCCCCGCTCAATAACGTAGTCCGTTCCCGCAACCGGCTCATCCCACAGGCGCGCGCCATCCTGGTCCTGCCAGTAGATATCCACCGCAGCACGCAGGTATGCCGGAGCCGAGCCCTTGTTTGTAATCGTGACGTCGCTCTTCACGTTGCCATCGAGTTTCTCGTCCACCGAGGGCGCCAACGAACCAAAGCCAAACTCGTTGACCAGCACACCCGTAACCGAAAGCCACGCGAAGGCACCGGCAGCGCCAGCCAAAAGGAGAACGCCCACAAGGAGGGCGACGATCTGCTTGCGCTTAGTCATCCTAATCCTCCCTCATCAGCGTGCCGTTTTCCCAAACATTCTTGGCACGCGAACCGCCATCGACCCATTTGTCCTTCGCGCGCGTGTTGACGCACGTCACCACCGTGTCGCCCACGCTCGAGGCGGACGAGATGGTCAACTCGGCAGATTTGCCGGGAACCTTGCCCGGCGTACTCAACTCGCCCTCGTAACGCCATGCCCAAGCTGTGTCTTCCTCGACGGTATAGACGCCCGCAGGCGCGGCAAACTGCACGCTGCCGACATAGCAGACCTCACCGTTTTCGTCGTGTTGCTCGCCAACTTTCACCTCGACCGTGCGCGTCTCGGCAGAAGAATCCTGCGGCATCTTTCGCGTCACCTTAAAGCGAAACGTTTGTCCCATGGCACTGGCATCGGTTGTCTTTTTAACGATCGTCAACGTATGAGTCTGATCAAAGTTAAACACAGCGTTGCCGGCACCTTGATCGCCTTCACCCGTCTTCTTGGACTCCAGACGGTTGGCCAGGTCAAACGAACTATTACCCGAACCCAGACTATAGAGCGAGACAAACTTGCCGTCCACGGGAGCTTCCTCTGCACCAGGGCCGTAGCTTGCCCGCGTTACCGTGACGGTCAACTGCGTTCCCATAAACGGCTTGGCAAAGCAGACCTTAAACGGCGCCTTATCGGCGGCGTCGTCGACGGTGTTGGCGGCGGAAGGATCGAACAGCCACTTAAGCTGCGCGGTCATGTTTTCGGGCTTTCCATCAGACGTATCGTTGGCAACCACGCGATACGTCACGGGATACAGGTCCATATCGCCCTTGACCGGCTCATCCTTAAACGTATCCCAATCCTCCGCAGCACCTTCGGCACCCACATATCGCCATTCCAAGAAGAGTTCACGCTTATCGCCATTGGCGGCCGCCTGCTCATCGAGCAGCGCAACGATCTTGGAGTGGGCATCCGGGTCATATGCCACGGATTTTTGCTCCATCACGGGGTTGTCGTCCTTGTCATAGGCGGGGTTGCCGCTCTCGTCCATTTTAGGGACATCGACCGTGTGGATAAAACCGGACTTGCCGTCTTGTGCGCGCTCATCGCCCGAGTCGACGGTCGCCGTAAAGATGACCGACCCGTCGATACCGTGATAGCGCACCTTATACGGCGCAATCTTGTACACCGCAGTGTAGGTCACGTTCTTAAAGGGCTCATTACCCTCGAGGGGATACTTCTCCTCATCGGTCATCAGGGTGTAGTTGCCATCGGGTGTATAGTCACGCGACCAGCCGACAAAGTCGTACTTGGTGCCGTCCTTGCCGACAACCTCAGTTGCAGCTTTTACCTCCAGCGAAATCTTATCACCAGAGTCGGTACGCGCAAGGGAGCGTACGGCATAGGGATCATCCAGATTAGCATCGATATTCGATTGGACACTTACCGCGCTGGCGCGGTAGACCGGATACAACTCCATGGGGGCCTTGACCACGGTGCTTTTATTCACCATGGAAACGTCGTCCGACCAAACGACATAACCGCTGCCAGCTACCGGCTTAGTTTCCGTCCAGCCCACGAAGGCATTGTATGCGTTCGTTGCAGCATCGATATCGCCGACGTTATACGTTGGCAGCGGGATGCCGTCCTTAAGGCTGCCGAGAGAATCGCCCTGCTGGGCTACCTTACCGTCCACATCCCTGGCATTGAGATGGTACACAACCGCCAACGGCGAATAGTACGCCACAAATGTATAGGTCCCGCCGGGCTCCACCTGATAGGAATATGAGTTACCGTCGGCAGAATCGAGCTCCTTGACCTCACCATTCGGAAGTTCGACCTCGACCTTATTTAGCTTATATAACTCGCCGCCGGACTTGTATACCGTCGTTTCGATATCAGGAGCCACCGTTGCCGTGGCGGGATCGGTGTCCACATTGAGATTAGGGGTGATGTCATACCTAGGAACATTCACCTCGGAAGTACCCTCAAAACCGGCGCGGTGCAGGTTGGTGGTGTAGTTAACGTCGTACTTCGCGTACACCGGATAGGCATCCTGGTACTGGGTGACCTTGAAATCTGGTTTCACCAGATACGGTTCGGCCTTATCCGGGTCAGAAGTGGTGAAGGAATCACCCTTGACATCGTAGATATAGTCCCAGACGGCAGAATCCTTCTTGACCTCGGCGGTCGAAATCCAGCCCAGGAACTTATAGCCCGGCACGGCCATGTCGGCATTGGTCGGGGAAGCTTCGAGGGTCAGGGGGCTCTCATACGATCCCTTCTCACCATCTTCTGGCTTTTCGGCCACTTTAACCGACTTATTAACATGCGGGTAGTAATACGTGAACGTCGGATCCGCCCCGTTCACCTTGGTCTGCAGCAAGTTACTCTCATAGCGCCGCGTGGCAGTCCTCACGACATTATCGTCCTTGTTGTAGAAATTAACGTCCGTGGTAATCATCGCGCGAACGTAGTACTTCTTATCTGTACGCACCATGCTCTCGATGGGATTTTTCACATATGTCCAATATTCACCATCGCGCTCAAGCGTCCAGAAATTCAGGCGATAGCGATCATTCACCGGTTTGACCGTTACGTTCAGCGAAGCCGAAGTCCAAGTATCGCTTAGCGTTGCAGCGCCTGGAAAATCGGTATCGGCATAGAGGTTTTTTAGAGTATCGGCTCCCGTATCGTTTTTAACGTTGTGCGAGTACGCGTTAAGGGGACTCACGACAAGGGTTTCCTTCGTGAAGCGCGTGCCACACGTTTCATAACTATCCTTTATACCGTGGTCAACATGCTCCGGGCCCCAGTGGACGACGTTTTCACGCACGAAGGTACTACCGACGTTTTCCTCAAAGGGCGTTTGATAGCGATTCCAAACGGAACAGGGTAGCTTGCTGTCCGTAAACTCATGGTTGGTATAAGCCCGAACGTAATAGTCCACGCGGTACTCAAAGCGGGCGATGTAGGTATGTGGCACAGTTAGATCGACATCGGCAGGGAGTGTGTAGCTGGGGTCGCGGCTTACGCGCACCTCGAGCGGGGCATCCTCGGTCCCCTTGTTTTCATACCAACCCAGGAAGCGGTAGCCATCGGGCAGCGAGCCGCCTTCGGACAAGGGCTTGTTGTCCACGCCGCGCACCTGCACCGTGTAAACGCTGGCCCCATCCTCGGCAGTCTGGACATCGACATGAGTGTTGCCCACGTCGACACGCTGGGTCGCATCTTCAAGCCCATCCTGCTCATTACCCTCGAACACCGTCATGATGTTCGAGACGTAGTCGCTGTACACCGGATAGAAATCGGTCGGGCCAAGCACGGTGATCTCGGTGCCGGCAGGATAGAACGCACCGGCGTTTTTAAGCGCGGCAAGCTCAGGCGAGGTGATGGCCGCGTAACCGCCATGCATCCCGGCATCGCCGCTCGGCTGCGTCGTCCAACCGATAAAGGTGGCGCTGGCAGACAGAGCGCCGCGGTCCGCAGGGGCAACCGGCGTTAAACCAACACCATAGCGATACCAGTCCGTCGACTTGTCATGCGCAGCGCCGCTCTGCCACGCGAGCGTCTCGCCCTTGACGTTATAGAACAGCACCTGCGCCTCGTACGAAGCAATAAACAAGTCGTTGCCCTTAAAGGCCTTGGCCCCCTTCGCGTTATCGGCGGTATAGGTCGACGTTTTCTCGTGCGCTTCGTTCTTCTGGACCTGCTTGCCAGCCTTAACGGCATCAGCATCGGTCTTGCCGTTAAACCAGGCGTTATCGGCATCGATACGGTTCACATTGACTCCGGTCTCGCGGAACCAGCCCATGAAGCGATAACCGCCGTTGGCATCGGTCAAGCCCTTGGGCTTTGCGGAGGTATCCTGCCTAAACGTCACCGATGTATCGCCCTGGGCCAAGCCCTGAGCCGTTCCCGCCAGCACGGCGCTCACGGCAAAGGCATACGGGTCCGAGGTCGCCTGATCAATACCAAGTTTGGTTGCCTCGATGGTCGCGGTACCCGCACCGGGAAAATCGATCGTCGCCTTAACGCTCTGGCCATGCACAGGAATATTCAGCTTGTAATCCATCGCCCACTCATTGAAGTGCGAGCCACCCAAGGCCCCGTTGTTAGCAGTCGAGCGCTTGGTGCCGGCACAAAAGTCGTAGTCGTGCTCTTCCCACAGCTCGCGCGTGGTGTAGCGCTCGTCATCCCATGGACCATAGCCATCACCCTTGGTGGTGCCATCGCCGCCAAACGAGGGGATTTTCTTTTTGGCAGGGTTGCCCTGGCTGTTGCCAGAAAGGCTCACGCTCGGCTTAAAGTAGCACTCGGTGACCGTGGCATCATCCTTGTTGGCACGCGCGGCAATGCCGCCCAGGTTCACATCGTTTTGAATGATGGGGATCACGGCGATGGGATTGTACTGACGCGAGCTCAAGTCACCCGCAAAATGGCTTCGAACGAGCTCGTTGCCCTTTTCGGTTAGAATACGACCCGCCAAGCCACCCGTCCACGCGCGCGTCACGGCGACGACGCCCACGTACGACGCGGCATAGCTGTAGCACTGCGCCGTCGAGAAGCAGTCGATAATCTTGGCCTCGCCCGCCATGCAGCCCACAAAACCCGAGGCGTACACGTTGTTGCCGCCCAGGGCGCCAATGGCCACGTCGTACTTATTGGTGACGTCGGTCATGCCCTTCTCGGCAATCGAGCCGTCGTCCTTACGCGTCGGCGTCACGCGACAGTACTCGATAGTCGAGTTCTTAACGTAGCCGGCAAACGCCGCCATATACAGACCCTCACCGCCGAGCGCCTGCACGCCCGAGGTCGTATTGTTGACGGCACGGCCGCCACGGACCTCGCAGTTGTAGAGGGTGCAGCCGTCGAGCTCGCCGGCGATGAGACCGCCCTCAAAGCCTGCGTTGGTAATGAGGTTGAGAGCATTGTTGGCGCAGGTCACGTGCAGCGTGCTCTCCATGACCATAACGTTTTCGAAGCGCGTTTTGACGGCCTTGCCCACGATAATGCCACCGCGGAAGTCCGCCCACACGTTGGCGTCCTTGACCAGGAAGTTTTTGATGGTGGCACCGTTGGTCTCGGCAAAAAATCCCGTATCGCGCTCGGGGTCAAAAGCGTCTTTATCGTAGCTCAGGCCCTCAACGGTGTGGTTTTGACCATCGAACACGCCCTTAAACGGATGCTCCTTGTTGCCAAACGACAGATGCTTAACGGTGTGCGAGACAATGGTCTTCATGTCGTCATCATTAAGCACGATATCGTTATCGAGATAAACGCGCCAGCCGGACGTATCGCGCTCACGCGAAAGCGCCACGTACACCAAAAAGTCGTTCGCGTTTTTGATGTGGTATTCGTTTGTGTTCTCGGGCACGTCCTCGGCATGCACCACCGTTGGCAGCGCCATAACGCAGCAAAGGGCAATCGCCGCGACGGCAACTAGCCTGCTAAGCACGCCCCGGTTCATGTTCTTGATCTTCATAGGCTAGTTCGCCTCCGGCCAGCCCGCGACGTCAAGCACGTCGAGGACGGTATCGCTTGCCTGCTGGTTTTTGGCCTGCACGGCCTGAACATCGATATCGAGCCTGAATGAGCCGCCGCGCGCGGCATCGTGGTAGTCGCCCACAAAGCGCAGCGAGTCCATGAGGCTTTCCGTCATGGCGCCGGGGTCGAGCGTGCCGCCACGCCCGGCCAATCCGCGGTAGTAGTACCACCCATCGCCGCCATCGATCCACGGGGACCCCTCGCCCGCGTTCACATGAAACGCAACGCTGCCCGAAGCATCCGCGCTCGAACCGTCGGGCGCCACCGACGTCATGCGCAGACGCGCGCGAACGTACTCAGGCTGCGTTCCAGCGTTCTCCACGCGCACAATGCGGCTGATATCAGAGCCACTGGCCTTGGTGTCGGGATAGTCCCCGTGCTCGTTGGGCTCAAACGGAATCTCCTCGCCCTGTTCGTTGAGGGTGTATTCGCAGACTCGTACCTTCACGCTGCCAAACGATAGAACGTTGTTCACCGGAACCATATCAACGGTAAAAGCCAGCGTGCCGCACAGGCACGCCAGGGCCAACAGCGCCATCGCGGCAAGCGCCAAGGTGCGTTTCTGATTGTCGGAAAGATTGTTGAGCATTACGTTCGCCAATCGTCGATCAAAGGGGGACCGAGATCCCGGCCCGAAAATGGGGATGGGGAGCGGGCCGGGATCTCGGTCCCCCTTTGATCGACGA
>DXML01000018.1 GCA_019414205.1 Collinsella sp. | reverse complement strand
CATCGAACTGAGAAGGGGGAGGCCTCGCGGCCTCCCCCTTTTTTGCGTTTACGGGCTTTTGTCTCACATAGTAGCTGTGTTTTATAACCCTCGTTTGTCGCATCTTCTGTGAACGGGCTACAATAGCTTAGTCTGTGCAATATGGAGGTGAACATGGCTGAAGCTGGTATCGGCGTTGATATCGTCGAGATTTCCCGCATGAAATCTATTCTTGAAAAGACGCCGTCGTTTGCTCGGCGTGTGTTTACCGAAGAAGAGCGTGCGTATTGCGATGCATCATCGCGTCCCGCTGCTCACTATGCGAGCCGCTTTGCTTCGCGCGAGGCGGTGCTTAAAGCTCTCGGCACGGGTTTTAGTCAAGGCGTGGGTCGCAAGGATGTTTCGGTAACGCGTGATAAACTCGGCAAACCGAAGGCGCTGCTTTCGGGCCGTGCTCTCGAGATCGCTCAAGAACTGGGTGTTGTTGAGGTCGCTCTTTCCATTACGCTTACGGGAGACTTGGCCGTTGCGAATGCCATCGCGATTACCGAAGATGCTCGGCCTAAGCCAAAAGAGGAAAAGGTGAGCAACAAGAAACGCGTTGCGCAGACATTTAAAGAGGCTCGCTCTGTTTTAGATGAGCTTGAGCAGCTGCAGAATTCAGCATTGACGGAGCACTTGGGCGATGCTTCGCAAGATACGCTAGGAGCATAGATGAAACCGGTTTTGAGTACCGAAGAAGTCGTTCGTCTCGAGGATATCATCGAACGCGAAGGGACTTCGAAGGCCGAGCTTATGGAGCTAGCGGGTGAGTTTGCCGCCAACGAGGTCTTGAAGCTCAATCCCGATCGGGTTCTCGTTCTGGTCGGTTTTGGTAATAATGGCGGCGACGGTTGGGTTGCCGCCGATATCTTGAGCCACAAGGGTGTGGACGTGGATATCGTTTCTCCGGTTGAGCCGGATGAGATTCCTGCTGCTCTGGCACGTCATGTTGCTCGTCGAACTGCCGGCCGCGATGTGCACGTTTGCGTCGGCCCCTCGCGTGATGAACTCGAGGTTTTGATCGATAAGGCCGATGTTGTTGTCGATGCCATTTTTGGTACCGGTTTCCACGGGAATCTGCGTGCGCCGTTCTCCATTTGGATTCCTACGGTCAATGAATGCGCCGATTGTGTCGTATCCATTGATGTCCCCTCGGGCCTGAATGCAGAGACGGGCGTTGTTGATGACGACTGCATTCGTGCCGAGCGCACGGTGACGATGATTGCGCCCAAGATTGGTCTGTATAGCGCTGATGGTCCTGAGTATGCTGGCGATTTGATCTGCGGCAATCTTTACGACCGTCTTGACGAGGTCATCGATGATGTCGACCACGCCGCCGAGATTGTCGAGCCCGGTGACTTAGTTGATTACTTTGCTCCGCTACCATCGAATATCGATAAGTATTCCCGTGGCTCCGTGCTTATTGTCGCCGGATCTGCGCAATATCCTGGTGCTGCCATTATGGCGGCCAAGTCTGCAGCTCGCGCGGGTGCTGGTTACGTGGCAGTCGCGGCTCCTGACGCCTGCGCCAATCTCATTCGCATGGCACTTCCTTCGATTCCGGTCTTTGCTATTCCGTCTGATTCCCGCGGCTCCTTTGGCGCCGCTGCGCGCATGACGGTGTGCGAGATCGCAAAGAAGTACAGCTGCGTGCTGTGCGGTCCCGGTATGACGACGTCTGCCGGCGCTATGCAGGTGGTTTCGGGCTTGCTCGAGCTTGATGTACCGCTAATTTTGGACGCCGATGCACTCAACTGCCTTGCTAAGATTGCCATTGACGGTATTGATAGTAACCCCGAGATGTATCGCCGCGAGCAGCCGTTGGTTATGACGCCGCACTATCGTGAGCTTTCGCGCCTGGTTGCCGGTGACGAGGTGAACGACCTTGGTACCGCGATTGCGGCCGCGCAGAAGGTTGTCTGGGCTGCAGGCTCCGACAATCTGGTGGTCATAGCCAAGGGGCCGACGACGGCTATCTGTGGCGTTGAGCGCGTGCTGCTGCCACTCTCGGGTCCGGCTTCTCTGGCAACTGCCGGTTCGGGTGATGTTCTCGCGGGTATTTTGGCCGGCACGCTTGCCACCATGCGCGACGAGATGGATCGTTGGGAGCTGCTGTATTCGTACGCCGTCGCACTTCACAGCTACGCCGGTTTTGCCGCGGCGACGGAGTATGGTGAGAAGAGCGTTATCGCGACCGATCTTATCGACTTGATCGGTCCTGCCATGGAGCTGGCGGCAAAGGATGCGCTCGAAGATCTGGGAATCATGGACGAAGGGTCGGATGACTAATCATGAATAAAGCCGATTTGACGCGCTGGTCCTGGGTCGAGATCGACCGCGGGGCGCTCCGTCGCAACACGAGGGCCTATAAGAACTTGTTGAATCCGCGTCAGCGCCTGTGCTGCGTGGTCAAGGCCGATGCTTATGGTCATGGAGCTGTTGAGTGTGCCAAGATCATGTATTCGGCCGGTGCCGACATGTTTGCCGTGGCGACGGTTAACGAGGGCGTTGGGCTCCGTCAGGGCGGGATTACTAAGCCCGTCCTGATTCTAAGCGAGCCGCCTATCGAGGCTATTCCTGCATTGCTCGAATTCGATATCATGCCCTCGGTCTATACGTCCGATTTTGCTCTTGCGTATGGCGAATGCGCCGTCGCGGCGGGCAAGGTGGGCAAGTACCATCTTGCCATCGAGACGGGCATGAACCGCATTGGCGTACATTACACGCAGGTGCTCGACTTTGTCCGCGGCATCAGCTTCCATCGCGGTATTCAGTGCGACGGCGTATTTACGCACTTTGCCACGGCCGATGAACCTTCGGGTTGGGACTACAAGCTGCAGTGCCAGCGTTTTACCGAGGCCGTTCAGGCCATTAAGGACGCAGGTTTTGAATGCGGTATCGTGCATTGTGCCAATACGCCATCCTCGATGCTCGATTCTTCAATGCACTTTGACATGATTCGTGCCGGCATCGGTTTGTATGGTCTGCAGCCATGTGAGCTGAGTGGTCGCGTGATGCAGCTTGATCCCGTCATGAGCGTCCACGCGCGTGTGACACGCGTGGCGCATCCTGCGATGGGCGAGGGCGTGGGCTACGGCTTTACCTACCGCGTACCGCGCACGCGCGTTCAGATCTGCACCCTTCCGATCGGTTATGCCGATGGCCTTTCGCGTACGCTTTCCAATCGTATGGACGTGCTGTATCGCGGCGAGCGTGTGCGTCAGGTGGGCAATATCTGCATGGACCAGTTTATGGTCGCCATTCAGTCCAACCCGGCGCATGAGATTCCCGAGGCCGAGTATGGTGACGAGATGATCATTGTCGGCCGCGATGGAGATGCCGAGATTACCATGGACGAGATGGCGCGCCTACGCGGCACGATTAACTACGAGGTCGCTTGCGGCTTTGGTATGCGTCTCGATAAAGTCTACGTGTAGGAGTCGCTATGGGCGTCATGCACATTCCCGGCCATAGCCATCAGGCGCCGCGTGAGGTCGCACTCGAGGAGATCGAGGCCGTTCTGGGCGAGTGTCACCTTTGCCAGCTTTACCAGTCGCGCCACAACATCGTGTTTGGCGTGGGAAACCCCCGCGCTCGCGTGATGTTTATTGGCGAGGCGCCGGGCCGTAATGAGGATTTGCAGGGCGAGCCCTTTGTGGGGGCGGCAGGCGAGGACCTCAACGGCATTTTGTCGCTGGCGGGGCTCAAACGCGAAGACGTCTACATTGCCAACGTGCTTAAGTGCCGCCCGCCGGGAAACCGCAATCCGCGCCCCGAGGAAGTGCTGGCTTGCTCACCGTTTTTGCGCGAGCAGATTCGAAACATCTGGCCCGATATCATCGTGACGCTCGGCAACCCCGCAACGCACTTTGTGCTCAAGACCGAGATCGGCATTACCAAGCTGCGCGGCAGGTTCCATCAGATGGGGCACTTTGTGGTGATGCCCACTTTCCATCCGGCAGCAGCGCTACGCAATCCAGCGTGGCAGGAGCTGCTGGAGGAAGACTTTAAGATGCTGGGCGACTATCTGGGGCGACATCCCGCACCAGAGGACGCCTCGGAATAATAAGGAGCATATATGTCCCTGGAGCGCCTGGGGGTAGGTACTTACAAAACGACTTGCGCTGCCGATACGGAGTACTTTGGCGAGCTAATTGCACCGTGCCTTGAGGACGGAGATGTGCTCATCCTGACCGGTGGCCTGGGAGTGGGCAAAACTCACTTTACCAAGGGCGTCTCGCGCGGGCTGGGCGATGGGCATATGGTTACGAGTCCTACGTTTGCGCTCATGGCCGTTCATGATCAAGGTCGTATTCCGCTGTTTCACTTTGATCTATACCGCCTGGAGCATGCCTACGAGCTCGAGGATACGGGCATTTTCGATGTGCTGGGCTATGAGGGTGCTTGCCTGCTGGAATGGGGCGAACAATTCCAGGACGAGCTGACGGATGAGTATCTTTCGGTGACGCTCAAGCGTGATGAGGGCGACAGCGATGTGCGAACGATAACGCTTGAGGCGCACGGTGACCGCGCAATGGAGCTTTCCCATTTGATTGATAAGGCTGTACAAGATGAGCTTGCATAACGACAACGCGCTGGTGGTGGCGCTCGATACCTCGACCGACATGCTTGCCTGCGCGGCAAGCTGGATTGATGGGCAGACGGGCGAGACGAAGCTCGTGAGTGGCGACCACATGTGTCGCCGTCACGCCAACGTTGAGCTCGTGAATACCGTTGATGGCGTGCTGGCTCAAGCCGGTCTGGATCGCAGCGATGTTGGTTGCTATGTGGTCGGCCGCGGCCCGGGGTCCTTTACGGGTGTGCGCATCGGCATCTCCACTGCCAAGGGCCTCGCGCGCGGTGCCAATGTTCCGCTGCTGGGCGTGTCGACGCTCGACGCTTGCGCTTGGACGGCGTGGAAGGCTGGCGTGCGCGGCAAGCTTGGTATCTTGGCCGATGCTATGCGCGGTGAGGTATATCCGGCGCTGTATATGCTGGTCGATGAGGGTCCCGAGCGTCAATTTGAGCGCGAACACGTGGTCAAGGCCGCCGTGGCGCTCGATGAGTGGCGCCGAGCAGCGGACTGGGACCAGGTTCAGCTGACCGGTGACGGTCTCGTGCGCTATGGCAGGCTGCTGGGTGAGGACGAGACCGCCCGCTGCGTGGAGCGCGACCTGTGGTGGCCTTCGGGCGAGGGCTTGCTGCTCGCGCACGCTGCGGGTGACGGCGATCCGGCTCGCGTCCTGCCGATTTACACGCGCCTTTCGGATGCCGAGGAAAATGAGCGCAAGCGTCTTGGTCTTGCTGAGAGTGCACAGAGCGAAATTACGGGCGTTGCCGATGAGCTCGCCGGTCGTCATCTGCAGTTCCGTCCCATGGGCGCGGCGGATGCCGAGGGCGCGAGCGCGCTAGAGGCCGCCTGCTTTGAAGGTGCCGGACACAAGGCATGGACGCCGGGCATGTTCCTGTCCGAACTGGGCGAGGACGTCGCTGCGCCGCGTAGTTGGTGGGTGGCACACGACGACGGCAAGCTGCTGGGCCTTGCCGGCGGTATGGTCGTGGACGGTGATGTGCAGATTCTGGATGTCGCCGTCGACCCGGCACATCGCCGTGAGGGCATTGCCCGCAAGCTGCTGTCGCATGTGAGCTATGATGCCCAGATGCTCGGCTGCACCACGGCTTCGCTCGAGGTCGAGGACGGCAACGAGGGAGCGATCGCGCTTTATAACGCTCTGGGCTTTACCGAGGCAGGACGGCGCCGCGGCTACTATGGTGCCGGCAAGGATGCCATCGTCATGACGGCTCCGCTGCCCCTGGTGCTTCCGGTCGACAATGCCTCGCCCGAGCCGACGGCGGCAGAGCAGCGCGTATGGCCGCTGCCTGCGCCTGGGCGCTCTGCCGAGGAACGTGTCGAGATTGAGCGTCGCCGCCTAGTGCTCGCTATCGAGAGCTCCTGCGACGAGACGGCGGTGGCGATTATCGATGCGGATGGCAATATGCTGGCCAACCAGGTGTCGACGCAGATTGATTTTCATGCACGCTTTGGCGGCGTGGTGCCCGAGATCGCCTCGCGCAAGCACGTCGAGGTGATTGTGAGTGTCGTGGATGCGGCACTCGAGGACGCCGCAGCGTCGCTGGGCCTTACGGGCGGAGCCATTACACCAAGTGAGCTTGCCGCCGTGGGCGTGACACAGGGTCCGGGCCTGGTGGGCGCCCTGGTGGTGGGCGTCGCCTTTGCCAAGGGCTTTGCGTATGCTGCCGGCAAGCCGCTCGTGTGCGTCAATCATCTGGAGGGCCACCTGTTTGCCAACCTGTTGGCGCAGCCCGACCTCAAGCCCCCGTTTATCTTTACGCTTGTCTCGGGCGGGCACACCATGCTCGTGCACGTGAAGGCATGGGGCGACTACGAGGTACTTGGTGAGACGCTCGACGATGCTGTGGGCGAGGCCTTCGACAAGGTAGCCAAGGCGTTGGGTCTGGGCTATCCCGGTGGCCCCATCATCTCCAAGCTGGCCGAGACGGGCAATCCCCGCGCGATCGATTTTCCTCGCGCGCTTAACAGCAGGGGGGACTATCGCTTCTCGCTTTCGGGCCTCAAGACGGCGGTGACGCTCTACATCGAGCAGGAGACCAAGGCCGGGCGCACGATTCACCTGCCCGATCTGGCGGCTTCGTTTGAGGCAGCCGTCTTTGACGTTCAGTACAAGAAGGCCAAAAACGCCCTGCATGCCACCGGATGCAAGGAATACTGCATCGGCGGCGGCGTCTCGGCTAATCCGCATCTGCGCGAGATGATGATCAAGAAGCTTGGGCGTCAGGGGATCCGCGTAACGGTGCCACCGCTTTCGGCGTGCACCGATAACGCAGCCATGATCGCAGAGGTTGCCCGCCGTAAATTCGACCGAGGAGAAATCTCGCCGTTCGACGTCGACGCCGATCCAAACATGACGCTGTAGCTGGTACGGCGCGGTCCCCGGACGGAGGGGCCGGATATAAGGTTTCCTGCTCTACAGTCCTGCGCAAGACGAAGGCCACATTAAGTGGCCTCCTGTTCGTGCGGAACTCGCGATAAAGTTCATATATGGCGGCAGGCGCCCGCCCCGCCCCCGAGGGGCATCTCTCAAGCAAAAACTGTCGTTCGGTAAAGTCCGAGGTCAGTGGCGTTTTATAACGAGAAATTCAAAAAAGTTGAAAATTCATTACTTATTTGCGTTGACTTTAGGTAACTAAAGTTTCATACTGCTTTTCATCCACTGGGGGATGTGAACACGCACGGATCGTTCGCATCATGATTGAAGAGGATTTCTTAGACATGTTCACGCATCAGCTAAACATTATCAGCGTAGTAATTATCTGATGCGGGTTAGCACATACAGCTAGCCCGTACGATAACGGGCGGCTGATGAAGATGAGGGCCGTCGAGCGCAACCGACGGCCCTCATTTTTTATGTCTGAGAAGTTCTTTTTAGAGGAGGAAATGACATGAACGGAGTTTTGCTCATGGTTGTGACCGCGGCGGTGCTCGCCTGCGGCTATCTGGGCTATGGCCGCTGGCTGGCCAACAAGTGGGGTGTTGACAAAGAGGCCCTCACGCCGGCCAAACGCATGAAGGACGGCAAGAGCTTCTCGCCTGTCTCTGCCTTCACCGCGTTTTCGCACCAGTTTAGCTCGATCTGCGGTGCCGGCCCTGTCACGGGTACGATCGTCGCCATGGCCTTTGGCTGGCTGCCCGTTGTGCTTTGGGTTCTCGTCGGCGGCATCTTTTTTGGCGCCGTCCACGACTTTGGTGCTCTGTACGCTTCGATGAAGAACAACGGCAAGTCGCTCGCTCAGCTCATCGAGAAGTACATCGGCAAGACCGGCCGTCGCCTGTTCCTGCTGTTCTGCTGGCTGTTCTGCATCATCGTCATCGCCGCCTTCACCGACATGGTCTGCAAGACGTTCATGTTCACCCCGGCCGTTGACGCTTCTGGTGCTGCTACCGGTGCCATCGACTTCACCAAGTCCTATGCCGCCGGCTGCGCTGGTACCATCTCCATCCTGTTCACCTTCGTCGCTATCGCCTTTGGTTGGGCCCAGAAGAAGTTCAACCTCACCGGTGCTACCGAGTTCGTCACCGGCGTGGTCCTCATGGTTCTCATGTTTGCCGTCGGTATGCAGTTCCCGGTCTACCTGGATAAGTTCCAGTGGTTCGCCGTCGTCATGGTCTACCTGGTCTTCGCTGGCGCCATGCCCATCCAGATGCTCAAGACCCCTCGCGACTACCTCACTTCCATCATGATGATCGTCATGATCGCCTGCGCTGTCCTCGGTATCGTCGTCCTGGGTGTTAACGGCCAGGCCACCATCACCGCTCCGGCCTTTACCGGCTTCTCCAGCGCTTCTGGCATGATGTTCCCGGTCCTGTTTGTTTCCGTTGCCTGCGGTGCCCTCTCCGGCTTCCACAGCCTCGTTTCTTCTGGTACCTCCTCCAAGCAGGTCGAGAAGGAGCAGGACGCCGTCAAGGTCGGTTATGGCGCCATGATCGTCGAGTCCTTCGTCGGCATCCTTGCCATCATCGTCGCCGGCATCATGTTCTCCGACATGAACACCGCCGGTACCGGCGCCCTCAACGCTGGCGTCGCTTCCACCCCGTTTCAGATCTTCGCTGCTGGTATCTCCCGCGGTATGCAGGCCTTCGGTGTTGACGGTACGTTCGCTACCGTCTTCATGACCATGAACGTTTCCGCTCTGGCCCTGACCTCGCTCGACGCCGTCGCCCGCATCGCCCGCACCTCGTTCTCCGAGTTCTTTGCCCAGACCAACGACGCCCTGGCCATCGAGTCCAAGGCCGGCTACATGAAGGTTCTCGGCAACCCCTGGTTCGCCACGGTCGTCACCCTGCTTCCCGGTCTCGCCCTTGCCTTTGGTGGCTATGCCAACATCTGGCCGCTCTTTGGTGCTTCCAACCAGCTGCTCGGCGGTATGACCATGATTACCCTCGCCGTGTTCTGCAAGTGCACCGGCCGCAAGGGCTGGATGCTCTACGTGCCCGTCGCCTTCCTGCTCTGCTGCACCTTCACCTCGCTGGTCCAGAGCGCCGTGGGCTGCATGACCGCTGTCCAGGCTTACGGCTTCTTCGGCACCATCCCGGCTACCGCCACCACGGCCGCCGTCTCCGTCGCCGCCACCAAGGGCCTGCAGCTCGTTTTCGCCGTCCTGCTGATGGTCCTGGGCCTCATCGTTGCCGTCAACTGTCTCAAGGAGTTCTTCGGCAAGGAGGCCGGCTCCATGCCCGACGAGGAGCCCGAGTGGTCCGAGATGGGCAAGGCCGAGTACGGTCGCGCCGCTGCCGCTGAGGCTCCTGCCGACGCCGAGGCCGCTAAGGCCTAGTCGGTCGGACGGGTTGAATCTCCCATCTATTTGACTCGGAAAGACCGGGTCCGCAATCAAGCGGACCCGGTCTTTTTTCTTGTGAGAACAGGTGGTGCAAGGGCGTTCTCGCAGATGTTTTGCGTGGATAGGCTCGTGCGTTGTACCATATGAACGTATATGTGTGCATATGAAAGGGGCCCCGTGGCCAAGACGGTATATTCCGATAATCAAAACAATGTCGATGCTCTGGCTGAGCGTCTGAGCAGCCAGACGTCGCTTTCTGCCGAGCGCGCCAAGCTGGTTGCCTACGACCTGCTCTGCCGCAAGGCGCTCAAGATTAAGTCGAGCGCGCTGGCGCAGATTTTCCGCTCCGTCGATAAGGAATGCGACACCAAGGCGATGCGCGATGAGCTTATCGCGGCAAATATCGTGACCAAGATCGAGGGCAGCGGCATTAACGGGCGCCCGGCGTTCTATACCATCAATGTCGAGATTCGCGATGCCCAGGAGCAGCCTGCCGAGTCCGTCGAAGATTTTGTCGTCGAGGATTCCGCTGACGTGCCTGCTGTGGAAGAAGCTGCTCCGCGTGAGCATGTCGATACCGATGAGTTGCTCGATGAGAACGTCGTGCGTGCCTTTACGGCCAAGGCAGGACGCGGCGGTTTTGGCGGGGGTGGCAAGCGCGATGCGCAGCGCCGCGCCCAGCAGGAGCGCTTCCGTCGTGCCGTTGCTCAAAAGGGTGAGACGGATGCCGAGGCTGTTGAGAACGAGGTTGCTGCCGAGTCGCAGAGGCCCGCGAAGGAGCAAAAGCCCGTGGAGGCCCAGGAGCCCCAGCGTCGCCGTGGTGCCCACTTTAAGGCTGCGCAGCAGGATGTCGCGCATGAGGTTGAAGAGCCTTCCGAGGCTGCAGACGATGTTGAGGAGTCTGCCAAGAAGGCTCCGGGTTCGTGTCGTCCCGGCCGCGGTTTTGCGGGACGCGCGTATCCCGTAAAGCGTCAGGAGAAGGGCGAGTCGGTTTCGACCACCCAGGACGAGAAGGCCGTTGAGCCGGCGGCTCGCGAGCAAAAGTCTGTTGAGCCGCAGCTTGAGGCTGATGCCGAGGCCAAGGGCCAGCAGTCTACTGATGAGCAGACGGAGCGGGGCGCGTCGAGCAAGCCTCGCCGCCGTCGCCATCGTGGGGGCCGCAGTTCCCATGCCGAGACTGCAGCCGAGAGGACCACGCCGCAGGACGAGGATGCGAAGGCCGAGGTTTCTTCGGGGCAGCCTAAGCGCCAGCCGGCGAAGGAGAGCAAGTCCGATCGTCCGCAGAAGCAGGCGTCTATGCCGAAGCGCGAGCGCAATTCCCAAGGCGATTCTAAACGCAAGTCTCAGAAGAAGCCGGAGTCTTCCGCAGCAGGTACTGCTGCCCAGCAGCCCAAGTCGGCCGTTCGCGGTGAGGTATCGGCGTTCGCCCTTGCCCGCGTTTTAGGCAGGCAGCTGCTCAAGGTTGTCCCTACGCCTACGGCGCTCTCTAAGATCAAGGAGCAGCAGACACAGATCGTAAAGGTCGAGGGCAAGGACGGCAAAAAGGCTCCGCAGCGCACTCAGCACAACGAGATGTCCAACCGCAAGATTGCCGAGGAAATCGCAATCATCCAGGCTTGGATCGAGCAGAACCGAGGTGCCGATACGCCGGTTGCCTCGCGCCGCCAGCGTGCCTACCAGATCTTTAACGACGAGAAGGCTTTTGACGGCAAGCACGGTGAGCGCTTGATCAGGCGTATGACCGAAAAGGGCATCAGCATGCAGGCGATCAAGGTCGCCCCCAATCGCCCCGTGCACTTTACGGGCTTCTTTACGCTGGGCGCCGATAAGCCGTTCATTATGGTCGAGAACCTGGACACCTACGACGAGATCGTCAAGCTGCTGCGTGGCCGCAAGCACGCCAAGCTCTTTGGCATCAAGGTGGGCGGCGTGATTTTTGGCGGCGGATGCAAGGCGAGCGTCTCGCATGCCCTGGACGATTATCTGGCCGAGATCGGCTATCGCTTTAACTACGTCTACTACGTGGGCGATATCGACCGCGAGGGCGCGCGCATCGTCGAGCAGGCTCGCAATGCCAATGTGGTTGAGATTCGCCTGCATGCCGGCATGTACCGCGCCATGCTCGCCGAGCATAAGCGTCGCGTGAAGGCCGGCGGAGAGTGCGAGCCCGCGGCTGCCAACCAGGGCGTGCCGCAGAACTTGGCGGCGACGATCAAGGATCTGCCCATGGTCACGCGTGTGCAGTTCCGCAACGTGCTACGTGAAGGCGGGCGCATTCCGCAGGAGATTCTGATGACCGCCGACTATCGGGATGGCGACTCGGGAAGCTTCGACCGCATGCTTAACAACTAAATTCCGCCGGCCCCGGGAGAGCGGGGACACCGGCTTAGGTTTCCTGCTCTACAGTCCTGCTCACGACGGAGGCCACATTAAGTGGCCTCCTGTTCGTGCGGAACTCGCGATAAACCTAAGCCGGTGTCCCCGCTCTCCCGGGGGCTGTCGTGGCTTGGCCGTTGCACGCGGCTCGCTTTTCGGAACGGGGCTGACGGACACGTTCCGAAATCTACCACCGTCGCTGTGCAGGGTGTCTATAAAGAGTCGTGGCCAAAAAACATCAAATATGAGTACTGATACTCTTTTAGTAGCAGTAATTTTGACCACATTTAAGGTGATTTGACGTGTCGATCGAGCAGATAAGCTGCCGTATCTCCTCAAGTGTTCATTAAAGGAAGACCTTGATGCGAATAAATCTCATTAAGATCTTCTTTTATTAACGAAAATAATGTAGCTACAACGGTAACAGTACTCATATTTGCCGTTTTTTGGCCACAGTCCTTCGGAGGGTCCTCGAAAATAGTCCCGAGCCGGCACTTGGGGACGTTCCTATAATGCCGGCACTTAGGAGCGTCCCCAAGTGCCGACACCGCGTCTGCCTGCGGCGGCCGCGCCCCGCTGCATCGCTCCGCACCCTTGCGGGTTCGAATCCCTCCGCTTGGCGGCGTTGGCTCGATTTGCTTGACGTGAGGGGCTCTTGGCTGGTGTGGGACGGAGGGATTCCGCGTCCGCCTGGTCGGCGGCCGCGCCCCGCTGCGTCGCTTCGCTCCTTGCGTGCTGCGCTAGAAAACGCTTCGCGTTTCCTCAGCTCCGCACCCTTGCGGGTTCGAATCCCTCCACTTGCCCACGAAAAAGCGCTTCAGGTCCATAAGGGCCTGGAGCGCTATATTCTTTGGGGCTGGGACGGAGGGATTCGAACCCCCAACAGCCGGCACCAAAAACCGGAGTTCTACCGTTGAACTACGTCCCAATGTGTGGTGTTGCCCAAAAGCAACTCGTCTAGTTTACCTAATCTGCGAGGGCATCGCAAACGCCGTCGAGTAGGCGTACGGCGAGCGTCTGCGCGTCGCTGGCCGTGAAGGTGCCGTTGTAGCGCGTCATGCCCGTGAGCTCAATGCGAATGCGAGCCGGCTTCTGCTGCGCGGCGACATTGGCGGTGCGGATGCGCTGGGCCAGGTTGTGGCACTCGGCGAGGGCAATCGTGGCGCGTGGCGCGGCGTCGGCGGGCAGCTCGTCGCTTGCGATCTCGAGCACCAGGTCAACGTCGGTTGGGACCTCGGAGTCGCAGAGCATCATGCCGCTGTTGTCGGTCGTTGCCGTGGCGATGTTCCACATGCGCGAAGCAACGCTGCGTGCGATGGGGTCCTCACCGATAACGGCGATCTGGAAGCGCTCGAGCACGTTGGCGGCGCGAGCAAAACCGATGCGGGACTCGGCTTCGGTGACCGAGGGCTTGCCCTCCCACACATGGTGCAGGCGGTTGATGTAGGCGTAGGTGTCCTGGAAGGCCATGCCGTCGGCAAACAGGCCGACATTTTCCTGGAACTGCTGCAGGGCGGCCTCGGTATGCGGACCAAAGTAGCCGTCGTCTTCGCCACAGGCAAAGCCCAAAACGTTGAGAGCGCGCTGCAGGGCCTGCACATCGGCGCCATGGAAATTGGGCATGCGCAGATACAGAGTGCGGTCGCCCAGCTTATACGAGGCGTCGACCAGGGCGCTCCAACAGGGGATATCGACGGCATGACCGGCAGCAAGGCCGCTGTCGAGCCTGAAGGTGCTGACGGCCTGCTCGGTGGTGGTGCCAAAGCGCTTGTCGGCGACCTCGTCGGCATCGATGGTGTAACCGAGCTGCAGAAGGCGGGACTGAACATCCTCGACGGCTGCTCCCTGCATGCCCGTGGTAATAGGTTCCATGAACGAACCCCTTTCGGCGTACCATTCGTACTATTTTGAGCGTGTGTCGGATAGACAACGCGAGACAATTTATAAACATGCACTCAACAGTGTAGCAACTTGTACCCAAACGCGCTGCCCACAGGTTTTGTGACCCCCGCTAGTTGAGGCGCTCCACAAAGAAATCTGCCATGGAGAGGAACAGTTCGCGTGCGTGCGGGTCAAGCTCAACGTTCTCGATGGCAGCCTTGGCTTTTGCGGTCAGGTCCAGCGCGTAGGCGTGAGCATATTCGATGGAGCCGGTCTGCTGGAAGATCTCCACGGCGCGCGCGAGCTGCGCGGGGTCCTCGGTGCCCGAGGAAAGGATTGCCTCGACCTCGTCGTGATGGCGCTCATCAGACAGGGCGTGCACGGCAACGAGGGTGCGCTTGCCCTCGGTGATATCGGTGCGGAAGTCCTTGTTGGCGGCCTCCTTGGTGCCGATCAAGTTGAGCAGGTCGTCTTGAATCTGGAAGGCAAGGCCCGTGTGCAGCCCAAAGGCGCGCAGTGCCTCAATCTGCTCTTCGCTGCCGCCGCCGATAATGGCTCCGGCGGCAAGCGGCGTCGCTCCGCTGTAGTACGCGGTCTTGTGCGTCGCCATGTCCAGATAATCGTCGACCGAAATGTCAAAGCGCCCGTCGCGGACCCAGCCCAGGTCGAGCGCCTGGCCCTCGATGGTACGGACGATCATCTCGGTAAGCTCGTGGAGCACGCGAAGCTTCACGTCTGCGTTGAGCGTGGGGTCGTCGAGAACCGTCTTGGTGACCATGGTGAGCGCCAGGTCACCGCAGTTGATGGCAAGACCGGTGCCCTCGGTAAGGTGCATGCAGGGCTTGCCGCGACGAATCTGCCCGTTGTCGGCGATGTCGTCGTGGATGAGTGCGCCCGACTGAAAGTGCTCGATGGCCGCCGCTGCGCTGCGGGCGCTCTCAAAGCTGCCGCCTACCGCAGTGGCGGCGAGCATGCAGATGAGCGGGCGGTGGCGCTTGCCAGCGTTTGCCGTAAATGCCGAGAGCGGGGTATACAGGTAGCGCTCGATATCGGCGGAAGTCGCCTGTCCGTCAAAGAACGTGGCCAGATAGTCGTTAATCTGGTCAAAGTGCTGGGCTAAAAAGCTGGTAAACGGACTGGACACGGGTTCTCGCATTCTTTGATAGGTTGCATCGTTGCATTATGCAGACAACATATTGCCACATTAGGGCGTCGAGCGCGGCGGTTGAAGACGATTGGTCCATGCGGCCGCAAGTGCGGTAGGGGCTTGGCTAGATAAGCCCAAAGTGTTCGAGCGCGGTGACGACGCCGTCGTGGTCGATGCTGTCGGTGACATAGTCGGCCTTTTCCTTGAGGAAGTCAGGCGCATTGCCCATGGCGATACCGACATCGACGGCGTTCATCAGCGAGATGTCATTGCTGGCATCACCGATGCCATACACCGTTCCATGGTTGGGGTCGAGAGCGTCGAGTACGGACTGGATACCCTCGCGCTTGGTACATTCGCGAGGCGAAATCTCGGTCACTTCGAGCTCGAGCTCGTTAAAGCAGAGCAGCGGCTCAAACGTTTGATCCTGAGCGATGCGGTTGGCAAGCGACGTGGACATTAAGATCTTGTAGGCGCTGTAATGTTGCAGCTGCGTAATTGCATCGCCCACGGTGCGGGCATATCCGGGGGCGTCGGGCGCATCGGCACCCATGCGAACGACGCCATTGAGTCCCTCAAAACGAATCACTTCGTCCGATTGCTCAAGAATGGGAGCAAGACGCTGCAGCATACCGGGCGTCATCGCCAAATCGCGGATCACGTGTCCCTCAAGTTCGACATAGCCACCCGCGAGGCAGACGATGCCGGTCCAGGGCAGATCGAGCAGCTTTGGATGGATGCAGCTCAGCGTGCGCCCTGTGCAGATAAACGCCATATTGCCCTTGGCGACAAAATTACGGATGGCTTGCGAGACCGCTTCATTGGGATAGGGGGAGAGGTCTCGCTCGCTCTCGGGAAGCTCTTGTGCCACTCGAGGGTCTTGCCAGGCGAGTGTTCCGTCGATATCGAAGAAGCAGATATCGCCGCGCTTATGGGCTGCGCTGGCGGCAGGGGAGGCCGAGGTGGTGGGCACAAATCCTGGCTCGAGGCCCATGATCTGGTCAAAATGCTCTTTAACGCGGGGAACGGAGATGCCGATAATCACCTGGGCGGTCTTGCCCGTAATGATGAGGCCCTTGGCGCCCACCGCGACAAACGACGCGTTATCTGCAACGATGGAAGGGTCTGCGACCTCGACGCGCAGGCGCGTGGCGCAGTTGGTTGCGCCCACGATATTGCCAACGCCACCTAAAAGCTGAATTACCCGCTCAGCGAGGACGTGATCTTGATCGGATTGAATACTGACCTCGCCATTGGGAGATTGCTCTTTGGCAAAGCCGCTTCCCGTTAAACGATCGATTGCCGCGCGATTGGAGACATGATCCTCGCGGCCCGGCGTCTTAAGGTCATAGACCAAGATGAGTGCTCGAAAACTAACAAAAAAGATGAGGCTAAAGGCAAGACCGATACCGAGCGCCAAAAGGTAGGAGCCGGCATGCATTCGCATGAGTGGGATGAAGTTGAAGGCCGTCATTTCCATGAGACCGCCCGAGAAGATGCCGACGATACCGAAGAAGTTCATGGTCATGGCAAGGCAGGAGGATAGGACGGCGTAGAGCAAAAAGAGTCCAGGATAGGTGAACATAAAGAGAAACTCGAGCGGCTCGGTGACACCGCAGACCACCGAGGCGACGATGGCGGGCAAAAGGATGACCTTAAGGCCGGCACGGCGTTCGGGTTTGGCGGTGAAATAGAATGCTGCCGCGATGGCGGGAAGGCCAAAGAGCTTGCCCCAGCCGGTGGCGGTAAAACCTGCCCAGGGCGCAAGTTCATTTAAAGGGCGCGTGCTATGGGAGAGAATGGGGAGCAGGTTGGTCCACGTGGCGTAAATACCGTCGTGAATGACCAGATTGTCGTAATAGATGGGCATATAGAGCAGGTGGTGCAGCCCCATGGGCTCGAGTGCTCGCTCCAAAAACACAAAGATGCCCACGCCGAAGGGGCCGACGCCCGCAAGTGCGTGGCGCAGCGTTTCGGTCACGGCGTATGCGAAGGGCACGATGGCGGCCGAGATGGCGGCAAGGGCAAACACGGCAAAAAAGCTGATGAGGTAGACCAGCGAGGAACCCGAGAAGGTGCCGAGCCAATCGGGAACCTTGGCATCGTAGAAGCGGTCATGGATGGCGACGACGGTTGCCGATACCGCCAGCGGGCCGATAATGCCGGTGTCGAGCGTCTTGATGCCGTCGATGACGGTGATACCGCTGGCGGGGGTCAAAGATGATGGGTACTTAAGCCCAAGGTTGTCGCCGCTCAGCTTAATGATCTCGCTCAAAAAGAAGCAATAGGCAAAATAGGCCACGAGTGCCTCGAGGCAGCAGCGTGCCGGTTGCTTTTGGGCAAGACCGATAGGCAGCGCTACGGCAAAAAGGAGCGGGAGACGTTTAAAGACCGTCCACGAGCCGCGCTGGATGATGGTCCAGAAAACGTACCAAGGGGTTCCGTATACGGCGAGGTCACCGACGATGTCTACGGTCGTGGCGAGGGCGGAGATGCCGACCATGAGGCCTGATATAGAAAACAGCATGGCGGGCGCGAACATTGCCCCGCCAAAGCGTTGGATTTTCTGCAGCATAATATGCCTTCCGGATGCAACATGCTGTGCGAGCAAGAACGTTTAAACAATGAACTCATTGTAGAGGACTGGCTGCTTGCCGCATTGACGGTTTTGATTCGGTCCGATTTGGGTTTCGGGGGAACCGTCGACGGTAAATAATCCGTACTTTACCGATAATCGGTTTAAACAACTTTAAGAAATGCTATCGTGCCTAGCCATACATATTCATTAGAGGTGAAGTTATGCCAAAAGCGATTTACGAAGGAATCTACCGCGAGATCCGTTCGCGCATCATTAACGGGACCTATGCGTTTCAGGAGATGCTGCCAACCGAAGCCGAGCTGACCGCGGAGTTTGGCTGCACGCGCAATACCGTTCGACGCGCCTTGAGCATGCTGGCCGACCAGATGTTTGTGCAGCCTATACACGGCAAGGGCGTGCGCGTTATTTGGCTTAAGGGCGAAACCGACATGCTGGGCGCACTCGAAGAGGTTGAGTCGTTTGGCGAGTTCGCAAAACGCAACAATGCCGTCGCATCGACCGAGGTCAAGTCTTTTGAACATTTGATTTGCACGGAGCAACTTTCTCGTCGCCTGGGCTTTAAGGTGGGCGAGGAGCTGATTCGCGTCGTGCGTGTCCGAAGCCTCAACGGCAGCGCGCGCCAGGTGGACCACGGCTACTTTTTGGAGTCGATCGCCAAGGGCCTGACCCCCGAGATTGCGGCAAGCTCTATCTACGACTATCTGGAGCACAAGCGTGGCGTCAAAGTGATGGCGAGCCGCCGTACGGTGAGCGTCGAGCTTGCCAACGATGAGGACTGCAGCTACTTGGACCTTGGCAAGTACAACTGCGTCGCCGTTATGGAGAGCCAGTCGTACACCTCGGACGGCATCTTATTTGAGGTGACGCACGCTCGCACACACCCCGAGATCTTCCACTACCGCGTTAACTCCAAGCGATAGCCGGCTAGCTTGCAGCCTGACGAGACTCATGTCCTCAAAGAGAAAACGCCCGGTCAAACCGACGATGCATCGGCTTGACCGGGCGTTTTCTCTGCATTCGATAACAAGTAATTGTTTATACAAAACTTGTCAAGTATCAAGTTGAAATTACCGTTCACCGAAGTTTTTCTACCGCTCTAGTAATACTTGTTCAAACAACTAGCCAAATAGCGTATTGTACAAATCAGCAAAAGGGGCAAAGTCCCCGAGCCAATCTCCGAAGGCGGCGGCAAAGGGTGCCGCCACGGTGTGAAAGGGTGGATTGTAATGAAGAACGAAATGAGCAGAAGGCAGTTCCTGGGCTTCGCTGGCTCCGCGGCTGCGGTTCTTGGTCTGGGTCTCGTGGGCTGTGGTGGTTCTGCCGGCTCCGGCTCCTCTGCTTCTGGTGACGCTGCCGAGGTCTACTTCCTCCAATTTAAGCCTGAGGTCGACAAGGAGTGGAAGGAGATCGCCAAGGCGTACAAGAAGGAGAAGGGCGTCGAGGTCAAGATCGTGACCGCCGCCTCCAACACCTACGAGGAGAAGCTCAAGTCCGAGATGTCCAAGAGCTCCGCTCCGACGCTGTTCCAGGTCAACGGCCCCACCGGCCTTAAGAACTGGAAGGACTACTGCGCCGATCTTTCCGACACCAAGCTCCGCGGTGAGCTCATCGACGACTCCCTGGCGCTGCAGTCCGACGGCAAGGATCTGGGTATCGACTGGGTTCAGGAGAGCTACGGCATCATCTACAACAAGGAGCTCCTCGAGAAGGCCGGCTACAAGGCCGAGGACATCAACTCCTTCGACAAGCTGAAGGCTTGCGCCGATGACATCCAGGCCCGCAAGGACGAGCTCGGCGTTGACGGTGCCTTCACTTCCGCCGGCATGGATGACTCCTCCAGCTGGCGCTACACCACCCACCTCGCCAACCTCCCGCTCTACTACGAGTTCGAGAAGGAGCACAACCAGGAGGACGACGAGATCAAGGGCGAGTATCTCGACAACTTTAAGCAGATCTTCGACCTGTACATCACCGACTCCACCTGCGATCCTTCGCAGCTCGCCTCCAAGACCGGTGACGACGCCACCAACGAGTTCGCAACCGGCAAGGCCGTCTTCTACCAGAACGGCTCTTGGGCCTACGCCGACCTCACCAAGGCCGGTATGACCGACGACCAGCTCGGCATGCTGCCGATCTACATCGGCGTCGACGGCGAGGAGAACCAGGGCCTGTGCTCCGGCGGCGAGAACTACTGGTGCGTCAGCTCCCAGGCTTCCGAGGATGCCCAGAAGGCCACCGAGGACTTCATGTATTGGTGCGTCACTTCTGACACCGCCACCAGCATCATCGCTGACAAGATGGGTTTGACCGCCCCGTTCAAGAGCGCTAAGGAGACCACCAACGTCTTCTCGCAGCAGGCCGTTGCCATGGCCAAGGACGGCAAGAAGACCGTTGCTTGGGACTTCGTTTACATCCCCTCTGAGGAGTGGAAGAAGAACCTCAAGCAGGCTCTCATCGCTTATGCTGCCGACAACACCAAGTGGGACGGCGTCAAGAACGCCTTCGTCGATGGCTGGAAGACCGAGAAGGCTGCTTCCGAGTAAGCAGTTGCTGCCCAAGCTATCTGATTAGCGACAGGGGGCGGGCAGACGTTGGTTTGCCCGCCCCCTGCATATTGAAAGGACCCTTCTATGGGCAAAGCACTCAAACGCTGGTGGCCGCTCTTTATGCTGCCCACGTGCCTGGCGTTTATGATCGGGTTCGTGATTCCCTTTATCCAGGGTTTCTATCTCTCGTTCTGCCAGTTTATTACCATCAATAACGCGCACTTTGTCGGTATCGAGAACTACGTGCGCGCACTGACCGACCCGCAGTTCTCCACGTCGTTCTTCTTTACCGTGGCGTTTGCCTTCCTGTCGACGGTGCTTATCAACGTGATCGCGCTGGCCATCGCGCAGGCGCTCACCCGCAAGGCGCTCAAGGGCACCAACATCTTCCGTACGATCTTCTTTATGCCTAACCTGATCGGCGGCATCGTGTTGGGCTACATTTGGCAGATTCTGATCAACTGCCTGCTTTCCAACGTGGGTGCCCAGCTTATCGCCCTCAACTCCGCCGCTGGCTTCTGGGGCCTTATCATCCTGACCCTGTGGCAGCAGGTCGGCTACATGATGATCATCTACATCGCTGGTCTGCAGTCCATTCCGTCCGACTACATCGAGGCCGCCAAGGTCGACGGCGCCACGGCATGGCAGACGTTTTGGAAGGTTAAGATCCCTAACCTGATGCCGACGATCACCATCTGCCTGTTCCTGTCCATCACCAACGGCTTTAAGCTGTTCGACCAGAACCTCGCCCTTACCGGTGGCGCCCCGGCGCACTCCACCGAGATGCTCGCCCTGAACATCTACAACACGTTCTATTCGCGTGCTGGCATCGCATGGCAGGGCATCGGTCAGGCCAAGGCAGTTATCTTCTGCATCCTGGTTGTCGCTATTTCTATGATCCAGCTTAAGGCCACGAGGTCCAAGGAGGTGCAGCAGTAATGAAACGCGATAAGGCTATCAACCGCGCGCTCTCGATCTTCTTTACGATTCTGTCGCTCGCATGGATCTACCCCGTGTTCATGATTGCGCTCAATTCCTTTAAGAAAGCGACCGCAATCAGCACCACCACGGCGTTCGATCTGCTCACGCCCGAGACGTTCAACGGCCTCGCAAACTACGTGCACGCTCTTAACGAGCAGGGCTTTGCCTCGGCGTTTATGTACTCGCTCATCATCACGGTCACGTCGGTCGTGCTGATCTTGGTGTGCTGCTCCATGTGCGCTTGGTACGTGGTGCGCGTCAACAGCAAGATCTCGAACTTCTTCTATTACCTGTTCGTCTTCTCGATGGTCGTACCGTTCCAGATGCTCATGTTCACGCTGTCCAACCTCGCGGACCGCATCGGCTTCAACACGCCGTTCAACATCTGCTTTATCTATCTGGGCTTTGGCGCGGGCCTCGCGGTCTTTATGTTCGCCGGCTTTGTAAAGAACATCCCGCTCGAGATCGAGGAGGCGGCCATGATTGACGGCTGCAACCCGGTTCAGGTGTTCTTTAAGATCGTCCTTCCCATCATGAAGCCCACCTATCTTTCGGTCGGCATCCTTGAGACCATGTGGGTCTGGAACGACTACCTGCTGCCCTACCTTACGCTCGACTCCACCAAGTACAAGACCATTCCTATCTTGATCCAGTACTTCCGTGGCGGCTATGGCCACGTCGAGCTCGGCCCCATGATGGCCTGCATCATGATGGTCGTTGTCCCCATCGTCATCATGTACATCTTCTGCCAGAAGTACATCATCGACGGTGTGGTGGCAGGTGCCGTCAAGGGCTGATGCCGTAACTGTTTTGCAAGTTTCTGCGGCGCCCCTCAGCGTGGCGCCGCGTATCGAAAGGTAGAGACATGGCCGAGATCGTTCTCAAACATGTTCAGAAGGTGTATCCCAACAACGAGTCCAAAAAGAAGGGCTTCTTTGGCAAAAAGAAGAAGACCGAGGAGAAGAAGCACAACCTCAAGGTTACCGAGGACGGTGTGCTCGCTGTAGAGGACTTCAACCTCACCGTTCACGACCAGGAGTTCATCGTCCTCGTTGGCCCCTCTGGCTGCGGTAAGTCCACGACGATGCGCATGGTCGCTGGCCTGGAGGACATCACTTCGGGCGACGTGCTCATCGACGGCAAGCGCGTCAACGACGTGGCGCCCAAGGACCGCGATATCGCCATGGTGTTCCAGAGCTATGCTCTGTACCCCAATATGACGGTGTACGAGAACATGGCGTTTACGCTTGAGCTCAAGAAGGTCCCCAAGGACGAGATCGACCGCAAGGTTCGCTCCGCTGCCGAGATCCTGGGTATTACCGAGTACCTTGACCGTAAGCCCAAGGCACTCTCCGGCGGCCAGCGTCAGCGTGTCGCCATCGGCCGCGCCATCGTGCGTGACCCCAAGGTCTTCCTGATGGACGAGCCCCTGTCCAACCTGGATGCCAAGCTGCGTAACCAGATGCGCGCCGAGCTCATTAAGCTGCGTCACGAGATCAAGGGCACCTTCATCTACGTTACCCACGACCAGACCGAGGCTATGACCCTCGGCGATCGCATCGTGGTCATGAAGGACGGCGTCGTCCAGCAGATCGCCACCCCGCAGGAGGTCTTCAACCATCCCGCGAACATCTTCGTCGCCGGCTTCATCGGCGTGCCGCAGATGAACTTCTTCGATGCCCAGCTGGTGCGCTCGGGCAACGGCTTTACCGTCAAGACCGAGGATATGAACGTGGCGCTCGCCCCCGAGACCTGCGCTCAGCTTGCCCTCAACTGGGACGGCGGCGACGTGAAGGAGATTACGGCCGGCGTGCGTCCCGAGCAGATTCTGCTTGCCGACAAGGGCGAGGAGGGTGCGCTCCAGGGCACCGTCGAGGTGACCGAGCTCATGGGCTCGACCGAGCATGTCCACGTGACTGCTCCCGACGGCCAGTTTGTCCTGATCATTCCCGTCGTCGACCTCGAGGCCAAGGGCGCGCTCAAGGCGGGCGACCCCATCTGGTTCAAGTTCGAGAAGAACGCGACCCACCTCTTCGATAAGGTCTCTGGCAAGAACCTTATCTAGGCCCGGTGCAACCAGGCCCTCCCTTTGGGCGACTGCGGTATTGCCATCCTTTTGCCGCGGTCACATATAAGGCTCCCCTCCCGTCCACTGGGCGAGAGGGGAGCCTTTCTTTGTGTTGGGACTGCCTGACCGGTCGTTTGTCTCGATCTGTAACGGATAGGGCCGATTTCGGACGTTAGATGTTACAGATCGAGACGGTTCCGCTGAGCTAACCATTTCATCTAAATCTGTAACACCAAAGGCGAATTTCACCTGCTAGATGTTACAGATTGAGATAAACCCAAGGGGAGGGGCCGGTATGTCTCAATCTGTAACAGCTGGGACCGTTTTGGTTGAGTAGTTGTTATGGATCGAGATTGTTTGGCCGAGTCGGATCACAGGGTAACGTGCGGGCACAAAAAACGGAGCCGCGTTGCCGTGGCTCCGTTTTCAAGAGGATGGGCGATGAAACCGAATTAGCTCAGGTGCCAGATCTCGTCGTTGTACTGGGAGATGGTGCGGTCGGACGAGAAGGTGCCAGCGTTGGCGATATTGATGAGCGCCTTGCGCATCCAGGCGTCCTGGTCCTCGTAGTCGGCCAGTACGCGCTCCTTGGTCTGGATGTACTCCTCGATGTCGAGCAGGGCCATAAACCAGTCCTTGCCCTTAATGTCGTCGTGCAGGCGCCGCAGGCGCTCGGCGTTGCCGGTTGCCATAAAGGCCGGGTTGGTGATGAAGTCCACCAGCAGTTTAATGCCGGGCTTGCGGTAGAGCGCACCGGCGTTGTAGGTGCCGTCGGCGTAGAGCTGCTCGACCTGTTTGGACGAGGCACCAAAGGTATAGATGTTCTCGTCGCCCACGAGCTCGGCAATCTCAACGTTGGCGCCGTCGAGCGTGCACAGGGTTAGGGCGCCGTTGAGCATGAACTTCATGTTGGAGGTGCCGCTCGCCTCCTTGGAGGCCAGGCTGATCTGCTCGGAGATGTCAGCGGCGGGGATCACGCGCTCGGCGGCGGTGACGTTGTAGTTCTCGATCATGACAACCTGCAGGTAGGGAGCCACGTCGGGGTCGTTTGCAATCCACTGAGACAGCGTCAAGATCAGATGGATGATGTCCTGCGCGATAGTGTAGGCAGGCGCCGCCTTGCCGCCAAAGATGATGGTGACGGGGTGCTTAGGTCTGTTGCCGTTCTTGATATCGAGGTACTTCCAGATGATGTAGAGCGCGAGCATCTGCTGGCGCTTGTACTCGTGGATGCGCTTGACCTGGACGTCGATGATGGCGTTGGAGGGAATGGTCACGCCCTGCTCGAGCGCCATGAACTGGCGCATGATGGCCTTGGCCTCGACCTTGGTGGCGGCCAGGCGCTCAAGAACGTCCTTGTCGTCAGCGAACTTGGCGAGTTTGCTCAGATCGCCGGTGCTGCGCCAATCGGTGCCGATCACATCGTCGAGCAGGCTGGCGAGCGCGGGGTTGGCCCCATGGATCCAGCGGCGGAAGGTGATGCCGTTGGTCTTGTTGGAGAACTTCTCGGGATAGATTTCGTAGAACGGATGAAGCTCGGTGTCCTCCAGGATCTTGGTGTGGAGGGCGGCTACGCCGTTGATGGAGAAGCCAAAGTGGATGTCCATGTGGGCCATGTGGACGGTGTCGTATTCGTCGATGATGGCGACGCGCGGGTCATCGTGCTCGGCCTTCGCGACCTCATCGAGCTTGACGATAATGTCGGCGATGGCAGGGGAGACCTTCTGCAGGCTGGCGAGCGGCCACTTCTCGAGCGCCTCGGCAAGGATCGTGTGGTTGGTGTAGGCGACCATGGAGCGCACGATGGTAACGGCCTCGTCAAACTCGATGTCGTGCTCGGTGGTGAGCAGGCGGATGAGCTCGGGAATGACCATGGTGGGGTGCGTGTCGTTAATTTGGACCACGGCGTAGTCGGCCAGATCGTGCAGGTTGCTGCCGCGCTCGACGGCCTCGTCGATCAGGAGCTGGGCGGCGTTGCTCACCATGAAGTACTCCTGATAGATGCGAAGTAGGCGGCCCTGCTCGTCGGAATCGTCGGGGTAGAGGAACAAGGTAAGGTTCTTGGCGATCTCGGTCTTGTCGAAGTCGATGGAGCTGCCGGGGACCAGGCCGTCGTCGACGCTCGCCAGGTCGAACAGGCGCAGGCGGTTCTTGGTGGGCTGGTCGTAACCGGGCACATCGATGTTGACGAGCTTGGAGGTAACGGCAAAATCGCCGAACTCGACGGTGTAGGAGCGGTCATCGTCGACTAGGATGTCCTGCTCACCGAGCCACTCGTCGGGGACGGCCTTCTGCTGGTTGTCGACAAAGCGCTGACGGAACAGACCGTAGTGATAGTTGAGGCCCACGCCATCGCCGGTCAAGCCCAGCGTGGCGATGGAATCCAGGAAGCACGCGGCCAGGCGGCCCAGGCCGCCGTTGCCGAGCGACGGCTCGACCTCGAATTCCTCGATCTTGTTGAGGTCGTGGCCTGCGGCGGTGAGCTGGTCCTTAACCTCGTCGTAGATGCCGAGGTCGATCATGTTGTTGATGAGCAGCTTGCCGATCAAAAATTCGGCGGAAATGTAATAGAGCTTTTTCTTGCCGTTGTTGAGCGGGCAGGTGGCGGAGCGCTCCTGCACGAGTTTGACCAGCAGCTTGTAAATGCGACGGTCGTCGAGCTGCTCGAGCGAGGTGCCAAAAGACTGCTCGGCGAGTTCCATGAGGTTAATTTGGGGCATGTTTTCTCCTGTGATGGGTTGTTTCATGTCTGCAATTCATAAGAATCCCGCGCGAGGGGATTGGGGTGGCCTCGCGCGGGTAAGCAAGCGCGTCCGCACGGTGGGGAGGGGTCGGGCGCGGTAGCTCCTATTGAGGAAGCTCGATTTCGGCTTCCGACGGGATGCGGAAGTAGGTCTCGGTCCAGTCGGTGAGTTTGTGCTCGAGCTCGCGGGTGATGGCGCCGTCGAGCATGCGCCAGGTCCAGTTGCCGCCCAGCGTGGCAGGGGTGTTGATGCGCGCCTCGTTGCCCAGGTTAAGCAGGTCCTGCATGGTGTAGATGCACGTGTCGCTCACGCTGGCGGCGATGGTTCGGTTGAGCGCGTCGGTGATGGGCTCGCCGGCCTGCTGATGGGTGTACAGGGCTGCCTGCTCGCGCTGACGCGGGGTAGCCGTTCCCTCAAACCAGCCGCGTGCCGTCTCGTTGTCGTGGGTGCCCACGTAGGCGACGGTGTTGGCAATGTAGTTGTGCGGCAGGTAGTACGAGTTGGTGCCCTCAAAGGCAAACTGCAGGATCTTCATGCCGGGGAAGCCCGAGTTGTCGCGCATGTCGATGACGCCGGGGGTGAGGAAGCCCAGGTCCTCGGCGATGATGGGCAGCGTGCCGAGCTTTTCCTCGAGTGTCTTGAAGAACTTGAGGCCGGGCCCCTGCGTCCACGAACCGTAGGACGAATCGGGCGAGGAGAACGGCACCTCCCAATAAGCCTCGAAGCCGCGGAAGTGATCCAGGCGGATGACGTCGTACATGTCGAGGGCGGAGCGAATGCGGCCCTCCCACCAGGAGAAGCCGCACGCCTCCATGGCGTCCCAGTCGTAGATGGGGTTGCCCCAGTACTGGCCGGTGGCCGAGAACTGGTCGGGCGGCGTGCCGGCGACGCTCACGGGATTGCCGGCGGCGTCGATCTTAAAGAGCTCAGGTGTCGCCCACATCTCGACGGAGTCACGCGAGACATAGATGGGCAGGTCGCCGATGATGAGAATGTCGCGCTCGTTGGCATAGGCCTTGAGGCGGCTCCACTGGCGATCGAAGAAGTACTGCGTCATCTGGTGGTAGAGCATACGCGCCGGATGGTCGGCGCAGACCTTGGCGGAAGCCTCGCCGCGGGTGCGGAGCTCCGCGGGCCACTCCCAAAACGCCTTGAGACCGCACTCCTCTTTGACGGTCATGAACTCACAGTAGGGGATGAGCCAGTCCTCGTTGGCCTGGATAAAGTCATCGAAATCGGCCGGCTTGTCGGCAGCAAAGCGCTCGGCGGCGCGGTCGAGAATCTGACGGCGGCCGCCAAAGATAGCACCGTAGTCGACATTGCTGGGGTCGGATCCCAGATACACGCCATCGATATCGCGCTGCTCCAGATACCCTGCCTCGATAAGCTCGGCAAAGTCGATAAAGTTGGGGTTGCCTGCGCGGGCCGAGAACGACTGATAAGGCGAATCGCCATAGCTGGTCGTCGTAAGGGGCAGAATCTGCCAGTAATGTTGTTTGCACGAGGCGAGAAAATCGACGAAGTCGTAGGCATTCCAGCCAAAGCCGCCGATTCCGTATGGTCCGGGCAGAGATGAGACGGGCATGAGGACGCCGCTTGCACGCTCCATGAATGCGCTCACCAACCTTCTTGTTGTGGGGTCGTCCTGCCGATGGGTGTGCAGTCCGCCTCCGATGTTCTGATTCGATACGCCTATTGTAAAACATGTTGTTTAAACATGTACAGGCAAGATAAAAAAGTTGGTCGATTTTCGGCGAATGGCTACATGCCATGAAAAAGCCCCGACCTCACAACGTGAGATCGGGGCAAGAACGGTATGTAGGTTTTTGCTACTCGGCGTCGGCGAAGCCGTTGGGGTTGTGGCTCTGCCAGTTCCAGCTATCGCGGCACATGTCCGCGATGTCGTACTGGGCCTTCCAGCCCATCATGCGCTCGGCCTTGGAGGCATCGCACCAGTTGGCAGCGATGTCGCCGGCGCGGCGCTCGCGGATCACGTAGGGCAGCTCCTTGCCACAAGCCTTGGAGAAGGCGGCGACGACCTCGAGTACCGAGGTGCCGGTGCCGGTGCCCAGGTTAAAGATCTCGACGCCGGTCTTGCCGTTCATCCAGTTAAGGGCGGCAACGTGACCAGAGGCCAGATCGCACACGTGGATGTAGTCGCGCACGCCGGTGCCGTCGGGGGTGGGGTAGTCGTTGCCAAAGACCTGAACGGCCTCGAGCTTGCCCACGGCGACCTGGGCGACATAGGGCACCAGGTTGTTGGGGATGCCCTTGGGGTCCTCGCCGATCAGGCCCGACGGATGAGCGCCGATGGGGTTGAAGTAACGGAGCAGCACGACGTCCCACTCGGGGTCGGCGGTGTGGACGTCCATAAGGATCTGCTCGATCATCCACTTGGTCCAGCCATAGGGGTTGGTTGCGGGCTTCTTGGGGTCTTCCTCGGTGACGGGCGGGTTGTCCGGGTCGCCGTAGACGGTCGAGGAGCTCGAGAAGATGATGGACTTGCAGCCATGGTTGCGCATGACGTCGATGAGCACCAGGGTGTTCTCGATGTTGTTGTGGTAGTACTCGACGGGCTTGCTCACCGACTCGCCGACGGCCTTAAAGCCGGCAAAGTGGATGACACGATCGATCTGATGGGTATCGAAGATCTTGTTCATCGCATCGCGGTCGAGCACGTTGGCCTCGTAGAAGGTGAGGTTCTTGGCGGCCTCGTCGCCCACGATGGTCTTGACGCGGTCGACGGCGACGGCGCTGGAGTTGGAGAGATCATCGACGATGACGACCTGGTAGCCACCCTCGAGCAGCTGAACGACGGTGTGCGAGCCGATAAAGCCGGCGCCACCGGTAACGAGGACGCAGGTGTCTTTGGGGTCGAGTGCTTTGGACATGTAGTCTCCTATCGAATCAGGAACACTTCTAGAGGGGAGTATAGCGCAGGCGGGGACGCCCAAATGGTGCACTGTAGGAAAAGCAGAGGATTATGTTAACGTACTCATATAAGAGCTTGCTCAATTGTTACCTCAAATTTGACAATTGCTTACGAGCCGCCGACCTTGTAGTTTCCTGCCGTTCGTGGAAATCGTTGGGACGCGCCATATGTACGCTAATATGTATGAGTTGAGCGACATATAAATAAGCATGTAACGGAGTACATATGTCACCAAACAGCGATTCCATCCTTTCCCAGGAGCTCTCGCGCCGCACTGCCCTTAAGGCCCTGTTCGGCGCCGCTTCTGCGGCAGTTCTTTTTGGCCTGCCCACTCGCGCCCATGCGGCGGAGGCTTCCAAAGAAACCACCGATAAATTGAATGCCGCCCAGGCCCAACTCGACGAGGTTCAGGCCCAGCTCGACAGCATCGCAAATGAGTATGCGGCGCTGGCCAACAAGAATGCCCAGACCCTCAACGACATCGAGAATGTCCAGGGCAAGATTGACGACACGCAGGCCCAGATCGATGAAAAGAAGGCCGAGCTCAAGAAGAAGCGCAACGACCTTTCCGATCGCGTGGCCGCCAGCTACAAGTCCGGCGGTACGAACATCCTGTCGCTGCTGCTGGCCTCTGGCTCGTTTGAGGAACTCGTCGCCAACGCGCATTACGTTGAGAAGATCAACAAGAGCGACCGCGATGCCATCGAGGATATCCAGACGATTCAGGCCGAGCTCGACGCACAGAAGACCGAGCTCGAAGCACAAAAGGCTGACCTGGAGAAACTCAAGGATCAGCAGACGGCTCAGATGCAGGATATGCAGGCCAAGCAGCAAGAGGTCCAGACCGTGCTGAACGGTCTTTCCGACGACGTCAAGGAGCTCATGGCTCAGCGTGATTCCGAGATTCTCGCTGCCGCCCAGGCCGAGGAGGCCGCTAGGAAGGCCGCCGCTGCCGCGGCTGCCGCGAACAAGAACAATTCCTACTCGGGTGGTTCGAGCTCGGGCGGTGGATCGTATGCGCCCGGAACTCCGCAGCAGAATGCCGGCTCGGGCAAGCAGCAGGCCGTCGTCAACGCGTGCTACTCCACGCCTTCGCCGGGTCAGAACTGGTGCGCGGCGTGGGTTACCAATGTCTTCCGTAACGCCGGCGTTGGCTACTTTGGCGGCAACGCGTGTGACATGTTCAACGCCTGGTGCTATAGCTCCGACCGCTCGGCGCTGCAGGTGGGCATGATCGTGGCCGACTCCTCGCATAGCGGCACGGGTGCTCCGGGCCTTATCTACGGTCATGTGGGTATCTACGTTGGCGGCGGCATCGTTATGAGCAACGAGGGCGCCATTACGTCTAAGTCGCTTGATGCGTTTATTCGGTTCTACGGCACTGGCTCTGGCGTGCGTTGGGGCTGGCTTGGCGGTATTGCGCTGTCGTAAAGCCGACGGGGCCGTGTGCCCGCCCGCAATATATTTGATTGCCTGCTCGGGCAGTCCTGCGCAAGACGAAGGCCACATTAAGTGGCCTTCTTTGCGTGCGGAACTCGCGATCAATCAAATATATTGCGGGCGGGCACACGGCCCTCTCGGGTTCGGGGCGCGACATACCGGACTGGTTGTCTGAATTAAAGAAAGTGAAGGCCCCTTTCGGGGCCTTCTTTTTATAAAAATTCGCCGACTCGGTGGACTTCGGTTTTGGAATTTGGAGCCGACGGCTCACCAAAGTGGAAAATGAAATATAACCTAGTTGCAATAATCGCCTTGTTGCGAACTCGAACTGATCATGTAGATTTAAAATAGCCGCAATTTGCAATTGTCGAGCGGTGCGTTGGGTTGGAGCTGCTGCTGGTCCTATATGGATTGCGGTCTTGCGCCCCGATGTCCAAATAGGTCTCTCTAGACGGGAAGTTGCTCATGGACACCATATATGACGGAGACGACTGGGTCGATCATTATAGTTGGCGATTAGTCGGCTCGGATGACAATGGGGATGTGGTGTTTGATGGACTATGTCCAAAGCATCTCCATCCTTTTGTTTCGTCGTTAATTGAGAGTTCCGCTCGTGTTGCCCCCTACAGCTCGGCGTCGCTTCATGATACGGACGTTTTGAAGACCATAAGGGAATCAATTGACGAGGGCACGATGAGCAGCCCGCTGTTTTCTCGGCTTGTGGGACTAGATGAGATTGGCTCGAAACGACTGCTTGCGGGCGAAAAAGTGGAACTCACTTATCGGTCGATGATTTCAATCCTGCGGCTGGCCGATGTTCTTCACAAATAAATGATAACGGGACAAGTGAGCTAGATCACTTGTCCCGTTATTAATTAAAGTGGATCGCGGTGGGCAGGCTATAAAAATTCGCCGACTCGGTGGACTTCGGGTTCTAGGTCTACGTTGAATTGGTCTTTGACGGTTGTTTGGATGTGGCGGATGAGTTCGTCGACGTCGGCGGCGGTGGCGTGGTCGGCGTTGACGATGAAGCCGCAGTGCTTCTCGCTCACCTGCGCGCCGCCAACGGCGTGTCCTCGCAGGCCGGCATCCATGATGAGTTTGCCGGCAAAGTAACCCTCGGGGCGCTTGAAAGTGGAGCCAGCACTCGGCATGTCGAGCGGCTGCTTGTCCTCGCGGCGCTGGTGGTAGTCGTCCATGTCGGCCTTAATCATCGCGGCGTTGCCCGGGGCGAGATTGAAAGTGGCCGAAAGTACGATGAAGCCGTCGTCGGCGATGCGGCTCTTGCGATAGCCCAGGTTGAGTTCGTCGACATCGAACTCGATGATGTTGCCGCTGCCGCGGGTGCCATCGTCGAGCTGGCGAGCGGGTTTGTAGACGCGCACGGACTCCAGCACATCGGCCATGCAGGCACCGTAGGCACCGGCGTTCATGTAGCAGGCGCCGCCGACCGATCCGGGGATACCCGAGATGGGCTCCATGCCGGTGAGGCCGGCCTCGGCTGCCGCCGCGGCGACATCGGAAAGCAAGGCGCCGGCTGCCGCCGTGACGTGCGTGCCGTCGACCGTAATGTCGGAGAGGCCCTCGCCCAGCGCTACGACGACGCCGCGGATGCCCTTGTCGCCGACGAGCAAGTCGGAGCCGTTGCCCACGATGGTGAGTGGTAGATTGCAGCGATAGCAGGTATCGAGCGTGGCGACGAGGCCCTGCTCAGTATCGGGCGTGACAAAGACGTCGGCCGGACCGCCGATCTTAAACGTGGTGTGCTCGCGCATGGGCTCGCTCATCAGCACGTTGTCCTCGCCGGCAACGCCAGCGAGCGCGCACAGCAGGTCCTCGTTAAAAAAATCGTTCTCGTGCATACGGATATCCGCCTTTTGGTGGTCGTTGTCATCAATCGATTGCAATATACCCCACCCGGACGGATTTGGTGCGCTGGCGGCGATAAAACAGCCGTCTACCGGATTGGTAAAGTGTTTATCACCGAGGTAGAGGGGTAGTCGCTATACTTTCAAGAGATTGCGCGTAAACCCGGAAGGAGCGAGATGGCCAACAAAGTCACCCTCAAGCAGATCGCCCAGGAGGTGGGGCTTTCCCCCTCGTCGGTCTCGCTTGTTCTCAATAATCGGCCCTGTCGCATCTCGGAAGAAAACCGCAAGCTCATCAAAGAGGTCGCGGCGCGCAACCACTATGTTCCCAACCAGATTGCGCGCAGCCTGGTCATGCGCGAGTCGCGCACGCTGGGCCTTATCGTCCCTAACATCGAGAGCCGCTTTTTTGCCTCGCTCGCCGGTAGCCTGGAAAAGCGCTGCCGCGAGGACGGCTATGCGCTCTTCATTACCAGCTCGGGCGGAAGCGCCGATGACGATCTGGAGCTGCTGCGCCAGCTGGTGACGCGCGGCGTTGATGGCGTCTTCCTGGTGGTGGGTGACGAGTTCTCCGATGACCGCGCCCTGCGCGAAGAAGTCAGCCACCTGCCCATCCCGGCCGTGATGGTCGACCGTGCCATTGAAGGGCTCGAGTGCGACAAGGTGATGTTCGACCACGAGATGGGTGGCTACATGGCCACCCGCTATCTGATCGAGCAGGGCCACCGTCGCATTGCCTGCTTGGTTAACGCGCGCCGTTCCAATACGGGGCGTAAGCGACTTGCCGGCTATGAGCGCGCACTGCGCGAGGTTGGCTTGCCTATCGACGCGCGTTTGGAGTTTGAGAGCGAGTACTACATTCCGAGTGCCTACGAGGCCTCGGAGGCGGTGCTCGCAACTGATGCCACCGCTGTGTTCGCAAGTTCGGATAACATCGCCCTCGGTCTGCTCAAGCGCTTGCACGAGATGGGGAAGAGCATCCCGGGCGATATTTCGGTCGTAAGCTATGACAACTCGGCGGCCGACGTTCTCTTTGAGCCGGCGCTGACCGCGATTGAGCAGGATCCTGGTGTCCTTGCGGAGCATGCTTTTGGCTGCATGTCCAAGCGTCTTGCCGGTAGGGGCGGTAGGCGTGCCGAAGAGGTCGTCCTGGAGCCGGCACTTATCGTTAAGGGCAGCGTGCTCGAACTTACCGAATGTAGCTAAGCGTACTTGTTTGTTTGCATAGATTGCATGCGGAGTGTCCGCTATTTGCCGGCAGGCACCCCGGCCCTCGTCCGTTAACTCTTCCGCTGGGCGAGCCATAGACGCCGCGCACCGATAGGGTAAGGCAGTGGCTTGAAATTGGTGCTATATTCAGCTTGAGTTGTTTAATGCTAGTACGGGAGGCTGATATGGGGCTGTTCAAGAAGAAAAACCCGCAGGATGCCTTTGATCCCGATGTGTTTACCATCACGGATACGATTTTGGACCCGCCGCGGTTTACGTTTTTGCCGGCTATCTACCAGGATGCCACGCGTCGCAAGTGGGCCGTGCATCAGCGTGGTGCAGAGCCTAAGATTTTTGACTATGCGGACGTGTTGCAGTGCGAAGTAGCCGAGGCGGGCGATCCGGAGGCCGAGGAAGTGACTTCAAAACAGGAATTTGCCCAGCGTATCCTGGCAAATCCTGCCAAGGCGGCGAAAATAAACGCTGCCAAGCGTAATATGTGTCTTGGTATGGGCGTTGTTGTGGCGGTTCAGACGGGAAAAGACGAGGTTTCCAAATTAGAGATTCCCGTTATGACCGACGAAGTTAAACGCGATTCAAGTCTATATAAGTCGTATCGGAATGTCGCCGAGAAGATCAAGGCCGAATTTGATGCCATGGGAGGGCTGGCCTAATTTTGGCGGCATACGTTTCTGAATGAGGAGTCTGTGCAATGGCAGGCGAATCTTATGCAATTCCCCCCAAAGATCGTGCTGTTGAGGGAATTCTTTGGTATATCCAGCACCATCAGCTTGCCGGCGGGGATCGCCTGCCGGCCGAGCGCGTGCTGTGCGAAGAGATTGGCGTTTCGCGTACAGCGTTGCGTGCCGGTATCACGCGGCTCATCTCGTGTGGAACGCTCGAGAGCCGTCGCGGATCGGGTACGTATGTGTGTCCTCCCAAGCCGCTAAACATCTTTCAGGAAACGTATAACTTTTCCGATGCTGTGCGGACTGCCGGTCTGCACCCCTCTTCTCGTCTGGTTTCCACCGGGACCATCGAGGCGGATGAGGCGCTTGCCGACAAGCTTGGGGTGTCTGTAGGCGCTCCTTTGCTCCGCATGCAGCGCGTTCGACTTATTGAGGGCGAGCCGGCGTCAATCGAGACCGCTCACGTTAACCTGTCCCTGTGCCCATCGCTTACCGAGCACGATTTTGAGTGCGAGAGCCTTTACGATGTCTTGCTCAAAGAAGGCGGCGTGCGTGTTGAGCATGGACGTGAGCATATCTCTATCTCGCGTTTGAACGTCGAAGAGGCCGAGCTGCTCCAGCAAGAAGAGGGAACGCCGGTGTTCTATGAGAGCTCGATTGAATTTGATAAGGACATGCGTTTTGTGGAGCATTGCAAATCGGTGATTTTGCCCACAAAGTTTCGCTTTGCCGATAACGGCGAAGAGAACGGCATGAGGAGTGTGGCAGGTGAACAATGGCTGAAACAGTAGATGCCACCCCGGTTTATATGCGCATTCGACGCCGCATCGAGGAGCGTATCGAGCGCGGTACATATCCCACGGGTTCCATGATTCCGTCCGAAAAAGACCTCGCCGAGGAATTTGGTACGACACGCTTGACCATCCGAAGCGCTGTCGATGAGCTGGTTCGGCGCGGGCAGATTCGCCGTGTTCGGGGGAAAGGTGCCTTTGTGGCGCAGAAAGTACCTGCTTTTTTTGAACGCACGGGCGGTTTCCGTGAATCGGTCCGTGCTTCGGGCGGCGAGCCGTCCGTCCGTATTCTCGCACGTTCCAAGCGTTATGCGGGGCCATACTACGCTGACCTGTTTGGCATCGCCGAGGACGACCTGCTCTATTCCATTCGACGCCTGAACTGCATAAACGGTAGCCCCGTATCGATCGAGACGGCGCTGATTCCCTGCCTGCTGTTCCCAACCATCGAAGATATTGACGTGTCGGTCTTCAGCTTGTACGAGACCTATGAGATGCTGGGCCGAAAGCCAGTTATGGCACAGGAAAAGCTCGATATCGAAGCGCTGGGCGCACGAGATGCCGGCCTGCTTGGACTGGAGCAGGGTGATCTTGCCTTGACGCTGGAGTGCGTAAGCTTCGATGCGAGCGGCCAGGCGATCGAGTGCGTCAAGTCGTTTAACCGCGGTGATGCGGGTGGATATACCTATACGTACTAGCTGGTTTTTTGCATAACGGGCTGAAAAGTTGACGGAATTTTGATTCGTTGAGCAGACCGTATATACAACCTTACATGGCTCAAAATCGACCGTTCGCCGATGGGGATAAATTAATCGACAAAGAGGTATCAAAAAGCCGTAATCTGTAACTGTGATTGGTATCAAATACTAATGATTTATTACGAGGTGAGACGATGAAGATGCTCGATTACGTTCAGCTTGCCCATGTGCGTATGGGGGAGAACCTCGAGCGTTCGTCTGAGCTGGTAGCGCAGCTCGTTGATATTTTCCAGTCCGGTTCTTTTGATGCACTGCGCATCGTTGCTTCGGGTTCGTCGCGCCATGCCGCCGATTGCGCCCGCGATTACCTGCAAGATGCGCTGCAGATGCAGGTGTCCGTTGTGACGCCCGAGGCCTTCGTCGATTTTGAACACACCTATCCGCAGCATGCGCTCAACATCGCCGTCTCGCAGAGCGGCTATTCGACCAATACGATTGCGGCGCTCGATTACATGCGTGCACACGATATGGCTGCAGTTGCGCTCACGGCAAACGTCGAGGCACCCATCAAGGAACACGCTGACATCGTTCTTGACTACGGTGTGGGTGTCGAGTCGGTGGACTTTGTGACTCTGGGCGTCGAGGTTCTCGTTGAGTACCTGGTGCTCTTTGGTATTTACGGCGGTCAGGCGCGCGGAACGATTGACGCCAAGGGCGTTGCTCAGCGTCTTGATGACCTGCGCGAGGCTATCCAGGCTAATGCCGTGATGTGCAAGACCGCCGAGGCATATGTCCAAGATCACATGCTCGAGCTTTCTGAGCACATGCCCGCCATGGTCGTCGGCAACGGCCCCAACTATGGTGTTGCCGAGGAGGCAGCGCTCAAGCTGAGCGAGACCATCAAGATTCCTGCCATGCATCACGAAGGCGAGGAGTTCGTCCACGGTCCCGAGATGCAGATCGTTCCGGGCCATCTGGTGTTTATCGTCGACGATCCGCAGGGGTCGGAGCGTCTTGCGAATATCGCCGATGCGCTATCGAACGTTACGGCAAAAACGGTGCTGCTCACGGCCCATCCCAAGGGTAGGGCTCACGAGGTTGCGGTGCCTCAGGTGGCTCCGCTGCTCAGCGCAATTCCCAATCTTGTGTTCTTCCAGACGATTGCGGCCATGATCGCCGAGCGTCTGAAGTCATGGAACGTGCACCCGTATCTCGATACCGTCTCCAAGCAAATGGAGGTCAAGGCAGAGGGCTACGAAGAGTCAGTCAATGCGCTTAAGGCCAAAGCGGCTGAGTGTTACGGAATGTAAGCGGGTTTTGATGCCCGTTGGCATGGGGGATGTGGAAACAACCCCAGAAAGGAGAGACAAATGAAGGAAACCGAGAAGATCGAGATCATGCATTTCGACCAGGAGGGCTATCTCGAGGACGGCAAGGCGCTCTACGAGGCCGGCAAGAAGATGACCGCGCTCGCCGACAAGGTTGCCGACGAGGGCTACGACGCCGTGTTCCTGATGGGCGTCGGCGGCACCTGGGACGAGCTCATGCAGCTCGAGTACCTCATGAACAAGTTCGGCGACCGCGACCTCGAGGTCTACCTGATCCACGCCGCCGAGTGGAACGCCATGGGCCACAAGCGCATGACCGAGAAGTCCGTCGTGCTCACCGCCTCCGAGTCCGGCACCACCCCCGAGGTCCTCGAGGCCGTCAAGAAGATGAAGGACATGGGCATGCGCGTCTACGCCATGACCAAGCCCGAGGGTCTCATCGGCCAGGCTGTCGGCGCCGAGAACTGCGTCGCCATGGCTTCTGACCATGGTTCGGGCGGCTGCGAGATGGGCTACTACCTCGCCGACTGCTTCGGCCTGCGCCTGCTCAACCGCCGCGGCTGCTTCCCGCAGTTCGATCTGTTTATCGAGCAGACCAAGGACATCTGGAAGGACATGCTCGATATCCGCAAGCGCTTCGAGCCGCGCGCCGAGGAGCTCGCCAAGAAGTACGCCCTGGCCCCCTACACCATGTTCATCGGCTCCGGCGCCCTGTGGGGCGAGACCATCCTGTTCTCGATGTGCATCCTGGAGGAGATGCAGTGGAAGCGCACCCGCTACATCACCTCGGCCGACTTCTTCCACGGCACCCTCGAGCTCGTGGAGCCCGGCGTCCCCGTGTTCCTGTTCATGGGCGAGGACGAGAACCGCAAGCTCGACGAGCGCGTCCGCGCCTTCCTGACCCGCGGCGTGACCGGCGACACCGACATCAACATCATCGACACCGCCGAGTTCGCGATCCCCGGCCTTGACGACGAGTTCCGCGTCATCGTGTCTCCGTGGATTCTGACGGTGCTCGTTACCGACCGCCTGGCTCGCTACTACGAGACGGTCACCAAGCACAACCTCAAGTATCGTCGCTACTATCACCAGTTCGACTACTAAAGAAAACGGGTGCGGGAACGCGCCGGGCTATTGAGAGGAACACAGAATGAGGCAGTACATCATCGCCAGCCATGCGCACTTCGCTACCGGCATCAAGGAGAGTGTCGAGCTGCTCTCGGGCGCTCGCGACAACGTCCACGATCTTTCGATGTTCGTCGATGACCGCATGGACGTGGCCGAGGAGGCCCAAAAACTGCTGGCAGGCATGGCTGCCGACGATGATGTCGTTGTCTGCACCGACCTCTTTGGCGGCAGTGTCAACAACGAGTTCACCAAGATCGTCCAGACGCGTCCCAACACGCATCTGGTGACCAATATGAACCTTCCTCTGCTTATCCAGCTGCTGTTCTCTGACGAGTCGGCGCCGGTTGAGGAGACGATTCGCGCCATCGTCGCTGCGGACGATACGCGCGTGAAGTTTGTCAACGATCTTTTGGTCGATGACGAAGAGGAAGAAGAGTTCTAATCCGCAGCACCTACTGACACGCCGTAAGACGGCACAAGACCTTTGGGGGGTCACATTATGATTCAGCTACTTCGCGTCGACCATCGCCTGCTTCATGGCCAGGTCGCGGTCTCTTGGGTCCAGGGCCTTGGCTCCAACTGCATCTTCTGCGTGGGCGATAAGGTCGCCAACGACCCGGTGTGGAAGACGACGCTCAAGATGGGCAAGCCTGCCGGCTGCAAGCTCGTCATCAAGGATATGGCGAATGCCATCGAGGCCATTAACTCGGGTGTGACTGACAAATACAAGATGATTATCTGTGTCGCCACCATCGCTGAGGCAAAGCAGCTTGTTGAAGGCTGCCCGCAGATCAAGTCGGTCAACCTGGGCAACACCAAGCCCAAGGACGAGAAGCGCCCCGATGCTCGTCAGGTCTCTCGTCAGATCTTCCTGACTGCAGCCGAGGAGGCCGATGTGCGTGAGATGCTGAACAACGGCGTCGAGGTCGAGATCCGTCCTCTGGCCGATGACCCCAAGGTTGACTGCGCAAGCGTGCTCTAGGCGTTCAATTTCGAAGAGTCTGAGCTCTTCGTAGTGTCCTATTAGGAAAGGGGGATATATGCTTACCCAAGCAATCCTCATCGGACTTATCGCCGCATTTGGTAAGTTCGACTTCCAGCTCGGTACGCTCTATGCGTTCCGCCCCATCGTCCTGTGCCCGCTCGTGGGCCTGGTGCTGGGGGACCTGCAGTCCGGCCTCGCGATCGGCGCCAGCCTGGAGCTTCTGTTCATGGGCTCGATCTCCATCGGCGCCTACGTGCCGCCTGATGAGACGATCGGCGGCGTGCTCGCCTGCGCCTTCGCTATCCAGTTGGGCCAGAGCACCGAGGCAGCCATCGCGCTCGCTATGCCCATCGCCACGCTGTGCCTTGCCATCAAGAACATCCTCAACGCCGCCCTGCCGATTCTGGTTGACCGCGCTGATGTCTTCTCCGGCCAGGGCAACCTTAAGGGTGTCTATGCGATGCACTTCCTGATCGGTTTGACCGGTATCATCATGGCGTTCCTGCTGTGCTCGCTGTCGTTCTATCTGGGTGCTGACGCCATCCAGGGCATGCTCGACTTCATCCCGCCCTTTGTCCTTGCTGGCTTTGGCGTTGCCGCCAACATCCTGCCGGCCATGGGCTTCGCCATGCTCGGCCGCCTGG
>DXML01000017.1 GCA_019414205.1 Collinsella sp. | reverse complement strand
CGTCGCCATGGGCCTGGACGAGGACCGCGGTCCTCGTCCAGGCCCATGGCGACGAGCGGAGCGATGACCTTATCGAGAGCGGCCATCAGCTCGGTGGCCTCCTCGTAAGAAAGGTCGGGCAGGAGCTTCTCCTTCTTGTTGGCAAGCTCGACCAGGCCCTCAGCGGCATCCTCGGCAGCGAAGACGACGATCTTGCGCATATCGCCCTCGGCGTCGTCGATGCGGCCAACCAGATCGGCAGCCTCGGCCTCGGCCATCAGGCCATCGAGCTCACGAAGGCGCATGCCCAGCAGGTCGGACATCTCCTTCTGCTCCATCTTAGGCTTGAGGTCAAGAAGCTTGATGGCGCGCTCGATGTTCGCCATGCGCTCGGCCTTGGCCTCCTCCTCCTTGGAAATAGCAAAGCGACGGCTACGCAGCAGGCGGGCGGCCTTCTGCATCTTGTCCATCAGCTCTTCGTCATCGTAATCAACGGCGGCCTCGACAACCTCGGCCTCCTCCTCGGCGGAAACCTCGTCAGCAGCCTCAACCTCGGCAGCTTCGGTCTCCACGGTCTCGACTGCCTCGACCTCGGCAGCCATGGTCTCGTTCTCGGTCTCGTTCATGATCTCTTCGTTCTCGGACATGAGACTCCTTCTTGGCCCTCTCGGGCATCATCGCCCCATTCGCGGGGCCCGTCGCGCACTCTTTGCGCTTTAAACATTCATGCCTCTCGGCAAAACGTCAATTAGTTTATGGTGTCGCCATCCAATCTAGCTGCAGAATCTATGTGCACACATTAATGCGACATGTCGCGGTATCATGGCCTGAACCAAACGTGTCCACCTTAAGGAGCCCGCCATGATTAAGCCCATCATGAAATCCGAGTTCTTTTTGCGCCTGCCTTCCGAAGACGCGGGACCCGACGATGCCGCGACCGGGCAGGACCTCCTGGATACGCTCAACGAACATGAGCACGAGTGCGTGGGCCTCGCCGCCAACATGATCGGCGTGCGCAAACGCATCATCTGCGTAAAGGACGGCAACAGGGCGCTGTTGATGTACAACCCTCAAATTCTTGAGCAGGTCAATGCCTATCAGACGAGCGAAGGATGCCTCTCGCTGATCGGCGAGCGTCCCTGTACCCGCTATCGCCGCATTAAGGTTGAGTATTTGGACGAGAACTTTGTCCACCGCATCAAAAACTTCTCGGGCTACACCGCCGAGATCATCCAGCACGAAATCGACCACTGTTGCGGAATCGTTATATAGTTCCGCCGATTCAAGAAAGCTCCCTGCAGCAAAACAACTGCAGGGAGCTTCTCATAGTGCGGAACTTCTATCCCACTAGCTCTGGCGGTAATGGTCGAAGAAGTCGGCGAGGTCTTCGAGGGACTCTTTGAGCACTTCCATGCGCGGCAGGTACACGATGCGGAAGTGGTCGGGCTCGCCCCAGTTAAAGCCGCCGCCGCGCGTGATGAGAATCTTCTTCTCGTGCAGCAGGTCGAGGGCAAACTGCTCGTCATCGGTGATGTTGAACTTCTTCACATCCATCTTGGGGAAGATATAGAACGCCGCACGCGGCTTAACCACCGAGATGCCGTCGATCTTGTTGAGTGCCTCATACACAAAGTTGCGCTGCTCGTAGACACGACCGCCCGGGCGGATATAGTTGTTAACAGACTGATGGCCGCCGAGCGCCGTCTGGACGATCGACTGAGCCGGCACGTTGGAGCACAGGCGCATGTTCGAGAGCATGTTGATGCCCATAATAAAGTCGCTCATGCAGCGCTGGTTACCCGAAAGCACCATCCAGCCAATACGATAGCCCGCGATCATGTGCGACTTGGAAAGGCCGCTAAAGGTGACGCAGGGCAGGTCGGGAGCGAGCGAGGCAATCGAGACGTGCTCGTAGCCGTCCATGCACAGTCGGTCGTAAATCTCATCGGCAAAAATCATGAGCTGGTGCCTGCGTGCAATCTCAACGATGCCCTCGAGTACCTCGCGCGGATAGACCGAGCCCGTGGGGTTGTTGGGGTTGATGATGACGAGGGCCTTGGTCGCGCTCGTGATCTTGGACTCCATGTCCTCCAGATCGGGATACCAATCCGCTTGCTCATCACACAGATAGTGAACGGGATGACCGCCGGCAAGGGTTGCGCACGCCGTCCAGAGCGGATAGTCGGGACTGGGGATCAGAATCTCGTCGCCATTGTCGAGCAGCGCGTTCATCGAAAGCTGAATGAGTTCGGACACGCCGTTGCCCGTGTAGATGTGCTCCATCTGAACATTGGGCAGGCCCTTGATCTGCGAGTACTGCATAATCGCCTTGCGTGCAGAGAACAGGCCGCGCGAGTTGGAATAGCCTTCGCAGTCGGGCAGCTGCTGGCGCATATCCTTAATGACCTCATCGGGCGTGCGGAAACCAAAGGGCGCGGGGTTGCCGATGTTGAGCTTGAGAATACGCTCGCCTTCGTCCTCCATACGGGCAGCCTCGTCGACGACGGGACCGCGCACGTCATACAGGACGTTATCGAGCTTGGTGGATTTAGAAAAAGTACGCATGGTGGTGCTCCTTGGAATTTGAGCTGAGGGATGGGGTTCGGGCTTGGAAACGTTGCGGGGCGATGATGTCTCGCCTTGATCGGCGTCACCGGCGAGCAGCCAGGTAACATCGACCTCCAAAATGCGGGCGAGCAGCTCTGCCACATCGCGCCGCGGAATCGTCTTGCCGCTCACATATTGGCTCATCTGACTCTTGCCGAGTTTTTTGCCGAGCATCTCCGATGCACGAATCACGTCCGACTGTCGAACGTCGCGATCGGACATAGTCTGTCGCAGGCGATCGCTAAACGTCTCTTGGGCCACAGGAACCTCCTTGCTGGCAAAGTTCAATTTATAGAACACGAATTGAACCAGAGTTCAATTTAGGCAGCAGTATAACGCGGCACCTCATTCGAAAGTTCAATTTCATAAGAAAATGTACCGGACTCTGAGATTTGCCCAAAGCGGACAATGACGTGTACACGTTTAGAGGTATTCGAGGAAACGAGCCACCGCAAGCGAAACGTCAGCGGTGCGGCATATGGCGTTGATCTGCCGATGAGGATGTCCCTCGAGCGGGCGCACGGCAACATCGAACTGGCAGCGACGCAAGATGAGCGCGGGAAGAATGCTCACGCCCAGGCCGTCCTCGACCATGGCCATAATCGCATAGTCATCCCAGGTCGACAGTTTTGAGCGCACTGTCAGTCCCGCGTGGCGAAACAGCGGCGTAATCTCGTCGTCGCTACCGCGTTCCAGCAGAATAAACTGCTCGATGGACAAATCGGCAAGGGAAACGACCTCCGCGGTGGCAAGCGAGGAGTCCGCTGGCACCACGGCCATCAGCTCGTCTTGCACCAACGGCCGCGACGCCATGCCGGCGCCGCGTGGCTCACGCGGGATAAAACCCAGGTCACAACGACCCTCAGCCACCCATTGTTCAATCTCTGAGTAATCGCCCATCAGCAACTCATAATCGACGTCCGGGTGATCGGCGCGAAAGCGCGCGATCACCGGCGGCAGCACGTGGGTCGCCACACTCGAAAACGTACCGATGCAGATTTTGCCGCGCATGAGCCCACGCATCTCATCCACCCGTCGCTGCAAACGAACAAATTCCTCGCATAACGCCTCGACCGCCGGCATAACTTGCCGCCCATCGGCAGAAAGCACTACGCCCTCGCGGCTGCGATCAAGCACTTTAAAGCCCCAGTCGGCCTCGAGATCGGCCACCATACGGCTCACGCCCGACTGCGAATAGCTCAGCCGCTCGGCGGCGCGCGTAAAACTGCCGGCGCGCACGGTCTCGAGCAGCACCTGCATCTTTTGAATATTCGTTTCCACGACACCCCTCCACCTTTGTATGAGTCTTTGTCATGTTATCCATGCATTATATTCGCTTTTCTTCTAAAGCCAGTTCACCCATAGTGAACATGCCCGAATATAGAGGGGATGTCAGCGCATGAACAACGGACTGTTTACGTACTTAGCAGCATTGCTATTGTTTGGCTCCAACGGCATCATCGCCGCTGCCATCGCACTGCCGAGCTCCGATATCGTGCTACTACGCACGTTTTTGGGCGCACTCTCGCTTGTCACCATCCTCGCCATCACCCAACGCCATAAGTTGCAGGCGCCATCTCGCCCCCGCGAAGCCGCAGCCCTCCTCCTCTCGGGAGCCGCGCTGGGCGCCAGCTGGATTTTTCTGTTCCGCGCCTACCAAACGATCGGCGTCGGCATATCCTCGCTGCTGTACTACTGCGGCCCCATCATTGTCATGGCGCTGTCCCCACTCATCTTTGGCGAAAAGCTGACCGGCGGCAAAATCGCCGGCTTCATCGCCGTTGCTTGCGGTGCTTTTCTCATTGCAGCGCAAGGTTTAGGCGGCAATATGCCCATTGCTGGTATCGCCTGCGGAATCGCCTCGGCCTTCTGCTATGCGCTGATGGTCATCGCTAGCAAGGGTGCGCCACACATCGAAGGCCTCGAAAACTCCACGCTCCAGGTGAGCGCCGCCTTTGTGACCGCGCTGGTCCTTACGCTCTTCACGCAGGGTGCCCCCTCATTCCTGTCCGCCGGCGTCGCCGCCGGTATTGATTGGCGCGCCGTCGTCATGCTCGGCGTCGTCAACACCGGCATCGGTTGCCTGCTCTACTTTAGTGCTGTCGCCAAGCTGCCCGTCCAGACCGTCGCGGTCGTCGGCTACCTCGAGCCGCTTTCAGCCGTCGTGTTCTCCGCCGTCCTTTTAGGCGAAGCCATAACACCGGTCCGCCTGATGGGCGCCGCGCTTATCATCGGCGGCGCGATTTTTTGCGAACTCGCAGGCAAACGCGCAAGCGCCAAGGCCGGCATCGCCCAGGCGGCACGTGCTTAAAACCCCCTCTTCAGTTTCGAAGCAGGGGCGCGTCCGCGGCTATCACATTGCAGCAAGCCATTCAGCGGATATGCCCCTGCTTTGAAATGCTACCTGCGTACAAAAATAATCCCCAGCTGGGGATTATTGTCTAAAACACCCCGATGTGCCAAACTGCTCTTGTATGTATAAAGATGGCATAAAGGTTATCTGTCCTAGACAGATAACCGGATGTCTAAGGGAGTCCACGTGGCACACAACAAACTGGAGGCAAACCTCCAAGATCAGCATGTGCAGGGCGGGCACGGAGCCATTCCCCTCTCCGCTGGCATGCTGCTCGTAACGCTCGGCGTCGTCTATGGCGACATCGGCACAAGCCCCATGTACACCATGAAATCAATCGTCGCCAACAACGGCGGCATCGGCACCGTCAGCGAGAACATGATTCTGGGCGCGCTTTCGCTCGTCATCTGGACCATGACGCTCGTGACCACGGTCAAGTACGTGGTCATCGCCATGAAGGCCGATAACCACAACGAAGGCGGCATCTTCGCCCTGTTCAGCCTTGTGCGCAAGGTGGCACCGTGGCTGATTCTCCCCGCCATGATCGGCGGCGCGGCGCTGCTCGCCGACGGCATCCTCACCCCCGCGGTCACGGTCACCACAGCCATTGAGGGCCTGCGCACCATCGAGTGGGGCCACGCGCTATTGGGTGACGGGCAAACCAACGTCATCATTATTACCATCATCATTATCTGCGGCCTATTTGCCATGCAGCGCGCCGGTACCTCGTCGATCGGCAAGCTGTTCGGCCCGCTCATGACGCTGTGGTTCCTGTTCCTGGCAGGCGCCGGCCTGTTCAACATGCTCGGCAACCTGTCCATCCTGCGCGCGCTCAACCCCATCCGCGGCATCATGTTCCTGTTCTCGCCCATCAACCACTCGGGCATCATGGTGCTCGGCTTTGTCTTCCTGTCGACGACCGGCGCCGAGGCCCTCTACTCGGACATGGGTCATGTGGGCAAGGCCAACATCTATGCATCCTGGCCGTTTGTTAAGGCGGCCCTTATCCTCAACTATCTGGGTCAAGGCGCTTGGCTGCTCGCCAATAACTCCAACCCCCAGATGCTAGCGATGGATATCGTCAACCCGTTCTATATGATGCTCCCCGAGCCCCTGCGCCCCTTTGCCATCGTGCTTTCGGCCGTGGCGGCCATCATCGCCTCGCAGGCGCTCATCACCGGCTCGTTCTCGCTGGTTTCGGAGGCAACGCGCCTCAACCTTATGCCGCATCTGCGCATCCACTACCCCAGCGACACCAAGGGCCAGCTCTATATTCCGCTCGTCAATAACATCATGTGGGTCGGCTGTATCTTCATCGTGCTGCTATTCCAGAACTCCGAGCGCATGGAGAGCGCCTATGGCCTCGCCATTACCGTGACCATGCTTATGACCACCACGCTGCTGACGAGCTATATCGCCGGCATTCTTAAGCACAAGCTGGGCGCCTGCGTCTTCGCCCTGCTCTTCGGTGCCATTGAGCTGTGCTTCTTCGCCTCGTGCCTCACCATGTTCTTTGACGGCGGCTACGTCATGATCTTCTTGGCCTCGCTGCTGTTTGGCCTTATGTATGTGTGGCGCCGCGGCACCGCCATCGAACGCACGCAAACGATCCTGCTGCCCGTCTCCAAGTACATCGATCAGCTCAACCGCCTGCGCAACGACGAGACCTATCCCGTGCTCGCCGACAACCTGGTATTCCTCACCAACAGCCCCGATCCGCTCACACTCGACCGCGACGTGCTCTATTCCATCCTGGACAAACATCCCAAGCGCGCCAAGGCATACTGGTTCATCAACGTGCACGTTACCGCTGAACCCTATACGCACGAGTACTCCGTTGAGACCTTTGGCACGGACTTTTTGTTCCGCGTGCGCCTGGACCTGGGCTTTAAGGTCAACCAGCGCGTTAATGCCTACCTGCGCCAGATCGTTGGCGACTTGATGGCATCGGGTGAGCTGCCACCGCAGCATCACACCTACTCCATCTACGAGACACGCGGCAACGTGGGCGACTTCCGTTTTTGCATGCTGCGCAAGATGCTCGCCCCCGAAACGGACATCAACCGCAATGACCACCGCGTCATGGCCATCAAGTACGCCGTCCGCCGCGCCTGCGGAAGCCCGGCACGCTGGTACGGTCTAGAGAACTCGGCCATCATCATCGAGTACGTGCCCCTCTTTGCCCGCATGCGTCCGGCCGTTAAGCTCGTGCGCACCCAGGTGCCGCTCGAGGTTCAGATCGAAGAGGCCGAAGAAATGGAAGTCGACATCTTCTCGGACGACCTGGTCAACGGCAACGAAGCCGGCAGGAATATGAACGTCGATCCCACTGAGCTGCTCGAGAGCGTCGCAGATACGCCCGAACAGCAACAGCTCGACGGCCTCGAGAGCGAACAACTCAACGACGCCAACTTCTAGCGACGTCACAAATCAACGACAGCGGCCCTGCACCTCACAGGAGATGCAGGGCCATTTTGCATTGCAGTAAAGCTTGGGCTACGAACGACGCGGCTCGGGAACCACGAGCCTATCGGGGCTCGCGCCCTCGGCATCCATCAGGCTCACGTAGCGAATCGATGGGTCATCGTAGGTCGCGTAGTAATAATTGCCCGTACGCGCGCTAAAGCATCCGGTGTAGATGGTCTTCTCGAACTTGCCGTCGCCCATCTTGGACGCTCCCTCGATCATCGCCACGCCCTCGAGCGAACGGAACATGCGGAGAACGTTTTCGGCCTCGCTCTCCTTTTGCGGGTAATTGGCATTGAGGTAGGCCGCCTTTACAAAACGGCTCGGCGAATAGCAGTCGCCCGGAATACCGCGCATGCCGGCACCCGCACCATAAGGCTTGAGCTCGGCGGTGCGCCATGTCGCCGTCTGCGGAAAATCGCTGGTGGCGGTGATATAGGTACGCAGGTTTTCCATATGCCACGGGAAAGTCGGCTGGTTGGCAAGGGTATCGACCGGGTCGTCGTATACATGCAGGCCGTCGGCCATCATCTCGACCACGATACTGCGCTGGCTGTCGCCGATAATCCAATGGAGCAGCGACACGCCCAGGCCCTCGCCGGCAGATTTGGCGACAATCACCGTGTCGCGCAGTGCGGCCTCGGCCTCGTCGACCGTCGAGAACGTCGCCGCCACCCACAGGGGAAACTCGTAGGCCGCGATATTGGTCTTGCCATCAACCGGCCCCTCGGCATACTCGGCATAGCCGGGAAAGTTGAGCCCCGCCACAGCCAGGCCCGCATCGTTGCCGCAATCGAAAAACATGGGATAGTTCTTGTAATCGATACACATACCGATTACCGCATGCGCCGCCGTCGCATCGTCGATAAACGAGTACGGGATGTGGAACCCGCGGGGCACCACGCGAACCTGCTCGCCGTATCCAAAGCTCCAGTCGAGGTTGCGGCCCAGATACATGTGGCCGGAATTATCGGTAAATCGAATGCTCGTGCACATAGCGCCTCCTAGCTCAATGTTCTTACTAAGGTCATTGTCACCAAACAAAGGAGCGCTAAACAAAAAAGTCCGGACATGACAACAATGTCATACCCGGACTAAAAACGACGAGGTGCGGTGCTTTGGTCCCCTTAGACCAACTTTCCAAGACAGTGATCAATCATGTGCTGGATCATTTGCGCCTCAAAGCCTGCGTAATCGCGGCGGCACTCCTTCATCTTGCCATCGACGATCTGGTCAAAGGCAACCTTGCACTTGATATAGCGCGTGGACTTGGTGACCTCCTCGTGCGTCAGGCAGCTCTCCTCCATCTTGCTGGCACCCAGGCCAAACACCAGACGGGGGTTGTAGAGCACGTGGGGCTCGCCGGCGTCGTCCAGGTAGACGCAAACCTTCTTGGTAACGCCAATCTGGTTAGCGGCAAGGCAGCCGGCATCGTCGAGCGACTTGATGGTATCGATCAGGTCCTGAGCAACCGACTCATCCTCGACGGTCGCAACCTCGCAACGCTGGGACAGGATAGCCTCGTCGTGGCAAAGCTCTTTAATCATACGTTCCTCCATAGGGGTCGTTGTAACCGCTTAAGTATACGGTACCTACACAATTTCATGCGAAAGATACCGCCCGTCCGTTACAAACCGCCGAACATCAACATGTGAGGAACACCAACTTCACAAAGGCGATATAGTGGGTGGGTTCGTGTCAATCGGCCTAAACTCGGGGCCGAACAAGGAAAGGGTATGCATGGACGAACTATTTCACGTCAGCGAGCGCAAGTCCACAATCGGGACCGAACTTCGCGCTGGACTGACAACGTTCCTGGCAATGGCCTACATCATTGCCGTCAACCCCGCGGTGCTCTCGGGCGCCGGCATCGATGCGGGAGCGCTCGCCTGCGCCACTTGCCTGGGCGCCGGCATCATGACCATCTGCATGGGCATCTTCGCCAACCGTCCGCTCGCATGCGCGTCGGGCCTGGGCATCAACGCCATGATTGCGGGCATCACCACCACCATGTGCGGCGGTGACTGGCACGTGGCCATGAGCGTCATCTTCCTCGAGGGTGTCGTCATCTTGCTGCTCGTCCTTTGCGGCCTGCGCGAGGCCATTATGGACGCCATCCCCGTGGTTCTGCGCCACGCTATCTCGGTGGGCCTGGGCCTGTTTATCGCCATGATCGGCCTGTGCGACGCCGGCATCATCACCGCTGGCGCCGGCACACTCGTCGGTCTGGGCGACATCACCTCCCCCACCTTTATCGTCGGCATCATCTCCATCGTCGTGACGGTTGCCCTGGCCTCCCGCAACGTGCCGGGCTCGCTGCTCATCGGTATCATCGTCGCCGTTATCGCCGGCATCCCGCTGGGCGTCACCCATGCGCCCGAGGGCCTCATCGCCCCGCTCGATTTCTCGACCTTTGGCGCTCCGTTTGCCAGCACCGCCGACGGCAACATGGCCATCGTAAAGGTCCTGACCGACCCGATGCTGCTCGTCGTGGCCTTCTCGCTGCTCATGAGCGACTTCTTTGACACCATGGGCACCGCCATGGCCGTCGCCAAGCAGGGCGAGTTCCTGACCGAGGACGGCAATGTCGAGGACATCCGCCCCATCTTGGTCGTTGACTCCGTGGCCGCCGCTGCCGGTGGCTTTATGGGCGTCTCCTCCATCACCACCTTCGTCGAGTCCACCTCTGGCGCTGCCGACGGTGGCCGCACGGGCCTCACCTCCGTCACCACCGGCGTGCTGTTCATTCTCGCCGCGTTCTTCTCCCCCATCGTCACCATCGTTTCCAGTGCCGCCACCTGCGGTGCCCTGGTCTACGTCGGCTACCTCATGATGAGCGAGGCCTCCGAGATCGACTGGTCCGACGTCTCGCAGGGCTTCCCGGCGTTCATGATTGTCGCCGGCGTGCCCTTCACCTACTCCATCTCTGCCGGCATTGGCCTGGGCTTTATCGCCTACGTGGTCGTCGCGCTCTTTAAGGGCGAGGCCTCCAAGATCAAGCCGCTCATGTGGATTGCAGCCCTCGCCTTCCTCGTCTACTTCTTTGTAGCGTAAGGGCAAGATTCACAATACCAAACACCAAAGCGCGGAGTCGCATCGAGCGGCTCCGCGCTTTGCTTTTAAAGTCAGGCATCGCACGGACGCGCGATATATTGCTTCCCAAGTTTTGGACATTTTGCCCTCCAAACGGCACTACCGACGGCTACATCCTGCAGATATGCTGGATATAACCGCATAGGCCCTATGAGGATGGGAGTAACCATGGCCGCCCTGTTCACGACCCCCAAGCGCAATGACAAAACCTCTGGAGCCCATTTTATCGAGCCCGACGTGCGCCGTCGCACGTTGCTCGCACACGGCAGCTGGCGCCGCGTGACGCGCCGCATCGTCGTGGGAGCCGTATGCGCGCTCACGGTAAGCTCGCTGCTCATGCCGAGCATCTCGCTCGCGGCGGAGTGGATTGATGTTGGCGGCACCCAGTACAACGCCGGCACTGCGGCGGGCGACGGCGCCGGCACCTGGAGCTGGGACGGCGCCGACGACATGAAGCTCATCAACTATAACGGCGGTGAGATCAAAGCTGCAGGCAAGCTCAACATTGTCTATGAGGGCAAGAACACCGTGAAAACCGAGCCTGATTACACCGGAGCCGCCATCAAGGCGCAGGACGGCACTAGCCAGAAAGCAGAGTTGAACATAACGAGCTCGAATAGCACGGATGAGCTCAATGTGACAGCCGAGGCCGATGCAATTAAATCAACAGGCGACCTCTCCATTTCTGGCCCAGGCACTGTGAACACCACAAGCACTGCTTCCGACGGAATTGAGGCAAAGGGCGATCTCTCTATCACGGGCTCGGGCACCGTGAATGCAACGGGCGGTACCGAAGGCATCCAATCCAAGGGCAAGACCACCATCGATTCCTCTGGCACAGTGATCGCTAAAGGAGGCGAAGGTTACGGCGTCGCCGCGGGCAGTGACCTGATCATCAAAGGCGGTGGCAAGGTAGAAGCAAGCTCGATAGAAGAAGCGGCGATTTGGGCTGACGGCAACATCGACATCTCGGGCGGCAGCCAGGTCAAGGCAAGCTCCCAGGGAGATCTTGCCGTCGACGCTGAGGGTAGTCTCGCGGTCACGAACGCCTCCCTTGACGCAAGCGGTGTTGAATATGGTGTCTATGCCTACAAGGGCGTTACGCTCGATCATGCGACCGTGACGGTCCGCACAAGCGCGAGCGGCGGCCAGGCCATCGCCCTCATCACTGATGGGGACGACATCGTCATCAAGAATGGTTCCATCGTGGACGCGTTCGCAGAAGGCAAATTCTCGGTTGCAATCTCTACCAGAAACCACCAGCCAAACGTCGCTGGCGGCCACATCTACATCAGCGACTCCGTTGTCAAGGCTATAGCCCGCTATGTCGAGACCGGTGACGATGGCCCCGATCACTACAGTAACGACCAAAGCGGCGAGGTCATCCCTGAGCCTAGGGGTCTGAACATCGGTATCTTCGCCCAGACCTACGAGGGCATCACGCCCGCGCGTATCTCGATCGTCCGCAGCAAGGTCACGGCCGAGGGAGACACGGCGGCAATCTTCGCTCTTGCCATAAGCGAGGACGGCAAGGCGATCGGCACCATCGAGATCGAAGGCGCTCCCATCCAGACGCCCGCAGGCGGCAAGATCATTAACTATCGCTACGAAGAAGAGTACGGTCCCAGCATCTCCTACGAGGCAGGCCAAACCATCGGCACGGGCGATGCTGTGATCGACTCCCCCTATGACGCCGCTGTCGCCAAGAGCACGCTCACCGTACCTCCCGAGGAGATCAAACCCGAGGAAAAGTCCGGCGAGACCAAGCCCGAGGGTTCCAAGTCCGAAGGCACGAAGACGACCAAGACCGTTGCAGTTGCAGCCACGGGAGCCAAAACCACCGGCATCCTCGCCGCAACCGGCGACACCTCGAGCGCGGCCATCATAGCGACCGCCCTTGCAGGAACGGCCACCATCGTCACAGGCGCCCTGGCGAGTCGCAAACGTTCGTAAACACTTTTTCGCACAGGACGGGTGGATCGCGGCCCTTGCCTTCCTCGTCTACTTCTTCGTAGCGTAAGGGCAAGGCTGCAAAAGCTGAACAATAAAGCGCGGAGTCGCCATGCGGCCCCGCGCTTTTCTTTTAGCGCCGGTCCCTGCGCCGGCGTGCGGCCTATTTCTCCCCCATTTTGGCCATTTTGCCCTCCAAACGGCACTACCGCCGGCAACATCCAGCAGATACGCTGAATCTAGTCGTATAGGCCCTATGAGAACGGGAGCAACCATGGCAGCCTTGTTCACGACCCCCAAACGCAATGACACTACCGCCGGAACCCATGTTGCCGAACCCGACGTTCGCCGTCGCATAGGACTCGCGCACGGCAGCTGGCGCCGCGTGACGCGCCGCATCGTCGCGGGCGCCGTATGCGCGCTCACGGTGAGCTCGCTGCTCATGCCGAGCGTCTCGCTCGCAGCGGAATGGGTCAAGGTCGGCGGCAACAAGTACAACACCGCGGCGAGCGACGAGGCCGGTACCTGGTCGTGGGACGGCGCCGACGACTTGAAGCTCAACAACTATAACGGCGGCGAGATCCAGGCCGCAGGCAAGCTCAACGTGAATTACTCGGGAACCAACATCGTCACTGCCGAATGGATCGAAGGCATCAACGTTTCTCATGGCACTAACGAGAATGCCGAGCTCAATATCCAAGGCGACGAGGGCGGCACGCTCAGCGTGACATCTACTGAGGACGCTATCCTCTCCACGGGTAATATCAACATCGACGGAGCCGGATCCGTCAACGCCACGAGCACTGGGTCTGATGCCATCAATGCCGGGGGTGATCTCGCTATCAAAGGTTCGGGCAACGTCAACGCCACGGGTGCATCGGATGGCATCAGGGCAAACGGCAATATCACGATTGACGACAGCGGAGCCGTCACCGCCAGGGCTACCGAGGACAAGGGTATTGGAACCGACAAGAACCTCACCGTCAAGGGTGGCGGGACGGTCAAGGCAAGCTCCGAGAAAGACGCTGCCGTCGAGGCCAAGGGCAGCCTCGCAGCCACAAACGCCTCCCTCAACGCAAACGGTGTTGAATATGGCGTCTATGCCCACAAGGGCATCACACTCGATCATGCAAACGTGACAGTCCGTGCAGGTAAAGGCAGATACGGTAGCGCCATTGCCCTCTTCACCTACCAAGACGATATCGTCGTTAAGAACGGCTCCACCGTGGACGCGTTTGCGGAAGGCGAGGTTTCGGCTGCATTCTCCACCAGAAACGATCGACCCAACGAGGAGGGTGGCCACATCTACATCAGCGACTCCGTTGTCAAGGCCATAGCCCGCTATGTCGAGAACGGCGACGGCCCCATCCCCTACAGACACTATGACCCAATCCGAGGGCACTAAAAAGATAGGAGCCCCCGCTCGTG
>DXML01000016.1:99207-123236 GCA_019414205.1 Collinsella sp. | reverse complement strand
CCATTATACCACGGTGGCATCACCTATATGTCAATTATGGTCTAACAGAGCCAAAGAATTTGGGCCCGATGACTTGAGTCAGGGTTCATTCCGGAGCCCTGCCTACCTCCCCACCGCCTTCAGCTTCAGCAGAAGGCCGCCCAGCTCAGGGCACTTGCTGGAAAGGCGCGTCTGAGCTCGCTCGCCCATCCCCCACCGCTGGCGGATCTCCTGGGCGTGCGGACTCACGTGATAGTCCCCCTTCATCATCTGCTTGAGCAGCTTGGCGGTCACGCGCGCATCGGCTAGGGCGCTGTGGGCGTGACCCGTCGACTCGTCGAACTCGATGCCAAACCACGCCGCCGCGTCGCTCAAAGAAACGCGCCCGTGGCTGCCCACGTCCATGATCGAAGTGTAAAACGCCTGCAGGTCGGCCCAGTCCGTAGGAAAGGGATCCGGCGGCTCGTTGCGCCATTATAGGCGAACATATATTCGTATATTCGTCTGCAGTTTGATAGAATAGCTGTTGTTGGCGGCAGTCCCATGTGCCGGGCAGTGCCCTCCATGCGATGGGAGGTGATGCCCATGACCGATATAACAGAGATCGTGAAGCTCCTGGCCGCTTTGGCCTCGCTCCTCACGGCGCTTATCGGACTTTCCGAGGCACTCAAGCGACGTTCGAAGCAAAAGAAGAGGGGTCGACGCCGCTAAGGCATTGACCCCATAATCCGAGTAACGGCGCTGCCCAGCTGTTCACTACTTGGGCTGCCGTCGACCTTATTTTACCCTCGGCACTAATTTGAGACAAGCTCGGCAAACGAGATCAGCTTGACGTCTCCCCTGCTCTCCGCGGCATCCCGACATCCCTGCGTAAAGCCGCGTTTTGAGAACAGCGCATAGCTTTTTCGCTGCCGTCTAAAGAGCTCGCTTCGATGCACGAGCTTTTGCAGCACGTCTTCGCTCGCCGGTTCATTGCGCCATTTGCACTCCGCAAACAGCGCAGCGCCCTCGCCATCGTCAACAATCAAGTCGATTTCTTCCTGCGTATGCGTGCGATTATCCGTCCCCCACCAGCGCCCGACGCTCGCCGGAACCACATCGAGTTGGCCCGCGCGCGCGAGTTCGTACACGTATTGCCTGCATATAAGCTCAAAGACCGTGCCCATGTAATCCGATACGTGCGGCTCAATGCGCTTATACGCCATCTCGGCCATATCGTTTTGAATCAGCCCGATGTTCTGCGGCACAAACTTGTACCAGAACCTAAACATCTGGTCGCTCAGTAGATACACGGCCCGCTTATTGCTCGTCTCGTTTAGGGGCAGCTCGCGCTCGACAATCCCAAGCGACGCCAGCTTATCCACATAGCTCTTTACGTTGCTCGCAGGGATTCCCGTAGAGCTCGCAATCTCCGAGATCTTCGAGCGCCCCTGAGCAATTGCTTGCACGATCGCATCATATTGCTCGGGATTGCGGCACTCTTGCAATAGCAGGTTACTCGGCTCCTCAAAGAGATAGCCTGTAGGAGTAAGAAAAAGACGTTTGATGTTGTCCTTGAGCGGTGCGGCAGGATTGACTTTCTCGATATATGCAGGAATGCCGCCCGTCATGCCATAGCAAACTACAGCGTCTTCGCGACTCATGCTCTGCCACAGGCCGAGGGTCGTCATAAAATCGAGCGGCATGATCTTAAACTGGGCCGTACGCCTACCGTATAGCGGGCTCTCGTAGCCCAACACCTGTTCCTCCATAAACGAAAGAGACGAGCCGCATAGAATCAGCATGAGCTTGGTCTCTTTATACAGGTGATCGATCTTGTCTTGCAGCAACGAGCTGATCTCAGGATTCGATTGGGCGAGATAGGGATACTCGTCAATCACGACAATCAAACGTTCTGCGCGAGCCATAGTGGCCAATGCATCGAACGCCTCGTCAAAACTACGAAACGACACGCCTGCAGCACCAACCGAGCCCGCAAGTATCGCCTGGCTAAAGCCGTGCAGGTTTGCCTCTGCATTGGTACGACGCGCTTGAAAGTAAATAGCTTTCTTGTCTTGGATGAACTCTGTGATAAGGCGGGTTTTGCCCACACGACGACGCCCGTAAATCACAGGCATTTCAAATGAGCCCGTGCCATGCAGTCGATTGAGCTCGGACATTTCCGCTGTTCTTCCGATAAACATAGGGCCATCCTTCCTTTACGTTATAGCTAGCTATATTATACCTTCCTATAATATAGCTAGCTATAACGTAATTCGACAAGCGGGCCACGCAAAAGGGACGTTACACCACCGCACGCGGACCGCTCCGGAAACTGCACCCCATTCTGAGCGCCAATTCCGGGATGCTGCCTCCGTTCCAAACAAAAGGCCCCGGCTCGCGATGGAGCTGGGGCCAAGGGCACAGCATATGCAGTTGGTGTTGAGCGCGAACAGCCCGTCAGCAATGGCCGTCCGCGCCCTACCCTACCCGCGGTGACGGGCGCGGCTGTACAGCGTATCCACCATGGGCAGATCGGGACGCAGCTTGCCGTCAAACGCGCGGTAGGCGTTCTGCACGGCGGGCGCCGTGGGGATCGTTGCGATCTCGCCGATGCCCTTGCCACCATATGCCACGGGCAGCAGCTCGTCCTTCTCCACGTAGATGGCGTGGATATCCGGAATCTCGGGCGCACGGAACAGCCCGAGCGTGCCGTACCTTGCCTGGGGTACGCAGTCCTTGAGCGGCCAATCCTCGGTAAGCGCATAGCCCATACCCATGAGCACGCCGCCTTCGATCTGACCCTGGATGGAGATGGGATTGACAACCTTGCCGGAATCGTGCGCGGCATAGACCTCGCTCACGCGGCCGTCATCATCCAAAATGACCACATGCGTGGCAAAGCCGTAGCAGATGTGGCTCTTGGGGTTGGGAACGTCGGCGCCCAGCTTGTCGGTCGGCTCCAGATACACGTAGCCAAACTCGCATCCCTCAAGCGCCTTGATGGCGGTCGCGGGATCCTGAGGATGCATACCCTGGCCGGCGACGAGCTCCTGCGTGCGCAGCTGATAGGCGCGACCGTCGTCGTACTCGATCTTGACGCCGTCGCCATGCGCGCTCACCGGGGCGGTAGGCGCAGGCTTGCCGGCCTCGATGCCAACCATGGCATCGCGCAGCAGGAAGGCGGCACCGCGCACGGCCTCGCCGGTCACGACCGTCTGGCGCGAGCCAGACGTGGTGCCGGAGTCGGGAGCGTTCTCGGTGGAGCACTCGCCATTGGCAATGCAGCTCAGCGGCAGACCGCAGGCCTCGGCAACGTCCTGCAAAAAGACGGTGTTGCAGCCCTGGCCGATGTCGGACGTGGCGGCGTAGACCACGGCGCAGCCATCCTCGACGCGAATCTTGCAGCGACCGGCATCGGGCAGGCCCACGCCCACGCCGGCGTTCTTCATGGCGCAGGCAATGCCGGCGTGGCCGGGATGCGCGTAGTAGGCATCCTTGACCTCGAGCAGCGTCTCCTTAAGCGCCGTGGAGCAGTCGGCAATCTGACCGTTGGGCAGAACCTCGCCCGGCTCGATGGCGTTTCGGTAGCGAATCTCCCACGGATCCAGGCCAACCTTCTCTGCCAGCAGGTCGATCAGGCTCTCGAGCGCAAACTCGGACTGGCAAACGCCAAAGCCTCGGTACGCGCCGGCGGGCGGGTTGTTGGTGTAGTAGCCAAAGCCGCGAATGTCGGCGTTCTGGTACTTGTAGGGGCCGACGGCATGCGTACAGGCGCGCTCGAGCACCGGGCCGCACAGCGACGCGTAGGCGCCGGTGTCAAAGTTGATCTCGCAATCCAGGCCGGTAAAGTTGCCCTCGGCGTCGCAACCCAGCGTAAAGGTACCGTCCATGGCATGGCGCTTGGGATGGAAAGCGAGCGACTCGGCACGCGTGAGCTTGCACTTCACAGGACGCTGGAACTTATATGCGGCGAGCGCGGCCAGGTGCTGGACCGAAACGTCCTCCTTACCGCCAAAGCCGCCACCCACGAGCATGGTCTCGACGACCACGCGCTCGGGTTCGTTATCCCAGCCAAACATGTGGGCACACTCTTTGCGCGTATCGTAGGCGCCCTGGTCGGTCGACTGCACCTTGACGCCGTTCTTGTACGGGAAGGCGACGGCGCACTCGGGCTCCAAGAAGGCATGTTCGGTAAAAGGCGTGGTAAAGCGCTGCGTCACGGTGAACGCGCTCTCCGCCAGCGCCTTGGCGGCGTCGCCGCGCGTCACATGGCGGCTCTGGCACACGTTGTCCTTGAGCTCCACCGTGTTGCCAAAGGCAAAGAAGCTGTCGTGCAGGCGCGGCGCGTCGGCGGCCTTGGCCTCGGCGATGTTGCGCACGGGCTCCAGCGGCTCGTAATCGATCTTTACGAGCTTCTTGGCCTTCTCGAGCGTCGCTTCGTCCTCGGCGACCACCAGCACGATGGCATCGCCCACGCAGCGGGTGATATCGCCCTGGGCGATCATGACGTCCCAATCCTGGATAAGGTGGCCGACCTGGTTGACCGGCACGTCCTCGGCGCGCAGGATGCCCACCACACCGGGCAGGGCCTCGGCCTTGGAGGTATCGATGGAGAGCACGCGGGCGCGCGGATACTTGGAGCGCACGGCGCTGGCGTAGGTCAGACCCGGCTGATCGAGCTCGTCGATGTCGTCGGGATACTTGCCCTCGCCGAGCACCTTTTTACGCACGTCGATGCGGAAGGCGCGCTTGCCCACGCCGTAGTCGTCGCCGCGCTCCAGGTCCTCGTCGATCTGCTTTTCGCCGCGGAGCACCGCAGCGGCCAGCGAAATGCCCTCGATAATCTTCTTGTAGCCGGTGCAGCGGCAGACGTTGCCGCGGATGGCGTACTTGATCTGCTCCTCGGTGGGCTCGGGGTCCTCGGCGATGAGCGCCGCGCCCGCCATGACCATACCGGGGATGCAAAAACCGCACTGCACGGCACCCACGGCACCAAAGGCGTACACAAAGGCCTCGCGCACGTCCTCGGGCAGGCCCTCGACAGTCACGATGTTGCGACCGGCGGCAAGAGCAGTGGTCAGTACGCACGCCTTGACGGCCGCGCCGTCCACATGGATAGTGCAGGTGCCGCAGGCGCCCTCGGAGCAGCCGTCCTTGGCGGAATGGATGTGCAGGTCGTCGCGCAGGTAGCGCAGCAGCGGCTTGTTCTGAGTCGTTGTGCGCTCCACGCCGTTAACGGTAAAAGTGAATTCCTGTGCCATGGTGATTCCCTTCTACACGCCGGCGGCGATGCCGGTGCGGTCGTGAATGGCGCCATGCGGGCAGACGACGGCGCACATGCCGCACGACAGGCAGTCCGCGCCGTCGATATGGGCGCAGTTGTCCTCGATGCGGATAGCGCCTGCAGGGCACTTTTTGGCGCACATGCCGCAACCGATGCAGCTCGTGTCGCAGATCTTGCGCGCAATGGCACCCTTATCGGTGTTGTTGCAGCGCACCAGGATGTTCTGGTAGCCGGGAACGAAGGCAATCACGCGCTGCGGGCATGCCATGCCGCACAGGCCACAGCCCGTGCACTTGGAGCGGTCCACGCGGGCGATGCCGTCGACCAGCGCAATGGCACCGTGGGGGCAGGCCGTGACGCAGGCGCCACAGCCAATGCAGCCTTCGCTGCAGTGGGCATCGCCGCCTGCGGAAGCACAGCCGCTTCCGCAGGCAACGTAGGCCACGTTATGTTGAATGGATTTGGCCATAAGAGACTCGCCTATTTCTTAAGAAGATACGGATAGCTGTCGCGCACGGCCTTGATGGTCAGGCGGACGGCCTCGGGAAGGCCGGTGTTGACGGCATCGACCGAGACGGTACGGACCGTGCCGGCAACACGGACCTTAAAGTGATCCTCGTCCACGGCCAGGAAGCCCTCGTTCTCGGAGTTCTCCATGTCCTCCTCGCTCCAGAACAGGGTGAGCTTGTCCTTGTAGGGACGACCCTCCTGGTAGGGGCAGAACACAGCGCAGTTGCCACACTCGTTGCACATGCCATCGACATGTACCACCTGATGCTTGGCCAGGCCCGGCACCTTAATAGCAACGTTTGCGCGGTTGGGGCACACGTCGCAGCAAACCTCGCACACCGAGCCGCAGCCCAGGCAGCGGGTCTTGGTGCAGCTGCGCTTGTCGCGGCACAGCGACCCCTTGCGCTCGTAGCAGGCGTCCTCGCGACCGGCCTGAGCATTCTGGTCGGCGTACTTGTTAAAGTCCACGCCAGCGATGGCACGGGCGACCTCGGCGGCGTCGGCGATAGCCTCGACCACGGTAGCCGGACCGCGACGGCAGTCACCTGCAGCCCAAACGCCCTCGACGCCGGTGGAGGTGGCGGCAAGGCGGCCGCGACGGTCGTGCTCGACGCCCGCGGCGTCGTACAGGCGGGCATCGATGCCCTCGCCCACGGCGCAGATCACCGTGGTGGCGGAAAGCTCGACGGTCTCGCCCGTGGCGACGGGGCTGCGACGGCCGCTTGCATCCGGCTCGCCAAGCTCCATGACGTCGCAGGTCAGCACGGCGCCGTTAAGCGCCTTGGGCGCCAGCAGCTCGCAGAACTCAACGCCATCGGCAAGAGCAAGATCGAGCTCTTCCTCGTCGGCGGGCATCTGCTTCTTGGTGCGGCGATACACCAGGCGCACGTTCTTCACGCCTGCCAGGCGCTTGGCCACGCGGGCGGCGTCCATGGCGGTGTTGCCGGCACCAATGACCACGACGTCCTCGCCCAGCTCAAGCTTCTCGCCCTTCTTGGCGGCCTCGAGGAACTCCAGCACGTCGAGCTCGGCACCCTCGCCCAGGCCCGCAGAGCCGGGCATCCAGGCACCGGTGGCCACGACCACGTCGGTAAAGCCCTGGGCCTTGAGCTCGTCAATGGACTCCACGCGGGCGTTAAGCTGAACCTTGGCGCCAAAGGCCAGGCAGAGCTCGGCGTCGTGCGAGATATCGTCGCTGGCGATACGGAACTCGGGGATTACGTGACGGACCACACCGCCGAGCGAATCGCGGGCCTCAAAGATGGTAACGGGCACGCCGACACGCGTCAGGAAGAACGCCGTCGCCAGGCCGGCCGGACCGCCACCGATAACGGCAACGTTGCGCTCGCCGTCGTTGGCGATAGCCTGGGCGCGCAGCTTGGGCAGCACGGCGGTCATTGCCTCGCGGGCGGCCTTGAGCTTGCTGGCGCGAATCTGGGCGCCCTCGGGCTCGTAGAATGCACGCTCGCAGGCACGGCCGCAAGGATGCGGGCAGATAGTGCCGGTGATGAACGGCAGGGCGTTGCGCTCGATGATGATGTTGAGTGCGTCCTCGTAGCGGCCCTCGTCAACAGCCGCCAGATAGGCGGGAATATCCTGCTGGATGGGGCAGCTCGTGCGGCACGGCGTGGTAAAGCAGTCGGAAAGCGGGCTCTTGCCGGCGACCTTGCGGTCGGGCAGCGGGCGCAGCGGCTTCTTGTAGAGCGGGTTGGTGAGCGAGTCGGTCTGGATCGCCGTCACGGCCTCGAGCGAAACGCCCGCGAACGGCTTGCCATCCAGATCGGTAAACTCGCCGGCCATCTGGCTAAAGCGCTCGTAGCCACCGGGCTTGAGCACGTCAGTCGCCAAGGTAACGGGCCAAATGCCGGCGTCATACAGGGCGCGGATGTTGTAGACCGTGGCACCGCCGGAGTAGCTGATGCGCAGCTTGCCATCGAACTGCTCGGTAATGCGACGGGCGGCCTCGATGGTCAGCGAGAACAGCGAACGGCCCGACATGTACATCTCGGTGGAGGGCAGCTCGTTCCTCGTCACGTCGACGGGGAACGTGTTGGTCAGCTTGACGCCAAACTCCAGGCCGCGCTCGGCGCACAGGGCAATCAGGCGCTCGAACATGGGCACGGCGTCGGCCCACTGCAGGTCCTCGCGGAAGTGTGTATCGTCGAAGACGATGTAGTCAAAGCCCAGCTCGTTGAGGCGCTGACGGGCAAACTCATAGCCCAGCAGCGTGGGGTTGCACTTGATGTAGGTGTTGAGGCCCTTCTCGGTGATCAGATAGGTCGCGATGCGCTCGATCTCCGCCGGCGGGCAGCCGTGCAGGGTAGACTCGGTGATGGAGTTGGAGACGCGTGCCGGGATGGACTCGACAAACGCAGCGTCGACATGCTCAAACTTGTCCAGGTTGGCGAGTGCCCATGCGCGGCACTCGTTCCAGACGTCGGAGCCGCTGGCGTCCTTCATGCCCTCGATGTAGGCGTCGACCTTGGGGCTCTTGATGCCCTCGAGGTCATAGCCCACGGACATGTTGAAGACAAAGCCGTCCGGGCTGCCCAGGTCGTACTCGCGAGCGATCAGGTGGCAGGCAAACCATGCCTTCACGTACTCGGCAAAGGCCTGCGGAACCTCGAGCTCGGTCGACCACTCGCAGTTGTAGCACTCGTCCTGCGCCACGATGCAGGGCTTGTTGACGCACTTGGAGAGCTCCTCGCCGTCCATAACCTGGACGGTCTTGAGCTCAAAGAAGCGGGAACCGGACACATAAGAGGCCACGATGTTCTGGGCCAGCTGCGTATTGGGACCGGCGGCCGGGCCAAACGGAGTCTCGATGCGCTCGTCAAAAATGGGAAGCGCGCCCTCCTGGTTGGTCGTGACCATCTTGCGCACGCCAAAGACGGCGCCCTGAGTCTTGTGCTCCTCGATGATCCAGTTCATCAGCTGCGAAAACGGGATCGGCCTCATGATGTCGCTCATAGTGAGCTCCTCTCTGTAACGCCCGGCGAGACCGCGCGGCGGGCGCAAATACGGTGTAGCGCTAGCACAGCGCCGGCGACCCCGCGGAGGTCGCCTATACGCGCGTCGGATGCGGCGAAACATCTGACGCGCGCGAATCTACTTGTAATTAGTAGGCGCGATCGTTGAGCGTGCCCCAGAGCTTCTTGGACTCGGCCATGGTCCACGCGTTGATCTTGTCCTCATCAATGCCAACGAACTCGCGATCCTTGTACAGGACGCGGCCGTTGATGATGGTAGTGCGGCAGTTTTTGCCCATCATGCCAAAGAGCATATGGCCGTCGATATTCTCCTCGCTCAGCGGCGTAAAGGGCTTGTAGTCCATGACGATGACGTCGGCGGCGGCGCCGGGCTCAAGCACGCCGAGCTTGCGATCGAAGTACTTGCTCGCCATCTTGGCGTTGTTCTCGAACAGCATCGTCATGGCCTCGCACCAGCCCACGTTGGGCATAGCGGCGTTGTGGCGCTGAATGATCAGGAAAACCTTAAGGCTCTCGAGCATATCGTGGGTGTAGGCGTCGGTGCCCATGCACACGGGGATGCCGCGGCGGAAGAATTCGAGCACGGGGGCGCAGCCCACGGCGTTGCCCATATTGGATTCGGGGTTGTTGACGAGCCAGGTGCCAGACTCCTTGACGATATCCATCTCGGCGGGCGTCACGTGGATGCAGTGGCCGAGCATGGTGTCGGGACCCAGCAGGTTGTGCTGCAGCAGGCGCTCGACGGGACTGATGCCACCGCGGTTGAGGCGGGAGTCCCACACGTCATTCATGCCCTCGCACACATGGATGTGGAAGCCGGTCAGGCCGTTGTTGGCCTCGGCCATCTTGTCCATGGTCTCGTCCGACAGCGTAAAGGTGGCGTGACCGCCAAACATGGCGGCGATCATGTGGTTGTCGTTATCGCGACGCTCCTTGGCGGCCCACTGGGCAAATTCGGCGTTCTCGGCAATGGCCTGGTCGCATTTTTCCTGGCCGCGGCGATCGGAGACCTCGTAGCACAGGCACGAACGCATGCCCAGCTCCTGAGCTGCATCCTTAATGGTAAAGAGGCTTCCCGGGATTTCGCAGAAGCTCGCATGATGATCGAAGATCGTGGTGACGCCATCGCGGATGGAGTCAAGAATCGTGGCATAGGCGCTGGCCTTGGTGCCGTCGAGCGTCAGGTTGTCATCGATCTTCCACCACTGCTGCTCAAGATTCTCCAGGAAGTTGGTGGGGTTGCAGCCCTTAATGGCAAGGCCGCGGGCCAGACCCGAGTAGATGTGGGTATGGCAATTGATGAGTCCGGGCATGATGAGGTTGCCCTGGGCGTCGACGTACTCGGCATCCGGGTACTTGGCCTTGAGCTCGCACTCGGGACCTACTTCGACGATCGTATCTCCGTCAATGGCGACCGCGCCGTTGGGAATGAACGGGGTCTGAGCGTTGCGGGTAAAAACGGAACCGTTAGCGACCAGAAGCATGAATGCTCCCTTCAACATCAGGGGCGGGGTTTGACACCTCTGACATGGCGGAGTGCGAAGCGCCGGCCTACACCGGAAACGGGCCCTCTCCCGTCAACGCTTCACCAAAGGGACAAACCCTTTGAAGTGCGGCTTGGCGCCGCATGACGTCGGCGGACGAGGCGATGCGCCCGCCGACGAATAGCACCGAATTGGTTACTTCTTACTCTCGGGCAAGACCAGATCCACGGCAGCGTCCTTGGCAGCATCGATGTGCTGAGCCACGACCGGCGTCTGCGGAAGGATCAGGTTAAGGACAATGGCCATAATGGCGGTGGGGGTTACGGCATTGGAGCCGATGACGGTGGATACCCAGGCGGGCATACCCTCGCCGGCAAGGCAACCGCTGGCCATCCAGATACCCAGGCCAAAGACGACGGAGGTACCGACGATGGTGGTAGTGCGCTGCGTGAGGCCCTCGCGGGTGAACATGCGCACGCCGTTCATGGTAATGGTGCCAAAGACGCCGACGGTCGCGCCGCCGATAACGGGCTGCGGGATAGCGGAAAGGACGGCAGAGAGCTGCGGGAACAGACCGGCGATGGCAAAGACGGCCGCGATGATCACAAAGACCCACTTGTTGACGACCTTGTTGGAGCAGATGATGCCCACGTTCTGGCCAAGGGCGCTGGTGGGAAGACCGCCCAGCAGGCCGCCGACCATAGAGGTGAGGCCCTGGGACACGATAGCGCCGGAGAGCTCGCGCTCGGTGGGCATACGGTCGATGGAGCCCAGGCAGGCGGCGGAGACGTCGCCGATAACCTGGATGGCAACCATGGGGAACACGACAGCGAGGGTAATGCAGACCTCGGGATCAAACTCGAGCGCGTAGGGCATGAGCTTGGGAAGGGCGAAGACCTGAGCGGTGGCGACGCTGGAGAAGTCGATCATGCCAAAGGGGATGGAGACGATCATGCCGACGATCATGCCAAAGAACACGGATCCCAGCTTGAGCGTGCCCTTGCCAAAGTTGGCGAGCGCAAAGACCACGGCGAAGGTGATAAGAGCGACGCACCAGGCCTGCGGGGTACCCCATAGCGGCGTACCCATACCGCCGGCCATATACTTGACGGCCGTGGGATACAGCGAAACGCCGATGGAGAAGATGACCGTACCGGTCACGACGGGCGGGAACAGCCACTTGATCTTGCTGTAGGCCAGACCAAAGAGGACCGCGACGGCGCCGCCGACGATCTCGCCGCCCAGCAGCGCACCAAAGCTAAAGCCCGAGGCACCCATGGCCTGCAGGGCCGGGAGGAACGCGAACGAAACGCCCATGACGATGGGCAGGCCGCCGCCGATGCGACGGAAGGGGGCAAAGGCCTGAAGGGCCGTGTCGATCGCCGAAAGAATGAGCGCGACCTGGATGATGTCGGTGCTCTGCTGGCTATTAAAGCCGTAGACGCCGGCCATGATGACAGCCGGGGTGATGATGCCGGCAAACGATGCCAGTACGTGCTGAAGGGCACACGGGATCATTTCCTTAACGGGAGGCATGCCTTCACGAGTGAACAGGGCTTCAGTGCCGTTCGTAACCGTCTCCTGGGTCATTTGACCACCAATCCTCGAAATAGTTGTTTTCGCATCTAACGCTCTATTGTGACGCAGTGCGGGGTTGAGGTTGTGCCTTCGTTGCATATCGTATTAAAGATGATTCTCATTCTCAATAATAATTTTTTGTTATCAGACTATTCTTCAGCTGAGATAATGCATTTCCGCAGGTCAGGAAAGTGTCTGGTCAAAATAGCATCTAACTTTTCTTTTGGTCAACCGTTTACCGCCAAAATCATACCGTTCGTCTGCATTACGTCATGTACCTGCGGATATACGAGATGATGGGCAGCGTGTTACCATGAGAAAAAATTGTTATGAAACTTCCGCTTTCACCCAAAGGAGTTGCCCGTGAACGAGACCGTACGTCGCTTTTTGCCGATGGTCGATTTCCTGGAGCAGATACTCGGCAAAAACAGCGAGATCGTGCTGCACGATTTCTCGGATCCCGACCACGCCATCGTCGATATTCGCAACGGCATCGTGAGCGGCCGTAAGGTCGGCGGTCCCGCCACCGATCTGGCGCTCAAGATCATGCACGACCCAAAGTATCGCGACCTGCCGTTTATTACGGGCTATGAGGGGCGCGGTGCCGGTGGCAAGACGTTGGAGTCAGCGACGTACTTTATCCGCGAGGATAACGAGATCGTCGGCATGCTCTGCGTCAACACCGATCTCTCGACCGTGCGCTCCATCAACGCCATGGCACAGCAGCTCATGGCCTGCTTCGACGCGGCGCCGACGCGCACGGAGCCCGCCCCTATCGAGGTCGAAAGCCTTTCGGAGTCCACACAGGAGCTCATCGACCGCAGCATTGCCGAGTTGCTGAGCGCGCGCGGGCTGGATGTAGCGTCGCTTGGCCAGAGCGACCGCGTGGACGTCATTCGCCACCTCAACGGCAACGGGGTGTTTATGCTCAAGGGCGCCGTGGCTTGCGCCGCCACCGCGCTGGGCATCTCGGAGCCCAGCGTCTACCGCTACCTGCAAAAAGTTCGCAAGGAGGGCTAAACGTGATCCCTTGGGGACGAAGGGAAACGGATCATTTTTGTCGCATCGCTTGACAAAAGACCCTGCAGCTCGCACGCGCTGCAGGGTCTTTTTGCATGTCATGTTTAGTTGTGGCCAACGCCTTAGAGAGCGGCGACGACCTCGATCTCGACCAGACCGCCAGCCGGAAGGGCGGCAACCTGGAAAGCGCTGCGCGCGGGGAACGGAGCCTCGAACTTGGAGGCGTAGATCTCGTTCACGGCGGCAAAGTCGGCGATGTCGGCCAGGTAGACCGTGGTCTTGACGACATCGGCAAACGTGGCGCCGGCAGCGGTCAGCAGGGCCTCGACGTTAGCAAGGGACTGCTTGGCCTGGGCCTCGACGCCCTCGGGCATCTTACCGGTCGCGGGATCGATGCCCAGCTGGCCGGACAGGAACACCATGTTGCCGGTCTGGATACCAGGGGAATACGGGCCGATGGCCGCGGGTGCGTTATCGGAAGACACGACGGTCTTGCTCATGTTTTTCTCCTTACAAGTAAAAGGGAACGGGAGCGCGGCGTTCACACCGGGAGGCACAGTTCGGTCTGAACACCGCGCTTGATTGGGATAGTAGGGGATGATTTTGCGCGGTGCAAGATAATTATCAGATTGCAATAATATTTTATCGCCCAACGGCGCGTACGGGCCGATAAACGGCGTGACTGGCGACCAGCCTGAAGACTTTGTCCTGCTTAGGCTGCGATCATCGTCCACCGCGACGGCGCCACTATACTTTTGAGTATCTGAGCATTTTGAAAGGCAGGATATGACCGCAACCGCCAGTCGAACCACCAACCGCAGACCCGAGCTCTTGGCCCCCGCCGGAGGCCCGGAACCCTTTGCCGCCGCACTCGCTGCCGGGGCAGACGCCATCTACTGTGGCATGGGCAGCTTCAACGCCCGCCGCAAGGCAACGAACTTTACCGACGAGGCCTTTGAGCAGGCCTGCCGTGCTGCACACCTGGCCGGCTCGCGCGTCTATGTCACGGTCAACATCGTCATCAAGCAGTCCGAGATGGGCGATGCACTGCAACTCATCCACCGCTGCTCCACGCTGGGCGCCGACGCCTTTATCATCCAGGACTGGGGCCTGTTCTTTGAGGTCAAGCGCACCATGCCCGGCATCGAGACACACATCTCGACCCAGGCGAACATCCATGATGACCGCGGGACCATCTGGTGCCGCGAGCAGGGCGCCGACCGCGTGACCCTCTCGCGCGAGCTTTCCATCGACGAGATCGCCGCCATTCACCATGCCGCGCCCGATGTGGACCTTGAGGTCTTTAGCCATGGCGCCATCTGCTTTTGCTACTCGGGCCTGTGCCTGCTATCGAGCTTTGCCATGGCGGGCCGCTCGGCCAACCGCGGCATGTGCGCTCAGCCCTGTCGACTGCCTTACGAGCTGATCGACGAGAACGGCCGCGCGCTCTCCCCTGCCGGTCGCGAGCGCGCTCTATGCCCGCGCGACACCAACACTTCGCAGCTCGTTCGCCGTCTGTATGACGCCGGCGCCGCATCGCTCAAGCTCGAGGGCCGCATGAAGGCGCCCGATTACGTGTACTCCATCGTCGATGTGTATCGCCACGAGATTGACGACATGCTATCCGGAGTCGCCGTTGCCAAGGACGAGGAAGCCGCTCGCCAGCGCCAACTCAAGCGCTGCTTCAACCGCGACTTTACGCACGCCTATCAGGACGGTACCTCGGGCGACGAGATGATGAGTTACGAGCGCTCCAACAACCGCGGCCAGATTGTGGGCACGGTACTGGGCAGCCGCCTGGCCAACCGCGACGTGCGCGGGCTCAAACCCGACGATCGTCGTCGCCGCGCCGCCATCGCCCGCATTGAGCTGTTTGAGCCCGTGGGCAAGGGCGACTTGTTGGAACTTCGCCACGATGATGAGTTCGATCAGTTCCTAACCACTATCGCTGCCGATGATGCCGCCGCCGGTGACATCATCGAGTGCCGCGTGCCCCGAAGCATGCCCGAGGGCTGCCGTGTGCGCGTAATCCGAAGCCAGCGCGCCATCGACGCTGCCGGCGCCGCGCTCAAGCGCGACGTGCTGCGCCGCCGCGCCGTGGATGTAGCCGTCGTGGCGCGTCTGGGCGAGCCGTTTACCGTGACGCTCACCTGCTGCGACGACCCTTCGCTTACGGCCACGGCCACGGGCTTTACCGTCGAGGCCGCCAAGACCCGTGCCGTTGAGGCGGCCGATCTGGTTGAGCATGTGGGCCGCATGGGTTCCTCACCCTTTGAGGCCGCGAGCTTTGATGTGGCGCTCGATGAGGGCTGCGGCATGGGCTTCTCCGCCGTGCACAAGGTGCGCGCCGCCGCCTGCAAGGCGCTGGAGGAGGCCATTCTGGCACCGTATGAGGAGCGTGCCCGCACGCTCGAGATACCGGCGATTGTCACCAGTGATTCCCGACCCGCGCCCGAGCACTACCGCGATGAACCGCAGATCTGCGCCACCGTCACCTCGCTCGAGGCCGCCGAGGCAGCGCGCGCGGAGGGTGCAACGCGCATCTACATGACCACCGACGCGCTCGATGCGGCCGAGCTCTCCCCCGCCGATGCGCTTGAGCAGGGCATCGTACCCGTACTCGACGAGGTCTGCCGCGCCATCGACCACGAGCGCGTCGATCCTTGGATCAATGCCGGCGCCACGGTCGCTATTGGCAACATCTCTGAGCTTGCCCTGGCCGCCCAGGTTGGCGCCACGGCCGAGATTCGCTCTTGCCTGCCGGTGCACAACACGCCCTGCATGGAGGCGCTTGCCGAGCGCGGAGCCGGTGCGTTTTGGCTCTCGCCCGAGATCACGCTCGACGAGATTGTCTCGCTCGGCGCCGCCGCGCCCGCGGCTCTAGGCATCACCGTCTTTGGCCGCCCGCGCGTCATGACAAGCGAGCATTGCATTCTGCAGGTTGCCAACGGTTGCATCCACGATTGTGCCAGCTGCCGCCTGCGTGCCCGCAAGCTCTCGCTCAAGAATATCGACGGAAAGGTCATGCCCGTCCGCACCGACATCCACGGCCGCTCTCGCCTGTACGACGCCTACCCCATCGACCTCACACCGCAGGTTCCACAGCTGCTCGACGCCGGCGTGCGCCGTCTCATGGTGGACGGAACGCTGCTCGAGACGGATGAGGTGGGCCGTGCCGTCGCCCGCGTCCGTCGCGCCGTCGAGGCCGCGCAGGCCGGTCGCAAGCCCGCCGCCCGCCTGCGCGGCGCCACCTCGGGCTGCATGTTTGTGGGAATTAGCTAACCGAAAGGCTTACACGTGAACGAAGAACCTCAAGTCCTCTATTGCGACGCCTGGCTCATGGCCATCGACAAGCCCGCCGGCATGATCGTCCACGGCGACGGCACCGGCGAGCGCACGCTCACCGACTACGCCAGCGACCTGCTGCTGGCGATGGGCGACGGCTTTGCCGCGACCGACATGCAGCCGCTCAACCGCTTGGACCGTGACACCACCGGCGTGGTGCTGTTCTCACTCGACAAGCAGACGCAGCCCGCCTTTGACCAGATGATCATCGACCACGCGTTCGAAAAGCACTACCTGGCGCTCGCCGAGGGCAAGATCGACTGGAACGAAAAGCTCATCGACAAGCCCATCGCCCGCGACCGCCACGATAGTCGAAAGATGCGCGTCGGCGCCAGCGGCAAGCCGTCTCAAACACGCGTAAAGGTGCTCAAGCGTCTTAAGAGCCGTCGAGGCCTGCCCACGCGCTCGTATATCGATGTCGAGTTGCTCACCGGCCGCAAGCACCAAATCCGTGTGCATCTGGCGAGCGAGCGTCATCCCCTGGTAGGCGACGAGCTCTACGGCACGCCGCGTCCCTGCGGCCTCATGCTCCACGCCCACAGCGTGTCCTTCACGCACCCCGTAACCGGCGAGCACATTCACATCGAAGCCCCCTGCCCCTGGGAGCCCTAAACCACCACAAAGGGGACAGGCATCTTTGTGGTGGTTTTGCCGCAATGGCTCAGCCGCGGTCCCAAAACGTCTGGATCTGTAACAGTTAGAGCCCGTTTTCCGGTCTATCTGTTACAGATCGAGACATTCGAATCCCCCTTAAGGGAAAACCTCAATCTGTAACAGTAACTCGGCAAAATTCACCCCAGATGTTACAGATTGAGAAAAAGGGACGACGCGGTTCGGAAGTATCTCACACTGTAACACCTAGCCCACTTTTAACGGTCCAGTTGTTACAGACTTAGACAAACCGGTAGACAACGAAAGCGGCAACGCCCGGGATGGACGTTGCCGCTTTTCTACTGAGAAAACTAAATGGCATTGGCCTTAGCCTGCCCCCGCTCGCTAGACCGTGATGACGTTTTCCATCGCCCGGTACTTGGCGGGCACCTCGCCCGCGGTGATGATCGTTGCATCGCGAAAGTCCGCAAACTTGACGGGCGCCACCATGCCAAATTTGCTGGCGTCCGAGATTACGAAGCGTTTGGCCGTATGGCGCATCGAGATGCGCTTGACCTGTGCCTCCTCGATATCGGGCGTCGTAAAGCCCTGCTCGGCGGCAATGCCGTTGGAACCCCAAAAGCCGCAGTTGAAGTTGTAGCGTTCTAGAGTTGCCAAGGCATCGGGGCCAACGAGCGCCTCGGTCTCGGGTTTGAGCTCGCCGCCCAGCACCACGGTACGCATGCCGCGCAAAGCGAGATGCTGAGCATGGAGCACGGAATCAGTCACATAGGTTACCCCTTCGAGATGCGGAAGATGCTCGATGAGCCTGAGCGTCGTCGAACCCGAATCGATGTACACAAAGCTCTCGGGCTCTACCAGCGCCGCCGCACGGGCGCAGATACGTTCCTTGTCGTCGTTATGGAGATCGCTGCGCTCATTAAGCGTTAGGTCGCGCGTCACGTGCGCGCGCTCAAGGCTCGTCGCCCCACCGTGCACCTTGGCGATACGGTGTGCGCGATTGAGCGTCTGCAGGTCGCGCCGAATGGTAGACGCCGTCACGCCCAGGGCCTCAGCAAGCTCCGGTACGGTAACCGAGCCCGTCTGCTGCACCATCGACACGATTGCGTTGAGCCTATCTTCCGCAAGCATCGCTTACTCCTCCTCGGGGTACACGACTCCCCAATCGGCGCGAAGCTTGGTCATAAGCTCCATAACATCAGAAGCATAATCCAGAAGCTCGCGCTTGGAGTCGTCGCCGGCAACGGCCTCCTCAAGATCGGCCATCTCATAGCAAAGGGCGTAAGCCTCGGTGCCTGCGTGGACCTCCTCGCGGTGGCCGTCCGCAGTCCACACGATGGTCGCGTGATCGGCACGCGGATATTCGTTGACCTCGATGTAGCACTTGTCAAAGCTGATGACCGAGCGCTTGGGCTGCTTGGAGTGAAGCGTAAGGCTCACGACGCCCAGCTGCTGCTCGGCATTGCGGCAGACGATGCCGCCCGCAACATCGACGCCAGTCTCGCAGGTGTTGCCTAGAGACACGACCTCGGCGGGCTGGCTCGCCATAAAGAGACGCATGACGGACAGGGCATACACGCCAATGTCGAGCATGGCACCGCCAGCAAGGTTGCGGTTGTAGAAGCGATTGGTCAGATCGCCGTACTCCTTGTAGCTACCAAAGTTGAGCTGGGCGAGGTTCATGCGACCAAACTCGCCGGCATCCATGCGACGGCGCAGCTCTTGATACAAGGGCATATGAAGCACCGTGGTGGCGTCCATGAGGACGACGTTGTGCTCGTCGGCGATGGCACGCGCCTCGTCGAGCTCAGCGGAATTGAGGGTAATGGCTTTCTCGCAGAGCACGTGCTTGCCGGCGGCCAGCGCGTCACGCAGATAGGTGATATGCGTGTTGTGCGGCGTGGTGATATAGACGGCGTCGATGCCCGGATCGGCGTAGAGGTCCTCAACCGATTCATAGACCTTCTCGATGCCATACTGCTCAGCAAAAGCCTGAGCCTTGGACAGCGTACGGTTGGCGACGCCCGCAAGCTTGCGGCCGGCAAGAGCGAGAGACTGGGCCATCTGGTTGGCGATAACGCCGCACCCGATCACAGCCCAACGAAGCTCGGGAGCCGTAAAGATATCATCGGGGAATGGCTTGTCCTGGACCGAAGCGAACGCTGCTTTTGCGGCTGCCGCGGAGTCGAGTGGAGCCTGCTTGGAATCTACCATATGTGCCTCCTGTGTCATAGAACGTCTTGCATTTCGGATAGCTCTATATTCGCACAAACACGCGCGTCTGTGCGCGTTTTTGCGTATCTCACCGCTAAACGGTCATTTTTATCCCGTAAACGGCGCATCTATACGCATATTCACGCAATCCCACGCACGCAAATACGCACAAATGCGAACCGGTCATTGCTCAGAGACAGGGGCTTATGCTTAGAACTCAAAAGACAGGATGATCCGCTTCGCCTCGTCGCTCATGGCGCGCTGCAGCTCTAAGGACCGTCCCAAACTGCCGACAGAAAAGGAACGTTCCAAACTGCAGACAGAAAAAGAACGTCCCCAGGCGCCGGCATTTCAAGAGCACTCATTTAAGTCTGTCCCCAATGAGTGGGAGTAATCAGAGACCCTTTGCGAGGGAGGCCGGACGTGGCCTTCCTCGTTTTTATTCATGGACTTTAGTCCGTGCCGCGCGGCACGCGCGGCATAGAAAGCCACCCGCTCAGCGGGTGGAGGCCAATTTCCGCTACGCGACAAAAACCTTCCCCCTAGCATGAGGATTGTTCAGGTCATCATACTAGGGGGAAGGTGATTGCTGTGGCCCAGAAAGCCAACAGCCTCGCGTACACGAAATGGCTGTGCAAGTACCGCATCGCACCGAGATCAAGCTCATCGCCGCCATCGTCGAGAAGCACCCCAAGGTGCGCTTTGCCGCGAGCCGCACCTCGGCCCACGCCGACCTCTACGACCGCATGGAGCAGGCCCTGTGCGAGCGCGTGGCCAACGCGGTGGAGGTCGTCCGCTCCGACATCAGCCCCGCGCTTCTTGTCCACACCGGTCCAAACCTCGTGGGTGTGGCGGTCCAGGGACTCTAGCGGAGGCGGGGCGTCCTGCCCAAAAACAAATGCAAAAGACGAGCACTTCTTGCCGCTCAATTGGCAAGAAGCGCTCGTCTTTTTTTAACGCGTTGTATGGCGGAGAGAGCGCAAGTTACGCGAGCGCCCTTCTTGCCAGCTCGGCCGCGCCGAGGATTCCTTGGTCGCCGCCGCAGCCCGGGGCGCAGATGTAGCTCTCCATGTCCTTAAGCTCGGCGGTCTGGATGTAGCCACCCAGATATTCGAGGGTCTTCTTGCGGACGATGCCGTAGAGCTGCTCCTGGTGCATCACGCCGCCGCCGAGGACGATGCGGCGAGGCGAGTACATGAGCACGAGGTTCGCGCACATCTGCCCCAGATAATCCCCCTCGAGCGCCCACACCTCATCGTTGTCCGCGAGCTCGGCCGCGGGCTTTCCCCAGCGCGCGGCGATGGCGGGGCCGGAGGCGAGCCCCTCGAGACAGCTCGCGTGGCTCGGGCAGACGCAGCGTCCCTCCTCGGTGGGACGGGTCCTTACCAGCATGTGACCGGCCTCGGGGTGCAGCATGCCGTGAAGGAGTCTGCCCGCGCACATGACGCCCGCGCCCACGCCGGTGCCGATGGTCACGTAGACGGCGTCCTCGAGCCCCTTGCAGCAGCCGAAGACCACTTCGCCGAGGCAGGCAACGTTCACGTCCGTGTCGTAGGCCACCGGAATCCCGAGGGCGTCGGCGAACGCGGCGCGAAGACCATGGCCTCGCCACGCGAGCTTGGGCGTCTGGAGGATGGAGCCGTAGCGCTCGTCGTTGGGGTTGACGCAGGTCGGACCGAAGGCGCCGATGCCCAACGCGTCCACATCGCGGGCGGTGAACCACTCGATCATCTGCGGGACGGTCTCGGCGGGCGTAAGCGTCGGGGTCTCCATACGGTCGAGGACCTCGCCGTCGCCGGACACCACGGCACAGACCATCTTGGTCCCGCCGGCTTCGAGGGCGCCGAGCCTCATTTGCTTTTCGCTCATGTGATCCTCCTTACAAAGGGACGCCCGCAGTCATGGTCAACCGCGGGCGCCCATAACGTTGGCTTGTTTCGAGGCGACCCTACCTGGGCACGCGGTCCTGCCTTGCGGCAAACGGGGCGAGCACGGCGTGCGGCTCGCTTTGGTACCAGTAGGCGACGGTGGAGATGTCGTCCTCGCGCTCGTAGAGCTTGATGTCGTCGTTGCCGAGGTCCTGGAACGTCACGCGCAGGTCCTCCTTGAACGAGATCGGGTCGGGAAGGTGCCACCTGTAGAGGCCGTGCCTGGGCAGCGCGTCGTCGTTAGTCGCGAGCATCGGATTCGGGTTCGGCTTGCCCGCGCTGAAGCGGTCGCGCGTGGCGTCGCGCGTCGAGCGGTACGGGTAGCCGGCGAACAGCGTGTTGAAGCACTGCGCCTCGGGCAGCGCGTGGGGCGGCCTGTCGAGGAAGGCCCAGGCACCGCCGAAGTAGTCCTCGGCTCCCGTCGAGGTGACCGTGGGGAACTCCTCGTCGCCGTCGAGGAAGAACTTCATCTCGCCCTCGCCCCACCAATAGCGCTCCAGGGCGCACAGGGCCATGTAGGTGCCGACGTAGTAGCCCTTGCCGCGCACGCCGTCGAGCACGGTGTAGTCGACGCCCCTGCGGGTGCTGCGCTCGCGGTTAAAGCGGGCGTGGAAGTACATGGCGTCGTCCGGCACGTCGGTGAGCGCGTAGTTGAACGTGTAGAAGATGTACTTAATGAACCCGGGGTGCTCGCTCGTAAGCGTGACCTTGGCGTGCTTCCTGAAGGGCATCTCGAAGTAGCAGTTCATGCCGCCCGTCGGGTTCACGCAGATGGGCATCGAGTTGACGATGGCGCGCTCACCGAAGCCGTTGCAGAAGAAGTCGCCGACAGGGCACTCGACCGAGGGGGTCTCCTCGTCGTCCCAGTAGAAGCGTAGCACGAGGTCACGCATGACGAAGCTGCCGGCGGCGGTCTTGTCGGGGACGGTCATCCAGATGTGGCGGATGATGCCGGGGCCCTCGATGTCCGCGAGCGTGATGGTCTCGCCGGACTCAAGGGGCACGCAGCACGAGCCCTTGCGGCCGACGCCGAGGTGGCTGGCCGACATGGCGGCGCGGCCCTTCTCGCCCGTGATGTTCTCGGGGGTGATGGCGCGGCTTTCCTCACCGCCGTGCATCCACACGTCCTTAAGGAACTCTCTCATCGTCGACCTCCTCTATTCGTCGTCGTCGCACTCGGCGGAACTGGCACCGTTCACGTAGATGATCTGCTGGCGCGCCTCGTTGACGAGGGCGTCGAAGTCGAGTTTCTCGTCGGGGCGCGCGAGCGCGACCGTCATGGCGAGCGGGAGGTTGACACCCGCGATCACGTGGATCCGGTCGGAGGCGAAGCGGGAAAAGCGCTGGTTCACGCTGCCGCCGTACGCGTCGGTGAGGACGACGACCTCGTCAGTGCCCGAAAGAGCCGCCTCGACCGCCGCGTCGAGCCCCTCGCCGTTGTCGTTCACGTAGGCGCACACGGCGTTGACGGCGTCGCCCTTACCCGTAAGGAACTCGAGGGTGTCCTTGAAGCCCTGGGCGAGAAGGGAATGGCTCGCCACAACTATCTTTCTCATTGATTCACCAATCTCTTGGGTCGAAGCTAGGCGAGGATGCCGGCGGCGGAGGCGACCATCGCGAGGACGATCACCACGAGGATGAGGGCCGTCATGCTCGCATTCTTCTTGGTAAGAAGGTAATACGCGCTTCCCGTGATGGCGGCGGGGATCATGGCAGGCAGGATCTTGTCGAGCAGCGGCTGAATCTCCATCGCGACGTCGCCGAAGCTGAAGCTAATCGGGCAGGTGACGCCGATGACCGAGGCGATGAGGCAGCCGACCACGGTGAGGCCGAGCACGGAGGCGGCGGCAGTGAGGTTGGGAAGCTTCTCGCTGAAGTCGGTGACGAGCTTCACGCCCTGCTTGTAGCCGAACTCGAGGGCGTGCATGCGGACCCAGAAGATGGCCAGGATGAGCGCGAACCAGATGCCGGCTCCCACGGGGTTGCCCTCGATGGCCATGTAGGCGGCGATGGAGCCCATGATGGTCGGGATCATGGTCATGAGCAGGGAGTCGCCGACGCCGGCGAGCGGTCCCATGGTGCCGATCTTCAGGTCTTGGACGGCGTCCGCCGCCGCTAGGCCGTCGCGCTCTTCCATGTCCACGCAGGCGCCAAGGATGATGGCGGCGAGCCAAGGCTGGGTGTTGTAGTAGCGGAAGTGGTTGTTGAGCGCTTGCTTATAGTCCTCGTCGTTCGTGTAGATCTTCCTCAGGACCGGCGAGAGGGCGTAGGCGACTGAGGCGCCCTGCTGGGTCTGGTAGTTGAAGGTGCACACGCTCATGAGCCAGCGCCAGTTCGCGTTGCGCAGGTCCTTCTTGGTGACCTTGTAGCCGGAGGGCTTGCCCTCGGCGACGGCGGTGATGTTCTCGTTTTCCATGGTTACTCATCCTCTCCGATGAAGGCGTCTGCGGAAGCGTGGGCGGCGAGCTCGGTGTCCCTCTCGGCACGCTGGTAGAACGCAATCGCGAGGGCAACGCCGACGATGGCGGCGCCGATGATGGGCACGTTCAGGAAGGCCGAGAGGAAGAAGCCGGCGAGCAGGTACTGGAAGTACTTGCCGGTGGGCATGTAACGCAGCAGCATCGCGATTCCGACGGCCGGGAGCATCTTGCCGGCGAGGGTGAGGCCGGAAAGGAACCACTGGGGCATGACCTCGAGGAGCCAGTTGACGGCGGGCTGGCCGAGGGTCACGGAGACAAAGACGGGCAGGGCGGCGCACAGGCCGAAGAGCACGGGGCAGACCCACAGGATGGCGTTCATCTGCTTGAACTTGCCCTCGTCGCAGAACATCTGGGACTTCTCGACGACGAAGCCGTTGAGGATCTTGACGATGACGTCGAGCTGGATGCCGAGCATGCCGACCGGCAGGCCGATGGCGAGGCCCGTGTCGGAGCCCAGGGTCACGCCGTAGGCTGTGGCGATGATGGCCATCGTGCCGTAGTCGGGAATCGACGAGCCGCCGAAGCCCGCGACGCCGAGCTGCATGAGCTGGATGGTGCCGCCGATGACGAGGCCGGTCTGCCAGTCGCCCATGACGACACCGGTGATAAGGCCCCAGAAGACG
>DXML01000016.1:71917-99197 GCA_019414205.1 Collinsella sp. | reverse complement strand
GCATAGTTGACGAAGATCATCGGGATGCCGTAGTAGTCCACGTGCTTGATGAAGGCCAGCAGGGTCAAAAGGACGACCTGCAGGATAGTGAAGTTGACCATATTTCCCCCTTAGATGAGGTCTGCGACGGAGACGGGCTTGTCGGCGGGCACGAACTGGGCCGTCACCTTGACGCCACGGGCGATGAGCGCCTTGTAGCTCTGGACGTTCTCGGCGGAGGCGTAGGCGCGCTGGGTGAGCTGGATGCCGTCCTCCTTGACGAGCGAGCCGCCGACGACCAGCGACGGGAGCTCGACGCCCGACTCGACCAGGCGAAGCATCGTCTCGGGCTCCTTGGCGATGACGAAGACCTTCTCGCGGTCGTACTTGCCCGCGGCGAAGTTCTTGAGCGCGGTCTGCTCGGAGATGATCGAAACGGCCATGCCCGCGGGGCGCGCCATCCTCATGGTGGACTTCAGGACCTCGTCGCCGGCGACCTTGTCGTCGATGACCATGACTCGGGTCGCGCCCGATACCGGGGCCCACTGCGTCACGATGATGCCGTGAAGCAGGCGATTGTCGATTCGTGCCATAACAACACTCATGTTTGCTCCTATCAAATGAAGTTTTACGTTCGGTACTGCCTCGGCGCTATCCGGATTCGCGCCGGGCAAGGGGTTATCGGATTATTGAGGACGCGCGGTCAGCTTGCGGCGGCGCGGGGAAGGTCACTCGTCGAGCAGGAGGTCCGAGGAGCCGAGGCGCTCTTCTCGCGCCGGGGCGGCGCTCACGCTTATGTAGTCGAAGACATATGCGATCTCGCTTACGGGAACCTCTACGCGATAGCGCGTCGAGATGCTCGAGAAGCTCTGCCTGAAGGACTCGATGAAATCGGCGCGTTCCTCCTCGAAGCGGTCCTGGCCAACGTAGGTCTCAATGGGGTTTCTGGTAACAAGGCGCTCGACGAGACAGCAGAGGTGAACGTAGAGCCCAATGATGGCGTTGCTGCCGATCTTCTCGCCTGTCCTGCGCTGAAGCTCGTGCACGGCGCTCTCGATCTCATGGAATAGCCGCTCCGGGTCGAGGATGGTGATGGAGCGGATGACGTTCTGCAGCGTCATGTTCGAGAGCAGCTTCTCGTGGAAAGAAGAGAGCTCGGAAGCGTCAAGCCACCTGCCGAACACGGCATCAACCTTAGAGGCGGACGCCGTCGACATGATGTCCTCGAGGGCGAGGAAGGGGACGGAGGCGACCCCGGGGTCTCCCGTGCCGATGACGGCGCAGACGCGGTGCTCGGAGAAAACGGCGTCGTTCGACCCGTTCGCGACGAGCTGCTTGAAGGGCCTCGTGAGCAGGCGCGCGCCTATGGTGCGCGGGAGGCTCTGCGAGACGAGCTGGCGTATCCTCTCCGCGGCGTCGACCCCGGACTCGGAGCAGAAGACGATGGCGTCCTCACGGTTGACGCGCTCGATCACCTTGCAGTGCGTCACGCACGCGGCGGTCGCATCGCCAAGAACCTCGGCGATGGACTTGCCGCCGAGCAGCCCGACCCCGATCTCGAGCGCAAGACCGGTAGAGACGTTGTTCACCACGCCGATAGTGGAGTCGGTAACGTTCTCGAGGGCCTTATAGGCCTCCTCCAAGGAGCCCATGTCGACGAGGAACACGACCCCGGTGCAGTAGGAATGGCGGTCGACGAGGCGCTGGAGCGGACCGACGATGTCCTTCAGCTGCTGGTCGTAGGGCATGTCGACAGCCTCGTACACATGCATGCCGAGCATACGGTTCGCCGCGTCGGCGATGCTCGTCGCCGTTGAGTAGCCGTGGGACAAGATGACGCAGAGCGTCCGAAGGGCCTTCGCATCGCGAGACTCCGATGCGACGCACAGCGTCAGAAGCGTCTTCGTGAAGTGATCGAGCGAGATTCCCAGCGCCCCTTCCACGTCTGCGGCGACCTGATCGGAGACACTCGAGGCAAACGGCAATTCGGAGGTCACGGCACCGAGGAGATGGGAGATTTGCTCCGCACAGGCAGACTTTCGCTTAGCCAGGCCGATACCCGGCCACAACTGCAGGCAAATCTCCTGGGCCAGTAGAAAAGCGACCTTCCTCGAAAGCTCGATGCCATAAGAAGAGCCTGCGTCGGCAAGGACCGCGCCCACGACGCGCTCGAAGGCGCGCGACCTCGAGGAGGCGACGCCGTGGTCGAAGATCAAGTGATCCTCAACGCCGCGCACGGCGGAGACAGCTTGCGAGACAAGCTCGGAGACAGAGAGCTCCCCGGCGCAGAATCGCTCATCGAGGGAGCACAGGGCATCGAGCGCCTGCTCGACCGGCCCTGTGCTCTCGGCGGCATCCAGAGACGCGTCGATCAGAACGCCATCGTCGGGCTGTTGATCGATCTGCGCGGAGGAGAGGAGCCCGCTGGGAAGAAAATACGGGCGAACGACGACGTAGTCGCCCTCGCGATTGAGGAACGCTTTGGCACAGCAGTTCGTCACGCAGGCGCGCAAGCCGGCGATGTTATCGGAAAAGTCCGCGTTCACGAGGCAACGGTATGCGCCGCGGCTGATCTTCACATCAGAACCGATTCGGCACCCCTCGCTGCGCAGGAAGCTCAAGATGAGATCCTCGCGCTCCTCGGGGGTCCGCTCCTTGAGTGAGGGGACGCGGGCACAGATGGGCATTTTGCTGTAGGCCGAGGAAACCTTCAGGTCATCGGCGGAAAGCGTCGTCGAAAGAACGAGGCGAGCGCGCGGCGCATCCTGGGAGGCATCGAGCCCGAGGGCCGTCGCAAGGCAGTGCTCCATCGCAGAGGGAGAGAGTGCCTCGATGCCGTTGACAAAGACCACACCCCCGCGCGCTTTCGCGATCGACTCGTCAAGAAGCCCGTTGAACGAGGCGGCGTCCGGGACCCCGGCGCAGTCGATGCGCACATAGGAGGAGTCGCGGGACAGCAAGCCCTGGTTCTTGCCGTACTCGTACACAAGGCGAGAAAGGAAAGACTTACCGACACCCACGCCGCCGCTCAAGAGGATGGGCAGGCCAAACGGAGGGTACTGAACCGCAGCCTTGCACTGCTCGACAACGGAGCTGAGGCTCATGTCGAAGCCCACGGCACGCGCGAAGTCGCGGTGATCGGCGATTCCCGTCGCCTGGATGAGGTCGGCGAGCGAGGCGTACTCGCTTGCAGAGAGCTTTACCTGAAAACGCTTCTGGAACGCGCGGCGATGAAAATAACGGACAGGCCTGCCCGCCACCTTAACCACAAGACCGGCGCGAACAAGGTCGTTGAGGTACTGGCTCGCCAGGCTCCTGGAGATGATGAGCGTCTCGGCGATGTCGGAGGTGGACAGACGGGCAAGGTCGTCGAGCGAGACGGCAGAGGTGAGGGCCTCGAGATGCTCGAGAATCCTGTCCCTCATGTCGACGGTTTTCTTTGCCAAGCTGTCCTGTGTGGTCTTGTCCATGACTTCTTACCTCCTCGTACAAGGAGTATAAGGGGAGAACAGAGAACGGAAGGGGGCGCGTGGGGGAATCAACAGCTCCGAGGAAAAGTCCACCACTTGAGGGGCAGAAAACAACGGCCATTGAACATTCAGGGCCGACGCTCAACACTTCGGCTCGACACTTCGCTTTGGAAAGGGCCAGGCGCGCCGGGGTCCCAACATAAAGAAGGGCCCCGGCGCGCAGGGCCTAAAGCTTAACCATGCGCGCGGCGATGCGGGCGCAGTCGCAGGCGGCCTTCTTCTCGAAGGTGTTGTAGTCGACGACCCGGCCCTCGGCGCAGGGCTTGTCGCTGATGGCGCGCACGACGACGAGGGGCACGCCGTTGAGATAAGCGGCCTGCGCGATGGTGCAGCCCTCCATCTCGCAGCACAGGTCGCCGAAGGTCGCGAGGATTCGCTCCTTCTGTTCCGCGGGCGAGACGAACTGGTCGCCGGAGACGACACGGCCCTTGAGGACCTTAATGTCGGGGGGCGACGGCGGCCGCGGCGGCGCACGCCGCCAGCAAGGGCCGGAACGGATCGCGCAAGATCAAGGCGTCGCCCGGGAGGTCGGGCGTTACCGTCAGCCGGCGCCGCGTCTGCCGCATCATGAGGGAGAACGGCCTGGCCGGCGCATACGGCAGGAAGAGGTTCAAGGTGCACCCCGGGGCGGTCAACGAGGCCGACGTGTCGAACGTCGTCGCGCGCGGCTTCGGCGGCAGGGCGCCGTGCACCCATATATGCAGCGACTTGGCCTGCGTGCGCGTCGGGGCGTCGTGGAACTACGTCTGCCTGCTCGTCGACCTCTGCAACGGGGAGATCGTCGGCCACTCCGAAGGACCGAGGAGGGACGCGCGAGCTCCGAGCCAAGCTCTTGGATTACGTGCACTGGTACAACAACTTCAGGATCCACTCGACGCTGGGCTACATGTCGCCGGTCGAGTTCAGGGAGGCGGGGCCGTCCCTCCCGGAATCGTCCAAATAAGTGTTGCCAATCCATAGCCAATCCAGCCATCATCTTCGCGAAGGCGGACGTCAGGAAAAGCTCGGCTTGAGCTCGGTCGGACGCGGTCTGTGGGGCATCATTCAGGCTCAGGGGGTCTCCTTGTCTTCTTCGGTCGCAACCTGAATGATAGGGACGGCCCCTTCTCTCTTTCCCCTTCGTTTTCGACGCGTCACCCTCTCGGCGGGCTTAAGGCCCGCGCTCGCGGGTGCAGGGGCTACGCCCAAACCCCAAAAACGTAACGCCGTGCTCGAAGCGTTTCCGGACGTCAGCGTAATCTCAAATCCCGTTCGTCAACTCATGGGCAAGCCACCTGAGACTACTCATTTCTCCTACTGGCAATGAAGACCTGCGACCTGCAGTTTTGCAAACTGCTTGAAAGCCACCTGCGTTGATTCACTTCCTATTGCAGCTGGCGGCTTGCACGCGAAAAGGCATTTAAGTTTCAAAACGGGCGTTTTCGGCGCTATCGAGCCTCCAAAGGCATCCCGCCGCGCCCTTTGGGACAAAAACAAAAACTCAAAGCCCTGAGTTCGAAAATAGTTTTTGGAGTTGTCCCGACTTTTGTCCCCGAAGCCGACGAAACGCGACAGGGTATCACCTGGCGGCACTCGATTCGAGACGGCACCGAAAACTGGATGCAACCGGAATGACGGGACGGCAGAACCGAAGCCATCGAGTAGGGATAGAAAAAGGCCCGGGTGCCGTGGCATCCGGGCCTTTGCTAGCAACTTGATGTTGCGGGCAGCTTAGAACTTGTGGCCGCACTTCTTGCAGACGCGCAGCTTGTTCTTGCCGTCCTTCTCGTGACCGACGCGTGTAACCTTACCGCACTCGGGGCAGACGAGATTGACGTTGGAGGCGTCGATAGGAGCCTCCTGCGAAACGATGCCGCCCTGCTGGTTGGCAGCGTTGGGCTTGACGGCCTTCTTGACGACCGAAACGCCCTCGACAACGACCTTGTTCTCTGCGGGGAGAGCACGCAGGATAACGCCCTGCTTGCCGCGATCTTTACCAGAGAGAACCTGGACCTTATCGCCCTTCTTGATATACATATATCTCCCCTAACTACAGGGTCTCGGGAGCGAGCGAGACGATCTTCATGTACTTCTTGTCACGAAGCTCGCGAGCGACGGGCCCGAAGATACGGGTGCCGACGGGCGAACCATCGTTGTTGATGACAACGCAGGCGTTCTCATCAAAGCGAATGTAGGAGCCATCCTTGCGGCGGATCTCCTTAACGGTGCGAACGACGACGCAACGGACAACGTCCTTCTTCTTGACGTTGGCGCCAGGGGTAGCCTCCTGGACAGCACCGATGAACACATCGCCGATGCCTGCATAACGACGCTTGGAACCGCCAAGCACCTTGATGCAGCGAATCTTGCGAGCGCCGGAGTTGTCGGCGACGTTCAGCATGGTTTGCATCTGAATCATGGTAGATGTTCCTCCGAACTAAGAACCGAAGAGAGGTGCGCAGCCTTTATGCGGCCCGTGGTATGCAAGCCAGGCATACGCACATCTTCGGAAACGTACAAGTCGTAAGAGCGACTGCTTATTTAGCGCGCTCGACGACCTCGATGAGGCGCCAACGCTTCATCTTGGACATAGGACGGGTCTCCATAACGCGGACGGTGTCGCCCACGCCAGCCGTGCACTCCTCGTCGTGAGCGTGCAGCTTCTTGGAGCTGGTCATCATCTTGCCGTACTTGGGGTGACGCTTGCGCTCGGTGATGGTGACAACAATGGTCTTGGCACCGGAGACGGAGGTAACGACACCCGTACGGACCTTACGCGAGTTACGCGAATCAGTCATGTTCTCTCCTTAGGTCCTACTCGGCGACAGCGGACTTCTCCGCTGCGATCTCGCGGGCGCGCTGCTCCGTGAGGACGCGAGCGATGTCCTTCTTCACGGTGTTAACGCGAGCGGTGTTGTCCAGCTGGCTGGTGGCCATCTGGAAACGAAGGTTAAAGAGCTCGGCGCGCATTTCCTTCAGCTTCTCAACGAGCTGAGCGTCCGAGAGCTCACGAATCTCTGCGGGCTTCATTAGTTCTCCTCCTTGGCGGCGGCGGCGTCCTCAGCAGCCCACTTGGCCTCGAGAGCGGCCTCCTCAGCCATCTCCTTCTCGATGCGCTGCTCAGCGTTCTTGGCAGCAACAATCTTGGTCTTGATGGGGAGCTTGTGCTGCGCAAGACGCAGAGCCTCGCGAGCGACCTCCTCGGGAACACCCTTGACCTCGAACATGATGCGGCCGGGCTTGACGACGGCCACCCACTCCTCGGGGTTACCCTTACCAGAACCCATGCGAGTCTCGGCAGGCTTCTTGGTGATGGGCTTATCGGGGAAGATCGTGATGTAGACACGACCGCCACGCTTCATGTAGCGGGTCATGGCAATACGAGCGGCCTCGATCTGACGGTTGGTGATCCAATGGGCCTCGAGAGCCTGGATACCAAACTCGCCGAAATGCAGCTCGGTATTACCCTTGGCCTGGCCCTTCATGGAGCCACGCTGCACCTTGCGGTGAAGAATACGCTTAGGGGCAAGCACTACTGACCCCTCCTCTCGGAGTTACGACGACGAGGACGGGAAGAGCCCTCGAGTGCAGGGTTGGGAACAGGCTGGCCCGGGAGCTTCTCGCCCAGGTAGATCCAGACCTTCACGCCGCAAGCGCCCATGGTGGTGCTGGCGACAGCCGTGCCGTAGTCGATCTTGGCACGGAGGGTGTGCAGAGGCACGCGACCCTCGCGGTACCACTCACGACGGCCCATCTCGGCACCGCCGAGACGACCGGAGCACTGGATACGGATGCCCTTAGCGCCGGCCTTGCGGGCAGACTGGACAGCCTTGCGCATAGCGCGACGGAAGGCAACGCGGCCCTCGAGCTGCTCGGCGATAGACTGAGCAACGAGGTTGGCGTCGAGCTCGGGGCGCTTGATCTCGACAACGTCGACGGAGAGCTGGCCCTTGGAGACGCCAGCGACCTTCTCGAGCTCGGTGCGGAGGGTATCGATCTCGGCACCCTTCTTACCGATGACAACGCCGGGGCGAGCGGTGAGGATGATGACCTTCACCTTGTCGCCAGCGCGCTCGATCTCGACGCGGGAGACAGCTGCGCGGGAAAGACGCTTCTCGAGATACTTGCGGATCTCGAGATCGTTACCGAGGGTCTTAGCGTAATCCTTCTCTGCGAACCAGCGGGAGCGCCAGTTCTCGGTGATGCCAAGACGGAAGCCGGTGGGGTAGACTTTCTGACCCATACAGCTTTACGCCTCCTTTCGAGGAGCAACGACGACGGTGATGTGGGAAGTACGCTTCAGAATGCGAGAAGCGGAACCCTTGGCGCGGGGACGGATGCGCTTAAGCGTCGGACCCTCGTCAACATAGGCAGCGGCGACAACCAGGTTGTCGGCACGCAGACCGTTGTTGTTCTCGGCGTTCGCAACGGCGGAACGGAGAACCTTCTCGACATCCACGGCGACGGCGCGGTCGCAGAAGTGGAGGATGTCGAAGGCCTGAGCGACAGGCTTGCGGCGGATCAGATCGACCACCAGGCGGGCCTTGCTGGGGGAAACACGCACGTACTTAGCGACGGCGCGAACCTCGGTGGCCTCAGTTTCAATAGACTTAGTTGCCATTTACGGTTAACCCCCTATTTGGCCTTGTGGCCACGGAACGTACGAGTCGGCGCGAACTCGCCGAGCTTGTGACCAACCATGGACTCGGTAACATACACGGGCACATGCTTGCGGCCGTCGTGGACGGCGATGGTGTGACCAACCATCTCGGGGAAGATGGTGGACGCGCGGGACCAGGTCTTCACGACGTCCTTCTTGCCAGCCTCGTTCATCGCGGTGATACGCGAGAGAAGGCGAGTCTCCACGAACGGGCCCTTTTTGAGACTTCTGCTCATAAGTGCTTTCTCCTAAAACTCGGTATCCGAAATTACTTCTTACGGCGACGAATGATGTGCTGGTTCGAGACCTTCTTCTTCTTGCGCGTACGAAGGCCCTTCGTCGGCTTACCCCAGGGGGTAACAGAGGGACGACCAGAGGTGTGGTTCTTGCCCTCGCCACCGCCGTGCGGGTGGTCGACAGGGTTCATGACGGTACCGCGGACGGTCGGGCGAACGTTCATGTGACGCTTACGGCCGGCCTTGCCGATGACGATGTTGGAGTGATCGGCGTTGCCGACCTCACCGACGGTGGCGCGGCAGGTAACGAGGATGCGGCGCATCTCGGAGGAAGGCATACGGACGATAGCGTACTTGCCCTCCTTACCCATCAGCTGGCAAGAGTTACCGGCGGAACGGGCGATAGCAGCGCCCTTGCCCGGCTGGAACTCGACGGCGTGGATGAGCGTACCGACGGGGATGTCGGCGAGGGGCAGAGCGTTGCCCGGCTTGATGTCGGCGTCAGAACCGGACATGATGGTCTGACCGACCTCGAGGCCCTTGGGGGCCAGGATGTAGCGCTTCTCACCGTCAGCGTAGTGCAGCAGAGCGATGCGAGCGGAACGGTTCGGATCGTACTCGATCGTGGCAACCTTGGCGGGCACGCCGTCCTTGTTGCGCTTGAAGTCGATCACGCGGTAACGACGCTTCACGCCGCCGCCCTGGTGGCGGGTGGTGATGCGGCCGTTGTTGTTACGACCGGCCTTCTTGGGCAGGGGCTCGAGAAAAGACTTCTCGGGCTTGGTGCAGGTGATCTCGGAGAAGTCGGAGATCGTCTGCCAACGCCTACCAGCGGAGGTCGGCTTAAGGTGCTTTACAGCCATTACAATCCCTTTCAATAGGAATCCGTTAGCCATCGCAGACAGGGATTCGAGGTTCTGCCTCGGGTGCGATGACACCGGACGTATACACGGTTCCGGGCGTGTCCATTTTATACGCCCAAAACCTTGAGCTCCCGCCTCCCCTATTTGGGAGGCATGAGCTCACTCAACAGCAGCGAGTCTTAGGCCTGGTTGCCAAAGACCTCGATGGTGTCGCCCTCGGCCAGCGTGACGATGGCCTTCTTCCAAGAACGGGTCTTGCCGGCGACATAGCGCACGCGCTTGGTCTTGGGCTTGACCGTCAGGGTGTTCACGCGAACGACCTTGACGCCGAAGATCTCCTCGACAGCGTCCTTGATCTGATACTTGTTAGCATCCTTGGCGACCTCGAACGTGTACTTGTTCAGCTCCATGCCGGAGAAGGAACGCTCGGACACGATCGGACGGATGATGATCTCGTGGGCGGTCATTTATGCAAGCACCTCCCCGAAGTGAGCGGCGATGTCGGCGGGCATCAGCACAGCGTTGTTGTTGACGAGATCGTAGGTGTTGGCCTCGTCAGCGGTGATGATGAACGTCTTGGGAATGTTGCGGAACGACAGGTAGGCGTTGACGTCCTCATCGCGAACGATGATGGTCAGACGCTTGCCCTCAAGGCCGAGAGCCTTGAGCATGGCGACGGCAGCCTTGGTGGAAGGCTTCTCGAAGCCGTAGTCGTCGACGAGCACGAGCTCGCCATCGGCCAGCTTGGCGGACAGCGCGGAGCGCATAGCCAGCTTGACCTCCTTGTTGTTCATACGCTTAGCGTAGGAACGGGGCTTGGGGGCGAAGACAACGCCACCGTGACGCCACTGGGCAGCACGGATGGAACCCTGGCGGGCACGGCCGGTACCCTTCTGACGCCAAGGCTTCTTGCCGCCACCGGAAACCTCAGAGCGGCCCTTAGCGGACTGGGTGCCCTGACGCCAAGAGGCCATCTGGCACTTGACGATGTGGTGCATAACGTGGATGTTCGGCTCGATGCCGTACACCTCAGCGGCGAGCTCGGCCTCGGCGACCTTCTTGCCCTCGCTGTTCTTTACTTCAAACTTTGCCATTTAAGTGTTCTCCTTGGTATGACGCTGGGCTAAATGGGCTGGGCCCTTAGGCCATACGGATGGCGACGAGACCATTCTTGGCACCCGGGACAGCGCCCTTGACCAAGATGAGGTTCTGCTCGGCATCGATGCGGACAACGGAAAGGTTCTTGACGGTAACGCGCTCGTTACCCATGTGACCGGCCATCTTGACGCCCTTGAGGACGCGCGCAGGATAGGCGCACTGACCGATAGAACCGGGGTGACGCTGGAAGTGAGAACCATGCGTCATAGGACCGCGGCGCTGACCCCAGCGCTTGATGCGACCCTGGAAGCCCTTACCCTTGGAGGTACCGATGACGTCGACCTTCTCGACATCAGCGAAATCAGCGACGGTGACGACCTCGCCGACCTTGTGCTCCTCGCCGTTCTCGACGCGGACCTCACGAAGGAAACGGACAGGCTCGACGCCAGCCTTGGCGAAGTGACCAGCCATGGGCTTGTTCACGTTCTTGGCCTTGATGTCGCCGAAACCGATCTGGACGGCGTCATAGCCGTCGGTTGCCTGAGTTTTAACCTGCGAGACAGCGCAGGGGCCAGCCTGGATGACCGTGACGGGAACGACGTTGTCGTCCTCGTCCCAAACCTGGGTCATGCCAATCTTGCGGCCGAGAATCATGCTGATCAAGATATGATCCCAACTCTCGCGTGGTCTTGGGACAATGCGTACACCACCGAGCGTACGCCCCTAGAGGACCACTACTTACACGACGTGCTCCCCAGCCTTGTATCGCGTCCGGACTACCTGACAACCCTATTAAGCAGGCATTTTGTCCAGCCAGAATACTCCCCTGGTTACACACAGCTGATTAGTATACACGGCTGCGGGCGTATCCATCGAGATTCATATTTCACTCACATTGTTTACGCAGGTAAAGTGCGTGGCACGTCTCCCGAGCACGGCGGAGGGCCGGAGAAATATATTAAGGTCCCTGCTCTACAGTCCTGCGCAAGACGAAGGCCACATTAAGTGGCCTTCTTTGCGTGCGGAACTCGCGATGACCTTAATATATTTCTCCGGCCCTCCGCCGTGCTCGGGAGACGACACGTTGATGTCTGCTTAACCCTGCTCGCTCAGCCAATTACTTTGTTGAGGGTCCACTATTTGCTGGAGGGTGAACTTGCATTGCATTGGCTCGCCGTCTGCTTGTGGCTTTGCCTCATCGAAATTGAAGATCATGATGGCGCAGTTGGGGAGTTTTGCTGGGAGCTCGAAGCCCTCTGGGGCTGCAGCCTTGATGAATTGGCGGCTGGCGCTGCCGTGGCTTACTGCCAGGAGGGTTTCGATGCCCTCGACGCCCATGATATCGGTGAGAGTGTCTACCATGCGCTCTTGCAGCGCGCGGCTTCCTTCTCCTCCAAAGGGGACCAGGTCCTCGCCCGGATCCCAGACGTCGGTGGGAAGGGCGTCGTGGGGGCCTTCTTCGAAGGTTCCATAGCAGCGCTCGATGATGCCTTCGCAGGGCTCGGCTGCTGCGTCCGGGCCGAGGAGCTCGCATGCGACGAGCTGAGCTGTGTCCATGGCTCGGCCTAAGGGCGAAGAGACCACTTTGTCGGGGACAACGTCGTGGCTCTTGAGCCATGCGGCTGCCATTCCCGCTTGTTTGCGGCCCAGGTCGGTCAGCGGTGAATCGCAGCGGCCCTGGACCAGCTTTTTGACGTTGAACTCCGTCTGGCCGTGGCGGAGTAGATACAGCTTCTTCATGCTCTCCCCTTCTGCATAACTTGCTTTATCGGCACAACCCTACTCGTGGGTATGGCCTACGTAGTCTTCGTCGATCGTGATCTTGGCAATCGACTTGGGATATTCCGATTCGACCCGTTGTGCCAGCGCGTGCTTTAAGTCTTCGGCACTCATCTGCAGATCCGAGGGTCGCACGCAGTCAAAAATCACGTTGGTGTGCGTGGGACCCGGCACACAGCGCAGATCGTGAATTGTAAGACGGCTATCGATCTGTTGAGCCATGGCGTTGATGCGCAAACGCATGCTTGCCAGCTTGGGGTCATCGGTCACGATGGGATCGTAATGGAGCGTGACGATCATGCCGTCTTCGTTCCTAAACGCCTGCTCAATATTGTCGAGCGTGTCATGACTTTCCAGAGGGCTGGCCTCGGCTGCCATCTCGGCGTGAGCGCTTGCGAACTTCCTGCCCGGGCCGTAATCGTGAACCATCAGATCGTGAACGCCCAAAACGCCGGGATAGCTCATGATCTTGTCTCGAATGTGCTTGACCAGCTTAGGATCGGGCGTCTGGCCCAAAAGCGGGCTCACCGTATCCTGGATGAGTTCAAAACCGCTCCAGCCAATATAGGCACCAACGGCAAGGCCGACCCAAGCGTCAAGGTTGATGCCCGTCACCTGCGAAACGATTGCGCACGCCAGTACGGCGCCCGTGGCAAGAACATCGTTCTTGGAATCCTGCGCGGTCGCATGCAGCGTCTCGGACTCAATGCAATCACCGAGCTTTTGGTTGAGGGCCGCCATCCAGAGCTTTACGACCATCGAAAGCACTAGAACTGCCACCAGGGCAAGCGAGAACTCGACAGGTTCGGGGTGGATGACGCGCTCGACCGAGGACTTCACCAGTTCAACGCCAATCAGCAGCACGAGCGCCGCCACGACCAATCCCGAGAGATACTCATAGCGACCGTGGCCGTAAGGATGCTCGGGGTCGGCCGGCTTGCTCGCCAGCTTAAAGCCCAGCACGCTCACGATATTCGAGCTGGCATCGGACAGGTTGTTCATGGCATCCGCCACAATCGAAACCGATCCCGAAACCACACCAATTGCGCCCTTCGCAGCACAAAGCGCAACATTGGCGACAATACACACCATGCCCGCTAACGTGCCCACGCGCGCACGGTCGCCCTGCGCACGCTTAACAATCCACTCGACCATCTACATCCGCCCCCACGGTACTACCTATATATCTATTGCTCAAACGGATTGTAGTGTAGCCACTTTGTCCTCCAGATACAAAAAGGCCGCAGCCCACACGGGCCGCAGCCTTGGAATATGACAGAGGGACTGTCCCTCTGTCACATCGTGCGGTACTGACCGATTGCGCGGTACTTTTCGTAGCGGAGGTTTGTGAGGGTCGCGTCGTCGAGCTGCCCAAGCGTATCGAAGGCATCAAATGCCGAGGACATGACGACACCGGCGATCTCCTCATGCGACAGGCCCCTATCGTCGACAATGCCGTCGATGATGCCGAGCGCCAACAGATCGGGGACCGTGAGCTTAAGCGCCTCAGCGGCCTCATTCGCGCGCTCGGTATCCTTCCACAGGATCGACGCACAGGCCTCGGGACTCACGACCGAATAGGCCGAGCTTGAGAGCATCAGGATGCGGTCGGCCACGGACAGTGCCAGTGCGCCACCAGAGCCGCCCTCGCCTGTCACCACCGAGACAATCGGCGTCTTAAGGCCGCTCATCTCCATGAGATTCTGGGCAATCGCCTCGCCCTGACCGCGCTCCTCGGCACCGATGCCGCAAAACGCGCCCGAAGTATCGACCAGGCACAGAACCGGTCGACCAAACTTTTCGGCCTGGCGCATTAGGCGCCGCGCCTTGCGGTAGCCCTCAGGATGCGCCATGCCAAAGTTGCGACGCATGCGCTCTTTGGTCGTGGTACCGCGCTCGATGGCGATAAGCGTCACGGGTCGCCCGTCTTTCCAGCCGATGCCGCCCACCACGGCAGCATCGTCGCCAAAGTAGCGGTCGCCGTGCAGCTCTACGAATCCGTCGAGACCCAACGAGATCATCTCGCCTGCCGTGGCGCGGTTCGCCGAGCGAGTCTGTTTGACGATTTCGAGCGCGCTTTTTGGTGCGGCCGAGCGCTTAAACAAGTGTCCCAGCTTTTTGCCGCGACGACCCGTATGCACGATCTCATGCGGTGCCCCCAGGCCGGGCGCGTGCCCTTCGTGCAGCGCCAGCAGCTCGCCTACCGTGAGCGCAATCTCACCACGCGGAACAACGGCATCGCAAAAGCCGTGCTCCAGCAAAAACTCGGAACGCTGGAATCCCTTGGGCAGACGCTTGTGCATGTTCTGCTCGATCACGCGCGGGCCGGCAAATGCCGTCAGGGCATCGGGCTCGGCCAGGATAATGTCGCCCTCCATGGCAAAGCTCGCGGTTACGCCTCCGGTCGTGGGGTCGGTGAGCACCGTGATATACAGGCCGCCCGCCTCGCTGTGGCGCCTAACCGCCGCAGAAATCTTGGCCATCTGCATAAGCGAGGTCACGCCCTCTTGCATGCGCGCGCCGCCCGAAACGGTAAAGCCGACAACTGGCAATCCCAGCTCGGTCGCACGCTCAAATGTGCGACAGATCTTTTCGCCCACCGCGGAGCCCATCGAGCCCATCATAAAGTTGGCATCCATAAAGAAGAGTGCCGTATCGCAACCGCGGATTTTGCCCCTACCGCACACAACGGCATCTCGCTCGCCCGAACGCTCGCCCGCGCTCTTAAGCTTGTCGGCATAACCGGGAAACGAGAGGAAGTCCTCCGACGCCAGACTGGCATCCCATTCCTCAAACATGTCCTCGTCAACCGTCATGCGCATGCGCGCGCGACCGCTCACGCGAAAGTGTTTGCCGCAACGAGGGCAGACCTCGAGGTTGTCGTGCAGGCGTGCCTCATCGATCACACGGCGGCACTCCGGGCACTTGATAAACACGTGGCGCGCGGGAAACTCGGCGCACGACTCGGTCATCGGCCCCTCGAGGACGTTGACCGTCTTCGCTTTTCTATTCATCAGCATAGAGATGCCCCATCAGATCGGTGTGGTACATGCCCGACAAGAACTCGTCGTTTGCCAGCACGTCGAGCTGAAGCTCGCTATTTTCGCTCACGCCCTCAATCACGAGCTCGCCCAGGGCCGAGCGCATCTTGCGAATGGCACCGTCACGCGTGGGCGCGCACACGATGAGCTTGCCGAGCATGGAGTCGTAGTACGGCGGAACTTTCGCTCCGGTAAACATGGCGGAATCCCAGCGCACGCGCGGACCACCCGGCACACGCAACGCGGTGACCGTTCCACATGACGGTAGAAAGTCCGGCGTTTCGGCATTGATGCGGCACTCCATGGCGTGGTTGCGGACCGGTACGTCCTCCTGCTCAAAGGGCAGAGGCTGGCCGGCAGCCACGCGCAGCTGCCACTTAACCAGGTCGGTATCGGTCACAAACTCCGTAACCGGATGCTCCACCTGCAAGCGCGTGTTCATTTCCATAAAGTAGAAATTGCCGTCATCTGAGTACAAAAACTCGATGGTGCCAGCGCCCTCATAGCCAACGGCACGAGCCAGGTCGCGCGCGGCCTTGTGCATGCGCGCGCGAATATCATCGCGTCCGTCGAGGCACGGCGCGGGGCTCTCCTCGATCAGCTTTTGGTTGCGGCGCTGCACCGAGCACTCGCGCTCGCCGAGCGAAAACACATGGCCCTGCTTATCGGCCATAATCTGTACCTCAACGTGATGCGCCGGCGCGACGAACTTCTCCATGTAGCACTCGCCGTCGCCAAAAACGGCCTCGCCCTCGGCGCGTGCTTCAATAAAGGCCTTTGCCGCATCTTCCACGCGCTCGACCTTACGAATACCGCGACCGCCGCCGCCCGCACGCGCCTTAATAAGCACGGGGCAGCCAATGCGCTCAGCCTCGGTCGTTGCCTCCTCGGGACTTTTGAGCAAATCGCAGCCCGGCACGATGGGCACGCCCGCCGCGGCAGCCGTTCGACGTGCGGCGTCCTTGTCGCCCATGCTGTCGATCACCTTGGCCGAAGGACCAACAAACGCCAGGCCATACTTGTCGCAGTCGCGCACGAAGCTCGCCTTCTCGGAGAAAAAGCCATAGCCGGGATGAATTGCCTTAGCTCCCGACTTTACGGCACAGGTGAGCACAGCATCGTCGTTGAGGTAGCTCTCGGCAAGACGCGGACCGCCGATGCAATACGCCTCGTCGGCAAGCTGCACGTGCAGCGCGTCCGCATCGGCCGTGGAATAAACGGCGACGGTCTTGATGCCCATATCGCGACACGCGCGGATAACACGGACCGCGACTTCGCCGCGGTTGGCGATGAGCACTTTGTCGAACATGAAGCCTTCCTTAACTTTCGTGCATGAGTGCAAAAGACATATCGGCGCGGCAGCAAACCTCACCGTTGACGCTCGCAGTACCCGTCGCAAAGCGGAACGGCCCGCGCGCACGCGTGATGGTGCACACCAGATCAACCGTGTCGCCCGGGCGCACCGGACGCTTAAAGCGCACCTTGTCCAGACTCGTGTAGAACGGCGTCGCGCCGCGCGCCTCCTCATCGCCCATCAGCAGCACGCAGCAGTTTTGGGCGAGCATCTCGCACTGGATCACGCCGGGGACCACCGGGTTTCCCGGAAAATGCCCCTGCAAAAAGTATTCGTCGCCCGTAATCGTGATCTTGCCGTGGGCCTCGTCGCCCACCAGCTCGGCTTCGTCGAGCAAAAGCATCGGCTCGCGATGCGGTAACAGCTTCTTGAGCTCTTCTTTGTTCATGGATATCACCTATCCGATCCTCATGAGGCAGCTGCCGAACTCCACGAGGTCGCCGTCGGCCACGCAGATCTCGAGCACCTCGCCGTCTGCCTCTGCCGTTACCTCGTTGAGAACCTTCATGGCCTCGATGATGCAGAGCGTCTCGCCGGCCTTGACCTTAGAGCCCACGTGCACAAACGGCTCGTCGCCCGGCGCCGGGGCAGCATAGAAAACGCCGACCATGGGAGCGGTCACCTCGGTGCCCTTGGGCTCCGGTGCGGCGGCAGGTGTCTGCGCGGCGGGCTCCGGTGCGGCAGGCGCGACTGTGGGAGCTGCAACTGGAGCGGCCATAGCGCTCGGCATGGGCATGGGCACGGCAACCGGCTGTGCGGCGCTCGCGCGCTCGAGTTCGACCGCGGTGCCATCGGGCTCCTCAACGCGTACGCGCGTGAGGCCGCGGTCCTCCATAACATCGGCTATCTCGGCAAGTCTTTTGGAATCCATGCTCTAGCTCCTCGTATATCTACGCAGCGCGATGGCGGCGTTGTGTCCGCCAAAGCCCAGGTTGGTCGAAAGCGCCCAGGTAAGGTCAGCGCGAACCGCGCGATTGGGCGTGTAGTCAAGATCGCAGGCGGGATCGGGCGTGTGGTAGTTAATGGTCGGCGGCACCACGCCCTGCTCGAGCGCCATGGCGCAGGCCATGACCTCGATGGCGCCCGTGGCACCGATCATGTGGCCGGTCATCGACTTAGTCGACGAGACGTGCGCGGCGCGCGCCGCGTCCTCGCCGAGCGCACGCTTAATGCCCGCCGTCTCGGACGAATCGTTGAGCTTGGTCGATGTGCCGTGGGCATTGATGTAGAGGCCCTCGGAAGGCCTGACGTCGCCCTCGGTCACCGCCAGCGATATCGCGCGGGCAATGCCGGCAGCCTCGGGATCAGGGCTCGTGATGTGATAGGCATCATCGGTGTTGCCGTAGCCCACGACCTCGGCATAAATGTGCGCACCGCGCGCCTGCGCATGTTCCATGCTCTCGAGCACGAGCACGCAAGCGCCCTCGCCCATCACAAAGCCATCGCGGTCTGCATCGAACGGGCGGCAAGCCGTCGCGGGATCAGGGTTGGTGGTCAATGCGCGGCAGGACGTAAAGCCCGCAACGGCATCGGGGATAATTGCGGCCTCGGCGCCGCCCGCGAGGATCGCGTCGGCATAGCCGTGCTTTATGGCGCGGAACGCCTCGCCCACCGCATGGGCCGAGGTTGCGCACGCGGTCACCACGGGCAGGGTCGGGCCCTTTGCCTTGTGGCGGATTGCGATATTGCCCGATGCCATGTTGGGGATCATCATCGCGATCATATAGGGCGATGCGCGGCGGGGCCCACGTTCGGCAATCGTATGGACGTTGTCGACGAGCGTCGTCATGCCGCCCACGCCCGAGCCCACGTAGACGCCCAGGCGCTCGCGATCGATGGCGCCTTCGACATCAAAGCCCGCATCGTGCATGGCTTCGTCCGAAGCCGCCATCGCAAACTGAACGCAGGGGTCGAGATGCTTGGCGTCACGCTTGCCAAAGTACTCGTTGCCGTCAAAGCCCTTGACCTCGGCTGCCACCTTGACGGCAAACGCATCGGTATCGAAGTGCGTGATCGGGCCGATGCCGCACGTGCCAGCACACATTGCCGCCCAGGTGGCAAGCGCGGTGTTGCCGAGCGGCGACACGGCACCGATACCGGTGATTGCAACTCTCTGTTCCATCATGGTCTCCTCATCCAAGCCGTTCTTCGGCCCTGGTTTCTACATCGCCATTCCGCCGTCGACGCGCACGACCTCACCCGTAATGTAGGCAGCCGCATCACTCGCCAGAAAGCGCACTACGCCGGCCACCTCCTCGGGGCGCGCCATACGCTTAAGGGGAATCTGCTCCTCGGTTACCGTACGCACCTTCTCCGAGAGCTTTGCCGTCATATCTGTTTCGACAAACCCGGGAGCGACCGCATTAACCCTCACGCCGCGGGGCGCAAGCTCGCGCGCTACCGCCTTGGTCAGGCCGATGACGCCCGCCTTGGAGGCAGCGTAGTTGGCCTGCCCGGCATTGCCCATCAGGCCCACGACCGAGCTCATGTTGATTACGCAACCGCCGCGCTGGCGCATAAAGGTCTTGGTGAGCGCACGCGTCATATTGAATGTTCCCTTGAGATTGACATCGAGCACGCGGTCGAAGGCATCGTCGCCCATACGCATGAGCAGGCCGTCGCGCGTGATACCGGCGTTGTTGACAAGCGCCCAAATGGAGCCAAAGTCGTTGAGGACCGTCTCCACGCATGTGTTGACGGCGGCGGGATCGGCCACGTCACATTGATATGCACGTGCCGTGGCGCCAGCCGCCTCGCAGGCTTCGCACGTCTCGCGCGCCGCATCGACGCTGCCGGCATAGACGACGGCGATATCGTAGCCATCCTCTGCCAGGCCAACCGCACAAGCGCGGCCGATACCACGCGAGCCGCCCGAGACCAGCGCCACGCGACGCGAGTCGTTGCGCTCGAGCGCGCCGTTGTTCAAGTTGCCCATGTCATTCCTTTCGGGTTACAGCTCTGTGGACTATGCGAGCTCGTCGGCAATAGCTGCGACCTGCTCGGCCGTTTCGCATGAATACACGCGGACGTCGCTCAACGTACGCTTGACCAGGCCCGACAGCGTTTTGCCGGGGCCGACCTCAATAAACGTGTCGATGCCTTGATCCCGCAGAGCATGCAGCGTGTCGACCCAGCGCACGGCATGGCTCACCTGGTTGGCCAGCACGTCCGATGCCGCTTGCGGGTCGGCCGGATAGGGCGCCGCCGTCATATTTGCCATAACAGGAATCAGCAGCGGGGACGGCGCGTGACCGGCCTCGATATATGCAGCAAGGCCACAGGTCGCCTCGGCCATATAGGGGCTATGGAATGCACCCGACACCGCGACCTTCATGGCGCGACCGCCAGCCTCTTTTACCAGGACGTCGAGGGTCTGCAACGCATCGGGCGCTCCAGCCACAACCGTCTGCTGGGGGCTGTTGTAGTTGACCGGCCAGCAGTCCTCGTCGGCCTGCGCAGCCAGGTTCTCGACTTGCGCCGCATCGAGCTTGATGATGGCGCGCATGCCGCCGGGGTGACGCTCGGCCGCCGTGGCCATCAATGCCGCGCGCTCACATACGAGCTCAAAACCCGCTCGCGTATCGAATGCCCCCGCAAAGGTGAGTGCAGCGACCTCGCCCAGCGAGAATCCCGCACAGGCGGCAGGCACCACGCCGCGCTCGCGCAGGGCGACGGCGACAGCCAAGTCGTGCACGAACACGCAAGGCTGCGTGTTCTCGGTCTGCGAGAGCTCCTCCTTGGAGGCGCTCCGGCACTGCTCACTGGTCCCCGGGCGCACCTCGTCGGCAATGGCGAACACCTCGGCGGCCGCCGGCGATGCTTCGATGAGGTCGACACCCATCGCGGGATGCTGGGCACCCTGACCGGCAAACAGAAACGCTACGCTACCCATGCGAACGCACCCTTCAGGACGTGCTCGGCGCCATCGACCAGATCGTCGACGATTTCGCGAGCGCTCTGGCGCTCGTTGACCATGCCGGCAATCTGTCCGCACAAATACGAACCCTCTTCGTAATTACCGTCCTTTGCCGCCTTGCGAAGCGCACCCGTACCCATGGCCCCGAGCTCCTCGGGGCTTGCGCCCGCCGCCTCGTTCTTGGCATACGCGTTGGTGAAGGGACTCTTGAGGGCGCGAACCGGATGTCCCGTCGAGCGACCGGTCGCACGCGTCGACGTGTCGCCCGCCTTGAGCACCAGCTCTTTGTACTGATCGGATACGGTGCACTCGTTTGCGACCAGAAAGCGTGTTCCCACCTGGACGCCGGCAGCGCCGAGCATAAAGGCGGCCGCCACACCGCGGCCATCGGCCACGCCGCCCGCCGCCACCACAGGGATATCGACCGCATCGACAACCTGCGGGACAAGTGCCATCGTCGAGGTCTCGCCAATATGGCCGCCTGATTCGGTGCCCTCGGCAACCACGGCAGTGGCTCCGCGACGCGCCACGAGACGCGCCAGTGCCACCGAAGCCACGACGGGAATAACCTTGATTCCCGCATCGCTCCAGGCCTTCATGTACTTGGTGGGATTGCCGGCGCCGGTCACCACAACGGGCACCCGCTCATCAATCACCACTTGTGCGACCTCGTCGACAAACGGACTCATGAGCATAACGTTGACGCCAAAGGGCTTATCCGTCTTGGCGCGCAGCTCGTGAATCTGATCGCGCAGCCAGTTGGCATCGGCATTCATGGCCGCGATAATGCCTAAGCCGCCTGCCTCGGACACGGCCGATGCCAGCGAGGCGTCGGCAATCCAGGCCATGCCGCCCTGGAACACAGGCTTTTCGATGCCGAGCAGATCGCAGAGAGGAGACTTGAGCATCACTACTTCTCCAATGCCGCCTCGACCGTATCGACGAACTCGCCGACCGTCTTGGGGTTCTCCTCGGTATCGAGCTCAATGCCAAACTCGTCCTCGACGGCAACGAGGATCTCGACGGTACCCAGGCTGTCGAGGCCAATCTCCTCGAGCGTGGACTCGGGCTTCATCTCTACATCGTCAAGGCCGGCGGTCTCGCGGATAACGTCGCAAACGCGCTCGAAGGTCTTCTGATCTGCCATGGTAGCTCTCCTTTGTTTGTGCCCCAGGGGCGTTTTCATTTCCTATGTGCAACTACTTCCAGCGAAGTAGATAGCCACCTACATCCAAGCCGGCGCCAAATCCGACCAGGGCAATGGTGTCGCCCGCGTGCAGCGCGCCGATATTTGCCAGTCGATCGAGAGCAAGCGGAATGCAGGCGCTCGAGATGTTGCCGGTTTCACGCAACGTTCGGACCACACGGTCATCCGGCACACCTAAGCGCTTGACCGCCTGGCTCAAGATTCGTTCGTTAGCCTGATGGAATACAAAGTGGTCGATGTCCTCGACCGAAATGCCCGCATCGCTCGCAAGCTTATGGACCGTGTCGCAGATGGCGTTGACGCCGAACTTGAACACGCGGCGGCCATTCATGGACAGCACGCTTTCGCGGTCCTGCGCCGTCTTATACGGCGAGGAGCCCGCCAATCCGGGGACACGCAGTGTTTCGACGTCAGGCGACGTCGAAAGCTCAACGGCGAGGGGATTCTCTCCCCCAGCCCCAATGACCGCAGCACCCGCGCCATCGCCAAAGAGCACGCAGGTGGCACGGTCGGTCCAGTCGAGCGCGCGCGTCATCTGCTCGGCAGCAACGATAAGCACGCGCCTGGCACGACCGCGGGCGATATAGCCCTCGGCGACATCGAGCGCAAATACGAAGCCGGCACAAGCCGCCGAAACGTCGAAGGCAGGACATGTGGCACCCAGGCGCTCAGCAACGGCGCACGCTTCGGCGGGAACGAGATGATCGCCCGTCGTCGTCGAACAGACGATAAGATCCAGCTGGCTCGCATCGATTCCGGACGTCTGGAGCGCTTGCTCGCTCGCTGCTACGGCAAGGTCGTCAAGTGACTCGGTGGTGCACACATGGCGGCTCTTGATCCCTGTACGGGTAAAAATCCACTCATCCGAGGTATCGAGGAACTCGGACAGTTCGTCATTGGAAACACTGCGCTTGGGAAGCGCCGAGCCTGTTCCAAGAATCGTGAAACCCATCACTAACCTCCTTTGAGTTGTTGACGTGTTTACATCGACCAAGAGAGGATAGCGCATTCTTCGCTTTGTTGACGTGTTAACATTAAATTGTCCAAATGCGACAAAGGCTTCACATTGTGTCTATCTCTCGACACCATTGCGTCATTCACTTATTCATTAAGGAGGTAGCAGCCGCTATGGATACCCAATTAACGATTGTCGACGTAACCGGATCGACCAACGATGACCTGCTCGAGGCAGGAAAACAGGGCGCGCCGCACGGCACGGGACTTGCCGCCCGCGCGCAAACGGCAGGACGCGGCCGACGCGGCCACAAGTGGGATTCAACCGCCGGCAACCTGTTGCTCTCGATTGTCCTACGTCCATGCGTTAATCCCGCAAAGTACTCTGGTCTTGCCGCCGTCAGCGGCTTAGCGGTGCTCGAGGCGCTCGAGGCGCAAGGTCTTACTAACGAGATCGGCCTCAAATGGCCCAACGACCTCGTCGCGCGAGGGCGCAAACTCGGCGGCATCCTGGTCGAGGCGGCTCGTGACAACGAAGGCAAACCTTTCGCCGTCTGCGGCATTGGCGTCAATGTGAACTATGTGCCCTCGGAGGTTCCCGATGGCGGCCTGCCGGCAATCGGTCTGTCAGACCTCAACGAGAATGTTCCCACCGTCGATGTGCTACTCAAGGAGGTCCATCACGCGGTCGTGAACGCCGTAGGCACATGGGCAGATCTTATCAACGCCATGGAAGAAGACGCCGGACCGCTCGCGCCCGTCAGCGATGACTATGTCGCTCATCTCAATTGGATTGGGGAGCACGTTATCGCCCGTTCCCCTGCCGGTGACGAGCTGGCGCGTGGCATCTTTCAAACGGTCGATGCCTTTGGTCGCGCGTGTATCGAAACGGAAGACGGCTTGCGTTCCTTCCATTTTGAGGAGGCGTCATTGCGCCCCTTGAGTGAGTAGGTCGCCACAGCCAGCCGCTCGGCAGCCTTACCCGGCGATCCAAACCCATCATGCAAAACAAAAGAGCCCCGCTACCGTAATGGCAGCGGAGCCCTTTAAGCTATGAGGAATATCGCTTAGAGCTTGATGTCGATGTCGACGCCAGCGGGGAGGTCGAGACGCATGAGCGAATCAACAGTGCCCGAGGTGGGGTCGAGGATGTCGATGAGGCGCTTGTGGGTGCGCATCTCGAACTGCTCACGGGAGTCCTTGTTCACGTGCGGCGAGCGGATAACCGTGTACAGGTTGCGCTCGGTGGGCAGGGGGACAGGACCGGAAACGCGAGCGCCGGTCTTCTGAGCGGTCTCAACGATGAGCTTCGCGGACTGATCGACGACCTCGTGATCATAGCCCTTGAGGCGAATGCGGATCTTCTGGGTAGCCAACTTAAACCTCCAAAGAGTGCGAGAGATGTTCTCGCGGATTACGTAACAGGGAGCTCGAACTTAGGCGTTCTTGCTCATGACCTCGTCCACGATGGACTTGGGCGCGGGCTCATAAGAGTCGAACTGCATCGTGTAGGATGCACGGCCCTGGGTCTGGGAGCGAAGGTCGGTAGCGTAACCGAACATCTCGCCCAGCGGCACCTTGGCGCGGATGAGCTTGCTGTTCTTGCGATCCTCCATGCCCTCGATCTTGCCGCGGCGACCGGAGAGGTTGCCCATGACGTCGCCCATGTACTGCTCGGGGGTCTCGACCTCGACAGCCATGATCGGCTCGAGCAGCTGCGGGTCGGACTTCTTGAGGGCGTCCTTGATAGCCATGGAACCGGCGATCTTGAAGGCGGCCTCGGAGGAGTCGACCTCGTGGTAAGAACCGTCGAACAGGGTGACCTTAACGTCGAGGACCGGGAAGCCGGCGATAACACCGGTGTTCAGGGCCTCCTGGATGCCCTTGTCGATGGACGGGATGTACTCCTTGGGCACGACGCCGCCGACGATAGCGTTGACGAACTCGTAGCCGAAGCCCTCCTCCATCTTCTCGAGCTTGATGACGGCGTGGCCGTACTGACCGCGACCGCCGGACTGACGGACGAACTTGCCCTCAGCCTTCTCGACGTCGTGACCAGCGGTCTCGCGGTAGGCAACCTGGGGCTTACCGACGTTAGCGTCAACCTTGAACTCGCGGAGCAGACGGTCGACGATGATCTCGAGGTGCAGCTCGCCCATGCCGGCGATGATGGTCTGGCCGGTCTCGTGGTTGGTGGACACCTGGAAGGTCGGGTCCTCCTCGGCGAGCTTGGTCAAAGCCAGGGACATCTTGTCCTGCTCGGCCTTGGTCTTGGGCTCGATGGCAACGTCAATAACGGGCTTAGCGAACTCGATCTTCTCGAGGACGATCTCCTTGCCCTCGGCGCACAGGGTGTCACCGGTGGTGGAGTTCTTGAAGCCGACGCAAGCGACGATGTCGCCGGCGGCAGCGTCGTCACGGTCGATACGCTCGGCGGCGTTCATCTCGAGGATGCGGCCGAGGCGCTCGCGCTGACCGTTGGAAGCGTTGACAACGTAGGAGCCGGACTCGGCGCGGCCGGAGTAAACGCGGACGTAGGTGAGCTTACCGACGAACGGGTCGGTCATGATCTTGAAGACCAGGCCGGAGAAGGGCTCGTCGAAGGAAGGATGACGCTGGATCTCCTCGCCGGTGTCCGGATCGGTACCGGTGACGGCCTCGACGTCAAGCGGGCTGGGCAGGTAGTCGACGACAGCGTCGAGCAGCTCCTGAACGCCCTTGTTCTTGTAGGCGGAACCCACGAAGACGAGGTTGAGCTCGTTGGCCAGAACGCCCTTGCGCAGAGCAGCCTTGAGCTCCTCGACGGTGAAGTCCTCCTCCATGAGGATCTTCTCCATGAGCTCGTCGTCAAAGCTAGCAGCAGCGTCGAGGAGCTCCTCGCGCTTGGTGGCAGCGATGTCGGCAAACTCAGCCGGGATCTCGTCCATCGGCTCGGGGTAGGTCATGCCCTTCTCGTCGGCCTTGAAGTCCCATGCAGTCATGGTAACGAGGTCGATGACGCCCCAGAAGTTGTCCTCGGCGCCCATCGGGACCTGAGCGGCCACGGCGTTGGCGTCGAGACGATCCTTCATGGTCTCGATAGCGTTGAAGAAGTCAGCGCCCACGCGGTCATACTTGTTGATGAAGGCGATGCGGGGGACGTTGAAGGTAGAAGCCTGACGCCAAACGGTCTCAGACTGGGGCTGAACGCCGGCAACGGCGTCGAAGACGGCGACAGCGCCATCGAGGACGCGCAGGCAGCGCTCGACCTCGGCGGTGAAGTCAACGTGGCCCGGGGTGTCGATGATCTGGATGCGGTAGTCCTTACCGTCCTTGTTCCAGAAGCACGTGGTAGCAGCGGAGGTAATGGTTACGCCGCGCTCCTGCTCCTGAACCATCCAGTCCATGGTGGCAGCGCCCTCATGGACCTCACCGATCTTGTGGGTCTTACCGGTGTAGTAAAGAATACGCTCGGTCGTGGTGGTCTTACCGGCATCGATGTGAGCCATGATGCCGATGTTACGGGTATCGGAAAGCTTGTACTTAGGCTTAGCCATGTTAGTTCCTTACCTTAACTTACCAACGATAGTGAGAGAACGCGCGGTTGGCCTCGGCCATCTTGAAGACGTCCTCACGCTTCTTGACGGAAGCGCCCAGGCCGTTGGAGGCGTCGAGGATCTCGTTGGCGAGACGCTCGGCCATGGTCTTCTCCTTGCGAGCGCGGGAGAAGTTGACGATCCAACGGATACCCAGAGCGGTGGAACGACGGGAGTTGACCTCCATCGGGACCTGATAGGTAGCGCCACCGACACGCTTGGGCTTAACCTCGAGCGTGGGCTTGACGTTGTCCATAGCCTTCTTGAAGGTAGCGAGAGCGTCGCCACCCTCGGACTTCTCGGCAACGATCTCGAAAGCGGTGTAGACGATGCGCTCAGCGGTGGCCTTCTTGCCGTCAAGAAGGACCTTGTTGATGAGCTGAGTCACCAGGCGGTTGTTGTAAACGGCGTCAGGCTGAACCTCACGACGATTAGCTGCTGCACGACGCGGCATGTGAAATCTCCTTAAGTGTCTACCGTGCGGCGCTTAGGCGGCACACGGCGAAAGTATCAAAACGTTATCTGGCTTATTTGGCCTTGGGGCGCTTAGCACCGTACTTGGAACGGGCCTGCATACGGTTCTGGACCGGAGCAGCGTCGTAGGCGCCACGGATGACGTGATAACGGACACCAGGGAGGTCACGGACACGACCGCCGCGGACGAGCACGATGGAGTGCTCCTGCAGGTTGTGGCCCTCACCCGGGATGTAAGCAGTAACTTCGATGCCGTTGACAAGGCGAACACGGGCAACCTTACGAAGAGCCGAGTTCGGCTTCTTGGGGCTCGTGGTGAAGACGCGGGTGCACACGCCGCGCTTCTGGGAGTTGTGCTGCAGAGCAGCGTTCTTGGACTTCTTGGGCACGGAACGACGGCCCTGGCGAACCAGCTGGTTAATAGTAGGCAAAGCGTACTCCTTCTCGAATGATTCCAGCTTTCTGTAAAGTGCAACGGCTTGAATCGAGGGGTCAGCATCCCCCTACGAAACACGCAGTTCGATAGGATACGTGGCGTTAGCTGTGCCGTCAACAGACCACGCCGCCGGGCGTATCCCAAAATCGGCACATTTCCGCAAAGCCTACACAAAAGGAATCCCCTCCTGTGCGCGGGG
>DXML01000016.1:0-71817 GCA_019414205.1 Collinsella sp. | reverse complement strand
GGGCCGGGAATCCGACGCGCTCGTCGGGGCAACGTTACCTGCCAAAAAGGGACAGGTTTATTTTGGTCGGTTTTATCTGGGGAAACGTCGCGCTCCAACGGTGATCTGCTCTCACCTGTCGCATGGAAATCGGCGGCGCTTTCGGAAGTATGCGGCAAATTCTGGACCCGCCGAGCGCACCGGGGTTTTGCGATAATAAACCCGCAGGTAGAGCGCTTGAGCATATACGGTGTGGTCGACCCATCAAGATTTTGCCGCATACTTCAGGAATGCAGGCGAATATCGTGCGGTCTAACCGCCCATTTACCGCAAAGAAGGCCGCTTCCCCTAGTAGAAAGCGGCCCCAAATCTTACGAATAGACGATGGTAAAGGGTTCCGACGTTTCGGCGCCCCCTGTTGAAGTGCAGCGTGTGCCTTCGAGCGTTACTGAAACCACTTGGTCGACATCAATCAACTTCGTTGGCACCCAAATGTTCTCTCCGCTATTGCGTCCCATCGAAACATAGAAATTGTACGCCCCTGCGTCGTCATCTTCGATAATCTGCTCTGACCCATCCTTGTAGGTGACGGTCAGTTTATGATCAACTGCTTCATAGCCCAGATCATCGATGTGCGTCTGGATGGAAAACGGACTGATCTCGAGAGGCGAGTCATCGGAGCGGAGTTCTTTTGTATCGACGTGCGCTCCGACGTTAAACTCTGGCGTCGATACCTCGATCACCTTCGCATCCTCACCTTTGCCCTCCGTCCAACTGATATTCCAGGTGACCGCATGTCGTAAATCTCGATCGCGATTCCAAGATGCAAAGTACATCGTGCCGTTAATGACCGTGTCGCTTGATGTGTCTTTATCAATGGTGCAGCGTGTATCAGCCCATTCCTCGCCGAAGTTCATGCTGGGTGTACTGACGCCCCCTTCTTCTTCACCATAGAGAACAAGTTCGCCAAGCTCTGCCGCCGGCTTGTAGTAGTTAACGCCATTCGGATTGGACAATGTAAACGTCACAGCACCGCAACCGTTCTCGTCGATTGCCATCTCATGAATGTCGAGCGTATAGCCGTTGCCCTCGACGGACAGATTGACCTTCTGGACTGCACCCTCCAGGCTTTGGGGCGCGATACCATCACCAAACTCTCTGGTGTAGGTATATTTCGTCCCCGACGAGCCGCCATTTGTCCAGGTAACGGACTCTCCGTTGCCATGGTTTCCCCAGGCAGAGGCAAAATAACTGGAATTGACAACAGCGTAGGCGACCCCTCCGGTCGCCAGCACTCCGGCAAGACATCCGATTACGGCAACATACAGAGGCTTCGCGTGACCCTTTCGGCGAAGCGGCTCGCCAGCAGCGGCATAAAGAACACGGTCAGCAAGATCGCTATCGGCTTGGACGGACTCGAAGGCCTGCTTGATCTGGTTGGATTTCACGGTCGCCCTCCTCTAGGATGAACTTGAGCTTCGATCTGCCGCGAGCTAAACGCGTTCGAACGGTCGCGGCTGGCACATGCAGTAACTCGGCAATTTCTGAAGTCGAGAAGCCCAGATAGTAATAGAGCACGATAGGAATACGGAATCGCTCCGGAAGTCGCATAACGTCTGACAGGACCGCCTTGGTCTCCTCCTGCGCCGTCGAAAGCGAATCGGCCAGATTCTCAATATCCTCCACGCGCCTCCACGGCTTTCGAAAGAGAGATTTACATTCATTGATCGTGACCCGGATAAGCCATCGACGAAGATGCTCCCAGTTTTCAAATTGCGCGTCGCTTTTGAGCAACTTAAGAAAGACGTCTTGAGCGACATCGTCGGCGTCAGCGCGATCACGCAGATACGTCAATGCGATCCGAAACACGACATCCCGGTGGTCTTCGACCGCCTGTCTAAAAGCTTGTTCTTCCATAATCACCTCCCGGTGACATTAATGGTTCTCGATGAGGCCCTCACCATAGATACGCTCTTGTCGGGCGAAATGTTTCAAATTCAAGCATGAAAAACCGACCAAAATAAACCTGTCCCTTATTGGCAAAAGGAATCCCCTTCTGTGCGCGGGGGCGGATTCCCGGAACGGGCGGCCCGCTGTTTAAGTTTGCTGCTCTACAGTCCTGCACAAGACGGAAAGCACATTAAGTGCTTTCCTTTGCGTGCGGAACTCGCGACAAACTTTAACAGCGGGCCGCCCGTTCCGGGAATCCGACGTGCTCGTCGGGGCAACGTTCCTCACCAAAAAAGACCCGCTTCCCTGTTGTGAAGCGGGTCTTTGGAAGGGCGGTTAACGTACTAGGAAATTATTCCTCGTCGTTGTCCTTGGCCTCTTCGGCGTCGTCGGTGTCTACGAGCTGGTTGAGTAGCTCGTCGAGGGAAGCCATGTCCTCGTTGATGGCACCGTTGGCGGGAGCCTTCTTGTCGTCGATCGGGGCGCCCAGGAGCTCCTCGTCGGCGTCGGCGTGATGCGTCGGAGCGGAGGTGCCCAGCAGGATGTCGTCCGGACCGTCGGGGCTAAAGACCATCTGCAGCAGCTGCGAGAGGTCTTCCTCGTCGGCAACGTCGTCGTTGTTCTCGAGGATGTAGAGCAGGTCGTGGGCCTCCAGGCCGTCACGGAGCTCCTCGATCGCCTTGGCACCGATGCCATCGATGCGCAGCAGATCCTCCTCGGACTTGCCGACCAGGTCGCCGACCGTCTCGATGCCGACCTCGCTGAACTTGTTGGTCCAGCGCTGCGACACGCCCAGGTCGTCGAACAGGTACAGGCGAGCCTTCTCAGCAGAGATGGTGTGGCCGTTGCGGGTGAACGAACCGTCAGCACCGCCGAACTCGTCGTAGCCGGCCCAGTCGAGCTGCTGCGGAAGCTGCTCGTCCAGGTCCTTGAGCTCCACAGGAGCCCACTCGGGCAGCGACTTGGCGTTGGGCGAAGCCGGACCATCGATGTCCACGTAGCCGTCGGCCGTGCGATACGTCAGCTTGGCGTTGGCGTACGGCTTGAGGCCGGTACCAGCCGGGATCTTCTTACCGACGATGACGTTGGACTTAAGGTCGAGCAGGTGGTCGACCTTGCCCTCAATAGCAGCCTCGGTAAGGACGCCGGCGGTACGGATGAACGAAGCGCTCGACAGCCAGGAGTCGATGTTGGACGCGACCTTGAGCGTACCCAGGATGACGGGCTCGGCCACGGGAGCCTGACCGCCCAGACGGGCAACGCGCTCGACCTCGTCAGCGAACTCGTAGCGGTCGACGTACTGACCAAGCAGGTACTTGGAGTCGCCGGGGTTGGTGATCTGAACGCGACGCAGCATCTGACGTGCGAGCACCTCGATGTGCTTGTCGTTCAGGTCGACGCCTTGGCTGGTGTAGACGTCCTTGACGCTCTCGACGAAGGTGTGCATCGTCGACTCGATGTCGGTCAGCTTGCGCAGGTTACGGAAGTTGACGAAGCCCTTGGTGATCTGGTCGCCGGCGCGAACCTCGCAGCCGTCCTCGATCTCGGGCATAAAGCGCACCGATGCGGGGACGCGGCGCTCGTCAAGGACACGGGTGTGGTCCTCGGAGTCGGTGAGCGTCAGCACGTACTCGGACTTCTCGGGCTTAATCGAGAGGTGGCCGGAATACGGAGCCAGCTCGGCCTCGCGACCCAAGATCTTCTCGTTGACGTTGCCGACGATATCGAACATACGGCTGACCGTAGGCAGACCCTGCGTAATATCGTCGACGCCAGCGACGCCGCCGGAGTGAATGGTACGCATCGTAAGCTGCGTACCGGGCTCGCCGATGGACTGGGCGGCAATAATGCCGACCGCGGTACCGATGGCGACCGGACGACGGGTGGAAAGATCCCAGCCGTAGCACTTCTGGCACACGCCGTACTTGGAGCGGCAGGTGAGCAGCGCGCGAAGCTTGACCTTCTTAAGGCCGGCATCGACCATCTTCTGGATGTCAGCGACCTTCTCGATGTAGCCGTCCTGCTCAAAAAGCACGGTGCCATCGGGAGCCACGACGTCCTCAATGAAGCAACGGCCGACGAGGTCGGTGTTGAGGTCGGTGGTGCCGGGGATGATGAGGTTGTAGGTGACGCCCTCGTGCGTACCGCAGTCCTCCTCGCGGACGATGACGTCCTGGGCCACGTCGACCAGACGACGGGTCAGGTAACCAGAGTCCGAGGTGTGGGATGCGGTATCGACCAGGCCCTTACGGGCGCCGTAGGTCGAAATGAAGTACTCGAGCGGCAGCAGGCCCTCGCGGAAGTTCGCCTTAATGGGAAGGTCGATCGTCTCGCCGGACATGTCTGCCATCAGGCCACGCATGCCGCCGAGCTGACGCAGCTGGGTCTTAGAACCACGGGCGCCGGAGTCGGCCATCATGTAGAGCGGGTTCTCCTCGTCGAACAAGTCGAGCATGAGCGCTGCGACCTTGTCGGTACAAGCGGTCCACTCGTTAACGACTTCGATGTGGCGCTCCGTCTCGTTGATGAAGCCCTCCTCGAAGTACTCGTTGATCTGGTCGACGTTAGCCTGGGCGCGGTCGAGCAGCTCCTGCTTCTCGGCAGGGATGAGAGCGTCCCACACCGAGATGGTGAGGCCGGCGCGGGTAGCGTAGTGGAAGCCGGAGTACTTGATGGCGTCGAGGATCGGGCCGACCTTGGCCTCGGGGTAACGATCGCAGCAGTCCGCAACCAGCTTGGCCACGTCGCCCTTGACCATCTTGTAGTTCATGAACTCGTAGTCTTCGGGCAGGCACTGGCGGTTGAAGATGATGCGGCCGATAGAGGTCTCGAAGCGCGCGGTCTTGTTGCCGGTGACGTCGTAGTCGACGAACTCGTTCTTGCCGTTCTTGACGCGGAAGATACGGGTGCCATCCTCGTTGATGACGTTGGCGTTCTCGGCGGACACGCGGACCTGAATCTTGGCCTGCATATCGACCTCGGAGCGACAGTCATAGGCGTGCAGCGCGTCGTCGAAGCTCGAGAACACGTGGTTCTCGCCCGGCAGACCGTCGCGGACCTGGGTCAGATAGTACACACCGATGATCATGTCCTGCGAGGGAATGTTGACCGGCTTGCCGGATGCCGGCGAGCGCAGGTTGTTCGCAGAGAGCATGAGCACGCGAGCCTCGGCCTGAGCCTGGCTGGACAGCGGCACGTGGACAGACATCTGGTCGCCGTCGAAGTCGGCGTTGAAGGGCGAGCAGACCAGCGGGTGCAGGTGGATAGCCTTGCCCTCGACCAGCACCGGCTCAAAGGCCTGGATGGACAGACGGTGCAGGGTCGGTGCGCGGTTGAGCAGCACGACGCGACCGTCGATGACCTCTTCGAGGATGTCCCACACAAAAGTGGCACCACGGTCGATAGCGCGCTTGGCGCCCTTGATGTTCTCGACCTTGCCAAGCTCGACCAGGCGCTTCATGACGAAGGGCTTGAAGAGCTCCAGCGCCATGGTCTTGGGCAGACCGCACTGGTGCAGCAGCAGCTTGGGGTCGGTAACGATTACCGAACGGCCAGAGTAGTCAACACGCTTGCCCAGCAGGTTCTGACGGAAACGACCCTGCTTGCCCTTGAGGGCCTCGGCGAGCGACTTGAGCGGGCGACCGCCACGGCCAGAGACCGGGCGACCACGACGGCCGTTGTCGAACAGGGCGTCCACGGACTCCTGGAGCATGCGCTTCTCGTTGTTCACGATGATCGCAGGGGCGTCCAGGTCGAGCAGGCGCTTGAGTCGGTTGTTACGGTTGATCACGCGACGGTACAGGTCGTTGAGGTCGGATGCGGCGAAGCGGCCGCCGTCGAGCTGGACCATCGGGCGCAGATCGGGCGGAATGACCGGGATGACGTCCAGGATCATGTTCGCGGGGCTGTTGCCGCCCTTCAGGAAGGCGTCAACGACCTCAAGGCGCTTGACGGCCTTCTCGCGCTTCTGCTTCTGGGAGTCCTCGTCGGCGATGATGGCCTTGAGCTTCTCGGCCTCGGAAGGAAGGTCGATGGCAGCGAGCAGGTCGCGGACGGCCTCGGCACCCATGCCACCCTTGAAGTACATGGAGTAGTAGCGGGTCATCTCGCGGAACAGCGGCTCATCGGAGATGAGGTCGCGCTCGGTGAGCTTCATGAAGGCGTTGAAGGCGTCCGTACGGAGCTGCTTCTCGTCCTTGCACTCTTCCTCGATGTCGACGATGCCAGAGGCGATCTCCTCGGGGGTCAGCGGCTCCTCGTCGGAGAACTCGTCAAAGTTCTCGGGGTCGCCCTGCTCCTTGAGGGACTCGATCTGGCGGGCGCACTCGGCATCGATCTCTTCGAGATCGGCGGCGAGCTCCTCGCGCAGGTCGTCGGCGTCGGCCTCGCGAGCCTCGTAGTCAACCTCGGTGATGATGTAGCTGGCAAAGTACAGAACCTTCTCGAGGTCCTTGGACTTGATGTCGAGCATACGGCTCATCGGGAAGCTCGTGGGGCTCTTGAAGTACCAGATGTGGGACACGGGAGCGGCGAGCTCGATGTGGCCCATGCGGTCGCGACGCACCTTGGCCGAGGTGACCTCGACGCCGCAGCGCTCGCAGACGATGCCCTTAAAGCGGATGCCCTTGTACTTGCCGCAGGAGCACTCCCAGTCCTTGGCGGGACCGAAGATCTTCTCGCAGAACAGGCCGTCCTTCTCGGGCTTGAGGGTACGGTAATTGATGGTCTCCGGCTTCTTGACCTCGCCGTGCGACCAGGAACGGATCTGGTCGGCGGAGGCAAGGGAGATCTTTACCGAGTCAAAATCAGTAGCTTCGAAATCTGCCACAGTCAACTACTCCTTATCAGTGGTCGTGGCGGCGACAGCCTCGGGCGCCTCGGCGGTCTCGGCATCCTCGGCCTCGACGTCGGCGTCAACGCCGGCGAGCGCAGCCAGGTCGTCGAGAGCAGAGGTCTCCTCGGCGGTCACAGGGGCGGAGGCGTCCTCGTCGGCATCGTGCATGGGCTCGATGTCCAGTGCGAGGGAGCGAATCTCCTTGACGAGAACCTTGAAGGACTCGGGGATTCCCGGGACCGGAACATTCTCGCCCTTGACGATGGACTCGTAGGTCTTGACGCGGCCCACGGTATCGTCGGACTTGACGGTCAGGATCTCCTGCAGGACGTTGGAAGCACCGTATGCGTACAGTGCCCAAACTTCCATCTCGCCGAAGCGCTGGCCGCCGAACTGGGCCTTGCCGCCCAGAGGCTGCTGGGTAACCAGGCTGTAAGGGCCGGTCGAACGGGCGTGGATCTTGTCGTCGACCATGTGGCCGAGCTTGAGGATGTAGGACGTACCCACGGTAATGGGCTCGCGGAACTCCTCGCCGGTGCGGCCGTCGAACAGACGGGTCTTGCCGCGCTCGTCAAGCTGGGTGACAAACTCGGGGCGCATGTGATCGCCAAAGGCAGCGGTGGCCTTGTTGAGCATGTTCTTGTTGGCACGACGGATGACCTCGGCGATCTCGTCCTCCTTGGCGCCGTCGAAGACGGGCGTGGCGGTGAAGAACGGACCGGGGACGTACTTGTCGGAGTCGGCCTGCTCGGTATCCCAACCGCAGGCAGCAGCCCAGCCAAGGTGGCACTCGAGCAGCTGGCCGACGTTCATACGCGAAGGAACGCCCAGCGGGTTGAGGATAACGTCGATCGGGGTACCGTCAGCCATGTAGGGCATGTCCTCGACCGGCAGAACGTTACAGATAACACCCTTGTTGCCGTGGCGGCCGGCGATCTTATCACCCTGCTGGATCTTACGACGCTGGGCGACGTAGACGCGCACCTGCTCGTTGACGCCGGGGGCCAGGTCGTCGCCGTTCTCGCGGCTAAAGCGGACGACATCGATGACGCGGCCGTAAGCGCCGTGAGGCATCTTAAGGGAGGTATCGCGGACGTCGTGGGCCTTGGCACCGAAGATGGCGCGCAGCAGGCGCTCCTCGGCGGTCAGAGCGCTCTCGCCCTTAGGCGTGACCTTGCCGACCAGGATGTCGCCAGGGCCGACCTCGGCGCCGATGCGGATGATGCCGTCCTCGTCGAGGTTGGCAAGCATGTCCTCGGAGAGGTTCGGGATCTCGCGGGTGATCTCCTCGGGGCCGAGCTTGGTGTCGCGGGCGTCGATCTCGTGACGGGTGATGTTGATGGTCGTCAGCAGGTCCTCGGCCACCAGGCGCTCGGACACGACGATACCGTCCTCGTAGTTAAAGCCTTCCCACGGCATGTAGGCCACGGTGAGGTTCTGGCCCAGTGCGAGCTCGCCATGATCGGTCGAAGGACCGTCGGCCAGAGGCTCGCCCTGTTCAACGGTGTCACCGACGCGCACGAGCGGACGGTGGTTGATGCAGGTGGACTGGTTGGAGCGCTGGTACTTGGCCAGATGATACTCGTCCATGCCGCCGGCATGCTTGACGATAATCTTGGCGGCGTCGGCAAAGATAACCTCGCCGGCGTTCTTGGCCAGGGTGACCTCGCCGGAGTCCAGAGCGGCGCGACGCTCCATGCCGGTACCGACATAGGGAGCGGCGGGGTGAACCAGCGGCACGGCCTGACGCTGCATGTTAGCGCCCATCAGCGTACGCTTGGCGTCGTCGTGCTCAAGGAACGGGATCAGCGTGGCTGCGACGGAGAGCATCTGACGCGGCGAGACGTCCATGTAGTCGACGTCCTCGACGGGCACGTCGGCGGGAGCGCCGAAGGAACCGTCGAAGTCGCGGGTACGGGCGATCACGGTGTGCGGGCGGACAAGCTTGCCCTCGGCATCGGTCGTGATGAACTCGTTGGTCTTGGGATCGAGCGGCGTGTTGGCCGGCGCGATGACGTGCTTCTCTTCCTCGTCAGCGGTCATCCAGTCGATCTGATCGGTGGCAACGCCGTTCTCGACACGACGGAACGGGGCCTCGATGAAGCCGTACTCGTTGACGCGGGCGTAGAGGGCGAGCGAGCCGATCAGGCCGATGTTGGGGCCTTCGGGAGTCTCGATCGGGCACATGCGGCTGTAGTGCGAATTGTGAACGTCGCGGACGGCCGTCGGCACGTTGGTGCGGCGGCTGGAGCCGGACTTGTGGCCGGCAAGACCACCAGGGCCGAGTGCGGACAGACGGCGCTTATGGGTCAGACCGGTCAGGGGGTTCGCCTGGTCCATGAACTGCGAGAGCTGCGAGGAACCGAAGAACTCCTTGATGGAGGCCACGATCGGGCGGATGTTGATGAGCGACTGCGGGGTGATCTCGTCGATGTCCTGGGAGCTCATGCGCTCACGGACGACGCGCTCCATACGGCTCATACCGATACGGAACTGGTTGGCGACGAGCTCGCCGACGGTACGGATGCGGCGGTTGCCGAAGTGGTCGATGTCGTCGACCTTGAAACCCTGCTCGCCGGCAGCGAGGGACAGCAGGTAGCGCAGCGTCGCAACGATATCCTCGTCGGTGAGCACCGTGACCTCTTCCTCGGTGGTGAGGTTGAGCTTCTTGTTGACCTTGTAACGACCGACGCGGGCCAGATCGTAGCGCTGCGGGTTAAAGAGCAGGCCCTCGAGCAAACTGCGGGAAGCGTCCACGGTGGGAGGCTCGCCCGGGCGCAGGCGACGGTAGATCTCGATGAGGGCGTCCTCGCGAGTGAGAGCGGTGTCGCGCTCCAGGGTGCGCTTGATCACATCGGAGTTGCCGAGCAGCTCGATGATGTCGTCGTTGGTGACGGCGATGCCAAGGGCGCGCAGGAACATCGTGGCGCTCTGCTTGCGCTTACGGTCGATGGAGACCATGAGCTGGTCGCGCTTGTCGACCTCGAACTCAAGCCAGGCACCGCGGGACGGGATGATCTGGGCCTTGTAGATCTGCTTGCCCGAATCCATCTCGGAGCTGTAGTACACGCCCGGGGAGCGGACGAGCTGCGAGACGACGATACGCTCGGTACCGTTGATGATGAAGGTGCCCTGATCGGTCATCATGGGGAAGTCGCCCATGAAGACGAGCTGCTCCTTGATCTCGCCGGTCTCCTTGTTGGTGAGACGGACGTCGGTCAGAAGCGGAGCCTGATAGGTCATATCCTTCTCGCGGCACTCCTCGACGGTGTGCGCGGGGTCGCCGAACTGATGCTCGCCGAAGGTAACCTCGAGAACATGGTTCTGGCTCTGGATGGGGCTGGATTCCTTGAACGCCTCACGAAGGCCCTCGTCCTTAAAACGCTCAAAGGATTCCCTTTGAACAGAGATAAGGTTGGGGAGCTCCATGGCCTCCGGGATTTTCCCGAAGCTGACGCGCTTGCGCTCAGTGGCAGTGTATGCGTAGGTCACCAGGTTTTTCCTCCTTCACGGAAATGCTCGGTGGGTTGGCGAGGCATAGCTTCGCCAGTTATCGCAACCTAATAGTTTATCAGGTACCGACCGTTGGGCAAGAAAAGCCTTGACGCGATTGAGTTTTTGGAGTAGCAAAGATTTTCGACGGAAAACACGCAGGTAGATGTATGTGTATCGAACATCTGTTCATATATTTTCTGTGAACAGGGAGCCAGCAATCGCAGCTCTTATAAAAAACGGGCGCGAACCGAAGTCCGCGCCCGTAAATGTCGATGCCCGAAGGCTTACTTACGCATCAATCCGCCGCGCTCGTCGATGGCGTCCCAGAAGGCATCGGCAAAGCGGGGGTCGCTTGCAGCCATGAGGGCGTTGGTGGCCATCCAGCCAGAGGGAGTGCCGGTGTCGTAGCCCGACAGCGGGTCGATGACGACTGCATACATGGCCTCGCGGTCGAGCGAACGGGCCATGGCGTCGGTGAGCTGGATCTCGCCGCCCTTGCCGGCCTGCTGATCTGCCAGCAGGTCCATGACCAGCGGGCTCAGCAGGTAGCGGCCGACGATGTACAGGTTGGACGGAGCCGCCTCGGGAGCGGGCTTCTCAACCAGACCGCCGATGCGCCAGACAGCACCGGGCTCGGCATCGGCAACGTCCTCGGCGCCCTCGAGCGAACCGACGCGCTCGCCCGCGATAACGCCGTAGCGGCTGACTTCCTCGGGCGAGCAAGCGGCGACGGCGATAACCGAAGCGCCACCGTGCTCCTTAGAAACGGCGAGCATCTTGTCGCAGATGTCGCGGTTAGGCACAACGTAGTCGCCCAGAAGAACCAGGAAGTTCTCCCCTGCCACGGCGTCGGCAGCAGAGCGGATAGCATGGCCGAGGCCCTTGGGCTCGTACTGATAACGGAAGTCGACCGGCATACCGCCAGCGTGGGCGACGGCATCGGCATAGGCGTTCTTGCCGCGCTCGCGCAGCAGGTTCTCGAGCGAGCGATCGGGCTGGAAGTAGCTCAGCAGCTCGGGCTTACCGGGAGAAGTAACGATGATGGCATCGTCGACCTCCTCGGGCTCGAGCGCCTCCTCGACGACGTACTGAATGACGGGCTTGTCGAGCACCGGCAGCATCTCTTTGGGCGTGCACTTGGTGCCAGGCAGAAAACGCGTGCCAAGACCGGCGGCGGGGATGATTGCCTTCATGTTATTCAAAGATCCTTTCGCAGGCGCAAAAGCGCCCCATGCGTGCGGCACACAGCCGCAGACCAAATTGCGATACCCAAGCATCTTACCGCTGGAACTATATGTCGCTACAAGGCAGAGACAATTCTTCAGCAGGTCAACGCAAATTATTGCTCGAATGGTGCAATTTTATTGCCCAACGGCAGGGCACCCGATACGACGCAAATCACAGAACATGGCAGTTTGAGCAACCGATGCCGAGGGACCGAAAAACAAAAAAACGGGGCTCGCAATGCGAACCCCGTCTGCAAAGAAATCTGGCGAGAAAGCCTGATTACTTGAGGGTGACAGCAGCGCCAGCAGCCTCGAGCTTCTCCTTGGCAGCCTCGGCGTCCTCCTTCTTGGCACCCTCGAGAACAGCCTTGGGAGCGCCCTCGACGACCTCCTTGGCCTCCTTCAGGCCAAGGTTGGTGAGCTCACGGACGGCCTTGATGACCTGGATCTTGTTGTCGCCGAAGCCCTCGAGCACGACGTCAAACTCGGTCTTCTCCTCGGCCTCAGCAGCGCCAGCAGCGGGAGCGGCGACAACAGCGGCAGGAGCAGCGGCGGAAACGCCGAAGGTGTCCTCGATAGCCTTAACGAGCTCGGAAGCCTCGAGAAGGGTCATTTCCTTAAGAGCATCGATGATCTCATCGGTGGTAAGCTTAGCCATTTCTAAGTCCTTTCGGTTTCCGTGCGGATGCACGGAGATCAGTTAAAACACGGCGCGAATGCGCCAGGGGTGCGGCGTTGCCGCCGCGGGTGAAAACAGCGACTAGGCTGCCTTCTGCTCGGAGACCTGCTGGATCGAACGAGCGAGACCAGAGGAAACGCCGTTGACGCAGACAGCGATGTCGCGAGCGAAACCGGAGATGAGACCGGCGATCTGGCCGAGAAGCTGATCCTTGGTGGGCAGCTCGGCGATAGCCTTAACATCATCAGCGGAAACGGCCTTGCCGTCGGAGATACCGCCCTTGATCTCAAGGACGCCCTTGGACTTAGCAGAGAAGTCCTTAAGGGCCTTAGCGGCCTCGACCGGCTCGGACTCGTAGAACACATAAGCGACGGGGCCGGCGAGGATCTCGTCGAGCTCGGGCTGCTCCTGGTTCTTGAGAGCGATCTTGACCAGGTTGTTCTTGTAGACCTTCATCTCGGCGCCGCACTCGCGAAGCTGATGACGCAGCTCCTGAGCCTGCTTAACCGTCAGACCGTTGTAGTTGACGACAAACAGACCGGCGTTCTCGGCGATACGGGACTCGATCTCTGCAACCTTGTCGATTTTGTACTGCTGGGGCATAAATTACACCTCCTCGAATTCTTTCCGGGCACGGTCCGCCACAAGGACGTGACGGGGGCATGTCCAAAAAGAAAGCCCCCGCGCTGCATGAGCGACGGGGGCGAGAAGACATATCTACTCGACCACCTCGGCTGGCGGGATATCCCATTAAGCTCGCGGGCGATGCCCGTTTGCACCGGCTGTCTCTGGCAGCGGATTCGTGCGTGAACCGAAAGTATTATGGCGGGGACCCCGGCGTCGGTCAACGGGCGCGAGGATTCGTACACAAACCCTGCATACGCTCCGGTCCGAGGGGCCGGGTTGAGATTTTCGCTCGGTCAAGTCCTGGCTCGCACGAAGAGCACATTAAGTGCTCTTCGGCTCGTGCGGAATCTACGAAAATCTCAACCCGGCCCCTCGGACCGGAGCTGCGGTAACTTTGCTGCGAATCCTCGTGTCCGTTGAGCGACGTGCCCCACTCATAATGCTTGGGTCGGTGGGCTGATGTGTTGCATCCCTGAGGGCTAAAAGGTTGAAAGGAAGGTGGACAGGCGGCGGAGGCCTTCGTCCAGGTCTTTATCGGAAACGCAATAGCTGAGGCGGACGTGGCCTTCGGTGCCGAAGCAGTCGCCCGGGACTAGGGCTACGTTTGCCTCTTCGATGGCTTTGATGCAGAAGTCTTCGCTGGTTAGGCCGAACTTTTTGATGCTCGGGAAAGTGTAGAAGGCTCCTGCGGGCTCTACTACGTCGAGGCCCATGGCGTTTAAGGCTGCGAGTACGCGTTCGCGGCGGGCTCGGTAGACTTTGAGCATGGGGGTTGGGTCGACGGTCAGGGCTCGGGCTGCGGCGTCCATTTCGAAGGAGACAGCACTCGATACTAAGTATTGGTGAGCCTTTGCGATCTCGGCGATGACGGGGGCTGCCGCTGCGAGCCAGCCCAAGCGCCAGCCGGTCATGGCCCAGGGCTTGGAGAAGCTCTCGATGACCACCGTCTGGTCGCGCAGCTCCGGGTGGCGCTGGGCAAAGCGCTCGTAGCCATCCACATAGACCAGACGGTTGTATACGTCGTCGCAGACTACGTAGATGCCCGCCTGCTCTGCCACGCGCGCCACGGCGTCGAGCGATGCTGCGTCGAGGATGCAGCCCGTGGGATTGTTGGGCGAGCAGATAACGATGGCCTTAGTCGCCGGCGTCGCGCAGGCACGAAGCGCGTCCTCGTCAATCTGGAATTGCGCGGGCTCCGTGTCCAAAAAGACCGCTTTGGCGTGGTTGGCCACAACGATGCTCTCGTACAGGCCAAAAGCCGGCGTGGGGATAATGACCTCGTCGCCGGGGTTGAGCATAGCCATGAATGTTGCCGACAGGGCCTCGGTCGCGCCGTCAGTCAGGATGACCTCGTCGGCCGAAAACGCAAGGCCCGCGTCCCCCATATATTCGGACAGTGCCTCGCGCAGGGCGGGGCGACCGTTGTTGGGCGGATAGTGCGTGTCGCCGCGGTCGAGCGCGGCGGCCACCTCGGCGCTAATCACATCGGGCGTGGGAAAATCGGGCTCGCCAAGCGCGAGCGCAATGCATCCCGGGTGCCGGGCGGCGAGTGCGTTGATTCGGCGGATGCCAGAAGGCTTGAGCGTGGCAAGCGAGGTGTTCATGGGCAGACGCATGGCATTCCTTTCGTGAGGGTTGCACTAGGATAGCGCGGCGGGGCGCCACCAGACGGTGTAACCTAAACGGAAACCGACCGGAAAGGAGGCGGCATGGAGACGACCGCACGCGGCGATGTACCAAAAACACTGCATAACATCGCGTTTGTCAGTATTCCCAATAGCGCCGATCTTGATTTTTTGCTCTGGGACCTGCAGGATGCCATCGCCGCCTATGCTCAACTTTCCGGCACCGCACTCCCCCGCCCGGTCGACTTGAAAGCAAATGACACCGGCAGCGTTGCCGATGGCATCGTGCTGGCCATTGAAGATGTGGCTGACGATGAGACGTTGACTGCTATCGAGCAGGCGCTTGAGCGCTTTGGCGGTACGGGAACGCGCGTCTATGCCGCGATTCGAGCCGCACAAGAGGGCACTGAGCAGGCGCGTGGGACCGCCGTTCGCCTGCACAAGGCATGTGAGCGCCATGACCAATTGTGGTGTGGCGGCGTTGCCATCTGCGCCGGCAGCGGCATCGCAGCGCTTCGCCATTCCCCGCGCATGGGACTCTTGCGGCGACCGTTTTCGGAGGCCATGGACAAGCTCGTGGGCGCCGTGCGCATGGGCTGCTCCGTCGAGCATGCACAGCGACTTGGCGGCGGCAATGCCGAGGACGTCGACGCCGACGGCATGGTTTGCGCCGAGCCAGCCGTGCCCGCGCCGATCTGGCGAGGCGTTCTGAAACGTCTGGGCGCCCACGCTCAAACAAAAATCTAAATTAAATAACAGCCCAGTCAACGGCTTCGTGCCAACGCTCGACAAGACGCTCCAGTCGCCAGGCGGCATTGGCAGGACTTGTCGAGGGCAGGACGATAGCGGGCAGCCCGGTGCGCTCTTGTAGATAGCGCTTGTAGAGCCGGCCAGCTGTACCACCGTTGCATATCACCTGCTCAATGGGAGCTGCGCCGGTAATGCGCTCGATATGTGCCGGTACAACGTTACGAATGCTCGCGTCACTCGAGCCCTTGATGTCACAGCTCTCGATCACATCCCACAGGGCTACGCCACCGTTAAGCAGCATGGATCGCTTGGCAGCAACCAAGGCGTCGAGCGTCGCGGGCTCGCCGCTCGCCAAAGAGTCTCCCTCGTTGGGCGGCACGGGCGCACCGAGGCACACGGCCATCACACGCCAAAAGCGATTCTGAGGGTTGCCGTAATAAAAGGCGTTGGCGCGCGAAAGCACCGAGGGAAACGATCCGAGCACCAAAACGCGCGAGTGCTGGTCGAACACGGGCTCAAACCCATGCTCAATATGTTGATAGCCCTCGTCAGACGCTGCCATGGACTAGGCTCTCAACAGATAGCGTACCTCGTAGGGTGCAAGCTCAAGGGCACCCGATAGCTCGACTGTGGGCGCGCCGTCGGCAAGTAGGTCGGCAAAGGAGCCGTTGAGCTCGCCGGCTCCAAAGGTATAGGGCTCGTTCACGGCATTGACCGCCACGAGCACCGTCGCGTCGTCGCAGGCGCGCTCGAACAGCAGCTGCTTGTTCTGGATCACCACGTTGCGATAGGCACCATAGTTGAGGGCACGGGCCGCCGCGTCGTCTGCCGAGCGCAGGTGCGCGAGCTGCTTGATGAAGGCCGTCAGCTCGTTGGGCGCAGGCTCATCGAGCGCAGGTCGCAGCGCCCAATCGCCATCGGGGCCGCCCTTTTCACCGGCAATTCCCCACTCGCTGCCATAGTAGACGCACGGGATGCCCGGCATGCCAAAGAGCATGCCATAAGCGGGGCGCAGACAGGACTTGTCGGTAAGGATGCTCGCCAGGCGCGGCACATCGTGGTTGTCGACAAACGACAGCAGATGCTTGCCGCGATAAATGCACCACGGGTCACCGCCAAACTGGCGATGCAGCGAGTGGGCGATCTCGAACATGTTGACCGAGTTAAAGCTAGAGTACAGGCCCTTGTAGCACTCGTAGTTGGTGCAGGAGTCGAGCATCTCGTCGTTGACGATCTGGTTGTAGTCGCCGTGGAGCGTCTCGCCAATCAGCACAAAGTCGGGCTTGAGCTCACGGGTAAAGGCGTGCAGGCGGCGCATGAAGTCGCGATCGAGCATATAGGCGACGTCCAAACGCAGACCGTCGATGCCAAAGGCCTCGGCCCAGTGACGCACGGACTCAAGCAGGTAATCGACCACGGCGGGGTTTTGCAGGTTGAGCTTCACAAGCTCAAAATGGCCCTCCCAGCCCTCGTACCAAAAGCCATCGCCGTAGCACGAGTCGCCGTCAAAACTGATGTGGAACCAGTCCTTGTAGGGCGAGTCCCACTTGCGCTCCTGCACGTCGCGGAATGCCCAGAAGCCGCGGCCCACATGGTTGAATACGGCATCGAGCACCACGCGTATGCCATGGGCATGCAGCGTCTCGCACACGGCGGCAAAGTCGGCATCCCCGCCCAGACGACGGTCGATATGGCGCAGGCTGCGCGTATCGTAGCCGTGGCTATCGGACTCGAGCGGCGGGTTGATCAGAACGGCGCCAACACCAAGTTCCTGCAGGTAGTCGGCCCATTGGGCGATTTTCATGATGGGGGCATCGGGATTGGGCACGGTGCCGGTGGTCTGGAAGAGTTCATCCTCGGCAACGGGCGCGACATTCTCACGCGGAGCTCCGCAAAAGCCCAGCGGATAGATCTGATAGAACGTCGTCTCGTATGCCCACATAGCAACCTCCCGGAAAGTGTTCACGCAACGCCATCCATTGTATGCCCGCCGCGCATCCCCTCCCCCAAAATAAGTTGCGGTGAAATACGGACTGTTTGCCGGGTTTATTGGGCCCAGCAGTCCGTATTTCACCGCAACTGATGAGGGGATGTGGTTAGGCAACGAGCTTGGCGCGGCGTATGGCTGGGAACAGTACGGTGATGGCGAGGATGACGCCCACGACAGCGATCGTGCCGCCTGCGTAGCCGATCCAGGCGATGCCGGGGCCCGACACCACGGCGCCGCCGATTGCGGTGCCCGTGCCGATACCGAGGTTAAACAGGCCCGAGAAGATCGACATGGCGACGGCCGACGAATCCGCCGGCGTGTACTTGATGAGCTCGGCCTGAAACGCCACGTTAAAGGCCGTGGAGCAGCAGCCCCATAGCGCGCAAACAGCGAGAACGGCGACGAGCGACGGTGCAACCGGACCCATGAGCAGCAGAGCCACCGGCACGCCGGAGAGTGTGATAGCCAAGAACGGAAAGCGATGCCCATCGAACAGTCGGCCGAACAGCCAGCTTCCGAGCAGACCGGAGCAGCCAAACGCCGTCAGCGTCATGGTAATAGCGCTTGCGTCGACGTGCGCGACCTGAGCCAGGAACGGCTCGATATAGCTGTAACCCGCATAATAGCCGGTCGCCATAAAGACCGTGACCGCATAAAGCGCGATGAGGAACGGGTTCTTGAGCAGCTCGGGCAGCTGTTTGAGCGTAAAGCGCTCGCCCACCGGCATGGCCGGGAACACCGCTGCCTGGTACACCACCGCGACGGCAGAAAAAGCTCCGACCACGGCAAACGTCATACGCCAGCCCACGGCCAGGCCGATGGCGCGACCGAGGGGCAGGCCGAAGATCTGCGCGATGGACGAGCCCGTGGCGATCATGCTGATGGCGAGCGCCCCATGACGCGTATCGACCAGGCGCGAGGCTATGATCGAAGCGACCGACCAGAACACGGCGTGCGAGCAGGCGACCACCAGGCGCGCGCAGACCAAAATAGGATAGGTCGGCGCCACGGCCGACAGAAACTGCCCGAGCGAGAACACGGCGAGCACGCCCAGCAGCATCCGCTTGAACTCGAAGCGCGAGGCAAACACCATAAGCGGCAACGACAGCAACATGACGCCCCAGGCGTAGACCGAGATCATGATGCCTGCCTGGGCCTCGGTGAGCGAGAACGACGCGGCGATATCGGTCAGAAGGCCGATGGGCATGAACTCCGACGTGTTGAACACGAATGCGCAGCAGGCGAGCCCGATAAGCGGGAGCCACTGCCCGAGCGTGATACCACCTTGCTTTGTTTGAGCCATATAGGAAAACCTCTCCGATCATCTAGAGCGGTGGGCGATTATAGCAATGAGAAGTCTATAAAATGAGCAACAAAAGAATTCTTGGAAAACGATCGTTAACAGATGGCGCGCCAATTCTGCTTAGAAAGCAAGGTACGCAGAAACTCAATGTCGAAAACGCGGCTTCATCTTCGGGCTATCGCGCCTGCTCGGATACGCACAAGGACACCCCCATGAGCACGTCAATTTCGAGCCAACTCGCAACCGCACAATGAACTAGCAAAAGCAGCATATAAGCAAACGCCCCATAATAAAGTCCCTCATGTACAAGCGCCGTCACTGAAAGTGCCGACGGCAGCGCCGCACTCGAAACTACCCATCCAACAAGAACCTGGATAGCGCAACTTGCAACCAGGTTCCATGCCACCAGCAGCGTTGCGGGACGCGCGATTTCCCTGCAGGAGGAACGAAGCACCGTGACCGAATGCATGATGTAGCGTGGTGCAAACCGAATGCCTCGTAGTCCCCTCTGCTCCACGTCCGCATCTTCAATTAACACGAATACGAACGACGCGGAAAGAAGCGTCACGATTACTGCCACCACAAGCGAGCACAACACCCCGAGCTGGCTACTCGCAAGCGAGGCAAAGACTACAATTGCCGATAAAATCAAGTGAACCAAATAAATTAGCAGCGCCCCAGAAATCTGGAGGGGAACCGTCGAGGCCAAGAGATAAACCGGAGGGGTTCGAGCAGGTTGCACCGTCTCTTTGGACCGGTCGACGGCAAATAATGAAAAAGCCACATTCGATAGAAGCAGGTTTAAAAAGGCCGCGACCACAGTGCAAATAAGCGTAATGGACGGATTGATATAGGCGAGCTCAGTTGCAACGTTTGATACACCAATTTGAAGCGCGCTCATAACAAACAAGGGGATATATAACGCCATCGTACAGCCACTCCGGCATCCCTTCGCCCGATCGCCCGATTCCAGAAAGACATTGAAGTTCTCTCGCAAGTTCACTCTATACCCGTTTTCTTACTAGGCAGGGCGAACGGGCGCCAATATAAACGCCGGTCCGCCCATCCATAATTTCTAGTTTTAACGTCCAGACTAGTCTGTCCAGCCGTCGATGTAGTCGCGGTTAAGCTCAAAGTACTGCGCGGCGATATCTTTCGCCAAGGAGTACGAATTAACGAGCGGGTGCATCGCGAGGCTCTCGACAATGTCGCGCTTCGATCGGTTAACGATGCCACGCGCCACGGTGCGCTCGTAGTACTTGACGCGACGAATCAATTCGAGGTTTCCCGCGGGCACAGAATCGGCTTCGACGCGATGCGGTACGCAGCCATCGGTGGAGATATCGCACGTTGACTCAATGACATCTGTATCGAGAAGGCCGGGGATGGCGCCATTGTTGGGGGTGCACAGGATCATCTGCTGCGTCTTGCCAGAGCGAGCAATATCCATGAAACGGAGCGCGACACCCGCGTATCCACCAGCATCTTTGCCGTACACGTCAAACGTCCACGGCTTGTCGCGATGAATACCCGTCTCGGCCGCCATGTAGTTGTTTTCGCGCATTCCGTACCACTTCTCAAAGCACGCGAGGCCTTTTTCGAAGTCGTTCTCAATATCGATAGATGCAAGCTCGCTCGTCATTTCTCGATTAATTTCTTCGATGAGTTCGCCGCGCGTCTGGGGCGAAGAGAGAACGTTGGCAACGGCGCGCTCGCGATAGTAGAAATAGTATAGGTACTCATTTGGCACGCATCCGCGATTTAGGACGAGGTCCTTCTCGAAGAACCTAAGATCTGTATGAGCATATGCCCCGTCGTCGTGGATCAAGTCGGGCATGATGTCCTCGCCGTCAACCGTCACATTGCGGAAGAACGAGAGGTGGTTGAGTCCATAGCACTCGCCCTGAACCGATGCGGGATCAACGCCTTTATACTCGGCAAACTGATGCAACATGCCCGAGGGGGCATCGCAAATGCCATAAGTAAAATCATAGCCCATATCGCGTAGGGCCTGAGATACGACGCCAGCGGGATTAGTAAAGTTAAACACCTTGACGCCCGGCTTTGCGTACTTCCTGATTAACTCGCAATACGAAGCAAGCGCAGGGACGGAGCGCATGGCAAAAGACACGCCGGCTGCGCCAGTCGTCTCTTGGCCAAGAACCCCATGTGAAAGAGCAATGCGCTCATCGCGAACGCGCATATGGTCCCCACCGACGCGAATCGTCGTGATCACGTAATCGGCGTCCTTAACGGCCTCGACCGCATCGCCCGTCAGTGAAAAATTAAGCGTGGGGCAAAGCATGCCCGAGACATGGGCGGCAAGGCCACCGTAGATGCGCAGCTTCTCGGGATCATTGTCCATAAACACAAGCTCGTCGATTCCAAGCGATGACGCCTGCTGGGCTATGCTCTTTGCCAAAAACATGGAGCGGACGCCACCGCCCCCTATGACCGTAAGTTTCATATCGAAACCCCCAATTAGCACATTCAATATTGCATGGTTCGCCTGTGTATGGATATTGTATCCAGCATGGAGGGCCGCTTCCCGCCCCGGCTGCAAGGCGGGAAAGGAATTCCCCAAGGAGTTATTATTTACGCAACGGAAGCGGCCACACACGTCCGGCGGGAAGGAAGCACCAATGGTTGATAAAAAGCAGATTTCCAAGCTCTACTCAGCCGCAAAGCTATCCGAAACCGAGCAAAGCGTACTCGAATACCTACTCAACAATATCGACACCCTCGATGATATTGGCATAAAACCCGTCGCCATGGCATGCTTTACCAGCATGACGACAGTCATCAGGCTTTCGAAAAAGCTCGGCTACCGTGGCTACCGCGAAATGATGTACGACCTCAAGCACCTTCAGCATGTCTCCCGCGAAATGAATCAATCACTCAAAGACAGTAGCGTCCACTTCGTATGCCACACCGGAGATGTAGACGTATTCATCGCCGCCCTGCATCGCAACAGAATGATCGGAGTAAACGGAGAGGGCTTCTCACGCATCGTTGCGCAGTACATGGCGACCAAGCTCGTTGGACTTGGCTTTTTGGCCGTCATACAGGACTTCCTAGAAACCGATCAGTTTGTCGAATCCAACCGAAATACGCTCAGTTGCATGATGCTCATATCCAAATCGGGTCAGACAGAAGCCATCCTGGAAACCGCAAGGGCATGCCACGACGCGGGCATTACGACCCTCGCGTTTACCGGCAACGAAGACAGCGAGCTCGCCAAGACGGCAGACGCGATCTTTACGATACATGACGATCACCCAATGGATCTTAAGAACGTTAAGCCTAACTGCTTTACCGGAAGTTGTATTCTCGCATTCGAAGAACTATTGAGTATCTGCCTTGACAATCTAAAACAAGAAGGCTTGGCCCCCTAAATCATGCGATAGGAAGCCAAGCCCTGGAATTGCGCTATGCAATTGAAAGCCACTTGCGCGTTTTACTCGTCACCGAGAACTTCGTGCACCTCAGAAGCGACTTCGCCGACACGAGGACCGTAAATGACCTGGATTGCCTTGTCGCTCAGGCGGATAACGCCCATAGCTTCAAGATTCTTGGTGAACACCTCGTCGTCTGCAACCTTAGAACCATCCTTGACAATCACGCGAAGACGTGAGATGCAGTTGTCAAGATCATCAATGTTGTCGGCTCCACCAAGCGCTTCGACAATGCCAACAGCAAGCGCGCTGTCCTTGGTCGCACGGCCCTGGACTGCCTTCTCGGGAGTGCTACCAGACTCGCCCTTTGCCTCAGCGGCCTTTGCCTCGAACTCAGCTCTGCTGTTGATCAACTCAATATCGTCACCATCATCTCGACCGGGCGTCTTGATATCGAACTTAGTAATAAAGAACCGGAAGAGGAAGAAAGCTGCCAGGAAAAAGGCGGGGAGCAGAATAAGGTACGGAAGCAGGTTAAGCTTCTCGGGGCGGAATAAGAATGGGATCAGGTCCTTGATATTTCCCTGGTACACCGAAACGCCCATTGCCTCCGAGAGAACTTCACCCAGTCCGGAAAGCGGAGCGTAAACGCCAAAGTAGAGCCAGGGAGCGGCAAACAGGAACGTAAAGAGAATAGGCTCCGTAACGCCAAAGAAAACAGTCGAAATCACTGTGGGGATTAAAAGGCCAGCAACCTTCTTGCGGTTCTGGGGCTTGGCACAAGACCACATAGCAAGGGCGATGCCCGGGAACAACGCGTAATCGTTAATGCCATAGCCAGCCATGAAGGCCCTAACCAAGAGCTTGTCGCTGCTGGGAGAAGCGAGCTGTGCAAGCTGAATAGCGCTATTGCCCACCACGCGCGTTCCATCGACGACCATGGAGCCACCAAGCTCAGTCCAATACATGGGCGTCTCGAGCAGCGGATGCAAGCCAAACGGCACAAGGCTCTCGAGCACCCAGCGATAGACAAACGTACCGACCAGACCGGAGCCTTTCACGAACGTCGCAATACCCGAAAAGCATCCACCGATGACGGGCCAGACGAAGTACATGATGCCGCCCAGGACGCCACCGGCAACCAACGATACAATGGGGACCGTTCGACTGCCCGCAAAAAACGCCAGCGCCGTTGGAAGCTTGGTCTTGTAAAAACGGCCGGTGATCCAAGCGACCAGGCAGCCCACGATAATGCCGCCAAAGACACCAGAGCTGTAGCCAAAAAAGCCGAGCGAGGTAGTGTAGAGTGCGGACTGCTCACTCGCCTGAATGGACGTAAGGCCGACCTTCTGAAGAGCTTCCACCGTTGTATTGTCGGCAGCCAAGCCAGCTGCTCCAAGTAGAATCTCAACCGTCTTGAGCATGGTGAGATAGCAGACAAGGGCAGAAAAGGCAGCCCAGCCCTTCTCTTTGCGAGACAAGGAGAAGGCGCAGCCGACGGCAAACAAAACACCGAGGTTTCCAATGATTACCTCGCCGAGACCCTTAAATACCGAGAAGAACGTAAAGAGCGGCGAAGCGGCATACCAGTCCCAATTAACGCCAAGGGACACAAGGGTCAGTTCGGTCGTAAAAACGCTACCGATACCCAAAAAGAGACCGGAAATGGCAATGAGCGTAATCGGAACGAGCATTGCCTTTCCGAACGATTGGAATTTTTCTTTCATCAATTCCCTCCTCAATGAGCCTCTATAAACGACTATTGCAGCCCACGTCCCCACACAGGCGAAACGGAAGACATGTTCGGCAATAGACACAAAGTGATTGTAGAAAGGGGCACACAAAATGCGCATCGGCATCGCGTAATGCGGTTAAATCGACCGACGATTGCAAGTATTTACGAATCCGTAAACGGCAGCAAATAGGCAGCGAACGGCAATCTGCAGCGTAGGACAGTCCCCGCAGTTCAACAATTGTCGGTATTTCGACTCATATTTATTGAATTGTTGCTCGCCCAAAAGTGCGGAGCATCAACGCGCCCCTAAGCCAACCCCAGCAATATGCCCGCCGAATGCACGACAAACGCCACGATCCAGGCGACCGTCACCTGAAACGCGAACACGGCCACGGCATAGCGCGCGCCCAACTCGCTCTTGACGGCGCCGATGGACGCCACGCAGGGCGGGTACAGCAGCGTAAAGACCAGGAACACGTAAGCGGTAAACGGCGAAAACATGGTTGACAGCACCGCGGGCGACGTTGCGCCCAAAAGCACCGTGAGGGTCGAAATGACGCTCTCCTTGGCGATAAGTCCGGTGACGAGCGCCGTCGAGGCGCGCCAGTCGCCGAAGCCGAGCGGCGCCAGCAGCGGAGCGATAATGCTGCCGAGACCCGCAAGCAGGCTTTGCGACTGATCGGCGACCACATTAAAGCGAATGTCGAACGTCTGAAGGAACCAGATGACCACGGTAGCGGCAAAGATAATGGTAAAGGCCTTGGTAATAAAGTCCTTGGCCTTATCCCATGCCAGCATCACCGTCGTCTTGACGCTCGGCAGACGGTAATTGGGAAGCTCCATGATAAACGGCACCGGGTCGCCCTTAAATGCCGTGCGGTTGAGCACCAAAGCCGCGATGCAACCGATCGCAATGCCAATCAGATAGAGCAAGACCATGGCGGGAACCGTCGCCTGTGGGAAAAACGCCCCGCACAGCAGACCGTAGACCGGCAACTTGGCCGAACAGCTCATGAACGGCGTGAGCATGACCGTCATCTTGCGGTCGTGCTCGGATGGGAGCGTACGGGTCGACATGATAGCCGGCACGGTGCAGCCAAAACCGACGAGCATGGGGACGAAGCTGCGGCCCGAAAGGCCAAAGCGACGCAGCACCTTATCCATGACAAAGGCCACGCGTGCCATGTATCCGGAGTCTTCCAGAATGGAAAGGAACAAAAAGAGCACGACGATAATCGGCAGGAAGGTCAGCACGCTGCCCACGCCCGTAAGCACGCCGTCGACAGCCAGCGAGCGCACTACGTCGTTGGTGCCGAACGCCTTGAGGCCCGCATCGGCCGAGGCGATGATGGCAGCGATGCCGTCCTCCATGAGTCCCTGCAACGCCGCGCCGATCACGCCAAACGTCAGCCAAAAGACGAGGCCCATGATCACCAGAAACGCCGGAATGGCTGTGTAGCGACCCGTCAGGATGCGGTCGATCTTGACGGAGCGCACGTGCTCGCGGCTCTCGTGCGGCTTGACGACGCAACGCCCGCACACGTCGCCGATAAAGCTAAAGCGCATATCGGCCAGCGCGGACAGACGGTCGGTGCCGGCTTCGCCCTCCATCTGGGTAATGATGTGCTCGATAGCGTCGAGCTCATTGCGATCCAAGTGAAGCGCCTCGGTCACCAGCTCGTCGCCTTCAACCAGCTTGGTCGCCGCAAAACGCACCGGAATGTGCGCCGTCACGGCATGGTCCTCGATCAGGTTGGCAATGCCGTGGATGCAGCGATGCAGTGCACCGCCGTCCGAGCCATCGGGCGCACAGAAGTCCAGGCGACCGGGGCGCTCGCGGAACCGTGCCACGTGCAAGGCATGATCCACCAGCTCGCCGATACCCTCGTTGCGGGCAGCGCTAATGGGGACAACAGGCACGCCCAACAGGCTCTCGAGCAGGTTGACGTCCACGGCGCCGCCGTTGGCCGTCACCTCGTCCATCATGTTGAGCGCGATGACCATGGGGCGGTCGAGCTCCATAAGCTGCAGCGTCAGGTACAGGTTGCGTTCGATATTAGTAGCGTCGATGATGTCGATGATGGCGTCGGGGTTTTCGTCCAGGATAAATTGGCGACTGACGATCTCTTCGCCCGTGTACGGAGACAGCGAATAGATGCCGGGCAGGTCGGTAACGCTTGCCTCGGGATGGTTACGGATGGTGCCGTCCTTGCGGTCGACCGTCACGCCGGGAAAGTTACCGACGTGCTGGTTGGAGCCCGTAAGCTGGTTGAACAGCGTGGTCTTACCGCAGTTTTGGTTGCCGGCGAGGGCAAAATGCAGCGGTGCGCCCTCGGGCACGGCCGTCTTGGCAGCACGGGGCGAATACGTCCCCTCGCCAAGTGCCGGGTGCTCCGTCGTGCCGATTGCGGCGTTAGTGCGCGGACCCGTGTCTGTGTCGTGAACACCCACGAGCTCGATGCGAGCAGCATCGTCCTTGCGCAGCGTCAACTCGTAGCCACGCAGGCGAATCTCGAGCGGGTCGCCCATAGGAGCGTACTTCATCATGGTAACTTCGGTGCCCGGCGTTAGGCCCATGTCCAAAATATGCTGTCGGAGTGCCTGATCGTCCGATGCCACCGATGCGACAACGGCGTCCTTTCCAATCTCGAGTGTATCGAGCTTCACGCGCTCATCCTTTCGTTAGACGCGGTTAACCGTTTACCGGGGCTAACCAACTCGTAACGACAAATGATAGCGCTCTGAACTATTATATAAAGTCAAATACCGATGTTTACCTGCGCAAACTTTATGCGGTGCGCCCCGAAAGCTCTTTGCGCATACCGCTCAGCGAGATCGAAATGGAACCCGACCGCGCGGTAGCAGTGAGTCGATCACCCTCAACCGACCCCGTGCATGTAAAGGGCGCCTTGCCCATCAAGACGTGGGAGATAGTACCCGAGAGCTCAAAGAAATCGCACTCAGCGCGGGCACCCGAGAGAGCGATGTTGAGACCCCTGACGTTTAGTACTGCCCTGAGCGCGCCGTTCACCCCATGTGAAAACGTCACCTCGCCGCGCTTGCTCCCCACCGGCGTCTGGGCCAAAACCACATACGTACCCTCAAGCATGGCTCCTCCTCTAAGCAGACTTTTTGAAACGGGCAAGTAGTCTACTTTTACATATGGCGTTCCAGGAAGCGGAAGGCCAGGCGGATCCAGGGACGGACGGAAACCTGCTTGTCCTCGTTGTCGACCGCGGTATTGGCGTTGCCGAGCGAAAGGCCGTGGCCACCCTGGTCAAAGACGTGCATCTCGCATGCAGCGCCCTCCTCGGCCATGCGCTGCGCAAACGGGTAGACCTGCGCGACCGGCGCCGTCTTGTCGTCCGAAACGCCCCACACAAAGGTCGGGGGCATCTGGCGCGAAACGTGCGTGGTAGGGCAAATGTCGGCCAGGTGCTCATCGGTCGCCTCGCCGCCCGTCACCATCGACAGATAGTCGTTGAGCAAATCGCGCCCTGTCTTGCCACCCGTCTTGGGCACGCGCAGGTCGATGCGCGGGTCACGCGTCTGCATATCGCGCACGTAGGCAAGGTCGAGCAACGGATAACCCAGCACCACGGCGTCGGGACGAATATCCTCCGGACGAGCCCCGGCAAGGCCCGCGAAAGGTCCGGTCTTCCACTGCGTTGCCAACGAGGCGCAGATCATGCCGCCCGCCGAGAAACCCACGATGCACACGCGCTTGGGATCGACATGCCACTCGTCGGCGTTGGCGCGCACGGTAGCGACCATCTTGGCGAGGTCCGCCTGCGGGTGCGGAAAGCTCACGTCGCCCGTGGCGCTCGTCACATAGTTGAGCACAAAGGCCTGGTAGCCGCGGTCCAAAAACGCAAACGCCACCGGGTCCTGCTCGTGCGGAGCGATATGCGTAAACCCGCCTCCGCCGCAGATGATCACCGCGGGGCGGCGGCCATTGGGCTTGTCGGGCAGCGGCTCGGCACCCAGATACGTAAACGTCGCCGGATAATCCTCGGTCGGCTCCTCGCCCCACAGCGCATGGTTCTCAATAATCATAGGTGCTCCCTCCGTGCAGATTATGCACACTCATTTTTCGCATCTAAGCGTACCCCAGTTGTGCGCAGGACGCAGAAACACGCCAGCAATAAGTTTCCCTTCAACTGATATATCACATAATCCCAGCTCAGAGGTATCGCTGAGCAGCGTAGAATAGGGGGTGTTGACCAAGCCGCGAAACAGATATGAAACGTTTCCGGCAAACCAAACGCGCGATATGCGCCTATTTAAGTTGGAGGCAACTATGGGTCTGCTCGATTCGCTTAAGTCCACCTTCACCTCGACCGGCGAGGCGTCCGTTCCGCCCGCAGCGAGCTTCGCCACCCGCGAAGGCGTCATCTATGCCCCCGTCAACGGCGTGCTCGTCAACCTGGACGAAGTTCCCGACGAGACGATCGCCTCGGGCATGCTTGGCCAGGGCTATGGCATCGAGCCCATTACCGGCACCATCTATGCGCCCGCCAACGGCCGCATCGGTGCCACCACCGTCACCAACCACTCCATCGGCATGATTACCGAGGACGGTCTTCGCGTGTTCATCCATGTCGGCCTGGGCACCGTGGAAATGAACGGCAAGGGTTTTGCCCGCTTTGTCGAGATGGGTGACACGGTCAAGGCAGGCCAGCCGCTCATCAGCTTCGATCGCGAGGCCATCAAGGCCGCCGGCCACGAGGACATCGTGACCGTCATCATCTCCGAGCTCGATCGTCTTAAGAGCATCGACCATGTCGGCGAGTCCGGAACGCTTATCGGCGGCAACCCGCTCGTCAAGCTGGGCGACCCGCTGCTGGTAGCCAAGACCAAGTAGCCAGGCCCCGCGCCACACAGCCAAAAGGCATCTCGTCAAGCGCCCGCGACCATTTGGCCGCGGGCGCTTTTCGTTTGAAAAACCATCCCGTCAATGCCTTATCTGTATAGCCCAAATGAGCCGAGCTGCTAGAATATCGAACTGTATGGATAACTATCATTCAACCGTTATGGGAGGATACGTGAACCGCACCAAAATCGCGCAGCTTTACGCCGATGCCGAGTCGCTTGGCGGCCAGACCGTCACCGTCGCCGGCTGGGTCAAGTCCGTCCGCGACATGAAGAACTTTGGCTTCGTTACGCTCAACGACGGCAGCTGCTTCCGCGATCTGCAAGTCGTCATGAACCGCGAGGCACTCGACAACTACGACGAGATCGCCCATCAAAACGTCTCGGCCGCACTCATTTGCACCGGCACCGTCAAGCTGACCCCCGATGCGCCCCAGCCTTTCGAGCTTTCTGCCACCTCCATCGAGGTCGAGGGCGTCAGCGCCCCGGATTACCCGCTGCAGAAAAAGCGCGCAACCGTCGAGTTCCTGCGTTCCCAGCAGCACCTGCGCCCGCGCACCAACCTGTTCCGCGCCGTGTTCCGCATCCGCTCTGTCGCGGCTGCCGCCATCCACCGCTTCTTCCAGGAGCAGGGCTTTGTCTACGTCAACACCCCCATCATCACCACGAGTGACTGCGAGGGCGCCGGCGAGATGTTCCGCGTGACCACGCTCGACCCCAAAAATCCGCCCCTCACCGAGTCCGGCGAGGTCGACTGGAGCCAGGACTTCTTTGGCAAGCACGCGAGCCTTACCGTGTCCGGCCAGCTCAATGCCGAGAACTTTGCCATGGCCTTTGGCGACGTGTACACCTTTGGCCCCACCTTCCGCGCCGAAAACTCCAACACCACGCGCCACGCCGCCGAGTTTTGGATGATCGAGCCCGAGATGGCCTTCGCCGACCTTAACGACTACATGGATAACGCCGAGGCCATGCTCAAGTACGTCCTTAAGGATGTTATGGCCACCTGCCCCGACGAGCTCAATATGCTCAACAAGTTTGTGGACAAGGGTCTGCTCGAGCGCTTGGACCATGTCGCCAACTCCGACTTCGCCCGCGTCACCTATACCGAGGCCGTCGAAATCCTGGAGCAGGCCGTCGCCGCCGGTCACAAGTTTGACTATCCCGTGAGCTGGGGCATCGACCTGCAAACCGAGCATGAGCGCTTCCTGACCGAGGAACACTTTAAGCGACCGACCTTCGTAACCGACTACCCGGCCGAGATCAAGGCGTTCTACATGCGCATGAACGAGGACGGCAAGACCGTCGCCGCCGCCGACTGCCTGGTTCCCGGTATCGGCGAGATTATCGGCGGCTCCCAGCGCGAGGAGCGCCTGGATCTGCTCGAGGCCCGCATCAAGGATCTGGGTATGAATCCCGAGCAGTACAAGTACTACCTTGACCTGCGCCGCTACGGTTCCTGCAAGCACGCCGGCTACGGTCTGGGCTTCGAGCGCTTGGTGATGTACCTCACCGGCGTGGGCAACATCCGCGACGTCCTGCCGCACCCGCGCACCGTGGGCAACGCCGACTTCTAATCGCCACAGCGCCACCAAACGCGTTCCAGCGCATCACGCCAGCGCCTCTCGGCAAGCCGAGGGGCGCTTTTTTCAACAGCATCCGTCAAGCTTTTGGCAAGTTTTTGGTCAGTTGGGCAGGGCTGTTGAAAACTCGACCCGCCGCTTGCCGACGGCCACCGACCGCCCAGAGTGCTCTGCGCCCCTGGGAAAGCCCCGCGTCCTAGGCTCCATACCGTCGCCACCCAAAACGGAAAGGACGTGGGCGCCATGACCGAAACCGCTGTTGAAACTTACGAGACCACGACGAGGGGTGCCGCCTCGATGGCAGCCTATCGCGCCGTTCGCATCCTGCAACTATTAAGCGAAAACACCGGCGAGGACAAGGCCATGCTTTCCGATGAGTTGATCCGGCGCCTCGCCCATCCCGACGACCCCGCCCGCATGCCCATCTCGGCGGCGCGGCGCAGCATCTACACCGCCATCTCCGCACTTCGCCATGCCGGATACGAAATTGAGTACAAGCGCGGCGTGGGCTATCGACTCTTGACCCGTCCGCCCACCGACGAAGAGATCATCCGGCTCCACGGCATGGTCATGCGCAACCGCTCCACGCCCATCGCCATTCGAAAGAGCATGGCGCAGCACCTGGTCGCCATGGCGAGTGCCGACGTTCGCGGCTACCTCGATGCACCCGAGCCTGCTCCAAGCGCAGGCGACAAATCCACCAAGGCCACACGCACGCCCGTCAAGCGCATCGATGCCTGCGAGCTCATCGAGCAGGCCATCGACCACGGAACCACGGTGAGTTTTGATATTTCGAGTGTCACGGCACGCGGAGAGGTCGAAGTGGCACGGATGACACTCCGGCCCTTTGCCATCAAGCAACGAGACGGCATCTCGTATTTGCTGGGAACGGTCTATGACGCGCGAGGCGCCGACGACACGCTGCGTACCGTTGAGATCGGCCGCATGAGAAACGTCACCACACGTCTCCTTGACGGCAAGAAGCTCTTCGCCGTCCTGGACGAGGACGATGCCTCCTCCGCCGCATAAGACCCTCCGCCGCCCATTCGACTACCCGTACCGCCCATCCGATTCTGTATTAAAAAACCCGCCAGGCTGTTGTAAAAATGGACATCAGCGCTACTATAGTTCCACTTGCACTTTGTCCCAGTGCAGTGTTTCCAGCCATTTTTATACTGGGGGTAATGATATGAAGGACATCACCATCAGCCGCAGGAGCCTTCTGGTCTCCGCCGGTCTGCTCGCGCTCGCCCCGCTCGCCGGATGCGGCGGCAACTCTGGTTCCGGCTCTGCTGCCGCCGGTTCCGACTACACCATCGGCGTTCTGCAACTCACCGAGCACTCCGCACTCGATGCCGCCAACGACGGCTTTGTCAAGGCCATCAAGGAGAGCGGCCTTAAGGTCAAGATCGACCAGAAGAACGCCCAGAACGACCAGTCCACGTGTAAGTCCATTGCCGACAAGTTTGTGGGCGACAACGTCAACCTGATTTATGCCATCGCCACGCCCGCCGCGCAGGCTGCCGCCGGTGCCACGGCCGATATCCCCATCGTGGGCTGCGCCATCACCGACTACGCCGCCTCCGGCCTGGTCCAGGACAACGACAAGCCCGGCACCAACGTCACGGGCGCCTCCGACCTCACCCCGGTCGCCGAGCAGCTCGAGATGATGCAGAAGGTCCTGCCCGACGTTAAGAAGGTCGGCTTGCTCTACTGCACCGCTGAGTCCAACTCCGACGTCCAGATCAAGGCCGCCAAGAAGGAACTCGACAAGCTGGGCCTCGAGTACACCGATTTCACCGTCTCGAGCTCCAACGAGATTCAGTCCGTCGTCGAGTCCGCCGTGGGCAAGGTCGACGCGCTGTACTCCCCCACCGACAACACGATTGCCGCGGGTGCCTCGCAGGTGGGCCAGATCTGCAAGGAGAATAAGCTCCCCTTCGTGACCGGCGAGGAGGGTATGTGCATGGCCGGCGGCCTGTTCACCCTCTCCATCAACTATAAGGACCTGGGCTACGCCGCGGGCGAGATGGCCGTTAAGATCCTGAAGGGCGAGGCCAAGCCCGAGGATATGCCGATCAAGCACCTCTCGAGCAAGGACCTGGTCGTCGTCAAGAACGACGAGACGGCCGAGGCCCTGGGCATCGACCTTTCCGCTCTGGACGAGTAGCGCCATGCGCGGTAACGCGTCTAGGGCCCGCACGCGCGCCACAGCCGCGTTATTCAATATCTGAGTCCTTGGGGCGAACGCTAAAGACCGGCGTTCGCCCTGCTTGTTTCGGATGAGACAAAACATCCGTCCGCAGCTCTTTTATGCATTGGTACCGCTATTATGGAAAATCACGTGTCCACCCTATCCTAGGAGGTATGAAGCATGCTCATTGCATTGCAGGGCGCCGTTTCGCAGGGCGTCCTCTGGGGCATTATGGTGCTTGGCGTGTTTATCACGTTCCGCCTGCTCGACATCCCCGATATGACCTGCGACGGCAGCTTTGCCCTCGGCGGCTGTGTCTGCGCCGTGCTCATCGTCAACAATAACGTCGACCCCTTGCTCGCCGTGCTGGCCGGCATGTGCGCCGGCGCCATCGCGGGCGCCGTCACGGGTATCTTGACCACCGTCTTTGAGATTCCCGCAATCCTCGCCGGAATCCTTACGCAGATCAGTCTGTGGTCCATCAACCTGCGCATCATGGGCAAGTCCAACACGCCCATCCTTGCCAAGGGCACTATCTTCTCATCCGTCAGCAACATGACGGGCCTGCCGCAGTCCACTGTTGCCATTATCCTAGGCATTGTGCTGGCCGTGGCCATCGTCGCCATCCTGTACTGGTTCTTTGGCACCGAGATCGGCTCGGCGCTGCGTGCCACCGGCAACAACGAGTACATGATCCGCGCCCTGGGCGTTAACACCAACACCACCAAAATGATCGCCCTCGTGCTCTCCAACGCCCTCATTGGCCTTTCGGGTGCGCTCATCTGCCAGAGCCAGAAGTATGCCGACATTGGCATGGGCACCGGCGCCATCGTTATCGGTCTTGCCGCCATCGTCATCGGCGAGGTGCTCGGTCGCCTGCTGCCCGGCGGTCTCACGCAGTTTAGCGTCCGTCTTGCCTCCGCCGTCTTTGGCTCCGTGGTGTACTTCCTTATCCGCGCCATCGTGCTGCAGCTGGGCATGGACGCCAACGACATGAAGCTACTCTCTGCCGTGATCGTCGCCGTGGCCCTGTGCGTGCCCGTGGTTTGGGAGCGCTATAAGCTCCGCAGCTCCTACACGAAGGGAGATGAGGCAGATGCTTAAGCTCTCGCACGTCAAGAAGACCTTTAACAAGGGCACCGTCACCGAGAAGCGCGCGCTCACCGGCGTCGACCTCACCCTCAACGATGGCGACTTTGTAACCGTGATTGGCGGCAACGGCGCCGGCAAGTCCACGCTGCTCAATATGATCGCCGGCGTGTATCCGCTCGATTCGGGTGTTATTGAGCTCGACGGCACCGACATCTCGCGTCTGAGCGAGTCGCAGCGCGCCAAGTACCTGGGCCGTGTGTTCCAGGACCCCATGCGCGGCACCGCAGCCGACATGCAAATTGCCGAAAACCTGGCCCTCGCCAAGCGCCGCGGCCAGCGTCGCGGTCTTTCGTGGGGCGTCACCAAGGCCGAGAAGGACGAGTACGTTGAGCTGCTCAAGCGTCTGGACCTTGGTCTGGATACGCGCCTCAACGCTAAGGTCGGCCTGCTCTCGGGCGGCCAGCGCCAAGCACTCACCCTGCTGATGGCCACGCTCACCAAGCCGCGCCTGCTGCTGCTCGACGAGCACACGGCGGCCCTCGACCCCAAGACGGCCTCTAAGGTGCTCAATCTGACCGAGGAGATTGTCGACGAGAACCATCTGACCACGCTCATGGTTACGCACAACATGAATGACGCTATCCGTCTGGGCAACCGTCTGATCATGATGCACGAGGGCCATGTGATCTACGACGTGGCCGGCGACGAGAAGAAGTCGCTCACCGTAGCCGACCTGCTGCAGAAGTTCGAGGAGGTCTCGGGCGGCGAGCTCGCCAACGACCGCATGCTGCTGAGCTAAACCTACCAAAAAGGGACATGCCAAAAAGGGACAGGTTTATTTTGGCAGGTTTTATCTGCGCAAACATCAAAACCGCCGCAAAGGGACAGACGCCCTTGCGGCGGTTTTCGCTAACCCCCATATCGAGCACAGAAGCCCGTACGATGTGATCGGACGGGCTTCTTGATGGGTATCATGGTTGGACGATCATTAGGAGGTTTCTCTACATGGAATTGTTTGAGCCGATTCTTCATTTCTTTGCACAACGATGGGTCCACAACATCATCTGGGCAGGTATCTTGGCCATCGGCACCGCCGTTGCCGCCAAGGTCGCGTCCAAGACCCTGTACCACCTGCTCAACCGCGACGATAACCCACTCCCTTCATCGAGCATCTTCATCAACATCGCGCGCGCCGTCATTTGGATGATCGGCGGCAGCTTTATCCTCGACAACTGCTTTGGCATTAACGCAAACGCCCTCGTCGCCGCTCTTGGCGTCGGCGGCATCGCCATCTCGCTCGGCTTTCAGGACACGCTGTCAAACCTTATCGGTGGCATGCAGGTGACCTTTATGGGCATCATCAAACCCGGCGACAATATCGAGGTCGGCGGCGTGACGGGCGTGGTCCAAGATATCACCTGGCGCCATACGACCATCGAGGACGCCTGCGGGCAGACCATCATCGTCCCCAACTCAAATATCTCCAAGAACACGCTCGTGCACCTCATGCCCTTTGGGCGCGTTGCCGTGCCCGTTGCCGTAAAGGACACGTCCAAGTGGGCCTCGTTGGACGCGCTGGCAGATGAGCTTACCGACGCCACCAAGGCCGCGGTGCTTCCCATCTCTGGCTTTGACAAGGAGCCGTACGTGCTCTTTAGCGAGATCGGCGACTTTGGCGTCAAGGGCAAAATCATCTTTATCGTCAGCGACGACAGCACCACTTTCACGGCAGCCGACGCTTGCATCCGCGCCATCGCCCCCATCATCGCCTAAAACCACCGCAAAGGGGACAGGCACCATTGTGGTGGTTTCGCATCGTGGTACCATGGTTCATATCGTTGTTTAAACGACTAAGGGAGTAGACACCATGGAAGAGGCCTATCGTCAAGCACGCAAGCGCGGCGAGCAGGGACGCCGTCGCGCCATCAGCCAAAGCGAGCACCCGTACCTTACGGACCTCGATAGCCTCGTTGCTCAGCTCCCCTTAGGTCAGCGAGAGAGCGTCGGCCTAAGGGACATTCCGCTCGAAATGGTCGTCGGCACGGTTGCCAAGGGCCGTCAGTCTGCCTTTTCGTGCAACTTTATGCCCCTGTTGCCATTTAGCACCGAGTTCGCCCGCAAGTGGTCCAACCTCTACGACATCCAGGTGACCGAGGGCTATCGCGACCCCATCATCGTCACCGAGTTCATGCATCGGTTCTACGTCCAAGAGGGCAACAAGCGCGTCAGCGTCCTCAAATTCCTGGACGCCCCGACGGTTTCGGCCAAGGTCACCCGCCTCTACCCCGGAAAATGGGATTCCGTCGAAAGCCGCCTCTATGGCGAGTTCTGCGCGTTTTGGCGCGTCTGCCCCCTATACGAGATCGAGTTCTCGCGTGAGGGAAGCTACGAAACGCTCGCCAAGATGCTCGGTCAGAACCTTATCGAAAAATGGCCGCAGAAAAAGGTCGACTACCTGCGCCACACCTTCCTGCTCTTTAAGCGCGCCTACCTGCGCGCCGGCGGCGACCATCTGGACATTACGCCCGCCGACGCTATGCTCGTCTACCTCAATGTGTACAACCAGGACCGCCTACTGGATACGCCGACGGATATCGTCGTAAACCGCCTGTGCAAGATTTGGCGCGAGTTGGTCATTGCCGGCAAAAGTGATGAGGAGAAGGTCGATCTTGTCGAGGCACCGAGTGTCGATGAGGAAGAGGCGCCCGCCAAGTCCACCTCCGGCGTGCTCAACTTCTTTATGGGCAAGACCGTCTACTCGGCGGCCAGCCCCCTGCGCATCGCCTTTATCCATGAGTTCCCCTGTGCGACGTCGAGCTGGGACAGCCTGCACGACCAAGGGCGTCAGTATCTCGATGAGCACTTTGGCGGTATCGTGCGCACCGAGGCGTTCGAGGACTGTCATAATCCGGATGTGTTCTACGCCGCCGTGGAAACGGCTGTCAAACATGGAGCTAACGTCATCTTTTCGACCTCGCACCGCCTGATGGAATACACGCTCAGAGCTGCCGTTGAGTATCCCCAGGTGCGGTTCCTTAACTGCTCTATCGGCCTTCCCCACCAAAGCGTCCGTTCGTACTTTGGCAAGATGTACGAGGCCAAGTTCCTCCTGGGCGCCCTTGCCGCCAGCATGGCGGACAACCACCGCATCGGCTACCACGCGTCGGTCTTCGCCTCGGGCGCACTCAGCGAGATCAACGCCTTTGCGATTGGCGCCTCGCTGCTCGACCCCCGTGCGCAAATTATCCTGACCTGGGGCGATGTGCCCGCTGGAGGTCTTGCCGAAGCCATGTGCCGCGAAGGTGTAAGCGTCATGACCGGCGCTGACATGTCAAAGTCGCTCGTAGACCCTACGGCCTACGGACTTCACCGCTTGGTCGACGGCAAAGTCACCGGCATCGCCATGCCCGTATGGAACTGGGGCCGTTACTACGAGCTCATCGTTCGCAGCCTTCTGCACGGCACGTGGGACGAGACCAGCGACGACAACCAAGTGCGCGCCGTCAACTACTGGTACGGCATGAGCTCCGGCGTTATCGACATCCGTTACGCTCCGGGCCTACCCTACCAGACGCGCAAACTCGTGCAGTTGCTCCGCAACGGCATTGTTGAGGGATCCATCAACCCCTTTGGCGGCGAGCTCCACAGCCAGAACGGCGTGGTACAGATCGAAGGCTTCCCTCCGCTGCCGAGCACGCAGATTGTCGAGATGAATTGGCTGGCGGACAACGTGGTAGGCACCATTCCGCAGCTCGACGATGAGCCGAAAGTCCCTGCCCTATGAAAATCCTTGCCATAGCCGATACCGAAGAACGATGCCTTTGGGAGTGCTTTCGCAAGGAACGCTTTGAGGGAGTCGACCTGATTTTGTCCGCCGGCGATCTTGACCCGGACTATCTTGAGTTTTTGGTTACGGTCATCAACAAACCGCTCATCTACGTGCGCGGCAATCACGATGACCGCTACACACGTCATGCACCGGGCGGATGTATCTGCGTGGAAGACAGCGTGTACACGTACCGAGGGATTCGCATTGCGGGCCTTGGCGGGTCCATGCGTTATCGCGACGGCGCCAACATGTACACCGAACGCGAGATGTCCAAGCGCATGCGTAAGCTGTCGCGTAAGGTTAGGATGGTCGGCGGGTGCGACATTCTGCTTACCCATGCACCCGCCGCCGGTATGGGTGATCTGGACGATCTGCCGCATCGAGGGTTTGAGTGCTTTAACACGGCGCTTGAGTCCTGGGGGGCCGACTACATGGTGCATGGGCATGTACACCAAAGCTACGGTTACGATTTTCAGCGCGAGCGGCAGCATGTGTGTGGAACGACGATCATCAACGCCTGCGGCTATACGCAGTTTGAGCTCGACCAGACGCGCTACCCCATCCGTGGCTGGCAGGCAGCCTGGCTCAATTCGCAAACCATGCGCCGCGAGCTCAAACGCCACGAGGCCATCGAGTCCTCGACCGCCAGAACCCCCTGGTAACCACCACAAAGGGGACACTGTCCCCTTTGTGGTGCTTTTGACGCGATAGCAAGAAACCCGGTCCTGCACAAGGCAGAACCGGGTTTCTTTAGCAATGCTTGCTTTGCTCAGGCAGTAACTAGCAGTTACTCAGCCAGGAAGTCACGCTGGACAGCGGGATCGACCTTAACGCCAGGGCCCATGGTGGAAGACACGGAGATGGACTTGACGTACTTGCCCTTAGCAGAAGAGGGCTTGACGCGCAGGATCTCGGTGTACAGGGCAGCGTAGTTCTCAACGAGCTGCTGCTCAGAGAAGGACTTCTTGCCCAGGGGCACGTGGCAGATGCCGTAACGGTCGGCGCGGTACTCAACGCGGCCGGCCTTGAGCTCGGAGACCATCTTGGCGACGTCCATGGTCACGGTGCCGAGCTTGGGGTTCGGCATAAGGCCACGGGGACCAAGGATCTTACCGATGCGGCCAACCTTGGCCATCATGTTCGGCGTAGCGATAGCGGCGTCGAAGTTGATCTCGCCCTTCTGGATCTGGGCGACGAGCTCGTCGGAACCGATGATGTCGGCGCCGGCAGCCTCGGCCTCGCGGGCCTTCTCGCCCTCGGCGAAGACGGCAACACGAACGGTCTTGCCGGTGCCGTGGGGCAGGGAGATGGAACCACGGATGTTCTGGTCAGCCTTACGAGTATCGATGCCCAGACGGAAGTGGGCCTCGACGGTCTCGTCGAACTTGGCGGTGTCGAGCTCCTTGATGAGCTTGGCAGCCTGAAGGGGGGTGTAGAGCGTGGCGCGGTCGATCTTCTCGGCAGCGGCGTTATAGCTCTTACCATGCTTAGCCATGTGCATTACCTCCTGTGGTTAAACGGGCGTGAGCCCTCCCACATCGTATCGTGTGCCCTATTGCACACATTTAACGGGCGCCCCGGTCGGAGCACCCGTCATTACCTAAAGAAATCGCTACTCAGCGATGGTGACGCCCATGGAACGGGCGGTACCGGCGATGATCTTCTTGGCGGCGTCAATGTCGTTGGCATTGAGGTCCGGCATCTTGATCTCGGCGATCTTGGTGAGCTGCTCCTGGGAGAGCTGACCGACCTTGTCAGCCTGGGGCTTAGCGGAACCAGACTTGAGGTTCAGCTCCTTCTTGATGAGGTGAGCCGCCGGCGGGGTCTTGGTGATGAAGGAGAAGGACTTGTCCTCGTAGACAGAGATCTCAACGGGGATGATGTCACCCTTCTTGTCCTGCGTCTCGGCGTTAAAGGCCTGGCAGAACTGCATGATGTTCACGCCAGCAGCGCCCAGGGCGGGGCCGACGGGAGGAGCGGGGTTAGCTGCACCAGCAGGAATCTGGAGCTTAATGACGTTGGCAACCTTCTTCTCAGCCATGGTCATTCCTTTCGAATCACGAGTGTGAAGTACTTGCTATATCGTAAGCACGCACGTGTTAGAAGCACTCCTGAGATGAGCAGTCACAGAAGAAGCACGCTCGCGCGAACGGACGAAAACTTAAGCGATGACAGCGACCTGGTTAAAGTCGAGCTCGACCGGCGTCTCGCGGCCAAAGATCATCAGCGTGACCTTGAGCTTGCCAGCCTCGGTGTTAACCTCGGAGACCTTGCCATCAAAGTCGGTAAGCGGGCCATCGGTGACGCGGACGGACGTGCCGACCTGAATATCGACCGAGGTGCGCTTGGGCGAATCGCCCTTACCGGGACGACGAGTCATCTTGTTGTACTCGTCGCGGGAAAGCGGAGCGGGCTTGCCGTTGCCGCCCAGGAAACCGGTGACGCCAGGCGTGTTACGAACGCACGTCCAAGCATCGTCATCCATCTCCATGCGGACCAGGACATAACCCGGGAAGATCTTAGAATCCTTGGTCTCGCGCTTGCCACCCTCTTTAATCTCGGTGACGCGCTCCATAGGAATCTCGATATCAAAGATACGGTCCTGCATGCCCATGGTCTCGATGCGATGCTCGAGATCGGACTTAACGCGGTTCTCGTATCCAGAGTAAGTGTGAACGACGTACCAACGCTTAGACATGGTTTAGCCCCTCAATCCAGAGAACAGAGCAAGAGCCTCGCCAAAGCCAGCATCGAGCAGAGCGATGACGACGCCGACGACGATCAGAGAAGCGCAAACGACGACAGAGTAGTTCACGAGCTCCTTCTTATCGGGCCACGTGACACGCTTCATCTCGGACTTGACCGAAGCGAAATACTTCTTGGTGCGGGCGAAGAAACCAGGCTTCTCGTTCTTCTTGGACTTCGCAGCCTTCTCGTTCTTCTTGGCAACGGCCTTCTTGGCCTCAACCTTGGAGTTGGCGGCAGCGTTATTGGCAGGCGCCTGCTGCTGTGCCTTCTTCTTGTTCTTCTTGTTGGCCATTTGGGTTACCTCCGCGCAATGCGCTTATACATGAGTAAACCGTAAGCCCCCAAGTGGGAGCTTACGGAATAATGACTGGCACGCCAGGAAGGACTCGAACCCTCAACACTCGGTTTTGGAGACCGATGCTCTACCAATTGAACTACTGGCGTATATGACTAGAGACTAGCGAGTCTCTTTGTGCAGCGTGTGGTGACGGCACCAGGGGCAATACTTCTTGATCTCCATACGATCAGGCATGGTCGACTTGTTCTTGGTGGTCGTATAGTTGCGGCGCTTGCACTCAGTGCACGCAAGAGTAACTAGAGTACGCATGTATCCTGAACCTTTCATTTCCGCCCCGTACGGGCACGAGTTGTTACTTTATCAGCTCCACGTAAGTGCTGTCAATGAAAACCTCGAGTCAATTGGTTCTCGGTGGATCCATTCATATTTGGAACACATCAATGAAGCCATCGAGATCTAATCGACGGTGCATCCAGGACCATTATCGATCCTCTCGACACCAGCAACGGCTCAACATCCATTGCAGAAAAGAACCCGGCACCCATATAAGTGCCGGGTTCTCCGAGTCAGCTATATCAAAGAGCTAATTTACTCAATGATCGTGGAGACGATGCCCGAACCGACGGTGTGGCCGCCCTCGCGGATAGCGAAGCGCAGGCCCTCCTCCATGGCGATCGGGTGGATGAGGTCGCCCTCGATGGTGATGTGGTCACCAGGCATAGCCATCTCGGTGCCCTCGGGGAGCTTGACCGTACCAGTAACGTCGGTGGTACGGAAGTAGAACTGAGGACGATAACCATCGAAGAACGGGGTGTGACGGCCGCCCTCCTCCTTGGTCAGAACGTAGATCTCACCGGTGAACTTGGTGTGCGGGGTAACCGAACCGGGCTTGCAGAGAACCTGGCCGCGCTCGATGTCCTCGCGCTTGATGCCGCGGAGCAGCAGACCGACGTTGTCGCCAGCCTCGCAGAAGTCCATGGACTTACGGAACATCTCGATACCGGTAACGACGGTGTTCTGGGTATCCTTGATGCCGACGATCTCGACGGGCTCGTTGAGCTTGAGCTCACCGCGCTCGACACGACCGGTAGCAACGGTACCACGGCCGGAGATGGTCATAACGTCCTCAACGGCCATCAGGAACGGGAGGTCGTTGTTACGAGCAGGCGTCGGGATGTACTCGTCGACAGCTTTCATGAGCTCGCGAATGGCGTCCATCCACTTGGCGTCGCCCTCGAGAGCGCCCAGAGCGGAACCACGGATGACGGGGATGTCGTCGCCGGGGAAATCGTACTCGGAGAGGAGCTCACGGGTCTCCATCTCGACGAGGTCGATGAGCTCGTCATCGTCGACCATGTCGCACTTGTTCAGGAAGACGACGATGTAGGGAACGCCAACCTGACGGGCGAGCAGGATGTGCTCGCGGGTCTGAGCCATGGGGCCGTCGGTGGCGGCGATGACCAGGATAGCGCCGTCCATCTGAGCAGCACCGGAGATCATGTTCTTGACGTAGTCAGCGTGGCCCGGGCAGTCAACGTGAGCGTAGTGACGGGCAGCAGTCTCGTACTCGACGTGGGAGACGGAGATCGTAATGCCGCGCTCGCGCTCCTCGGGAGCCTTGTCGATGTTCTCGAACGCAGTGAAGTCAGCCTTGCAGCCCTCGGTCTCGGAGAGAACCTTGGTGATGGCAGCGGTCAGCGTGGTCTTGCCGTGGTCGACGTGACCAATGGTGCCGATGTTAACATGCGGCTTAGTGCGCTCAAACTTCTCTTTGGCCATAAAGCCCTCCTCTAAACAGGTCGTCCCCGGACGGGACTTTGCCTTTATACCATAGTGGCCTCTCAACATACTATTGAGAAGCCACCGTGTTACCTATGGTAGCGGTGACTGGATTCGAACCAGTGACGCCACGGGTATGAACCGTGTGCTCTAACCAACTGAGCTACACCGCCGGATGGAGCCTGCAACCAGACTTGAACTGGTGACCTCTTCGTTACCAACGAAGTGCTCTACCGACTGAGCTATACAGGCACTTGACGGGTGGGAGCTATAGGATTCGAACCTATGTAGGCAGAGCCAACGGGTTTACAGCCCGTCCCCATTAACCACTCGGGCAAACTCCCAATCGTTCAAGTATCCGCAGGTCCTTTGGTCTTTTGGACCGCCGCCCCCGCGAACGAAAAAGATAATACGATGCAACCTTGGGGGCTGTCAACGAAAACCTCTAGATACACGGCCCCGGGCGTATCTATATACCGTTGACCTGCGGTTTTGTTGAGTTTGGATATGAAGGACGATGGTTTTGGATACAGAGGTGACGTTTCCCAAGGTAACACTTTGGTGTAGTGGAGTACACCTTCAGGATCGAACTTCGATACCGGCTTATTTACACCTATATATAGGTCGAGATCGGGCTTCCGCGGCAGATTCGATCGTGGATTTTCTTCCGTTTGAAATCGAGCGTGGACAATCTCCCACTTTTGGCGTGTCTCCAAGGCCAAAGTGGCAGATTTTCCACGATCATTCACTAAGCGGGAGATTTTCCACGCTCGTTCGTCCGATAATCCACGCTCAGTCAGGCTGACTGATATCGGTCCGGCTTTTGTCTCGATCTGTAACATTCAGAGAACATTTTCTCCCCTATCTGTTACAGATCGAGATATTACGCAGAGACCCCAGCTTACGTCTCAATCTGTAACAGTAAGAACGGTTTTCAGCCTCTTCGTGTTACAGACCGAGATGTTATCGTCCGTCCCTTGGCAATGTCTCGATCTGTAACAATAAGGAGGGTCTTCAGCCCACTCGTGTTACGGATCGAGACAAGCCTGAAGCCTGGTGGGAGTCAAACCCGCTGACATGTCAACATAAATAGAAACGGGCCCTGTCCCACAAGGGAACAGAGCCCGAAACTCTCATGGAGCCAGTGACAGGAAGTCCGCGCATTCGCTTCGCGAATCCGCTCCGGCTTCGGATGCCTGTCGGCATCCTCGCCCGCTCGCTACGAACGCTCCGCGTTCGCTTGACGCTCGCGCCCTTGCGGGTTCGATTCCTGCGCATATAAGAAACGGGCCCTGTCCCTCTTCGAGACAGAGCCCGAAACTCTCATGGAGCCAGTGACAGGAATCGAACCTGCAACCCACTGATTACAAATCAGTTGCGCTACCGTTGCGCCACACTGGCACACTTGGCGCTTTCGCGCGAAGCCAATTAAGAATAAATGAATTGCGGACGAGGCGCAACAGACCCTTCGACCGACCACATCTCAAAACTATTCGCCAGAACGAATAGTTTTATCTGTTCGCCAAAACCAAAAACTATTCGTTTTGGCGACGGCAACGGGCTGGCCAATTGGGAAACGGGTCTCTATGGATAATCCCCTACCTCCCGCGAAGGGCCTTGAGCTTGGCCAGGGCATCGGGGCTCAGGCGGCTGCCCAGGGTCATCTTGATCTGCGGGGCTTCCTCGGCCTCGTGCACGTCGTTGTCGATCTGTTTGATCTCGTCCACCAGCATGCGGCTCGAGATGCGCGTAACGCCCTTACCCATGACGACGGCCTGGATCGTGCCGTCGCTCGACACCACGGAGCACGCGCGGCCTTCCTCGCGCGCCTCGATGCAGAGCTTCTGCACCACGGTGTCGGCCGACACGCCCGTCGGCGAGAACTCGATGCGCACGCCGCGGGCAGGCAGATTAGGGCGCTCGCTGGAGATGTTTCCCGCACCGTCGAACACGATCACGGCCTCGTAGCGGCCCTGGGCAAACGCCGCCACATCGTTGATGAGCGCGGTGCGCGCCATATCGTGGACGTCGCTGGAATACGGATCGTCGGAATGGTCGTACACGAGCTTTTCGTAGCGCGGCGTGCAGTGAATCACGTTGTAGCCGTCGACCACCAACAGCTCGGGCTTGTTGGAGTGCACCGTCGAGACTGGGTCGGCAATAGCCTGCGCAAACGCATTGCCGCCCACGCCATAGGTCGCGGCCGAAACAATCGGCTTGGCCGAGCCCTCGCCAAAGCGCTTGGCCTTGGACTTGGCGCGGTTCTTCTTTGACATGCGCTACTCCTCCCCCATGAGCTCGCCGGCGTTGCGACGTAGCCACTCAAAGCACAGCGCGGTGGTCGCCTGGGCCACATTGAGGCTCTCGGTCATACCACGCTGGGGAAGCTTGGTCAAAAAGTCGCATTTCTCGAGCACCAGGCGCGAGATGCCGTCGCCCTCGGAGCCCATGACGAGCGCAACGCGGCCCTCGAAGGGAGCATCCCAGCAGCTGCCCTCGGCGTGCTCGGAAGCACCGCCCACCCAAAAGCCGGCGGCCTTGAGGTCATCGAGCGCACGGGCGATATTGGGCACCTGCGCGATAGGCAGATGCATGACGGCGCCGGCAGAGGTCTTGTAGCTGCCCACGGTCACGCCGGCGGCACGCTTGTTGGCGATGATGACGCCCGCTGCGCCCACAACCTCGGCAGAGCGCACGATGGCGCCAAAGTTACCGTCGTCGGTCACATGGTCGAGCACCACGACAAGCGCCGGGCCCTCGCCTGCGCGGTCGAGGATGTCGGCGACATCGGCGTAAGGGAAGTTGCCCACCTCGAGCGCAATGCCCTGGTGAGCGCCATGGCTCGACAGCGCATCGAGCTGTGCGCGCGGCACGTACTTAATGCGAACGCCCGTGGCGTTGAGGTCATCGACCAGGCGCGACAAGGCGGCATCGCGCTCCCCGCCCTCGGCGATGAGCGCGCACTTGATGGGAAAGCCAGTGCGTAGCGCCTCGGCGGCAGCACGACGACCTTCGATAAACTCGCCCTTGGGAGCCTGGACAGCGTCGCGGTTGCGACCTCGCTGCGGACGCGCAGCCTGGGCTTGGGAGCGCTCGCGCTGGCCCTTGGGAGCGGCAGCGCGGTCGTTGCGACGAATCGGACGCGAACCAGAAACGGCCTGCTTGCCTCCGCGCGATGCACGCTTGCGATTGTCGGCCATAAAACGGCCTCCTTAAAACGATTATCAATAGAACAAACGAAACGACCGCCCGAGGTGCGGCAGATTGCCTTGAAAGAGGAGGGCATAGACCTTGAGGTCATGCCCGACGATTGAAAGGCAAGGTGCCGTGGCTCGGACGGTCGGGTGCTTGGGAAACCCGCGGGGATTAGAGGGATTTGATACGGGTGCCGGCGGTCGTGTCCTCAATGGTGAGGCCCAGGTCCTTGAGCTGGTCGCGGATGGCGTCGGCCAGATCCCAGTTCTTGGCGGCGCGGGCCTCGGCGCGGGCCTCGAGAATCTTGGCAGCGGCCTCGTCCACGTCGTCGCCCGTGTAGGCGACCAGGCCGGCGGCAACGCCCAGCAGGCCCAGCGGCAGCTCGACCTTGGGCTCGGGGAGCTCAACGCCAAACGTATCGAGCAGCTCGACCAGCGTATCGGCGGCAGAAAGCGCGGCGGCCTTGTCGGCAGCGTCGCCCGCCTGCTCCAGGTACTGGTTGCACTCGGTCACAAAGCCAAAGACGGCGCCCATGGCACCGGCGGTATTAAAGTCGTCGTCCATGCACTCTTTAAAAGTGGCACGGGTCTCGGCGGCCTTGGCGGCAAACGCCTCGGATGCTGCCTCATCGGCATCGGCCGTCGCATGGTTCGCGGCCCAGCGCAGGTTCTCGACCGTACCGGCGATACGCGCGAGCGAGTTCTCGGCACCCTCCAAGCGCTCCCAAGAAAAGTCGAGCGGCGAGCGATAGCTCGTCTGCAGCATCAGCAGGCGCAGGGCGGCAGCGGAATGCCGCTCGAGGACCTCGGCCAGCGTAAAGAAGTTGCCGAGCGACTTGGACATTTTCTCGCCGTCTACCAGCAGCATGCCCGTGTGCATCCAGGTGTTGGAGAAGCCCTGGTGCCAGGCGCAGGTGGCCTGGGCGCACTCGTTCTCGTGATGCGGGAAGGCAAGGTCGGAGCCGCCGCCGTGGATGTCGATCGGGGTGCCCAGGTAGCGATGCACCATGGCGGCGCACTCGGTGTGCCAACCGGGACGGCCCTCGCCCCAGGGGCTCGGCCAGCTGGGCTCGCCGGGCTTGGCAGCCTTCCACAGGGCAAAGTCGAGCGGGTCGTTCTTGTCCTCGTTCTCCTCGATGCGCGCGCCAACCATAAGGTCGTCGATGTTGCGGCCCGAGACCTGACCATAGTTGGAATCGCTGCGCACGGCAAAGTACACGTCGCCGTTATCGGCGGCGTAGGCGTGGCCCTGCTCGATGAGCGTCTTGATCATGGCGATCATGGGGCCGATCTCCTTGGTGGCGCGGGGGCGCACATCGGGATCGAGCACGTTGGCGGCGCGCATGACGCCGATGAACTTATCCGAGAACTCCGTCGCGACCTCGGCAGCCGTTCGGCCCTGCTCGTTGGCGCGCTTGATGATCTTATCATCGACATCGGTGAGGTTCTGGGCGAACGTGACCTCGTAGCCGCTCGCGATGAGCCAGCGACGAATCACGTCAAAGCTGATGAACGTGCGGGCATTGCCGATGTGGATGTTGTCGTAGACCGTGGGGCCGCACACGTACATGCGGACCTTGCCGGACTCGATGGGCTGGAACTCTTCCTTTTTATGGGTAGCGCTGTTGTAGATACGCATTCGTTACTCCTTAACAGTTTTCTGTAGCAGGCAGACGGCCCAGGCGCCAATTCCCTCGCCTTGGCCTTCCCAGCCGAGCTTTTCGGTCGTAGTGGCGGCAACGCCCACGTTTTCGACGTCAACGCCCAGGGCATGGGCAAGGTTGGCGCGCATGGCATCGCGGTGCGGAGTGATCTTGGGTTGCTGACAGGCAATGGTGCAATCGGCATCGACAAACTCAAAGCCCAACTCGCGTGCATAGTCCATCACGCGGGCAAGCAGCACCATCGAGTCGGCGCCCTCATAGGCAGGATCGGTGTCGGGGAACAGCTTACCAATGTCTCCCCCGCGGCAGGCGCCCAGAATGGCGTCGGCCAGCGCGTGCGCGAGCACATCGGCATCCGAGTGGCCCAGCAGGCCGCGCTCGTAGGGAATGTCAACCCCGCCGATGATACATCGACGCCCCTCCACCAGACGGTGAACGTCGTAGCCGTGTCCAATGCGCAGGTTACTGAACATGGGGAAGGTCCTCTCCCTCGGCCATGCGGCCAAGCAGAATCGCGGTTACGGGACGCAGGTCCTCGGGCACCGTCACCTTAAGGTTATCGCGCGGGCTCTGGACACAGCGGACGCGCCCGCCCATGCGCTCGACCAGCGACGAATCGTCGGTACCGATAAAGCCCTCGGCGATAGCAGCGGCGTGAGCGCGCTTCATGGCGTCGACGCTAAAGATCTGCGGCGTCTGCGCGGCCCAATAGAGCTCGCGCGGCGGCGTCTCGACGATGTTGTCGCCATCGACGATCTTGAGTGTGTCGATGGCAGGCTGGCCGCACACGACGCCGTCGAGGGCACGGTCGCCCACAAGCACGTCGATAGCGTGATCGATGGCCTCGGTCGTAATGAGCGGACGAGCGCCATCGTGAATGGCGACGTATTCAAAGCCCGCCGGCACCGCGTGCACGCCTGCGCGGGTGGAATCCTGGCGGGTCTCGCCGGCATCGGCAAAGCTGATGGGCGTGTTATACGAATACGGGCTGATGGCCAGGCGGCGCATCTCGGCGCGGCGCTCGGCAGGACACACCACCACGATGTGGCCGACCTTGTCGCTCCGATCGAACGCACGGATGGACCAGCTCATGAGCGGACGGCCCGCCACGTTAACGAGCTGCTTGCCGCCGGGATTTCCAAAGCGCTGGCCGCTGCCGCCGGCAACGACCACGGCGCATACGGGCGCCATTATGCGTTCCCCTGTTTGGTGCCCTTCATGCGGTACAGCGAGTCCGCAAGAATGGCAGGGTTGTTGACGCCAAAGTCGCCCAGGCGCTCCGGATCCTCGCTGATGTCATCCATGAGCTCCTGTAACGAGCCGTACTCGTCGACGATCTTCTCGGCCACGCCGTCGCGCACGACGGACACGCGAGAAAGCGTGCGCAGGCCCAGCGGCGTCATGACGGAGTCCTCGTCCAGGTCGTCGTAACCCAGAACCGCCGCCACATGCTGCGGGTCGGACAAGTCCTTGGGCGTCATGCGGCTCAGGTTGGCGCGGATCTTTTCGGCATTGGCCTCGGAGGAATCGCTCGCATAGTCGCGAATCATCAGGTCGTACTCGGTATCCATGCTGGAGCCGGCGAGCTGCTCGAGCTGCATCTGCACGAGCTTGCCCTGGTTGCCCAGCTTGACAATGCAATCCTTAAGCTCAGTCTTTGCCTGCTGCATGATCTCGAAGCTCGAGAAAATCCCGGTGATATCGGCGAGCGTAACGTAGTCATCGAGCTCGAGGGCCGTCAGACGCAGCAGGGAGCGGTCGAGCGACTGACGGGTGGTCTGAAGCGTGGCGACGAGCTGGTTGACCGAGCTCATGATGGTGGTGACGGGCTGGATCTCGTAGCTCTTGCCGTGAACGTACACGTTGACGACGGCACGACGGGCCGAGACCGAGATCACGATGGCATCGGTGAGCACCGACATGCGAGCGGCAGTGCGGTGACGCATGCCCGTCTCGCTCGTGGCAAGCGAGGGATCGGGATTGAGGTGGAAGTTGGCGCGCAGGATCTGGGTGAGGTCGCCGTCGATAACGATGGCACCGTCCATCTTGGAGAGCTCGAACAGGCGGTTCGAGGTGAACGAAATGTTGAGTGGGAAGCCGTCGTTACCGGCAGCGAGCACGTTTTCGGTGTCGCCGACGCAGATAAGGGCACCCAGGTGACCGGCGATGATCATGTCGAGGGCGGTGCGGATCGGCTGACCAGGTGCCGTCAGGCGGATGGCCTGTTCCATACACTTTTGCAGCTCGTTCTTATCCAAGGCATCGCTCCCATCGCATACGCTCCATAAACGCTAAATAGTTTCTCACGGTTTGTCCCCGCGGCGCTCGCGAAATCCGATGCTTACAGAATGAGCGAACACCGCTGAGAGCCTCAACCCAAATGAGCTGTTCATGTGGTAGCATCGGGATTCACATGAATGAGGGAGTAGTCGCGTGACCGGGTTCGCCTCCGGTGGCGCGGCAAGTCAACATACTGGCCGAAACGGTCTGGCTTGCCTTAATGAACGAGACTCGTGGTTGTACGCGCAGCGCGTACGCCACGGGTCTTTTTTGTTGCTCCCCTGTCAGAAGTACACGCGGGTTCGCCCGCAAGGAGGGAGCCAAACCATGGGACTCGTAGAGCTCGTGCTGCTCGCCATTGGCCTTTCGATGGACGCCTTTGCCGTATCCATCTGCAAGGGCCTTGGCATGAAGAAGATCAACCTTAAGGTCGCCGTAGTGCTCGGCCTGTTCTTTGGCGGCTTCCAGGCCGGCATGCCCGTGATCGGATGGGCGCTTGGCAGCCAGTTTATGGGCATCATCGGCCCCATCGACCATTGGATTGCCTTCATCCTTTTGGCCTTCATCGGCGGCAAAATGCTGTGGGAGGCTTTTACCGAGGACGAGGATGAAGGCGACGGCAAGAATGCCGAAAAGATTGAACTGAGCGAGTACCTGATCCTCGCCATCGCCACCTCAATCGACGCCCTGGCCGTGGGCATCTCGTTCGCCGCGCTTTCGGTCGACATCGTTCCCGCCGTATCGCTTATCGGCGTCACAACGTTTATCTTCTCCGTCGCCGGCGTAGCGATCGGCCACACCTTTGGCGCGCGCTACGAAAAACCTGCCACCATCGTGGGCGGCATCGTGCTCATCCTCATCGGACTTAAGATCTTGCTTGAGCATCTGGGGATTTTGGCGCTGTAACGCCAAACACAATCGCTCAAAACTCAACGCCAGTACAAGGCCTCATGCAAAGTTTTGCATGAGGCCTTTTCGTGCAGACTTTTGCATGTCATACTGATATGCAAAAGTCTGCACGTTAGGAGATCGCCGTGAATACCCTTCCCATCACCACACCGCGCCAAGCTGGCATCTACGTGCGCCAGGCACGCGAGGCTCAGGGTCTCACCCGTGCCGCCCTCGCCAAAACGGCCAGTGTTTCGGAGCGCCTGCTCGCATCGCTCGAGCTAGGAGACGCCACCGGCATTCGACTCGACAAGTTGCTGTCCGTCTTTAACGCACTCGGCATAGGTCTCTTTGCGCAAAGCGATAACGACTCCATCGCATCGCCCTCCGAACATCCGACGACGAAAGCGGACCTCCCTATCGCGAACTCGAATGCCCTGCCAAAGCCAAGCGTAGGCAGACGACCCGCTCGACAGGGAACGCCATCTTCCTATGGTGCCTTGCTGGCCCAAATCGCAGCCGAGCAAGGCCTTTCCGACACTTCAGACCTCTCCTTTGGCTGTAAGGTTGTGAAATAAATGGCAGAGATGGAGCTTGCGACCCTCATTTGTGGCGAAATCGCAGGCACTCTCCGGCAAGACGAGCATGGACTCTGCAGCTTTGTATACGCCCCAACCTATCGCGGAGCACCACTATCGCTTACAATGCCGCTTTCCAATCGCACGTATGGCCATAACATCGTCCGCCCGTTCCTATTTGGCCTTTTGCCCGACAGCCAAGAGCAGCGTCGCGCTATTGCCGCCGAGTATGACGTTGCATCCAACAACCCCGTCGCCCTCTTGTGCCATATCGGTCTTGACTGCGCAGGGGCCGTTCAGTTTTGTCGAACCGATCAATTAGGCGCCGCCCGCGGCAGGGTCTCGGCATACCGCCCGCTTACCAATTCTCAAATCGCTCACAAGCTCAAAGCAATTCGCGATGACGAAAGAGAGACATGGATGGGCTCCAACGAAAGCTGGTCCCTGGGCGGCAACCAAGGCAAATTTGCACTAGCTTGGCATGATGGCCAATGGTGCGAATGTCTAGGGTCATCCCCCACTACCCATATCTTCAAAAATGGTGTCGTTGGGTTCAAACATCAGGCCTTAAACGAATTCGTCTGCATGAAAACGGCTCGGCGTGTTGGCATTCCAACTGCCAACGTCTCCTATTGCACATTTGAAGACGAAGCCGCGCTCGTCGTTGAACGGTACGACAGAATGGTCAATAGCAGCGGAAATATCGAAAGGCTGCATCAGGAGGACTTTTGCCAGGCGCTCGGTGTATTGCCAAGCCAGAAATACACCGCCGACGGAGGACCAACCACACGAGACATCCAAGAACGACTGATTAACACAGTCCCCCACCACATGAATCTTGTGCTTTTTACCTATATGTTGTTCTATAACGCCATTATCGGAGCGCCTGACGCACACGCTAAAAACTACTCGCTCATCCTAGGCAAAGGCACAAACGCAGCGCTCGCACCCATGTACGATGTCGCATCGGGCTTGGCGTACGAACGTATGCGCCGCCGGGCGCGCCTTGCCATGAGCGTTGGCGGCGAAAATCGAGTGGGGCGCATCGGTCCAGGCGCTATCCGCCGATACCACGGTATGGGCGACCCCGCGCTGGAGGCGGCGCTCACCGATGCCGGGCTATCCGAGAAGTTTTGCTTTGCGACCATGATGGACCTCGCCTACGAGGTGCCCATTTGTATGGAAGAGATCATGGACGAATACGCCGACCTGCCCGGCATGGCGGACCTGCGCGAGCATATGCTCGGCCCCGTCCGCGAAAACTGCCAGCGCACCCTCGACCTCATCAAGGCGGATATGGGCTAGGCGCCAATCAATCCACATTTCTTAAAAGAAGAGGGGGGCACCCGTCGCAAAAGTTCGGATGCCCCCTCTCGTAATGTCATTTGCAATCCGCTAGCACGTGGCTCGAACTGCTGCTAGCGCGACCCTTACGCGGCAAGGCGCTTGAGGACGTCGATGAGCAGCTCGTAGAAGCGCTCGGCAGAAGCGAGCTCCATGCTCTCGTCCGGGGTGTGGACATCGGAGAGCGTCGGGCCCACGGCGATGGCGTCCAGGCCGTGCAGGGCCTCAGCAAACAGGCCGCACTCAAGGCCGGCGTGAATGGACTCGATGCGCAGCTCGGAGCCAAAGAGCTCGCGATAGCTCTCGACAAAAACGTCGCGGACCGGCGAATGCTCGGCATAGCTCCAGCCGGGATACTCGAACTCGAACTTGGCGTCGAAGCCCAAGACATCGGCCAGCGTCTGCAGGCGGTCCTTGAACTCGTTCTGCAGCGAGGTGATCGAGGAGCGCGGGGACAGCATGATCTTGACCTGGTCGTCGGAAGTGGCGACCACGCCGATGTTGGAGGAAACTTCGACGGAGCCGTCAGTGGCGACGTTGCGGCGAATCACGCCGTTAGGGGCAAGACGCAGGGCGCGGATGAGGGCAAGCGCGGACTTCTGATCCATGGCCTCGACCTCGGCGTCGTCGGCAATCTCGACGGTGCAGGTAAAGCCGGGGTCGAAGACCTCGAGCTCGGCAGTGACGTCGGCGATGATGTCCTTTGCGATCTGGGCCGCGGCCTCGGCGGCAGCGTGGTCGGCGTAAACCAGCTCGGCCTTGCACTCACGGTTGATGGCGTTGTCCTTAGTGCCGCCGTTAAAGCTAACGATGGCGGGCTCGCCGGCGACCATCAGGCGGTCGATGATGCGGGCCATGATGAGGTTGCCGTTGCCGCGCTCCAGGTTGATATCGTTGCCGGAATGACCACCCAGTAGGCCGGAGATGTCGAGCGTGAGGGTGCTGCCGGTCTTGTGCTCGCGCACGATGGGGCAGGTGTAGGTAACAACGACGCCGCCAGCGCAGCTGACGGTGGCAACGCCCTCTTCCTCGGAGTCAAGGTTAATCATGGTGCGGGCGCTAATCTGGGACTTGTCGAGCGTCTCGGCGCCGACCAGGCCAGTCTCCTCGTCGGTGGTGAATACGCACTCGAGGGCGGGGTGAACGATCGAATCGTCGTTGAGCACAGTAAGCATCAGAGCGACAGCAATACCGTTGTCGGCGCCCAGGGTGGTGCCGTTAGCGGTGAGGACGCCGTCCTTCACGACCAGGTCGATACCGTCGGTCGTAAAGTCGTGCTCAACAGAGCCCAACTTGTCGCACACCATATCGATGTGGCCCTGCAGCATCACAGTCGGGGCATTCTCGGCGCCGGCAGAAGCGGGCTTGCGAATGATGACGTTGTAGACCTCGTCCTGGTACACATCGAGGCCGCGCTCCTTGGCAAACGCAACCAGGAAATCGCTGATGCCCTTCTCGTTGCCAGACCCACGGGGGATCGCGCTGACCTCCTCAAAGAAATGGAACAGCTGGGCGGGCTCGTAGCCGGTGATCTTGTAATCCATGGTGCCTCCTTGGCGCAACTGGTTAGACAGTAAGACATGCGCCTTGTATATTCCCAGACTTTGCGTGCATAAACCAGTCGAAAACGCCGAGCGCCCTCGCATCATCGGCTAACGGTGGGGAGACGCCACTTTATTAAGATAAAGCAGGTTAGACGGGCCGCGCCGAAGGGACGTTGGACCCTTCAACCAACCTCAACGCTTGATCAACGTTTATGCATGCGCCATTGACATGTTTAATGAGATCTACTTTGAACGAAGGGGGCTTTCCAACAGAAAAAGGGCGCTCCTTTGGAACGCCCTCGTGGACACAAGGTTTTGTTACGCCCTACAGCGCGCCGGAACCGGCTTGCATCATGCCGCCGGGGCCCGAGGTCACGCCGCCGCTCACGGGCGCGGCGCTGCCAGTGTGCGGTGCCGCCGGGGTGGTATCGCCACCGAGCGTACCTGCCGGACGCGGTGCCGGAATCTCGCCCGTGCCGTGGCTAAAGACAAACTTGCCATCGGCCACGTCGCACAGGACGGTATCGCCCTCGCCCCACTCGCCGGCCAGAAGTTCCTCGGACAGCGGGTCCTCGATGAGCTTTTGAATAGCACGGCGCAGCGGACGCGCACCGTTGGTGAGGTCGGTGCCCTCGGCCACGATCTTGTCATAGGCCGCATCGGTGAGCTTGATGTTCATGCCGTTGGCAATCAGACGCTGGCGCAGGTCGTCCACCAGCAGGTGCGCGATCTTGGTGAGATTCTCGCCCGAGAGCTTCTGGAACACCACAATGTCGTCGATACGGTTGAGCAGCTCGGGGCGGAACAGGCGCTTGAGCTCGCCCATCGCGCGACCACGGATCTCACTCGACGTGAGACCCTGCTCGCCGGTGGTGCCAAAGCCCACGCTCGCATCCTGCGCAATCTCGCGGGCGCCCACATTGGACGTCATGATGATCACGGTGTTGCGGAAGTCGACCGTCTTGCCCTGGCTATCGGTCAGGCGGCCCTCCTCCAGCACCTGCAGCAAGATGTTGAAGATATCGGGGTGCGCCTTCTCGATCTCGTCGAACAGCACGACCGAGTACGGGTGGCGACGAACGGCCTTGGTGAGCTGGCCGCCCTCGTCGTGACCGACGTAGCCCGGAGGGCTACCGATGAGCTTGGAGACCTCGAACTCGCTACCGAACTCGGACATGTCGAAGCTGATGAGTGCGTCCTTGCTGCCAAAGAGGTACTCGGCGAGCGTCTTGGCAAGCTCGGTCTTGCCCGTGCCGGTGGGACCAAGGAAGATAAAGCTGCCGCCGGGGCGACGCGGATCCTTGAGCGGCGAGCGGCTGCGGCGCACGGCCTTGGCAACGGCCTCGACAGCCTCATCCTGACCGATGATGCGCGTCTTGAGCACGCTTTCGGCCTGCAGCAGGCGACGGCTCTCGTTCTCGGTAAGCGAGGACACCGGCACGCCCGAAGTCACGGACACGATATCGGCAATCTGACTCACATCGATGGTGAGCGGGCTGGCGTCAAGCTCGGCCGTCCAGGCAGCCTTGGCCTCGGCGAGTTCAATCTCGGCAGCCTTCTGCTGCTCGGTGATCTCGGCGGCCTTGTTCATGTCGTCGCTCTCGGTGGCCTCCTGCGCGGCGGCCTTGAGCTCCTCTATGCGATGCTCGGCCTCGCGCACCGGCTCGGGCGCGCGGTTGGCGGCGATGCGGGCGCGGGCACCGGCCTCGTCAATGAGGTCGATGGCCTTATCGGGCAGGAAGCGATCCTGAATGTAGCGGTTGGAAAGGTTCGCGGCGGCCTCGATAGCACCCTGTGTGTAACGCACATGGTGGTGCTCCTCGTAGCGCGGCTTGAGCGCGGTCAGGATCTTGACCGTGTCCTCGACGCTCGGCTCCTCGACATCGATTGTCTGGAAGCGACGCTCAAAGGCCGGATCCTTGGTGAGGTACTTGCGGAACTCCTCGGCCGTGGTGGCGCCGATGATCTGGAAGGCACCGCGTGCGAGAACGGGCTTGAGCATGGAGCTCGCATCGATAGAACCCTCAGCAGAGCCGGCACCGATGATGGTGTGCATCTCGTCGATAAACAAGATAACGTCGTCGGCTTCGGTCGCCTCCTGGATCACGTTCTTGAGACGCTCCTCGAACTCGCCGCGATACTTGGCGCCCGCAACAAGACCCGGCAGGTCGAGTGTCCAGATATTCTGGTTCATGAGGTTCTCGGGCACGTTGCCAGCAGCAATCTGCTGCGCCAGGCCCTCGACGATGGCTGTCTTGCCCACGCCGGGATCACCCAAGATAAGCGGGTTGTTCTTGGTGCGGCGCGAAAGGATCTCCATCATGCGCTGGACTTCCTTTTCGCGACCGATCACGGGATCGAGCTTGCCGTCGCGCGCCTTCTGTGTGAGGTTGGTGGCGAACTGCTTGAGCGTGTCGGTGCCGTCCCCCTTTTGCTGTGAGGCGTCCGAGCCGCTAAAGAACGGCAGGCCCGCACCGGGGCGGCCGGCGCCAGCTCCGGCGAGCGGACGCTTCTTGTCCTGGTCCTTGGCGGTGAGCTTTTCGATGGCCTTTTTGATAGAAGCGGACGAAACACCCAGGCGCATGAGGATGTCCATGGCCATTCCGTTGCCCTCTTCGACGATACCGATGAGCAGGTGCTCGGTCGACACATAGGTCTGGTTGTTCTCGCGCGCCACACGGAAGGAACGCTCCATCACGCTAATGACGAGCGGCGTAAAGGCGAGCTTGGCGGCCTCGGTCTCCTCGCTGGGCTCGGGAACGGTGGTCTGGACCTCCTTGAGGGTGTCCATGATGTCGTCGTAGGAGATATCGAGCGAGCGCAGTGCCTCGGCGGCAATGCCCTCGTCCTCCTTAGCGAGCGCGAGCAGCAGATGCTCGGTACCCACTTTATTTGAGTGTAGATCGAGCGCCTCTTGCTTGGCCATGGACATGACCTTACGCGCGCGATCGGTAAAACGGTCTAACATGCTAGTTCCTCTTAGACGAGCTAGTTTTTTCAAACGCAAAGCGCCGCCCCGCGGCAGCGCTTTGGTCTCTTTACCCATATGGAGTATATGTTAACCGTTGGGACCTTTCCCACCCGTAGCCGCGCGACAACGTCTACAAAAAAGGAATCGCTCTGGTCCGCTTGACGGTTTGGTTTTGCGCTGCCGTCTAGCAGGCGGGCTCGACGTTAATACCTTCGGCAACGTCATTGACGGCATCGGCAGCGGGAGCACCCGGCATGTGCACGAGCTCCATGTGCGGCTCGGCAAAGACCGTGCCCATAGGGAAGGCGCGACGGAAGACAAAACGAGCAACCGGGCCGGCCACCAGCAGGTTCCAAGGAAGAGCCATGATAAAGTTGCGCGGAATGTTGATGAGCCACATCATCGGCAGCATCTGCAGGTTTGCAAGCGGGCCGCCGGGCATATGGAACAGGCCTTCGCACGCGCCGTAGAGCGACATGATGATGACCATGGGAACGACCATGCAGGAGCTGACGGCGAGCGTCATAGCGAGCGGCGAGCTCTTGCCTGGCGTGACCAAATACTTAAAGGCGAAGCCTTTGGCCAGCGGGCTGGCAACAAACCAGTCGCAGCACATGGCAAAGACGTAGGCAACGGGGAAGCCGAGCCACGCGGCGGCAACAACCTCGCCGTTGATGGCCCCATGCTGCAGGGCAACGTTGTAGATGCTCATCCAGAGCACCATGCAAAAGCACATGATAAAGGTGAACAGCAGGCTCTCTCGTTTGTTGATAGGCATAAAGGGCAGATTCCTTTCTGTGTTACGCCGCGGCACCACGCAGCAAAAACGGGCGGGCAAGATGGAGCTGTTGGAACTTCATCTCGCCCGCCCGTGGTACGTGCGTCTGCGACTACTTATGTGGTGGAACCAGCCTAGCACGAAAAGCACGTGCTTCGTAAGCGTTGAGTTTATGAAGATGCAGGGCGCCAATAATCCCCCGGCCCCATAAGTTGCGGTGGAATACGGACTGTTTTGACCCTTTAAACAGCAATTCAGTCCCTATTTCACCGCAACTCATTTGGTGCAAAGCAACCTGTCCTCCTTGCACCAATTAGCTGGTGTGGCGCCAGCGAGGGTCGGTGAGCGTACGCGCCACGCCCAGGCCAACGGGTAAAAACGCCACGATGAGCACCGCGCGCACAAACCAGCCGAGCATATTGACCGTGTCGAAGGTGCACATGTAATACATCGAGCGATACAGATACAAGCCCGGCACCATAATGACAATCGATGGCACCGTGAGGGCGATACGTGGGTAGGTGAGCTTGATTTCGGCTAAGCTCGCGAGCAGGCCCGATACCAGCGCGCCGATAAACGCCGCCGCCTCGGGAGGCATACCTACGCTCAGGCCCAGAAAGGGAAACAGCGTCGGCGCATCGACGAGCGTAAGGCGCAAGGTATTGGACACGGCGCCGATCAGCCCAGCTGCCGTGGCCATCTTTACCGGGCTGTTGAACATCACCGAGAAGCCGAATACGCCAACAAAGCTCATCACCACGCGCAGGAGCGTAAGGGCAAGCGGCGAAAGGCCGAGCGGGGCAAAATCATCCGGTGCCAGCCCCACACACTCGGCAACCATCCAGCCCACAAGGGTCGCCATCACAATAATCGACACGGCATACGAAAGACGCTCAATGCCGCTTCGCATATCGAGCTTAGCGATGTCGAGGCCTGCCGTAATGAGGGGAAAGCCGGGAATCACAAAGAGCATGGCGCCGATATAGCCTTCTTGGTGCGACATTGCCCCCGGTACGACCTGGCCAAGGCCGAGCAATGCCAGCAGATACGAAACGCAAGCGAGCGCAACGCCAATCGTCAGCGCGCTAAACTGGCCAAGACCCTGCTTGAGAATATGAGAGCGAGCAAAGTTGCCAACACCAGCGCCTACGAATGCGCAGGCCATCTCGATAGGGCCGCCGCCGAGCAAAAAGACGAAGGCGCCGCAAGCACAAGCTGCCGCAAGGCCCTGTTGCCAGGGAGAGTAATCGGGTTTTGAACTCTCAACGGTCTTGAGCATCTCGTGGTATTCGTGCACGGTAAACCGGCGCCCATACGTCTCGATTTCCTTTAGGAAGCTCTCCATCATCCAAATGCGATGGGTATTGACTCCCGTTGTGGGCAGGCTGACAACCTCGTTAAAGCAGTGGCCATCTTCGATGCAGGCGCACTCAAACGACAGAAGACTTAAGTCAACGTGGACGGTGACACCGAGTACGGCGGCGACGCGATTCATGGTATCGCGTACACGCCAGGCACCCGTTCCGCTCGCGAGCATAAGCATACCGGTGCGACAAATGATGGATGATTTGTCGGTAAGTGGCGCATCGACGGCAAGCTCATCGCCTGCCGTCACGATCTGGCGCCAGTCAGTTTTCATATGGAGCGCGCCGGCACGGACACCGTGGTGCAAAGAGATTCTCGAAAGCAGCGGGTCGGGGCGCGAAGGCTGTGGGGGTTCCGTCGATTCATTCTCAACCTCATCAGCCCCTTCACCCACTAGGTCAAATGAGTCAAGCGATGCCGGCTCGCGACGGTCGATCGGCTCCTCGTCCTCATCATCAAAATAGTTGAACTGATTGAGCATGTCCTCTTCGATTGCACGATCGCTCGCGTCGTCCATACAGACGCTCCCTTCCTACCGACTAACCCCCATCCTAGGCAGCGACGGCTAAAGGAAACATAAAAGAGACGGCTGCCATGCGAGCCATGTGCTCAATAGCCGTTGGGTAGTCGTTTAAGAACGTCCCCAATGACTATTGACGGCCAAGGCAACGCCGATGTATTGGCAACGTCAGCGAGCGGGCCGCATTTGAGACAAGGTGACGTGAAACGAAAGGGCGCTGACCTTCTGGTCGCGCCCTTGAAATTGAACGTCAGATTGTCCAAATGCGGCCCGCGCAGCGTCGGCCGGTCCGCCGTTCGGTAGAACGGCGGAACCAATTAGTACATCTTTGCGCCGGCAGGGATGGAATCGTCGAGCTGGATCAGGTTGAGACGCTCCTCGCCCTCCTCCTCGTGGATGGCACTGATGAGCATGCCACAGCTGGGGATGCCCATCATCTTGCGCGGAGGCAGGTTGGTGATGGCGAGTAGGGTCTTGCCGACCAGGTCCTCGGGCTCGTAATAATCGTGAATGCCGGAGAGGATGGTGCGGTCGGTGCCGGTGCCGTCATCGAGCGTAAAGTTCAGCAGCTTCTTGGACTTCTTGACGGCCTCGCATGCCTTGACCTTCACGGCGCGGAAGTCGCTCTTGGAGAAGGTATCAAAGTCGACGAACTCCTCAAACAGCGGCTCGACGGCAATCTTGGAATAATCAACCGTGGGCTTAAGCGGCTTGACGAAGGGGCTCGCGGCGTTGCCGGCCTCGGCGGCCTTGGCAGCAGCGGCACCGGACTGGAAACCCTTCTCGGGCTTCATGTGCGGGAACAGCAGCACGTCGCGAATGGAAGCCTGGTTAGTGAGCAGCATGACCACGCGGTCGATACCGATGCCGATGCCGCCCGCGGGAGGCATACCGTACTCGAGGGCGCGCACGTAATCCTCGTCGTACTCCATGGCCTCATCGTCGCCGCCGGCCTTCTCGGCCATCTGGGCGGCGAAGCGCTCGGCCTGGTCGACCGGGTCGTTGAGTTCGGAGAACGCGTTCGCGTACTCGTGGCCGGCGATGACCAGCTCAAAGCGATGGGTCAGGCGCGGGTCATCCTCAAAGCGCTTGGCAAGCGGGCTAACCTCGATGGGGTAATCGCACACGAAGGTGGGGTTGACGATGGTGTCCTCGCCCAGCTCGTCATAGATCTCGGCGATGATCTTGCCGGCGGTCCACTCGGGCTTGATCTCCAGGCCCTTCTCGCGCGCGGCGGCAGCAAGCTCCTCAACCGGCGTGTCGATGGTGACCTGCTTACCAATCACGTCAGAGACGATATCGGTCATGGAACGGCTTGCCCACTCACCGGAAAGGTCGATGGTCTGGCCCTGGTACTCAATAACCTCGGGATTGCCGATAGCCTTGTTAGCGGCCTTAATGACACCCTGGGCGAGCGCCTTCATGCCCTCGAGATCGGAGAAGGCGCGGTAAGCCTCCATCGTGGTGAACTCGGGGTTGTGGGTGAGGTCCATACCCTCGTTGCGGAAGATGCGGCCGATCTCGAAGACGCGCTCAAAGCCGCCGACGATGCAGCGCTTGAGGTGCAGCTCGGTGGCGATGCGCAGGTAGCATTCCTGATCGAGCGCGTTGAAGTGCGTGATGAACGGCTTGGCAGTAGCTCCGCCCTGGATGGTCTGAAGGATAGGAGTCTCAACCTCCATGTAGCCATCAGACTCCATAAAGCGGCGGAACGTGGAGAGGATCTGCGAGCGCTTGCGGAAGGTCTCGCGAACGTCGTCGTTGGCGATCAGGTCGACATAGCGCTGACGATAGCGGGTCTCCTTGTCGGAGAGACCGTGAAACTTCTCGGGCAGCGGGCGAACGGCCTTGGACAGCAGCGTCGCGCTCTTGGGGGCAACGGAAAGCTGGCCACGCTTGGTGCGCACGACCACGCCGGTCACGCCAAGGATATCGCCCAGGTCGAGGGCCTTAAGCGTATTCCAGGCGGCCTCGTCCATATCGTTGATGCGGCAGAACAGCTGAATCTCGCCGGTCGCGTCGCGCACGACGACGAACATGATCTTGCCCTGACCGCGCTTGGCGACCACACGGCCGCCGATCTTCACGACGTCCTCGGTGTCCTCGCCATCGGGGAGCTCGGCGTACTTAGTCTCGATGTCGACGACGTAGTCCTCAATCTCGGAGTGCTCGGGATAGGGGTTCTGGCCCGCCTCGAACAGGGCGGCGCGCTTGGCCAGGCGCGTGGCGCGCTCGTCGTTGAGCGTCGATGCCTGCTCGGCGGCGTTCTGGTTCTCTGCCATAGTTAGCTCCTCAAACTAAAACGCTCCCCAGGATTCGGTCCCAGGGAGCGAAAACATACCTTTACGCGGGGCCGTGGTCTAGCGTGCGATCTTGGCGATGGTGTAGATGCGGGTCTTGCCGGAAGGCGTAACGACCTCGACGGAGTCGCCCTCGCCGTGACCGATGATGGCATGGCCGACCGGAGACTCGTTGGAGATCTTGTGCTCGAGCGAGTTGGTCTCGGTGGTACCGACGAGCGTGACTTCCATGACCTCACCGTTGGGATCGATCAGAGAAACGGTGGAACCGATGGAGACGGTCAGATCGCCCGTGGTGGCAGCAACCTGAGCGTTGGCGAGGATGGCCTGAATCTCGGCAATGCGAGCAGCATTCTGGGCCTGCTTGTCCTTGGCGGCGTCGTACTCGGAGTTCTCCGAAAGGTCGCCGAACGCGCGGGCTTCCTTGATGTCCTCGACGATCTCCTTGGCGTAATCGCCCTCACGCCAAGCGAGCTCCTCGACGAGCTTCTGGCGGCCCTCAGCGGTCAGTACGATCTGGCTTGCGTCCATACGGATATCTCCCCAACTATGATGTAACGATCAACTGTCAACAAAACGAAAAAGACCGGCTAGCCTGCGGGCAAGCCGGTCAGGTGCTCACCCCAAAGGGATGGGACTACTCTGCGTCCGCGTCGCTGTCCTCTGCCTTCTTTTGCTTAGCAGCAGCGAGCTTGGCCTCGAGCTCTGCGATCTCCTTGTCCTCCTTGGACTCCTCGACCACAACGTCCTCGGCCTGCTTGGTTTCGCCCTTATCGTCGCCCTCCATACCCTCGCGGATATTCTTGACGGTAGAGCCGAGGGACTTGCCGAGCTTCGGCAGGTTCTTGGGCCCGAAGATAATCAGGACAACAACGAGAATGATGATGAGCTCAGGAGCCCTCAGTCCAAACATGTAGACCTCCACAATACAGCGAGACAAGCTCGAATGAGTATACCGCGGGTGTCGCGGTATCACAACAATAGCTAAAAAAAGGGACCGCAAGAAGCGATCCCTCCTCATGCTCTGGTCGGGTTGACTGGATTTGAACCAGCGACCCCTGCGTCCCGAACGCAGTGCTCTACCAAACTGAGCCACAACCCGTTAGCTCGACTATAGTAACAAAGATTTTCGCCGCGTGCTAGAGAAATTTTTATTTCTTTGGCGCTTCAATGCGAACCGTGTCGGAAACGAGCTCCGTCGCGCAGGACCACCAGCCGTTTTGCAGGGCAGCGTCGGCAAGCCTTTCGGCCGTGGCGGCGGTGTCGCAAATGGCAAATGAGCAGGCACCCGATCCGCACACATCTACAGCAACGGTGCCGTCCTGTTTACGCAGCCAATCGAGAACCGTTTGAATCTGCGGCTCCATCTGTGCGGAAATGACGCCCAGGTTGTTATGGATGAGTGCATATGCCGTCTCGGCATCACCGGCACGCAAGGCAGAAGCTATCGCGCCGGGCTTGTCCGCAGGCACCGGGGCCTCGTCAAAACGTCGATAGGCTTCAATTGTCGAAACGCTTGCCTCGCGCGGCTTGACCAACACGACGGGTGTTGCGGGCAGCACGGGATACTCAGTTGCCAGCACGTCTCCCCCACCTACGTAGAACGAAGGGCTCGCGTGCAAAAAGAACGGGACGTCAGCACCAATGCCCCGCGCAATGTCGTCGAGCGCGGGGTCGGAGCGATCAATTCCCCAGAGCTCCGCCAAGGCGACAATGACCGCGGCCGCATCCGTCGAGGGACCGCCCAAGCCGGCGCACAATGGAATGCGCTTCTCAATCGTCACGCAGATGCTTGCCTCGCGACCATAATGCTCGGCCATAGCAACCGCAGCCCGATACGCCGTATTCTTTTGCATGGGAAAATCTGATGCCGGAACCGTTTGGACGGTCAGCGCCTGCGCCGGCGTGACCGTCACGGTATCGGAAAGACCGACAGCTGCCATCAGGGAATCGACCCTGTGGTAGCCGCGGTCATCGCGCTCGGTATGAACCCCCAAGTAGAGGTTAATCTTTGCCGGCGCGGAAAGGGTCAGGGACCAATCGGTCACCGCTAGTGCTCCTCGAGCTGATTGCCGAGCGGGGTAAAGATATGCTCGCCGCTCTCGGGGTCGAACAGCTCGACCTGACCGGTGAGGACATCGATATACTGGTAGGACTGACGCGACTTGCGCCCGCGACGTTCGTCAACCTCGACGATAAAGACGGCGGGGTGGACGCTCTTGATGGTGCCCATGCGCTCGACGACGCGGGTGCGGCCCATGTTGGCCTTCACCTTAACGCGATCGCCCACCATATCGGTCAGCTTCTCGTGGATGTCGTCGACGTGATTGACTTCCATCTCTTCCATGAACAGGGCCTCCAGAAGGTGCAATTCAAAAAGGGGATAATACCCCTAAGATAGACAAAACTCTAATACTATAGCACCCTGCTGCCGCCATACGCAAGTAGCTAAATAAACCCCGTCCCAAATACGTACCAGACGACAACCTCGCATGACCAGTTGTTACGCGGTTTGGTAAAACCGCGTAACCTAAAGGTTGTCCGTGTCCAAGACGATGGTGAATGGGCCGTCGTTGACCAAGTCGACTTTCATATCGGCGCCAAAGATGCCGTGCGCCACGTGTTCGACATCTTGGCGAACGAGCGTCAGGAAGTACTCGTAGAGCTCGTTGGCGACATCGGGGGCGCCGGCATCCGTAAACGATGGGCGGCGGCCGTGACGGCAATCGGCGAACAGCGTGAACTGCGACACTACGAGAACCTCGCCGTCGACATCGGCAAGTGCCAGGTTGGTCTTGCCGTTCTCGTCCTCGTTAATGCGCAAGCCCCGGAGCTTGCCCCACAGTTTATCGGCCTCGGCGCGCGTGTCGCCGTGGCCCACGCCCAGCAGCACCAGATAGCCGCGCCCAATTTTACCCACGCACTCGCCGTCGACCGTCACGCCGGCGTTGAGTACGCGCTGCACCACCGCACGCACGGCTTACTCCTCGCCCGTCAGTTTGGCGGACAGATGCTCGAGCGCATGGAATCGATGGCTGATGGCGTTCTTCTCGTCCGTCGTAAGCTCGGCCATAGTCTTGCCCGGCGTGTCGACCGGCAGGAACAGCGGATCATAGCCAAAGCCGTAATCGCCGCGGCCCTCGTGCGCAATGACGCCCTCACAGGCGCCCTCGCCATAAGTGACCAGGCCGTCCGTGTCGATAAGCGCGACGACGCTCATAAAACGCGCGGTGCGGTCCTCGTCGGCCACGCCCTCCAGATTCACGAGGAGCTTGGCGTTGTTGGCGGCATCGTCGCCGTGCACGCCCGCATAGCGTGCGCTGTACACGCCCGGCTCACCGTCCAGGGCATCAACGACCAGGCCCGAATCGTCGGCGATGGCCATAAGCCCCGTCTCCTCTACCGCGGCCTGCGCCTTGATGATGGCGTTCTCCAAAAACGTCGTGCCGTTTTCCTCGGGGTCCTCAAAATCACCCAGCTGGCCCAACGCCACAAAGCGAACCTCGGGCATGACCTTGCCCAAAATGGCCTCGATCTCGGTGAGCTTATGGGCATTGCCCGTTGCCACGACGATGGTCGCCGCCGGGTCGAGGGTGTCGATATCGATCTTCTCTAGTGCCATGACTGGCCTCCTTGTCTCTATAGCAATGCCGCCCAAGGGAAACTGGCCTCGAGCCCTCTCTCCTCCCTGGCGACAGAAACCTTATACTTCGACGTTTTCCCAGATAAAACCTACCAAAATTAACATCCCTTTTTGGCAGGTTAGGCGAGGGCTTGGCGCTGAAGCTCGATGAGCTCGGCGATGCCCTTGTCGCCCAGGTCGAGCAGGACGTTGAGACGCTTGCGGTCGAAGGGCGCCTGCTCGCCGGTGCCTTGGAGCTCAATCATCTCGCCGGTGTCGGTAGCGACGAGATTCATGTCGACCTCGGCGTGGCTGTCCTCGGAATAATCGAGGTCGAGCATGGTGTTGCCGTCGACAACGCCCATAGAGATGGCGGCAACCTGACCCGTGAGCGGAATGCGCTCGATCTTACCGGCCTCGACCCACATAGCAAGAGCATCATGCAGCGCCACCCAGGCACCGGTAATGCTCGCCGTACGCGTGCCGCCATCCGCCTGGATCACATCGCAGTCGACGGTGACGGTGTACTCGCCGAGCGCCTTCATGTTGACGACGGTACGCAGGCTGCGGCCGATGAGACGTTCGATCTCCATGGAGCGGCCCTTACGCTTGGTATACTCGCGCTTGCAACGCTTACCGGTCGATGCCGGCAGCATGGCATACTCTGCGGTTACCCAACCGGCCTTGGCGCCCTCGCGCCAGCCCGGCACGCCCTCCTCAATTGTGGCGGCACACAGCACGCGCGTGTCGCCGAACTCAGCCAGGCACGAGCCGTGGGCATGTTTCATAACACCACGGGTGAGCTTGACGGGGCGCAGTTCATTGGCGGCACGGCCGTTGGCGCGGTTGACCTGCATGTACTCCATAGAAATATCCTTTCGGCAGAAGAAGAGGGCAAGTCTTTGGACGGTAACCCTACATCTATTTCAGTTCGTCGATATCAATATGTTCGATGCTCTTGAGCGGCTGGCCAAAGATAAAGCTACCCGCCACCGCAAACTCGGCAATGTTATCGGCCGTCGTGGCAAAACGATGCTGCGGCTCGGCGGCGTCGCCCGCCAGCTGCTCGCGGCGCGTGAGGATATCGGTCAGTTCGCGCGTGGTCTCCTCGGCGGAACTCACGACGCGCACCCCAGGCCCCAGCGCATGGCGGATAGGCCCCACCAACAGCGGAAAATGCGTACAGCCGAGCACCACGGTATCGATACCGTGGTCGCGCAGCGGCTCAACCGTGGCACCCACCAGCGCACGCACGGCAGGCGTATCGAAGATGTCCTCGTTCTCGAGCCACTGTTCCTGCAGATGTGCACCCGAGGCGAGCTCATGTTCGACAACCTCGACAAAGCTCGAGGCAGGACAGCCGTATACATCGACGCCGGCATCTAGATCCTGAATGGCGCGCGTGTAGGCGCCCGAGCGAATGGTGAGGTTGGTGGCGAGCACGCCCACGCGACGCGAACGGGTGCTGTTGATTGCCGCACGGGCACCCGGCGCGATCACGCCGATCACGGGAACGTCGAGCACCTGCTGGGCCAGACGCAAGGCCGCAGCTGTCGCCGTGTTGCAGGCGATGACCATAATCTTGACGTCGTGCTTCGACAGCCAACGGCCCGCCTGCAACGCAAACGAGCGCACCTCATCCTCGGTGCGCGTGCCGTAGGGGCAGCGTTTGGTGTCGCCGAAGTAGTAGACGGACTCGTGCGGCAGCACCGTCGCGATGGCGCGCGCAACCGTCAGACCGCCCAAACCAGAATCGAACACGCCAATCGGGCGCGTGTCGCCTGTCGGATTCTCGATATCGGACATTACCTCACCAGTCTCTCTCGAAAAGACATGTGCAAGTGCGGCGACGCCGCACTACGAACGCGCCGCGACCAGCAGCTCTGCCGTCGCCGCCCAACCGTCGACAATTTTGCCGCGCGTAACGAAAGCGTTCTCGCAAGCAGCCAGGAACTCGGGCGCGCCGGCGCTCGTCAGGCCATTCTCGACCAGGCAGAACGTGCCCACGTGATCGGCCATATAGAAGTCGGACTCGGAGTCGCCAAGCGCGAGCGTCTCCTCGCGCTCGATCCCCAGGTGCTCGCAGAAGCGCGCAATGGCGACGCCCTTGTTGAGGCCGGCGGGATTGATGTTGAACGCGCGACCGTCCTCGACGCGATCGAGCTCGAGCGTCGTCGGCTTGGACAGATGCGTCAGGTGACCGTTACAGGCCCACACCAGGCCGCAGCCGGCCTCGTCGAGGATGGCCTGCGCCTCGTCATCGGGGATGTCGCCGCGCATGCCGACGGTAACCTCGCGGTACTTGTAGCCGGTCGACATGTCGTTGTGATACTCGATCTTGTGCGGCCAGCGGGCGAGGATCTTCTCGCACACGCCGGTCTGCTCGATCACCTGGTGCGGCGTGAGACCGCAAGATGGGTCGTAGGGCATATCGCCGGTCAGATACTCCCAATCGTTGGCCTTGAGATCGTACATGACCAGGCCACCCATCTCACCAATGTAGGAGTTGAGGCCGAGCACGCGTGCATCCTCGTGGATCATGGTGCGGTTGCGGCCCGAGGTGGGAACCACTTGGATGCCGGCGCGGGCAAGTGCCACGACAGCCTCGACGAGCTTGGTCGAGGGGTTGCCGTCGTTGTCGCGCAGCACGCACGAGCCGGGTGCGAGCATCGTAGCATCCAGGTCGGTAAAGACGTACTTAACCTTGGCCAAGCGCTCGCGCATCTCGCCCGAAAGCTCGGCGACGGTCGGCAGGGTGTTGTGGGACATGGTTACTCCGTTTACGTAGAAGGGTTTGGGCTTGGACGGCATGTTTTGATTGAGGGAACACGTTTATGGCGACAGCGCACTCAGGGCGCCTTCGCCATCATGGTTCATTAGTCAAACTGGGTAACATCGATCAGGCGATTGGCCAGCGAAAGGTCGCTCTCGATGGGCACGAACTCGTCGCCCACGTGCATGAGCTCCTCGTCACCCTTTGCCAGCAGCAAGACAATGGTGGGAGCATCGGGGTTGACGTACTCCTCGCGCGCCGCCTTGAACGCCGCATGCACGGCAGCCTCGCGATCGAGGATGATCTTGTTCGGCGTATCGTCGGGAACATGTTTGGCAAGCTCGCGACAGACCTTCATGGGATCCTCGTGAGCCGGGTCCTCGTTGGTAAAGATCATCAGGTCGGAATATGGTGCGGCCTCGCGCGGAAGCTGCTCGCGGCGCTCCTGCGCCTTGCCGCCGGCAGCGCCAAACACTGCAACGACTGGACTAGTGGGAAACGCGCGCTTGACCGACGAGAAAAGCGACCGGAACGAAAGCTGGTTGTGAGCGTAGTCAACGACGCAGATCACGCGGCCGTCCTTCGACTCCACGACCTCCATACGTCCCGGCACACGCAGTTTGGAGAGGCCCTTCTTGATAGCCTCGATACCGATGCCGATCTCGTGCGCAGCGGCGATAGCGACCAGCGCGTTTTCCACGTTAAAGTCGCCCGCGATGCCCAGCAGGACCTTCTCCCCCGCCTCGGACTCGTCGGCACACAGGCCATGCAGGTTAAACTCGATGTTAAAGCCGACCACGCGGACATCGCTTGCCCACAGGCTTGCCTCGGGATGCTCGACGCCAACGGTCACCAAGCGCTCGGCGGTCGACGCTGCCTCCAGCACACGGTCAACCTCTTCGGTGCCCAGATTCACCACGGCGGTCTTTGCCTGGTCAAAGATCCTGAGTTTGCTCTCAAAATAATCCTCAAACGTGGGGTGTTCGATCGGCGAGATGTGGTCACGCCCGATGTTGAGGAAGCACGCCACGTCAAACGGCAGATTCTCGACGCGTTGGTACTTGAGCGCCTGGCTCGAGACCTCCATGACCATGGACTGGCGACCGGACTCACGGCAGTTGGCGATATGGCGCCAGACCTCGGGGGCCTCGGGCGTAGTATTGGTGCTCTCGTAGCACTCGATGCCATCGTCGGTACTCACCGAGCCGATCATGCCGCAGGACTCGCCCGCCGCTTTGATAATCGACTGGAGCATAAAAGCGGCCGTGGTCTTTCCCTTGGTACCGGTGATGCCCACGATCTTGACGTCGTGGTCGGGACGGTCGTAGACCTCCGGCGGCAACAGGGCCATGGCCGTGCGAACGCTATCAACAACCAGCATCGCAGCACCGCTCTCCTGCGCCAGCGGCTCCAGAGACTCGACCAGCGACTCTTCGCACACAAATGCGACGGCGCCCGCATCGAGCGCCATGCTCAAAAACGCGGGCTTAAAGGCAGCGCCCTTGCAAAAGAACACATCACCTGCCGAAACCGCGCGCGAATCAAACGAGCAGCCGGTCACGGCACGCTCGTCAACCTGCTCCGAAGCACGCAGTTCGCCGCACACATCGAGAAGCTTGGCAAGCGTATCGACCGTGGTCACGGTCGCGGAATCCGAATGGTGCATCTTTCACCTTTCTCAGCCATTTGGCAGGGACGGTTTTTATAGTAACTGAAACGCACCCACGCAAAAACGGCTCCCGGAGGAGCCGTTACGCGCAGGCGTTCGTAAGCCGAGGCTAGGCAGCCTGAACAGCGGGCTGGTCCTCGTCGATAAAGAAGCGCTTGTACCACACTAGGAACACGAGCGGCGTATAGATCTTGCGCTGGAAATCGCCCTTGCCCGCAAAGTGCAGATCGAGCAGGTGCATGAGCTCGTCGGTATCGAAGAACTCGCTTGCCCACGGCGCGGTGAAGTACTCCTTGACATAGTCGTACCACTTTTGCTCGCGCAGCCAGTAGACAATGGGCACCGGGAAGCCCACCTTGGGACGGGTGGCCCACTCATCGGGCAGCGACTTGTTGGCAGCGTGGCGGAGTACTTGTTTGTTGCCGTTCTCGTTGATGCGGTAGCGGTCGGGAATGTGCTCGGCGAACTCCATGACTTTGCGGTCCAGGAAGGGCACGCGCAGCTCCAGCGAGTGCGCCATGCACATCTTGTCGGCCTTGAGCAGAATGTCGCCCGGGAGCCACATGTTCATGTCCAGGTACTGCTTCTTGACCAGCTCGGGCTGACCCTTCACGCGCGCATAGATGGGAGCGGCAAGCTCGAAGGCGCCATCGCCGGTGTTGTACTCGGGCTTGAGCACGCCGTCGACCTCGCGCTCCGGCCATACCAGAGCCTGTCCCAGGAACGACTTCTCGGGGATCTCGGCACCCTTGACCAGGAAGTTATGTCCCTTGAAGTACGGCATATGCAACGCCAGGTTACCGAGCGCGCGACGGATGGGCAGCGGCACCATCTTTTTGTACTTGCGGACTGGGACCGTGTCCTCGTAGTAGGCGTAGCCGCCAAAGAGCTCGTCGGCGCCTTCGCCCGAAAGCACGACGGTGACGTCCTTGCGGGCCATCTCGGCCAAGAACCACAGCGGCACGGAAGACAGGTTGGACTGCGGCTCGTCCATGTGATACTGGATGTCCTCGAGCGCACCGAAGAACTCGTCGGCGGTAATCATCTTGCGAACGTTTTCGACGCCGAGCTTATCGGAAAGCTCCTTGGCGTAGTTAGTCTCGTTGAAATTCTTGTAATCGAAGCCCACCGAGAAGGTCTTGTCGGGCATGAGGCAAGCGGCGATGTAGCTGGAGTCGACGCCGCCGGAGAGGAACGACGCGACCTTGACGTCGGCGATGCGATGGGCCTCGACGCTCTCGTGCACGACCTCGTCCAGCTCGTCGACGTACTCCTCGAACGGCTTCTCGACGGCAGAGTAATCGCAATCCCAGTAGCGCTCGATGTTCATCTTGCCGGTCGGAATATCGACGGTAAAGTAGTGCGCCGGCGGCAGCTTGTAGACACCCTCGAAGAAGGTCTCCTCAGTCGCCGAATACTGCAGCGTCATGTACGGACGCAGGGCCTTTTTGTTGACCGCCTTGTGGAAGTGCGGGTAGTCCAGGAAGCTCTTGATCTCGGAACCAAAGAGCACGCCCGGAGCGCCGTCGCCCGCATCGGCCATGGGATAGTAGTAGAGCGGCTTGATGCCAAAGATATCGCGGGCGCCAAAAAGCTTGTTCTTCTTCTTGTCCCAGATGACGAAGGCGTACATACCGCGCAAGCGATCGAGTACTGCCTCGCCCCACTCCTCATAGCCGTGCAGGAGACTCTCGGTGTCGGCGCCGCAGTGGAACTGGTAGCCCTTGGCCTCGAGCTCGGAACGGAGTTCTTGGAAGTTGTAGATCTCGCCGTTGAAGACAATGACGACGCTACCGTCCTCATTGGCCATGGGCTGAGCGCCGGCCTCGGTCAGGTCGAGGATCGACAAGCGGCGGAAGCCGAGGGCAACGCGGCCGTCGATAAACTGGCCGCCCATGTCGGGACCACGATGGACGATGCGGTCCATCATCTTGGTGAGCACCTCGGATTGGTTATCCGTCCCACCGACAAAACCGACAAAACCGCACATATACTATCCCCTCTGCTGTTGCTGGGCATCAAATCGAATCAGTAGCTTTTGAGTATACCCGAGGGCGTAAAGAGGGGCGGAATGTTCAGGCAATCTCAACTGAATCAGCTCCGCTGTGACACGCGACGGTTACCTTTAATGGATATGAGATGAATGAGGCGATTGTTTTGCTATACTCTCTCCGCACGGGCGATTGGCGCAACGGTTAGCGCAGGTGCTTTACACGCACAAGGCTGGGGGTTCGAATCCCTCATCGCCCACCACTGAATTGTTAGGCCTCCAGCGATGGAGGCCTTTCTTTTTGGCTCTGTTAGACCAGAATTGACATCATGCCCAGTCATCTTTACTAATTGC
>DXML01000015.1 GCA_019414205.1 Collinsella sp. | reverse complement strand
TTGCAATTAGTAAAGATGACTGGGCATGATGTCAATTCTGGTCTAACAGAGCCTTAGATTAAGTGAGCGATCAAGGAATCGCACCCCTCTGCAGTGGTAACACAGGGCCCGTGCTGGACTTAGTTTTCAGAACATTCCGCAGACCAGGAAACCCCCTTATCCGCGGCTCCGAAGGAGCAGGATAAGGGGGTTTCCATGGTCGAGGACGTTCTGAAAACTAAGTCCAGCACGGGCCCGGACGAGAACAACCGACTACAGGTCGATGTGCGATTCCTTGATCGGGAACGGCTCCGCGAAGTGACAGGCGCAGCAGTGACCCGGTGCAACTTCCTTAAACTCGGGGAGCTTCTCGGAGCAGATACCCTGCGCGATCGGGCAGCGCGTGTGGAAACGGCAACCGGTCGGCGGATCCAGCGGCGACGGCGGATCGCCAGCGAGAATGATGCGCTTGCGGGTCTTCTGGATATCCGGATCGGGCACCGGCACGGCAGACAGCAGCGACTGCGTGTACGGGTGGTGCGGCTCACTGTAGAGCGTCTTCCAGTCCGAAACCTCGACCATCTTGCCCAGATACATAACGGCAACGCGATCAGAAATGTGCTGCACGACAGAGAGGTCGTGAGCAATGAAGAGATAAGCCGTACCGAACTTGTCCTGCAGTTCCTTGAGCAGGTTCAGAACCTGGGCCTGAATGGACACATCCAGAGCGGATACCGGCTCGTCACAGATAATCAGCTTGGGCTTCAGCGCAAAAGCGCGGGCAATACCGACACGCTGACGCTGGCCGCCCGAGAACTCATGCGGATAGCGGTTGATGTGCTCGGGGTTCAGTCCAACGACGTCGAGAAGCTCACGGACGCGCTCAATGCGCTCCTCCTTGGTACCCACACCATGAATGGTCATGGGCTCGGAGACAATCTCACCGATGGTCATACGAGGGTTGAGCGAAGCATAAGGATCCTGGAAGATAAACTGCATCTCACGACGCATGTCCTTGATCTCATGCTTGCTCATCTCGGCAACATCTTTGCCCTGGAAGAACACCTTGCCGGCGGTCGGCTTGGTCAGACGCATGATAGTGCGGCCCGTGGTGGATTTACCGCAACCAGACTCGCCAACCAGACCAAAGGTCTCGCCAGGATAAATCTCAAAAGAGATGTCGTTTACAGCAGAGACGACGCGCTTGGAAAAACGCTTGGCGAACATGCCGGACTCTGCGGGAAACTCCTTGGAGAGGTGCTCGACCTTCAGCAGTGGAGTGCGCTCGTTATTGTCTGCCATTTACGCCTCGCCTCCCTTCTTGGAATCCTTGCGCGTACGGGACGTCTCAGGAGCGTTCTTGAGGAACTCGGGGTCACCGGAATAGTGGCACGCAGAATAGTGACCGGACTCGGTGACAACGCGCTCAGGGCGCTGCTTGCGGCACTTGTCCGTCGCGTAGGGGCAACGAGGAGAGAAGACGCAGCCCTCAGGCAGGTTCATGAGCGAAGGCGGGTTGCCGTGAATCGGCGTCAGCGGCTTCTTCTCTTCGATTGCCTGCTCCGGGATGGAGCGGATAAGACCCCAGGTGTAGGGGTGGCGGCTCTCGTAGAAGATTTCCTCAGCAGTACCGAACTCAACGGGGCGGCCGGCGTACATAACCATGATCTTATCGGCCATATCGGCGACAACACCCAGGTCATGGGTAATCATGATGATGGCGTTGCCGTTCTTCTCCTGCATCTCCTGCATGAGCTCGATAATCTGAGCCTGGATGGTAACGTCCAGGGCAGTCGTGGGCTCGTCGGCAATCAGAATATCGGGATCGCAGGCAAGGGCCATGGCAATCATGACTCGCTGACGCATACCGCCAGAGAACTGGTGCGGATACTCATTGACGCGCTTCTCGGGCTCGGGGATACCCACGAGGTCCAAAAGCTCGGTGGCACGCTTGAGCGCCTCCTGCTTGGAGTAGCCACGGTGCAGACGAAGACCCTCGCCCACCTGCCTGCCGATCTTATAGACCGGGTTCAAGGAGGTCATAGGATCCTGGAAGATCATCGCGATATCGTTGCCGCGAATGTGCTGCATCTCTTCCTCGGTCATTTCGAGGATGGAGCGGCCGCGATAGCGAACGTCACCGCCCTCGATCTTTCCCGGAGGCATCGAGATGAGGCCCATGATGGTCATGGCGGTCACGGACTTACCGGAGCCGGACTCACCGACGACGCCCAGGGTTTCGCCGCGATCGAGCGTGTAGGAGACACCGTCGACAGCGCGAACAACGCCATCCTCGGTGTGGAAATACATCTTAAGGTCATCGACCTCGAGCAGATGCTGGCCCTCAGGAACCGGCTGATCCTTCAGGTCCACATAGTTCTTGTTCTTCTTCATCCTTATGCGTCCTTCATCTTGACGTCGAGGGCGTCGCGCAGACCGTCACCCAGCAGGGTGAAGGCGAGCACCGTCGAGAGAATTGCCAGACCGGGCATGATCATCATCCAGGGAGCGGTCAGAAGATACTGCTGACCGTCCTGAATCATGGAGCCCCACGAAGGCGTAGGCGGAATAACGCCCATGCCGAGGAAGGACAGAGCGGACTCGGTCAGAATGGCGCCACCAATGTTCATGGTCGCGTAGACCACGATGGAGGCGACGGAGTTCGGGAAGATGTGACGCACGACGATACGAGCATCAGATGCACCCATCGCGCGCGCTGCATCAACATAGTCGTTTTCCTTGACCGTCAAGATTGCAGAGCGGAAGACGCGCGCAATCGAAGGCCAGCCAAGAATGCCGATGGCGATAAAGACGTTCTGAAGACCACGGCCGATAACGGCGATCATGGCGACAACGAACAGCACGTACGGGAACGCCAGGAAGATGTCCGCACAGCGCATGATGATCGTATCCCAAATGCCGCCGTAGAAACCGGCCAGGGCGCCCATGACCAGGCCGATCAATGTGGAGATGGCGGTGGCCATGATACCGACAGAAAGCGAAACGCGTGCACCGTAGATAACGCGGACGAGAATGTCGCGACCGAGGGCATCGGTGCCAAACGGGTGCTCGGCACACGGAGCCAGTAGCGATGTCTCGGCCATGGTGGTCGAATCGGAAGCCGTCGGCGAACCGAGCCAGGGCTTAGCCCACAGATCTGCGGTCAGGGCAACCACAACGACGATGATGATCCAGCAGACACCGATAACGGCGAGCTTGTTCTTACGAAGACGCTTAAAAGCGTCGCCCCACAGCGTGCGGGACTTGGCGGGAGCAGATGCGACCTTGGTGGCGGTAGCCTGCTCCTGAGACTGAGAATCAGTTTCCTGCATGAGACGTACCTCCCTTAGGCCTTATCCGACGGACCGCCAAGGCGGATGCGCGGGTCGAGGAATGCATAGCTAATGTCGACGAGCAGGTTGATCACCATGACGACGACAACGATGAGCGTAACGCCGCCCATAACGATGGGCCAGTCACGCATGCTAATGGCGCGATAGACCTCATAGCCGATACCGGGCCAGTTGAAGACCGTCTCGGTCAGGATGGCGCCCGAAAGCATGCCGCCAAAGTCGACACCAATATAGGTAACGACGGGGATGAGTGCATTCTTAAGCGCATGCTTGACGATGATCGCACGATTGGAGAGACCCTTGGCCTTTGCCGTACGGATGTAATCCTGGTTCATGACGTCAAGCAGCTGCGAGCGCATAATGCGCGCAGCATAAGCGGTCGAAACCGAAGCCAGCGTAATGGTCGGAAGCACATAGTGCATCCAATCCTGATACTGAGAGCTGGAACCGCCGGCACCCGAGATCGGCATGGAGATTGCACCGCCCGTGGCGTCCTTGAGGATGACGCCAAAGAACAGCTGCAGCAACATACCGAGCCAGAAGGCCGGGACCGCAACGAGGATCGACGTGGTGAGCGTTACCAAAATATCCCAGAAGGAATAACGCTTTACCGCCGAAATGATACCCGCACCGATACCCATAATTGCCTCGAGCACGATGGCGCACGCGGCAAGTTTGACCGTATACGGATACTTCTGGGCAAAGATTTCCGTAACCGGCAGCTTGCGCTGATACGAATTGCCCAGATCGCCATGAAGCAGGCCGTTCATGTAATACAAGTAACGGTCCACGAGCGACGTTTGAACGGGGTCGCCGTTCTCGTCAAGGATCGCGTTGCCGTCATCGTCCGTCTGGACCAGGTGATAGCGAACGCGAAGCTGAAGCTCCACCTCGGGGGACAGAGCCTTGTCTCCACCGATCAGCTTGATCGGATCTCCCGGCACGATATTCTGGAGGGCGAACAGAATCAGCGTAACGCCCAAAAACACCGGGATGAACTGAAGCACACGTTTAACGATGTACTTACCCATACCACTCCCCTATCTAGGGATTAACCTAAATGGGATGCCGATCGCCAGACCGGCATCCCAAAATTACCATCAGCCAGTTTACCCCAGGTTAGGGAGAACTGTATGTTTCCCATGAGGTCTACGTAAATACTTGACCCTCACGGAAGCTGCAAACTCTTAGGCGAGCTCAGCGGTACCCAGATCGGCGTGCTTCTGCGGATCGACATAGAGGTGCTTAATGCGATCGGAGCCGGCGATGGTGTGCGTGTAGAACATAATCGGGATGACCGGGCAGTCGGCAGCGACCATTGCGTCGGCCTCCTGCATCTTAGCGACGCGCTCCTCGTCGTCAACAATAGTACGAGCCTCGTCGACCTTGGCGTCGAACTCGGGGTTGTTGTAACCGGAGCGGTTGTCGCCACCGAGGGAGTCGGAGTGGAACAGCGGATACAGGAAGTTGTCCATGATCGGGTAGTCGGCAATCCAACCCAGACGACCGAACTGATAGTTAAAGTTCTGATACTGCTCGAGCAGGGCAGACCACTCAGGGGTATCGGAGACAGCGGTAACGCCAACCTTGGCGAGGTCACCGATGATGGACTCCATGATCTCCTTGTGACCGCCGTCCTGGTTGTAGGACAGGGTCACGCTAATGCCACGATCCCCGTTAGCGCCAGCGGGAGCAACCTTGTCGAGGTACTCGTTAGCCTTGTCGACATCGTAGGCGCAGAACTCCCATGCGCCCTCCTTGTAGCCATCGATGCCCGGAGGAACAATGCCGTCGGCAGGAGTACGGGTACCCTTGAAGATGGTCTTGCAGATGGCCTCACGGTTGATGGCCAGGGAGATACCCCTGCGCAGGTCGGCGTTGCTGAACGGCTCGGCCGTGGTGTTGCAGGTCAGATAGTACGTGGAAGGCTCGGCGCCGAGCAGCATGCGCTCGCCGTCACCCATGGTGTAGCCGTCCTTGGACACGCCGCGATCCTTCTTGGCGGCGTCGATCTGAGCGACGGGAACGTCGCAGACATCGAGGTTACCGGCCTGGAACTCCTTGTAGGCGGTCTCCATGTCCTTGATGACCTGGAAGTGGATGCCATCGATCTTGGCCTTGTCGCCATAGTAATCGTCGAACTTCTTGACGTTGATCTCCTGGCCATCCTCCCACTTGCCGTCCATCATGAACGGGCCGTTACCGACCGGGGCGAGGTAGAAGCTCTTGACATCGGACTCGGCGCACTCGGGAACCGGGGCCAGAGCCGGGTGAGAGGCGACGAAGGGGAAGTCGGCGTAAGCGGAAGCCAGCTTGACGACGAGGGTCTCATCGTCGGGGCAGGTAACACCGCTGAGCTCGGTAGCGTTACCGGCAAGCAGATCGTCATAGCCCTCGACCATGGAAAGGTGATAGGAGACCTCGGAAGGGCCGTACTCGGTAGCGACAGCCGACTTGGTGTTGACCAGACGCTCCCAACCGAGCTTGAAGGACTTGGAGGTAACGTCGTCACCGTTGTGGAACTTGGCCTTCTTGATCTTGAAGGTGAACTCGGTGGCGTCGTCGTTGGCCTCGAAGGACTCGCAAGCCAGCGGAACGATCTCGCCCTTCTCGGCGTCATAAGAGGTCAGAGCATCAAAGAGCTGGTACTCGACCTGAGTGCCCTGGTCCTCCTGGACATTGTAGGGGTCGATGCAGACCGGGTTGTTGATGTAGAAGTTCAGCTTCGAACCGGACTCAGAACCGGAAGCGTCGCCGCCCTTCTTGCCGCATGCGGCAAGAAAAGCCATGGAGCTCGCAGCAAGGGTACCGCCGACAAAGGCGCGACGACCCATAACGGGCTGGTGGAACATAGAATCAGCCATGCCATCCTCCTTATGAGATAGGACAAAGAAATGTTCAGTCGGACACATGTCGAGACAATCCGATCCGAACCATCAAAACGCCGCCCGTTGCTATGGCTGGTTATGCACAACGAACCAACGTTTCTCAATACAGTAGCGCATTTTATGCACGATTTGGGGCTAATTCCGGTCAACGGTCGAGAATTTCTTTAGTTGGGCGAAGTATGTGGGGATATTTTGGCTCTGTTACAAATATGTAAACAAAAAGGGTCCCGCACTTGCGGAACCCTTTTCAAGTATTTATGTGGCTCGTGCTTAGTAGCCGACGATACCCTGCGGGAAGAAGAACATGCACAGGACGACACACACGGCAAAAACGACGGCCATAATTACCGTCAGGCGATCGAGGTTCTGCTCCATGACGCCCGTGGCAGAGCTGGAGTTATACAGCGAGCTAGCGATCATATCCGAAACGCCGGTGCCCTTACCAGAGTGCATCAGGACGAGAATCGTCAGCGCCACGGCAGAGACAGCCCAAACGACAAACAGAAGAATCTGAAACGGACCCATAGATAAGCTCCTTAATAGAACAATTCAAACTCCAGTACTGTACCACAACCCCCAGCACTCCCCCATCAGCCATTTGGTGACGAGGTAGAAATAGCGCAAAAAAAGAGGGTTGTCCGGTTGTGGACAACCCCCTTACTAGAAAACGGTATTTGTTTTCTATTAGGCCTCGGTGGCGAGTACGCGACCCGTCATCTCGGCGGAAGGCTCAATACCAGCCATGGTGAGCATGGTCGGAGCGATATCGGAAAGACGGCCGTCCTCGATACCGGTGAGCTGTGCCTTCTCATCAACGATGATGAACGGCACGCGGTTGGTGGTGTGAGCCGTGAACGGATGCTTGGAACCGTCGGAAGCAACGTCAAACATGTGATCGGCGTTGCCGTGATCGGCGGTAATCAGCGCAAAGCCGCCCTTAGCGAGAATCGCCGGGACAACCTTGGACAGGGCATCGTCAACAGCCTCGACGGCCTTAACGGCAGCGTCGAAGACACCGGTGTGACCAACCATGTCGCAGTTTGCGAAGTTCACGATGTAGAAATCAGCGCGATCCTCGTTGATGGCGGCGACAAGCTTCTCGGTAACCTCGGGAGCGCTCATCTCAGGTTGCAGGTCGTAGGTAGCGACCTTGGGAGAAGCGACGAGCACGCGCTCCTCGCCCTCCTTGGGCTCCTCGATGCCGCCGTTGAGGAAGAACGTCACGTGGGCGTACTTCTCGGTCTCGGCGGTGTGCAGCTGCTTCAGGCCATTGGCGGCGATAACGTCGGCCAGAACGTTCTCGGGGAACGTCTTGGGGAAGGCGACCTCGACGTCAAACGTCGGGTCGTACTCGGTCATCGTCACAAAGTGCGAAAGCTTGATCTGCTCGCGCTCAAAGCCATCGAACTCCTTGTCCGTGAACACGCGAGTCATCTGACGAGCGCGGTCGGGACGGAAGTTGAAGAAGATGGCCGCGTCGCCCTCGTGGATGCCCTCGTTGTGGGCAGCGAAGGGCTCGACGAACTCGTCGCCGCGCGGATCCTTCTCGTAGTAGGCCTTGATACCGGCAACAGGGTCGGTATCGGCATCGGATGCGTTGACCATGACATCGTAGGCGCGCTGGATGCGCTCCCAACGGTTGTCGCGGTCCATGGCCCAATAACGGCCCGAGACGGTGGCAACGCGAGCGTCGCAACCGGTCTCCTCGGAGATCTTAGCCAGGAAGGCGCAGAACTCACTCATGTAACCGGCACCGGACTGCGGGTCAACGTCGCGACCATCCATGAAGGCGTGGACGCGAACGGTCTTGACACCGTGCTCGGCAGCCATCTTGACCAGAGCCTCGACGTGGCTCATATGAGAATGAACACCGCCAGGGCTCATAAGGCCCATGAGGTGGAGAGTCTTGCCGTCAGCCTTGACGTCGTCCATAGCCTTGACGAAGACCTCGTTCTTGGCGATGGAGCCGTCCTTGATGGCATTGTTGATGCGCGAAAGCTCCTGGAACACGATGCGGCCGGCACCGATGTTGAGGTGACCCACCTCGGAGTTGCCCATCTGGCCATCGGGAAGACCCACGTCCTCGCCCGAAGCGCCGAGCGTGGTGTGGGGGTACTTCTCGTACAGGCTATCGAGGAAGGGCGTCTTGGCAGCGGCGACGGCGTTCTCGCCATCGGCCGGAGCCAGGCCGCAACCATCCATGATGATCAGGAGTGCAGGAAGATGACGCTGTGCCATATGTCCTACTCGCCTGCCTTGACGACCATAGAGGCGAAGTCGGCAGCCTTGAGCGAAGCGCCGCCCACGAGGGCGCCGTCGACGTCGGGCTTGGCGACGAGCTCGGCGATGTTGCCGGGCTTGGCAGAGCCACCATAGAGAACGCGGATGCCGTCGGCGAGCTCCTCACCGAACATCTCCTTGAGGGTCTCACGGATAGCGCCGCAGACCTCCTGAGCGTCCTCGGCGGTAGCGGTCTTGCCGGTGCCGATGGCCCAGATGGGCTCGTAGGCGACGACGACCTGCTTGGGGCAAGTGATCTCGAGACCCTCGAGACCAGCCTTGACCTGGTTCACGACGTGCTCGACATAGGTGCCGGCCTCGCGGACCTCAAGGGACTCGCCGCAGCAGAAGACAGGAACAAGACCGGCGGCAACGAGGGCCTTGGCCTTCTTGTTCTGATCCTCGTCGGTCTCGTGGAAGTAATCACGACGCTCGGAGTGACCGATGATGCAGTAGGTGCAGCCAGCGGACTTGAGCATGTCGCAAGAAGACTCACCGGTGAAGGCACCCTTGGCCTCCCAGTACACGTTCTGTGCACCGAGGGCGATGGGGGCAGCCTGAATACGGTCATGAACCGTGGTGATGTCGATGGTCGGAGGGCAGACGAGCACCTCGACGCCAGCCGGAACCTCGGGCAGAGCCTGAGCCAGCTCGTCGGCGAGCTTGGCGGCCTCGGCGACGTCGTTGTTCATCTTCCAGTTACCAGCGATAAGAAGGGTGCGATTAGGCATCGAGAAGCGCCTCCACTCCGGGCAGGGCCTTACCCTCGACGAGCTCCATGGAAGCGCCACCACCGGTAGAGATCCAGCTCATCTTGTCGGCCAGGTTGAACTTGTTGACGGCTGCGACAGAGTCGCCACCACCGATGATCGAGGTGCAATCAGCCTCGGCGACAGCCTCGGCGATAGCCTGGGTGCCGTGAGCGAAGTTATCGAACTCGAAGACGCCCATGGGGCCATTCCAGAACACAGTCTTGGCACCCTTGACAGCCTCGGCGTAGAGCTCCTCGGTCTTGGGGCCGATGTCCATACCCTCACGGTCGTCGGGGATAGCGTCGGAAGCGACAACCTCGGGGACAGCATCCTCGCCAAAGTGATCAGCAACGCGGTTGTCGATGGGGAGCAGGATCTTGACGCCCTTCTCCTCGGCCTTCTTGAGCATCTCGCCGGCGCGCTCGACCCAGTCCTCTTCCTTGAGGGACTGACCGACGGTCAGGCCCTGAGCCAGGAAGAAGGTGTAGGCCATGCCGCCACCGATGATCAGGGTGTCAGCGGAGTCGATGAGGTGATCGAGAACGCCGATCTTGGAAGAAACCTTGGAACCGCCGACGATAGCGACGAAGGGGCGCTCGGGCTCGGCGAAGATGCCGGTCAGCGTGTCGACCTCCTTCTCGAGCAGGAAGCCGGCGACGGCAGGCAGGTAAGCGGCGGGGCCCACGACGGAACCCTGGGCGCGGTGAGCGGTGCCGAAGGCATCGAGAACGAAGACGTCACCATAGGAAGCGAGCTTCTTGGCGATCTCGGGATCGTTCTTCTTCTCACGCTTGTCGAAACGGACGTTCTCGAGAACGAGGACCTTGCCCGGCTCGACGGCGGCGACAGCCTCAGCAGCCTTCTCGCCGTAGGTGTCGGCGACAAAGGCAACATCGAGACCAGAGAGCTCAGCGAGCTTCTTGGCGACAGGCTCAAGGGAGAGCTCAGGCTGGAAGCCGGTGCCCTCGGGACGGCCGAGGTGGCTCATGAGGATGACGCGAGCGTTGTGCTCAACGAGGTAGTTGATGGTGGGCAGGGCAGCCTTGATGCGGGTGGTGTCGCCAACGACGCCATCCTTGATAGGCACGTTGAAGTCAACGCGGACGAGAACGCGCTTGCCGTCGACATCGATGTCGCGGACGGTCTTCTTGGTAAAGGCCATGTTTGCTTCTACCTTTCGTACGTGTCTGCCTCCCATTACGGCAGACGATTTCCTATAAAAAGGGCGCGACCCTAGGGTGTAAGCCCTATAAGGCCGCGCCCTTCTTTAGACGCTCAACGAGCTATTCGCTAAAAGCTAAATTAAGCAACGAACTTCTCGAAGTACTTGATGGTGCGGACCATCTGAGAGGTGTAAGAGTTCTCGTTGTCGTACCAAGAGGTGACCTGAACGAGGGTCTGGCCGTTGCCGAGGTCAGAGCACATGGTCTGAGTGGCGTCGAAGATGGAGCCGTGGGTCTCGCCGATGATGTCGGTGGAGACGATGTCGTCCTCGTTGTAACCGAAGGTCTCGGAGATGGTGGAAGCGTAGGCCTTCATAGCGGCGTTGACCTCGTCGACGGTGACCTTCTTGTCAACGACAGCGTAGAGGTTGGTGATGGAGCCGGTCGGCGTCGGGACGCGCTGGGCGGCACCGATGAGCTTACCGTTGAGCTCGGGGAGAACCAGGCCGATAGCCTTGGCAGCACCGGTGGTGTTGGGGACGATGTTGACGGCGCAGGCGCGGCTACGACGCTTGTTGCCCTTGCGCTGCGGGCCGTCGAGCGGCATCTGGTCGCCGGTCCAGGCGTGAATGGTGGTCATGATGCCGGACACGATGGGAGCGAAGTCGTTCAGACCCTTGGCCATCGGGGCGAGGCAGTTGGTGGTGCAGGAAGCAGCGGAGATGATGTTGTCCTCAGCGGTCAGCGTCTCGTGGTTGACGTTGTACACGATGGTGGGCAGATCGCTGCCGGCCGGAGCGGAGATGACGACCTTCTTGGCGCCAGCGTTGATGTGGGCCTGAGCCTTAGCCTTGCTGGTGTAGAAGCCGGTGCACTCGAGAACGACGTCGACGTCGAGGTCGCCCCAAGGCAGGTTGTTGGCGTCGGCCTCCTTGTAGATCTTGATCTCCTTGCCGTCAACGGTGATGGAATCCTCGCCAGCAACGACCTCGTGATCGCGAGCGTAGTTGCCCTGCGTGGAGTCGTACTTCAGCAGGTAAGCGAGCATATCGGGAGAGGTGAGGTCGTTGATAGCGACAATCTCGGAGCCCTCATGACCGAACATCTGACGGAAAGCCAGACGACCGATGCGACCGAAGCCGTTAATAGCAACCTTTACTGCCATTGTGTCTCCTTTCGTAAGGCCCCCGCAAGCTACAGCGCCCGCCGTTGAGGCCCACAAACTAACCACTCGCCTAATATACCTTTTTTTTGACTTGAATTTCACGAGAATGCTCGAAATTGAAAATCAAATTTACGTTAAAACGTTTTAAAGAATAAAATAGCAGCTAAATCCGTATATACGTCAATACTTTAAACTACTTGTTTGCTTCAATGAGCTTTTCAAGACGTAAAACACGATGGTAGAGGGCCGACTTCGACAAGGGAGGGTCAGCCATCTCCCCTAAATCACGCAGCGACAGATCGGGATAGCGCTCGCGCAGGTCGCAAAAGACCGCCAAGGCATCCGGAAGCGCATCGCGAAGGCCGCGCTGCTCGAGCTCATCGATAAGCGCAAGCTGATGTTGGGCAGCACCGGCGCTTCTGGTCTGGTTGGCGAGCTCGGCGTTCACGCGACGGTTCACATCGTTCTTAACCAACTTGACCGCGCGCGCCTCCTCAATCTCGGCAACGCTGCGCTTGGCACCAATCAGCTTTAATAGATGCTCGATTTCCTCGGCGCTCTTAATGTACACGGCATATGACCCCCGCCGTGCATTAACACGAGCATGGACCCCAATCTGCCCCAACAGGTCGCAAAGCCCCTTAGCATATTGCTCGCCCTGCACCGCGATCTCCAAATGAAAATCGCCGCGCGGATCGGCCACGAAGCCACCCGCGATGAGCGCGCCGCGGATGTAGGCAAGCCTGCAGCAGGGACGGGCAACGATGTGTCGGGGAACACCAGCGACGAGCCCTCCCCTGCGGTCTAGAATGCCCAGCAGCACCAGAGCCTTGTCCAGGTCGGGTTGATCGGGCAGGGTAATGAGATAATTACGGACCTTATGCAAGACCGATTTACGAACGGTGAATTCCGTTTTGAGCTTAAGGATGCGATGTGTCAGCGTGATCATCGTGCGTGCGACGGCTCCCGTCTCAGTCGCAACCGTCAAACGATACCGCCCAGAGCCGGTAAGCGAGAGCGTACCACTCACGCGCGTGAGGGCGGCAAGTGTCGACAAGTCGCAGTATTCACATTCGGGTTCGCAGCGCGCAAGCTCGTCGCGCACCTCAGCGGTAAACGACATGCAGGCCTATGCCTTCGTGTTGGCGCGCGACAGATCGCGGTGGGAGATGCTCACGTGATACTGGGCGCCTTCCAGGTAACGGGCCGTGGCCTCGGCAATGGCGACGCTACGGTGCTGTCCGCCCGTGCAGCCGATGGCGATAGAAAGCTGCGGTTTACCCTCCGCGATATAGCCCGGCATCACCGTATCGAGTAGCCGTGTCCAAGCCTTCCAAAACTCCTGCGTCTTGGGATGGTCCAGAACAAAATCCGAGACCTTTTTATCGAGACCGGTCATCGTGCGCATCTCGGGATCGTAGAACGGATTGGGCAGGAAGCGGACGTCGATCATAATGTCCGCCTCGACGGGCATGCCGTGCTTAAAGCCAAACGAGAACACATGGACGTCCATGAGCTGTTGGTCGGACAGTTCGGAAAATGCCATACGTAGCTTGTTGCGCAGCGCAGAGGTGCGCAGACGGCTCGTGTCGATAATCATATCGGCTCGATCGCGCACGCCCTGCAGCTGAAGGCGCTCGCGCTGAATGGCATCGGCCGTAGTCTCCCCCGGTTTGGCAATGGGATGACGGCGGCGGTTTTCGCTATAACGACGGATCAGCACCTCGTCAGAAGCCTCTAGGAACACGATGTCGCAGCTCATCTCGCGTTCTTCGAGCGCGGCGACCGCATCGAGCAACTCGTCAAACAGTCCCTGGCTACGCAAATCGCAGGTGACGGCGAGATGCCTGCCCACGCCCGTATTGATGCCGACGAGCTCGGCAAGCTGGGCGATCAGACGCGGAGGCAGGTTATCGATGCAAAAATAGCCCATGTCCTCGAACACGTGCATGGCCTGCGTGCGGCCCGATCCGGACATTCCGGTGATGATGACGATATCGGGGATGCGCTCCGAGCGCTCCGCCGCATCCATGGCATCTCCCTTTTGCATGTGTTGCCTCCCGAAAACAAGCGCGGGACCCAGCAACCCGGATCCCGCGCGGTCAATTGCCTATATTGAGTATACCGCCCCGAGCGGATACGAGGCCTGTCTTACGCCTCAAGCGCAGCCTTGAACCAACTCGTAATACTCGTGGGATGCGTGATGGCAGTGCCGACGACAACGGCCCAGGCGCCCGCATCGATCGCGGCGCGAGCCTCCTCGGGCGTGTGAACGCGGCCCTCGCAGATGATGGGAAGACCGGGAAATTCCTCGGTCGCCTGACGCAGGAGCGGCAGATCGGGGCCATCGGCCATGGTGCAGTCGATGGCGGCGACACCATGAGAAAGCGTGGTGGATACAAGGTCGAAGCCCATATCAACCGCACGGCGAATGTCCTCGATGGTGGCACAATCCGCCATCAGGAGCACACCCTCCTCGTGCAGCGGGCGGAAGGTATCCTCGACCGTCTTGCCATCGGGGCGCGGACGATCGGTGGCGTCGATCGCCACGATATCGGCACCGGCAGCAACGCAGGCGCGAGCGTGACGCAGCGTCGGCGTGATGTAAACGCCCTCGTGCCCATCCTTCCACAGGCCGATAACAGGAACCTCACAGCGACCCTTAATGGCGGCAATGTCGGCAAGGCCCTGGCAGCGAATGGCGGCGGCGCCGCCGAGTTCGCAAGCGCGAGACATTTGAGCCATGGTCTCGGGCGTACGAAGCGGCTCGCCCATATACGCCTGAACGCTCACGACGAGCTTACCCTTCAGGGATTGAATCAAAGGATCAACGGTCATGTGCGACTCAACCTTTCTCAAAACAGCCTTCTGAGACACCGCACCTTGACGTTCAAACCGTCGCTCGCGTACCGAAGTACGCTTCGCTCCTCTTTCACGTCAATCTGCGGCACCTCAGAAGGCGCACTTGGTAGTTATGTTTACTTCAACGACGCAAGAAGGTGTTCGGCGGCACCGATGAGCGGAGCATCGCCCTCCAGAGACCCGATGAGAATCGGCGTGTCCTGGAGCGGATCGAGCGCCTGGCTGGCATAGCCCTCGTGCACCGAATCCTTCCACGTCTGCGAACGCCAATCGGGACCCTGATGAATTACGCCGCCCGAAAGCACGATGACCTCTGGATCCAGAATGTTAGCAAGCGAGCCCAAGCTGGCGCCCAGCGCAAAGCCGGCGTCATGGATGACCTCGGTCGCCTTTGCGTCGCCAGCACGACACAGGTCGTTCACGTCGCGACCGACCGAAGGCCGGCTGGGGTCAACTCGACCGAAGCGTTCGTCGTACATACGGCCAATCGAGGTGCCCGAAGCAACAGACTCAAGATGGCCGGAACGCCCGCAGGCGCAGGGAATGCCGGCGGCAGCCGAGCACTCGATGTGGCCCATATGACCGGCAGCACCATGGAAGCCCTGCATCACACGGCCGTTCTCGACATATGCGCCGCCGATGCCCGTACCGATGCCAAGACACAAGACGGAGAACTTGCCCTTGCCGACGCCCCAGTGGGCCTCGCCCAGAGCATGAGCCTGCACGTCGCCCACAACGGCAACGGGAAGACCAAGGTCCTCGCGCAGACGCGGCCCCAACTGAACGCCAGACCAGCCGGGCATAATCTCGTTGGCATACGCGATGGCGCCCGTCTTGGGATCGACGACGCCTGCGGCACCGATACCGACACCGAGAACCTCGACATCGGGATTCGCCTCAAGAGCGGCCTTGATAGACGCCTCGATACGCTGGAAGACGGCCTCGCCGCCCTCCTGGGCCTCGGTAGGAACCTCGGCCTCAAAAACGGGATGGGGCACACTACCGTCAGCCGGGTACTCCATGATGGCAGTCGCAATTTTAGTTCCGCCGATATCGACAGAGCAGACGTACTTGTTCTCCATGTCGCTCTCCTTCGGAGATAAAAACAACTACAGGAAATGCGCCGTCAGGCTAGCCGTCACAGCGCAGTAAAGGTTTTCCAGGTGTCCGAGATCGCCGAGAAACCGTGTGGCCATTGACCTAATGGGTCATGGCCACACGGTTGAACGGCGAGGTCGGGTGCCTGGGAAGCTTTACAGGAGACCGTTGTCCTGAAGGACCTTCCTAATCGCCTCGACGTTCTCGCCGGTCATGGCCTTCACCGGGCGCGGCATGGTCGGGCTGTCGAAGATGCCCATGAGGTTCATAGCGGTCTTGAAGGCGCCGACGCCACCGGCATAGCCCTGGACGCCCGAGGTGACGTCCCAGATGTGCGAAATCTCATTGAGGCGATCCTGCTCGGCCTTGACGGTAGCCCAGTCGCCGGCCTGAGCGGCCTTCCACTGGCGCACGTAGCCCTCGGGCTCAACGTTGGCAAGGCCCGGGACAGAACCGTCGGCGCCACCGAGGTAAGCGCCGTCGACAACAACCTCGTGACCGGTGAGGATGCTCATCGGATGGCCGTTCTTCTCGTTCTCCTGAACGAGATAGCGGAACGAGATGTCATCACCCGAGGAATCCTTGACGCCAGCAAGGACGCCCTCGGCGCCGAGCTTGGCAAGGAGCTTCCAGGGGAGCTTGGTGTGAACGCAGACGGGAATGTCATAGGCAAAGATGGGCAGGTCGAGCTCCTCGTGCAGGATGCGGAAGTGCTCCTCGACCTCGGTCATGCCCTGCAGGGCATAGAACGGGCAGGTGGCGACAAGCGCATCGGCGCCCAGCTCCTGAGCGACCTTACCGTGCTCGATCATGCGCTCGGTCTCGGTATCGATGATGCCGACCAGGACGGGCACGCGGTGGTCGACGATACGAACGGCCTCGGCGATGATCTGGCGACGACGCTCGTCGGTGGAGAAAACGACCTCGCCCGAAGAGCCCAGGAAGAACAGGCCATCGACGCCGGCATCGATCATGCGGTTGATGCTGCGCTCAAAGGAGGCAACGTCGAGCTGGTGGTCTTCGGTATCGGGAACAACGACGGGAGGGATAACGCCGGTGAATTTCTGAGTTGCCACAAGAATCTCCTTAGTTGTCTGGCGGGCGGCCCTATGCCACCCACTCTTGTTGGCAGTGTCCAGGCCGTCTAGGCCAAAGAACACGGGTAGAACGTTTGGTTAAAAAAGTCGATGACTTCGTTTTCGAACGCGTTGATGCGCTCATGAGCGTATTTGGCATAGATGATATGCCTCCGGTCACACTCAAGACCGTTGAATACGGCAAACTGATCCTTGGGATCGCTCACGGTATCCATAAGCGATGTGCCCATGAGCACCGATCCGCGCACCCGAGACGACAGCACCTCGAGGCCGCCAGGAAGCGGATTGGCAACCGCCGTGCGGGCGAGGCCCCGCTCGTCCAGAGCAGAAACCGCCAGCGCGACTCCGCCGCCAAGACCCTCGCCCCATGCAAAGATGCGTTCGGGGTCCATGCCATCAAGATTGCGCGCGACCTCCGCCAACGCGCAGCCCCAACGGACGCGCCTGACAAAAGCGGGCGAGGTAATCCCCTGCCGCAGATCGCTGGGTCCAATCGCCTCATCGTCCAGCGCAAGCACGGCATATCCCATGGCCGCAAACCTCGTCATGTGATGCCATCCCCGCACGGGTCGGTCGATGTCGTGAAACATCAGACATAGCGGCACAAGCTCGGATGCTCGGGCGCGACCGGCAGGCTCGATCAAACGTGCGTGGACCACATCGCCACCAAGCTCAAAGGAAACCTCGGAGTAGCGGGCATACGGATTGGCGAAATCGATCGCCGTAATGGCCAGGCCTTGAATCTCAAGATCCATAGCACATGTCTCCAAATCAGAAACATCTGCCTGAACATCACCGTGCCAGTCCCGATATTCAGAGAGCCTTGACGAAACCGTTCCGGGAATCCCCACAAGGTCGGGGACAATCAGCTCGCCGACATTGCTCTCGCACTTAGACATGAGCCTTCCCTCCCTTGCAGAAAAACGGAATGATCAGATCGTCAAAATCCTGAATCTCCTCGTGGCCAAAGCCTTCAAAGAACTCATGACGCTTTTCACAGGTCAGGTTGTTATAGACCGCAAACTGCGTCGCTGGCGGACAGACGGTATCGGCTGTGCCGGTGCCAAACAGCACGGGGCATTTGACCATAGGGGCAAAGTTCTTGGAATCGAAGTACGCCAGCTTGGCATAGGCTTCGTCGATACGAGTCGAGTCCTCGTCAAACCAGCGAGACCAATAGCGCAGGCCCTCGTAGGCAATGTCGTCGGCATCCAAATCCCAGACCAGGCGGAAATCCGACAGGAAGGGATAGAGGATGGCGGCGCGATTGATAAGCTCGCTGTTAAGTGCACAGGTCGCAATGCCCAAACCGCCACCCTGCGACGCGCCGTTCACAAACACACGGGCAAGATCGATGCCCTCGAGCTCGCGAACGATGCGGCACAGGATGCGAATATCTTGGTGCAAGCGGACATAGTAGAGGTTGGCCGGATCACCGTCGATACCGGCGACGATATGGCCCGCGACCGTTGTGCCCTCAAATCCACCAATGTCCTCGGAGGGACCTCCTTGGCCGGGGCAGTCGAGGGCGATGAGTGCCATGCCCATGCCCGCAAACGACGCCTGCTCAAACCAGCTGCGGCTTGCACCCGGATACCCATGGAACTGAAGTACCAATGGCACGGGCTCGTCCGAGACGGGTTTAAGGTACTTGGCATGCAGGCGAGCGCCACACATGCCGGTATACCAGAGGTCGAAAAGCTGGCAGGTCACGGCATCGGTGACCGATGCCGCCTCGATCGCATAGTCGAGCTCGACGGCATCGGCCTCGGCCATGCGGTCATTCCAAAAGAGATCGAAATCTGATGGACGGGGCATGGCGCCTCGATATTCACCAAATTGATGTTGTAGCTCCTGAGCACTTGGCATGGCTCGTGAACCCAACCTTTCGAAATCGCAACGGAGGTGCGCCCGGCAAGGGAACCGGGCGCACGGGAGGGAAAGCGAGGCTACTCGCCGAGCTTGGGATGCAGCAGCGACGGCGCAGCGCCGAGCAGCATCTTGGTGTAGGGGTCCTGGGGGTGCTGGAAGACCTGCTTGGCCTCGCCCTGCTCGACGATCTTGCCGCCATTCATAACGATGATGTCGTCAGAGATATAGCGGACCGTCTGGATGTCATGGCTGATGAACACCATGGCCAGGCCGAGCTCCTTCTTAAGGTCGGTCAGCAGGTTCAGAATCTGCGCGCGGACCGAAACGTCCAGAGCCGAGGTGGGCTCGTCGGCAATGATGGCATCGGGGTTCAGCGACAGGGCACGGGCAATTGCGACGCGCTGGCGCTGGCCGCCCGAAAGCTGGCCGGGAAGAACCTCGGCGGCGGAGCTGGGCAGACCGGTGAGCTCCAAGAGCTCCTTGACGCGCTTCTCCTGCTCGGCCTCAGTACCCAGGTTGTGGACGCGCATGGGATCGAGCAGTTGCTCGCGAACGACCATGCGGGGGTTGAGTGCCGTGGCCGGGTTCTGGAACACGACCGAGATGACGCGACCCATGTGGCGACGGTCCTCGGCGGTACGTTTGGTAACGTCCTTGCCCTTAAAGTAGACCTTGCCGCTCGTGGGGGCCTGCAGGCCGCACATGACGTTGGCGGTGGTGGACTTACCGCAACCGGACTCGCCGACGATGCCGATCGTCTGACCGGGCATGAGCCTAATCGTTACACCCTGGACGGCGTGAACCAGGTTAGGGTGCAGAATCGAGCCGGTACGGGTCCTAAAGGTGACGTGGACGTCATCAAGGAAGATGATCGGCTCGACGCCGTTGACTGCGGTCTCGCTCATCTACATCACCTCCGCGTGAGGGGTCAAACCATTTGCCTTGAGCACCTCGTCGGGGAGCTCGGAATAGAAGTGCTCGGTGCCGGGCACGCGCTTGAAGACCGGACGGGTGTCCAGGCCAATACGCGGATGGCTCGAGCGGGGCGCGAAGCGATCGCCCTTGGGGAAATCGCGCGGGCTCGGAACGGCGCCGGGCACCTGGTGCAGGCGGCCCGAACCGCTCTCGATGGACAGGACGGAACCCAGAAGACCGCGGGTGTACTCGTGGATCGGGTTGGTGAGCAGCTCCTTGGTGGGCGCCTGCTCGATAACCTGACCGGCGTACATCACCGTGATGTTATGGGCGACCTCGGCGACCAGCGCCAGGTCATGCGAGACGAAGATCATGGCAAAGCCGAGCTTGGCCTGAAGGTCGTTGAGCAGCTTGATGACCTGCTTCTGGACGGTAACGTCCAGGGCGGTCGTGGGCTCGTCGCAGATGACCAGCTTGGGGTCGCGGGTAAGGGCCATAGCGATCAGAACACGCTGACGCTGGCCACCGGAAAGCTCATGCGGGTAGCTCTCGAGCGTACGCTTGGGGTCGAGGCCCACGAGCTCCAGGAGTTCCTCGGCGCTGCGGGTGCCGCCGCGCTTGGTGAGCTGCTTCATCTGGGCAGAGATGAGCATGGAGGGGTTGAGCGAGGACAGGGCGTCCTGATAGACCATGGCGATATCGGTACCGCGCAGGCCGAACCACTCCTTCTTGCTCATCTTGAGCAGGTCACGGCCCTCCCAGAGGACCTCGCCGGAAAGATGTTCGTCATCGTCGGTCAGGCCCATGATGGCCAGCGTGGTGATGGACTTACCGCAACCGGACTCGCCCACCAGGCCCATAGTCTGGCCAGGACGGACGTCAAAGTTGACATGGTCGACGACGTTGATATCGCCGTGGTGCTCAAACTGGATGCAGAAGTCACGGACCGAAAGGATCGGTTCGACAGACTCGTCGGGCACATGGCGATCGTCACGCTTGAGCTCGACATCGCGCAGGGCTCCAAGGCGAGCGGAGAGGGACTGGGCCTGCTCCTTGTAGGCGCGAACGGGGTCGGAGACCAGCAGGTCGGCCTCGCGGCGCTTGGAGGAATCGGTCGGATCCAGGGCGGCGGAGGGAGCAGCGGCCATGGCGTCGGTAATGCCCTCGGAGAGGATGTTGAGCGCCAGGCAGGTGATCATGATGGCCAGGCCCGGGAACAGCGCCTGCCACCAACGGCCGGCGAGCACGCCGCCGCGGGCGTCGGCGAGGATGTTGCCCCAGGTAGCGGTGGGCTCCTGGATACCAGCGCCGATGAAGGTCAGCGAGGCCTCGAAGATGATGGCGTCGGCGACCAGGGTAACGGTGAAGACCATGATCGGGGCGATGCAGTTACGCAGAACATGCTTGATCAAAATCCACGGAGCCTTGGCGCCGGAAACGATGACCGCGCGGACATAGTCCTCGCCGTACTCGGACACGATGTTGGCGCGCACGATACGGGCAATCTGCGGAGTGTACATAAAGCCGATGGCGAAGATGATCGACGGCACGGAGTTGCCCAGGATGGAGACGAAGACGGCCGCGAGGGCGATGCCCGGGATGGACATGATGATGTCCAGGATACGCATGATCGTCTCGGAAACGGCCTTGCGCGAAACCGCCGCAAGGGCGCCCACGACCGAGCCGCAGACCAGAGCCATGGCAGTGGCGCCAAAGCCGATAATCAGCGAGTAACGACCACCGTAGAGCATGCGCGACAGAATGTCGCGACCCTTATCGTCGGTACCGAAGATAAATCCGTTGCCGGGAGCCTGGCGAGCCGTAAAAATCTCGACCGGGCTATAGGGGGCAAGAAGGGGCGCCAGAATCGCAGTCAGGGCGACCAGCACCAACACGACGGCGGCAATCTTAGAAGACAGCGTCATCTTCTTCCAGCCACCGAGCTTGAGCCCCTTGGAGGCAGCCTTCTCGAGCTGCTCGGTTTGCTTCTCTCGAATCTTTACCATAATCTACACCGTCCTGATGCGCGGGTTGATGAGCAGGTAGAGCATGTCAACCACGATGTTGATGATGATGAAGGCAAGAGCAACGACGATAACGACGCCCTGAACCAGGTTCGCCTCGTTGCCCTGAACGCCCTGCAGAATCGCGGTGCCCATGCCGGGGAGGTTGAAGATAACCTCGATGACGACGGCGCCGCCCATGAGGTAACCGATCTTAAGACCGAGGGTGGTGACCGGGGTGATCAGCGCATTGCGAAGAACGTTGATGCCGACGACGACCTTCTCGGGAACGCCGGCGCCGCGAGCCATACGGACATAATCCTTATCGAGCTCCTCGACCATGGCGGTACGCACGATACGAGTCATCTGGCCCGTCAGCGGAAATGCCAAGGCGATAGCGGGCATGATCATACGTCCCAGATAGCCAGCCGGATTCGTGGTGAAGTGAGGCAGAGCACCCGATGCCGGAAGCACCTTAAGGTAGGAAGAGAACAGCAGGATCAACAGAACGGCAAGCCAGAACGACGGGGTTGCCAAGCCGGCGATGGAAAAGACGCGGATCACTTGGTCCGGCCATTTGTCGCGATACAGTGCCGCGATGACGCCGAGTAAAAACGAAACGACCGCACCGATGGCAAGGCCGATGAAGGTCAGCTGCATCGTGACGGGCAGGGCCGTGGAGATGCGCTTGGCAACGGAGTTGCGAGCAGCACCATAGGTGCCCATGTCGCCATGGATCAAATCGCCCATATAGCGCACGTAGCGCACAGGCCAGGGGTCGTCCAGACCATACTTCTCATGGTACTCGGCAACCGCCTCGGGCGAGGCACCGTCACCCAACGCCGTGTAGGCGGGGTCGGTCTTGGAGAACGACATAAGGAAGAACACCAGGACGGTGACGCCCAATGCCATGATCGGCAGCGCCACAAGACGCCTTCCAATCAAACGTAGCAAGTTGTTCACGTTCTCTCCCCTTTCTTTTGTCGGTAGGACCAACTGGTATATGAGTACGGATACTCATTACAAGACCCGAGCGACATCGAGGTCGCCCGGGTCTTTGTTTCAACTATGAGGATACGGTCCCAACGACCGACATCCTGCATACAGACTCAAGCGAGTCTTACGCCTTGACGGTCGCAACGCCCCTGAAGGACATGCTCGTCGTACCGATGCCCTTGAAGCCATCGAGGGCCTCGCCGTTGGGCGCAGTGGACGGATCGTCCCAGGAAGCGGAGACGGTCTTGACGTGGACAACGGGGTACAGAACGGCATTGTCGGCAATGATGTCGAAGCACTCGTTCCACTTCTTCTGCTGCTCGTCGCCCTCGGCGGCAAGAGCCTCGTCCATGAGACCGTGGAGCTTCTGCCACTCAGCGGACTCCTTCCACGGGCAACGGGTCTGCATCCAGACGTTGTCGCCGTACCACCAGTTGAGCAGCAGGTCGGGGTCGGCGCCGAAGCAGGAAGGATCGCCAGGGGCAAGGAGGATATCGTAGGCCTCGCCGCCGTCGATGGCAGCGTAGGTGGCCGGCGAGGTATCGGTCTGGATGGTGACATCGAAACCGAGAGCGTCGAGGTCGTTCTTGACCTGGGCGGCCATACCCTTAATCTGCTCGTTGTCGGTGGTGCGCAGGGTGATGGCACCCGGGGTGATGCCAGACTCCTCGATGAGCTTCTTAGCCTTCTTGGCGTCGGTCTTGTACACCGTGGAAGCCTCATGATAGTTGGTGAAGCTCTTGGGCAGGTAGCAGCTGGCAGCGGTGGCAAGGCCGGCGAAGGTGTTGCTGACCATCTTCTCGGTGTCGAGCGCATACATGACAGCCTGGCGGACCTTGACGTTGTTCCAAGGCTCCTTGGCGACGTTGAACATGATGAAGCGGGTGCCGAAACCCTGAACGTTATCGATCTTGCAGCCGGCGCTCTCGAGCTGGTCGACGGCGTCAGCGGTAACGAGCTCCATAACGAGCGTGGAGCCCTCCTGCTGAGCGGTAACGCGAGCGGTGGGGTCGGTCAGGATGCTGTACTGGATCTTCTTATCCTCGGCAGCATACTCACCGTTGTACTCGGGGTTGGGAACCAGGGTGATCTCGGTATCGGAGATAGAGTCGTACATCCAGGGGCCGGAGCCGATCGGCTGCTTGGCGCGATCCTCCTCGGTCTGGGTGGCCGGGGTAACGCGGACGATGGCCAGACGATCCTTGAGCAGGGAGAAGTTGGGGACCTTGGTCTTGACCGTCACGGTGCTGGCGTCCTTGGCCTCGATGGACTCGAAGGGCTGGAAGAACGGAGCATAGGTAGCGGAAGCGGCGCAAGCGGTGTAGGAGGCAACGACATCGTCAGCGGTGACCTCGGTGCCATCGGAAAACTTGGCGCCCTTGCGGATGGTGACCTCGAAAGTGGTGTCGTCCACAGACTTGGGATCGTCGGTGGCGAGCTCGTTGAAGGTGCTGTAGTCGTGGTAATCGATGCCGTAGAGGCCCTCGACGACGTGCCAGTTAGCACCCAGGCCCACAGCGGAGCCGGTGCTGGCGGGATCGAAGCTGGACGGAGCGTAAGCGGAACCAGCGGTGATCACGCCGCCGCCACGGTTGGCGGAATCGGTGGAACCGGAAGCGGAACCCTCGTCGCTAGAGCTGCCACCGCAGCCGGTGAGACCAAGCCCTGCGACAGCAGCGACGCTGCCGGTGAGGCCGAGGAACGAACGCCTGGACATACCCTTGTTGATGATGGCCATGTCTTCTCCTATCAATAGAGAATCTTACCCGGGAGCGCCTAGACGTGCCCCCGCGCAACTTGCGGACGATATATACCTTACCTACCGACGAACCCAACTGAGGTGCCGCGCTCGGCGACCGATACATACATACGCTTGAACGGTATTTACTACCGTTCACCGAATTCATTGACAAACGATTCGCCAGACAGTATGTATCGACGAGGTGAGATATCAGTCTTCGTCAACCCGCAGGATAGCAGGGTTGTTCACCATGGCTAGTCAAACGTTTTAGCGTCAATTAAACCCGAAATCGGCTGGTAATCGCCGTGAAATAAATGATTGAAAATCACGCAATCATGTATATCAGTTGTTTAGAGGCGTGTTTAGTTTTCGGATTGCTTTGCCGCCGCCTCGGCGCGCTCGGCATTCCATGCAACGAGCGCCTCGTGAACCGCTTTGGCGACATCGGCAGGAATGCCTCGAACTTCCGCGATCTCTTGCTCGCTCGCCGCGCGCAAACGCTTCATCGAGCCAAAATGGCGCATAAGGGCACGTTTTCTGGTGGGTCCCACGCCTGGAACGTCATCGAGTACCGAAACCGTCATGGCTTTATCGCGCAATTCGCGATGGAACGTGATGGCAAAACGGTGCGATTCATCGCGCACCTGTTTAATTAGATAGAGCGACGCGGACCCGGTCGGCAGCACGACGGGAGTCTCGTCCCAAGGCACGAAAACCTCCTCATCGGCCTTTGCCAAGCCACAAACTGGTATATCGAGCCCAAGAGCCTCAAGTTGCTTGATCGCAGCGGTCAATTGCGGCTTACCGCCATCGACAACGAGCAAATCGGGGCGCGAGCCAAAGCGCTCGTCGGCCATGCGCTCGGGAGCATAACGTCGTCCCAAAACCTCGGACATCGACACGAAGTCGTTTGCCTCGTCCAATTCGGCCTGAATTTTAAAACGACGATACTGACTCTTGTCGGCGCGCCCGTTGGTAAACACCACCATCGAGGCGACCGTAAAGGTGCCATGCAGTGTAGAGATATCGAAGCACTCGATACGCAACGGCGGCGATGGCAGCGCCAACGCACTTTCGAGCTCCAGGAGCGCTTGATTGGTGCGGTCGTCAGCGTACCCCGTTCGCATCATGTAGCGCATGAGGGCATGGCGCGCATTTTTGGATGCCATATCGAGCAGACGGTGCTTTTCGCCACGCTGCGGCCTATGGAGATGGCAGGAACGCTCACGCTTGCCCGCAAGCCACTCCCCCAGCGCTTCCGCATCCTCAAGCTCGACGGAAAGGTTGACCTCAGCTGGAATATCAGCCGTCTCGTCGTAATAGCGCTTAAGAAAGCCCGACTGGAGCTCTTCCTCGTCAACATCAAGACCCTTGTCGAGAATGAACTCGCAGGTGCGAACTGTTCGGCCCTCGCGAACGACGAAGACGCAAGCGGCGGAGATGGTCTCCTCGCGATAGAAACCGATGACATCTATATCGACACTGGAGGGAAAAACGACTTGCTGACGATCGTCCAGACCCCTGATGACCTCCAAACGACGTTTGACGCGTGCCGCGCGCTCAAAGTCGAGCGCCTCAGCGGCATCCGTCATCTCGGAGGTCAGCTCATCGACGACATCCTTGCGATGGCCCGACAAAAAGCGCTCGACACGCTTGACGTTCTTGGCATAGTCTGCCGGGGAAATCACGCCGACACACGCACCCGGGCCGCGCCCGACATGGTAGTCAAAGCAGGGGCGCCCGTTTTGCGCGCAAATCATATTGACGATGTCTTCCTCGCCCTTGTGGGACTCGACGATACGGCGACAACGACGCCACTCCGCACAGGATGCGGAGCAGATGGGGATAACCTTGCGCAGCGTATCTATCGTCTCACGTGCCGCGCGGCTATCGGTATAAGGTCCAAAATAGCGCGTTCCCGGCTTATGACGCTCACGCGTGTATTTGATAGCGGGATACAGGTCGCCCTTTGTAATGGCGATAAAGGGGTAGCTCTTGTCATCCTTGAGGTCGACGTTAAAGTACGGATGGTACTGACCAATCAAATTGCGCTCGAGCACCAACGCCTCGTGCTCGGTCTCCACCACGATATAGTCAAAGCTCGCCACCAGCTGCATCATCAGCGGGATCTTCTGGCGCTCGTCCTGCAGCGTCACGTACTGACGCATACGGGCGCGCAGGTTTTTCGCCTTGCCCACGTAGATGACATCGCCCTTGGCGTCTTTCCAAAGGTAGCAGCCGGGCTGCGTGGGAACGCGCGAAACCTGCTCGGCAAGCGTTGGAATGTTGTCGTGACCGGCCACGCGCACCTACTTGCGACGAATCAGCGCCGAGACCTCGGGCATCTTAAGGACGACGGCAAGGCCAAAGGTAACAGCAAGCGAGACGACACCCGCAACGCAAACGTAGCCAAGAGTAATCAGAATCGAGCCGCCAAGTGCCCCGACAAAGTGCTCAAGCGCCCACATGACGCCGGCGCCTGCGGCAGCACCCAGGCCACCGAGCAAAAGGCCAAAGAAACCGCCATGCAGGATAGATTTAACCTGAAGACCACGCAGACGACGACGCAGCCACCACAGCGAGCAACCGACCAAGATCACGTAGTCGACGACATACGAAAGCGCGATTGCCGGCATACCGAAGCCCAGTACAACGCCAAACAGCAGAACCGAGCCGGCCTGGCCGATGGCGGAATACAGGCAATAGCGGCTATAGGGCTTCATGTCGAGCAAGGCAGAGAAGCTCTTCTGCATCAGCACGACCACGCCGTAGAGCGGCAGCGAGAACGCCAGGTAGACAAGGAACTCGGACACCAGCGCCACGCCGGACTCATCGAACTTGCCAGCGCAGTAGATCATGTTGAGCGGACGCGCGAAGACAATCAGGTACAGCGCGAACGGAACCAGGAAGAACAGCATCTGGGCGACGCCACGCGAAATGCCCGTGCGAACGCTGTCGTAATCCTTCTCCTGTGCGTCGTGAGAGAGCTCGGTATAGAGCGCCGTCGAAAGCGAGGCGGCAATCAGCGCGTAGGGCAGCGTGTACCACAGGCGCGCATAGGCGATGACGGAAGGACCAGTCTCGGGCTGGACCACCAGCGCAGCAGCGTTGGTGATAGAAGTCGAGACAAACATGCACACCGTGGCGAGCAGCGTCGGGATACCGAGCGCAATCGTCTGGCGCAGTGCGGGGTCCTTAAAGTCGATATGGATATGGGGATGCACGCCGTGCTTGCCAAGCGCGGGGATCTGACAAGCCATCTGAACAAAGACACCGAGGGTCGTACCGGCCGCAATCAAGATGATGCCGGCGCGTTCGCCAAACTGTGCGGACACGGGCGCAAAGCCCATAAAGCTCGCAATGACGATCACATTGTTGAGGACCGGGGCAAACGTCGACCAGAAGTAGTCGCGGTGTGCGTTGAGAACGCCCGAGAACACCGAGCCCAAACCATAAAACAGAATCTGGATGGCGAAGAAACGGAACATGAACGCAGCGGTATCCATGCTGCCGCCGTCACCCGAAAGGAACGATTGCGTCCAAATAAAGCCCGGAGCGAACACGGTCCCCAGCAACGAAATGCCACCCAGCACCAATAGCAGAATACCGAGCAGGTTGCCCACGTACTCGTTCGAGGCCTCGCGACCCTGCTCACGCCTCACGCCCATGTACACGGGCAAAAACGCCGTCACGAGCATGCCGCCCATCACGAGTTCGTAGAGCATATTGGGCAGGTTGTTGGCGACCTGATAGGAGGACGAGAGCAGCGACATGCCGATAGCGGCCGCCATTGCCCATGTGCGGATAAAGCCGGTGACGCGAGACACGATGGTCAGGATGGTCATAAGCCCGGCGGAACGACCAACCGTGGAGTAGTCCGACGAGCCCATGTCGTCAGTGTCGTCTCGCGACGAAGAAGCTTCGGATGAGGGTGTCTGAGGCGCAGATTCTTTTGCAAAATGAGCTCCGCACTTCAATTCTTCCTGCGGCATCGCTCAGTCCTCTCTCGTAATCGGGGCGACCGTCGCCCCGCAAAATGCAATTAAATCATCGGGTGCAAGCTCAAGCTGATAACCACGCTTGCCTCCCGAAATAAAAATGGTATCCCAAAGGACACATGTCTCATCAATGAGCGTCCGGTAGCGTTTTTTCATACCGACCGGACTGCAGCCGCCGCGAACGTAGCCAGTCGCCGCAAGCAAATCCTTCACATGCATCATGGCCAAGGACTTCTCCCCCGCGGCACGCGCGGCGGACTTTAGATCGAGCTCGTCGGCAACAGGGATGCAGCACACGACGTGGTCGTTGGACGGCGTCACGCAGACCAAGGTCTTAAATCCTTGTCCGGGCTCCTCGCCAAGCTGCTCCGAAATCGCGACCCCCAGGCCCGCCGACTCATCACCATCGTCTTCGTACGTATGTAGAACATAGGAAATGCCGGCGCTTTCCAGCTCGCGCATCGCATTGGTTTTTGGCGTCTTTACAGCCTTTGCCATGGCATATCCTTTCCCTCGCATTCGGACGCAAGGATTAAGTATATGTCCAATTCGGCTGCATACGTCACTTCGACACAGCAAGCGCCATCGAATCACAAGGAGTCGATGGCGCCCATAAACTGAATCGCCTATTTATTGAGCATCAAGTTGAGCCTGACGCTCCCGGTCACGCCTGAGCAACGGCGCCAAAAACTTGCCCGTATAACTCTGCGGACAGTCCGCAACCTGCTCCGGTGTGCCCGAAACCACGACGGTTCCGCCGCCGTTACCGCCCTCGGGGCCCATATCGATCAGGCGGTCGGCAACCTTGATGACATCAAGGTTGTGTTCAATCACCAGCACCGTGTTGCCCGCATCGACCAAGCGCTGCAGCACATCGAGCAGCTGGCGGACGTCCTCAAAATGAAGGCCGGTCGTCGGCTCATCCAAAATATAGAACGTCTTGCCCGTCTGGCGTCGATGAAGCTCCTTGGCGAGCTTCACACGCTGCGCCTCGCCGCCCGAGAGCGTCGTAGCGGGCTGGCCCAGGCTCACGTAGCCCAAGCCTACATCGTACAGCGTCTGGAGCTTGCGCTTAATCTGCGGGATATTCCCAAAGAAGGCCAGTGCCTCGGTGACGCTCATGTCGAGCACGTCCGAGATGGTCTTACCACGGTAGGTGACCTCAAGCGTCTCGCGGTTATAGCGTTTGCCGCCGCAGACCTCACAGGGGACATAGATATCGGGAAGGAAGTGCATCTCGATCTTAATTTGTCCGTCGCCCTTGCATGCTTCGCAGCGACCGCCGCTCACGTTAAAGGAGAAACGTCCCGGCGAGTAGCCACGCGCCTTCGACTCCGGCGTACTCGCAAACAGCGCGCGAAGATCATCCCACAGGCCAATGTACGTAGCAGGGTTGGAACGCGGCGTGCGGCCAATCGGCGACTGGTCGATGTCGATCACCTTATCGATGCACTCGATACCCTCGAGCTTTTTGTACGGGCCCACAGGACGCGTCGAACGGTGAATGGCATTCGTAAGCGCAGGCGCAATGGTGTCGGTAACCAGGGAGCTCTTGCCCGATCCCGACACGCCGGTAACAACCGTAAGCGTACCAAACTCGATCTTGGCGGTAACGTTTTTGAGGTTGTTGGCGCGGGCGCCCGTGATCTTAAGGCAGCCGCGACCGGGCTTGCGGCGTTCATCGGGAACCCGAATCATTCGCTTGCCGGTCAGGTAGGCACCCGTCATCGAATCGGGGCACGCCATGATATCGGCAGGCGTTCCCGCGGCGACCACGTGTCCGCCGTTCACGCCCGCACCGGGGCCCATGTCGATCACATAGTCGGCAGCACGAATCGTATCCTCATCATGCTCGACGACGATGACGGTATTGCCGATATCGCGTAGGCGCTCAAGCGTCTTGATCAGGCGCTCGTTATCGCGCTGATGGAGGCCGATCGATGGCTCGTCCAAAATGTACAGGACACCCATGAGGCCGGCGCCGATCTGCGTTGCCAGGCGAATGCGCTGGGCCTCGCCTCCGGAAAGCGTCGCCGAGGCACGGTCGAGGGTCAGATAGTCGAGTCCAACATCGACCAGAAAGCGCAGGCGCTCCAGGATTTCCTTAACGATGCGCCCGCCGATAAATTGTTGGCGCTCGGTAAGCTCCAAGCCCTCAAAAAACTCGAGCGACTCGCGGCACGATAGGCAGCAGACCTCGTAAATGGACTTACCGCCTACGGTAACGGCGAGCATCTCGGGGCGCAGACGAGCACCATGGCAACTCGAGCACGGCTCCTCGCGGATGTACTTCTCCAAGCGCGCCTTGGTGTTCTCATTCGTCGTCTCGGTATAGCGCTCGTACAGGATATTGCGCACGCCCGAGAACTTGGTGTCCCACTGGCTACGGCGCCCATCGAGCTTTTGATAGTCGACCGAAATCTTCTGGTCGCCCATGCCGTCTAAAAACGCGCGACGCACCCGCAGAGGCAGATCCTCCCACGGCGTATCGACGCTCACCTTAAAGTGTTTGCAGACCGCAGCGAAAATCTGCGGATAGTAGTTAGAGTTGCCAAACAGGCTGCCAAAAACCCCGTCGGCGATCGACTTCGAGGGGTCTTCGATTAGGGCCTCGGCATCGACCGTCTTCTTAAAGCCCAGGCCATCGCACTCGGGGCACGCGCCATAGGGCGCGTTGAACGAGAAATCACGCGGCTGCAGGTCATCGATGGAGTGCCCATGCTCCGGGCACGCTAACGCCAGCGAATACTCCAGCAACTCGCCTTCGGTCCCCTCGGGAGCGTCGCGGTCGGGCAGCAAGTATACGTTCACATTGCCGTGCGCCAGCGCAGTCGCCTGTTCAACGGACTCGGCAATACGGCCCAGCGAGTTCTCGCGAATCACGATGCGGTCGACCACGACCTCGATATCGTGTTTGAATTTCTTATCCAAATCGATAGAGTCATCAAGCGAGCGAACCTCGCCGTCGACACGCACGCGGCTAAAGCCCTCGGCGCGAAGGTCCTCAAACAGTTTGGTGTACTCGCCTTTTCGCCCGCGCACCACCGGTGCCAGCACAAACGCACGACGACCCTCTCCCGCCGCCAGGACCTTATCGGCGACCTGGTCGGTGGTTTGGCGCTCGATAACCCGACCGCACTCGGGGCAGTGCGGCGTACCGACGCGAGCAAACAGCAGTCGCAGGTAGTCATAAATCTCGGTTACGGTGCCCACCGTCGAGCGCGGGTTCTTGGATGTCGTCTTTTGATCAATTGAGACAGCCGGCGAAAGGCCGTCGATTGAATCCAAGTCGGGTTTGTCCATCTGGCCCAAGAACTGGCGCGCATAACTCGAAAGGCTCTCGACGTATCGACGCTGGCCCTCGGCATAGATAGTGTCGAATGCCAGCGAACTCTTGCCCGAGCCAGAAAGACCGGTAATGACCACGAGTTGGTCACGCGGAATGGAAACATCGATATCACGGAGGTTGTGCTCACGAGCGCCGCGAATAACGATAGAAGAATCAGACATGGAAGCTCCTTGCCTCCTATTGCATCGAATCATACTGCCGATGAGTTTAGCGCACTCGACGCGCACAGATGTTCGTAATACAAGATTCGCAGACCTTTAGCTTTGCGTATCGGGCGCTTTGTTTCTCGAAATGCCGTGGAAAGGTTACAGTAATCTAATGCTGAACTTAATTTGCTGTACCAGAGGAACGTCCATGACCGAAGATATCCCCCTTGAAATCACTTCGAGCGACATGGCCAATCTGCCCATATTCATCGCCGTCCTTATCGTGGCCGCCGTCGTCGTGCGCGTGTATTTTTCAATCAAACGCAACGAAAAGCCACCCATTGCCCGCGTCTTTTGGTGCGCGACGCTCCTCATCCCGCTCGGCGTGGTAGCTGCATGGGTTACGAATCAATTGCTCGTAAATGAGGGCAGCTCCCTATGGGTCCTTTCTTATTCGGCGCTCGGTGCTGCCGCCGTCATGCTTCTTGTCGAGCCCTTGGTTTCGGGACTTATCGACCAAACCGACCTTGCGACGGGAACGGTTGCCTGTATTTGCCGTGACATCCTTGTCATCGCCGCTGTTTCAGCGCTCTCGTTCGTTTCACTCGAAATTGCCTGCAACGAAACGTTCTATCGCATTCCCGCCAACTCATTCGGGTTTTCCGTCGGGCTGCTCGCGACGGTTCTGCTCTCCCTTTATTTGGTGGGGCAGCGTCATGGAGGCGTCATGGCCCTCGTGCCCGTCGTCTGTTGCATCCTTGGCATTGCCGAGCACTTCGTCATAACGTTTAAAGGCGAAGCCATCCTGCCAAGCGATATCTTGGCCCTTGGCACCGCAATGGAAGTGAGCGAGGGATACGAGTTTACCTTTACCGCCGGAATCGTAACCTCTCTCGCCCTGCTGGAGATTTCCCTGGGGCTTCTTTCGCTCATCCGACCGCGAAAGCTCCGTACGCCCACCCATGTCTTCCCCGCTATCGCCGCTAACCTCTGTGCTTTTCTGCTAGTGACCGTTGTGGGGCTCTCAGGCTTTTCCAACATCGACTTGGAGCAGGCGCTGGATTTTGGATTTGACCGTTGGCAGCCCATCACCACGTATGCGTCTCAGGGTTTTATCACTTCGTTCACCGAAATGGTCAACGAGTTGCCCATTGAGAAGCCCGAAGACTATACGCCCGATGAGGCGCAGAGCATCGAGCAGGAGCTCGCCACCGTCTACGACAGCACATATGGCTCGAGCGAACAGCGCGCGGCGGCCGTTGCCCAGTTCAATGAAATCAAGCCGACGATTGTTGCCGTCATGAACGAGAGTTTTAGCGACCTTTCGTGCTTTGAGCAGCTCCAGGCGGCCGGGTACACCGGCCCCGCATTCTACAACTCGCTTCCCGACACACTTGTTCGCGGCACCATGCTCGCTTCGGTCGCCGGTGGCGGAACGGCGAACTCCGAATTCGAATTTTTGACCGGAGCGACAACGGCCTTTGTCGGATTAGGCAAAATCCCCTATCAGCTGTATCAGATGAATGGCGTAAACAGCCTGGCAAAGGACCTTAAAGAGCTTGGGTATACCACTACCGCTATGCACCCGCAAAACCCCGTCAACTACCATCGAGATAAAATCTATCAGCAGCTTGGCTTTGGAGACTTTCTTTCAATCGGCGATTTCGAAGGTGCGCCCTATTACCATGCCGGCGTATGCGACTACGCCACCTACGACAAGATACTCGACCTGCTCAGAACCGACGAAGCCCCGCAGTTCATCTTAGACGTCACGATGCAAAATCACGGCGGCTACGACTATGGCACCGTTCCCGCCGAAGAGCTGACAAACTATTGGGTCAAGGGAGCCAGTGAGGGTGCCAACAGCGCGCTCAACACCTATCTCACCTGCATCAACGCATCCGACCGGGACCTCGAGTACTTTATCAACGAGCTCCGCAATATCGGCAGACCGGTTGTTCTTGTCTTTTTTGGCGACCATCAGCCGAGCGCCGCAACGACTCTCAACGATGAGCTGTACCCTCAGGAAGATACGGCAAGCCACGCTTTCCGTATCTATCAGTCGACATATCTCGTCTGGGCTAACTATGAGATCGCCGGCAATACCGAGCTCAACGTCTACGACACCGTCGGGGCAAACGAGATTGCAGCCATTACCCTTAATAAGATCGGCGCCCCGCTCACCAATTATCAAAAGGCCCTGCTTGCGACAAGGTCAGATGTGCCCACCATCAATGTCGCCGGCTATCTCGGTGCCGACGGGCTGCGCTACGACTTGGAATCTAAAGACAGCCCCTACGCCTCGACGATCGACAAGCTGCAGCGCATGCAATACCTCGAGTTCGCCAGCAAAGTTCAGTAAGCCCGCCCATTCGCTTGGGCCCATCGTATTGCAAGCACGCTCGGCCCAAACGCATCGCAAATGACTCCCGCTCGCAAACGAGGGTACAATGACGCTCGTGTCACATCGCGGGGCCCCGGCCCCAGCATATACAAAGGAGTCATACATGGGTTGCGAACACGCACAGGCCGCCGGCGGACAAACGTCGCCGTCGCAATTTGAGGAGAACACGCTGTCCGAGGTCAAGCGCGTCATCGCCGTGCTTTCCGGCAAGGGCGGTGTCGGCAAGTCATTTGTCACCGGTGCCATCGCCACCGAGCTTGCCCGTCACGGCCACAAGGTCGGCGTCCTCGATGCCGACATCACCGGTCCCTCTATCCCCAAGATGTTCGGTATGAGTGGACGCCACGTCCATGCCCTTGGCAACCTTATGCTGCCCGAAATCTCCGAGCACGGCGTCAAGGTCATGAGCTCCAACCTGCTGCTCCAAAACGAGACCGACCCCGTCCTTTGGCGCGGTCCGGTCATCGCAGGCGCCATTAGGCAGTTCTGGAGCGAGACCTCGTGGGGCCCCATCGACTACCTGCTGGTCGACATGCCTCCGGGAACAGGCGACGTCGCGCTCACCGTCTTCCAGTCGCTGCCGGTCGACGGCATCGTCATCGTCACGAGCCCGCAGGATCTGGTCTCGATGATCGTCGCCAAGGCGGTCAACATGGCCGAGAAGATGAACGTCCCCATTCTGGGCATTGTCGAGAACATGAGCTATATTGAGTGCCCCGACTGCGGCAAGAAGATCGAGGTCTTTGGCAAGAGCAAGCTCCCCGAGGTCGCAGAGCGCTATAACCTCGACATCTTGGGCCAGCTTCCCATTAATCCGGCACTCGCCGAGGCCTGCGATAAGGGCGAGGTCGAGACCGCGCTGCCCGATGACATGTTGCCCAAGGCAGTCTCTGCCGTCGAGGCTATTACCCCGCACGAGACCGACGAGGCCTAAGTGAACGCGAGCGCCCTCTATGACGTCTTGGTAATCGGCGGCGGGGCTTCAGGCCTCGCCGCCGCCATTACGGCCGCACGCGCTGGCAAAAGCGTCTGCATCGTTGAGCGCGATGTCGCCTGCGGCCTCAAGCTCCTTGCGACCGGTAACGGCCGTTGCAACCTCTCCAACGAATCGATTGATCCTCAGCGGTATAACCACCCCGCATTCGTCGAATCCGTCATGGGCCCCCAGCCCGAACAAGAGCTTATGGGTTTCTTCTCCTCGCTGGGCATCATGACAACCTCCGAGGAAGGCCGGCTGTACCCGCGCTCCCTTCGCGCCGAATCGGTGCGCGACGCACTTCTCAACGCTTGCGACCGCCTAGGTATCACCTTAATCTGCGGAGCCAACGTTGCCTCGGCGTACAAAGCTTCTGAAGGCTGGGCACTCCAAATAGACCGTCCAGCGCGGGCGCTCAAGGCAAAAAAGCACGACGACCGAAAATCGGAGCTCCGCTCGCTTCGGAAGGCGCTCGCCGATGTCCCTCGCAAGAACGAGGCCCTGCAGGCACATGCCGTAATTATCGCTACGGGCGGCAACCCCACCGGTATCGCCGATACGTTTCGCCTTCCCCTCACTTCGCTGCGCCCCATCCTCTGCCCCGTATCGGCAACGGTCGTTGGCGATCGAGCGGCACTCAAGACGTTGGACGGCCTGCGCGTCCGCGCCTGCTTGACGCTCGCCCGCAATCATAATGAGCTCTGGCACGAAGACGGTGAAGTGCTGTTTCGAACCTTCGGTATCTCGGGCGTCGCTGTCTTCAACCTCTCCCGTCGTATCCAGCGCGGCGATACGATCCTGCTCGACGTTTTCCCCGACCTCTCTAAAGACGAGTTGCTCGATATGCTTAACCGGCGTGTTAAGCTGCTCGGCGGCTTTTCGCCCCGCGATCCCCGTTGGCTCGACGGCATGCTCGCCCCGCAACTCTCCCGCGTCGTCTGCACAGCGTTCGAGCAGTGCCATCCAGGCTCCAACGATGTCATCCACCTGGTCTCGATCCTCAAGCACTTTAAGTTGCTCGTCGAGGGAACAGCCGAGGAGCGCTCGGCGCAGGTCACGCGTGGTGGCGTATCTGTCGAGAGCATCTCAACACCCAGCCTACGCGCGCACAGCGTTGTCGACGCCCCGCTTTACGTCTGCGGTGAAGCGCTCGACATCGACGCCGATTGCGGAGGCTTTAACCTTGCGTGGGCCTGGATCTCGGGCATTCGCGCTGCAAGCAGCCTGTAGCCGCGCAGTCTATAATCAAAAACGCATTCGGGCCGTCTGGGATACCGGACGGCCTCTTTCTTGCCTCTAAGGAGACCTCGATGATTGAAATCACCCAAGTCAACGCGTCGCTCGATGAAGCCGGCGATGAAAATGCCTGTCTCATTGTTGGCAAGCGAGTCGCCAAGCGCGTCCTACGTTGCAAGGACTCCGAGATCAAGTCCATCGAGCTCCACCGCAAGTCAATCGACGCTCGCAAAAAACGAGACGTCCATTTTATCCTGAGCTTTCGTGTTGAGCTGACTAGTCCCCACCTCGAGCGAGAAGCGGTCGACAGCGTTGCCGAGCGTGACCGCTCGCGCGTACGCGCGATAGAAGACGATGAGCCTTCATTCCCCTCCCCCGCCTCCGACGCACCTCAAGAACGCCCTGTCGTTGTCGGCGCCGGATGCGCCGGCCTTTTCGCTGCGCTTACGCTCGCCGAAGCAGGTCTTAAGCCCTTGCTCATCGAGCGCGGCGACCCGGCATTTCGCCGCTCGCATGCGATCGACCTCTTTCTAAAGGATCGCATCCTCGACCCCGAGAGCAATATCCAGTTTGGCCTGGGCGGCGCGGGGACTTTCTCGGACGGCAAGCTCAATACGGGAACCAAAAATCCCGCCCATCGCCTTATCCTCGAAACCTTCGTCGAGGCGGGTGCGCCCCGCGATATTCTGTGGGATGCCAAGCCGCACATTGGCTCCGACATCCTTCCCACGGTCGTCACCGCTATATCCCAGCGCATCGAGCAGCTCGGAGGCGTCGTCCGTTATCGAACGAAGCTCGTCGACATTCGCATCGACGCGTCTGGCGCCATCACCGGTATTGATGTCCAATCGTCCCAAAACGCCGCTTACGAGTCAATCGAGACAAAGCACCTCATCCTCGCCTGCGGGCATTCTGCTCGCGATATTTTTGAGCTCCTTAAGGACCACAACGTGGCCCTCGCACAAAAGACCTTTGCCATGGGCGTTCGCATCGAGCATCCGCAGCGCGACATCGACCGAGCCCAATATGGAGCCTCGGCGGGACATCCTGCCCTTGGAGCAGCCCCCTACAAACTTGTTGCCCATCTTCCCAACGGCCGCAGCGTGTTCTCGTTTTGCATGTGCCCCGGCGGACAGGTTGTTGCCGCCTCTTCAGAACCGTGCCATCTGTGCGTCAACGGGGCCAGTCTCAATGCCCGCGACGGACGCAACGCAAATGCCGCCCTGCTCGTTAACGTCACGCCTGAGGACCTTCCCAACGATGACCCGCTCGCCGGCATCGAGCTCCAGCGTGCCTGCGAGGCGGCCGCCTATCGCCTGGGCGGTTCCAACTGGAACGCACCGGCACAACTCGTCGGAGATTTCCTCGCAGGACGCGCCAGCAAGGCGCCCGGAAAGATAAAGCCCACCTATCCGCTCGGTGTGACCTGGACGGCAATTGACGAAGCCCTGCCGCAGCATATCGTCGAGTCGCTCCGCCTGGGACTTCCCCTACTCGGAAAAAAGCTACGAGGCTACGACCGCCCCGATGCCGTTCTTACCGGCGTGGAGACTCGTTCGAGTTCACCGGTCACTGTCACTCGAGACCGAACGTGCCATGCCGTGTCGACCCCGGGCCTCTACCCTTGCGGTGAGGGAGCTGGATATGCCGGCGGCATCATGAGCGCGGCCACCGACGGCATCCGTTGTGCCGAAGCCCTGATCGCAGACCTCTAACGCACGAATTCCAGCGCGCAAAAGACACAGGCCCCGAGCTCCACAGGGAACTCGGGGCCTGTTCGCTATTTCTTAAACCGTGCACCCTGGCGTTTTCTGCCCGATGCGAACGTGGAACCCTTGCGGGCCTGCGAACGTAAGCGCTCGATCGTCTCGTCCTCAGAAGCACCCTCGAGCATCGCCCGAATCTGAACGACGGCATCGCGCAGGCGCGCCGCCTCCTCAAAGTCCATGGCGGCGGAAGCGTTACGCATGTCTTCCTCCATGGTCTCGACGATCTGTACGAGCTCGTCATGCGGTAGCCCTTCCAGCTGCTCGGCAAGCGTCTGCTCGGGCGCCACCGTTTCCGGCACGCCGCCCTCACCCGACTCATCGGGCGTATAGAATGCGCCATGGCCAAGAGAGTCGCCCTTCGAGCGCCCCTTGGAACCCACGGTTTTTTCGGCCTCGGCAAGAAAACTTGAGATGTCGTTGATGGCCTTGCGCACCGTCTTAGGCACAATGCCATGCTCTTCGTTATATGCCATCTGAATCTCGCGACGGCGCTGCGTCTCCTCGATGGCTTCTTTCATCGAATCGGTCACAACGTCTGCATACATGATGACTTCGCCGTCGGCGTTACGGGCCGCGCGGCCAATCGTCTGAATCAGCGAACGGCGGTTGCGCAAGAAGCCTTCCTTATCGGCATCGAGAATTGCCACCAGTGAGACCTCGGGGAGATCCAAGCCCTCGCGAAGCAGGTTGATGCCAACGAGAACATCGATCTTGCCCTCGCGCAGCGTTCGCAGGATCTCGACACGGTCCATTGTCGCCGTATCAGAGTGCATGTAATTGACCTTAATGCCCGCGTCGAGCAGATGGTCGGTCAGGTCCTCGGCCATGCGCTTGGTCAACGTGGTCACCAACACGCGCTCCTTGCGGGCAACGCGCTCGCGAATCTCGTCCTCAAGATCGTCAATCTGGCCGTGTACTGGACGCACGTCAATCTTGGGGTCGAGCAGGCCGGTCGGACGAATAATCTGCTCCACGTCGTTTTGGCTCACCCGCAGCTCGTAGTCGCCCGGCGTGGCCGAAACATAGATAAACTGGGGTATCCTTGCCTCAAACTCATCGAAACGAAGCGGGCGGTTATCGAGTGCCGAAGGAAGGCGAAAACCGTGTTCCACCAGCGTCACCTTACGCGAGCGGTCACCTTCGTGCATGCCGCGAATCTGCGGCACCGTCACATGGCTCTCATCGATGATGCAGAGCATATCCTTGGGAAAGTAATCGATCAGGGTAAACGGCGGCTCACCCGGCTTGCGACCGTCCAGATGACGCGAGTAGTTCTCGATACCGTTACAAAAACCCATGGTCTCGAGCATCTCAAGATCATAATCGGTGCGCTGCTGCAGACGCTGCGCCTCGAGCAACTTATCAGTCGCCTTGAGCTCGGCCACACGCTTCTCGCACTCTTCACTGATTGATTTCAGAGCCGCCTTGACCTTCGGCTTCTCGGTCACGTAGTGCGATGCCGGCCATACGGGGATGGCCTCGTACTCACGAAGCATCTCACCGGTAACCTCATCGATCTCGGCAATAAGCTCAACCTCGTCGCCAAAGAACTCAAACCGCAACGGATGCTCAGCATAAGGCGGATACACATCGACAACATCGCCGCGCACGCGGAACGTGCCGCGCGCCAGGTCATAGTCATTGCGATCATATTGAATGTCAATAAGTGCATGGATAAAGTCATCACGCTCGAGCGGCACCTTCTTGTCGACGTTTGGAGCCAGACCCGCATAGTCCTCAGGAGAGCCAATGCCATAGATACACGAGACCGATGCGACAACGATCACATCGCGTCGAGAGAGCAGTGACGCGGTCGCCTGATGGCGCAGCATCTCGACCTCTTCGTTAATCGAGGAGTCTTTCTCGATATATGTATCGCTTTGCGGCACATACGCCTCGGGCTGATAGTAGTCGTAGTACGAGACAAAGTAGACCACAGCGTTGTTGGGAAAAAACTCTTTGAGCTCGCTCGCAAGCTGAGCGGCGAGCGTTTTATTGGGAGCCATGACCAGCGTCGGCTTCCCCAGGGCCTCAATAGTCTTAGCCATCGTGAAGGTCTTGCCCGAACCAGTCACGCCCAGCAAAACCTGATAGCGATCTCCGTCCCTCACGCCCTGCACAAGCGACTCAATGGCCTTAGGCTGGGAACCAGCGGGCTCGTATGGAGACACGACCTCAAACGGCACCTCAGAGCCCTCAACGCCAAAACGTTTGAGCTCTCCTCCAACACGCTCAACTTCAAATTCCGCCATGGATACTCCTAACTCATATATCTGCAGTATACGCAGGCGGCAGGCATAGTCCTATACGAACCGATCGGGATAGAGGGTCTTGTAGCGAACCCAGGCATTATTGACACGAATCAGATACGCCTGCGTCTCGGGAAAGGTGATTGCATTATGAAGCGACGTGCTCTGCTGCGCCCATCCGTCGACATTGCCCATGCCGGCGTTATAGGCGGCAATGGCGCTGTCAGTCGACCCGTTAAAATACGTTAGAAGATACGAAAGATACGCACAGCCAAACTCGATGTTCGTAGCGGGATCGTTAAGGTTGTCGGCGGAATACTCGCTACCATCGACAAGACCCTTGGCAATCATATCCTGGGCAGTCTCGGGCATCAGCTGCATCAATCCCCGAGCGCCTTGATTCGACTCAGCCTCGGGATCCCAATTCGATTCCGACTTTATGACAGCACACACCAGATATGGATCAAGATTGTGCGAAATGCTCGATTGCTTTACATACGCCTCGTAGTCAATTGGATACAAAGGCTTAAAGAAGGCGGCAGGAGCATACGAGTAGACGAGCGAAATAAGGCCGAAGACGAACACAACGGCAAGTGGCGCAACGCGATACCACGTAAAGAAACGTGTCTTAGGCATCGGCCTCCTCCTTATCCGTTACATCCCCGAAGCCATGGCGCGCAAGCCATGCGTCCAGTTGTTCAAAGAGCGAGTTGTCGCCCGCCGCATTATCGATTACCGTCGTAGCGAGATTGCAAAGCGAAGCCTCATCAGGTTGGCATGCAGAGCGAGCATCAAAATCAGAGGACTCCATACCACGATGAATGGCACGCTCGCGACGAACTGCCAAAGGAGCACTGATAACCAGAATTTCATCAGCCAAGCCAAAAGCATCCTCAAAACCAGTCGGGGCAGAAACCTCGACAACCGCAAAGGGATAACGGGGAGATGAAACCGTACAACAAACCGGATCGAGAATCCTAAGCGAAAGCTGTTCAATCAGAACGGGATGCACAATGCCATTGAGCCGTGCGACCGAATCAGGAGAAGCGAAAGCTCGAGAAGCGAGGATGCTGCGGCGAATGCCACCATCCTCATCCAAAATGTCCCAACCAAATTCATCCGCAAGAGCAATGACGATATCAGAGCCCGGGACATACAGCGATTTTGCAAGCTCATCCAGATCGATAAGCATAGCGCCACGAGATTCGAAATAGCGGCAGGCAGTCGACTTACCCGAAGCAATATTGCCCAAGACAAAAACGGTAAACATCAAGTCCTCCCTAACGCCAATGCGAGTAATTATCGCTCAAATACACTAGAAGGACTCAAATTACAGCCAAACAGTAAGACAAGCTAAAAGAAGGCGAGTTCTTGTATTACAGCTCTCTATAAAACACAAAAAAAAGGGGGAGGCCGCGAGGCCTCCCCCTTCTCAGTTCGATGCGACGGCTCG
>DXML01000014.1 GCA_019414205.1 Collinsella sp. | reverse complement strand
CATCGAACTGAGAAGGGGGAGGCCTCGCGGCCTCCCCCTTTTTTGCGTTTACGGGGCGTAAATGACTCAATTACACCAGACGATCTTGTTGTTTTCGGTATTGAGCCTTTATTTAAAGAAAATAAATCGTATAACAAGGGCAACTACTATGGCCGCAATGGTCAAAAGCAGAATTGTCAGCTGATGCTGCTTGCGTCGTTTACTTGACGAAACGAAGATTGACTTTCCCTGTTTTGGCGTTTCGAGATAGCGAGCCGAATGCGTCAAGGTTTGCTTGGGTCGAGGCCCTCTTTGTTGATGGACGGCGGATGCTTTCATCGGCTCATCACTAGCTGCGCTGTTTTTAGATAATGGTGCGTCTTTCAGATATACAGGGTCTCCCGAGGCGACGCCCATATGTTTACGTCCCGTTTGGGCATCCTCGAGCGATTGATATCGGTTTCTCGTCACATAATCGGGCTCTGGGTCATTGATGGGCTCTTGCGAGATGTGGGGGCGATGGAACCGTGGCGGCTGCGTAGAAGTATCTTCGCCCTGCGTCGGCATAAACATATTGTTCTGGTTTTGGTCGTCCATGATGCCCTTTAGCTCGTTACCAACAACGTGTACGCGCTCATTGTAAGCCCCTTGTTATTTGTAGCTGCGAACATACTTGTTATTTAAGCTCTGGTTCAAAGAACCTTAACCTTACTAAAACCTGAGTCATACACACTTAGATATGCTTATAGTATTGGACTCAAAAAACTTTATAGTCGATGTATATATGGGCACTGGGTGGGCATATATAAGAGCGTCAAAAGAAGTCCCAGTCACCTAGAAGATGGCTCGGCAGTCCTTAAAAGGAGTGGTAAACATGGCAAGCATGGTTCCTTATCGTTCGGTTTTTGGCGTTCGTCCTTCTGCTAGCTCGCTGTTCGATCTGTTTGATGATATGACCGACCTTGCAAACAACTCGATTGCCTCCAAGGCGTTCCCCGTTGACGTTGAGGACAAGGGCGATGGCTACGAGGTCAAGGCGTATCTGACCGGTGTCGCCAAGGATGACATCGACGTTGAGCTCAATGAGGGTCGCCTGTCCATCAGCGTGAACGTCGAGGAGAGCGCCGAAAACGAGGGTAAGAACTTCCTCCAGAAGGAGTTTAGCTCGTACAGCGCGACGCGTGGCGTATATCTGAAGGACGCTTCGAGCGAGGGCCTCTCTGCAAAGTATGCTGACGGCATCCTCACCGTTACGGTTCCTAAGATCGTCGAGAAGAAGAACGTCACGAAGATCTCCATCGACTAACGATGGCTCTGCTTCAATCGAGAGTATGAGTTAAGGGGGCTGGGAAGTGATTCCCAGCCCCCTTTTGTTATCTTGAGGGGCTATTGAATAGTTGTCGGTTGATACTGACTTGCAGGGCGTATCGAGAGCTTCCGTGGCCCTTGAAGACGGGTGGCAGAACTGCCGAGTTCATCATCGAGACTTGCATCAAGCGCGTTGGCATAGCTTTTGACGGTAAGGCTTGGACGATTATTGTCCTGGCTGATATGCATGGCGATGAGCTGTTCGGTGCGATCGGTAACGAGTTCGCGCGCGGCTTAGGCGGCTTGGCCATTGGAGAGGTGCCCCTTTGTGGACAGGATGCGCTCCTGAAGAAAGCGGGGGTACGCTCCTTCGCGCAACATAGTTACATCGTGGTTACTTTCGAGCGCGAGAACTCGACAGTCTTTGAGGATGCCTATGGCCTTGCTCGATAACTCTCCGGTGTCGGTGGCAAACCCAATGGAATCATCGAGAGCATTAAATCGATAGCCGACAGGATTGATGACATCGTGCGATGTTGAGTAGGTTTGCACGTGGATGCCGGCAATGGGGAGCGTGTCGCCGGGGTCAAATTCCTCTACGGGCAGGTGCGCGAGGTTTTCTTTGCATGAAAGGGTGTCCCTGCTGGCAAAGAGGGGACCATGCCAGTGCTTGCACCATACATCGAGCCCCTTGATATGGTCACCATGCTCATGGGTGATTACAAGAGAGGCGACGTCGTCTGCCGAGAGGCCAAGCTCCGCCATGCGTTTAAGTGTCTCGCGGCGGGACAGGCCGTTGTCGATCATGATGAGCCCCTGAGGCCCCTCGACGAGTGCGCAGTTGCCTTTTGAGCCGCTGCCGAGGATATGAAGGTGCAGGCGAGACATAAGATTCCAAAGGATACAATGAGTGCGGACGAATAGAGGAGGAAGCGAATGCCAACGGTATCTCAGCACTATGGACATCATGCCGCGCCGAGGACGGATAAGAGCGCCCTGGCAACGCGGCGGGCCGCTGCCCCCGTAGTGCTCATGGTATCAGGCGGTGCGGACTCGACGGCGCTGCTCCTTATGGCTTGCACATCAAAGCTGGATATCCAGGACGGGCGCGGCGTCGCTCCCATTGCGCGCGAGCGATTGCACGTGCTGCATGTAAACCATCATCTGCGCGGGGAGGCATCCGATGGCGACGAGGCCTTTGTACGTGACCTGTGCGCGCAATACGGCTTGCCGCTGTGTGTTGAGCATGCCTATTTTGATGACGAATCGGGCAATATCGAGGCTGCGGCTCGCGAGGTGCGCTATGCCGCGGCACGGAGATATGTTCGCGAACTTTGTGCTGAATCGGGCGCACCGCGGACGGCGGCTCGTATCTGTACCGCGCATACTTCGTCGGACCGCGCGGAAACATTTTTGATGAATGCCATTAAAGGGTCGGGTCCCGCGGGTCTATCGAGCATTCCGCGCCGTCGGAACATTGTGGTTCGCCCCTTGCTCGACCTCACGCACGATGAGCTCGTGAGCTATCTGCAGGTGCACGGTCAGCCATGGCGGGAAGATGAAAGCAACGAGGACGTTTCGTACCTGCGCAACTATGTACGCCATCGGGTGATGCCGGTGGTGGCACGGCGCAACGCGAGCGTCTGTAAGACGATTGGCGCCGCTTGCGAAATTCTGGGCGACGAAGACGCCTTTCTTTCCCAGCTTTCGGCACAGGCGTTTCGAAGCTGCCTGCGCAAGGAAGCGGCGGGCGCACTGGTGCTCGATGCGCGCCGTCTTGCCGCCGCTGAGGTTGTGATTGCACGGCGTATCGTGCGGTTGGCGATTAAGCGCATCGATCCCGACGCGCGACCGGAGATGCGGCACGTGGAGCGCGTGCTCGCCTGCGTCGCTGCGGGCTCGGGCTCGGTTACGCTTCCTGCGGGAATTGATGCCCGTGTGGAGTTTGGCATGCTGGCGTTCAAGGCCCCGGCGGCGCGCGAGGGTTTAGTGGCCGATTGGATCTCCGTTCCCGGTTGTCTGCCGCTGGGGGCGGGGCATATGCTGACAGCGGAGCCGATGGCTGTGGAGCCGGGGTGCGATATCGTGCACCGTGCCCGCGAGCTTGCTGCTGCCGGAAAGGTTGCGGCCTTGGTGGATGCGGCGGCCCTGGGGTTTGCCGACCGCGATGGCGAGCGGATGTTAGCCGGCTCGCGCGGGGAGATCCCCACCGAGGCACGATCGGCGCGCCTGTGGGTGGATAGCCCTGTGCCGGGAGACGTGATGTGCCCGTTGGGGATGAACGGCCGAAGCAAGAAAGTGTCAGACCTGTTAAACGAGGCTCGCATTCCCGTTTCCGAGCGCGCCGGCGTGCCCATGGTGAGGACGGCGCCGGGGGGTGCCGTGGTGTGGGTCGCCGGAGTTCGCGCGGACGAGCGTTTTAAGTGCACGGCCGCAACGCGCGTGGCATATCTGCTCCGCGTGGTCGATGCGGAATAGCGTCCCACGCCTGCTATTCTGTGCGACGTTGACGGTATTCCCGCGCTGATGGCGCACGGGCTGGTAAATTTACCCCGTGCGCTGCTAGAATGTGTAGTTCGCGTCCATACGGCGGTGTGTGGGCGATAAGCACAAGAAAGGGTTGTCATGGCTTCTCAACATCCGGATATCGAGAAGGTTCTGTTCACGCAGGAGGATATCGACGGTATCGTCTCTCGCCTGGGCGAGGAGATTACGCGCGACTACGCGGGTAAGGATCTGGTGCTGATTGCGGTCCTGCGCGGCGCCGTGGTCTTTATGGGCGACCTGATGCGTAAGATCGAGCTGCCGACCAACATCGATTTCATGGCTGTTTCGAGCTACGGCGACGGTGTGAAGTCCTCGGGCATCGTGCGTATCATTAAAGACCTGGATATCGACATCCGCGGTCGCGACGTGCTGATCGTCGAGGACATTCTGGACTCGGGCCTGACCCTCAAGTATCTGATGAAGAACCTCGAGAGCCGCAAGCCCGCTTCTCTGGAGGTCGCCGCCTTCCTGTGGAAGGACGTTGAGGACCGCGTCTCGGCCATCACGCCCAAGTATGTTGGAACCCATTGCCCCGATGCCTTTGTGGTGGGCTACGGCCTCGACTATGCCGAGCGCTATCGCAACCTTCCGTATCTGGGCATTTTGAAACCGGAGGTTTATTCGTAAGATGCCCGACGACCGTAACGACAACAATTCCCAGACTCCCCGGGACCCAAAGATCCCGGGGATGCCCGGAGGCAAGAAGCCCACGCGTACGGGCTGGCTGTATTTTCTTTTGGCTTGCGCGCTTCTGGGCTATGCCTTCTTTAATATGGGTTCCGGCTTTGCCAACTCCAGCAATACCGTTAAGCTCGCGACGAGCGAGATGGTCAGCGCCATCAAGCAGGATCGCGTCGAAGATCTGACCTATACGGTTCAAGACGGAAGCGTGACGGGTCATTACTGGAAGACGAAAAAGGACAAGGGCGATACGAGCGAGCTCAAGAGCTTTTCCTCGACCTATGTCGGCTCCGATTCGCTTGCCGAGCTCATGGCGGAGCATCCCGACACCAAGTATATCGTCAACACCAATGACCCCGATTTTTGGGGCGACTTGGCGATGAGCGTGCTGCCGACGATTGCCCTGATCGCCATTATGTTCTACTTTATGCGACAGATGATGGGCGCCAATAATAGGAACATGCAGTTTGGCAAGACCAACGCCAAGACCAACGAGGCTACGCGTCCCAAGGTCAAGTTCGAGGACGTTGCCGGCGTGGACGAGGCAGTCGAGGAGCTCGAGGAGATCCGTGACTTTTTGAGCGATCCGGATCGCTATCGCAAGCTGGGCGCCAAGATCCCGCGTGGCGTGTTGCTGGTTGGCCCTCCGGGCACCGGTAAAACGCTGCTGGCCAAGGCCGTTGCCGGCGAGGCGGGCGTGCCGTTCTTTAGCATCTCGGGCTCTGACTTTGTGGAGATGTTCGTGGGCGTCGGCGCCAGCCGTGTGCGTGACCTCTTTAAGGAGGCCAAGTCCCAGGCCCCGTCGATCATCTTCATCGATGAGATCGATGCCGTGGGACGTCAGCGCGGAGCCGGCTTGGGCGGCGGCCACGACGAGCGCGAGCAGACGCTCAACCAGCTGCTGGTCGAGATGGACGGTTTTGAGGAGAGCGAGTCGGTCATCCTGATCGCCGCCACCAACCGCCCCGACATTCTGGATCCGGCGCTGCTGCGTCCCGGCCGTTTTGACCGTCAGGTTACGGTCGACCGTCCGGACGTGAAGGGCCGCGAGCAGATTTTGCGCGTGCATGCCGAGAACAAGCCGATGGACGAGGACGTTAAGTTTGAGAAGCTCGCCCAGATGACTGTTGGCTTTACTGGTGCCGATTTAGCGAACCTGCTCAACGAGTTTGCGCTGCTGGCCGCTCGCCGTCATCGTTCCGTGATCTCGATGGACGAGGTCGAGGAATCGATGGAGCGCGTGATTGCCGGACCGCAGCGCAAGGGTCGCGTGATGACCGAGGCCGAGCGCACCACGATTGCCTACCACGAGAGCGGTCACGCCCTGGTGGGCCACATCCTGGAGCACTCCGATCCGGTCCACAAGATCTCGATCGTCAGCCGCGGCCAGGCGCTGGGCTACACACTGCAGCTTCCGCAGGAGGACCACTTCCTCAAGACCAAGAACGAGATGCTCGACGAGCTCGCCGTGTTCTTGGGCGGTCGCGTTGCCGAGGAGCTCATGTGCGATGATATTACGTCGGGCGCGAGCAACGATCTGGAGCGCGCAACCAAGATGGCGCGCGAGATGGTCACGCGCCTGGGCATGAGCGAGGAGCTGGGCACGCAAGTGTTTGGCGAGGCGCAACATCAGGTGTTCCTTGGTCGCGATTACGCTGATCACCAGGATTACTCCGAGGAGACGGCGCGCCGCATCGATATCGAGGTTCAGCGCATTATGCGTGAGGCCCATCGTCGTGCGGTCGAGATCCTGGACGCCCGTCGCGATCAGCTCGATCTGATGGCGAAGGTGCTGCTTGAGCGCGAGACCGTCGAGGGCGACGCCGTGAACGCCCTGCTCGACAACGAGTGGAATGCCTACCTTGAGCGCGAGGGCGATATCCTGGCGGCCAAGGAGGAGCGCAATGCCAAGGCGGCCGGCATGCCGACCAAGAAGCGCGCGCCTCGCATGAGCGAGGAGGAGCTGGCGGCTGATGCCGCGGCCTTTGCGCAGGCGGCCATGCAGGAGGATGCCGAAGCCGCATCCGATGATGCTGACGATGACCATGCCGTCGTCGATGCCGACACCGACACCGACAAATAGTTCTTGTAACAAAAGCCTCCGCGGGGAAACCTGTGGAGGCTTTTCCTTTGGCTCTGTTAGACCAGAATTGACATCATGCCCAGTCATCTTTACTAATTGCA
>DXML01000013.1 GCA_019414205.1 Collinsella sp. | reverse complement strand
GCCAGACCGGAGGGGCGCCGGGGGCGGGAATCTGGGCGTACACATTTCCTACACATATAAGGACTCTCGGCTGGCTGGGTAAATATAAGAGGGGACCTCATTTCCGAGATCCCCTCTTTCGCCTATCTACAGTAATAGACTCTTAAATACCTTATGCCAGCAGCTTGCGACCGGACTCTTCAATCGCGTCAAGTGCTGCATCAGCTTCGGCGGCATCCGCGCCCTTGGCAAAGATATACAGCTTGATCTTGGGCTCGGTGCCGGAAGGACGGACGATACCCTTGTTGCCACCCTCGAGATCGAACTCAATGACATTAGCCTTCGGCAGGCCGTTCACGCAGGTGTTGTAGTCCACGACGGCCTCAATCTTGGAACCGGCGAGCTCCGCGGGCGGGTTCTCGCGCAGACCAGCCATGATGCCGGCCATCTTTGCCGCACCCTCAGCGCCCGGATAGCTCAGCGAAATCGTCTTGTTGTGATAGTAGCCATACTTCTCGTACAGCTCGTGCATCGCGTCGGCGAGGTTCTTACCCTGCAGCTTGTAATACTGAGCCATCTGGCAAATCAGCAGCGAAGTGCTCACGGCGTCCTTGTCGCGCACGTGATCACCAGCCAGATAACCGTAGCTCTCCTCAAAACCGAAGATAAAGCGATCGACTTCACCGGCATCGGAAAGCGAGGTAATGATGTCACCGATGTACTTGAAGCCCGTCAGGCAGCGACGGAGCTCAAAGCCATATTCCTCGGCCAGAGCATCGACCATGGCGGAAGAAACAATGGTAGTAACCGCGACCTTCTTAGTGAGGTCCTCGCCGCGGGCGGCACGGGTCTTGCAAATATAGTCGAGCAACAGGACGCCCATCTCGTTACCGGTCAGCAGCAGATAGTCATCGCCATTCTTAACGGCAACGCCAACACGGTCGGCGTCGGGATCGGTCGCAAGCAGCAGATCGGGGTGAACCTGCTCGCAGAGATCGATGCCCTTCTGCATGGCCTGTCGGATCTCGGGGTTAGGATACGGGCAGGTCGGGAAATCGCCGTTAGGTTCCTTCTGCTCGGGAACAACCGTGACATCAGTGATGCCAGCGCGCTCGAGCACCGTGGTGACGGGAATGAGGCCGGTACCATTCAGCGGCGTATAGACAAGCTTGAGCGGTGCGTCGGCAATCTCCTCGGCAGAAAGATTCGTAACGCCGCGAGCGAGAACGGCGTCGTAATAACGCTCGAGGCACGAGTCATCGATCCATTTGACCAGGCCCTGCTCAAGAGCCTCATCGAAGTCCATGGACTTCACACCGGTGAACGTATCGGTCTCGGCGATAGCCTTAGAAATTGCATCGGCGGCCTCGCTGGTGATCTGGCAGCCGTCGGGGCCATAGGCCTTATAGCCGTTATACGGTGCCGGGTTATGACTAGCGGTCATGCAAATGCCACCGGAGCACTTAAGATCACGGACGGCCCAGGAGAGCGTCGGCACAGGAGAAATCTTGGGATAAACGAGGGCAGTCACGCCGTTTGCTGCAAGAATGGCAGCCGTCGTCTTAACGAACAGCTCACCTTTATTGCGGCTATCGCGAGCGATGGCAACCGTTGGATGCTCGAAGGTCGCATTGAGGTAGTCAGCGAATCCCTGGGTCGCACGACCGACCGTATAGATATTCATACGGTTAGTGCCCGCACCGATAGTGCCGCGAAGGCCGGCAGTACCGAAGGCGAGATCTTGGAAGAAAGCATCGGTGATGGCGTCCTCATCACCCTGCTCCTTCATCGTGTTAAGCTCAGCGAGGAGCTCCTCGTCCTTGACATTGGCAATCCAAGTATCAAGCAGCTCATGAACATCTGCCATGTGAGTCCTTCCTTCACAATCAATAAAACGACCCGTGTAAAACAGGACAAGCGCAGCAGTGCGCTAAAGCAAATATTAGTCCATTGAGAACAGAGAACCGACCAAAGAACGGTGAACGTCTATATTCAGCGATGGATGATTAAATTGATTTAATTGCATAAGGAATGTTGCCCGTAAACGCAAAAAAGGGGGAGGCCGCGAGGCCTCCCCCTTCTCAGTTCGAT
>DXML01000012.1:302616-467986 GCA_019414205.1 Collinsella sp. | reverse complement strand
ATATAGGCACACAAGGTCAAAGGCGGCACCATGATCCTCCTGGTCGACAAGATCGAAAAAAGCTTCGGCGCACGCGTCCTCTTTAGCGGCGCGTCCTTCCAGATCAACCCCGGCGAGCGCTTCGCGCTCGTGGGCCCCAACGGCGCCGGCAAAACCACCATGCTCAAAATCATCATGGGCATCGACAGTCCCGACTCCGGCCAGGTCCAGTACGCAAAGGACTGCCAGGTGGGCTACCTAGAGCAGGAAACTAATCTGGAACAAAAGGACACCACCATCCTCGCCGAGGTCATGGCCGCCGCCAAGGAAATCCGCCGCATGGGCGAGCGCGCTAACGAGCTGCAGGCCCAAATCACCGAGCTCTCCGAGCAGGGCAAGGACGTCGACGCACTCCTCAACGAGTACGGCCGGGTCCAGGACCGCTTTGAGCACCTGGGCGGCTACGAGCTCGAGAGCAACGCCCGCAAAATCCTGTCCGGCCTGGGCTTTAAGGTCACCGACTTTGAGCGCCCGTGCTCCGAGTTCTCGGGCGGCTGGCAGATGCGCATCGCGCTCGCCAAGCTCTTCCTGCGCCATCCCGACCTGCTGCTTCTGGACGAGCCCACTAACCACCTGGACCTCGAAAGCGTGCAGTGGCTGCGCGGCTTTATAGCCAACTATGACGGCGCCGTCCTCATCGTCAGCCACGACCGCGCCTTCATGGACGCTTGCGTCGACCACGTCGCTGCACTCGAAAATCGTCGCGTGACCACTTACACCGGCAACTACAGCAGCTACCTCAAGCAGCGCGAGGACAACCTTGAGCAGATGCGCGCCAAGCGCGCCGCCCAGGAGCGCGACATCGCCCACATGCAGGTCTTCGTCGACAAGTTCCGCTACAAGCCCACCAAGGCAGCCCAGGCCCAGGAGCGCATCCGCAAGATCGAGCAGATCAAAAAGGAGCTTGTCATCCTACCCGAGGGCCACAAGCACATCGACTTTAAGTTCCCTGACCCACCGCGCTCCGGCGATATGGTCGTGGGCCTGGAGGGCGTCTCCAAGTCCTACGGCAACAAACACATCTACAGCGATATCGACCTCAAGCTCTACCGCGGCGAGCACGTGGCGCTCGTCGGCCCCAACGGCGCCGGCAAGTCCACGCTCATGAAGATCATCGCCGGACTGGAGCCGCCCACCACCGGCACCCGGGACCTGGGCACCAACGTAGGCGTAGCCTACTACGCCCAGCACGCACTCGAGGGCATGACCGAGTCCAATACCGTCCTGCAAGAGATTGACACCGTCACGCCCAAGTGGACCGTGCCGCAGCAGCGCAGCCTGCTGGGCGCCTTCCTGTTTAGCGACAACGACGCAATCGAAAAGCAGGTTCGCGTCCTCTCCGGCGGCGAAAAGGCGCGTCTGGCGCTTGCCAAGATGCTCGTAGCACCCGAGGCGCTCCTGTGCCTGGACGAGCCCACCAACCACCTAGACATCGACTCGGTGGACATGCTCGAGAACGCCCTGCAAAACTTCCCCGGCACCATCGTGCTGATCAGCCACGACGAGCACCTGGTGCGCGCCGTGGCCAACCGCGTCATCGATATCCGCGACGGCAAAGTCACGGTCTACGACGGCGATTACGACTACTACCTCTACAAGCGCGAGGACCTCGCAGCCCGCGCCGCCGCCGAGGCGGCAGGGGAGAGCGCGCCGGCCACGACCAAGTCCGCCAAGGCCAGCGCCGCCCAGGCCGACACCCCCGTCGCCGCCCCCAAGCCTGCCGAGGGCAAAAAGACCAAGGAGCAAAAGCGCGCCGAGGCCCAAGCCCGCGCTGCGCTCAACAAAAAGCTCAAGGGCGTGCGTAACCAGCTCAAGAAGATCGAGACGGAGCTCGACAAAAAGCGCGCCCGCTATGACGAGCTTATGGAATTGATGGCGAGCGAAGAGCTTTATGCCGATCAAGACAAGTTCAACGCCGCGCTGGGGGAATATAACGGGCTTAAGCAAGAGCTGCCCAAGCTCGAGGACGAATGGCTGGAGCTTTCCACCCAAATCGAAGAGGAGACCGCGCGTGAATTCTCGTAAGGCCGCTGCCGTGGCGATGAGCATCATCGCCATTGCTTGTCGCATCTGCGGCATCTTTATGAGCGCGATGACCGTGCTGCTGTGCTTTAGCGGCCTCACTGCCAAGCTGCAGATTGTGGGCTTCGTCGTTGAGCTTTCACGCGCACTGCCAAGCGCCATCGCCGGCTATGGCGTCATCACGTCGCCCTTTGGCGGTGTGTTCCGCCTGGATTACGCTATCGTGGCCGTCATTTTGTTTGTGGCCGATTACCTGCTCACGCGCGCCTCGCGTCGCGTCCGCTAGGGGAGCGCCATGTCCAGCAGCTACCTCATGAACCTGCTCGCCAGCGCCGTTGCCGTCATCGTGGGCATCGTGATCCACGAGAGCGCACACGCCGCCGCGGCCTGGGCGCTCGGCGACAAGACGGCCCGTTCGCGCGGCCGCGTGTCGCTCAACCCGCTTAACCATATCGACCTGTTTGGCACCATCATCCTGCCGCTGCTCATGCTCGCGGCCGGCGGCCCGGTATTCGCCTTCGCCAAACCCGTGCCCGTCTACCTCAACAACCTCAAGCACCCCAAACGCGACGAGGTCCTGGTGAGCGTGGCCGGCCCCGCGTCGAACATCGCACTCGCGTGCCTAGCGGCCGCCCTCATGCACGCGGCATATGGCAGCCTCTATACCGGCATGTCCTTTGTCACGGCGTCACAGATCATGAACTTCGGCGCCACGTTTATCGTGGTCAACCTGTCACTCGCGTTTTTTAACCTCATCCCGATCCCGCCGCTCGACGGCTCGTCGATCATCGTGCCGTTCCTCAAAGGCAAGGCGCTCGCCAACTACTACCGCCTGCAGCAATACGCCATGCCGATCCTTATCATCGTGCTGTACCTGCTGCCCATGTGGACAGGACTCGACGTGATTGGCCGCTATTTCGACGTTACCGTGTATCCGCTTGCTGAGCAGCTGCTCAACTTCGCAATCGCCGGCATCTAAGGTAAACTTACAGGTCGACCGTGCAAAACGGTCGTAACATGCACCCAAACCGCGCCGCGAAGGCGCCGTCAAAGGAGGTCGAAGATGTCGTATCGCGTGTCGACGCAGGTCTACAGCGGACCTTTCGACCTGCTGCTGCAGCTGGTAACCCGACAAAAAGTAGATATCGGCGCCATCTCCATCAGCGAGGTGGCCGAGCAGTACCTTGCCGAGGTGGAGCGCATCGAGGCGCTGGACCTGGACGTGGCGAGCGACTTTCTGCTGGTCGCGGCAACTCTTTTGGACATCAAGGCCGCCTCGCTGGTGCCCCAGGAGGCCCCGCGCAAGACAGACGACGATGACGAGGACGACGATGACCTCGAGGAACTCAGCGCGCTCGACGGCGACGCCCTACGCGAGGTCCTGATCCAGCGCCTGATTGCCTACAAGCAGTATAAGGGCGCGGCGGCAGCCCTTGGCGCCCGCATGCAGGCCGAAAGCCGCATGCATCCGCGCGTGGCCGGCCCCGACCCCGAGTTCTTGGGCCTTATGCCCGACTACCTGGCCGGCATTACCCTGCGCGGCCTCGCCGTCATCTGCGCCGACCTGGACGGCAAGCGCCAGACTTTCCTGCTGGAAGCCGAGCACGTGGCACCGCATCGCGTGCCGCTCGACCTGACGGTGGCCTCGGTCGATCGCTTTACCATGGCTCACCAAACCTGCACCTTCCGCGAGCTGTTGGACGGCGATGCCACCACCGAACAGCTTGTCGTTACCTTCCTAGCAATGCTCGAGCTAGCCAAGCGCGGCTCGCTCACGCTGAGCCAGGACGAGATCTTCGGAACCATCTGCATCAACCGAGTCGAGGGCGCCGAGGCATACGTGCCCGGCGAGGGCCCCGATCTCACCGAATAGGAGCCGCAACCATGTCAACCCTTTCCACGCTGGAGGCAAACAGCCTCAAAGGCGCCCTCGAGGCGCTGCTGCTGGTGTCGAGCGACCCGGTGAGTGCGCCCGCGCTCGCCGGCGCACTGGATATCGCCCCCGGCGAGTGCGCATCGCTGCTCGCCGAGCTCAAGGTTGAGTACGAGGAGGCCAACCGCGGCTTTCAGCTGCGCGAGGTCGCCGGCGGCTGGCGCCTGTTTACGCATCCCGCCTACCACGACGTGGTCGAGGCCTACGTGCTGAGCTGGGACACGCAAAAGCTGTCGCAGGCGGCGCTCGAAACCCTGGCCGTCATCGCATACCACCAGCCTGTGACGCGCGAGGTGGTCAAGGGCATCCGCGGCGTCAACTCCGACGGCGTCATCGCGTCGCTCGTGGACAAGGGCCTGGTGCGCGAGCTCGGCCGCGATCCCCAGCGCGGTCAGGCCATCATTTACGGCACGACCAACGCCTTCTTGGAAAAGTTCGGTCTGCGCTCCACCCGCGACCTGCCCGACCTGGAGCAGTTTGCCCCCGACGAGCAATCGCGTCAGTTTATCCGCGAGCGCCTGAGCGGCCGCAGCATTCAGTCCACGCTCGAGGAGCAGGCCGATGACCTGGACGAAGAGCGCGAACTGCTCGATACCGATGTTGAAGATGTTGAGGTAGTCGAGGACTTGGAAACCCTGGTCGTCGACGAGACCTCGGAGGATTTGCATGACGAGGACTAACGAAGTAGGGGAGACGCGCGCCATGGGTAACGCAGCACCCGCCACCGACGCCCAGCCCGTCTATCCGCACACCATGCGCCTGCAGCGCTTTTTGGCGCGCGCGGGCGTGGCGAGCCGCCGTGGCTCGGAGGACCTAATGACCGCCGGCCGCGTGACCGTCAACGGCGAGGTCGCGACCGAGTTGGGCACCAAGGTCGATGTCGACCACGATCACATCGAGGTCGACGGCATGCCCGTCAAGCTCAACCAGGGCGCCGTGTACTTGATGCTCTACAAGCCGACCGGCTACCTCACCACCATGAGCGACCCGCAGGAGCGCCCTTGCGTGGCCGACCTGGTCCCGCGCGACCGCTTTCCGGGCCTGTTTCCAGTGGGCCGCCTGGACCGCGACACCACGGGCCTTTTGCTCTTTACTACCGACGGCGACCTGTCGCAAGACTTGCTGCACCCCAGCAAGCATGTCTATAAGACCTACCAGGCACTCGTTGACGGTCAGCTGTCCGACCGCGACTTGGAACCACTCCGCAGCGGCATCGAGCTCGACGACGGCCTGTGCCAGCCGGCGATCTGCCGCGTTATCAACGCGCGCGAGGCCGAGGCCGTAGCTCCCCAGGGCGTCAAACCCGGCACCACCGCCGTGGAGGTCATAATCCGCGAGGGTCGTAAAAACCAGGTCAAGCGCATGCTGGGCAAGATTCACCATCCTGTGATCCGCCTGCACCGCTGCAACTTTGCCGGCCTTGAGCTCGAGGGCGTGGCCAAGGGCTCATGGCGCGAGCTCACCGACCGCGAGGTGCAGATCCTTAAAAGCGGCGGCATCCCGCCCAAGCAGGCGAGCGCCAAGCGCAACGGCGGCAAGCCCCAAGATACGCCCGCCAGCCGCACGCGTCACCACGGCAGCCACGGCTCCGCACCCAAGCGCAACACCTACCGCGAGCGCTACACAGGCTAGGCAACCCGCCGCGCCCCAGCGCCCCGAACCATACCAGCACGTCAACCATCGAAAGGAAGCATTGCATGATCGTCGCCATCGACGGCCCCGCCGGTTCCGGCAAATCCACCATCGCCAAGGAGATCGCCCGCCAGCTGGGCTTTAACAAGCTCGACACGGGCGCCATGTATCGCGCCGTCACGTTCGCCGCGCTCGACCGCGGCATCGATCTGGACGACGAGGCTGCCATCGATGCCCTCGCCGAGCAGATCGAAATCCGCTTTACCAACGGCACTGGCGAAGACACACGCCTGACCATTGATGGCCAGGATGCCTCGGCTGCCATTCGCACCCCGCAGGTCGACGCCAACGTGTCCAAGGTCTCGGCCTACCCGGGCGTGCGCGCCGCCATGCTCATCCATCAGCGCCGCGCCGCCGAGGATCGCGATATCGTGGCCGAGGGTCGCGACATCGGCACCGTCGTGTTCCCCAACGCACAGGTCAAGGTCTTTCTGACCGCCGACCCGCGCGAGCGTGCCCGCCGCCGCGTGCTGCAGCGTCACCAAAACGATGCCCAGCCGCTCACCTCCGAGCAGCTCGAAGCCGAGGTCGACGAGACCCTCGACGCCCTCAAGCAGCGCGATAAGCTCGACAGCAGTCGCGAGGTCGCCCCGCTCGTGCCCGCCGAGGACGCCGTGCACGTCGACTCCACCGCCCACACCATCGACGAGGTCGTCCGCATTATCGAGGGCCTCATCAACCAAAGGAGGTAGCCCATGCGCCTGTTTAAGCAGACGCCCGAGGATTACTACAACGCCCCCTACGCCGAGTTCCCGGCGCTCATCCGCGGCACCGTCGTCGTGGTTATGGCCATCCTTTGGGCCTTCTCCAAGCTCATGTGGCGTTGGAAGGTCGAGGACGCCGGCCTGCTGTTTGAGCGCCAGGAAGGCCGCGGCAGCGTGGTCATCTGCAACCACACCTCGATGGCCGAGCTCTTGGCCGTGGAGACGGCGCTGTTCTTTGGGGGCCGCCGCATTCGCCCCATCTTTAAATCTGAGTTCGCCAAGAGCAAGATTGTGCGCTGGGCCTTTAGCCGCGTTGGCGGCATCCCCGTGGAGCGCGGTACTGCCGATATGAAGTGCTTGCGCGCCGCCCAGCATGCGCTGCAGCGCGGCGAGGACGTCCTGATCTTCCCCGAGGGCACGCGCATCCGCTCGCGCGAGATCAAACCCGAGGTCCACGGCGGTTTTGCGCTCATCGCTCAGATGGGCAAGGCGCCCGTCAACCCGCTCGCCATCTGCGGCTGGTCCGACATCACGCCTGCGGGCAAAAGGCTCATGCGTCCCAAGAAGTGCTGGATTCGTGCCGGCAAGGCCGTCTCGCTTTCGGACGCGCCGGCCGGGCTTAAGCGTACGGAGCGCCTGGCCTGGTTTGAGTCCGAGGCCATGAACCGCGTCTACGCCATGCGAGACGAGCTGTGCGCCGAGCATCCGGGCAGGTTCTAGCCATGAGCGAGAACGTGACGAACACTGCCGTGACCGCGTCCGACCAAGCCACCGCGCCTACCATCGAGATCGCCGCCCACGCCGGCACTTGCTACGGCGTACAGCGTGCGCTCGATATGGCGCTGGCCGCTGCGCCGCAGGCAGGGGAGTGCACTCAGGTCCATACCTTGGGTCCGCTCATCCATAACCCTATCGTGGTGCGCGAGCTCGCTGAGGCAGGCGTTAGCCTGGCTGAGAACCTGGATAGCGCCGCAACCGGTACCGTGATCATCCGCGCCCACGGCGTGGTGCCGCAAGTGATCGATGCTGCCCGCGAGCGCGGCCTTACCGTGGTCGACGCCACCTGTCCCTACGTGAAGAAGGTCCATGTGGCCGCCGAGCGCCTGGTACGCGAGGGCTACCGCGTGGTAGTCGTAGGCGAGCCGGGCCATCCCGAGGTTGAGGGCATCTTGGGCCACGCCGGCAATGATGCACAGGTCGTGAGCTGTGCCGCCGACGCCACCGCCTTGTCGCTCAAGGGCAAGGTAGGCCTCGTCGTGCAAACCACCCAGACTGCGCAGAACCTCGCCGAGGTCGTGGCCGCTATCACCCCGCGCGTACAGGAGCTGCGTGTGATCAACACCATCTGCGCCGCCACGAGCGAGCGTCAACAGGCAGCAGCCACACTTGCCAACCGCTGCGACTGCATGGTCGTCGTGGGCGGCAAAAACTCCGGCAACACCCGCCGTCTGGCGCAGATCTGCGCAGACGCCTGCGAGCGCACGTATCACATCGAGGAAGCTTCTGAGCTCCAGGCCGCGTGGTTTACCGACGCTCACCACATCGGCATCACCGCCGGAGCCTCCACCCCGCAAGAACACATCGAGCGCGCCGTCACGCGCATCAAGGAGCTTTGCCGCTAATCATGGACCAGACCGTACCCGCATACGCCGCCGAGGTGGCCGATTACGGGCGCAGCCGCGACCCCGAGCCGGGTGAAGGCGCGCTCGTAAAGAACGTGCGTCCCGAATCGCCCGCGTGGGATGTGGGCATCGAGCCGGGCATGCGCGTGCTCACGGTCAATTGTGAGGCACTCACCGACATGATCGTGTGGCTCTGGGAGGCCGACGACGACACCGTCGACCTCGAGGTTTTCGACCCGCGCGACAACAGCGTCACCCCCGTCGAGCTCGATCGCTTTCCTGGCGAGGATTGGGGCCTTGAGTTCGATGGCCCCATCTTCGACGGCATGCGTACCTGCGTCAACGCCTGCGTGTTCTGCTTTATGACGATGCTGCCCAAGGGCGGCCGCTCCACGCTCTATATCCGCGACGACGACTACCGCCTGAGCTTTTTACAGGGTAACTTTGTCACGCTCACGAACCTTTCCGACGAGGACGTGCAAAACGTTATCGATCGCAACATGAGCCCCATGAACGTGTCGGTCCATGCCGTGAGCCCCGATGTCCGCCGCCGTATGATGGGCCGCAACGCCCAGCGCGGCATGGACGTGCTCGAGGCCATCATGGCAGCCGGCATCGAGATTCACGCGCAAATCGTGCTGTGCCCCGGCATGAACGACGGCGAAGAACTGCTAAAGACGCTTCGCTTTTGCGAGGATCACGAACAGATCACGAGCCTGGGTATCGTGCCGCTCGGTTTTACCAAGCATCAGAACCGTTTTAGCTGGTCCTACAGCGACAAGCCCGAGCTCGCGCGCGAAACCATTGCCATGATCCGTCCCTTCCAGGACCGTGCCTTCGAGCGCTTTGGCCGCCACACGTTCCAGATGAGCGACGAGTTCTATCTGGACGCCGGCATCGAGCCGCCCGAGGCAGACTTTTACGACGGCTACCCGCAGTACTACGACGGCATCGGCATGATCCGCTCCTATCTGGACGAGACCGACAACGTGCTCGCCGCCGATGCCGAGCGCCTGACCCGCGTTCGCGAGGGAATCGCCGCCCGCAGCCAGCGCCTGCTGTGCCTTTCGGGCGCCAGCGCGCGCGATACGGTCGCGCGCTTTGTGGAATCGCCGCACGGCCTCGCCGGCACCGTCACAGCCATCAAAAACCGCTACTTTGGCGGCAACGTGGACGTGACCGGCCTCATTGTCGCCTGTGACATCTTGGAGCAGCTGCCGCAAGACCTGTCGGGGGTTATGCTCTTTGTGCCTAAGCTCATGTTCAACGCTGACGGCATGACGCTTGACGAGTATCATCGTGACGATTTACTCGCAAGCCTTACCAGTCGCGGCGCCGAGGTTCATGTGGTGTCGACCATGCCGCATGAGCTGCTCGATACCCTGGAGCATATCCTTGGCATTGTGCCCGCAGACTCTACTAATTCCGCTGACCCTATCCATTAAAGGAGAGCAGATGAAACCTATCGTCGCCGTCGTCGGACGCCCCAACGTGGGCAAGTCCACGCTCGTTAACCGCCTGGCCCAAACCTCGGACGCCATCGTCCATGAGTCCCGCGGCGTCACGCGCGATCGCTCATACCACACGGCCGATTGGAACGGCCGCGAGTTCACCATTGTCGACACGGGCGGCATCGAGCCGCTCAAGAGCGATGACGTTTTTGCCACGTCCATCCGCGACCAGGCCCTCGCCGCCGCCGAGGAAGCCGCCGTCATCCTGTTTGTGGTCGACGGCCGCACCGGCGTCACCGAGGAGGACGAGTCGGTCGCCCGCATGCTCAAGCGCTGCGACAAGCCGGTCTTTCTACTGGTGAACAAGCTCGACAACCCCGATCGCGAAAACGACAGCATCTGGGAGTTCTATTCGCTCGGCGTCGGTGAGCCCACGCCCCTCTCGGCCCTGCATGGCCACGGCACGGGCGACCTGCTCGACGATATCGTGGCCCTGCTTCCGGAGGAAGAGGACGAGGTCGCCGATGAGTTCCCCGACGCCCTGAACGTCGCCATCATCGGCCGCCCCAATGCCGGCAAGTCGTCGCTGTTCAACCGCATCCTGGGCGCCGACCGCTCCATCGTCTCGAACATCGCCGGCACCACGCGCGACGCCATCGACACGGTCGTCGAGCGCAACGGCAAGCACTACCGCATGGTTGACACCGCTGGTATTCGCAAGAAGAGCACCGTGTACGAGAATATCGAGTACTACTCCATGGTCCGCGGCCTGCGCGCCATCGATCGCGCCGACGTGGCGCTGCTCGTCGTCGACGCCTCCGTGGGCGTTACCGAGCAGGACCAGAAGGTCATGGGCTTGGCCATCGAGCGCGGCTGCGCCATCGTCGTGCTGCTCAACAAGTGGGACCTGCTCGACGACGACCGCAAGCGCGAGGCCTGCATGGAGACCGTCGACCGCCGTCTGGGCGTTATGGCTCCCTGGGCCCAGTACCTGCGCATCTCTGCCCTCACTGGCCGCAGCGTCGAGAAGATCTGGGCGATGGTCGACGCCGCCGAAAAGACGCGCTCGCAGAAGATCAGCACCTCGCGCCTCAACACGTTCCTCACCGACCTGCGCGAGTTCGGTCATACCGTGGTGGACGGCAAGCGCCGCCTGCGCATGCACTACGTGACCCAGACGGGCGTCAACCCGCCGACGTTCACGTTCTTCGTCAACCATAGCGACCTGGTCAACGACACCTACCAACGCTACGTGGAGAACCGCATGCGCTCGACTTTCGATTTTGCCGGCACGCCCATTCGACTCTTCTTTAGGAAGAAGGAACAAAAGGATGCATAATCCGATTCTGCTGACCGCCATCTGCGCCGTGGTCTCGTTCTTTATCGGAGCGATTCCGTTTGGCCTGATCCTGGGCCGCATGTTCAACCACACGGACATTCGCAAGGCGGGCTCCGGCAACATCGGCACAACCAATGCGCTGCGCGTGGCCGGCCCTAAGGTGGCCGCGCTCACGTTGTTGCTCGACTGCCTTAAGGGCGCCATCTGCGTCCTTATCGCGCGTCCGCTCATTGCCGACTTGGGCTATGGCTTCCCCGTAAGCATCATGGCGCCCGGAGCCCCCGGCGATTGGATGCTCGGCGTCATTTGCCTAGCAGCGGTGTGGGGCCATATCTTCTCGCCCTACCTTAACTTCCACGGCGGCAAGGGTATCGCGGTTGGCCTGGGCGTCATTCTCGCCTGGTACTGGCCTATTGGCCTGTCGCTGCTCGGCATGTTTATCGTAGCCGTCGCCATCACCAAGTATGTGTCGGTGGGCTCGCTTGCCGCTGCCATCGGTCTTCCCATCGCTGCTTGCGCGGTCTTTCCGTACAGCAGCCTGGGACTTAAGTTTTGCATGGCGATGATCGGCATCACCGTGGTGTGGGCCCATCGCGCGAATATCAAAAAGCTCATGTGCGGTAAGGAGTCCAAGCTCTCGTTTACCAAGCGCGTCACCGAGCCCGACGATAAGTAGGAGAGAGTCATGAATGTTGCGCTGATTGGCTCCGGCTCCTGGGGAACCGCCGTCGCCGGCCTTGCCGCCGCGCGAGCCGAGCGCGTGACCATGTGGGCCCACAGCGAGCAGACGGCCGCCGGCATTAACGGCGAGCACCGCAACCCGCGCTATCTGGTGGGATACGAGCTGCCGGACAACGTGGTGGCAACGACCGAGCTCGCCCAGGCGCTCGACGGTGCCGATGCGATCATCTTTGCCGTGCCCTCCACGCACCTGCGCAGCGTATGCCATCAGGCAGCACCCTTCATCGCCGCCGACACCCCGACACTCTGCCTCACCAAGGGTATTGAGCCCGAATCCGGCCTGCTTATGAGCGAGGTCATCGCCAGTGAGATCGGCAACGAGTCGCGCGTCGCGGCGCTCTCGGGCCCCAACCATGCCGAGGAGATCTGCCGCGGCGGGCTTTCTGCCGCCGTCATCGCCAGCGAAGATCCGCAGATAGGGGAGACCTTTAAGGACCTGCTCCTATCCACGGCCTTCCGCATCTACCTGTCGCAGGACATGACCGGCGTCGAGGTTTGCGGCGCCATGAAAAACGTCATCGCCATCGTGTGCGGCATTTCCGCCGGTTCTGGTGCGGGCGACAACACGCTTGCCCTTATCATGACGCGCGGCCTGGCCGAGATCAGCCGTCTGGTGCACGCCCGCGGCGGTCAAGCCATGACCTGCATGGGTCTTGCCGGCATGGGTGACCTCATTGCCACCTGCACCTCCGAGCATTCGCGCAACCGCACCTTTGGCTACGAGTTTGCCCACGGCGTCTCGCTCGACGAGTACCAGGCACGTACGCATATGGTGGTCGAGGGCGCCGTCGCGGCCCGCAGCGTCAGTGAGCTTGCCCGTTCACTGGGCGTAGACATTCCGCTCACCTTTGCCGTGGAGCAAACGCTCTACAACGGTGTTACGTTGGATAGGGCGCTCGAGATTCTTACCGACCGCGTACCCTCCCAAGAGTTCTACGGACTCACCGACTAGTGCAGAAAGGCTACTACCATGGGTTCCATTAAAATCGCTCCGTCCGTCCTCTCGGCCGACATGGCCAACCTCAAGGGCGAACTCGACAAGATCGCCGGTGCCGACTACGTGCACTTCGACGTCATGGACGGCCACTTTACCGGCAACCTCACCTTTGGCGTTGACATCCTCAAGGCCGTCAAGCGCTCCACCGACGTGCCGGTCGACGCGCACCTGATGGTGTCGAACCCCGACGAGACGGTCGATTGGTACGCCGACGCCGGTGCCGACATGATCACCGTGCACTACGAGGCTTCCACGCACCTGCACCGCACGCTCACGCATCTGCAGCAGCGCGGCGTCAAGGCCGGCGTGGTGCTCAACCCCGCCACCCCCGTGTGCGTGCTCGAGAGCATCATCGACGTCGTCGATATGGTGCTGCTCATGAGTGTGAACCCGGGCTTTGGCGGCCAGAGCTTTATCCCGGGCACGCTGCCTAAGCTGCACGAGCTTACGGCCACGTGTGAGCGTCACGGCGTGTCGCCCCTGATCGAAGTCGATGGCGGTATTGCTTCCAAGAACATCGCCGAGGTCGTCAAGGCCGGCGCCAACGTGCTCGTAGCCGGCTCCGCCGTTTTTAAGTCCGAAGATCCCGCCGCCGAGGTTGCGCTGCTGCAGAAGCTGGGCAATGAGGCCGCACAGGAGGCATAAACCCTTATGACCGCAGGTCAAAACCGCATACCCGTGAATCTTGACTATGCCGCCTCGACGCCAATGCGCGCCGAGGCGCTCCTTGCGCAGCGCGAGTACGACGACAGCGAGCTTGCCGGCGTCAACCCCAACTCGCTGCATTCGCTCGGCCGCAAGGCTGCCGCGCGTCTGGAGGTTGCACGTCGCGAGATCGCCCGCAGCTTTGGCGCGCGCGTCCGCCCGTCCGAGATTGTACTGACCAACGGCGGCACCGAAGCCAACCAGCTGGCGCTGCTCGGTCTTGCCGAGGGCGCTCGTCAGCGCGATCGCAAGCGCGATCGTGTAATCGTTTCGGCCATCGAGCACGATTCGATTCTGGACAACCTGCCGTTGCTGCGTGCCGCCGGCTTTACCGTCGACCTGTTGCAGCCCTGCCGCATGGGCTACATTGAGCCTGCCACGCTGAGCGACTTGCTCGGCGGCGACGTCGCGCTCGTGAGCATCATGGTTGCCAACAACGAGACCGGCGTGGTGCAGCCCATCCGCGAGCTTGCCGCGGCCGCGCATACCGTTGGCGCCCTGTTCCACACCGATGCCATCCAGGGGTATCTGCATATTCCGCTCGATGTCACCGAGCTGGGCGTCGATGCCATGTCCGTTGCCGCGCATAAGATCGGCGGCCCTGTGGCATCCGGCGCGCTCTACCTTAAGAACCGCACGCCGCTGCGCCCCCGAATCTTTGGCGGTGGACAGGAAGCCGGACGACGTGCCGGCACGCAGGACCTGCGCACGCAGCTCGCCTTTGCCGCTGCCGCCTCGTCTCTGACGCCCCATGTGGCTCAGGAGCGCGCGAAGCTGCAAGCCCTTTCCGACAAGCTCTACGCCACGCTTACGGCCCACCAGCGCATTCACGCCACCATTGGTGACTACGCACAAGCCGACCGTCTGCCCGGCATGGTATCGATCTACATTGACGGCATGGACTCCGAGGAACTCATCATCAAGCTCGACGCCGCCGGCTTTGAGGTGTCGGCAGGCTCGGCATGCTCGAGTGGCAGCATGGACCCGAGCCATGTTTTAAGCGCGATGGGCATCGGTCGCGAGCAGGCATTGGGCGCACTACGCATTTCCTTTGACGACCGCGTGAATCCGGACGATCTGGACGAGTTTGCCCAGACGCTGCTCTCGATCGTAGGCGCCGCATGATCGTCGCCGAGCTTGAGCGCGCGCTGCTGGCACGCTATCCCAAGACCGATGCCGAGAGTTGGGACCATGTAGGATTCTCCGTCGGCGACCCTGCCGCGGAGATTACCGGTGTTGCCTGCGCACTCGATGCGACCGAAGCCAATGTGCACCGCGCCCAGGAGGCCGGCGCCAACGTGCTGCTAACGCATCATCCCATCTATATCAAGGCGCCCGAGGCGTTTTGTCCGTCGGATTCCACACGCCCCCAATGCAGCGCCGCGCTGTACGAGGCAGCTCGTTGCGGCGTGAGCATCATCTCGCTTCACACCAACCTGGACCGCTCGCACGAAGCGCGCGTTCGCCTGAGCGATTTGCTAGGCGCAAAGCCCATAAGCTCGCTGGAGCATGCGGACGAGCCTGAACTCACCGGTCTGGGCGCCCTTGCGACCCTCAACGACCCCTGCAGCCTGCGCGACCTTGCCGCCCGCGCCGCCCAGGCGTTTGGCAGCGACCCGCGCGTGTGGGGCGAGGCAGATCACCCGTGCCGCACCATCGCCATTTTGGGCGGCTCCTTAGGCGACTTTGGAGAGCTCGCCATCGCCGCAGGCGCAGATGTCATCGTAACCGGCGAGGCGGGCTACCACGTGTCGCAAGACCTTGCCTTGCGCGGGCTGCCGGTGATCTTGCTCGGCCACGACCGCTCCGAAGAGCCGTTCGTTGATATATTGATGAACTCTGCAGTTGACGCCGGGGTCGACCCCCGTCATGCGATTAAAATATTGAACCCTTGCCAATGGTGGACTGTGACAAAAGGAGAGAACTTATGAGCGCCGGCGCTACGCTACTCAAGCTGCAACAGATCGATTTGGAGCTCGCCCGCAACAAGAGCGAACTTGCCAATATGCCGGAGCTCAAGGAGCTCGCTTCCAAGCGCAAGACCTATGTGAAGCTCAAGTCCGAGATGACCAAGCTCTACGCCCAGCGCAAGGATCTGGACATTGAGCTCGACGATCTCAACACCACCGAGATTCAGACCAACAACGCCATCGAGGCCGCCAAGAAGCGCCACGTGGACGGCTCCGACTACCGCGAGGTTCAGGACCTGGAGAACGAGCTCGCCACCCTGGCCAAGCGCTTGGACAAGATCGAGCACACCCGCAAGGACGTCGTCGTCGCCCATAAGGAAGCGCTTGACCGAGAGGCTCGCGCGCAGGCCATCATCGCCAAGTTCGAGGAGGGCGTGAAGGCCGATACCAAGGCTGCCCGCGCCAAGGCTGCCAATCTGCAGGCTCAGATCGATGCCGCCACCAAGGAGCGCACCGCGCTTGCCGCCACGCTGCCGACCGACGTGCTCACCGATTACGAACGTCTGCTCAAGCAGTTCCGCGGCCTGGCCGTCGAGACCATCAAGGGCAACATCCCCACGGTCTGCCACACCGCGCTGCAGGCATCGTCCATGAGCGACCTCAACCACGACGGTAGCGAGATTACGCACTGCCCGTACTGCCACCGCCTGCTGGTGCTCCCGAGCAAGGAAGCTTAAACGATGGCGGCACCCAACAATTCAATGCAACTTGAGGGAAAAACGATCCTGCTGGGCATTACCGGCGGGATCGCCGCCTATAAGTCGTGCAATATCGTGCGCCTGCTCCAAAAGCGCGGCGCGCACGTCAAGGTCGTCATGAGCGAGCATGCCACTGAGTTTGTGGGGCCGCTCACCTTCCGCGCGCTCACCAATGAGCCGGTCGCGGTTGGGCTATTCGACGACCCGTCTGACCCCATCCACCATATCTCGCTGGCGCAGGAGCCCGACTTGGTGGTCGTGGCGCCCGCGACGGCCAATATCATCGCCAAGATGGCCAACGGCATCGCCGATGACCTCATCTCCACCACGCTGCTTGCGACGCCGCGGCCCGTCGTTATCGCGCCGGCCATGAACAATGGCATGTGGAAGGCGTCGGCCACGCAGGCCAATATGGCCACGCTGTGCGAGCGCGGCGTCCACGTGGTGGGACCCGGCAGTGGCTACCTTGCCTGCGGCGACGTGGACACGGGGCGCATGAGCGAACCCGAGGACATCGTCGAGGCCGTCTGCGAGGTGCTCAATCCCGTGCAACAAGACCTGGCGGGCAAGCGCATCGTCATTACCGCCGGCCCCACGCATGAGCCGATTGACCCCGTGCGCTTCATTGGCAACCGTTCTTCGGGCAAGATGGGTATCGCCCTGGCGGGGGAGGCCGCACGTCGCGGTGCCGCCGTCACGCTCGTGCTGGGACCGACATCGCTCGACGTTCCCCACGGCGTGGAGTGCGTGCGCGTGCAGACCGCCGCTGAAATGCTGAAGGCAGCGCTCAGCGCCTTTCAGACGGCCGATGTGGCCATTTGTGCGGCCGCTGTCGCCGACTACACCCCCGTATCCCCTGCGGACCATAAGCTCAAAAAGGCCAACGAGCGCTTGGATCGCATCAAACTGGTCGAGACGGTCGATATTTTGGCTGAGCTTTCGCGCCAGAAGGGGGAGCGGTGCGTGATCGGCTTTGCGGCCGAGACCGATAACGTCGTGGAGTACGCGCAGCGCAAACTTGCCCGCAAGGGTTGCGATGTAATTATCGCCAACGATGTCTCGCGCGCCGATTCAGGCTTTGGAACCGACACTAACAAGGCCTGGATTGTGAGCACAACAGGTACGAAAGAACTTCCCGTTCTAACAAAACCCCAGCTCGCAGATACAATTTTGGACTTGCTTCAAAATTTATAAAAAAGTTCTTGCACAAGTCTAAAGTTTCGGGTTAATATACTCCCTGTTGCGAGCGAGAGCAGAGCAACAAACAAAAGCTTCGGGACGTGGCGCAGCTTGGTAGCGCACTTGACTGGGGGTCAAGGGGTCGCTGGTTCGAATCCAGTCGTCCCGACCAGAAGTTTGCAGGTCAGGCACCTAGTGCCTGACCTTTTTTGTTTTAAGCAATTGCTTAATTTTGATTAAGCAACAGGGTGCCAAAAATCTACCTACGCGATAATCGCCTTTTGCGGTTACTTGCGCGTTTTGCAAGCGCTTGAGCCGATTTATTAACGCGATATGAATCTACATACGCGTAGCTGGTATGCAGCCGAGTACAGGCTGTATTTATCGCGGCGATTAACACAGATATAGCGACTATAACGGACAAGCATGTCGCTGTATTTATTCCAGTAGTTCACTTGATCGGTGGACAAGTGGGCTGTTGCAACGAAACGCCAAGCAGGATGGGCTCTATACGAGGACGACGCAGGTTAATGGCGGGGGAGTGCGGCGGGCGCTCTGAGAGCCGCTGTGTGACCCCATGTCTCCTTAACTCGATAATTTGTGTTTCAAGCCACGAATCGGTCGAACAATTGCCAAAAGAAAGGCCCATGCAGGATTGCGCGGGCCTTACATCAGATCAAATTTGAGCTAGAAGCACCAAACGGGGCAGACGCAACACCATCTCGTCGCGGCCTCGGCGAGCGACATATCGCAGTCGAGGTAGACAACGAGGAAATCGTCAGATCCCGCACAGGGGGACCGCGATGGTGGCCACCGCGCCGCCCGAGGGGCTGTTGGCGAGCGAGACGGAGCCCCCGTGGGCGCTCGCGGCCTCGGAGGCGACGTGGAGGCCGAGCCCGTAGTGGCGGCCTCCGTCGCGCGAGGAGCGGGAGGAGTCGTCTGTGAAGAGGCGCTCGCAGCCGCGTTCGAGGGCGGCGGGAGAAAAGCCCGGTCCGTCATCGGCGACCTCGATGACGAGGTATCCACCAGCGACGTCGCAGGAGACCACCACGCGCGAGCGCGCGTGCTCAGCGGCGTTGGCCACGAGGTTCGCGGCGGCTCGCGCCAGGGCGGTTCGGTCGAGTGGGGCCTCGGGCGCGCCCGCGACAGCGGGGCCCGTGGCCGCGTTGAGCGTCACGCCTCGCGCCCGGGCGATCTGGGCGGCCTCGGCGAGGACCTGTTCGCAGAGCTCGACCGGCCGCATGGGGGCCCTCTCCGCCCCGCCGGACCCGCGCGAGGCCTCGATGAGCAGGCGCACGTAGCCGTCGAGCCTTTCGACACTGCCGGCTATGTCGCGCGCGGCGGCCGCGAGGTCGGCGTCTTTCTCGTCTTCCAGCTCTTCCGCCACGAAGTCGGCGTTGGCGCGCAGCACGGTGAGCGGCGTCTTGAGGTCGTGGGCGAGCGACGCCATCTGCTCGCGCTGCCCCCGCTCCGCGGCCCAGCGGGCCTCGAGCGACTCGGCGAGGGAGGCCCGCATGGCGTCCATCGCGGCGAGGACGTCGTTCACCTCGCGCACGTTGGTGCTGCCGACCGCGAAGTCGAGCTCCCCCGCGCCGACGCGCCCCGCCGCCTCCACGAGCGGCGCCATCTTGCGCGAGATCACACGGCTCGCGCGGCGCGCCACGAGTGCGAGCGCGAGCGCACTTCCCGCCGTGGCGCCGACGAGCATGAGTTTCTGCGGGTTGGGAAGCAGGCCGGCGAGATCGCGCGAGACCCACTGCGGCAGGTACTCGCTGACGAGTGCGCAGGCCCCGCCGCCCTTGAGCGGGAACGCGGCGTAAGTGAGGCCCGAACCCCCGCCCTCGATCTCCACTGTGCCCGGATCCGCGGCGAGTACCGCACGGGCCATTTCCGTCGCGTCCTCGAGCCGCGTGCTCTCGAGGTCTGTCATCAGCACGTTTCCGTCCTTGTTCAGGATGAGGTAGCGGTACGCCGTCGGCACGTCCTGCTGCCCGCAGACGCCGTCGCGTGCCAGGCCCTCCGCGACCTCGCGCGCATTGGCCGGCCCCCAGCTTGCCTCGTAGACGAAGCCCGCGTTGATCGCCATGGAGAGCACCATGAACGAGGCGAGCCACGCCGTGGCGACCGCCGCGAACGCGTAGGCGAAGTAGCGCGCGATGACGAAGGAGAGCGGCATGCCCCCGCGACCTCGCGCCCCGATCTTCAGAGCTGCCACTTGTACCCCATCCCCCAGACGGTCGCAATCGGATCGGCGCCGGCCTCGGAGAGTTTCCTCCGGGCGCGGCTGACCTGCATGGATATGGCCGCATCGTCGGCGTCGCTCTCCCAGCCTAGCACCGCCTCGCGTATCTGCGCGCGGCTCATGACCTGCCCGGGGTGGCGGGCGAGGTACTCGCAGATGGCGTACTCGGTGGGCGTGAGCGGCACGGTCTCGCCGCCCACGGAGAGGCCGCGCGCCCCAAGGTCAATCCGCACCTCCCCGAAGGAGAGGGCGTGCGAGCGCGGCCGGCGCTCACGGCGTAGATGGGCCGCGACCTTGGCGCGCAGTTCCGCGGCCCCGAAGGGCTTGCGGACGTAGTCGTCGGCGCCCAGGCCGTAGGCGGCCACAGCATCCTCCTCGGCCACGCGCGCGGTCAGGAAGACGATGGGCCCGTCGAAGTCCGGGCGGATCTGCCGCACGAGCTCGAAACCGTCGAGCCCCGGCATCATGACGTCGCAGAGCACGAGGTCGAAGCGCGAGAGGTCCATCCCCGGGACCGCCGTCGGGTCCGCCGCCCTGACGACCTCATGGCCGTCGCGGCCGAGGACGCGCGCGAGCGCGTCGAGAATCGCCCGTTCATCGTCCACTGCCAGTATCCTCGCCATGTTCGACCTCCTGAAACTCTCGTCGGAATTGTACTAGCGCCGCGCACAGCGGTCCATAGCCCTGCGCGCAGCCGCGGGTGCCTCGGCCGCGTCGCACGCACGGTGGCGCACGCCCGAGCTACCGCGCGCCTCGATTTCGAGCCAGCCCTCGCCGTCCGACTCCCGCCCGAAGAAGATGAGCTGGAGCTCTCGGACATTGCCCCTGTCGTCCGCCGCGTCCACCAGGTAGACGTAGTTTGCCCCCGCCTCGGTGGCGTCGGCGTAGAAGATCGCGTGGCTGCCGGGCTCGGGCGCGGGCGCCCGCATGGCGATCTCAGGGTTGGGCAGCACGCGGTCGGCGATCGAGCGCAGCGCCGACCCCCAGCCGGCGTCGAGCAGGGCATTCCCGCCCAAGACGAGCGCTGCGGAGAGGATGACGAGCATGGCGGCGAGCGGCCTCCTACGCATCTGCCCTCCCGTCCTCAAAGCGGCAGAACCAGGCGAGAAGGACGGCGTCGGCTGCCAGGGTGAGAACGAGGCTAACGAGCGCAGTCGTGAGGAGAGGGCCCGCCGCGCGTGCGGCGTCGATGAAGGCCTCCACCCCGAGCGACCCCATGCGCGCGGGCCAGGCGAGCGGCACCCAGCTCAGGGGCGTCGCCAGGGCGCCGGTGAGCTCGCCGGTCATGAGGCCGTGCGCAAGTCCGCCCACCGAGAAGAACGCGAGGAGCATACCCGCAGCGCCGGCGCCGATGGCGGCGTTGCGGCCGAGGCGCAGGCCCACGCCGAGCCACAGCGCGTAGAGGGGCAGGCTGCCCAGCACGATGCCCGCCCATGCGGCCGCAAGCGGAGCAGGCCCGAGCGGCAGGCGCCCGGCAACGGCGAGCACGGCCCCGAACACGCCGAGCGCCACGGCCAGCGCGGCGGCGCCGAGCGCCGCAAGGGCGAACAGCTTCGCCGCGACGGCGCGCCAGCGCGAGGGGACCGCTGTGAGGTTGGCGAGACGCCCGGCAGCGCGCTCCTCGTCCACGGCGAGCCCGCAGACGATGGCGGACATGAGCGGCATGAGGGCGCCGAGAAACTGGACGTAGGCGTCCGCGCCCAGCGCCGGGTCCCATCGGGCTACGGAGAAGTACTCGCCGCAGGCAAGACCGGCTGCCAGGCCGCAGACGAGGTGCACCGCCGCGAGCGGGGAGCGCGCCAGGCGCAGGGACTCTGAGAGCAGGGCCCGCGAGAGAGTCATGCGCGGCGTCGGGTCGGAGAGTCGTGTCATGGCCATCACCTCTCCTCGGAGCGCGCGAACCAGGCCGCGCCCGCCGCTGTGAGCGCGGTGAACGCGAGCGCGCAGACCGCAAGGCCCGCCAGCGTGAGCATGCCATCCGCCGCGAGCGCCCCGCCGAGCGCCATGTCCGCCGCGAGTGGCTCACCGCTCGGCAGCACGGGGATGAAGCTCGTGGGGATGACCATGCTCGCCGACGGCGGAAAGAGCTGCGGCAGCGGCACCAACGACCAGGCGAACCCACCCATGAGCTGCGCGGCGAGCGGGCAGAAGATGCCCGCGAGCATGCCGAACCGCGCCGTGAGGAAGAGCCCTGCGGGGATCATCCACGCCGCGGTCACCGTGTTGACGAGCGCGCAGAGGAGCATCGTGAGCGTGCCCGCGGCCGTGAGGCCCTGCGAGGAGAACGCCGATCCCGCGAGGTAGATGCCGAAGACCACGAGGTTCGAGAGCGTGCAGAGCGCGAGGCACCAGAGCGCCTTGGCCCACCAGGCGCGCCCGAGCGGGAAGCCCAGGCCCAGAAGCCCCCGCATCCGCGTGCGAGCGTCCGCCCGCGCGACGCACGCCACCACGAGCGAGAGAGACACGGGCAGGAAGAGCGCGTACCAGTAGTTCCACGCGCTGAAGATCTGCACGCCCCGGTAGGGCATCGCGCCGAGCAGCGGCATCGGCAGCGCCATGAGCACGGCAAGACGAACCGGTGCCGCGTGGCGCGACTTCAGGGCCTCGGCGCGCAGGGCCGCGAGCAGGCCGCCTTTCTCACCCGTCATGCCGCCACCTCCCCGCGCGCTCGTCGCCCTTCCCGGCAAAAGCTCATGAAGAGTTCCTCGAGGTCCTGCCCGGGACGAAGCGCATCCTCGTAGGCGAGGCGCCCCCCGCAGATGATGCCGATGGTGTCCGCCATCTGCTGCACCTCGGAGAGGATGTGGCTCGAGACGATCACCGTCGTACCCGCCGCTGCGAAGCCGCGGATCTGGTCGCGCAGTTCCTCGATGCCGATGGGGTCGAGGCCGTTGGTGGGCTCGTCGAGCACGAGCAGGCGTGGCCGGGCGATCAGCGCCAGTGCGAGCCCCAGGCGCTGCCGCATGCCCATCGAGAAGCGCCCGGCGCGCTTCTTCCCGGTGTCCGCGAGGTCTACGGCGGCGAGCACCTCATCTATGCGGCTCTCGGGAAGGCCCAGCAGCGTGGTGCGCACGCGCAGGTTCTCGCGCGCGGTGAGGTTGGGGTAGAGCGGCGCCTCCTCGATGAGGCTGCCGATTGCGTAGAGGTCCTCGCGGTGCCAGGCGTGCCCGGCAAAGAGGATCTCCCCGGCCGTCGGCCGCAGCATCCCGCAGATCATCTTGAGCGTTGTCGACTTGCCGGCGCCGTTGGGACCGAGCAGCCCGTACACCTCGCCCTCGCGGATATGAAGGCTCACATCGGCCACGGCGTCCTGCGCCTGGTCGCCGCGGCCGAAGCGCTTGGTGAGCCCACGCGTCTCGAGCATGTAACCCATGGGTTTATCCTTTCTCTTCCGGGAGCGCGGGCCGAGTCACCGTGCCCGCACGCCTTACCTTTCGGGTTCACCATCCATGGTGGGGCGCGTTTCTAACGAAGCCATAACGGCCGTTGGGTTCTTTTGGCGCCAACCCTTCTCGACCCGCACATCATGATTAATTTGCTTAAGGCAACAACTTTCCCGATCGATGTAATCACCGAATCAAAACGTGTACATCACCCTCCAAAACCGACATTTTTCGGCATGTTTGGAGGCTGATGTACACGAATGTGAAATCCACCGGCGCCCAAAAGCGCCTTCCTCATGTCTGGACTCTCTATGCTTACGCTGGATAGACATCGCCGGAACGGGTATAGTAGCGAAAGTTTTGTCGTTAACCAGCGGGGGAGTCCTGTGGGCATCAAAAAGAAGATCAAAAAGGAGCTTATCGGCACTTCCGATTACCCGTCGAATAAGATCTTTACGATCTCCAATTTCATCACCTTTACGCGCCTGATCCTCACCCTGGTATTTCTGTACCTGTTTGTGACGGATAACAACCGCGTCATCGCCATTGTTATCTACGCCGTTGCCGCCTCCACCGACTGGATGGACGGTCAGATCGCCCGCATGACTAAGACGGTCTCGTGGCTCGGCAAGGTCATGGATCCCATTTGTGACCGTGCGCTGCTGTTCACCGGCGTACTTGGGCTGGTGGTCCGCGGAGAGCTGCCCATCTGGGTCTGCGTGCTCATTATTGGCCGCGACATCTATCTGGGCATCGGAACGCTTATCGTGCGTCATTATCATCGTCGCCCCATCGATGTCGTCTTCCCCGGAAAGATTGCCACCGCGCTGCTCATGACCGGCTTCTCACTCATGCTGCTCGGGTTCCCCGTTATTGACGGCCTGCACCTTTTACCTCCGACTCTCGCGGCCTTCCCGGGTCTCAACGGAAGCTCGGTGCCCCTCGGCATCTTCTTTGTGTATGGCGGCGTGATCTTCTCCATGCTCACCGCTGTCATCTACTCCATTAAGGGCGGAGCGGCCATTAAACAGGCTCTCGCGCATCCCGAGGACGAGGACATCGACTTTCTGAACCCCGAAATCGAAGACTGATTCGTTGGGGTATGATTACGTACGGTTCATTATTTGCGGCTCGTCCGCGATAAGTTAGGGGTTGTCATGGACAACATGGTTAACAATATGCCTCAGAATGATAAGACTGCTGACGCTACCTGCGTATTCCGCGTGCCTTCAAGCGACGTCACCGTTCCCGACCTCATGGCCAACGTGCGCATCACCGCCCCCGTTCTGTCCATCGTCAAGGGTCCGCAGACTGGTGCCGCCTTTGAGCTCGAGGACGACGTGACCACCATCGGCCGCGATCCTGCGAACGGTATCTTTCTCAATGACATGACCGTTTCGCGCAGCCACGCGCGCATTATCCGCGAGGGCCTGGGTGCCCGCATCGAGGACCTGGGCTCGCTCAACGGCACGTGGGTCGATGGCGCCATCGTCAATGCAGCCCCGCTGCACGATGGTTCATCCGTCCAGATCGGTACGTTTACGCTCATCTACCACGAGAGCACGCCGGAGCGCATCGAAACCGGTGAGTAGGGCATGGCCGAACGCAACTATTTGAGTATCGGCCAAGTCGTCAACCTTCTTCGAGGCGCATACCCCGATCTTTCGAACTCAAAAATTAGATTTCTAGAGGATGAGGGGCTCATTACCCCTCATCGTACGCCTAAGGGATACCGTCAGTACTCCAAGGAGGACGTTGACCGCCTGGAGGTCATCCTGCACCTGCAGAAGACCCGCTATATGCCGCTCAACGTGATTAAGCAGCGCTTGGAGAACGCCACGGACCTGTCAACGCTCGCCTACGAGGTGGGCTTACTGTCCGATGTTCCGCTCAAGACGGAGCCCAAGGAGACTAAACAAAAGCTGCATCCCATCGAGACCATTCCCGATATGTTGGGCGTCGAGATTTCGTTTATCCGCTCGCTCGCCGAGAACGACCTCATTCGCATCATCAAGAGTCCGCAGAATCGTGAGCTCGTCGATGGTCGCGATTTTCCAATCATCCGCTACTGCTCCGAGCTGTCGCGCTTTCACATTGAGCCGCGCAACCTGCGTCAGTACGTGTCTTCCGCCAACCGCGAATCCTCGATGTTTGAGCAGGTGCTCGTGAGCATGCTCGGCATGGATACCTCCGATGACGAGCGCGACGCCAAGCTCGAGCGTGCGTTTAAGAAGCTTCACGACCTGACGGAGGGCGTGCACACCGCGCTGCTCAAGAACCGCGTTTTTGAGTCGCTCAACGCCGTGGTCGAGGACGCCGACATCGATGCACTCGATGAGGAAATCGCTCGCTCCGAGTCCACCAAGGCCAAAAACGAAGAAACTGCCGCGCCGGCTTCGCACGAGGATTCTCTCGTAAAGCCGCTCAAGGTCGTCGCCCCTTCGCAATCCGGCACCGTCACCGCGGGCAAATAACCGCTGTTGATATTTCGGCAACCCATTGAAAGGTCATGCAATGTACGACTTCGAATCTCAAATCGTCGACATCCCCGACTATCCCGAGCCCGGAGTCGTCTTTAAGGACATCACGCCGCTCTTTGGTAATCCCGAGGCACTAAAGGCCATGGTAGATGCCCTGGCCGAGCATTTTGCCGGCATGGGTATCACCAAGGTTGTGGGTCCCGAGGCCCGCGGCTTTATGGTCGGCGTGCCCGTGGCCGTCGCCTTGGGCGCTGGCTTTGTGCCCGCACGCAAGCCGGGCAAGCTGCCGCGGAAGACGGTGAGCGAGAGCTACGAGCTCGAATACGGCACCGACTCCATCGAGATTCACGCCGATGCCGTTACCTCTAAAGATACCGTGTTGATTCTGGACGACTTGATCGCGACGGGCGGAACCGTCGAGGCAACAGGTAAACTGGTGCGAGATATGGGCGCAAAGCTTGTAGGTTATGGTTGTATCCTCGAGCTTGCGTTTCTTAACCCGCGCGAGAAGCTCACGCCTTCTAACGAGGACGTTGAGCTCTTTAGCCTGGTAACGGTGGACTAGCCGCTACCCTTAGATACCGGAAAGGAAGCTCCATGCGCACAGCAAACACGCACAAAAACATGGCACGCTGCGCCGCTACGGCAACCCTCGCTTGTGTTTTGGGCCTGGGCCTCGCGGCTCCTGCCTATGCCGATACCGCATCCGACCTTGCCGCTGCTCGTACAAAACTCGAGCAGATCGGCACACAAACCCAGCAGATCTACGACGAGCTCGCTACTCAAACGCAGGCGCTCGACCAGACCGCTGGCGAAATCACGCAAAAGCAGCAGGAGATCGCCGATGGCCAGGCCAAGCTCTCTAACTACGTTGCAGGTGAGTACAAGACCGGCGGTCTGAGTTTGCTCCAGGTACTGACGGGCGTCGATGACCTGAGCGACATGCTCAACCGTCTGTTCTACTACGGCAAGGTTTCCGACAAACAGGCTCAGACCATCCAAGAGGTCAAGGAGCTTAAGCAGGAGCTTACCGACAAGCAGGCCGAGCAGGAGAAGAACGTCGCCGCCACGCAAAAGAAGGTCGACGAGCTCAACGCTCAGCAGGCCGAGGCTCAGAACGTTGTGAACTCTCTGGACTCGCAACTGCAAGCCGAGCTTGCCGCCGAAGCTGAGGCGAACGCCGCACTGCAGGCCGGTATCAACGCCAGCACTGCCGAGAAGGCCACGGTGAACACCGAGACCGCTGGCACGACCGAGAACACCAACAATGGTGGCGGTACGACCAACAACGGCGGCAACACGCCTGCACCCGCTCCGGCTCCTGCCCCTACGCCGCAGCCTTCGACGCCCCCTCCGGCTCCGACCCCTTCTGCGCCGAGCCAATCGGTTGACGGCGGCTCCGTTGTTTCGCGTGCCTATAGCAAGCTTGGTTGTGCTTACTCCTGGGGCGGTATTGGACCGAACAGCTTTGACTGCTCCGGCTTTGTGAGCTACTGCCTCACGGGTCGTTACTGCCGCCTGGGCACCACTGGTGACTTTATGGGCTGGGCTCGTGTGTCCGATCCACAGCCCGGCGACGTCGTAGTTAACTCTTATCACACCGGCATCTACATCGGTAACGGCCAGATGATCCATGCTTCCGACTACAGCACGGGCGTAATCATCAGCTCCGTCGCAGCCGGTATGAACAACAACTACATCTTCGTACGCTACTAATATTATTACTACAGCGAACGAACGTGGGCCTCGCGATCTTGAGTCACGAGGCCCATTCTTTTTGCCCCTACAGTTTGCCTTAAGATTAGGAGACTATCTAGTATTCAAAACTAGATAGCCGTCCAATCGATCTAAAAGATGGCTATAATTGTTGAGGAACAAATAGAAAGGACCCTCAATGAGCTGGGCACTTATCTCCGATTCGAGCTGCAATCTTCGCGATTGGCAACCAACCGCACCTCATACCACCTTTGCATTTGCACCCCTAAAGATCCGAGTGGGGGAGCGCGAGTTTGTCGATGACCTCACGCTCGACGTTCACGAGCTCAATTGCACCGTGCAGGCGGAGTCGAGCGCTTCTTCGAGCGCCTGCCCGAGTGTGGGTGAGTGGGCTGAGCTTTTTAAGCTTGCCGACAAGACGATTTGCATGCCCATCTCCGAGGGCGTCTCGGGAAGCTACAATGCCGCAGCCACCGCACGTGACATGGTGCTTACCGAGGAACCCAACCGTCAGATTCATTTGGTTAACTCGCGAGCCGCAGGTGGCAAAATGGATCTAATCTTCCTGCTGTTCGATCGCTATCTTGCAAGTAACCCGGACGTTTCCTTTGAGGACGCCTGCGCTTACTTCGATAGCCTCGAGCAAAACAGCAAAATCCTCTTTAGCCTGTGCAATTACGAAAATCTCGCCAAGGCCGGACGTATCCCCAAAGCGGCCGGGGTCATCGCCAATAAACTCAACATTCGAGTTTTAGGCACAGCAAGCGAGGCGGGAGAGATTAAGCTCGTTGGTCACACCCGTGGCGAAAAGAAGATGCTTGGCAAGATTGTCTATACCATGGAGGCCGAGGGCTTTACCGGCGGCGAGGTCGTTATCGACCATGTCGAGAATGAGACGGGCGCCCAGGCACTTGCCAGCCGCATTGCGGAACACTGGCCCGGCTCTAAGACCATCATCATGCCCTGTAATGGGCTAGATTCATATTATGCCGAGATGCACGGTCTTATTATCGGCTACGGCATGGGCGTGGCTTCGGGCCGATAATGTCCAACTAGACAAACGCGCGGGCGGGATAACGGGCCAGTGGCTCTTTATCCCGCCCATCTTATACCTCGGTTAGCTATTAAACCCATTGAACTTAAGGTAGCTCATCAGGTATGCCTTCGAAACGAAGGACGATACAGCACTGCGTACGAGCAACGACTCACGCGTAACCTGATGTGCGGTATCGGGCACGGGAGTCTGCTCAACGGAAAACGCCGCACGAATCGATGCCTCGAGCTGATCGACCACATAATCGAAAGCCGTCGGAGCGTCGTAGCTCAAGCGCTGAATATTAAAGAGCGCCTGAACCGCAGCGATGGGCAGCACCTGCTTAAAGATACAAATGGCGATGAGACGCGCAATCTGCTCACGGCCATACTGCTTTTTAACCGGAGCAGGAACGAGGCCAACCTTCACGTAGTTATTGATCATCGATGGCGTGATAACGGGCTGCTCTACGCAAATCGAAAGCGGCTTCATCCACAGCGCAACATATTCAATAACCTGATCGCGATAGAGCGTTACATTGGGCAGCTGTTCATAGCGCGGCAGGCTCAACGCGTTGAGTTTACCCACCACATCGGACTGAATAAATGCATCCGGCAGCACCGTCGGCTGAATATCCTCCGGCTTAATGCTGACCGATGTATCGGACATCGGGATAACATGTTTAGCGTGGTTCATAAGAGGCCTCCGTTCGTTTTCTATATTGTATTCTAGGTAATCTAGTTTTGCATACCACATTGCCGCAAAGTAAAAGTGGTTGGACGGCACATTGCTGCACCGCCCAACCACTTTGTTTAAAGATATCAACCTTACATAAGATATATTATCGTACTTATCCACGGAGAAACGCGTATGCGCTCGTTGCTGCTATGGCTCCGTCCGAAACAGCGGTCACAACCTGGCGTAAACGTTTGGAACGGATATCGCCAGCGGCAAATAGACCTGGCGTGCGGGTCGCCATGGATTCATCAGTCAGAATGCCGCCATCAGGCGCCAGATCGACTAGATGCTCAACAAGCTCGGTATGGGGCTGCGTTCCGGTAAAGACAAAGATGCCAAACGAGCCGGGCTCAAATGACTCGGTATGAGTCTCGCCGGATGCATTGTCCTTAAAGGTAATCGTCGTTGGCATGGCTTCGCCCGATAGCTCCACAATACTAGTTTGGTACCTAACTGTAATATTGTCCTTTGCGAGTACTTTCTGAACAACACCATCGGGCGCACGGAACTGGTCGCGGCGCAGCACGATGGTCACACTGCTGGCAATGTCGGACAGGAACAGCGCCTCTTCGCATGCCGAATTGCCACCACCGATTACAAAAACCTGCTTGCCGCGGAAAAACATGCCGTCACATGTTGCGCAATATGAAACGCCACGACCGCGATACGTATCCTCGCCTGCGAAACCTGCCGGACGCGGCGTGGCACCCATGCAAGCGATAACGCTCGAGGCCAGCGTATCGCCCATATCGTGATGCACCGTAAACAACGCTGCATCGGCATCGTAATCGATACCCGTAACCATGCTCCATGTAACCTGTGCTCCCAGGCCCTCTGCATGCTGCTGAAAACGCTCGCCGAGTTCGGCGCCACTCAGGAGCGGGAAACCCGGATAGTTCTCGACCTCATTGGTTGTGGCGATCTGCCCTCCCGACATGCCCTGCTCAATCACGGTCGTCGTCAGGTTGGCACGCGCAGCATAAATGGCGGCAGCATAGCCCGCGGGGCCGCCACCGATAATCGCAACATCGATCGGCTTATCGGTAGTCATGAAGCGTCCTTTCGTCGAAACGTTGTCGTTCTTTGCGCTCGTACCCAAATTTACGTGAACGTGACACTCATGCACTACAATGATAAATCCGTATTACAAAGCTGAAGGGGAGTTATCGATGGACCAGGCGCAGACGAGTGACGACGCTCCCCTGCTCACGCACAGCACTCCCCAATCGGAGCAAACCACGCTCCTGGCTCAGCAAAAACCTCTCGTGACCATCGTGCATGCCTCCGTTGGCTCGGGCCACAAGGCCGCCGCAAATGCGATAGCGCAGGCATTCGACCTCATCCGCGGCACCAATGGCATCCCCGAGGATATTGAGATTGAAGTGCTCGATATCCTTGATTTTGGACGTATTAAATTCGACGGCAATAAGACCGCGGCTTCTTTTACGGGAGCCACGCGCCCCATTTACGACCTGACCTGGCGATATACGCTTACGGGACATCTTCTCTGGGGTGGCGGAACGGCATGGTCGCGAATTATGTTCCCCGCCTTCAACGAATATATTCGTAGCCGCAGGCCCATAGCCGTGGTTGCAACGCACATCACAGCAGCCAATGTTGCCGTGGGCGCCCGCGTAATTACGGGTATCGATTATCCGGTCATCTGCGTACCGACCGACTACGAAGTCGAGGGATGGTGGCCCCACAAGGACACCGATTTATTCTGTGTTGCCAACGAATTTATGGCCGAAACGCTGCGTCCGCGCAAGGTGCTCGAGACAAAGATTCGCATTACCGGCATTCCTATTCGCGCCGGATTCGACACGGATTACGATCGCGAGGAAGAGCTAGCTAAGTTCAACCTCCCCACCGAGAAGACCGTCGTGCTGGTAATGGCCGGTGCCAGCTTGCCTCAACCGTACGTTCGCTTTCGCGCGGAGATGGACCGCACCCTCCCCTTCCTACGCAGCTTCGAAGACATGCACTTTGTCTTTTTGCCGGGCAAAGACACCGAATATGCCACCCGCCTCAAAACGCTCTTCGACGCCATGAAGCTCGAAAACGTCACGGTTCTGGACTATGTCGATGATATGGCAGCGCTTATGCACGGCTGCGACCTGGCAATTCTCAAATCGGGCGGACTCACCGTCACCGAATGCCTGTGCGCACACCTGCCGATGATCCTGCTGGGCAAGTCCTATGGCCAGGAAAAGGCCAACACCACCATGCTCACCGGCATGGGCGCCAGCATGCATGTCACCACCGCACGAGAGCTCATCGTGACGTTGCGTCATCTCCACGATCATCCTGAGTCGCTCAAGGCACTGCTCATCAACGGCGAAGTACTACGCCGCCCCCACGCAGCCGAAGACATAGCCATCGCAACCATGGAGCTCGTAGGCAAACCCCAAAAGCGCAAAAGAGCCTTCTGCCGCTTCTACTGGGGCGGAAAACCCGCGCATATCCGCTAGCGTCTTTATGTCCGCTTACCCGCGGGAGGCCCCTATATATCATCCCATGCTCAAACATTCTCGCTTCGCTGCGAAACTGCGCGTGGGACGATATATAGGGGCCTCCCGCGGGTAAGCTGCGTTTACGTACTAGCAGCTATACCAGATTCCCCTCCAGTAGAATCTGCAAAGGGGAACCAGAAAATATAAATACAGTAAGTCGATGCGACAAAGGAGGCGTCCCTTTATCGCATCGACTTACTAGAAAAGTAAATATTGTTTCAAGCGAGTAGCCGCCCGCCCGGGGCTTACCTATATCGTTCCACGCGCAGTTTCGCAGCGAGCGAAGCGACGCGAGAATGTTTGAGCATGGAATGATATAGGTAAGCCCCGGGCGGGAGGGATACGAGCGCCCTAGGCGATGCCGCTGGAGCCGAAGCCTCCTTTGCCTCGGTCGGTTTCGTCTAGTTCTTCTACTTCTATGAGGTTGACCGTGGGGACTTCTTGGATGACGAGTTGGGCTATGCGGTCGCCTTTGTTGATTTGGATGTTGTTCGTGGGGTCTAGGTTAATGAGGATAACCTTGAGTTCTCCTCGGTAGTGGGCGTCGATGAGCCCCGGCGTGTTGACTATAGACAGGCCCTGCTTGATGGCCAAGCCGCTGCGGGGCTGAACGAAGCCGGCGTAGCCATCGGGCAGGGCGATGGCTAGCCCCGTAGAGACCAGACGGCGTTCGAAGGGCTTCAGGACGCAGTCCTCGTTGGAGCGCAAATCCAAGCCGGCATCGGTGGGATGGGCGTATTTGGGAAGCTCGACGGTGGGGTCGAGACGCTTTATGTTGACGGTAATGTTGGACATGGAATCACCTTAGCTTGTCGAGCTCTTGCAGAAATTCATCGACGTCTTTGAAATCGCGGTAGACCGAGGCAAAACGGATGTACGCAACCTTGTCGATCTTGGCCAAGCGCTTGAGCACCATGTCACCCAACTCATGGGACGTGACGGCCGTCAGCGTGCGAGAGCGAAGCTCGACCTCGATGTCATCGATAATCTCATTGAGCTTCTTAGTGTCGATATCGCGCTTGATGGTGGCGCGCATCAAGCCGACAAGAAGCTTATTGCGATCGAACCGCTGCTTAGTTCCATCTGACTTAATGACCTCGATAGGGTCCTCGCATCGCTCAAACGTTGTAAAGCGGTAGTTACACGAGCAACATTCGCGACGGCGCTTAATGGTGTTATTTGACTCCTGCATACGGGAATCAACGACGCGGGTATGTGCCTTGCCGCATTTGGGACAGCGCATGGTACCTCCTCTTAAACGATAACAAGGGTACCATGCGCAGCGCGATAATGATTACGAACGATCAGGAACCTTAAGATGCGCACCGGCGGCGAGCGAACCATGCTCCAGATGATTGACGCTACGGATCATGTCGGAAGTCTCTTGCGTGGAAAGGCCTTCGATTGGATATTCTTCGGCAAGCGACCAAAGAGAATCGCCAGACTGAACGCGAATGGTCTCGTAGGTAATGTTGGAAACGGACTCGGCATACGCGGCGTGACGAGCGCTAAAGACCGACATAGCGAGGACAAAGAAGAGCGTAAGCGCAACGGCGACGGCGACAATCGTCGGAACCTTCAGGGCAACGCGGGCCGGCGCGACTACAGCCTGCTGATTGAGCGCAGGCTTTACGGTCAAAGGCTGAAAGCCGGAGCGGCCACCCTGAACAACCGTAAAAGTGGGTTCTGCAGGCGTCTCGAGCTTAAGGGCGAGGTTTCCCTGGACCATATTCGTTGCGTGCATCATGTTCTCCTCTCGCGTGTTTTGCTGAGAACAGTTTTATCAAGCCGCGCGGACAAAAATGTCTAGCGCGAGAACGAATGTTCGGTTATTATTATCTTCGAACAGTTGTTCCTGTCAAGCAAAATTCGAACATTTGTTTGACATGGGTAGAGAGGATGCCCTGATGGCTCGCAAAATTACCAAGCGTCAGCAGCAAATTTACGACTTCATCAAGGAATATCAGCAGGAGAAGGGTTATCCGCCCAGCGTGCGCGAGATGGCTTCTGCCGTGGGCCTTTCCTCCCCCAGCACCGTGCACGCCCATCTCTCTGCCCTGGAGGCGCGCGGGCTACTCAAGCGCGATGCCACCAAACCGCGCGCCCTGGAACTCTTTAACGAGGACGGTTCCTCTGTCTCAATTTCTAAATCTGACGAACCCACCGCACCTCGCGGAACGGTCTCGCTGCCGCTCGTTGGTCGCGTCGCGGCTGGGATTCCCATTCTGGCCGAGCAGAATATCGAAGACACGTTTACTATCCCGACCGAAATCGCCACTGATCAGGGTTCCTTTATCCTTGAGGTGCATGGGAGCTCAATGATCAATGTCGGCATCTTCAATGGCGATTACATCATCGTCCGTGAACAAAAAAGTGCCATGAACGGCGAAATTGTCGTGGCCATGATTGATGGTTCGGCGACCGTCAAGACGTTCTACAAGGAGCAGGGACGTGTACGCCTGCAGCCTGAGAATGACACCATGGAACCTATCTATGCAACGAATCCCGTTATCCTGGGCAAAGTCGTCGGATTGATGCGCCGGTTCTCGTAATGCAAAAACGCATCACCATCTTTGATACCGTCCGCGGGTTTACGATGATTTCTATGGCAGGTTTTCACGCTTGCTATGATCTCGCCTACCTGTACGGCTGGGATATGCCTTGGTTTACCCAGTCAGTCTTTCAAGACGTCTGGCGCGCCAGCATCAGCTGGGTATTTTTGTTTATCGCGGGTTGGATGTGCACTCTTTCGCGCAACAATATCAAACGTGCCGCCAAATACGCCTTAGCAGCACTCGTTGTCTGGTTGGCAACAACACTTGTCTCATTCGACGATTCGGTTAGTTTTGGCATCATCTACTGCATGGCCGCATGCACCGGCATCGTGGCGTTGACCGATCCCGTCCTTAAGAAGATAACGGCGAGATGGGGCATGCCCCTATGCCTTGTGTTGTTCGCCCTCACCTGGAGCATCCCCAAAACGATCTACCCAGTCCCCTACATGGCGTGGCTGGGATTTCCGAGCCCTGGGTTTGTCTCAGGTGATTACTACCCCATCATCCCGTTTATCTTTATGTATCTTGCAGGATACTTCGCCGCACACATAGCGCGGGGAATCGATAAGACCGTCCCTAGCTGGGCCTACGCCAACCCCCTGCCGGCGCTCGCCAGCCTTGGACGTCACGCACTCCCCTTTTATCTGCTGCATCAGCCCATCATTCTGGGCATTTTGGAGCTCGTCTACTCGGTGCGATAACGCTCGAGCCGCGGTGCAATACGAGCCGGCAACTTCGCCACAATGCGAACACCGTCCTCGAGATATTCCTCATGCAGAAGGGTTCCCTGCTCATGCACCAGCGTGATGAGAGCGCCCTCGCGATACGGAATATCAGCGGAGAGCAACACATCGGTGGCAGCTGCCTCACGAGCAATGCGGTCGACGAGATCGTCGAGCCCCTCGCCCGTTTGGGCCGAGAACAGAACGGCTTCTGGATAGCGACGACGGAAACTCAATCGATCAACGCTATCGAGAAGATCGATTTTATTGAATACGGTCAGCGTTAAACGCTCTCCGGCGCCGATCTCATCAAGCACGCGGTCGACAGCCTCCAGCTGCCGCTCATAGTCCTCGTCAGACGCATCTACGACTTTGAGAATTAGATCGGCACCCAACACCTCGGACAGCGTCGATTTAAAGGCATCGACCAGACCGTGCGGCAGTTTTTGAATAAAGCCGACGGTATCGGTAATCGTCATGCCGCGACCGCCGGGCAGGCGATACGAGCGCGTCGTCGGGTCGAGCGTAGCAAACAGCTTGTCCTGCGAAAGTACCGTAGAGCCGGTCAGACGATTGAGCAACGTCGATTTACCGGCATTGGTATAACCGGCTAACGCGACGCGAAACGCCGGTGACTCAATGCGGCTCTTGGATTGAACATCGCGGCGCTGTTCAACCTGCTTGAGCTCACGACGAAGCGCAGCGATCTTATTACGAATGAGGCGACGGTCGACCTCGAGCTGACTTTCGCCCTGACCAAAACGTGAGCCGATGCCGCCGCGCGTCTGCTCCTTGGCGAGATGGCTCCACATGCCACGCAGGCGAGGCAACAAATATTGAAGCTGTGCCAGCTGTACCTGCAGGCGTCCCTCACGCGTCTGAGCATGCAGACCAAAGATATCCAGGATCAGTGCTGTACGATCGATAATCTTTACCGGCTCGCCCACGGCTTTCTCCAAATAGGATTGCTGCGAGGGGGTCAGGTCGTCGTCAAAAATAACGACATCGGCATCCATGCGATGCACCAGGCCGCAAAGCTCCTCTACCTTACCGGAACCGATAAACGATTTAGGATACGGCTTTACCAAACGCTGCGACAAGCGTGCCACGCACTGGGCACCAGCTGTGTGGGCAAGACGCTCCAGCTCATCAAGCGAGCGATCGAGCGGCCATGCATTGTCGCGCCACTCAACACCAACTAAAATGGCACGCTCGGGCTCGGGTGCCGTGGGAACAAGGGGGAAACGGGCCATTAGGCAGCCTCAATACGATGCAGGATATCCTCAACGACCTCATCGATCGTACATTCATCCATATCAAACCACACGATACGGTCATCGCGCTTAAACCACGAAAGCTGACGCTTGGCATAACGACGCGAACGCATCTTAATGAGTTCGCGAGCCTCATCCATGCTCATCACGCCATTGAAAGCATCAATGATCTCTTTATAGCCAATTGCCTGCATCGACGTCAGGGCATCTCCCAGCCCCTGGCCCATAAGACCGCGGACTTCATCAACAAGACCCTGCTCAAACATGAGATCGACGCGCTGGTTAATGCGCTCGTAGAGCACCTCGCGATTACGCGTCAGGCCAAACCATAACGCATGATAATGCTCGCGCGGAACACTAAACTGCGACTTTTGCTGCGCATAGGAAACGCCATCATCGTGCATTTCGAGCGCGCGAATCACACGCCGCACGTTATGGGGATGAATAACAGCAGCTGATTCTGGATCACGCTCGGCAAGCAGGGCATGCAGCTCTTCCTCGCCAATACGCTCGGCAAGCTCCTGATAGCCCGCACGGCGATCGTCCTCAAGTTCACCCGAGGGAAAGTCCATCTCATCAAGGGCGGCCTTGAGATACAGCCCCGTACCTCCGCAAAAAACCGGCAGGCAACCCGAACCAAGGAGACGTTCAACATGCGCGCGTGCGTCAGCCTGATAAAGCGCAGCAGAATATGCCACACCCGGCTCTACAATGTCGACGAGACGCAGCGGCGCCGTACACTCATCGGGCGCCATCTTTGCGGTACCGATGTCCATGCCACGATAGATTTGCATCGCATCGCACGACAGCACTTCGGACGAAAGACGGGCTGCCAAACGGTCGGCAACATCGCTCTTACCAACCGCCGTCGGACCGACGATCGCAACGGCGGAAGGACCTGCCCCGGGATCAACCATTAGCGCGGCTCGCCCACAACGGAGCCGGACAAATACCAGGTCTTGGCAACGTCAACGTCGACATCAACGATCTTGCCAACAAGCTGATCGATGCTGTAACCCTCAGGGATGGGCGCATGCACGGTCTGATTCTTGGGGCTCTTGCCCAGCAGGACCGCGTCGTTCTTTTTACTCGTTCCCTCAATGAGTGCCGGCACCACAGTATGAAGCTCACCCTGGTTATACTCGTGTGCCGTGGTCTCGATAACCTTAACCAGGCGGTTGAAACGCTCGAGAATAACCTCATGCGGCGTAGGATCGTCAATCTCGGCGGCCGGGGTACCAGCGCGCTTGGAATAGATGAAGGTATAGGCCTGAGCATAGCGAACCGTCTCGGCAAGTGAGAGCGTCTGCTCAAAGTCTTCTTCAGTCTCGCCCGGGAAGCCAACGATAATGTCGGTCGAGAGCGCGATATCGGGCATGCGGTTGCGAATGCGATCGACAAGGCCCAGATAGTCCTCGCGCGTATAGCGACGATTCATCTCTTTAAGGATGCGAGTCGAGCCCGACTGGACGGCCAGATGCAGCTGCGGCATAACGGCAGGCGTCTCGGCCATGGCGTCAATGGTCTCGGGCAACAGGTCCTTGGGATGCGAAGACGTAAAGAAGATGCGCTCCACACCCGTATCGCCCACGGCACGCAGCAGATCGGCAAAACGCGGCTTGCCAAACAGATCGCGACCATATGAATTAACGTTTTGACCCAGCAGCGTAATCTCACGCACGCCCTGGCGTACCAAACCGGTCACCTCGTCGACAATCTCATCGAAGGGGCGGCTCTTTTCGCGACCGCGCACGTACGGCACGATGCAATAGGTGCAGAAGTTATTGCAGCCCGTCATGATAGGCACCCAGGCGTGATGCTGGGTCTCGCGATGCCACGGCATGCTCATGGCATCCGTATCCTCATGCTCATTGATGCGGATATGACGCTTGCCGTCAAGGAACGCCTCGGCAATAAGCTCGGCCACATGAGCGATGGAATGTGTGCCGAAAATAACGTTGACGTTATCGACGTTGGTGAGCAGGCCCTCGCCATCGCGCTGCGCGATGCAACCACCAACAGCAACAACACGTTTGCCCGAAGGCGAAGGCGGCAGGCTCTTGCAAGAGTTGCACTGGCCGTACAGGCGAGTATCGGCAGCCTCGCGCACGCAGCATGTCATAAAGACAACGATATCGGCATGCTCGGGATCGAGCGCCATGAGGCAACCATACGAATCGAGCAGACCACTCACGCGCTCGGAGTCGTGCTGATTCATCTGGCAGCCAAAGGTGCGGATAAAGTAGGTTTTACCGGCAAGAATATCGCGTACGGAACGCTGGTCCATGTGCATAAGTCCTAACGATGGGGAGCTAAACGAGGCAATCAGAAGCTATGCCACAGGCTTAACATCATCCATGACGACGTTATCCATAGCAGCTCGATTGATCTGGTGAACGTAGATAGAAAGGCGGATGGCCGTGCGCGACTCCCCGTTAATAAGGATGTCGGAGAACACGGGCGCGCAGGAAATATCAAAACCAGTTGGAATCAAAAAACCGCGCGCGATAGCCACGGCCTTAATGGCCTGGTTGACTGCACCGGCGCCGACACACTGGATATTGACGGGTACACCATCCTTGACCATTCCGGCGATGGCGCCGGCAACGGACGCGGGCGATGATTTGCTTGATACCTTCAGGCAATCCATGAAGAAACTCCTGCGTTTAAAAGTACGTTTTAACTGCAATAACTGTATCGTACCGAGTGGACTCGGTAAAGGCACTATTCCTCTTTGGCAAGATCGAAGGTCACGGTGATTCGATCACGCGAAACGCGAATCTTTGGGTCGCCGCAAAGGTTGAGATAGTACCGGGCGGCAAGGTCATTAAAGTCGCGCTCCACAGCACGCGAAAACTGCGCCATGTCATCCTTGGCAATACGTAGCCCGCGACGATCCTTCGCAAGATCGACAGGAGCCGGCGCATGCGAGGACGAATCACGCTCGCGCAGCAGACGCGCCGTCACACCGCGAACGGGCTTAATCTGCCCTGCCAAAATGCGATGAGCCGTGCGCTCGGACATCTCAAGACCCAAACCCGCACAGATACGGATAAAGTCCTCGGCATCAGAGGCAAGGCCTAAACGGTCGACAACCGGAAGCTCGCTCTCGTCATCAATGAACAGGAGGCGCGACGTATCGAGCCGACTTGACGCCTGAGCATAAAGGGTCGCGGCAATCTCAGACGGAGAGCCAAGATAGACATCGCAACCACGTAACTCCTCAAGCGCAAACTCACAAGCAGCGCGAATAATATTATGCGGACCGCGAGCACAGACATAACGTCCGTCCTCATCCTTGACGGCCTGGGGCCAGCTGGACTGATCGGCACGCTCACTGAGGCGATCGGCTGCGACGCTCACCTTGAAGGCTGAACCAAGATCGACACCGGACGTGACCACACGGGCCTCGTCGGTGTTCTGCTTGATCGAAAACAATGCCATGCCACGACCGTGAACACCCCAACGGTCCATCTTCATGCTCTCGAGCTTGGAGGTAACGCGGGCATCGAAGATTCGCTCTTGCATATCCTGCGGAACGCCCGAACCGTTATCCAGAAAGACAAGCGTGCGGACGCCATCTTCCTTGGTAGTGGCGAGATAGACCTTGTCGGCGCCGGCATCTCGAGCATTGCGGAGCATTTCTATGACGATATCCTCGACATGCTGAATGTCGTGCTTTGCCTGGCGCCGCTCAGCCTCCGAAACGCGGAGGCGGACATACCCCTCGCCAAGGTTCTCCTCGACGCGAAGGTTGCCCTCCCCCGACATCGACGCGATAAATGAGATGAGCTCGTTCGCGTCGCTCATGTTATTTAGCGATATCGACAGCGCGGCTCTCGCGAATCACGACGACGCGCACCTGACCGGGATACTCCATCTCTTCCTCGATCTGATGGGCGATATCGTGAGCCAGGACCGTGGACTGGGCATCGGAGATCTTGTCCGGCTGAACCATGACGTGGACCTCGCGACCAGCCTGCATGGCATAAGTACGCTCGACGCCGTCATGGGAGTTGGCGATCTCCTCGAGCTTCTCAAGACGCTTGATGTAGTTCTCGGCAGACTCGCGACGGGCACCGGGGCGAGAGGCAGAGACAGCATCGGCGGCCTGTACCAAGACATCGAGCACCGTGTTGGGGTCGACATCGGCATGGTGAGCCTCGATAGCGTGGACGATAACGGGCTTCTCGCCATAACGACGGGCAAGCTCGGCACCGATGACGGCATGCGGGCCCTCGACGTCGTGGTCGATTGCCTTGCCCAGGTCATGCAGCAGGCCGGCGCGCTTGGCGGTCACAACATCCAGGCCAAGCTCGGAAGCCATCACGCCGCACAGATCAGAGACCTCGAGGGAATGCTGAAGCACGTTCTGACCAAACGAGGTACGGTAGCGCAGGGCACCAAGGGTCTTGACGATCTCGGGGTGCAGGTCATGGATGCCGGAATCGAAGGCAGCCTGCTCACCAGCCTCGCGCACGCGCTGCTGAACCAGGTCGGCAGCCTTGTGATACATCTCCTCGATGCGGGCAGGGTGAATGCGGCCGTCGGCGATGAGATTCTCGAGGGCGACACGGGCGGTCTCACGACGAACCGGGTCGAAGCTCGAAAGAACGACGGTCTCGGGCGTATCGTCGATCACAAGGTTGACGCCGGAAACCTGCTCAAAGGTCCGGATGTTGCGACCCTCGCGACCGATAATACGGCCCTTGAGGTCATCAGAGGGAATATGCACGGAGGTAACGGTAACCTCGGCAGTGTGGTCGGCAGCGCAGCGCTGAATCGCCAGGGACAAAATCTCCTGGGCAGTCTTGTGGCACTCGGCGCGAACCTGCTGCTCGGACTCGCGAATAATCGTGGCGGCCTCGTGGGTGACCTCGCCGCGAACCTTATCGAGGAGCTCCTTGTGGGCGTCCTCGCGGGTAAGGTCGGCGATTCGCTCGAGCTCGGAGGTCTGCTTTGCGCAGAGCTCCTCGAGCTCACGGGAGCGCTTCTCGACCTGACCGGCTTGGCTGGACAGCTGATGCTCGCGCTTGTCGAGAGCGTCGTTGCGGCGGTCGAGGGATTCCTCGCGTTGCATCACGCGATTCTCGAGCGTACGAATCTCGTTCTTACGCTGCTTGTCCTCGGCCTCGGCAGCTTGCTTGTTCTTGATGATCTCTTCCTTAGCCTCGAGCAGAGCCTCTTTTTTGAGGGTCTCGGCCTGACGCTTAGCATCACCGATCAGGGACTCAGCCTGTGCGTGTGCCGACTGGATCTTTTCGTCGGCCTCGTGAAGACTACCCTGCTTGGCGGTGCGCATGTAGGCAATGGCGGCGACGGCACCCAGAACGATGCCAACGAGCGCTGCAATGATAGGCATGCTCACTCCTTTTTATGGATTCGTTACACAACAAAGCGAACCGTCCTTACGAACGGCTCGCGACATTTGAGTAATATGGGCGCAGCTTATGCGGGTCGGATACAGATAAACATATAAACAAACTCATCAAAGATGAGCACATATCACAAAGCAAATGACAGTGATTATCGTACGTTGAACCACAACAACTGTCAAATAAATGGCCCCAGTACGGCGGCTAAAACGCGGTGAACGGCAAGCCCACAAAACGCATACGCCTAAAGCGCACATTCCTCGCATTCGGCATCGAGACGTGCCTTAACGGCATCGGCGGCGATGTGATACGAGAAGCCCTTGCCCATCAAAAACCGAACCAGTTTTTCGAATCCGCGCGTCTCTGGAACACGCCGCTTGGCGAGCAAGGCTGACGCACGCGCCAAATCGTCTTCGGCGGCAAAATAATCCTCGGGATAACCGGGAATGTCATCGAGCACAACATGACGGCGCTTGAGCTCGGTCTCGATTTTGCGCTGCCCCCAACCGCGCCGTTTGCGTTCCTCGATAAAGTACGAGCAAAAGCGGTTCTCGTCTAAAAAGCGATACTCGGTGGCGCGCTCGACGGCGAAATCGATCGCGACCTGATGAAAGCCGTAGCGAGCCAGCTTGTCACGGACCTCACCCGTCGCATGGTCGCGTCGCGACAACATCTCGGTCACCATGGTGAGAGCACATTTACGCTCGATGAGCTGAACCACCTCACGAAAGTTATCCCAATCACAGGGAAGATCGGGGCGGTTTTTGACATACAGGCGCGCGACCCGCACGGGAATCCAAATGGACCGCTTAAAACCGCCCTCAAGCTCACAATCGATATGTGCGCAAGGCTTATTGGACGCATATCCGCTCGAGAACGAGGAGGCCGCCTTCTTATCAGGAAAGACGACCGTGGCCTCGGTCACCGTATACGACATGAGCGTAACCGCTACTCGTCGTCATCATCGAGCATGGCGGACCCATCGATGGCGTAAAGCTCGTCGAACTCCTCGCCGGAAGGCTGATCCGCAGCCGGCTGATCGGTCAGCTCGACCTCGGACGGAGCATCGTCATCAAACTCAAGCCCGCAGGCAAGGCGGACCTTATGCTCAATCTCGTCGGCGCAATCGGGGTGTTCGCGCAGGAACGCCTTGGCGGCCTCGCGACCGTTGCCGAGCTTGTCCTCGCCATAGGCAAACCAGGAGCCCATCTTCTTGCAGATGCCGCACTCGACAGCCATGTCCAAGATCGAGCCCTCCTTAGAGATGCCTGTGCCGTACATGATGTCGAACTCAGCAGAACGGAACGGAGCTGCCACCTTGTTCTTAACGACTTTGGCGCGCACGCGGTTACCGATAACCTCGTCCTTAAGCTTAATGCTGTCGATGCGGCGAATGTCGATACGCACCGAAGAGAAGAACTTAAGGGCGCGACCGCCCGTCGTGGTCTCGGGGTTGCCGAACATGACGCCGATCTTCTCTCGCAGCTGGTTAATGAAGATGCACGTCGTGTTGGACTTGGACAGCGAGCCGGCGAGCTTGCGGAGCGCCTGACTCATCAGGCGAGCTTGCAAGCCGACCGTGGTATCGCCAATCTCTCCCTCGATCTCGGCACGCGGGGTCAGAGCGGCGACGGAGTCGACGACAATGGCATCGATGGCGCCGGAACGCACGAGCATGTCAACGATCTCGAGCGCCTGCTCACCCGTATCGGGCTGGGAAATCAGTACCTCGTCGATATCCACGCCAATACGCGCGGCATACGTGGGATCGAGCGCGTGCTCGGCATCGATAAACGCCACGACGCCACCCATTGCCTGGGCCTCAGCCAAGATCTCGAGCGAAAGCGTCGTCTTACCGGAGGACTCGGGACCGTAAATCTCGACGATACGGCCGCGCGGCACACCGCCGATACCCAGAGCGGCATCGAGCGCCAGAGCACCCGTGGGGATGGCCTCGACCTCGAGCTCGGGGCCGCCGTCACCATACCTCATGATGGAACCTTGACCGAACTTCTTCTCGATCTCGGCCTTGGTGGTGGCGATCATCTCTTCGCGCTCTTTACCCGTCGTGGGTGCATGGACGGTACGTACGGGACCTGAATTCTTGGCCATGAATAGCCCTCCTCTTAACAACCTGCATCGATAATAAACGAACGGCTGTTCGTGGTCAACCGTTCAGACCAATCATATGCAGGCAGTCTTTCCAAAACCCAACCAAACGCCGACCAAACACTGGCCAAATGCTTGACCACATAGGACCAAATAAAAACAAGGAAGGAGATAATACACCTATGACCAGCGCAAAAGCTAAATTCGTCAGAGGTTCCCATCTCCACAATTAAGGGGCCCTAAGGCCCCTTAAAACACGCCTATTCCATAGAGTTGAGCACAAGGGCAATGCGTCCCAATGCCTCCGTGACCGCATGGGCACGAACACACGAACGGTCGCCCTCATAGTGGCAACGCACAGAGTCCACGATCGGCACTTCCCCATCAGCCACGCGATACGCCCAGCCAATATAGAAGGTGCCAGCCGGATCGTCCTCGGTACCGCCGCCGGGACCGGCATAGCCCGTTGCGCTCACGGCAACATCGCTCTGGTACAGATCCAGCGACCCCGCCGCCATCTCGCGCGCGGTCTGATGCGACACCGCGGTATAGCGGTCGAGCGTTTCCTGCTCAACACCCAGTACGCGATGCTTGATCTCATCACAGTAGGTCACCGCACCGCCACGCAGCACCGCCGAGGCGCCCGGGATATCGGCAATCGTCGAGGAGATCATACCTGCCGTCAGCGACTCAGCCGTCGAAACCGTCACTCCCCGAGCGCTCGCGCGCTCGACAATATCGCGCGCCAGCTTCTCGTTATGTGCGGAAATCTGATCAAAAGAGCCTGTCATACCCACCAGGACCTAGACCGAAAAGACGATCTTGCGGCAGTTCCAGAAGTACTGGGCGCCCGAGATAACGGTCAGGACAACGGCAACGGCGTACAGGAAGCGCGACACCGAGTAGATGCCGAGCGTCAGCGCCAGCGGGCCAAGGTGCAAGCCGGCCATCGCAAAGACGCACAGGTAACCGCAGATGGAGACCATCGTGGTCGCCGTCTTGTACTTGCCAAGCTTATCGGCGGCAACGACCACGCCGGCGGCACTCGCAACCATGCGCAGGGCGCTTACCAGCAGCTCGCGGAACAAGATGATGAACACGGACCAAACCGACACGACACCAAAGTCCAAGAATAGCAGCAGGGCCGAGAATACGAGCAGCTTGTCGGCGATGGGGTCCAAGAATTTACCGAAGTCGGTAATCTCGTTGCGCGAGCGCGCCAGGTAGCCGTCAACCTTATCGGTGCACGACAGGATGACGTACAGAATGAAGGCAGCGGCGGCGAGCGGGCCGTCGAAGGTGCTCCAATCTGTACCGGCAACACTCGTGTGAGAAAGCGCCGACACAATCATGAACACCGGGATAAAGACGATGCGAACGCACGTCACGATGTTGGCGGGCGTCCAAACACTCGTCAGTTCCTTATTGCTCTCGTTTGCCACGACGCTCTCCTACTCCACAACATGGCCGATAAGCTCATAGCAGAAGCTATCGGTAAACTCGACCGTCAGAATATCGCCCACAGATGCCTCGCTGGCATCCAGATGCACCGCGCCATCGGAATCAGGCGCCTGGAACCAGGCATGTCCGATCAGCTCGGCGCCGTCCTCGGTCTCTTCGATACCGTCGACAATCACCTGGGCGCGCTCGCCCACATGTGCGGCAGTTGCAGCAAAACCGAGCGACTCGGCCAGGTCCATGGCCTCCTGGGCGCGCTCGAGCTTGACCTCTTCGTCGACCTGGCCCTCCATCTTGGCGGCCAGGCTGCCCTCCTCCTGCGAGTAGGCAAAGACGCTCGTGTAGTCGAAGCCGACGGTGTCCATAAAGTCGATAAGGTCGCGGAACTCGTCGTCGGTCTCGGTCGGGAAGCCGACCATGGCCGTGGAACGGATCACGATGCCGGGGATGCGCTCACGCAGATCGCGGAACAGGTCCTCGAGCTCCTGGCGCGAACCAGAACGGCGCATAGCCTTGAGGATGCGCGCGTCGCAGTGCTGCACGGGGATATCGATATAGGGCAGCACCTCGGGCGTATCACGAATGGTCTCAATGAGCTCGTCAGTCATGCCCTCGGGCTGCAGGTAGAGCACACGGACCCAGACGTTCTGCGGACGCACGGCCTCGGCGACGGCGCGCAGCAGCTGCGCCAGATTGCGCGGCGAGCCATCGGTGACGTCTTCGTCGGCAAAGTCGGTGCCCCAAATACCCGTGTCCTGGCCGATCAGCACGATCTCGCGCACACCGCCGTCAACCAGGTCGCGTACCTCGGAGATAATGCTCTCGGCATTGCGCGAATGATAGCGACCGCGAATATAGGGGATCATGCAGAAGCTGCAGAAACGGTTGCAGCCATCGGAAATCTTGACGTAAGCAACGGCGCCCTCGACAGTGCGCTTGACTTGCGGAATATAGGCAGCGATCTCACGCTCGACACCCAGCACGCCATCGATGACCGCCACGATGCCGTCCTCCTCGTCGGCCTTCACAAAGGCAGCGACCTCGGGCAGCTCGTCAGGCAGGTCGTCGCCATAGCGCGACGGCACACAGCCGCACATGACGATGGGACAAGAACGAACGCCGTCCTGAACCTCGTTGGCGAGCTCGAGCGTGGTCTCGATGCTCTCGGACGTTGCGGAGGCGAGGAACGAGCATGTATTGACGATGGCGATATCGGCATCCTGTGGGTCGAATGCCTCCTCGTAGCCCGCGGCGGTCAAAAGAGAACGCATGCGGTCGGTGTCAACCTCGTTCTTAGCGCACCCGAGGGTGATGTAGAGCACGGAGCCCAACGGTGTATCCATGTTGGAGAGCAGTCCTTTCGAATGATATTAGCGGTAGTTGGTGAACTGCAGCGGCTGGCCGTAGTCCTGGTCGCGCAGGAACTGGATAACGGTCTGCAACGCGTCCTTCGAAGCAGAGGAAACACGCAGCTTCTCGGCCTCGATGGTCACCTTGACCTTGAGCTTTTGGTCCTTGATGTCCTTATTGATCTTCTTGGCGGTCGCCTGGTCGATACCCTCGACGATATGGCCGAGCACGCGCACGGTGCCGCCCGATGCCGCCTGCGGAGCATCCCACGAGACAGCCTTGAGGTCGATGCCGCGCTTGATGAGCTTGGAGCTCAGGACATCGATGATCTGCTTGGAGACAAAGTCGGCCGGGGCGTTGATCGTAAAGAGCTTGTCGCCCTTCGAAAGCTCGATCGTGGCGCCGGAATCCTTCAGGTCATAGCGCTGGGAAATCTCGCGCGTGGTCTGCTGGAAGGCGTTGTCGACCTCTTGCATGTTGACCTCGGACACGACGTCGAAGCTGGAATCTTTAGCCATGATGTTTCCTTTCGCGTACGAACGGCTTAGTAGCTATCGTACGAATAGTCGGTAGAATCGGTGGGCGTCTGGCCGTCAGTTGCGGTATCGGCGCCATCCGTGGACTGGGCATCGGTGCCGTCGGTGGTGTCGGCACCATCAGAACTTTCACCATTCTCGGAATCAGTCGTCTCCTTCTTGGGAACGGTGATCGTCACGCGCGCCACGCCCGAGGTCTTGGTATCGTAACGGACCCTTTCGCCGTTCTTGGTAACGGTGACATCGGAAGGCTTAGACGTGGTGATCTCGATCGAGGACTCGGGCGTGTACTCCTGCTCAAAGGGGCCAGTCGCCTGAGCGCCATAAACCGACTTTCCGTCGACCTTGACCTCAATCCACGCGGTCTTTCCCTTGGCAACGGAGACCTTAACCTTTGTGACCTCGTTCTCTTCCTTCTTGGCCGTCGTCTTGGCGGCGTCCGAATCAGTCGACTCGTCAGTCGGCTCATCGGTGTCTTCGTCCTCGTCGACCGTTTCGGTCTTCTTAGAAGACTTCTTGGTCGTCGTCTTGGTAACAGCGGGCGTCTCGGGCGTGGTCTCGGGCGTCGAAGATGCGCAGCCGCGCAGAAGTACCACGATGAGCACGATCAGCAGCAACGCCACGGCACCGATACCGGCGTAGACGATACGCGGATCGAGCCCGTTGTTTTGAGGAGCACGGGAACCGCCGCGTCCACGACTGGAACTGCTGCGTCCGCCTCCCTGAGGCATACGGCCACGATTGCTATCGGAACGGCCGCAATAGCCACCCTGGCCCTGAAGGCTGCGCTGACCCGAGCGGGGCGCAAGTTCACCGCGGCCTTGATAGCCACGCTGGCCCGCACGCGGAGCCGAAGAGCGCTGGCCATACGGCTGTGGTTGAGAGCGAAGACGCGGCGTCACCTGCGTGGTATCGGCGTCCGCATAGCCACTGCGAGAGCGTCCGGTGGAGATACCACGGTGACCGCGATCGGAATAGCCGCCGTCGCCGTAGCCGGCACGAGGGTCACGCGCCACGCCGCGGGCAGCGGGAAGTGCACGGTCCTCGGGCATCGGCGTACTGCGGAACCGGTCACGCTGCGAGCGAATCTCCTCGCCCGAACCCGTCTCGGTAATATAACCGGCCTGCTGAGGACGCTGTCCATAGCGAGTCGAACGACCGCCCTGAACCATCAGAAAGCGCCCGTTATCGACAGAGGAACGCGAATTGACGTAGCCGGCGGCGTCCTGGAAACGACCGCCCTGCTGCGACGTCTCGCGTTCGTATGCCATCAGTTCGTCAAAGTAGGCATTGACGACCTCGCGCGGATTGAGTCCCAAAAAACGAGCATAGCTCGAAATCATGCCCTGCGCATAGCCGCGCGGCGGCATCGAAGCAAAGTTACCGGTCTCGAAAAACTCGATGATCTGCGGCCTGATTTTGATGGTGTTGGCGACCTGCTGAATGGAAAGGCCCATTCGGCGACGCTGCTCGAGCAGCATGTCACCAAAGCGTGCAGCCATCAGAATCCTCCAAACTCACGATCTTCACGTGCCATCTCGGCGTCGACAGATTCCAGCGCGGCAAGCCCCTCCTCGTCCAACAGGACCTCGCGCGGCTTGGAACCGTCGGGCGGGCCGACGACACCCTTTTCTTCCAGCATGTCCATAATACGCCCGGCACGCGCATAGCCAACCTTCAGGCGGCGTTGCAGGCCAGATGTGGAGCCCAGCTGCGATTCCACCACAATATGGGCGGCTTCCCAAATGAGCGGATCATCGTCTTGCGGCTCGGCGACTCCGGTGCGGACAATGCCGCCGCCACCAGCCATGGACATGGAAGCGGGCGCCACGGCGGACAGAATCTCCTCGTGGTAGTCGGGCTCGCTCTGCGACTTGACGAACTCGACAATCTCGTTGATTTCGTCGTCCGAGACAAAGCAGCCCTGGATACGGCGGGGCTTGCCCCAGTCGACCTTGGAGAACAGCATGTCGCCCAAACCGGTGAGCTTCTCGGCACCCATCTGGTCGATGATGACGCGCGAGTCGATGCCCGTGGCGACGTTAAAGGCGATGCGGTTGGTGATGTTGGCCTTGATAAGGCCCGTCACCACGTTGGAGCTGGGGCGCTGCGTGGCAACGATAAGGTGAATACCGGCGGCGCGGCCCAGCTGTGCAATACGCACGATCGAGGCCTCGACATCCTTACCGGCGACCATCATCAGGTCAGAGAGCTCGTCAATGATAATGACCAGGTAGGGCATCTTTTGCGGCGGGTTGTCGTAATGCTCAAACTCGCCGGCGGCCTGCTTTTCGTTATAGGTCGAAATCTTACGGACGTTGAGGCGTTCGAATACCTTCAGGCGGCGCTCCATTTCGGACACGGCCCACTGCAGGGCGCTCGCGGCCTGCTTGGGCTCGGTCACCACGGGCACATAGAGATGCGGCAGACCGTTATAGCCCGCAAGCTCGACGCGCTTGGGGTCGACCATGATCAGGCGAACGTCCTCGGGAAGGGCGCGCATGAGCAAGGTCGTGATGATGGAATTGATCATCACCGACTTACCAGAACCGGTCGTACCGGCGATCAACAGGTGAGGCATCTTGGCGAGGTCGGCGACGACCGGCGTGCCCTCGGCGTCGCGGCCGATGGCAAGCTCGAGCGGACCGCCCTTCACATAGGGCAGCACGTCGCCCAGATTGACGTTCTGGCGCTTGCGGTTGGGAATCTCGATGCCCACGAGCGAGGTGCCGGGGATCGGGGCAAAGATACGAACCGACTGGGCGGCGAGCGAAAGCGCAATATCGTCCTCGAGGCTCGAAATCTTGCTCACGCGCTCGCCCTCGCCAGGTTGCAGCTTAAAGGTCGTCACCGTGGGGCCGGCGATCCAGCCGACCACGCGGGCACTGCGGCCAAACTCAAGCAAGGTGGATTGCAGTGACTCAGCGGTCTGCTCCAGCTCCTTATCCGAAGACGCGGCAGAAGCCGACTGCGGGTTGGCATGTAGGATTTCGAGCGGCGGAAGCTTGAGGCCGTCCTCTTCTTCGCCCTCGTTATCTGCGGCGCCGCCGTCCGCTCCCCCATCACGAGCCGCAGCCGATTCGACAGCACTCGTGGCAGGCGCATCGGCAACCTTGGGATGCTTTAAGAAGTCGGGAATCTGAGGTGCGGCCGAAACAGGGTTCACGGCAAACGGCGGCTCGGACTCGTCAACCTTGTCCGGATCGTCCTCCATCGAAAGCTGTCCAGTGACCTGACCGCGCTTGGCGTGGCGACGCGGCAGCAAGGTTGTCTTGGCGGTCTCGAGCGGAGCCTCGTCGTCCTCGTCGTCACCCTCGGTGAGCTCAATCTCGCTATCGGACCAAGACGGGTCGGGCTCGCTTGTGTTGAGCTTGGGCGCAGCCTTGCCCTTCTTGGCATGGTGGCGCGGCAGCAGCGTGGTCTTGGCGCGCTCGGCTTCAACCGACTCGGATACGTCGACAAATGGGTCATCGTCCTCGTCGTCATCCAAAACCGGGTCGACATCGCCACCCATGACCGTGGTCACCGCGGCGTCAGTCCCCTTCTGGCGCAGAATGCTCAGGTGCGGACGAGCGACGCCGGGAACAGACAGGGCCTCTTCATCGCCCCACGGGCTCGCATTGACATCGGCACGTCGACGCTCGGCAAAATCGGCAGCGCGATCGCGTGCGGAGCGCAAAACTCCACCCACCGAAAAGCCGATAATGACCAAACCAACGACGACAAGCCCCAGCAAGACAACCATGGCGATAGGTTTACCCAGGGCGTTTTGCAAGGCACTTGCGATAAAGGCGCCAATGTAGCCGCCCGACACGGAAAGGTTCTGCGGCGTAAACATAAGGTCGCACGAATCGCTCGTGCCCGGCACCATCAGCGAAAGAATAGAGACGACGGCGATAAAGACCAAGGCGCCGCCCGCAACAGAGCGCACGTTGAGCGGCGAGTCCTCACCCAAAAAGAGCGTGGCGGCAAACAGCAAGATGACGATCGGCAGCACGTAGGCGCCCAGACCAAAGCCCAGGTGGTAGAAACCGGCAACCGCAGCCGTCACGGGCGCTGTTGCCGGAGAGATCACGGCAATGAAGGACGCGATCGCCAAAACGGCGATGACCACACCGGCGATATCGCGATTGGCCGAAGGCTCGACCAAGGGCTCAAACTCATCGAACTCGGACTCGTGGCCCTTATTGGCACGCAGATGGGAACCGGCACCCTTAGCAGATGCCGGTTGGTTATTGGCCTTATTGCCTTTGGCGTTTTGTGCAGATCCGCGCGCCAAACTAAACCTCCATGACGACCGGGATGATCATCGGACGGGTGCGCGTACGGCTCCAGATAAAGTTAGAGAGCGAATCGCGCACGGCCTTGCGAATGGCATCGGAACCGCTGCTGGTAAAGCTGAACTTACCCTTCTCGATCGTCTTCATAATGGACGCGGAGGCATCCTCGGAGAACTGGTCGTCGATGGCAAACGAGACGCCGCGGCCCGAGAACTCGATGGCCTCGATCTTCTTATGTTTGAGGGAGACGATGGCAACGGCCGTGACCATACCGTCGTTGGCGAGCTTCTGGCGATCGCGCAGGACGATGGGGTCGGTATCGCCGATACGCAGGCCGTCGACGTAAACGACACCGGACTCGACGGGCGTACCGCGCTTGACGATACCACCGCGCATCTCGAGCGTGTCGCCGTTATCGAGGATAAAGATATGATCGTCCTTGATGCCCATCTTGCGGGCCAGCTGGGCATGGGCGCGCAGATGCACGGCCTCACCGTGAACCGGCATAAAATACGTGGGCTTGGCCATGGCCATCAGGAGCTTGAGCTCCTCCTGGCTACCGTGACCCGAGACGTGGACGAGAGCGCGGTTCTTATCCCACACGTCGCAGCCGAGCTTGGCCAGGCTGTTGACGACCTGCTGGACGGCCTTCTCGTTGCCAGGAACGGGAGTTGCCGAGAGGATAACGGTATCGCCCTCGTGGATGGAGAGCGTCTTGTGCTCGCCATTGGCCATGCGGGACAGGGCCGACAGCGGCTCGCCCTGCGAACCAGTGCACATGACGACGATCTTGTCGTCAGGCAGGTTATCGATATCGAAGGCATCGATGATATCGGCATCATCGATGTTGAGATAACCGAGCTCGCGCGCCACGCGGGTGTTCGTAAGCATGGAGCGACCGGTCACAACGACCTTACGGCCGCACTTGCGGGCGGCATCGCAGATCTGCTGCAAACGATGGATGTGGCTCGAGAACGATGCGACGAACACGCGACCCGGGGCGTTCTTGATGGCGTGCAGCAGGTTGGGACCAACCTCGGCCTCGGACTTGGTAAAGCCGGGAACCGTGGCATTGGTGGAGTCGGAAAGCAGCAGGTCGATGCCCTGCTTGGCAAAGCGGCTGATAGCGGCATAGTCGGGCGTGACGCCATCGATGGGCGTCTGGTCGAGCTTAAAGTCGCCGGTGTGCATAACGGTGCCCTGATTGGTGCGGATGAACACGCCCAGAGCGCCGGGGATGGAGTGCGTCATCGAGAAGAAGTCGAGCGAGATGCCGCCGAGGTTGACATGGCTGCCGCCCTTGACCTCACGGAACTTGGGTGCGCGGATGCGGAACTCGGAGAGCTTGCCCTCGATAAAGCCGAGCGTCAGCTTGCTCGAGAAGATGGGCACCTTATTGTTGAGGTCCTGCAGCAGATACGGAAGCGAACCGGTGTGGTCCTCGTGGCCGTGGGTGACGATGATGCCGCGGAGCTTCTCCTCGTTCTCAAGAACATAGGTGTAGTCGGGAAGCACCAGGTCGATACCGGGCTGGGAGTCATCCGGGAACATAAGACCGGCGTCGACGAGCACCATGTCGTCGCCGCACTCGAAGACCGTCATGTTCTTGCCGATGCCATCAAGGCCGCCGAGCGGGATGATCTTCAAGGGAGATGATTTTTTAGCTGCCATAGGTTAGTGTGGTTTCCTTTCTTCGAAACGGGTCTGGAACAACCGACGGGGCGCTTCTGGCAAACCGACCGTCGGGAACGTACAAACATGCATCGCAGAGTCGATGCAATAACTACAGTATGATACCCATTTGCACAACAACAGACCACCCATGCATCAAAGCCCCATCTGAACTGGTCTATCCCGCCGGTTTCCCGTGGGGCGGGCACTGATGAAGTTTCCTGCTCTACAGTCCTGCTCACGACGGAGGCCACATTAAGTGGCCTCCTGTTCGTGCGGAACTCGCGATAAACTTCATCAGTGCCCGCCCCACGGGAAACCGGCCAATAAGGGACAGGTTAATTTTGGTCGATTTTATCTGGGGAAATGCTGCAGCGTCTATCTACAAATCCGAAATCTGACTACTGAATAGACTGTCTAACTAAATTGCGAGCGGCACTAACCAGTCCTTTTGCTTGCGCCCGGGAGGGCCGCATATGAAGTTTATCGCGAGTTCCGCACGCAAAGGAAAGCACTTAATGTGCTTTCCGTCTTGCGCAGGACTGTAGAGCAGGAAATTTCATATGCGGCCCTCCCGGGCGCAAGCAAAAGGGCGACCCCTGTCCGGAGTCGCCCTTGCGGTGCTGCTTATGTACGGCTGTTACTCGGCGTCGTGGTGACGGCGGGGCTTGCGGCCTCCGTTGTCGCCGGGACGGCGCGGACGGTCGCTGCGCTCGGAGCGCTCGCGACGCGGACGCTCACGACGCTGGAAGTGCTCGCCGTCGCCCTCGGAGGTACCCTCGGCGCGAGCCGGAGCCTCGGGCTTGTCAAGACGATCGAGCGAGATCTTGCCGCGATCGTCGACCTCAATGACGACGACCTTGACCTCGTCGCCCACGTTAAGGACATCCTCGACCTTCTCCACGCGGCCCTTGGCGACGCGGGAGATGTGCAGCAGGCCGTCCTTGCCGGGCAGCAGGTTGACGAAGGCGCCGAAGGGCTGGATGGAGACCACACGACCGGTGTACTCCTCGCCCGGCTCGGGAACCTTGATGATGAGCTTGATACGCTCGACAGCCTGATCGACGGACTCGCCGGTGCCGCCGACAAAGACGGTGCCGTCCTCCTGGATGTCGACCGAAGCGCCGGTCTCGTCCTGGATGCCGCGGATGACCTTACCGCCGGAACCGATGACGTCGCGAATCTTGTCAGTCGGAACCTGGATGGAGACGATACGCGGAGCGGTGCTGCGCGTGGTGTGGCGCGGCTCGGGGATCACATCGAGCATCTTCTGCAGGATGAAGGCGCGACCCTCCTTGGCCTGCTGCAGGGCGCGGGCCAAGATGTCAAAGGTAAGACCAGTGGCCTTGTTGTCCATCTGCAGAGCGGTAATGCCCTCGGTGGTGCCGGTGACCTTAAAGTCCATGTCGCCAAGGAAGTCCTCGAGACCCTGGATGTCGGACAGGACCACGGTCTTGCCCTCCTCCTGGATCAGGCCCATGGCGATACCGGAGACCGGGCGCTTAATGGGCACGCCGCCGTCCATAAGGGCGAGCGTGGAGCCGCAGGTCGAAGCCATCGAAGAGGAGCCGTTGGACTCCATGACCTCGGAGACGACGCGGATGGCGTAGGGGAACTCGTTCTCGTCGGGGAGCACCGGAAGCAAAGCGCGCTCAGCCAGGTTGCCGTGGCCGATCTCGCGGCGCTTGGGGCTGCCCATGCGGCCGGTCTCGCCGGTGCAGAACGGCGGGAAGTTGTAGTGGTGCATGTAGCGCTTGCCCTCGGTGGGCTCGATGGTATCCAGACGCTGGCCCTCGTTGAGCATACCGAGCGACAGGACGGAAAGCACCTGGGTCTGGCCACGCTGGAACAGACCGGAGCCGTGAACGAGCGGCAGGTAGTTATCCTTCACCATGATGGGGCGAATCTCATCGGCGGCACGGCCGTCGACGCGCTCGCCGGTCTCGACGACCATGGTACGCATAGCCTTCTTCTCGAGCTTCTTGAGCGCCACGGGAATCTCGCGCTCCCAAGCGGACTGCTCCTCCTCGGTGAACTCGGCACGGATGGACTCCTTCAGAGCCTCGACCTTACCGATACGGGAGAGCTTGTCGGCGTCGCGAAGGGCGGCTGCCATCTCGTCGTAGTGGGCGAAGATGCGCTCCTGGACCTCCTCGACGGGCTGGTCGAGCGGGTACTCCTTCTTGACGATGGCGCCGTTGACCTGCTCCCACTCGGCGACAAACTCGTCCTGAGCCTGGCAGAAGGCAGCAAGGGCCTCCTGGCCAAACTTCATGGCGGCGAGCATGTCGTCCTCGGAGATCTCCTCGGCGCCAGCCTCGACCATCGAGATGAAGTCGGCGGAGCCACCCAGCTCCAGGTCCAGATCGGAGTTCTCGCGCTCCTCATAGGTGGGGTTGACGATAAACTCGCCGGTCTCCACGTTGCGGCCGATGCGCACGCAGGCAAGCGGACCCTCGAAGGGCACGCCGCCGAGCGTCATGGCCAGGGAGGCACCCATGACGTTGATGACGTCGAAGGGGTTGACCTGGTCGGCGACGAGCGAGGTGGCGACAATGTGCACCTCGTTGCGGAAGCCGTCCGGGAAGCTCGGGCGAATCGGACGGTCAATCATGCGCGCGGTGAGCGTGGCCTTCTCGCTGGGACGGCCCTCACGCTTGAGGTAACCACCCGGGATGCGGCCGGCTGCGTACATCTTCTCGTTGAAGTCGACGGTCAGCGGGAAGAAGTCGTAGTTCTTGCGCTCCTTGGAGACAACCACGGTGTCGAGCATCGTGGTGTCGCCCTGCTTGACCAGGCAGGCGCCGGTGGCCTGCTTGGCAAGCTCGCCGGACTCAAAGGTGTAGGTCTTGCCGTACAGCTCAAAGGTCTTGGATACGAGTGTCATTGTTCTCCTTTACCCCACAGGCCCCTTGCCTGTGGGCTTCTCATGTGACGCGGGCCCCCTGCCCCCGCCACGCTTCAGAGCGTGATTGTTCGCGCCCTTACACAAAAAGAGCGCCCCGCTGCGCAGGACGCTCTTAGCATGTACAAATCCTTACTGGATGTTGTCGCGGATGCCCAGAGCCTTGATGAGCTCACGGTACTCGACGATGTCGTTCTTCTTGATGTAGGAGAGAAGACGACGACGACGGCCGACGAGCATGAGCAGGCCACGACGGGTGTGGAAGTCCTTCTGGTGGGACTTCATGTGCTCGGTCAGCTCCTTGATGCGCTCGGACAGGATGGCGACCTGAACCTTGGGGTTGCCGGTGTCGACCGGGGTGTTACCGAACTGGGCAGTCAGCTCAGCCTTGCGCTCTTTGGAAACAGTCATTGTTTCACCTTTCGTTTCTTGTCGCCCGCGGGCGACACTATTCGCCTCGGACTGGGAAGCCGTCGGTGGAGCGAGCATCCAAGGTCGAGGTACCAACAGGTCGGTATGTTACCACAAGCAGACCGCCCATGCGCATCATCACCGACCCAACATGAATTCCATCGCACGGAGGCGCTGGTCGGTGTGCGTCGCAGCCCACACATGCGAAAGCCCGAGCAAGAACGCCGCCGTATGCGGGTCGATTCGCTCGACCATGAGTGCATCGAAGGTCATGGACATGAGGGCGCGCAGCCACTCGACCTCACCGGTCGAAACCAGCTCGGCACCCGGAACGCTCGACGCGCACGAACCGCACATGAGCCCGCCCGCCTGGGGCGAAAAGTACGACAGCATGGGGTCTCCGCACAGCACGCAGGCCGAAAAATCGGGTCGATAGCCCACGTGCGACAGAAGTTTAAAGACAAAGGCCGCCACGAGCAGGTCCATATGTGCCGAGTCGAGCCCACAGCCGACAAGCGTGAGCGCCCGCTGCGTGATGGCAAAGGTAAACGGGTCCTCGGCGTCCTCGAATGAGCACACGCGCGCGACCGCGGCAATCGCGCTTGCGGCGCAGGTCGTCTCGTAATCGGGCGCGGCGCCAACCGGCGCTTCCAAAAGCTCGGCCTGAGAAACAACGTCGAGCGAGCGTCCATGTGCGAGCAGCATATCGACGGTACAGAATAATTCGCAGCGCGCCGCCAAGCGCCCACCGGGTTTGCGGGCCCCCTTTGCCACGGCACGAACCTGACGACCCCGCTCGTCAAGCATCGTCAGAATCAGATCGGTCTCTTTGAGCTTGGTCTTGTCGAGCACGAGCACCTTCGTGCGATATGTCCGGGAGCCTGCCATGCGCGCTGCGCGTCCTTAGTCCTCGGCGTTGTAGCCAAAGCGACGAATCTGGGCCTCGTCGTCACGCCAGCCGGCCTTGACCTTCACGTCCAGCTCCAAAAAGACCTGCGTGCCAAAAATGCGCTCAAGATCGCGGCGGGCGTCGATACCGATATGCTTGATCATCTCGCCGCCCTTGCCGATGATGATGCCCTTTTGGCCCTCGCGCTCGACGTAAATAGTGGCGTGCACGCGCAGCACCTTCTTGGTCTGCTCGAGCGCGTCGCAGATTACGCCAACGGAGTGAGGGATCTCATCACGGGTGCGGCGCAAGACCTTCTCGCGCACAAACTCGGCAACGAGCGTCTCGTCAGAAGCGTCGGTACCCATGTCCTCGGGGAACCAACGCGGGCCCTCGGGCAAAAAGTGCGCAACGGTCTCGATAAAGGCATCGACGTTGAAGTTCTTGACCGACGACGTCACGATCTCGTCGTCAAAGTCCATAAGCTCGTGGGCTGCCTTAAGCTGCTCCATGACCTGTGCGGGGTCGGCCTCATCGGCCTTGGTGAGCACCAGGACCTTCTTGGAACGGGCATTCTTGACACGCTCGGCAACCCAGGCGTCTCCCCTGCCGATCGGTTTGGTGGCATCAATCAAAAACGCGACAACATCGACATCGTTCAGCTCGAACAGCGCGCTCTTGTTCAGCTCGGACCCTAGACCGTCCTTGGGCTTGTGGATACCCGGGGTATCGACAAAGACCAGCTGGTAGCCGGGGCGGTTGACGACGGCGCGCATGCGGCGGCGGGTCGTCTGGGCCACCGGCGAGGTGATGGCGACCTTTTTGCCATAGCAGGCGTTGAGCAGCGTTGACTTACCGGCGTTGGGGCGGCCGACCAAGGCCACGAAGCCACTGCGGAAACCGGGCTCAACGTCGCCAAAGCCCGCGAGGCTGTCGTCCTCATCGCACAGGGCGTCGAGCTCCTCGTCGCTCATGCCCTCAAACGGGTCGAACTCCTCGACTTCCTCATAGGCCTCGGTCGCCTTAGCATCCGGGGACTCGTCGTCCAAAATCTCATCGGTAGACTGCATATTGTCGGACATGGGAATCCCTTTCTAAATAAAGCCGAGCGCGTGGGCAAATACCAGCACGCCCACAATCGCGGCGGTGATGGAAAGAACGTATACAGAGGCGGCGGCGATGTCCTTGGCGCGTTTTGCCAGCGGATGGAGCTCCTGGGTCGCCAGATCGACAATGGCCTCCATGGCGGTATTGCACAGCTCGCCGTGAATCACCAGGCCGCAGCAGATGATAATCGTGGCCCACTCGGCAATGTCGAGCCCCACGATGCAGCCGGCAATGACGGTGCACACGCCCGCCACGAGCATGACCTTAATGTTGCGCTCGGTCTTGACGGCGGTGACGAAGCCCTCCATGGCGTAGGAGAACGACTTTAAAAAGGACGGATGGTCCTTGTTCGATCCGGGAATCATAAACGGCTCCTAGTCGTGGGCATGATTGGTGATGGGGCCGACGTGAACCAGTTTGGGATCCTCGCCGCGCTCGAGCGCCAGATCGCGCAGGATAGCGTCCTCGCGGGCCTCCATAACCTCGGCCTCGTCGTCCTCGATGTGGTCATAGCCCAGCAGGTGCAGCATGCCGTGAACGAGCATCAGACGGCACTCGTCAGCGGGGCTATTGCCAAAACCGGGGGCCTGACGGGCAATAACCTGCGGGGCCAAGATGATATCGCCGAGCTCGAGCGTCTCATCGGCGGGAATGTCATCGTCAAAGGCCGAATCGCACTCAAACGAGAGCACATCGGTGGTGCGGTCGATACCGCGCCACTCGTGGTTGAGCTCGTGCATCTCGTCCTCGTCGACATACGAAAGGGAAATCTCGACTTCACGCTCAACGCCCTCGGCGGCAAGCACGACCTCGCAGATGTGCTCCACCTCCTGAGCATCGAGCAGCGTATCGAGCTCGGCATCGTTGCTGATCAATACACTCAACGGGACTCCTTTCGGTCGCGTGAGCGTTGCTCACGCACGTCATCATAAGCATCATATGCCTCAACGATACAACCCACTAGGGCATGACGCACCACGTCGGCACGCTCGAGGTGAGAAAATGCCACATCGTCGACACGGCCCAAAATCTTCTCGACATCCGCCAAGCCACCACGACGACCCACCAGGTCGCGCTGGCTGAGGTCGCCGGTAATCACGAACTTGGAGTTGAATCCAAGGCGTGTCAGGAACATCTTCATCTGCTCGGGCGTGGTATTTTGCGCCTCGTCGAGCACCACGAAAGCATCGCTCAGCGTACGACCGCGCATGTAGGCGAGCGGGGCGATCTCGATCACGCCGCGCTCCATAAGCTCATCGGTGCGCTCACGATCCATCATGTCAAAAAGGGCATCGTAGAGCGGGCGCATGTACGGATCGATCTTTTCCTCGAGGGTGCCGGGCAAAAAGCCCAGGTTCTCCCCTGCTTCGACAACCGGACGCGTCAAGATCAAACGGCCCACCTCATGGCGCTTGAGCGCGGCAACGGCGAGCGCCATGGCCAGATAGGTCTTACCGGTACCGGCAGGACCCAAGCCAAAGGTGATGGTATGCGAGCGAATGGCATCCACATAGCGCTTTTGCCCAAGCGTCTTGGGACGAATGACGCGACCGCGATACGAAAGCAGCACGTCATCGCGAAGCGATGTGGCCTCATGCTCGCCGTCGCGCAAGACGGCCAGGCAACGCGAGACATCGTCGGCAGACAGGGTACGACCGGCCGCCGCCTCGCGAAAAGCATGTTCGAAAAAGCGAGCCACGAGCTCGACCTCGTCCGGGTCGCCGCTCACGGAGATCCTATCGCCACGGGCGACCACGTGAGCGCGAACCAAGCTCTCGAGCGCACGAAGGACGCCGTCGCCGGCGCCCAAAACACGCGAGGGATCAACTCCCTCGGGAACGGTAAGTCTAATCTTCGAGGCTTCCATGGACCTCCCTGCGCGCATGGACCAAGCCGGAATCATCGACTCCGATGATAGCAACATCGAGCAGGCACGGGGCTGTAAGTCCACAGGTATCGTCAAGACGGGCATGATGGAACGAACCGAGCGTCAGGTTGTCACCATACTCGAGCACGGCGCGCTCAACGGTGCCCACGCGACGACGAGCGTCGGCGATAGCGAGCTCCTGCGCCGCGTCTCGCATACGGCGGCTGCGCTCGGCCATAACCTCGGGCGGCACCTGGTCGGGCATGTCGGCAGCAAGGGTACCGGGACGCTTACTGTAGCGGAACACGTGCATACGCGAGAACCCCACGCGGCGGCACAGCGCCAGCGACTCCTCGAACTCCTCGTCCGTCTCACCAGGAAAACCGACGATGACGTCGCACGAAAGAGACGCCTGCGGCAGGATGGCGCGAATCATGCGCACCGTGTCCTCAAAGGCCTCGGCACTATAGGGACGACCCATGCGATGCAGCGTCGCCGTACAGCCGGACTGTACGGGCAGGTGCAAAAACGGGGCAATACGCTGCGGATAGCGCGCCATAACCTTAAGCAGGCGCTCAGAGATATCCATGGGTTCGACCGAGGAAATGCGCACATGCGCAATAGTCGTGCGCTCCATGATGGCCTCGAGCAGCTCATCGATTTCGACATGCTCGTCGGTCGCGCTCTTGCCATCGTAGGCACCCAGGTTCACACCGGTCAGCACCACCTCGGGCACGCCGGCCTCCTGGGCCTCGCGAACTTGCTCAAGCACGGACTCGACGGGCACGGAACGCTCGGGACCGCGGGCCTTCCACACGATGCAATAGGTGCAACGGTGGTTGCAGCCATCCTGGATCTTCACACCCAGACGCGAGCGACCCAGAGCGTCGACCACATCGCTGTCGCTGCAGGCGGCCACACTATCGGATTCGACACCCAGCACATCGCAGACACGTTCGGCGACATCGATCTTAGACGGCTCGGCAATCACGCGATCCGAAAGCTCCAACAGCTCCTCGGGATGCAAATTGACCACGCATCCGGTCACGACTACATAGGGCTCATTTGGATGGGCCAGCGCATGACGGACGGCCTTACGGGTCTTGGCCTCGGCCTCGCCCGTAACGGCACAGGTGTTAATGACGATCAGGTCGGCATCCTGGGGCTCCACCATAGCAAAACCCAGGCGCATAAGATCGGCAGTGATACGGTCAGACTCAACCCGGTTGACACGGCAGCCGAGGTTGACGACGGAAATATGGGGTGCGAGCACGCGGGCTCCTTAATCGAGGATATCGTCGAGGGCACTCTTGATACGGTCGGTCACCGACTTCTTACCGGAAGCGACGTCATCGCCCATCTCATCGGCAAAAGCACGGAGCAGCTCGCGCTGCTTATTGGAAAGATTGGTGGGAACGACCACGCGCAGTTGCACGATCAAGCGGCCACGCGAACCGCCACCGCCAATGCGCGGCATGCCGTAATTATTGACGCTCACGGTGTCGCCGTACTGGGCGCCGGCGGGGACGCACACCTTAACGACCTCGTCGGGCATAATGCCCTCGACATCGATCTCGCAGCCGAGCGCAGCCTGCGCAATCGAGATATCGCTCACCAGGTACAGGTCGTCACCGTTGCGCTTAAAGCGCTCATGGTCGGCAACGCGCACGTTGACAATCAAGTCGCCCGAAGGCTCGCCGCGAAGACCGGTCTCGCCAAAGCCGCTCACACGCAGCTGTCGACCGGTCGAAACGCCGGCGGGAATATCGATGTCAATCTTTTCATGCGAAGGCGTGCGGCCCTGACCATCGCAGGTCTCGCAGGGATGGTCGATAACCGTGCCCTCGCCATGGCAGTCGGGGCAAGGCGAGGAAGACTGAACCTGGCCCAAAAACGATCGCTGAACCGTCGTGACATAGCCCGTGCCGTGGCAGCGGCCGCACTGCTTTTCCTGTGCGCCCTCTGCCCTACCGGTGCCATTGCAGTCCTCGCAAGGAGCAAAGCGGTCATAGCTGATTGTCTTTTTGCAGCCGAGCGCCGCCTCCTCGAGCGTCACCGAAAGCGAGATGGCCATGTCACGACCGCGACGACGCTCGCGACGGCTGCGGGCGCCACCGCCGGCACCGCCGCCAAAAAACGACGAGAACAAGTCGTCCATGCCCATACCACCAAAGATATCGTTGATATCGACGTAGCCCGAACCACCAGGGCCGTCGGCAGTGCCGTAACGGTCGTAGTTAGCACGCTTCTGCTCATCGGAAAGAACGGAATAGGCCTCGTTGAGCTCCTTGAACTTGGCCTCGGCCTCGGGGTCGTCCGAAACGTCCGGGTGTACGGTACGGGCCTTCTTTAGAAACGCGCGCTTAATCGTCCGCGCGTCGGCATCCTTGTCGACGCCAAGTACCTCGTAGTAATCCCTATTTTCCGACACGACCGAATCCTTCCGACTTTCATTATTGTCACAGTGCGTCCTATACCCAAGCTGGGCCAACCGCAAACAGAGGGTTTGATGTTATTGCATTCCGTAAGGCGAAAGCATGGCCCGTTGCGAGCAGCTCGCGAACCAAACCGACACGAGCGCGAACATGAAGCCATTGGCAAAACCGTTGGCAAACTGCATCGCACCGCGCTTCCACCACAGCAGGCTGCGATGAAGCACGCCGTCCGAAAGCACCATGAACAGGCCCATGGTAAACGGAATAAAGCACATCACAGCAAAGGCCGAGAACACGCCCGAGATGGCCGAGAGTACCAAAAAAGGCGCCACGATGCCCATCAGGTAAAAACCGGTACGAGCTTTGCCTTCCAAGCGCTCGGACTCGACATGGGCACGGCCGACTAGATCACCGCCAGCGGCACCGTTAGTGCCGGCGTGACCCATGCCGCTAATGCGGACCTCGTCGCCATCGTGCGTGCCGGCAGGAAACTCAATCGTCTGCTCGGAGGTTACGCGAGTACGACCGCTGCCACCGCAATCGGGGCAGGGGTCGGCCACGACCTTACCGGAACCGCCGCACTCGGGGCAGACCGACTGGAACGTGCCCGCACCAAACAGGAAGGACAAGTCGACGTCGATGTGCCCGCGGCCACCGCAGCTCGGGCAGGTATGGGCATGCTCGGAGGAGACAGAACCCGAGCCGCCGCAGTGACCACAGGTATCGAAGCGCGTATAGCGGACGGTCTTGCGGGCACCGTCCTTGGCCTCCTTGGCGTCCAGTTTGATATCGACGACCACGTTGGCGCCGTTCTCGGGATTGTAGGCAGCCTGGCCGCGACGCTGCTGGCCCCAGGCACCGCCAAAAGGAAAGCCGCCCTCAAAGGGATTGCCATAGCCCGTGTTGCCGGCATAGCCGCCACCATAGGGCGAAGCCGTAGGGGCACCGGCAAAGGGATTGCCAGAACGCATGGCATCGTAGCGCGCACGTTTTTGCTCATCCGAAAGCACGGCGTAGGCCTCGGAAACCTCTTTAAACTTTTCCTCGGCATCCGGCTCTTTGTTGACGTCCGGATGGAGCTTACGGGCCTTTTGCTGGAAGGCCTTTTGAATATCACGCGAGGTGGCGTCCTTGGAGACACCTAGAATCTCGTAGTAATCTTTTTCGTTCATCGTCGCCATGCGCGGCAACCTCCTGCTCACAGCAGCGTATATATTCCGGTAATTCTACCCGAGCGGCCTAAGCTAGATCCCAAAACAGCTCGAACAGAACATTTCCATCGAGCCAGCCCAGGTGTGTCGGTGCTAAACGAGCTCGAACATGGCCCGCGACGACATCTGCCGAAGTAAAGGGTCCCTCATGGACCCCGAGCGTCTCGGGCACCCAAGTGGCAAGACCCAATTCGAGCGCGCGATCACAAGCGGCTGTCAGCTCATCGGCCGGGATGACACGAGCCGCGCGAACCAACAGGTCGGACGCAATACCGCGCGTCATGCGACAAGCGAGCATCAGGTCTTCGGCCGCAGCCTCTCGCTGCGACAGGTATTCGGCCTCAAACGACGTCGCGTCATCGTCGCGCTGAACCAAACGCACACGGTACGCGTCGCCTCGAGCAGACACGCCGGGGAACAAACCTGCAAGACGGTCGAAATCCCCAGTATCAAGCATACCGGCGGCAGAACGGCCCAGGCCCAGGTAGCCCCGTCCGGTCCAGTAGGCAATGTTATGGGCGCACTCATGGCCGTCGAGCGCGTAGCTCGCCACCTCATACGGATGATAGCCGGCCGCACCCAGGCGCTCACGCGCCGCGTCCATGCACGAAGCCTGAAAATCCTCATCGGGCTCGAGCGACTCGTCACGGCACGCCATGCGGTAAAGGGGCGTCCCCTCCTCGAGCGTGAGCGGGTAGACCGACACATGATGAGGCGCCGCCGCCAACACGCCATCGAGCGTGCTCCGCCAGTTTGCGGCCGTCTGCCCGGGAAGGCCGCACATCAGGTCGCACGACACATCGAGGCCAGCGTCCTTCACCGTCGCGATAGCCGCAAGTGCGCGATTAGCATCGTGAATGCGGCCAATAGCAGCCAGCTCGGTATTGTCGAGGGTTTGCACGCCCAGAGAGATGCGCGTGACACCCGCCTCGGCAAGCGCGGTGGCGAGCTCAGCGGTCAGGGACTCAGGATTGGCTTCGCAAGTAAATTCAAAGGGTTTGCACCACATGGAGATACGCCGGGCAAGTTCCACCAGGCGCTCCCCTGCCAGCGATGGCGTGCCGCCGCCAGTATAGACCGTGCAGACCTGCGCAAGCGCCCCGGCGTCGCCAAAGGAATCGAGGCGCGCATACAACTGCTCAAAATAGGAATCAAGCGCGGCATCCAAATCATACGCAGCAAAGCTGCGCGAGTCAAAGTCGCAGTACCGGCACTTTTGAGCGCAAAACGGCACGTGCACGTACAGCGCGGTAACGGCCACCGTTAGGCCTCCAGCGGATGAGCAGGCACCGACTCGCCGGCGGCAAGCGCGGCCTCGCAGGCCACCACGTCGCGCTCGATATCATCGACCAGCGCCATAAACTCCTCGTACGTAGAGCAACGCACCACCTGAGCGCGCCAGGCGGCGGCATGGGGCATACCCTTTAAGTACCAGCTTGCGTACGTGCGAGCACGCGACATGAGCGGCAGAAGCTCGTGCGTCAACGTCAGGTGCTCGCGCAGAGCCTCCAGGCGCTCGACCGAGGAGCGAGAAGGAACCGGCGTGCCATCGAGTGCAAGGGCTCGGGCATCGCCGAACACCCACGGATTGCCGTAGATGCCGCGCGCGATAAACACCGCGCTGGCACCCGAGCCGTGCAGATGCTCAGCAGCGTCCTCGGCCGAGAACACATCGCCCGAACCAATCACGGGAATCTCGACAGCGTCGGCAACCTCATCGACGACAGACCAATCGGCCTGGCCCGTGTAGAGCTGCGTGGCGCAACGACCATGCACGGCGACTGCGGCAGCCCCTGCACTCTCAAGCATCTGGGCAAATGTCGCGGCATTGCGGTCCTCGGCATAAAAGCCCTTGCGAATCTTGACGGTCACGGGCACGTGCGCCGCGCCCACCGTGGCCTCGACGATCTTCTCGGCCAGGTCGGGCGTGCGCATGAGCGCCGAGCCCTCGCCCTTGGTAACGACCTTGCGGGCGGGACATGCCATGTTGATATCGATGAGCGACAGGCGATCGCCCACACGTTCCTCGACGGCAGCGACGGCGCTCGCAAACTGATCGGGTTTGGAGCCAAAGAGCTGCACGCAAATCTGCTGCTCCTCGTCGGCCGGTAGCACCAGGCGCCACGTCTTATTGCTGGCATAGGCAAGGCCCGCCACGCTCACCATCTCGCTGTAGGCAAGGTTGGCACCGCGGCGGCGGCACATGATACGGTAGGCAGGGTCGGTCACGCCCGCCATGGGAGCCATAAGGAACGGCTGCTCGGCATAGGCGCCCAGCAGCCGCTTGCTGTATTCAGAAAGCGCCATAGACCTACTCGTCCACCTTGAGGATCGCCATAAAGGCCTCCTGCGGGACCTCGACCGATCCGATGGCCTTCATGCGCTTCTTGCCCTCTTTCTGCTTCTCGAGCAGCTTGCGCTTACGCGAGATATCGCCGCCGTAGCACTTAGCAAGAACGTCCTTGCGACGCGCCTTGACGGTGGAACGGGCGATGATCTTGTTGCCGATAGCACCCTGGATGGGCACCTCGAACAGCTGACGCGGGATGATCTCCTTGAGCTTGTCGCACAGGCCACGGGCCAGGCCATATGCCTTGTCCTTATGGACGATAAACGAAAGCGCGTCCACCTCGTCGCCCGAAAGCAGGATGTCGAGCTTGACGAGCTCAGAGGGGCGATATTCGTTGAACTCATAGTCGAGCGAGGCGTAACCCTTGGTGCGGCTCTTGAGCTGATCGAAGAAGTCCAAGATGAGCTCAGCGAGCGGCATATCGAAGCGCATCTCGACCGATTTGCTCGTCAGGTGGATCATGTCGGTTGTGACGCCGCGGTGCTCGATGGCGAGCTGCATGACGGCACCCGTGTACTCAGGCGGGCAGATGATCTTTGCCTTGAGGTAGGGTTCCTCGATACGTTCGATGCGCGTGGCCTCGGGAAGGTCCTGCGGACTGCGGACATCGATCATTTCGCCGTCGGTCTTGTAGACGTGATAGTCGACCGAGGGACTCGTGGCAATGAGGTCCAGGTTGAACTCGCGCTCCAGGCGTTCCTTGACGACTTCCATGTGCAGCAGGCCCAGGAAGCCCACGCGGAAGCCGAAACCGAGCGCCACCGACGTCTCGGGCTCCCACACCAACGACGGGTCGTTGACGTGCAGCTTATCGAGGGCGTCACGCAGGTTCTCGTAGTCCTTGTTGTCGATCGGGAACAGGCCCGTGTAGACCATGGGCTTGGCCTCGCGGTAGCCCGGCAGAGGCTCGGGGCAGGGGTTCGAAGCCCACGTAAGGGTATCGCCCACGCGCACAGCCTCGGGGTCCTTCAGACCCGTGACCACATAGCCAACCTCGCCGACGGTCAGCGCGTCGACCGGGGTCTCGGCAGGACGCTTGACGCCCACGCCGTCGACCAAAAAGTCACCCTTGGCCTGCATCATAAGCAGAGTATCGCCCTTTTTGATGGAACCATCGAAGACGCGCACCGTAGCCACCACACCGCGATACTCGTCAAAGTACGAATCCAAAATGAGCGCTTTGAGCGGAGCGTTTGCATCGCCCTTAGGCGGCGAAATCAAAAAGACGATGGACTCCAGCAGATCGTGAATGCCCTCGCCGGTCTTGCCCGAGACGCACGCGGCATCATCGGCGGGAATCGCCAGGTCGTCCTCGATCTCGGTCTTAACCTCGTCGGGATGGGCCGAGGGCAGGTCGATCTTGTTGATGGCGGGCACAATGTCCAGATTGGCGTTCATGGCGAGCGTCGCGTTGGAAACGGTCTGCGCCTCGACGCCCTGCGTGGCGTCGACAACGAGTACCGCGCCCTCACAGGCTGCCAGCGAGCGCGAGACCTCATAGGTAAAGTCAACGTGGCCCGGCGTATCGATCAGATTGAACTGATACGTCTCACCATCGTCGGCGTCATAGGAAACGCGGACGGCATTGGACTTGATCGTAATGCCGCGCTCGCGCTCGATATCCATGGTGTCGAGCAGCTGCGACTCCATGTCGCGTTCGTCGACGGTATGGGTGAGCTCGAGGATGCGGTCGCTGATCGTGGACTTGCCATGGTCGATATGCGCAACGATCGAGAAGTTGCGGATGTGGGAAATGTCAATTGAAGTATTCATGCGGACTATCTTACCCGAGCGGTACAAAAATGGAGCCTGTTCCATAAAACAGGCTCCATTTATGCGCGTAATCTGTGTGGTGTGAAATTTACAACTTAGGCGTTGATGCTGTTCACGAGCTTGGCAAGACCGGACTTGCGGTTGGAAGCCTGGTTCTTGTGGATAACATGCTTGGCGGCAGCCATGTCGAGACGCTTGGTGACGGTCTTGAGGGCAGCCTGGGCCTTCTCGGCGTCGCCCTCGGCGACGGCGGACTGGACGTGCTTGGTCAGCGTCTTGAGCTCGGACTTGACAGCCTTGTTACGCATGCGAGCTGCCTCATTGGTGCGGATACGCTTCTTCTGAGACTTGATGTTTGCCACTTCTGGAGTTCCTTTCGAGTTCCTTGCAAAAAATGTATGACACCTCTGAGACACGGTGAGGTCATGCAAGCGCCTACTATAGCACGCTCCCTCTCAAAGGGATAGAACGAATTTGTCAAATAGGCAGGTATCATCACGATTTTCTCAAGATGTTCGTAATCCAGAGCAAAAGCGCCGTCTGAGAATCGGCCGAACCCTTGAGCGCGAGCTCCACATCGACCGCACCCTCGAGCGCTGCGATGAGCTCTGCCATCGAAAAGCGACGTGCCCAGGTCAGGTGATTCTTGACCTGCCAGGACTGGAGCTTGAGCGTTGCGGCCAGCTCGCGACCCTGCCCACGCGCGTCGAGCGCCTTGGCGACGATAAGCTCGCGAATGCGACCGCACAGCAATGTGTAAGTCCACACGTAGCTCTTGGAGGGCAGGAGCTTAAAGAGCTCGAGCGAACGCCGCATATCGCGAGCCGAGACGGCGTTGAGGAAGTCCCAGGGTTGGACCTCGGCCGTACGAACAATCCAGCGCTCAACATCGGCAAGTTCAATCTGAGGCGACTCGACCATCTGGGCAAGCTTAGCCAAGTCGTTATCGAGCATGCGCGTGTTTTCGCCCGAACGCGAGACGAGCTCCTCGGCGGCCGCCGTCGAAATCGACTTACCGCGCTGCGTCGCCATCTGCTGAACACGGCGCGGCAGTTCCCAGCGCTTGGTACCCGAGCAATCGACGATAGCCTTCTTGTCGATCTTGGCGATTGCCTTATACAGGCGCGTATTCTTGGCAAGTGAGTCGGCGATGATGAGGCAGACCGTTGTGGGGCTGGGACTCGCCAGATACCCAACGAGCGGCTCCGAGACCGCCTTGGCGAGCTTTGAGCAGCCATCGAGGATTACCAGACGAAACTCACTGCCCATCGGAAAGGTGTTAAGCGATCCGATAATGGACTCGATATCGGGGTCCTTGGTCATGTCTCGCTCGTCGAGGTTGAACTCGACCATACCCGATTTTTCCAGACGCGCTTTCATACGCGAGACGGCGTGGTCGCGCTTAACTCCGTCGGTACCGACGATCAGATATGCCGGCAGCAAACCGGTTTCGGACATTGCGCCCCCCTCCCGCAGGCCTTCGTATTCGTTCCGTGCCATTCTAGCCCAGAGGCCCACCACACGCCAACGACGTCGTCACGGTCGCTGGCATCGCATCGCAAAGCAATTCGCAGTCGGTGTGACGGTAATGTCGCCGTGTTCGATGGTACACGCGAACACACCACCCGCTTCCTTAACGGCATCGATACAGGCATCGGACGGATGGCCGTATCGATTCCCCTCACCGGCGCTTGCGAGGGAAAGCTCGGGCTTCAGGACGTCCAGCAACTCGCCATCGACTGAAACCTTGGAGCCGTGATGCCCAAGTTTAAGGACATCGATATCCCCCACCTCCTGCACGAATTCCCGCTCTTGGTCGAGCTCGGCATCACCGGTGAGAAGTATTCGCAGGCCCTTGCCTTCCTGAACATAAGAGAGCAGCAGGACAAGCGAGTCCTCATTTCCCTCGCCATCCACGAACTCGAATGGCCACATCACGCGAGCGCAAAATAAGCCGATGTCGACCGTATCCCCACGGCGCACCTGCCGATACTCCACGCCAGGTCGGTTCAATACCTCGGCAGGAGCATCCTCCAGCGCATCCGCCGCCACGGCAATCGTTCCGACCGAAAACTGTTCGAGCACGGCAGGCAAACCACCCCAGTGGTCCTCATCCCAATGCGTCACAAAAACGGCATCGATATGGTGCACGTTATTGCGAACCAACGCCGACACCACGCGGTCATCGAGCCCACAGTCGACGAGCGCCACGGCGCCACCCTGACGAACCAGAATCGCATCGGCCTGGCCAACATCGAGGACCGTTACCGAAGGCGGCGCGCATCGATCCCAATAGACATACGGAACACCCGCTGCAAGTATCAGGCAAAGCAGCCCCGCTGCCATGGACCGCACGCGGGGGCGTGGCCACCAGACCAAGACGACCGCCAGCGCAAACGGCACCACGTATACCAAGGGCGTATCGGGCGGCACGCTAACGGATGCGCCCGGAACGGCAGCGAAGAGCTGCTCAAAGAACAGGGCGCAGCGAGCGACAATCATGGGCACCACGAGCGCCCCGTGACGCAGCAGCGGCACAAGCGAGCAGGGCACCAGCACAACCGATACAGCGAGCAGCACGCTTATCACCGGACCGATCACGGCATTAGAAAGCGGGGCAATCAGCGAAAACGTCCCAAATGCGGGAATGGTTACGGGAAGTGTCGCCAGCTGCGAGCACAGCGTGACAGACAAAACACTGGCAACCCCCGACGGCATACCAAGCTCACCCAAGGCGTAGGTGGCGTAGGGGCAAAAACATAGGATGGCAAAAACACTGGCGCACGATAGCTGAAAACCCATCTCGAACAATAACGTCGGCCGCAGTAACACAAAGATTGCCATGGTCAGAAATAGGGCCGAGAGGCCATGCCGACGACGTCCGGCGCCGTTGGCAACAAGCGTCGCCGCCACCATGCAGCACGCGCGCACGGCCGAGGACGAAGCGCCCGTAAAGACGGCATAGGCAGCAAGGGCCAGCACCAGCAACCCCCGCTGCAGCCCACGAGAAAGGCGCGTCTTTTGCAGGGCGCTCTCAATCACAAACCCGACGATGGCAAGATGGCTGCCCGAGACGGCGACGAGATGCGCGGTGCCCGTTACCGAAAACCAATCGCCCGCCGGCTGGGCACGTAACTCGGACGAGCGTCCGCAGACAACGCCGGCAATGAGCGAGCGCGCCGGATCGGTCGCGGGCGCGATAACGGCAAGGAGCTCGTTTCGAAGCCAAAGCAGCGGCCCCGGAGAGCCCTCGTCGACCGATACCAATCGGATGACCTTAACCTTTCGAAGTTCGCCCCGAAGCACGCGTGAGCGCCCATACGCATCGTTCTCAAAGCGCGATATTCGACCGATACCACGTACATGCGAACCGGCGCCGAGCTCACGATCACACGACAGCCGCACCTGACCCAAACGCCTTTCGCCCGCATACGCATCGCAGGTATAGGAGTGCGCACCGTCATTGATGGACGGGTCCCCGTACACAACAAACTCAAGACTGCTCGCAGCCCGATTATCCAGCGCCCTTGAAGCACGCAGCGCCCCTATTGCCCAACCCGCGGAGACGACCGATCCCGCCACGAGGCCGAGAGCCGCGGCATACAGCCATCGCCTCCACCGCACAAGACGCATACAAGACCGAGCCAATACGATGCACGCCGCGGCCGCAACGGGAATGACCATAAGCAATGTGACGGGCGTCGCCCGCTTCCCCAGCAGCAAACCGGCTGCCAGGTTAAGTACCAAGCCGCAGCTCGCACACAAACCGGCACAAAGGACCATCGTCCACGGCATCAATGGGCGCGGTGGCATCACATGCTCGCGCTCGGTCGCGCTCATACGCAGATGCAATCTTTGATTTTGGCGAGTTTTTTCTCACCGATCCCCGATACGCGCATGAGGTCATCGACCGAGGCAAAGGCCCCGTTTTGCGTCCGTTCGTCGATAATCGACTGAGCCATAGAAGGCCCGATACCAGAAAGCGTCTGCAGCTCCGCCGCACTTGCCGTATTGATGTTCACGAGCCCCGACGAAGACCCCGCGCTAGGAGTCGCGCCAGCACCGCTTTCGGCCCCGCCGACCGCCGCAGTCTCTTGTTGCTCCCCCACTGTCGGAACATAGATCTTTTGGCCATCTGTGATCTTGGACGCACGATTAAGCCCTGTCACATCCGCCTCGGCCGTAAGCCCTCCGGCGGCATCGATCGCTTGGGACACCCGTGCTCCATCTTTGAGCCAATACACGCCAGGCCTCACAACGGCGCCATCAACATCAACGTACACCTCGGCAGCAGAAGAGCTCTTGGCAGACGACTCATCGGCATCGTCAGGTGACGCATCCCCGGCCCCGCGCACATCCGAGGTGCCTGCCTCATCACTACGCTCAAACGACACGCCGCTGGAGTGGCCACCAAAACTTGCCATCGCCAAGCCGCTCGCGGCGGCAATGACAACCAGGATCGCCACGACCATCGCCTTGTGGCCGAGCAGCTTTTCTGCCCAGCGGTCCATCCGTTTAACCCGTTCGTGTTGCTCGCGCTGCGCCATAGCAAACACCTCCCAACACCATCGTGTCAGGAAACGAACGCCGCAGCCTCCGCACGCCCACACCAGTTTTCGTGGTCAAACCAAAAGCTGACCAAAACCTTGCGAGAAAATGTCCATTTATTCAGACACACGTCGACAGATGAACCGTTTATCGCCAAAAGCCCAGATACAAAAAGACCGACGATGCAAATGCACCGCCGGTCTATACACAACATTATTCGTGATCTTGGTAAATCTCACGCGGAGCAAGCTCCGAATGTTTGCGTTTTAAGGTCTTAGGGGCCTTATACGTGTTGCTCTCGAAGTCGATGTACTCGGTCTGTTTGAGCAAACGCTCAATCATCTCCTCGTGATCGAACAGCTCCCACGCCTCATGCACGGCATCGAGCTTGGCGTGCGTCTCGGGGCGGCGCGGCATAAAGAGCGTGCAGCAATCGGGAGCAGCCTCGGTCGAGATATCGAAGGTACCGATTTCCTCGGCACGTGCGATGATCTCCTGCTTGTCCGAACCAATCAGCGGGCGGAACACGGGAATCTTCACGGCCTCATTGACGGCCATGATGTTCTCGAGCGTCTGGGAAGCAACCTGACCGAGCGATTCACCGGTCACGATAGCCTTGGCGCCCTCGATATGAGCAATACGCTCGGCAACCGAATACATGATGCGACGGTACATGATCACGCGCAGATTGCTGGGGCAGGTGACCGAAATCTCGCGCTGACAGTCGCCAAACGGGACTACGTACAGGCGACCGATTTGGACGCCCGGCTCAAGGGCGCGAATGATGTCCTGCACCAGATACTCACTGGTATCTGGCGTCTGCGGACGACCGGAAAAATGCACCGGCACGCACACAGCTCCGCGACGCGCGAGCATCCAGGTCGCCACCGGCGAGTCGATACCCGATGACAGCAGGGTCACAACCTTGCCGGCAGAACCCACCGGCAGACCGCCCACGCCGCGCTCAGAGCGCGCATACACGTAGACGCTACCCTGAACCACCAGCACGTGCACCATCGCGTCGGGGTCGTGCATCTGGACCTTTTTATCGGGAAACGCCTCGCACAGCACCTCGCCAACCTGTCGATTGATATCAATCGAGGTGAGCTCGTAGTCGGTGTTAGAGCGCTTGGCATGTACCTTAAACGACTCGAAGGGACCAAACTCACGCAGCGCCTTCACGGCGGCGGCGCAGTACTCCTGCGGGTCGCGGTTCGTGTGATATGCCAGGGACACACGGGCAACACCGGGGACGGTGCGAATGACACGCGCCGCCTCGTCGGCCTGATGCTCGTTAAAAGTCACGAGGATATAACCGGAAATTCGAGACACGGCGTTCACGGAAAAGGCGGCCAAAGCCGCCTTGATGTTATCCATGAGGATATGCTCAAAATGTGCGCGGTTCTTGCCCTTCAGTCCAACCTCGTGATAATGGACCAGGCAGACGCGAGCTGCCATTTAGGCTTCAGCAACCTTGTGGCCGAGCGCTTTCTCGTAACGGGCCTCATCGTAGGAGATGTCGCCGTCGACAATCTCGTCCATAGCCATCGAGATGGTATCGGCGCCGGAGAGCGCAATGGTGATGTCGTCGACATCCTGGACGGCGAGCACGCAGTTGTGCTGGCCACGCAGCATGCTGTTAATGTCGCAGGCACGCTTGGAGGCAAGCGAGGCGAGCAGGAAGCGGTTGTGATCGGTCTTCTCCAGAAGATCGTCAATGCAAGGCTTTACAACGGACACGGACCTCAGATCCTTTCATGCATATCGAGAACGCGAACGAGCTCATCGGTCGCGCGGTCGAGATCGTCATTCACCACGACGTCGTCGTAGCGGTCGGCAAGGGCAAGCTCATGGGCGGCGTTTGCCATACGCAGCTCGATCGTCTCGGGCGTCTCGGTACCGCGACCGACCAGACGATCGCGTAACACCTCGAGCGAAGGCGGCTTGATAAAGATCAACACGGCCTCAGGGAAACGCTCCTTGACCTGCAGGGCACCCTGGACATCGATCTCCAAGATCAGAGACGAGCCAGAAGCGAGCTTGGACTGAACCTCGCTCACCAACGTGCCGTAGCAGTTACCGTGGACCTCGGCCCACTCAACAAACTCACCGTTTGCCACGCGGCGGTCGAACTCCTCACGCGTCAGGAAAAAATAGCTGACGCCGTCGACCTCACCTTTGCGTGGTGCTCGCGTGGTAGCCGAAACCGTCAGGCCCAGGTTCGAGCGACGCTCGCGCACACGAGTGACGAGCGTGCCCTTGCCTGCACCTGACGGTCCAGAAATCACAAAGAGCTTTGAATCCTGAGCACTCACTTATTTGGTCAGCTGCTCGAGGAGCTGCTCGCGCTGACGGACGCCGAGGCCCTGGACGCGACGGGTAGCGGAGATGCCGAGCTCCTCCATGATCTTGGCGGCCTTGGCCTTGCCATAACCGGGCAGAGACTCGATGAGGGTGGAAACCTTCATGCGGGAAGCGATGGGATCATCGGAGTTGAGCACGGACTCGAGGGACTTCTCGCCCTTCTTGATCTGCTCGCGAAGCTCAGCGCGGGCGTGACGTGCGGCGGCAGCCTTCTCAAGAGCCTGCTTGCGCTGCTCGTCGGTAAGCTGAGGGAGTGCCATTCGAACCTCCAAATAGTTGGGTTATATCTGATGCAATAATTGGCATTTTAGCACGTCAAACGCACTAAATGCCCAATCGACGGCTCCATAGGTTAGACGATACCTGCGAAAAGTGCAATATATGGAGGTCAAAGTTAAGCCCCTGACCTGCGATTCCACACAAAGGATGGGAAAGTTTTCGCAGGCACAGGGGCTAATTTGTGCTAAAGAGACCCAAAAGTGGTGACTTGAGGGAATCTTTTAGGCGACGTTTTCGACCAGCTCGGCAACGATAGCGTCAAATGCGGCAACCGGGTCGTCGGCACCGGTGATGGGTCGGCCCACCACGATGTGGCTCGCACCGCGCTCGATAGCCTGGGAGGGCGTCGCCACGCGGGATTGGTCGCCCAGGGCGGCGCCAACCGGACGCACGCCCGGAGTCACGATCAGTGCATCGGGGCCGAGCAGCTCGCGCATGTCATGGGCCTCCATCGGCGAGCACACGATGCCGTCGATACCGTTGGCCTGGGCAAGCTTTGCCAGACGAGCGGCCTCCTCGGCCACGGGCGACTCGACGCCGATCTCGCTCAAGGCATCCTGATTCATGCTCGTGAGCACGGTGATGGCGACGAGCTTGGCGCGGTCCTCGCGCGCCTCCTCGGCACCCTCACGGCAGGCAGCGAGCATAGCGCCCGAGCCCAGGCCGTGGACCGAAAGCAGGTCGGCACCGGCAAGCGAGGCCGAACGAGCGGCACCGCGCACCTGATGCGGAATGTCATGGAACTTGAGGTCGAGGAAGACCTTAAAGCCTAGGTCCTTGAACGTCTTGACGATCTGGGGGCCCTCAGCGTAATAGAGCGTCATGCCGACCTTGAGCCAGGCGGCATGGCCCGAAAGCTCGTGGGCGAGCTCGAGCGCGCGCTCACGGTCGCAGTCGAGGGCGACGATAACACGGTCGCGGGCATCGGTCTCTAGCATTCGAAAGCACCTACCAGCTCGTTGATGTCCTTCACGCCCTGGGACTCGGCCCAGGCCTCGAGCTCATGCGCGATCTTGAGGGAAGCGCACGGATCGACGAAGTTGGCCATGCCGACCGACACGCAGGTGGCGCCGGCCAGGATAAACTCGGCCGCATCCTCGCCGGTCATGACACCGCCGACACCGTTGATGGGGATATCGACGGCCTGGGCAACCTCCCAGACCATGCGCACGGCAATGTGGTGGCACAGCGGGCCCGAAAGGCCGCCCTTGGGCTTGGCCACGCGGGACTTGCGGGTATGGACGTCGATGGCCATGCCCTGGATGGAGTTGATGACCGAAAGGCCGTCGGCGCCGGCAGCCTCGAGGGCCTTGGCGATCTCGGCGACGTTGACCGGCGCCATCTTCACGAACAGCGGCTTATCGGTCACCTTGCGGCAAGCAGCCATAACGGAAGAGGCGCCCTCGGGCGTGGAGCCCATGGCGGCACCGCCGGCGGCGATATTAGGGCAGCTCACGTTGATCTCGTAGCCGGCAGCCCAGGGGCACAGCTCGACATACATCTCGAGTGCGCGGACAAACTCGTCAACGGAGTGACCGGCAACCTGACAGATGACCTGGCAGCCGTCCTTGGACAGCTGTTCGAGCCACGGACCGGACTCGCGGGCAAAGGCGGCCACGCCGGGGTTCTGAAGACCCACGGAGTTGATCATACCGCCGGGAATCTCGGCCATGCGGGGCGCGGGATTGCCGGGCCAGGGCTCGGCAGCGCAACCCTTGGTGGTGATGGCGCCCAGCTGGGAAACATCAAAGAAGTTCTGGAACTGCCAACCGTAGCCAAAGGTACCGGCTGCGGTGTTAATGGGGTTCTGCATCTTGACGCCGCCGAAATCGACGGCCATGTTCACGGTACCCACTAGAAGACCACCACCTTGGAAGCATCGAACACGGGGCCACACATACAAGCACCCTTCATACCGTCGACCGTCTCGACATTGCAGGTGTTGCAGGCGCCAAAGCCACAGCTCATCATGCGTTCGAGCGACACCTCGCAGTACACACCGGCCTCGGCGGCAGCGGCGGCGACCTTCTTCATCATGACGGCGGGGCCGCAGCTGGCGACGTAGTCGTAGCCGCCCTCTCCAAGCAGCTCGGCTGCCGGATCGGTGCAAAAACCGTGCGTGCCGAGCGAACCGTCGTCGGTGCACACGTTAACCGTGGCGCCCAGCGCACGGAACTCATCGACACCCACGGCCTTGGAAGCGGTGCCAAAGCCCAGGCACACGTCCACATCAACACCCTGCTCGGCAAGCATGCCGGCAAGACACAGCACAGGCGGAACGCCGATGCCACCGGCGACGAGCAGTGCCTTCCTGGTGCCCTCGGGTACCATCCAGCCACGGCCACCGGGGCCCAACAGGTTAGAGGTGGAGCCAGGGCCCATCTGGGACAAACGGCGGGTATCGTCGCCCACGACAGCGTACCACAGCTCGACGGTGCCGGCCTCGGCGTCGGCGCGGTAGAAACTCAAGGGCACACGAAGCAGAGAAGACGCATCGCCGGGGACGGCGATGTTCACAAACTGACCGGGCTTGAGCGCACTTGCAAGCTTGGGGGCCGAGATAACGAGCGAGAAGATACCGTCGGCGATCTCCCGGTTCGAGACGACCTCGAAGTCGTGCATGCGTGCAGTGGAAGGTGTGGGCATAGACGCTCCAATCCCCCATGCGGTTGCATGGTCTAAACGAACAGAAAGCGCGGCACCGCAAGGGCGCCGCGCACAAAAGCGATAAGGCTATGCTAGCAGATGCAGCCGTCGGCAAGCGTCTGTTTACCGCCGACAAATACATCGGTGGCACGACCGGTGAGCGTGCGGCCGGCAAAACCGGAGTTCTCGGCGCGCGACTCGTAACCGTCCTCGCCAACCGTCCAGGTTGCGGAGGGGTCGAACACGGTCAGGTCGGCGACAGAGCCCGCCTTGACCTGAACCTGATCGAGGCCCAGAATCTCACGCGGCTTGATGGCCATGAGCTCGACCATGCGGCTCACGCTCATCTTGCCCGTGTTGACCAGCTCAGTGAGCACGAGCGACAGCGAAGTCTCGAGGCCAATCATTCCAAAGGGCGCGAGCTCGAACTCGCGGGCCTTCTCCCACGGGGTGTGGGGAGCGTGGTCGGTAACGATAGCGTCGACGGTACCGTCGATGACACCCTGACGGATGGCCTCGGCATCCTCGTCAGTGCGCAGCGGCGGATTGACCTTGAGCGAGGTGTTGTAGGTCTCGTCCAGGTCGTTCTCGGTCAGGAACATGTGGTGCGGGGTGGCCTCGCAGGTCACCTGGACACCGGCAGCCTTACCGGCACGCACGAGCTCCAGGCCATGAGCGGTGGAGATGTGCTGGATGTGCAGCTTGGCACCGGTCAGCTTGGCAATCTCGATGTCGCGGGCAATCTGAAGCTCCTCGCCGGCGGCCGGCCAACCCTCGAGGGCCAGACGGGTCGAGACCTTGCCCTCGTTGATCTGGCCGTGGCCGACCAGATCCTCGTCCTGGCAGTGGCTCATAAAGACCTTGCCGAACATCTTGCCGTAGTCCATGCAGCGACGGAGCATGCCCGCGCCCTGCACGCCGCGACCGTCGTCGGTGAAGGCGACGGCGCCGTGGGCGACCATATCGCCCATCTCGGACATGGCCTCGCCCTTAAGACCGCGGGTCATGGCGCCCGACGGATAGACGCGGCAGTGGCCGACCTCGGCAGCGCGGGACTTGACGAACTCCACGACGGTGCCGTTATCGGTGACGGGATCGGTGTTGGGCATGGCGCACACGCCGGTGAAGCCGCCCTTGGCAGCAGCGCGGGTGCCGCTCTCGATGTCCTCTTTGACCTCGTAGCCAGGCTCGCGCAGATGCACGTGCATATCCACCAGGCCGGGGACGAGATACTTGCCGGAAAGGTCGCGGACCTCGGCTCCCTCGGCGGCGAGGTTCTCGCCGACCTCGGCGATCTTGTCACCGTCGATCAGGACGTCGACGACACCGTCAAGCTCGACGGACGGATCGACGACGTGGGCATTCTTAAGAAGCAAGGCCATTATCGGCACCTCCAAGCAGCAGATACAGGATAGCCATACGCACGCAGATACCGGCGTAGACCTGCTCCAGGATGACGGAGCGTTGCGGGTGGTCGGCCATATAGGAGTCGAACTCAACGCCGCGGTTGATGGGGCCCGGGTGGCAGATAATCGCATCGGGCTTCATGAGCTTCTCGCGGTCCTTGGTCAGACCGAAGAGCTTGTGGTACTCACGAATCGTGGGGAACGGTGCGCCCTCGAGGCGCTCCTGCTGCACGCGCAACATGTAGACGACGTCCAGCTCGGGCAGGACGGAATCGAGGTCGCTCGTCACATGGTCGCAACCCAGAACCTCGGGCGCCGGCGGCAGCAGCGTGCCGGGGGCGACAGCGTAGGTCTCGCAGCCCATGATCTTAAGGGCGGGGATCAGCGAGCCGCACACGCGGGAGTGCGCGATATCGCCGACGACGGCGACCTTCAGACCGTGGAAGTCACCCTTGTGCTCCCAGATGGTGTACAGGTCGAGCAGGGCCTGCGTGGGGTGGTTGTGCTTGCCGTCGCCGGCGCAGATGACGCTCGCGGGCGAGTTCTGCGTGACGATGTAGGGAGCACCGGCGTGCTTATCGCGAACGACGATGCAATCAATCTTGTAGGCGTTGAGGGTCTCGACGGTGTCGACGAGGCTCTCGCCCTTGACCGTGGAGGTCGAGGAGCCGCCAAAGTTGAGGCTGTCGGCCGAAAGGCGCTTCTCGGCGAGCTCGAAGGAGCTGCGGGTGCGCGTCGAGGGCTCGTTGAACATGTTGACGATGGTCTTGCCCTTGAGCGTGGGGACCTTCTTGATCGCACGCTCGTTGACCTCAGAGAACGCCTTGGCGGTCTCGAGGATGAGCTTGATGTCCTCTTCGGAGTACTCGGTAATGTCGATCAGGTGCTTATGGTTGAACGCCACGGTACTACTCACCTCCCAGCGGCGCAGAGCCCACGTGGGAACCCGGCGCAACGTCGTTAATCTCGACGGCGGTGTGGCCGTCGACTTCCTTCATATATAGGTGCACGTTCTCCTCATGCGACGAGGGAACGTTCTTGCCGACAAAGTCCGGCGAGATGGGGAGCTCACGGTGACCGCGGTCAACGAGAACTGCCAGCTCGATGCGGCTCGGACGGCCCAGGTCCATGACGGCATCCAGAGCGGCGCGGATAGTACGGCCCGTATACAGGATGTCGTCCACCAGCACGACGCGCTTGCCGTCGACGCTGAAGGGAATGTTGGTAGCGTGGATCGCGGGAGCGAAATTGGTCGCATAGTCATCGCGGTAGAAGCTGATGTCCAGGCTGCCGAGCGGAACGTCGACGCCCTCGATCTCCTTGATCTCCTCGGCGAGCTTCTTTGCCAGAAGGTCGCCGCGCGTGACGATGCCGACCAGAGCGAGGTCTTCACAGCCCTCGTTGCGCTCGAGAATCTCGTGCGCGATGCGGGTCATCGCTCGATTGACGGCGGTCTCGTCCATGATGACCGCCTTGGGGGAAGTCGTGCCCATCGATCTCCTTCCTCACATGTCTTGACTGCTGACACAGTCAAAAAAATAGATGCCCGACCGCTTAAAGCGGACCGGACACCCACAGGAAGGGCTGCTCTTTGGCAGCTATGTAATTCCATGTGAGTATCTCGTACCCCTTTAATGGTCAAGGGATAGTGTAGCCAACCTCGAGCTTAATTGCGAGCATAAATACAGAACAATCCGTAAACGGGCGCAGGCGCTCCATAAACCTATATATATTTGTGGGACGAGCTTGAAAACGCACGCACGAGCTGGCATAATCCCCTCTGCTGCACGCAAATCGGATCTACGTCCAGGGCCGTGGCGTGAGCACTATCGCCAAAAGAGGAATATCTCTGTGTAGATTACGCACAGGGAGCTGCTTCTGTGCTATAGTTCAGGCTTGTTTGTTAACGCGACATGTTCGTTTGTCGCCCAAGGAGGGTCAGTTATGTCCAAAGTTTGCGAAGTTTGCGGTAAGCACCCCGTTGCCGGTCGCTCCATCAGCCACTCTCACCGCGTCACCAACCGTAAGTTCCGCCCCAACATCCAGCGCGTTTACGTCGTCGTCGATGGTCACCGTCGCAAGATGAACGTTTGCTCCACCTGCCTCAAGTCCGGCAAGGTTGCGCGCTCCTAAATAAGGTCTTACCAACAAGTACCTCGGACTCTCCGGGTCAAAGACCTCGCGTTCGTATAGAACTTACCAAAGGCGTCCTCCCCCACGGAGGGCGCCTTTTTGCACTCATTGGGGACAGACTTACATGAGTGTTTGCAGATGTCAAAGGAATCATAGCCCAGCTGATATGCCTTGAAGCTTGACCAGCGGTACGCATCGAGCGAGTCGAGCGCGCCTTTCACAGGATTGAGATGGATATAATCGAGCAACTGGACCGCCTGCGTGTCCGACTCGACCGCGACCCGCGAATAGCGATTGTCAAACAGGTGCCCCGTTCTCCCCGTTTTCCCATTGAAATACTCATGTATGTCTGTCCCCAATGAGAGGGGCGATGCATTGGGCTGATGGATTAAGTTGAAACGGTTCATTTGATTGAAACGTTTTAGTATGCCTTTTACGGGAATCTTACCGTTTACCGAATCATTTATTGCTATCATGCAAGGCGTAGGGTAAATCTCCGATCGCAAGGAGACACAAATGGTGAAAAAGTCACCGGAAAACACTACTCCCGCAATTGTGGACAACGTAGAGGCGCTTGAGGCTAAGCTCGCTCAGATGCGAGAGGCCCAGGCGCTTTTTGCTACGTACACGCAGGAGCAGGTCGACAAGATCTTCTATGAGGCCGCCATGGCCGCCAACAAGGCTCGTATCCCGTTGGCAAAGATGGCCATCGAGGAGACCGGCCGCGGCGTTCTTGAGGACAAGGTCATCAAGAACCACTACGCCGCAGAGTACATCTACAACGCTTACAAGAACACCAAGACCTGTGGCGTTCTGGAGCGCGACGAGGCTTACGGCATCACCAAGATCGCCGAGCCCATCGGCATCGTGGGCGCCGTCATCCCGACGACCAACCCCACCTCCACCGCGATCTTCAAGACGCTGATCAGCCTGAAGACCCGCAACGGCATCATCATCTCCCCGCACCCGGCAGCCGCCAAGTGCACCATCGCCGCCGCCAAGCTCGTGCTTGACGCCGCCGTCAAGGCCGGCGCCCCCGAGGGCATCATCGGCTGGGTCGATGTCCCCTCCATCGAGCTGACCAACATGGTCATGCGTGACGTCGACATCATCCTCGCCACCGGTGGCCCGGGCATGGTCAAGGCCGCCTACTCCTCGGGCAAGCCCGCCCTGGGCGTTGGCGCCGGTAACACCCCGGTCATCATCGACGACACCGCCGACGTGCTGCTCGCCGTCAACTCCATCATCCACTCCAAGACCTTCGACAACGGCATGATCTGCGCTTCCGAGCAGTCCGTGACCGTCATCGACACCATCTATGACCAGGTAAAAGCCGAGTTCCAGAAGCGCGGCTGCTACTTCGTCAAGCAGGGTGCCGAGATGGAGGCCCTGCGTGCCGCCATGTTCAAGAACGGCGCTCTCGATCACCGCATTCCCGGCATGGCTGCCGCCAAGATCGCCGAGCTCGCCGGCATCGAGGTTCCTGCCAAGACCAAGATCCTGATCGCCGAGGTCAACTCCACCGACCCCGCCAAGGAGGAGTTCTCCCACGAGAAGCTCTCCCCGGTCCTGGCCATGTATCACGCCAAGGACTTCCAGGAGGCCGTCGACAAGGCCGAGCACCTGGTGCTCGCCGGTGGCCCGGGCCACACCGCCTCTCTGTACGTGCACCCCGCCCAGGCCGAGAAGATCAGCCTGTTCGAGCACGTCATGAAGGCCTGCCGTATCGTCATCAACACCCCGTCCTCGCACGGCGGCATCGGTGATCTATACAACTTTGGCATGAAGCCGTCTCTGACCCTGGGCTGCGGCTCCTGGGGCGGCAACTCCGTCTCCGAGAACGTTGGGGTGAAGCACTTGATCAACGTTAAGACTGTGGCCGAGCGCCGTGAGAACATGCTGTGGTTCCGCGCTCCCGAGAAGGTCTACTTCAAGAAGGGTTCCACGCCCGTCGCTCTCGACGAGCTCGGTACCGTCATGGGCAAGAAGCGCGCCTTCATCGTCACCGACCAGTTCCTCTTCAAGAATGGCAACACCCGCGCCATCGAGGCCAAGCTCGACGAGATGGGCATCGCCCACGACTGCTTCTACGACGTCGAGCCCGATCCGTCGCTGCAGTGCGCACGTCGCGGCGCCAAGCAGATGGCTCTCTTTGAGCCGGACGTCATCATCGCCGTCGGCGGTGGCTCAGCTATGGACGCCGGCAAGATCATGTGGATGATGTACGAGCACCCCGAGTGCAAGTTTGAGGACATGGCCATGGACTTCATGGACATCCGCAAGCGTATCTTCACTTTCCCCGAGATGGGCAAGAAGGCCTACTTCGTCGCCGTCCCGACCTCTTCGGGTACCGGCTCCGAGTGCACGCCGTTCGCCATCATCACCGACAAGGAGACCGGCATCAAGTGGCCGCTCGCCGACTACGCGCTGCTCCCCAACATGGCTATCGTTGACGCCGACAACTGCATGACCGCCCCGCGCGGCCTGACCGCTGCCTCCGGCATCGACGTCATGACCCACGCCATTGAATCCTACGTCTCCATCATGGCTTCCGACTACACCAAGGGCCTCTCCGAGCGCGCTGCTAAGCTCGTCTTCGAGAACCTGCCCTCCAGCTTCACGAACGGTGCCAAGGACCCGCATGCCCGCGAGGAGATGCACAACGCCTCCTGCATGGCCGGTATGGCCTTCGCCAACGCCTTCCTGGGCCTCAACCACTCCATGGCTCACAAGCTCGGCGCCTTCCATCACCTGCCCCACGGCCTCGCCAACGCCGTCATCCTGACCCGCGTTATGCGCTACAACGCCGCCGAGGCTCCCGTCAAGATGGGTACCTTCTCCCAGTATCCTTACCCCAACGCGCTGCACAACTACGCCGAGATGGCCAAGTACTGCGGCATCGAGGGCAAGGACGACAAGGAGGTCTTCGAGAACTTCATCACGAAGCTCGAGGAGCTCAAGGACTTCATCGGAGTCAAGAAGACCATCGCCGACTACGGTGTTGACGAGCAGTACTTCCTCGACACCCTCGACGAGATGACCGAGCAGGCATTCAACGACCAGTGCACCGGCGCAAACCCGCGCTACCCGCTCATGAGCGAGATCAAGGAGCTCTACCTGGACGCCTACTACGGCCGCGAGCCTCAGGACTACGCCGTCTGCTAGTTTTAGCACGGTTTTTAACGGCGGGGGTGCACGGGTGTTTCACACACCCCTGCCGTCGCTTCTATCGCATCGTTGAAAGGATGCAACCATGCTGCTACCCGATTCCAAGACCGAGCTCGTCCGCCGTGGCAACAAGGTCGTTTACGACCTGGGCGACAAGATTGTCAAGGTCTTTAACGAGACCAAGCCTGTCTCCGACGTGTTCAACGAGGCTTTGAATCTTGCCCGCATCAATGAGTGCGGCATCCGCAGCCCCAAGGCTCTCGAGGTTTCCCAGCTCGAGAACGCCAACGGCTGGGCGCTCGTGACCGAGAAGGTTCCGGGCACCACCCTTGCCGAGAAGATGACTGCCGAGCCCCAGCGCTTTGGTGAGTATCTCGAGATGTTCGTCGACCTCCAGATCGAGATCCACGGCTACACCTCCCCGCTGCTCAACCGTCAGCGCGACAAGTTCGCCCGCATGATCGACAGCCTTGATCAGCTCAATGCCACCACGCGCTACAACCTTCAGGAGCGTCTGGACGGCATGACCAAGGAGTTCAAGGTCTGCCACGGCGACTTCAACCCCTCCAACGTCATCGTCGGCGACGACGGCCAGCTCTATGTGTGCGACTGGGCACACGCCACCCAGGGCTCCCCTGCTGCCGACGTTGCCACCACCTACCTGCTCTTCGCCCTCAACAGCAAGGATCAGGCCGAGGCCTACCTGGAGCTCTACTGCGACCGCGCCGACATGCCCATGCAGGTCGTGCGTCAGTGGACGAGCATCGTCGCCGCTTCCGAGCTCGCTCGTAAGCGCAACGTGAACGATGAGTTCCTGAAGAACTGGATCGACGTCGTCGATTATCAGTAATATCTGAGCGATTTATTTCGCATCGGAGGCACAAGAAAACCCCGCAGCTCATATGGGCTGTGGGGTTTTCCTTTACCCATCGAGTTTATTCACGCAACAAAATAGACTGCTCCGCATCTCTTCCTAAGAGAGATACGGAGCAGTCCCGCAATTACATCTAATAGCAGAAACGTCGATTAACGGCGGGCCGCCTTAACAAGCTCGGCAACCTTGGCGACGACCTCGTCAATCGCCACGTCCTCGCGCTCGCCCGTGGCACGGTCCTTGAGCTCAACGGTGCCATTCTTAAGGCCACGCTTACCAAGCACCACCTGATACGGGAATCCCATAAGGTCGTTATCGGCAAACTTAAAGCCGGGACGCTCGTCGCGGTCGTCGACGACGACCTCGATACCCTCGGCGCACAAGCCCTCGACGATTTGGTCGCAGACGGTTGCGCACTCCTCCTTCTTGGGATCGAGCGGAATCACAGCGACCTCGTACGGGGCAACGGAAACCGGCCAGACGATACCATGCTCGTCGTTGTGCTGCTCCACGACGGCAGCAAGCGAGCGGGACACGCCCACGCCGTAGCAACCCATGATAAGCGGCTTCTCCTTGCCGTCCTCGTCCATAAAGGTGGCGCCCATGGCCTCGGAATACTTGGTACCCAGCTGGAAGACCTGCGAGACCTCGATGCCGCGAGCAGCAGAGAGCGGCTTGCCGCAGTGCGGGCAGGGATCGCCGGCAACGACGGTGACCAGATCTGCCCACTCATCGACGGTAAAGTCGCGCTCGGGGCAGGCACCGGTAAAGTGATAATCGACCTCGTTGGCACCGCAGGCCCACTGCTTGGACTCGCGCAGGCTCTCGTCGCACACCAGACGGATGCCCTCGGGCAAGTTAACCGGTCCGATAAAGCCCTTGTGCAGACCGTAGGTCTGGAGCTCCTCGTCCGTCATCATGCGATAACCCTTGCCAAAGACATGCTCGGCCTTGCAGTCGTTGAGCTCATGATCGCCCGGGACGATGGCCACGACGGGCTTGCCCTCGGCGTCGATGAGAGCCAGGGACTTGCGCGTACCGTTCTCGGGGAAGCCGAAGAACTTGGCAACAGCCTCGATGGTGCCCATGCCCGGAGTCTCGACCTTGGTAAGCGTACCGTCGCCGGGGCCCTCGGTCACGACGACCTTGGTGCTTGCAGCCTCATCATCGGCGGCAAAACCGCAGTCATCGCAATAGACGAGAGAAGCCTCGCCGGCGTCGGCCAAAGCCATGTACTCGACGGAGGTATCGCCACCGATCTCGCCGGAGTCGGCGACGACGGGCAAGGCCTTGATGTAGCAGCGCTCGCAAATGTTAGCGTAGGCCTGCTTCATCTTGTCATACTCCTCCTGCAAGCTCTCCTGCGTGGCGGAGAAGCTGTAGGCATCCTTCATGATGAACTCGCGACCGCGCATCAGGCCAAAACGGGGACGGAACTCGTCGCGGAACTTATCCTGGATGTGATAGAGGTTCACTGGCAGCTGCTTATAGGAGCGCAGCTCGTTGCGCACCAGGGCCGTGACGGTCTCCTCGTGCGTGGGGCCCAGCACGAACTCGCGACCATGACGGTCGTCAAAGCGCACAAGCTCCTTGCCATAGGCATCGATACGGCCGGACTCACGCCACAACTCGGCATCGACCATGATAGGCATCATAAGCTCCTGGGCGCCGGCGGCGTCCATCTCGTCGCGCACGATGTTCTCGATCTTGCGAATCGAGCGCCATGCGAGCGGCAGGTAGGAATACAGACCGGCGGCCTCCTTGCGGATCATGCCGGCACGGAGCAGCAGGCGGTGGCTGGCGAGCTCAGCGTCCGCCGGATCCTCTTTAAGCGTCGGCGCATAGAGCTTAGACATATACATTGCTCGGGTCATTTATTTCTCCTCAATAAGCTTGTCGACCTCTGCCATAAGCGCGTCGACAATTTGGTCCTCAGCTACTTTACCAATGATCTGGCCATGCGAAAAGAGCAAGGCCTGACCACGTCCGCAAGCAACGCCTAGGTCGGCATCAGAAGCCTCACCGGGGCCATTTACGGCACATCCCATGACGGCAATCGAAAGCGGCGCGGAATAGTTCATAAGCCGCTCGGTGACCTCCTCGGCGATGGGAATGAGGTTAACCTGGCAGCGGGCGCACGTGGGGCACGAGACAATCTCGGGACCACGGCGACGCAGGCCCAGCGACTGCAAAATTCCCCAGGCGACAGGCGGCTCCTCAACCGGATCGGCCGTGAGCGACACACGCATGGTGTCGCCGATGCCTTCGGAAAGCAAGATACCCAAGCCTACAGAGCTCTTGATGGTGCCCTGAAGCTTGGTCCCCGCCTCCGTCACGCCCAGGTGAAGCGGAACGTGTGGAATCTCACGCGACAGGGCTCGATAGGTATCGAGCGTCGTTTGCACGCTATGGGCCTTGGCCGAAAGCACAATGTTCTTAAAGCCGCGGTCCTCAAAGTGCCGCACAAAGCGCTCGCTAGACATCACGAGCTTCTCGGGCTGCGTGAGGTCTTCGCGCTCGGCGATATCCTGCTCAAGCGAGCCCGCGTTCACGCCAATGCGAATCGCGCACCCAGCAGCGCCCGCGGCATCGATCACGGCATCGACCTTGGCCCAATCGCCAATGTTGCCGGGATTGATGCGGAGCTTGGCGGCACCGGCCTCAACGGCACCAATGGCGAGCTTATGGTTAAAGTGGATATCAGCGACAATCGGCACCGGAGACTCGGCACAGATGGTGCGGAAACCCTCAAGCGCGGCCTCGGTAGGCACGCTCACACGCACGATATCGCAGCCAGCCTGCGCCAACGCGCACACTTGCGCAAGCGTTGCCTGGGCATCAGCGGTATCGGTGCAGGTCATAGACTGAACCACCACCGGCGCGCCGCCACCGATCTGCACGCCGCCCACATGCACGGGGCGCGTCAGCTCGCGAGGCAAAGGATGGGATAAAGACAATCCAAACACTCCCCTACAGAATAAATCGAAGGATGTCGGAACGAAGCATATAGACAAACAGCAGCGCAAAGAGCGCGATGCCCACATAGCTCACAATCGTCTGGACCTTGAGCGGAAGCTCGCGGCCCGCAATCTTTTGAATGATCTCGATGACTAGCTTGCCGCCATCGAGTGGCGGGATGGGCAGCAGGTTCATAAAGCCAAGCGAGAACGAAATGAGGGCGGCAAACGAAAGGAACGTGGCAGGGCCGGCAGCAGCGGCCTGTGAGGACATAACGCTAATACCCACGATCGAAGAAGACTGATCGAGAATCTCCATCGTATGCTGCGGCTGGAGCAGGCGCATCACGCCATCCGCTGTCTGCACGACATAGGAGAACGACAGGCGAGCCGACGTGATGGGGTCTAAACGGACCACCTGCGTAGAGGCATACACACCTAGACGCTCGTCCTCTTTGAGCGCAACCGTGGTCGAATGCTGCTTGCCGTCACGCTCGTACTCGATGGCGATATCGTCCTTACCGGCAGCCTTGCCGATGGCATCGTAAACGTCAATCCAGGTAGAGCACGATACTCCGTCAACCGAAAGGATTGCATCACCGGCCTCGATACCCGCCTTGGCGGCAATAGACCCCTCGTCAACCTGACCGATCACGTTGGTATCCATCGGCACGGTGACACCCGCAATGGAATAGATGCTCATAAGGAGCAAAAAACCCGTCAAGATATTGACGATAATGCCCGCGAGCAGCATAAAGGCGCGCTTGAGAAAGCCTTGGCCAAGATAGGTGTGCGAGCGCTCTTGCGCAAGGAACTCGGCCTCGCCGCACGGCAGCTCCCACGCATCGCCCTCGGCAGTTGAATGTTCGCGATCGAAACGGCGGCCGTCAAAGGTGGTGTAACCCGCCGCATCTCGCGGCAGCGTCTGATACTTGGTGGGATAGTAGCTCGGCGAGGGCTTCTCCCCTTCCTCATACCAGGGTGCGATGGAGCCCCAGCCCAGCAAAAGGGCGCATGCCTCGAGCACATCCTCCTCGGAAAGCTCGAGATCGACAGCAAGGTCGGCCACGGTCACGCGACCATGACGATAGATAGCCGCGAGCACGCGATCGGTGCACGAAACATCGGTCGGATCCATACCGCAGATGGCAGCGTAGCCACCCAGCAGCAGCGGGGTCACGCCAAACTTGGTTCCAATGCGACGCGACGTGTAATGGATGTCAAAGCGGCACGGCAGACCCAAAAAGAACTCGGTCACACGGACGCCGCAGGCACGCGCCGCCAAAAAGTGGCCGCCCTCGTGCAAAAACACGAGGACGGAAAGCATCAGCAGGCCCCAAAAGACCGATGAGAGAACGCTCAGAACAGTATCCATAAAACGAAAAAGCAATCCTTATGGGTTAGGAACGGGTTGCGGCGAGCACCTGCGCAGCCTTTTCACGCGCCCACGCATCGATGTCGCGAAGCTGCTCAAACGAATCGACCGCCTGCATATCGTGGGCGTCCATGCAGGATTCCACAATGCGATCGATATCGGTAAAGCTGCAGCCATCGTGCAGGAAGGCATCGACGGCGACCTCGTTGGCGGCATTGAGCACGCACGGCATGGTGCCACCCATCTTGCCGGCGCGCTCGGCCAGTGCCAGACAGCGGAAGGTATCCATGTCGGCAGCATCAAACGTGAGCTGCCCCAGCTCGCGGAAATCGATACGAGGCGCCGGGGTATCCCAACGCTCGGGATACGAGAACGCGAACTGGATGGGAATACGCATGTCGGATGCACCGAGATGCGCCATCACGGAGCCGTCGGCAAACTCAACCATAGAGTGAATCTTGGACTGACGCTGCACGACCACGTTAATGAAATCGAGGTCGCAGTTAAACAGATGCATGGCCTCGATGCGCTCCAGGCCCTTGTTCATGAGGGTGGCGGAGTCAATGGTGATCTTGGCACCCATGGCCCACGTGGGATGTGCGAGGGCATCGGCACGCGTCACGCGATCGAGCTCGTCTCGCGTGCGGCCAAAGAACGGACCGCCCGAGCAGGTGAGCCAAATACAATGAGCCTCGCGCGGGTTCTCCCCCAGATAGCACTGGTAAATGGCGGAGTGCTCAGAGTCGACTGGAATAAGCTGGCCCGGTTGCGCCAACGGCATAAGCAAGTCGCCACCGACGACGAGGGACTCCTTGTTGGCAAGGGCAAGGCGCTTATTCGAGGTCAAGGCCGCATGGCTCGCCTCGAGACCGGCGGCGCCCACAATAGCGACAAGCACGCAGTCGACATCGTCGCGACGCGCGAGCTCGCAAACCGCCTGCGCGCCAACGCCGAGCTTCGTTCCCTCGGGCAACTCCTGCAGCACGGCGTCATCGCCATGATCGACAGCGGCCACGGCAACCGCCGGAACCGAGAACTCGCGGGCAGCGGCAACGAGCTCGGAGGTACTGGAGTTAACGGACAGCGCCGTCACCTGCAGGCGATCGGCATGCTGGCGGCACACATCGAGCGCTTGGGTGCCGATAGAGCCCGTACAACCCAGGATGGCAACGCGAAGGCGTCCATCGGGGCCATACGTCGTCTGGAAGGACATTACAGCACGCCTCCGATCATCAGCAACAGCTGCGCGGTAATGCAGCCGAAGATAAGCGAATCGCTACGATCGAGCATTCCGCCGTGGCCCGGGATAAGGTTGCCGGAATCCTTGACGCCCACACCGCGCTTGATGCGCGACTCGATAAGGTCGCCGATAACGCCCAGAATGGACACGACCACGCCGCACAGCAGCGCATAGGGCAGGCTGAGCTTGTAGAAGTGCGTCGCCCACAGGATGAGCCAAATCAAAACCGAGCCCAGGATGCCGCCGGCAAACCCCTCCCAGCTCTTTTTGGGAGAGATCTTGGGAACCATCTTGTGCTTGCCGATACGGCTGCCCACGATGTAGGCAAACGAATCGGAGACCCAAAGGGACGCGCAAACGCCCACTGAAAGCAGGGCACCGGCAAAACCGGGCACGGCATCGCGCAGCAGCACGATAGCCGACAGCATAAAGCCAGTGTAGATGGGACCCATGAGCGTCACTGCCACATCAGAGATGCGGGTACGCGGCGACCAGACATACCAAATGCCCACAGCGAGCATCAGGGCAAAAAGCAGGGCATTCAGCAACATCGAATCGCCCAACGCCGACAGCGGAAAGAGTACGGCGGCAGCGATACCCATGCGCTCGTTAGCCATCTTGCCATCAAGCCTTGTCATACGGAAAAACTCATAGCAGCACAGACCGCTCATGACAGAAACAAAGATGGCCGTGGGCACGATACCCAAAACCAGGCACAGGATAAAGACAACGGCGTAGACGATACCGGCGGCGGCACGGGTAATAAAGCCCGCCAGCCACGAACCGGTGCCGCTCTTCGCTGCAGGCGCTCCCGCAGCGGCAGCTTTGCGCGCAGGCGTCTTGGGAGCAGATGCCTTGGGACGATCGGACACGATTAAGCCTCCTCGGTCTTGCTCAGTCCACCAAACCTACGGTCACGGCCCTGATAGGCCAAAATGGCGTCGACAAGGCCCCAACGATCAAAGTCAGGCCAATAGGTATCGGTGACGTAGAATTCGGAATAAGCCACCTGCCACAGCAGATAGTTCGAAAGGCGCAGCTCACCAGAGGTGCGAATCACAAGCTCAGGATCGGGAAGGCCGGCGGTATAGAGATGGGAAGCCACCATGTCGTCATCAATTGCGGCAGGATCGATCTTACCGGCGGCAGCGTCGAGTGCAATCTGACGGACAGCGCGGGTAATCTCGGCACGCGCGCCGTAGTTGACGGCAAGCGCCAGCGTCATGCCGGTGTGATCGGCGCACTCGGCAAGACCGCGTTCAAAAACGTCGCGGGTCTTCTTGGGCAGCGCGGAAATGTCACCCAAAAAGACAACACGCACGTTTTCGCGCTTCAGAAGCGGCAGCTCGTCGATGAAAGTCTTGGCAAACAGATGCATCAAGACGTTTACCTCATGCTGCGGACGGTTCCAGTTTTCGGTAGAAAACGCATAGGCAGAAAGCACGTCGACGCCCAGGCGCACGCAGGCGGTAATGATCTCGCGCAGCGAGACGATACCCGCCTTGTGGCCCTCAGTGCGTGCAAGACCGCGCGACGTGGCCCAACGACCGTTGCCGTCCATGATGCACGAGATATGGTGCGGAATGTTATTGAGGTCAAGGTCGGAAAAACCGACGCCCGCAGGGGCGTCGGCAAAATACTCGACCAGTTTATGCTCGTCGTATTGCACCTTAGATCTCCATGACCTCGGCTTCTTTTTCCTTCAGAAGCTCCTCGACCTTGGCGACATACTCATCGGTGTGCTTCTGGACCTTGGCCTGCTCGCGACGGACATCGTCCTCGGTGAGCTCCTCATCGCGCTCGAGCTTGTTGTTGAAGTCGCGACGGATGTTACGGATAGACACCTTGGCCTGCTCGGCGTACTCGCGGCACTCCTTGACGAGTTCGCGACGGCGCTCCTCAGTGGGGGCCGGGAACGGCAGACGAACGACGGTGCCATCGGAGTTGGGGGTAATGCCCAGATCGGAAGCGCCGATGGCCTTGACGATAGCGTTGATGAGCGCCTTGTCCCACGGCTCGATGAGCAGCATGTGAGCCTCGGGGGTCTTGACGGCGGCAACCTGCGTGACCGGCGTGGGAACACCGTAATAATCAACGGTGATGTCGGACAGAATGTTGGCGTTGGCGCGACCGGTACGGACCTTGGAGAAGTTATGCTTGAGGGACTCGAGCGACTTGTCCATATGGGCGGTGATGTTCTCTGCCATGCTTAATCCTCCTGATAGACGAGCGTGCCGACGGGCTCACCCGCGAGCGCGCGCTTGACGGTGTCCTCGCCATCGATGTTGAGGACCAAAATCGGCATACGGTTATCCTGGCACAGTGCCGTAGCCGTGGAATCCATAACCTGCAGACCACGGACGAGAACCTCGTGATAGGTAATCTTGTCAAAACGGACGGCATCGGCGCACTTGACGGGATCCTTGTCGTAGATGCCGTCAACCTTGGTGGCTTTAATCAGAATCTCGGCGCCGATCTCGCACGCACGAAGAGCCGCGGCGGTGTCGGTCGTAAAGTACGGATTGCCCGAACCGGCGGCAAAAATAACGACGTTGCCCTTGGAAAGGTGGTTGATGGCGCGACGGCGAATATAGGGCTCGCAGATCTCGTTCATCTGGATAGCGCTCATCACACGGCAGGGAACGTCGTTATGCTCGAAAGCATCCTGCAGGGCGAGCGCGTTCATAACGGTCGCGAGCATGCCCATGTAGTCGGCCTGAGCACGCTCCATGCCACCGGCAGCGCCTGCCATGCCGCGGAAAATATTGCCGCCGCCGACAACGACGCCGACCTCATGGCCAACGGCGAGCAGCTCCTTGACCTGCTTGGCAAGATGATCGGTAACCTTGGGGTCGATGCCATATTGGCCGTCGCCCATCAGCGCTTCGCCGGAAAGCTTAAGAAGCACTCGTTTATATCGGATGTCGGACAAAGCGATCCTCCTTTAATTAGACTCTCAATATGATATCAAAGGCTCTGATAAGAGCCATGAAAAAGCAGGCTGTGAGTAAAACCCACAGCCTGCTCATTACCAGCTACAAGAGCTTATTTACTCGCCACGGACCAGACGGTCAAAGGCAACGACGGTAATGGTGTCGCCGAGCTCCTTGGAGACCTGCTCAGCGTACTTCTTGATGGTGAGGGAGCTGTCCTTGATGAACTCCTGCTCGGTGAGCACGGACTGCTTGTAGAACTTCTCCAGACGGCCAACAGCCATCTTCTCCTGGATAGCCTCGGGCTTGCCGGACTCGGCAGCCTGGGCCATGTAGATCTGCTTCTCGTGCTCGACGGTCTCGGCCGGAACCTGATCGCGGGTAGCGCAGATCGGGGCGACGGCGGCAACCTGAAGGGCAACGTCGTGAGCGAAGGTCTTGAAGGACTCAGCCTGAGCGGTCTCGGCCTTCTCGAAGGCGAACTCGACGAGGACGCCGATCTTACCACCCATGTGGATGTAAGAAGCGAGCGCGCCGTTCTCGGCCTTGCGGGCAGCGAAGCGGGAGATCTTCATGTTCTCGCCCATGATGTGAATCATCTCGGTGAGCTCGGAGGAAACGGTCTCCTCGCCCATCGGCTTCTCGAGCAGAGAGTCGACGTCAGCAGGCTCGGTGGTAGCGACAACCTCAGCGACCTTAGAAGCAAAGCCGGTGAACTTGGCGTTGGAGCCAACGAAGTCGGTCTCGCAGGAGAGCTCGAGCAGAGCACCGGTCTTGCCATCCTCGGAGACGAACGCGGCGACAGCGCCCTCGTTGGTCTCACGGCCAGCCTTCTTGGCAGCCTTGGCAAGGCCGTTCTTACGCAGAACGTCGACAGCGGCGTCCATGTCGCCGTCAGCCTCGACGAGAGCCTTCTTGCACTCCATCATCGGGGAGTCGGTCATCTCGCGGAGCTGCTTGACCATAGCGGCGGTAATCTGGGCCATTGTGGTTCCTTTCAAAGAGATGAAAAAGAATTAACTAAGACTGATCTACTCGGCCTTGGGCTCAGCGGCCATCTCGGCCTCGGAGACCTGCTCCTTGCCGGAGCCAGCGAGGCAGGCGTCAGCCATGAGCTCGCACATAAGGGTGACAGCGGAGATAGCGTCATCGTTGCAGGGGATGCCGTACTCGACCTCGTCGGGATCGGAGTTGGTGTCGATCAGGGCGACGACGGGGATGTTCAGGCGCTGGGCCTCCTTGATGGCGTTCTCCTCGCGCTTGGTGTCGATGACGAAGAGAGCCTGGGGCAGACCCTTCATGTCGCGGGCGCCACCGAGGTTGGTCTGGAGCTTGGTGAGCTCCTTGCCGAGAACAGCCTGCTCCTTCTTGGGGAGCACTGCCATGCGGCCGTCCTCGACCATGGCCTCGAGCTCCTCCATGCGGTTGATGCGGGAGCGGATGGTGACGAAGTTGGTCAGCATGCCGCCGAGCCAACGCTGGTTGATGTAAGGCATGTTGGCGCGCTCAGCAGCGTTCTTGACGGCCTCCTGAGCCTGTTTCTTGGTGCCGACGAACAGCACATTGCCACCCTTGGCGACGTTCTTGACGAAAGTGTAGGCCTGGTCGGCGTCGAGGATGGTCTGCTTGAGGTCAAGGATGTAGATGCCGTTGCGCTCACCGAAGATGAACGGCTTCATCTTGGGGTTCCAGCGACGGGTCTGGTGACCGAAGTGGCAGCCGGCCTCGAGCAGGGTGCGGATATTAATCTTGGTAGCCATGTTAAACCTCCTGTGGTTTGCCTCCGCGCGGGGTCATCCTCCAAAACCAACCCGGACATGTGCTACCAAAGCCCGGGCACCACGGTATGAAGTAGCCGCGCGTGCGTGATAAAAACATGTTGCCGTGAAGCAACCCGATGAATGATAGCAGGATTGCTTCTTCCTGCCAACCCGCAATCAAAACCACACACCTGAGTGCGGCATGGAGGGCATCCCTCTCAAAAAATCGCCGCGCGTTACTCACCGCGGGGATGAGCTTGAGCCACGGCACGTTTAAGCCGATCGGGTGTGAGATGCGTGTAGATCTGCGTCGTGGACAGGCTCGCATGACCCAGCAGCTCTTGAACCGAGCGCAGGTCCGCGCCGCCCTCGAGCAAGTCGGTCGCAAAGGTATGGCGCATCGCATGCGGGGCGATGTCGGCAGGAATGCCGGCGAGCGTCGCCAGCATATGAAACCGCCGCCTGAGCATGGCGGCACTCATGCGATTACCGCGCGCCGATATAAGCAGCGGATGCGGCCCGGTAGCGAGGTCACGACGCTTTGCCTGAGCGAGCAACTCCGGCCTCCCCTCCTCAATATAGAGACGCGTCGCCTCGAGCGCACGACGATACAGAGGGACGATACGTTCTTTGCTCCCCTTGCCCCACAGGCGCAGCGTGCGTTCGGACCACGCAATGGACTCCACATTGAGTGCTGCGAGCTCAGAGATACGGGCGCCCGAGGCATAGAGCAGCTCGAGCATCGCCGCATCGCGCAGTCCCGCGGGTGTTGAGGTATCAGGCGTCTTGAGCAACGCCTCCACCTGTTGGGTCGTCAGCACACCGGGCAGATCGCGCGGGAGCTTGGGCGAGGAAATTGCCGAGACCACATCGCCCTCCACGACCCCCTCGGCAGCCAGCCATCGATAAAGCGATCGGATAGCCGACAGGTGCGCCGCAAGCGTTCGGGGAGCCACCTGCTCACGCGAAAGCTCGGCAAGATAGCGACGAATGGTGCGCACGTCGGCAGCGAAAGCATCGATATCCTCGCGCTCGCACCAGGCAGCAAAGCGCTCCAGCCTCGAGCCATAGGCCGTCACCGTGTTGGGAGAAAGTCCCTCGACACGTGCGATATAGGCGATAAAAGAGTCGACGGCATCGTACAGGTCAAAGGCTATGACCGGTCGCCTCCAAACAGATCGGGGCGAGTGGCCAGATAGGCATCAAGAGCCTCGAGCGCACGGTCCACATACGCCTGGTAGCGGTCGCGCTTGCTGCGACGCTTACCGTCCTCGAGCGGCGGCACCAGGCCGAAGTTGACATGCATGGGCTGGTAGCCCACGGTGGCAGGATCGGTCGCATAGCCCACGAGCGCGCCCAGGGCGCCCACGCGGGGCAACTCGACGCCCGCGGCGCCGATAGCCTCGGCATAGGTGTTGAGCGCCGCGAGCAGACCGGTCGCCACGGCTTCCATGTACCCCTCGGTGCCGGTGATCTGACCGGCCAGGCGCACGCCGGTACCAGGCACGGCAAAGGTGCCATCGAGCACGTGCGGGGCGTCGACAAAGGTATTACGGTGCATGACACCGTAGCGGAAGAACTCAGCGTTCTCCAGGCCCGGCACCATATGGAAGACGCGCTTCTGCTCGCCAAAGGTCAAGTTGGTCTGGAAGCCCACCAGGTTATAGGCGGTCTTCTCCTTATTCTCGGCACGCAGCTGAATCGCCGCCCAGGGACGACGACCGGTTCGCGGGTCGGTGAGGCCGACGGGCTTCATGGCGCCAAAGCGAATGGCGTCCTTGCCGGTGCGCGCAACTTCCTCGGCAGGCTGGCAGGCCTGGAACAGATCGCCGCCCTCAAAGTCCTTGAGCACCACGCGGTCGGCTGTGGTAAGCGCCTCGATAAAGGCCTCGTACTCCTCCTTGTTGAGCGGAGCGTTGAGATAGTCGCCGCTCCCCTGCTCCTCGTAGCGCGACTGCGAGAACAGCACGTCCATATCGAGCGTGGAGGCATCGACGATCGGCGCCGCGGCATCGAAGAACGCAAGGGCGTCGCCACCGACGAGCTTCATGACCTCTTCGCTCAGCGCCGGCGAGCACAAGGGGCCGGCGGCAATGACCACGTGACCTTCGGGAATCTGCGTGACCTCGCCGTGAATGATCTCGATATTGGGACGAGCGGCAACCTCGGCCTCGACAAGCTCGGAAAACTTGACGCGGTCGACCGCCAGGGCACCGCCGGCGGGAACAGCCGCGCGATGGGCGCAATCGAGCAGGACTGAACCCATGCGCTCAAGCTCGGCCTTTAACAAGCCCGCCGCAGAGTCCGGACGGGTCGATTTAAACGAATTGGAACAGACGAGCTCTGCCAGGTGATCGGTATGGTGGGCCGGGGAGCTCACCTGGGGGCGCATCTCGCGCAGCTTAACGGCAAACCCGCGGTCTGCCAGCTGAATCGCGCACTCCGAACCCGCCAGACCGCCACCGACAACCGTCACCTGATCAAACAGCATCTGCAAACACCTTTCTAATTGACATGTTTTCCATTGTGACCGAAGGGTGTCTGGGCGTGAAGAGCAAACTTGGAGGGCGCATACCTTCCATCCATCATGCGCTCGATAAGGCCCTCGAGCTCAAGCGAACCCAGGAGTTTAAGTACGCCGACGGCATCGAGCGAGACGAGCGCCGCGATGTCGTCGACTTTGAGCGGAGAGGCGATGAGCGCATGCATCACGGTCTGCTGCGTTGGATCCAGGTCGGCAATGCCGGGAGCATCGGGGCGCGAGTAGCGCAGGGTGCCGTAGATGCGTGAGATAGCTATCTCGATAGATTCCTCGTCGATGATGCAGCAGGCACCGTTCGCAATGAGGTAATTCGTGCCACGCGACTCGGGCGATAGGATCGACCCCGGCACGGCAAGAAGTTCTCGCCCCAAATCCATAGCAGCCTCGGCTGTAGAAAACGTCCCGGAAGGCATACCCGCCTCGGATACAAAGAGGGCTTGCGACAGGGCCGCGATCACGCGATTGCGGCGCGGAAAGGCAAACTTGCGCGGACCCATGCCCCACGGGGAGATCGACACGACCGCGCCGCCCGTATCGAGTGTGCGCGTGATGAGGCCAGCACTCGAGCGCGGATAGACCACGTCGGCGCCCGTCCCCAGCACCACGACGTGTTTGCCGCCGGAATTGACCGCAGCCCAACCCGAGGCCTGGTCACAACCGACCGCGCCGCCCGAAACTACCGTCACGCCCGCCTCGACCGCAACCTTTGCCGCAAGCTCTGCCACGGCAAGACCATACGGAGAGGCCTTGCGCGCGCCGATGATGGAGAGCGCGGGCGTCGAAAGCACCTCGGGGTTGCCGCGCACATAGAGTGTCTGGGGTACATCAGAAAGCTCCAAAACGGTCTCGGGATACAACGCGTCACCTGGATGCAGCTCGAAGGTCCCCTCGGCCATCATTGGTCCCTCCTTCCCTGGTACATCGCCGCCTCGAGCACGTGGTCCTGCGTCACTTGCTCGCTCTCGGCGACGTCAGCGATTGTACGCGCGATACGCACCAGGCGCACGATGCCGCGGCCCGTGAGATGCGTGCGCTTCGACAGGCCGAGCACACACTTCTCCGCCGCATCATCGAGCTCAAAGGTCGAAACGACGCCGTCAATGGACCGTGTCTCGTCATCCCCGGCCTCGGCATCAGCATCGTCCATACGGGATTCGCGCCAAGCGCGAAAAGCGCGACCGCGCACAACGTAGTCACGTAACTCAGCTGACGACATACCCTCCGCGCCCTCGATAATCACCTGAGGGTCGGGACGGGTCACATCGATCATCATGTCGATACGGTCGGCCAAAGGACCGCGCAGTTTAGACCGATAGCGCTCGACCATCGCCGCCGAGCAGCGACACGGTACCTCACGATCGCCCAAAAAGCCGCAGGGGCAGGGATTGCTCGCAGCCAGCAGCTGAAAGCGCGACGGGAAGGTAAAAGCCCCGTCGACACGTACGATCCTGACGTAGCCGCGTTCGATGGGCTGACGCAGCGTCTGCAGCACACCCGTGGGAAACTCGGCAAGCTCGTCCAAAAAGAGCACGCCGCCATGAGCAAGGCTGATCTCACCCGGGTGCACCGGGCGCCCACCGCCGATAAGACCTGCGGTCGAAATACTGTGATGGGGACTGCGGAAGGGCCGGTGCCCCGCCAACAAGCCATCAATGTTCTCACCCAAAACCGAATGGATGCACAGCGCCTCCTGTTGATCCTCAACGGAAAGCTCGGGCAGGATGCCGGTCATACGGCGCGCGAGCATGGTCTTACCCGAACCGGGCGAGCCGATCATGAGCAGGCCGAGCTCGCCGGCGGCCGCAAGCGCCATGCCGCGTTTAGCGACTTCCTGCCCCAGCACGTCGGCATAGTCGAGCTCGGGCTCAAAGGTCGCCTCGAGCACTTCAGAATCCAAGTAGTGCCGCGCGGCATCGCCCATGCCATGGGCAAGCTGAGACAAATGATCGATGAATCCACAATCCACGCCCGCGAGTGGCACATGCTGGTCTGACCTGCCGGCGATAAAAGACAGCCCCATGTCGCGAGCCAGCAGCTGAAACGCCACCTCGCCCTTGACGGGAAGCACCGTACCGTCCAAGCCGAGCTCGCCGGCGATAAGGCAGCGATCGAGGTTGTCACGGGGAATCTGCCCATCGGCCGCCAATACCGCAATGGCGATGGGCAGATCAAAGCCGCTACCGGTCTTGCGAATATCGCCGGGCGCCAGATTGACCGTAATGCCCGAGCGCGGGATCTCGAACCCGGCGGAGCGCATCGCGCAGCGAATACGACCGCGTGACTCCATCACCTCCATACTCGGAATGCCGAGCATCTGGATGCCCGGAACGCCACCGGCAAGCGAGACCTCGACCGTGACGTGAATCGCCTCGACGCCGCGGATGCAGGCCGCGTGAACGGCAAACGTCTCGAACGCCATCACGACACCTGCCAATCGAACGCGTTGTACTGATGCTCGATCTCGGCGATATGCCCGCCACGAATGGTGACACCCACGGCATCGAAGCGAATCGCCTTGAGCGGATAATGCTCCATGAGATAGCAACTTGCGATGCGGCGGTAGCGGCGTTGCTTTTGGGCGTCCACGGCCTCCTCGGGAAAGACCCGCGTGCTGCAATTCAGTGCAACGCGTCTGGTCTTGACCTCGGCCATCACCACGACATCGTCGAGCTCATCGAGCAGCACCAGATCGGCCTCGCCCTCGGTGCAACGATAACCCTGCTCCAGCAAGGTGTAGCCGCGCTCGTTAAAGTAGTCGATGGTGATCAGCTCGCCCAGCATGCCCAGCTCGCGGGGACTGAGTCCCTTGATAAACTCGGGCGTCATCGCCCCGCAGTCGAGCTCGCCGTTTTCCCAACGCTCCTTGAGCTGCTGCGTCTTGCTCTTTTTGCTTGCGGCACTCATGGGGTCTCCTTTCCCGCACACTGCATTGCCCCGATGATGAGGGCACCTTTCATGCGGGTAAGTACCGGAAGCAAACCAAAAGCTGACCAAATGCCGTCAAAAAACGGGCCGTACGCAGCAATGCTGTTGCATACGGCCCGCTACCAGCAGGTTTATAGAACCTTTAAGGTCCCTATCTCCACAATTGGCCTAGAAAAGGCGCTCAGTCTGCAGAAAGTTTCCGCAAAAGCTCACGCGGTGCAGCGGACAAAGTCCATGTTTGCGAATGGCCTCGATATGCTCGGGGCTCGCATAGCCCTTCGACTCGGCCAGATGGTACTCGGGGTATTCGGCGTCGTACTCGACCATCATCTCGTCACGCGTGACCTTGGCCATGATGGACGCCGCGGCGATGCAGGCGATCTTGGCATCGCCCTTCACCACATCGCGCTCGTTAGGAACGGCGCCCAAGGGGTTGCCATCCATGAGGACGCAGTCGGGTTCAAGTCCCGTATCGGCCACGGCGCCCGCAACGGCGGTACGGATAGCACGGGCCATGCCCATCTCATCGATATCCTTCGGCGCGATATGGCAAAAACCGATCGCCGTCGCCACCTCGGCAATCTTCACTGAGAGCAACTCGCGGCGCGCCGGCGTGAGCTTTTTGGAATCGTTGATGCCCCAGACGCGCGGCTCCATAGGAAGGCAGACGGCGCATACCGTCAAAGGACCGGCCACCGATCCGCGACCCACCTCGTCGACACCAACGACCACTCCATCGCCGCCAAGCTCATGCATAAGCTCGTACATGTCATTGACGCGCTCGCGCTCGGCAAGCTCTTTGTCATGGCGTTTGAGGGCGCGTTCACAAGCCTTGATCACCTGCTGGCGCGGGTCCTCGCGATAATGCTCCACGAGGGCGGGGATCTCCTCAAACGTTGCGCTCGCCAGCTCTCCGGCAACCTGCGATGCCGAAACCGAGCTCGTCATGTTGGCCATACCAGGCCCTCCTTGCATGCAAATCAGATAAAAAGAAGGGCCACCCGAAGGTGACCCTTGTGCCCAAACGAGTGGACAGACGCTGCGATCTTCTTAGCGCTTCTCGGGGATGCGAGCAGCCTTGCCCACCTTGTCGCGGAGATAGTACAGCTTGGCGCGACGGACGCGACCATGACGGACGACCTCGAGCTTGGCGATCTTGGGGCTGTGAAGCGGGAAGGTACGCTCAACACCGACACCGAAGGACATCTTGCGGACGGTAAAGGTCTCGCGGGCACCGGCGCCGGCCATGCGGATGACGTCGCCCTGGAAGACCTGGATGCGCTCGCGGTCGCCTTCCTTAATGCGGTAGTGAACCTTGACGTTGTCGGCGACGCGAACCTGAGGAATGTCCTCGCGGATCTGCTGACGCTCGATTGCGCGGATGTAATCCATGTGCAATTCCTTACTCTTCTAGAGGTGCCGTACCACCTTGGCCGGCACGTAGTTGAACAAACGTATTCGAGTATACACGCGCGGGTTTCTGCTGCAAGAACATTTTTTCACGCAGACAAAAAGACAAAACCCGCACATGATAACCGCCCGTCTCACGAATGAGACGGGCGGCATGAAGGGGGCTACGCTAGGCGTCTAAACCCAAAACGTTAGGCGGAACGCTTGGCCTCGAGCTTGGCCTGAGCGGCAGCCAGGCGCGCGAGGGGCACGCGATAGGGCGAGCAGGACACGTAGTCCACGTCGGCCACGTTAAACAGGCCCTTGATGGACTTGGGGTCGCCGCCGTGCTCGCCGCACACGCCAAAGTGCATGTCGGGATTGGTGGCGCGGCCCTTCTCGACGGCCAAGCGCACGAGCTCCAGCACCGCCGCGTCGATGGTCTCGAAGGGGTTGTCTTTCAGGATCTTTTTATGCATGTACAGCGGGATGAACTTGGCCTCGGCGTCATCGCGCGAGAAGCCAAAGGTCGTCTGGGTGAGGTCGTTGGTGCCAAAGCAGAAGAAGTCGGCATGATGGGCGATCTCGTCAGCGACCATGCAGGCACGCGGCAGCTCGAGCATCGTGCCCACGGGAATATTGAGCTCGACGCCTTCCTCGGCGGAAACCTCGGCGATCACGCACTCGATAACCTCGCGGGTCTGGACATGCTCGGCCGTGATGGAAACGAGCGGAACCATGATCTCGGGGCGCGGGTCGACACCCTCCTTGATAAGGCGGGCAGCGGCCGTGGCGACGGCGCGAACCTGCATGAGCGGCAGATCGCCAAAGACGACGGACAGGCGCACGCCGCGCAAGCCCAGCATGGGGTTGGACTCGACCATGCCGTCAATGCGACGCAGGCGGGCGCGCAGGGCAGTGAGCTCCTCCTCGGGAGCGCCGGCGGCCTCCTTCTTGGTGATGGCGACCTCGAGCTCGCGAGGATTATCCAGGAACTCATGAAGCGGCGGATCGAGCAGGCGGACGACCACATCGCGACCGGACATGGTCTTGAACATCGCCAGGAAGTCCTCGGTCTGAACCTTGAGCAAGTCGGCCAGGGCCTGCTGCTTCACGGCCTCATCGTCAGACAGGATAAAGCTCTGGATGATGTTCTTGCGATCGCCCAGGAACATGTGCTCGGTGCGGCACAGGCCGATGGCCTCGGCGCCAAACTCGAGCGCGAGCTCGGCATCCTCGGGGTTGTCGGCGTTGACGCGCACGTGGTTGGCGTGGCCGCAGGTCTCGTCCAAACGGATCTCATCGGCCCAGGACAGGATGGTGTCCAGGTCGCCGGTGAGCTCTGCAGAGACCAGGTCAACCGCGCCGTCGACGACGATACCCTGGGTGCCGTCGATGGAGATGACATCGCCCTCGCGCAGCACGCGGTCGCTGCCCTCGATGCGCACGACCTTCTCTGCCGCGTCAATGTGGAAGCGCTCAACGCCGCAAACGCAGGGCGTACCCATGCCGCGGGCGATAACGGCGGCATGGCTCGTCTTGCCACCGTGGCTGGTCAGGATGCCCTCGGCGGCGACCATGCCCTTCAGGTCGTCGGGGTTGGTCTCCCAGCGGACCAGAATGACCTTGTGGCCCTCGTTGGCGCGCGCGACGGCGTCATCACTCGAGAACACGACCTCGCCCACTGCGGCACCAGGGCTGGCGTTAAGGCCGCTGGCCAGGGCCTCGTACTTCTTGGAGGCGTCGAACTGCGGGTGCAGGAGCTGGTCGAGCTGCGCGGGATCGATGCGGCTCACAGCCTCCTCGCGGGTGATGAGGCCCTCCTCGACCATTTCGATAGCAATGCGCAGGGCGGCAGTGGCGGTGCGCTTGCCCACGCGGGTCTGGAGCATCCAGAGCTTGCCCTGCTCGATGGTAAACTCGATATCGCACATATCGCGGTAATGATCCTCGAGCGTCAGGAACACGCGCTCGAGCTCCTCGCCTGCGGACTCGAGGCCCGAGGTGGTCTTGAGGTCGGCGATGGGCTCGGTGTTGCGGATGCCGGCGACGACGTCCTCGCCCTGGGCATTCACCAAAAAGTCGCCATAGAACTCCTTGGTGCCGTCGGCCGGGTTGCGCGTAAAGGCGACGCCGGTCGCAGAGGTCTCGCCCTTGTTGCCAAAGGCCATGGCCTGGACGTTGACGGCGGTGCCGAGCTCGTCGGAAATGCCGTGCTGCTTGCGGTAGATGCAGGCGCGCTCGTTCATCCAGCTGCCAAAGACGGCCTGGATGGCAAGGCGCAGCTGGAGCTCCGGATCGTGCGGGAAAACGGGCTTACCGTCGGCGACCTCGAGCTCGGGATACAGGGTCGCCTCGACGTTCTCGGAGAAGATGCCCTTAAAGGTCTCGACGAGCTCCTGCAGGTCCTCGGCCGAAAGCTCGGAATCGACACGAACGCCGGCGACCAGGCGGGCCTGGGTCAGGGCGTTCTCGAATAGGTCGGCGTCGACGCCCATGACGACGTTGGAGAACATCTGGATAAAGCGACGGTAGCTGTCCCAGGCAAAGCGCGGGTTCTGCGTCTGCGCGATAAGGCCCTGGACGGAATCGTCGTTGAGGCCCAGGTTGAGGACCGTGTCCATCATGCCGGGCATGGAGAACGGAGCGCCCGAGCGAACCGACACGAGCAGCGGATCGGAGGCATCGCCGAGTTTCTTGCCGCAACGGGCCTCGAGGTCCGCCTCGGCGGCAACGATCTCATCGAGTGCGCCTTCGGGCCAGACGTTGCCGGCACCGGAGTACTCGACACAGGTCTGGCAGGTAATGGTAAAGCCACCGGGAACCGGCAGACCGATGCGGCTCATCTCGGCAAGGTTTGCGCCTTTGCCGCCAAGCACGAAGTTCATGGATTTGTCGCCCTCAGTGACACAGGTGCCCTGGGCGTCGGTTCCAAAACGGTAAACCCTCTTGCAATCGCTCACGATACTTCCCCTTCCATGCGCTCTCGCGCACGACCGTGGTAACGAATCGACCCGCCGGATGCGGGCCGTGAGGGAACTATACGGCGGGTTTTGGACAGGCTTGAGCAGAGGGTGCGCGGTTTGGTAAACGTGCTAAAACCGGCGGTAAACGGTAGGTAAAGGTGGCTACCTTATGAAGATACCACTACAAGGAAAGTGCAGGTCGGATGCGATGTTTTTGCTAAATCGCTTTACCATTTATCAGCATTATTTCCAAGTATTCTCTTTGGTTAGCTAAAAGAGCCCCGTCCCAAATTAGCTACCCAAACAACCTTGTCCCAAGTGAGCTACTTTTGTTGAGCGCGGCGGGCGGCAAGGCGGGCTCTTGCCTCTTGAATCTCTTCGAGGTGAGCAATGATCTCGGCAGCGCTTTCCTCGATGGCTTTGCCGTCGGTACGCACAACAAAGCAGCCTAAGCGCTTCATGAGGGCACGAGCTTCCTCAAGCTCGCTGCGCACGCTCTCAGGCTCGGCATAGGAGCCGGCAACGGCACGGGCGTAGTCATCGCCCAAGCGGCTATCGCGAATCTCAGAAATAACGTCGACGGTCGAAATCAGGCCGAACAGGTGCATCGGGTCAACCTCGTAAATCGACTTGGGCGGCTCCATGCCATGCGCCAGTGGGACATTGGCGACCTTGTAGCCCTGATAGGCTAAATACATCGACAGCGGCGTCTTGGATGTACGCGACACACCCAGCAGCACGATATCGGCACCCGACAGATCGTCGCAACCACGACCGTCATCGTGCTCAACGAAATACTCCATGGCCTCGATACGATGGAAATAGCGGTCATCGGTCTTGTGAATCACGCCCGCAACGCACTTGGGCGGCACACCGATGAGCGACGACAGCACGGCAAGCGTCGGGCCGATCAGGTCGACCGAACGGATATGCAGCATACCCAGGTAATCGAGCACGCGGGCGCGAAGCGCCGGATCGACAATGGTATGGAACACGGCGACATCGCGATGGTCGGCATCGACGCGCGGCCCCACAAATGACTTGACCTGCTCCACGGAGGTCACCTTGGGCAGGCGCAAAACGCGAAAAGCCCCTTCATCAAATTGCCCGGACGCCGCAAGCACCACCTCACAAGCGGTATCGCCGAGCGAGTCGGAGATAACGATAACGGTGGGACGAGCGGTGACCGGGCAATCCATGCGGGGCTCCTTTTGCGCTTATGCGCAGGCTGGCTTACTTTTTGCGGGCAAGCTCACCGATGTTGGCAATGCCGGAGAAAACGGCCTCGAAGCGGTTGAGCAGCTTAAGGCGATTATCGCGAAGCTGCTCGTCCTTGTCCATGACCATGACCTCATCGAAGAAACGGTCGATGGGCGCGCGCAGGGCGGCGAGGGCGGCAAATGCGGCCGGGTAGTCCTCGGCAGCAAGGGCGGCATCGACGGCGGTCTGAGCAGCCTCGGAGGCGTCGGCGAGCGCAAGCTCGACCTCGCCCATCAGGCTGCGGTCATACTCCGCACCCAGCTCGGGCTTGGAGATATGCGCGGCGCGGGCATAGGCGGTCGCCAGGTTGTCGAACGTCTCAGCGTCGTTCTTGCGGGCCTCGTCGAGGGCGGCGCAGCGGGCGAAGAAGACGGACGGGGCGATGATGTGCACCGCGGAGACGGCGGCGACGGTATCGGCCGGAATCTTTTCGTCGCGGGCCATGCTCACCAGGCGGCCATGGAAGAAGTCACGAACCTGCTGGGCGACCTCGGCGGCGTCGAACTCAATGCCCTGCTCACTGTAGAGTTCGAGGGCAAAGTCGATGAGCGACGTGGGGTCGATCGGCAGACGGTCGCGCAGGATGTTGATAATGCCGATAGCGGCACGACGCAGCGCGTAGGGGTCGGAGGAGCCGGTCGGGGGCTCGCCGATGGCAAAGATACCGGCGATGGTATCGAGCTTGTCGGCGCAGGCCACGATGCAGCCAGCGGTGCCCTCGGGCAGCTCGTCACCGGCAAAACGGGGACGATAGTGATCGCGAATAGCATGGGCGACCTCGTCGTTCTCCCCCATCGCGGTCGCGTAATAACCGCCCATCACGCCCTGCTGGCTCGTGAACTCGACGACGGCGTTGGACACCAGGTCTGCCTTGCACAGGTGTGCGGCGCGAGCAGCGTCGGCGGCAAGATGGGCGCCCAGGTGAGCCTCGCGGGCGATAGCGAGCGCGAGCTGCTCGATGCGCTCGGACTTGGCGAGCACGCTACCGAGCTTCTCCTGGAAGGCAACCTTGGACAGACGCTCACGGAACTCGTCGAGGGAGATCTTCAGGTCCTCCTCGTAGAAGAACTTAGCGTCGTCCAGACGGGCGCGCACGACGCGCTCGTTACCGTCGATCACTCGCTCGGCGTTCTCGGGCTTGCTGTTGGAGACGACCACGAACTCACGCGTCAGCTTGCCCTCGCCGTCATAGATCGGGAAGTAGCGCTGGTTGGTGAGCATGGACTCGCAGATAATCTCGTGCGGGACCTTGAGGAATTCCTCGTCGAAAGTACCGACGAGCACCGTCGGCCACTCGCAGAGGTTGATGACCTCCTCAAAGACCTTCTTGGGCGTGTCGACATGGCAGCCGGGGCGAGCGGCCTCGACCTCGGCGATACCGGCAAGGATGACCTCACGACGACGCTCGGCAGAGAGCACGCCGGCGTCCTCGAGCACCTGCTCGTAGACGGCGGGGCTGGCGACAACATGGTCACCAGGGCCCAGAACGCGATGACCACGCGTGGTGTTGCCGCTCGTCACGTCGGCAAACGACACGGGCACGACGTCTTCACCCAGAAGGCAGCAGATCCAACGGACCGGACGCACAAACGTAGCGTGCTCGTGGCCCCAGCGCTGGCTGCGGTAGTTGGGCCACTGCAGGCCGGCGATGGTCTTCTCGCACAGGGCCGTCAGGATCGGGGTAGCCGGCGCGGAAGGAATGTTCTTCTCGGCGAACACATACTCGCGACCGTCGGTGTCCTCGCGACGAACCAGGTCCTCGGCAGCCACACCGCACTTGCGGGCAAAGCCCTGGGCGGCCTTGGTGGCGTTGCCGTCGGCATCAAAGGCAATGTTTGCCGCGGGGCCGCGCTTGACCTCATGGACCTCATCGGTCGCGGTGGCGACGTCGGCAACGAGTGCAGCCAGACGACGCGGGCTCGAGATCACGCGGACCTCGCCGTGGGCCAGACCGGCCTCGTCGAGACCCTTGGCGATCATGGTGCCAAGCTGCTTGACGGCATTGTTCAGCGGTGCGGAGGGCATTTCCTCCGTACCGATCTCAAACAGGAAATCCTTAGCGTCTGCCATGGCTTACGCCACCTCGCCTTCCTGGTCGGCATTCTCGTTGACTCCGGCGACCTCGGCCATATAGGCCTCGCAGCACGCCTTGGCGACGGCGCGGACGCGCAGGATGTAGTTGGCACGCTCGACCGCGGACAGCGCGCCGCGGGCATCGAGCAGGTTGAAGGCATGGCTGCACTTCATGACGCAGTCGTATGCGGGCAGCGGCAGCTTGCGCTCAAGGCAGGAGTGGCACTCGGCCTCGTAGTCGTCAAACTTCTGACGCATCATCTCGACGTTAGCGACCTCAAAGTTGTAGGCGCTAAACTCGCGCTCGTTCTCCAGGAACACGTCGCCATAGGTCATGGGCGTGCCATCGGGCAGATAGCTCCACACCAGGTCGTAGACGGAGTTGACGCCCTGGGCGTACATGGCGATACGCTCCAGACCATAGGTGATCTCGACAGGCACAGGGTCGACCTCGATGCCGCCCACCTGCTGGAAGTACGTGAACTGCGTGACCTCCATGCCGTTGAGCCAGACCTCCCAGCCAAGGCCCCAGGCGCCGAGCGTCGGGCTCTCCCAGTCGTCCTCGACAAAACGAACGTCATGGTCGTTGGGGTCCAGACCAATGGCTGCCAGAGAACCCAGGTAAAGCTCCTGGGCGTTGACCGGAGACGGCTTGATGAGCACCTGGAACTGATAGTAGTGCTGCATGCGGTTGGGATTCTCGCCGTAGCGGCCGTCGGCAGGACGGCGGCAAGGCTGCGCATAGCAGGTGCGCCACTCGGCGGGACCGAGCGAGCGCAGCGTGGTCGCGGTGTGGAAGGTACCGGCACCGACCTCGGAGTCATAGGGCTGCATAATGACGCAGCCCTGCTCGCCCCAGTACTGCTGGAGGCGCAGGATGATGTCTTGGAAGGAAAGCGATGAAGCGTTCATGCCTCTAATATCCCCTCGTCGAAACGATTACACGGTTAGGTACTGTACTATAGCGGTTTTTAGTCGATAGCGCCGATGCGGTTGAGCGGCCAGTAGCGCACAAGCGCCACGGCGATCAAATCAGAGCGATCAACGGGACCAAAGTAGCGCGAGTCGGCAGAGTTTTCGCGGTTGTCGCCCATCACCCACACGCACCCGTCGGGAACGGTGTAGGGATAGCTTACCTGAGCGCCGGGAGCTTGGACCGAAAGCGGCCAGCTCATGCCGGTCGTGTAGTCCTCGTCGAGCGCCTGGCCGTCAACGACCACCTTGCCGTCCTGAAGGTCGACCGTCTGGCCGGCCGTGGCAATAACACGCTTGACGAGAACATCGTGCTCGGAGGTACCATCGGGGTTGTGGAACACCACGATATCGCCTTGGTTGACGGGCTGGCCGAGCTCGAGGCTCACTTTTTGCGCCAGGATCTGGTCGCCGATCTCGATCGTGGACTCCATGGAACCGGTAGGCACCACAAAGGGTTCGACCACAAACGAGCGAATCAAGAAGGTAGCGACCAGTGCGATCGCGACGACCACGATCCACTCAAACGCACCCTTTAGCACGGAATGCTGCGATGGAACCATTCTCACTCCTCGCTTAGCGAATACGACGCGTCCAGAATCTCCTGCGCGTATGCGCGCTCCTCGGGCGTAAGCCGCGCCGTCTCAATCAGGTCGGGACGCCAACGGCAGGTGCGCTCGATGGCATTCTTGCGGCGCCAGGCGTCAACCTTGGCATGGTCGCCGCTCACGAGCACCGGCGGCACGCCCTCACCGTTGAACTCGGCGGGACGGGTGTACTGCGCGTACTCGAGCAGGCCACCGTCCTCGGCAGTCGAGAACGACTCATCGACGTTGCTCATCTCGTCACCAAGGGCGCCGGGAATCAGACGTACGACGGCGTCGGCAACGACCATGGCGGGCAGCTCGCCGCCCGTAAGCACGTAGTCGCCGATCGACAGGCGCTCGTCGGCATACGCATACGCGCGCTCATCGACGCCCTCATAGCGACTGCACACAAACAACAGGCGCTCGCTTTTGAGCAGGCGCTCGGCCACATGCTGCGTAAAGGGCTCGCCGCAGGGCGTAAAGAACACCACGGTGGGCTTGGGACCCTCGGAGCCAATAGCCTCGATGGCCTCGGCGATGGGCTCGACCTTCATGAGCATGCCCTGCCCGCCGCCGTACGGCTCGTCATCAACGGTACGATGACGGTCGTGCGTCCAGTCACGCAGGTTATAGGCCTTAAAATCAAAAAGGCCGGCCTTGCGGGCGCGGCCCAAGATCGATGTGGACATGACGGGCTCAAACATCTCGGGAAAGACCGAAAGGGTCTCGATCAGCATGTTTTCCTCCCTACTTGTCCATATCGATCAGGCCGTCCATAACGTGGACGGAAATTGTTCCTGTGTCGGGAAGATCAAGCACAACCTGCTCGATCACGGGAATCAGCACCTCGCCGTACCGATCACCCTCGACAACCCAAACATCGTTAGCGGGCGTCGACATGATCTCGACGATCGTGCCGAGTGAACCGAAGCGCTCGTCGACCACCTCGCGACCCATCAGGTCGGTATAGGCGGCGTCGAGTGAATCGAGCTCAAAATCGTCACGATTTGCCAACACATAGCATCCCGTGATGCCCTCGGCGGCCGTCAAGTCGTCAATGCCCTCAAACGAGACCAGATCGCCATCGCCCGTATCGGTGACGGACACGACCGTGCAAAAGCGGTCGCGCTTGAGCGCCGGCGGCGTCAGGGCGACGCGCATACCCGGCTCTAATACAGAAGGAAGCCCCCGCAGCGGCTGCGCGAGGACCTCCCCCTTCCTTCCGTGCGGCTTGACCACACGGGCGATGTTTTTGTACTGGGACCTCAAGGTCCTAGCCCAGAACCTCTACCTCGACAGCAGTGTCGAGGCGAGCGGCCAGTGCACGGGCGAGCGTGCGAATGGCCTTGATGGTACGGCCACGACGGCCGATGACCTTAGCGACGTCATCCTCGGCGACAGAAACCTCGATCGTAGAGGCGTCGTCACCATCGATGACCTCAAGGCTCACGGAATCCGGGTCGTCGACGATCTGAACAACGAGATATTCGACGAGATCGGCGATGCGATCTGAGAGCATTGCCTCACCCTCGAGCTGTGCAGCGTCAACCTCAGGCACGATTTACTCCTCGGCGCCCTCAGCGGCCTCAGCGGCCTCGGCCTCTTTGGCGAGCTGCTTCTTGGACTTCTTGACGACGGTCTCGGTCTTCTCGCCCTCGTTGGCGGCCTTGACCAGAGCGGCGACGGCGTCGGTGAGCTGAGCGCCCTTGGACTGCCAGTCGGCGATCTTCTCGAGGTCGAGGTTGATGGTCTTGGGGGCGGTCATCGGGTTGTAGCGGCCAACCTCCTCGATGATACGACCGTCACGCGGGGCGCGGGAATCGGCGACGACGACACGGTAGTACGGACGCTTCTTAGCGCCGTGACGAGCAAGGCGAATCTTGACTGCCAAAGGAAACTCCTCCAACCAAGCAGCTTTAGGCTGCAACTACAAACAAACAGTTGAACATAATACGCCATCGACGCGGGCAGGTGAAGTCCGTGAGACCAACTTCTTCGGTGTAGTCGAGGGCAAATCCATATCTTAGACAAGAATTCGGGATTTGCAAGCACATACACGCACCCCACATGAGCTGCGCGGTATACTCATGACATGGAAAGACGCGAACATACATACGGTTATGAGGATGCCATGGGCGTCACACCGCCTCCCTGGACGGGTTCGGCGGTGGGCCTCATGGACCTCGATGCGTTTTTTGCGAGCGTGGAGATGCTCGATCATCCCGAATGGCGCGGAAAGCCACTCATCGTGGGCGGAGACGCCGATTCGCGTGGCGTCGTGTCCACGTGCTCGTATGAGGCACGTCGCTTTGGCGTGCGCTCTGCCATGGCCTCGGCCGAGGCGCGGCGCTTGTGCCCGCAAGCCATTTGGACGCACGGGCACTTTGATCGCTACCGCGAGGTGAGCGCGCAGGTCATGGCGATTCTTGCCGAGGAGACGCCGCGCGTTGAGCGCGTATCCATCGACGAAGCCTTTATCGATATCACACCGGGTCGCTTTGCGCCCGAGGACCCACTGCTGGTTGCACGGCGTATAAGCGACCGTGTGGCAGCGCTGGGAGTGACGTGCTCCATTGGCGTGGGCTGCAACAAGACGGTCGCAAAGATCGCAAGCGAGCGGGATAAGCCGTTTGGGCTGACCATCGTGCGCCCCGGAACCGAGCAGCGCTTTTTGGCCGCGCTGCCGGTATCTGCCATGAGCGGCATCGGGCGCTCGGCCGAGGAGCGACTGCGCCGTATGCGCATCTACACGCTCGGCGAGCTGTCACGCGCGCCGGAATCCACCTTGGCCTCTATTTTTGGCGTCAACGGCGAACGCATGCGCCAGCGTGCGCTGGGACTCGAAATATCCGAAGTAACAAGCCTCGATGAGGAACGCGAGGTTAAATCCGTGAGCAATGAGCGCACCTTTGCGAAAGATTTGACTGAGCGTGGGGACATCGAAGCGGCGATTGCGCTGTTGGGAGAGTCGGTTGGACGCCGCCTGCGCCGTCAGGGACTGACGGGCGGCACGGTAACGCTCAAGCTTAAGTATTCGTATGGCAGCGGGCGTACGGCACAGCGCCGGCTGCCTCATCCGACCGACGATGAGAACATCTTCGTGGCGGTTGCACTCGAACTGCTCGACAACATCTGGCAGGAAGGCATGCATGTTCGCTTAGCGGGCATCGGCATGAGCGACTTCGACCACCAAGGCGGCATCCAGACCGACCTGTTCTGCGAAGTCGACGACCGCGGAGCCCAATCAAGCGACCGTCGCGACCTCTCGGTCGCTATCGACGCCGTCCGAGACAAGTTCGGCGACACCGCCCTATCTTTCGGCCGCCAATCCCGCTTCAACGATTAACCGCCTTTAGGCAAAAAGAAAGCCGGGCAGGTGCGGAAAACCGCAACTGCCCGGCGAAATGCGCGAAGCTAGCTAAAAAGCCCCGTATCAAATGAGCTACTAGAGGAGATTGAGGGGGAGCTGGGGGGCGTCACCCCAGAGCTTTTCTAGGCGGTAGAAGTCGCGGGCTTCGGGAGTGAAGACGTGGACGACAACCGAGCCGTAGTCCATGAGCATCCAGGTCTTCTGCTCGCGGCCCTCGATGGAGAACGGATGCTCGCCGCAAGCCTCGGCGACCTTCTCCTCGATCTCGTCGACGATCGAATCGACCTGGCGGTTGTTGGTACCGGTGGCAAGCACAAAGTAGTCGCACACGTCGGAAAGCTCGGTCAGGTCGAGCACCTGCACGTCCTCGCCCTTCTTGTCGTAGGCGGCCTGCGCGGCGGCGCGGGCGACATCCTCGGCGGCGACACCGCTCGCGGACAGCGAGGCGGCGGTGCGGTCGGACGTGGCAACGAAACTCTTGTGCTCCACACCTTCAAGAATCTGCTCGTCAGTCATGGTCTCGTCGGCCATGGAATACCTCTTTCTAGACACACCCGAGCTAGCGCAGCTGGGCGTAATGGTTGTAAATCGTAATAGCCGTGGGATAAAGATAGCGCCCGGACTGGATCACAAAGACCAGACCCTGCGCAAAACAGGAGAAGAACAACTCATCGAGCGAGGACTTCCCCACCATCTTGCGCAGCGCATGGGCATAGTCGCCGTGACGGTTGGGCTCGATGGCATCTGCCACAAAGACCACCATATCGAGCGGCGTCATGTCGCAGGCACCCACGGTGTGACGGTCGACAGCCTGGAAAACGGCCGGTGACAGCTCGGGAAAAAGCTGCGGAAGCTCATAGGCGGCAACAGGGCCATGCAAAAGCGGCGTCGCGGCGGAAGGAGAGCCGGCAACCTTGATGCCATAGTGAAGCGCGCGGGCCACGAGCTCGTCATCGGAAAGAACCTTGTCCCAGTCGTGAATTAAGCCGGCGGCAGCCGCATCAAAGCGGTCAACGCCGTAGACCTCGGCCAGATGAAGTGCGGTCTCGGCAACACCCAGCGAATGCACATAGCGCTTGCGCTTATCTTTCATGCGAACATCGAGCAGCTCTTGAATGCGCTTGAGCAGCGCGCGCTCATCGCCCTCAAACTGATCCTCTACCGACAACGTAGCCCCCATCACTCAAAATCTTCTTGGCCCAAATCGGCATATAGCCTGCGCTTGCGAATGTAGCCGAGCACGGACTCGCTCGTAAGATAGCGCACGCTCATGCCGCGGGCAACTCGCTTACGAATGTTCGTCGAGCTGATCGCCAGCGCCGGAATCTGAATATAGCGCACGTCGAACGGCAGCCCCGACTCTTTGATTCGGGCACGCGCCGTATCGATATCAAAGCCCGGTCGCGTCGCCGCAATAAAGGTAGCAAGCTCAGCGATTCGTTCGGCATCATGCCAGGTCACAATATCGATAATCGCATCGGCGCCCGTAATAAAGTAGAGCTTTACCTGCGGCGGGTAAAAATCGCGAAGGGCATGAAGCGTATCGGCCGTATAGGTTACACCCGGACGGTCAATCTCGAACCGGCTCGCCAAAAAGGCCGGGTTCGCGGCGGTGGCGAGGACCGTCATGGCATAACGGTCCTCGGCAGGCGTAACCGGCTTGTCAAGCTTAAAGGCGGGAGAGCCCGCCGGCATAAAGAGCACAGCGTCCAAGTCGAGCGACTCGCGCGCCTGCTCGGCAGTCACCAGGTGCCCGTAATGAATCGGGTCGAATGTGCCGCCCATAATGCCAAGCCGAAACTCCTTGCCCTCTTTTATGGGCAGCTCGGGCAAACCGATTCCACCGCGCAGCGACATGGCTTACTCGCCCTCCGAGGTCTCGGCATCGTCCGCGGCATCCGCCGCATCGACAACCTCGACGCCCTCATCCGCAGCATCGGCCACGTCAATGGCCTCAACGGCAACGTCCTCGCCAGCGTCCTCGAGCTCCTCGTACTCCGAGAAGTCCTCAGCGCCCTCAAAGTCAAAGGCACGCTGGCAAATGCGGACCTCGTCGCCCGCACGGCAACCGGCCTTCTCGAGCGCGTCGTCAACACCCATACGTGCAAACTTATGCTGCAGGTAAATGACGGCTTCCTCGTTTTCCCAGTCGGTCTGGATGACCATGCGCTCGATGGCACGACCAACCACACGGAAGGCACCGGGCTCCTCCTGGACAATGCGGAACCGCTTCTCGCGCTGCAGACGGCGGCGCTCCCACTCCTCGTCGCGAAGATCGACCGGCTCATCGGAAACCGCCAGCTCGGCGCGAAGCTTAGCCACCTGCTCGCCCACGGCAAGCATCAGCGTATTGAGCCCGGCGCCCGTCACGGCGGACACGGCAAAGAACATATGTCCATCGTCGAGCGCGGCGCGCTTGAGGTCGGCAATCTTGTCGGCCGTGCCCGGCGCATCGCACTTGTTGGCGACAACGATTTGCGGGCGCTCCGAGAGCTCTGCGCCATACTGCTCGAGCTCACGGTTGATGATGCGGTAATCCTCAACCGGGTCGCGATCCTCAAAACCGCCCGTCATGTCGACGACATGCATGATCAGGGCCGTACGCTCAATGTGGCGCAGGAACTGGTGGCCTAGGCCCTTGCCCTCGCTCGCGCCCTCGATCAAACCAGGAACGTCGGCAACGACATAAGAATACTCACCGGCACGCACCATGCCGAGGTTCGGCACGAGCGTTGTAAACGGATAGTCGGCGATCTTGGGACGGGCGGCACTCATGCGCGCGATAAGCGAGGACTTGCCCACCGAGGGGAAGCCCACGAGTGCGGCATCGGCCATAAGCTTCATCTCAAGCTCAATCCAGTGCTCCTCGGCCGGTTCGCCCAGCTGAGCGAACGCGGGCGCGCGGCGCACCGACGTCACAAAGTGCGTGTTGCCCAGGCCACCGGCACCGCCGGGCGCCACGACAACGCGCTCGCCATCGTGCACCAGGTCAGCAATCTCGAACATCGGGGTCTGCGTCTCGGGGTCGAGCTCGCGCACCACGGTGCCCATGGGAACCTTCAGGATCAGGTCCTCGCCGCTCTTGCCGTTACGACGGGCACCCTGCCCGTGCGTGCCGCGTTCGGCGCGGAAGTGATGCTTAAAGCGGTAATCGATCAGCGAAGACAGCTGAGCATCAGCCTGGATGACGACATTGCCGCCACGACCGCCGTCGCCGCCATCGGGGCCGCCCTTGGGGACAAATGCCTCGCGCCTAAACGACATGCATCCGGCTCCGCCGTCGCCGCCGCACACGTTAATGCGGCTGATATCGGTGAACTGTGACAACAGAATCGCCTCCTACAAAAAGAGGGAGACCCTTGAATCCTAAAACTCAAGTGCCTCCCACATATGTGCTCTATGAAGGGTGAATTACGCGTTCGCGAGCGGGCGTACGCTGACCCTGTGCTTGATACCCTTGTGGAACTCAACGGTACCGTCGACCAGCGCGAACAGCGTATCGTCCTTGCCACGGCCAACGTTCTCACCCGGGTGGATGTGAGTGCCGTGCTGACGGACGAGAATCGTGCCCGTGGTTACCGTCTGGCCGGCATAGCGCTTCGTGCCAAGGCGCTGACCGCGGGAGTCACGGCCATTACGGGAGGAACCGAGTCCTTTTTTGTGTGCCATTGTGTATACCTACTCTTTCGTTACGAGTGTAATCTACTCGGCGACGGGAGCCTCGGCAACAGCCTCGGCCTCTGCCTTGACAGCCTTCTTGGCGCGGGACGTAGCCTGGACCTTCACGATCTTCAGCTTGGTGAGCTGCTGACGGTGACCCTTCAGACGACGATAGCGCTTACGCTTGTGGAACTTGAAGACCAGCTGCTTCTCGCCCTTGAACTGCTCAACGATCTGAGCGGTAACCTTGGCCTTGGCCAGCTTGTCGGGATCGGTGACGATCTTCTTACCATCGTTGAGGAAGATGACCGGCAGGGTGACCTTGTCGCCCTCATTGCCCTCGATCTTCTCGACGGTGATGACATCGTCGGTGGCGACCTTGTACTGCTTGCCGCCCGTGTTAACGATTGCGTACATGTTTACTTGCCCTTCATGCATCAGTTAGTGCAACAGCCGAATATAGTAGCAGGCGAAAATACCCCCGTCAACGAGTATGTGGAGCAAATCCACAAGTTCGCACAGGTATGGGGCTGACGAGTCGGCCCTCGTCGTCCTCGCATGCTTGATTCTGACGCTCGACATCGTAGGAGCAGATGGTCACGAGGTCTTGCATACCGGTGGAAACAATAGGTGCATCCACGCCCGGGGTCAAGCCCTGCAACAAAACATCAGCAGCGGAAAGCAAAATTTCCGGACGCATGGAGCCCTCGTTGTCGGCATGGGTGTCGAGCATGAGCACCAGATGGTCCGGACGCTCCCCAGCCGTGAGCTCATAGCCCACGAGCGTGTGATCCAAATCCAAGCGCTTGCTCTTTTTGCCGCGCGCGTAGTCGATGCCATGGTCGGCGCGCAGCGTGTCGATCGCACGACGCACCTCGTCGGCGCTTACGGGCGCCTCGGGATCCAAGTGCAGGTCGATGCGATACGACAGACGCGTGAGCTGCGCCGTCAACGCCGGCGTGCGCACGTCGATATACGCCGCCTCGATGGGCGCCAGATCGGCCGGTGACGCCGCAGCCAGGCGCCCAAACGCCTCGTCGAGCGCCACGAACTCGGTCATAAACAGGTCATACCACTCGCAGGTCGACGACGTACCCACCGGTAGCGCCGAAGAGAAGCCCACGCGCATGTGCGGAGAGAAGCCCTGCGTGACGGCATAGGGAAGTCCCGCACGGCGCACGATGCGCTCAATGGTATGGATTACTTCGAGATGGCCCAGGTACTTAAGGCGATCGCGCTTGCCATAGCGAACACGAAGCCTAAAGAGCGTGGGGTTGTCGGTCAGGCGCTCACTCATGCGCGATCACCCATCAATACATTCTTGACGTGGAGCGTGGGGCAGATTCCGCAGCCGGTGCACGACGTGCGGGTGCAGTCGGGAGTCGTGACACCCTCGAGCGAGCGACGGTACTCGCGCTCGAGGAAGCCACGCGTGCAGCCGGGGCTCACATGCTCCCACGGCAGGCGCCAGTCCAACTCGTAGGGCAGGTGCACGAGCTCATTGAGGTCGATGCCGTTTTTGGCAGCAGCCTCCTTCCAGTTATCGAGCGAGAAATGCTCTACCCAGGCGTCAAAGCGAGAGCCCGAGCGCCAAGCGTCGATGATGACGGGCGTCATGTCACGACCGGCGCGGGACAGCGCGGCCTCGATGAGCGAGGTCTCGGCATCGTGGTAATGAACGCGGACGGCACGGTTGCGAACGCTCGTGATGAGCAGCTTCTGGCGACGCTTGACGTCGTCGTAGTCGAGCTGCGGGCACCACTGGAACGGCGTGGCAGCCTTGGGGATAAAGACCGAAACCGAGATCGACACCGAGATCGAGCCGCGACGAGCCTTGGGCACCACGGAACGACCGAGCTCCAGCACGTGATCGGCCAGATTGGCGATGGCCACGATGTCCTCGTCGCGCTCGCCGGGAAGGCCCATCATAAAGTAGAGCTTCATGCGGTTCCAGCCGGCCTCGAAGGCCGCCTTGGCCGCACGGTCCAGGTCCTCCTCGGTCACGTTCTTGTTAATGATGTCGCGCATGCGCTGGCTGCCGGCCTCGGGCGCGAACGTCAGGCCGCCCTTCTTTTCGCCGGCGACCGACTCGGCCATATCCACGCCAAACGAATCCAGGCGCTGCGACGGAATAGACACGCGAATACCCGTATCTTCCAGGCGACGGTTGAGCCTGTCAAGCACGTCACGAATGCAGGAGTGGTCGGTCGTGGAGAGCGAGGTCAGCGACACCTCGTCATAGCCGGTCTTTTCCAGACCCTGAATCACCGACGAGACGATCTGGTCGGCCGAACGCTCACGCACCGGGCGATACGTCATGCCGGCCTGGCAAAAACGACAGCCGCGAGCGCAGCCGCGCAGAATCTCGATAGACAGGCGGTCGTGAACCAGCTGCGCATAGGGCACGCACGACTGCGACAGCGGATTCGTGGCGCCGAAATCCTCGACGACGCGTTTGTAGACCACGGTCGGCGCATCCTTGCCCTCGCGCGGCACGGTGTAGCCGTGCGGCGAGCAGGGCTCGTCGTGACGAACCTCATAGAGCGACGGCACGTAGTTGCCGGCAATGGATGCAAGCTGCTCAACAATCTGCGCGCGCGGGACTCCTTCGTCGCGCAGGCGGCGATGCAGCTGGCAGGTCTCGAGCAGCGATTCCTCGCCCTCGCCGATGAGGATGGCATCGAAGAAGGCCGCGTACGGCTCGGGGTTGTACACCGAGGGGCCGCCGGCGATGATGATGGGGTCGTCTTCACCTCGGTCGGCCGCTAACAGCGGAATGCCAGCGAGGTCGAGAGCCTCAAGGAAGTTCGTCACCGCCATCTCGTGCGGCACATGCAGGCCGACGATATCAAACGAAGCGACCGGCGCTGCACCCTCGAGCGAGAGCAGCGGAATGCCTGCCTCGCGCATAGCGTCACCCATATCGGGCCACGGCACATAGCCACGCTCGCAGGAGATGCCCTCGGCCTGGTTAAGGATGTTGTAGAGGATGGCGATACCCTGGTTGGGCAGACCAACCTCGTACACATCCGGGTAGATCAGGCAGCAACGGTAGTCGGCATCGGCCTTGGAAAGCGTGCCCCACTCGTGATCGATATAGCGGCTCGGCTTTTCGACCTTGGCGAGCAACGGCTCAATTAAATGAAAACAGTCTTGATACGGAACGCGCAACGGAAAACCCCTAAGCAGCGAGATCGGATGCGTCCTGATAGGACGCCATAGGACGGGTAGCGCCCGCGACCGTGGTCACCAGATCGCGAACGCGGGAGAACGTGGCAGTAACCACCTCGTTGGCACGGCTGTAGTCGACATCGCGCTCGTAGAGCGAAACGAGCGCACGGCCCATGCCATAGGTGCCCGCGGCAGCAGTGAGCGCCTTGACGGCAAACCCAATATGCGGCGTCTGCTTGACGAGCGCACGGGTGACCGCGCGGATCACAAGACCGCCGGCAAGCACGCCCGCGACCTCGTAGCCGCGCTCAGGCTTAATGCCGCGTCCAAAGACGGCAGCGAGCTCAAAGAGCATGCCCACCTGAGCCAGCGCCATAACGGGATAATCGGCGCCCGGCAAAAACACCAGCGCACCGGTCGCCATATTGGTGAGCGCGCACGAGGTAATGATACGATTGGCCGCCGCGATGCGCATGAAGGCAAAGTTCGCCGCAAAAGCCGTTTCCTTTTCGGTGCGATCGAGAATCCAGCGGGCAAGCGTCTCGAGCAGATACGTCTTATCGGTTGCCGCCACCACGCCGAGCATGGGCGTGGACTCCTCGATAAACGGCACCTCCACAGCAGACTCGGCAAGCACGCACACGGGCGCGCCGGCGATCACGAGCTCCTGCACGGCACTCTCCAGGCGGTCGGAACCACACGAGAGCACCAGTACCACATCGGTATCGGTCTTTTGAGCAATTCGCTCCTCCCCCAGACGCTCGACGCGCACAATGCCCGAGGTCGTCTGCGGCACAAAGGCGTCACGCACCGTCTCAGCAAGAAAGCGCGAGGCGGACGAATCCAGATAGACCGAGACGCGCACCGGCGTATCGGAATCCTTCTTAACGGACGCGCCCATCTTAAAAGCGCGGGTCAGCTTATCTACGGGAATTTTCATAGCAAACCCCTCCAGCGGTTACGCGGCGCCCGAACGATGCCGCCATATGGATTGTACGATACCCACCGTCAGCAGCTGAATCATCATCGAAGACGAACCGAAGCTAATAAACGGTAGCGGAATACCGGTAATCGGCATCATGCCGATGCACATGCCGATGTTTTCGAAGGTCTGGAACGCCCACATGCCAACGATGCCCACACACGATAGGCGCAAGAACAGCGACTCACACTTAAAGGCGACGCGAATCGTCGAAAAGATCAGCAGCACGTAGAGGCATAGGAGCAAAAAGGAACCGCAAAAGCCAAAGGTCTCGGACAGGAAGGCGAAGACGAAGTCGGTGTGGAACTCAGGCAGAAAGCCGCCGGCCGACTGCGTCGCATGGCCCAAACCCTTACCAAAGAAGCCGCCCGAGCCAACGGCGATAAGCGACTGCTGCAGGTTGTAGGCATCGTCCGAATCGGCATTATCGGGGTCGATAAAGACCGTCAGGCGGTTCATCTGATACTGCTTGATGAGCACATCGTGGCCGAGCAACGAATCAAAGACCGAATCGAGCGCCAGGACGAGGGCCACCAGGCCCACGAGCAGGGCCAGGGTCGACAGCACCCATTCGCGGCGTGCACCGCTCATGCAGATGACGATGGCGCCCGAGACCAGCACGACCAGGCCCGAGCCCAGGTCGCCCATGGCGACGACGGCCAAAAACGGAATGGACAGCATGCCGCAGAGCTTGACGTAGTCGCGAACGGTATCGATGCGGCCGTTATACTGCGAGCCAAGCGTGGCGATAAAGAAGATGGTGATGAGCTTGGCAAGCTCAACCGGCTGGAATGTCAAGCCGATACCGGGAATCTTGATCCAGCCCGTCATGCCCAGACCGCCCGTATAGGACAGGCCCGGAATCTTGGGCGAGAAGATCACAATAAGGTCAATGACGAGCAGCGCCGTCGAGAAGTTAGAGATGCCGCGCAGATCGGTACGCCAGACGAGCACCGCAAGCACCGCGCCAATGCCAATGCCCAGCAGGTGGCGCGAGAATGAGGCGTCGGCCTTAAACTGTGACGCCGACCAAATAATGATGGCACCGTAGGCGACGAGCGCCACTGTAGCCACGAGCACACCGATATGCACCTTTTGGCGAAACGTGCCGCGCGAGGCCGAAAGTTGCTTGTTGACGCGGTCCAGGCTGCTGCGAGAGCCGGTCTTGGTTGAACGGAACAGATCCGCCGGAGAAAAATCCATCGCAACCTCCTATCGAACCGAAGAATCGCCCGAGGCCGAAGAGGTATCGGGCTCGTCATAAATCACGCCGAGCACATCGCGCACGACATGCATCGCGGTATCTGAGCCACCGCCGCCCTGCTCCAGAACAGTAGCGATGACATACTTGGGATCATCGGCCGGCGCATAGGCGCAAAACCACGCGTATTCGTCCTCGCCGCTTTTCTCGCCCGTGCCCGACTTGCCGTATACCTGCGGCGTCAGGGTGCCAAAGTGAGCCGCCAGGGACGTCGATGCCGTGTAAATCACGTCGTGCATGCCGTTGCGAACAAGAGCCAAATCCGAATCGCTGTTGATCTTGGCCTCCAGGCGCTTCTTCTTGCCTTTGCCGTTGTACTTATAGGCATCGCCGTCGCCATCGCGCGACACGGCAGACAAAAACACGTGAGGCACGTACTGCTTACCGCCGTTGGCAAGGCCCATGTAGGCGCATGCCATCTGCAGAGGCGTCACCAAAATGTCGCCCTGGCCGATGGCAATGTTGGTCATATCGCCGGCATTCCACTTGCGGTCCTCGGCAGAGGCGTCGGTAAAGTACGACTCTTTCCACTCGGCATCGGGAATACGGCCCGCGCCCTCACTCGGCAGATCGATACCGCAGGTCTTGCCTAGGCCCCAGCGACGAAAGACCTCCTGCAGGCCCTCGGAATGTTGCTCGTCATAAAAGAAGGCCTTGCCCATGTCGTAGAAGACGGGGTCGCACGAGTTGGCGATACCCGACTGCAGCGTCATGGTGCCGTGTCCAGACGTCAGCCAGCAGCGCTTGCCCCAAGCCTTGCCCAGGCCCGTCCAATAGCCCGTGCAGTTGGTTGTCTGCGTTGAAGTGTAGGTTCCAAACTCAAGACCGGCCAGTGCCGAGAGCGGCTTGATGGTCGAGGCCGACATGTACTGTCCGCTAATGGCGCGGTTGAGCAGCGGGTGCGAACCCTTGTCATCATTGAGCTCGGTCCACACGTCATTTGAGACGCCGCCGATAAAGACGGACGGATCGAACTTGGGCTCGCTCGCCATGCCCAGGATCTCGCCATTGTTGGGATCGAGACACACCACAGCGCCGTTGCCGGCATTGCTGTAGCCAGTGGTCTTGGCAAGCTCGATGGCGCTCGCCAGCGCCGTCTCACAGGCCTGTTGGATCTTAAGGTCGAGCGTGAGCTTAATGTCGGAGCCGGCCTTGGCGGGCACGGCGCCGGCCTGACCGGTCACATTGCCCGAGGCATCGACCTTGACGGTCTGCTCGCCACGAATACCCTGCAGCAGGTTTTCGTAGTAGCTCTCAACACCCGCCTGGCCCACGATATCGCCCGACTGGTACGTAATCTTGCCAGCAGAAGCATCATCATCGCCAGAGGTTTTCTTATTCTGGGCCTCGAGCTGCTCGGAGGTAATGGTGCCGGTATAGCCCAAGATATGGCATGCCGTCTCGCCATATGGATACTGGCGCTCGGTACGCTCGGCAATCTTGACGCCCGGGAACTCGCCGGCGTGCTCCTTGATATAGGCAACCGTGGAGCGACGGACGTCCGTCGCGATGGTATGCAGGCTCTGGGCGCCCTCGGAATTGTCCTGAATATTGCGCAGAACCGCCACGTAGGGCATACCGAGCACGTTGGCAAGATGACGAACCAGAACCTCATCCTCAGCAAGGTCGCGATAGGCCACGACAGCAAGTGAGGGACGGTTCTGGACAAGCGCCACGCCATTGCGGTCGAGGATGCGACCGCGCACAGCGGGTGTGGTAACGGTGCGCGTCTGATTGCTATTAGCCTGCTTTTCGTAATAGTCCGACGAGACCATCTGCATGCCCCACAGCTTGACGGCAAGCGCCGCGAACATCGCGCCCACACCCGTGGTGAGGATGGAGAAGCGGCCCTTAAAGGCGGTCGCCGCGGTATTGCCCTCGCCCTCGGTGGCGCGCGGGGCCGTTCCATGCTGCGTATCGTAGGTAAAACGAGAATCGCCGCGACGCATGATGACCAGTGCGACCACGATGGCCACAACCAGCACGATACCGGCGATAATAACCGTCATCTGGGAAGACATCTACGAGCCTCCCCTATTTGAGCTTACGGGTCTTGGGCTTAAAGCGCATGCCCGTCTGGCGTCCGCCACGTGCGGAAAATCCATAACCGGACTGCGGCACGACGCCGGACATCAAAAACGGAATGGCAACCAGACCCGTCAGGATCGAAGACGGCAGCGCATGGCCGAAGATCGCCACGACAAAGCTCGTCTCCAAACCCATAAACAGCAAGATGATGCTGTAGATCACATTAATGACGAACGCGAAGGCGCCCACCGTGATGCCGCGCGCACTCGGGGTACCGCCCGTCTGACCGGCAGCGCTATGCACCAGGGCAAAAGAACCCACGGTCAGCAGGAGCGACATAACGCCCACCGGCACGGCAGCGGAAAGGTCATAGAACAAGCCGCTGCAAAAACCGCACACGACGGCACGGGTCGGGTCGCCCGAGAACACGCTTAGGCACACCAGGATAATCATAAAGTTGACGCGACCGCCCGCAATGGAGATCTGCGGTGCCAGGCCTGCCTGCAGCAGCACGCACACAATGGCGGCGATTACAAACGTGCGGGAGCTCATCCCCTGCTCGTGTAGATCCATGGACATGCCCCCTATTCGCTCGAGCCGGAATCGGTCGTCTCGGACGTGTCGGAACTGTCATCCGGGCTCTCGTCCTTCGTCTTGGTCGCAGCATCGCGCGACGTTCCCTGCGGCGTGCTGTTGGCCGTGTTCACGTCCTCATCCGAGGCCGACTGTTCGTCGGTCAGCGAGGTAATGACCAGCACTTCCTCGTTGTTCTCGGCCGTGGTCTGAGCGCGCACCACAATGGTGTAGTACACGTCGTTTGCCGATTTCTCAACCGACGAGACGGTGCCGAGCGGAAGGCCCTTGGGGAACACACCGCCAATGCCCGAGGTCACGATGATGTCGCCAACCTTAACGTCGGAGTCGACGCTCACGTACTCAAGACGCAGCGTGCCGTCAGCCTGACCCTGCAGCATGCCCTGGGCGCGCGTGTCCTGCACCATAGCGGACACGCCCGAGTTCTCGTCGCCAATCAGGCGCACGGTGGACGTCTTGGCCGAGACCTCAATAATCTGGCCTATGACACCGGCAGAACTCGTCACAGGCATGTTGATGGTAAGACCGTCGGCAGAACCCTTATCGATGGTGACGGTCGAGGTCCAGGCATCGCCGGAGGCACCAACGATACGAGCAGCGGTCGATTTGAGGTTATAGGTCGACTGCAGGCCGACCAGACCCTCCAGTCGCTCGGCGGTCTTTTGAGCCTCGGAGAGCTCGGCGACCTTAGAGGTCAGTTCCTCGTTTTGCTTCTTAAGCTCGTCAAGCGTGTCCTGCGACGCCGTAAGGTTAGAGAACACGTTGCCGATCGCATTGAAGGGAGCCGCCACAGCCGAGCCCACAAAACGCACCGGCGAGGTAATCGTCGTCACGCCCGAACGCACGGCATGAATCGGCCCCGTCTCGCCCTCACGAATATAAAACGTGAGCAGCAACACCGAAATCAGGCTGAAAACAATCAACGGGCGCATACCCGTTGATTGTCGCTTGGTATTCAGATTTGTGGAGAAACCCGAAAATCGTGCCAAATGGAATCCACCTTTTGGAAATTAAGCATTGGTCTGGACGAAGCCGCCATCAAACGCATTGGCCTCGAGCACGCGGGCACAGCCGTTAACAACGTTATCGAGCGCCGTGGGGCTGACGTTGACCGAAACGCCGGTCTCATCGCGCAGGCGCACATCGAGACCGCGCAGCAGCGCGCCGCCACCGGTCAGCAAAATGCCATAGTACATAAGGTCCGAGGCAAGATCGGGAGGCGTAGCGTCGAGTGCGTCCTTGACGGCCTTGGCCATCTCGTCGAGCGGCTTGTTGAGCGCGCGACGAATCTCCTCGCTCTCGATGCGCACGGTCTTGGGCAGACCGGTGATCACGTCGCGGCCGTTGACCTCGACGTCGAGCTCATCCTTGAGCGGCACGGCGGAGCCGACCTTGATCTTGATGTCCTCTGCCGTACGCTCGCCGATGGCCAGGTTGTAGGCATCGCGAACGTGCGTGAGGATGGCCTGATCGAACTCGTCGCCGGCAATACGGATAGACTGCGAGACGACGATGCCGCCCATAGCGATAACGGCAACCTCGGTGGTACCGCCACCGATGTCGATGACCATGGAGCCGGTGGGTTCCTCGACGGGCAGGTCGGCGCCGATGGCAGCCGCCATGGGCTCTTCGATCAGATAGGCCTGGCGGGCACCGGCCTGGATCGTGGCCTCAAAGACAGCGCGCTTCTCAACCGACGTGACACCGGAGGGAACGCAGACGACAACACGCGGACGCGGAGTCCACGGATAGCGCTTCTCGGACGCCTTGTCGATAAAGTAGCGAAGCATGGCCTCGGTAACATCGAAGTCGGCGATGACGCCGTCCTTCAGGGGACGAACGGCCACGATGTTGCCGGGCGTACGGCCGAGCATGCGCTTTGCCTCGATACCGACCGCCAAGATGCGCTCGTCGTTCTTGTCGATGGCGACAACAGAGGGCTCGCGAATGACGATGCCCTTGCCGCGCACGGAGACAAGCGTATTGGCGGTGCCGAGGTCGATGGCAAGATCGCCCGCATAGCTACCGAAGAACATATCCATCAAAGAAAACAACGCAACTCCTGATGTGTTGGATGATTGCTGGAAAACTACTAGCTCATCATACTAGCGCAAGCCCGGCGCCTCACTTGCGGTGAAGCGCCGGGCAAAGCTAAATCCCATAAGGTCACTACTGGTTGTCAGCAGCCGAGAAATCCATATCGAGCGAAGAAACGGCCCAGCCGATATGGTTGTCGGAGCGCACGAATTTGACGGTGTACTCCTGCTCGCCGCCCTTGGACAGCGATGCCTTCACCTTGGCGGTCGTCTCGGTCATGGACTGATCCATGCCCTCGACGGACACGGTGGCACCCTGCGGAATCGAGGAGATGATCATCGACTTAGCGTCCTCGGACAGGCTCGAGGCCAGGCAAGACTCGGCCTTTGCGGCGTCACCGTCGCCGGCAGCCTGGAACAGATCGGTAACGACAGACTCCTGAGACGGGAAGCCAAAGCCGCGCGTGTAGGCAAAGCCCAGACCGCCCGCGGCGATCAAAATGAGCAGAAGCAGCACGATGAAGACTTTAAGACCCGTGTGGCGATGGCGACGACGGACCTTGGCCTGCTTACGATCCTGACGGTCCTGCTGGACCATCTCGGACTCGGACAGCGTAAAGAAGCCGGTGTCCGAGGGATCGGGCATAAACTGACCGGTCGCGCCCGTAGGATCGAGCGGATCGACGGCAGGAGCGTCCATCGCGGGCGCCGGAGCCGTGGCCATAGCCGTCTGGGCAGACAGCGCGGCAAGCGAATCGTGCACGCGGGCAAGCTCATCGGCCTGCTCGGAGGTGAGCTGGTAGATGCCATCGGCAGTAGCGGCGTTAAAGGCGTCGAGTGCGTCGGAGGGACGGCCGGCGGCAGAAAGCGCCTGACCCATGCCGGCGTTGAGCGCACGCGTGTCGTCGCGGGGGCCGGCAAAGTCGATAGCCGTGCGGTAGGTCTCCACGGCATCCGCCGGACGGCCGAGCTTAATGAAGCAACGACCGAGCTCGCCGAGTGCGGCGGCAGGAGCCGGATTGGCGCCGTCGATGGCAGCCTGACGGAAGGCGGTTCCCGCGTTGGCATAGTCGCCCGACTGGAACAGCGCATTGCCCAGGCCCAGATAGGCCTTGAACGGCGTGGCATAGGAAGCATCCTGCGTAGCGGCAGAGAAAGCCTGAGCGGCCGTCGTGTAGTCGCCCACGGCGGCGAGCGCCTTGCCGCGGTTGGTGAGCAGCGCGCCGCGCTTGCCGTAGGTACCGTCGTTGAGGGCGGCGGCATAGGCCTCGGCGGCCTCGGCATACATGCCAAGGTGCATCAAGGCGTTGCCACGAAGGTGATCGGCCTCGCCCATAATCTCATCGGGAGTCTTTGCCGCCCCAAGCATCTGGGCTGCAGCAGAAAAATCACCCGCGCGGTAAGCGGCGCGGCCCTGTTGGATCAGCTGGCTATTCAAGGAAGTCCCCTTTACTCGTGAACGATCTCGACATGGACGATCTCGTCGCCGGCACGCAGCTGCGAAATCACATCGAGACCCTCGACCGTGGTACCAAAGACGGTGTAACCGGAATCGAGGTTATGCTGGGCACCCAGGCAGAAGTAGAACTGCGAACCCGCGGAATCGGGGTCCATGGAGCGTGCCATGGCAAGGGCGCCATCGACATGGCTGTTGCGCGGATTGGTGGCAAACTCGCCCTTGATGCAGTAGCCGGGGCCACCGGTACCGGGCATACCGTCGGGGCCCTCAAGACCGGCAGCGACGTCGGCGCCGGACATGTCGCGGGTATTGGGGTCGCCGCCCTGGATAACAAAACCGGGCACATAGCGATGGAACTTAAGGCCATCATAGAAGCCCATCGTGGAAAGCTCGCAGAAGTTCGCGACATGAATGGGAGCGCCCTCGCCGTCAAACTTGACCTTGATGGTACCCTTCGACGTCTCGATTACGGCGCACTCGTCGCCGACAAGCTGATACTCGGGCGTGTAGAGCTCTTTCTTAAAACCAAACATGTGGTTCCTTCCTCGTGCGTTTAAAGCATATTTGTACGAATTGTAGCAATAAGCACGGGTTTACATCAATTGCGCACGTAGGTTATGCCGACTATGGCGAACTAATTTTAGGAACGCTGCTGCGGCTTCCAGGAACCCACATTGGCATCGTACTGGTTCAGCGCGCTGTTGCCGCCCTGCGCGATGGGCGCCAGGATCTCGCTTTGGTGGGAACTCATCGACTCGCCATCGGGAATGGCCAGCGAGATATCCCAGCTCTGGCAGATCACGTCGACGCGCTCATACATCCACTCGGCAAGCTGCTTTAAGTGGGCGATGTCATCCGCATAGACCGTATCGTCCTGTACTTTCAGGTTGTTGAGCTCATCTTGCGTCTTTTTGATCTGGTCGCGTAGGGCGTAGGCACTCTGCGACAGCTCCTGACGGGTGGACAGCGGCGTTCGGAGATAACCGTTGTTAAAGGAATCGATGACCTCGCCGATCTGGTCCTCGTCAGCGTAGGACACGATGGTCTGATACAGACCATCGAGCCTGGTATAGAGCTGATCATCGGTGAGCACGGTTTCTTCCTGAACCACCTCGGCAGAATCGCCCTGCTTGGTATCGTCCTCAGTCGCCTCGCCCTTTTGACGCGTGGGGAAGGTGGTTTGTGCAGCTTGGCCAAACTGGTCGTAGAAGCCAGGCATAACACCCATGGGATCGGTCGTCACGAACCAATAGGCACCACCGCACACGACGGCAAGGACCGCGATGATAATGAGCGGCTTGGGAATATGACGCTTATGCTTGTGATAGGCGTCCTCGTCGGGGTGCACCTTGCGCTTGGGTTTTTGAGCATCGTCATGCAGGGAAACGGGCGTGGGAATATCGACCTTGGGGATACCGAAATCCTTATCGAAAGCTGGCAGCACGCAGGTCTCATTGGGGTCGGCGGCGTCCGAAAGCACCGCAGCGGCAGAGGCCGGCGCATGCGGCACCTCGGTATCGATCTGCTCTTGCGTTAGGCGCGGAAAGCCCGCCGTGCGGCCCGCTGCCAGGTCGGATGCTGCCGCATCCTCGGAGAGGATACCCGGAGCGGGGCGTCCGCATTTGGGGCACGTACGATCATGCGGAGAAAGACGGGCACCGCAGCCCTCACAGAACACGAATTCGGTGTGCTCGGGACCATCGCCCGGACCCACATAGGCGTTGCAGTAGGGGCAGAACGAGGCGCCGTCCTCGATAGTCTTAAGGCAATGCGGGCAGATCACGGCATCCTCTTTTCGAAGCAATTCAAATAATCGAGGTTAGAGCATAACATCGCCACGGCCCTACAGGAGCAAGGCACCAATTCAACATCGCCAGGGCGCGTAGTTACTTCTTCTTTTTGCTCGGCATCGAGACTTTGATGCCTTGGGCGGACTTGGTTACGCGAGAGCGCTTGGCTCCGCTACCCTTCTTTTTCTTGGGCTGGGCCTGGGCCACGCCCTCGAGTGCGCGGGCCTCGGCCTCGCGAGCGGTGCGATCTTCGCGGCGCTGCGCCATGTCGGCGGCGACGCGCTTGGCAAAACGCTCGGCCGTCGAACCCGTCGAGCTCACCTTGCCGCCACCGCGACCCAGGTGGACGCGCACACCGCGGCCAAAACCAGTTGCGGCATGACGACGACGCGGCTTGAGCGAATCCATCATCGTGGCGAGCTTAAAGAACACCGAGCAGGTAAAGACCACGATGACAGCCAAGATTACCATCTGGCCCATCGACAGGTTGGCAATAGACAGCAGCTCCGGGAATCCGATAACGCCCGTCAGGATGCCGACGACTACAAACACGAAGAGCACCACACGTAAGGGCGTGAGAGGCTGCGAGATGCGCCAGATCAGGCTGACGCTCACCGCGCACGACGAAAGCAGGCACATCGTAGACAGCGTGAGCTGGCTAAAGCCAAACACGCGCGCCACAAAGATATCGAGCGCCGCGGCCAAAATGACCGCAATCGACGCCGGCAGTGCCCGCTTGAGCACGTTCGTCAGGAACGACCCCTTCACGCGAGCATTGTTGGGCTCCAGGCCCAACACAAAGCCCGGCGCGCCGATGCAGAAGAAGTTGATGAGCGTCATCTGAATCGGCTCGAAAGGGTACGGCGGCAGCGCGATGCACAGCGCCGCCAGGCCCATCGAGAGCAGCGTCTTAGTCAGGAACAGCGAAGCCGAACGCTGCAGGTTGTTGATGGAGCGACGGCCCTCGGCCACCACGGCGGGCATCGAGGCAAAGTCGTTGTCGACGAGCACGATCTCGGCCACGTTACGCGCGGCATCGGAGCCGGCCGCCATGGCCACGGAGCAGTCGGCCTCCTTGAGCGCCAGCACGTCGTTGACGCCGTCGCCTGTCATGGCCACGGTGTGCTCGCGGCGCTTGAGCGCCTGCACGAGCTCGCGCTTCTGCTGCGGGGTCACACGACCAAAGACATGGTAGCGGTCCACTGCGGCATCGAGCTTGGCCGGCGTATCGAGCGTCGTGGCGTCCACATAAGCGTCCGCCCCCGGCACGCCCACCACGCGCGCGATCGACGACACCGTACGCGGGTCGTCGCCACTGATCACGTTGAGCGTCACGCCCTGCTCGTTAAAGTAGCCGATGGTCTCGGCCGCCGAGGTACGAATCTCGTCGCGGATGGTCACAAAGCCCACGGGCTCGGCCTCGCCCACCATATCGCCATCGGGCGTAAAGCCGTCCACGCGCGCCACCACGAGCACGCGGCAGGTATCGGCAAGCTCGGCGACACGGTTCTCGACCTGGGCAAACGCACGATCAGAGAGCACAAACTGCGCCGCACCCATCACATAGGAGCCCTGTGCAAACGACGCGCCGCTCCACTTTTTGGAAGACGAGAACGGAATGACCGACAGCGGCTCGGACACCTCGACCGGACGGTCGGCGTAATAGTTGAGCAGCGCCTGACAGGTCTCGTTGGCATCGGCCGAGGTCGCACGTGCGACGTTAGCCAGAGCAAAATCGAGCACCGTGGTATCGACGGGAACGGCGGCGTCGCCCTCCCCCGCACCCATACCCTCGACCGGCAGCGGATACGTACCCTCGACCTCCATGCGACCCGACGTGATGGTGCCCGTCTTGTCCAGGCACAGCACGTCGACGCGAGCGAGCGTCTCGATGCAGTAAAGCTGCTGCGCCAGCACCTTGCGGCGGGCCAGGCGCACCGTGGCGATGGCGAGCACCGACGAGGTCAGAAGCACCAGGCCTTGCGGGATCATGCCCAGCAGGGCGCCCACCGTGGACAGCAGCGCCGACGAAGGCACATGACCAGCCAACAGCTCGGAGAAGCACCACGAAAGCGCGCTATCGCCCGGGGTTCCCGCGGCATCCCACAGCTCGCTCACACTCGAGGCAAACAACGCCAAACCGAGCGGGATCATGATGATGCTCGCAAAGCGCACGATGGCGTTAAGCGCGTTCATGATCTCGGAATTGACCTTTTTGACGTACTTGGCCTCGTTATTAATTTTGGCCACGTAGTTGTCGGCGCCGAGATGGATCACGCGGGCGCGCAGCAGGCCCGAGTCGATAAAGCTGCCGCTCATGAGCTCGGAACCGGGCTGTTTCTTAATAAGGTCGCTCTCGCCCGTCAGCAGACTCTCGTTCACGAGCGCCTCGCCCGAAACCACCACGGCGTCGGCGGGAATCTGGTCGCCGCGCCCCAGGCGGATGATGTCGTCGAGCACGATCTGGTCCAGGTCGAGCTCCACCTCGGCGCCGTCGCGCACCGCAATGGCCTTCTTGGAGGTCAGCAGCGCGAGCTTATCGACCATCTTCTTGGAACGCATGGACTGGATGACGCCAATAGCAGTATTGAGGAACACTACGAACAGGAACGTCAGATTCTTAAACGAACCGGTCAAAATGACCAGGAACGCCAAAATCACGTTGATCAAATTGAACAGCGTGCAGAGGTTCTCGATGATGAGCTCTTTGACCGACTTGGTCTTGAGCTCCGTGTTGCGGTTGATCTTACCGGCGGCGATGCGCTCCTCGACCTCGGCGGTCGAGAGTCCGCGCTCGATATCCGTTGCTGCCATACCACGTCCCATCACGTCGCGTCGGTATAAGAAAAACCGCCCGGACCATGCGAGGTTCGGACGGTCTCACGTTCGATGGTGCCCCATGTTGGATTCGAACCAACGGCCTTCTGCTCCGGAGGCAGACGCTCTAATCCCCTGAGCTAATAGGGCCAACGTTTGGCATTATACCCAAGTGCACCACGGGCTATCAAAATAAAAGAAAAAGCTTTGCAATTCCGAGGAAGACGCGGCGCAACGGCCCACTTTAGAAGGCAAAAGCGAGTCAGATAGTATAAACTCTCATGCACCATATATACACGGCTCGCGATGCGGGCCGTTTTTGCAAGGGTTATCCATCGAGGTGAGAGGCACACCATGATTGCAATTTTAAAGCAGAGCGCCAGCGACGAGGCCGTCAGCCATATCGTCAGCTGGATTGAGAAAAAGGGCCTGAAGACCGACGTCTCGCGCGGCGAGAACGAGACGATCATCGGCCTGGTGGGCGATACGACCAAGATCGACCCGTTCCTGCTCGAGTCCATGGATGTCGTCGAGCGCGTGCAGCGCGTCTCCGAGCCGTTCAAGCGCGCCAACCGCAAGTTCCACCCCGAGGACTCCGTCATCGACTGCGGCCACGGCGTCAAGATCGGCGGCGATCAGTTCCAGGTCATCGCCGGCCCGTGCTCCGTCGAGGGCGAGAACCTCATCCGCATCGCCCGCCGCGTGAAAGCCGCCGGTGCCACGATGCTGCGCGGCGGTGCCTACAAGCCCCGCACTTCCCCGTACGCCTACCAGGGCATGGGCCCCGCCGGTCTGGACCTGCTGTGCGAGGCGTCTGCCGAGCTCGACATGCCGATCGTCACCGAGATCATGGACCCGCGCGACGTGCAGGTCTTCCTGGACAAGAAGATCGACGTCATGCAGATCGGCGCCCGCAACGCCCAGAACTTCCCTCTGCTCAAAGAGGTCGGCAAGACCAAGACTCCGATCTTGCTTAAGCGCGGCATGTCCGGCACGATCGATGAGCTGCTCATGGCCGCCGAGTACATCATGAGCGAGGGCAACGACAACGTCATCCTGTGCGAGCGCGGCATCCGCACCTTCGAGACCCGCACCCGCAACACCTTCGACCTCAATGCCGTGCCGGTGCTGCACCACCTGTCGCACCTGCCCGTCGTCGCCGACCCCAGCCACGCCACCGGCTACACCCGCTACGTTGAGCCCATGGCGCTCGCCGCGACCGCCTGCGGTGCCAACGGCCTGGAGATCGAGGTCCACGACGAGCCCAGCCGCGCATGGTCCGACGGCGCTCAGGCCCTCACCCCCGATCAGTTCGACGACACCATGCGCCGCATCCGAGCCATCCGCGAGGTTGTCTGCCAAGAGACCATGGAGTAGCCCATGGGTACAGTGAGAAACGCGCGCGTTAACCAGGGCGGCCCCAAGTGCGCCGGCATCGTCGGCCTTGGCCTCATCGGCGGCAGCTTTGCCCGCGGCTATGCGCAGGCGGGCGTCCGCGTGCTGGCCTGGGATCCCGATGACGATGTCATGACGGCTGCCAGCATGGGCACCGTTGCCGGCGAGCTCAACGACGAGACGCTCGGCGAATGCGACATCATCGTCCTGGCTTGCTACCCCGAAGCCTGCATCGAGTGGCTCGAGGCACACGCCCAGGCACTCGCCGACGCCACCGATACCGAGGCCATCATGGGCCCCGTGGTAATTGACACGGTGGGCGTCAAGGGTATCGTGTGCGAGCGCGCCTTTGAGCTTGCCCGCGAGCACGGCTTTTACTTTGTGGGCGCGCACCCCATGGCGGGCACGCAGTACTCGGGCTATGCGCACTCCCGCGCCGACCTGTTCCAGGGCGCCCCGCTGGTGCTCGTACCGCCCGCGGTGGACGATGCGCTCAAGCTGGAGCTTTTGGGCCAGGTGCGCGAGATGGTGCGCCCCTTGGGCTTTGGCAAGTTCAGCGTGACCAGCGCCGCCGAGCACGACCGTGTCATCGCCTTCACGAGCCAGCTTGCGCACGTGGTATCCAACGCCTACGTCAAAAGCCCCACTGCCCAGGTTCACCACGGTTTTTCTGCCGGCAGCTACCGCGACCTCACCCGCGTGGCACACCTCAACCCCCAGATGTGGTCCGAGCTCATGATCGACGACGCCGACGCGCTCGCCTTCGAGATCGACCATCTGATCGAATCGCTCGGCGCCTACAGCCGCGCCCTTAAGGACCGCGACCAGCGCTATCTGGAGAATCTCCTTGCCGAGGGCGACCGAATTAAGCGCGCACTCGACGACGAGGCCTCCCACTAGACCACCCATCACGCCAGGTCGAAAGGACCGAAGCTTATGGCGATTACCATCGATATCGACACCGCACGCCCCTACCAGGTGCATGTTGGCACGTTTTTGCTGGAGCAGGCGGGACCGCTCGTGCGCGCCACTGCCGGCGGCACCAAGGCCGTCATCGTTACGGACACCAACGTAGGCCCCCTCTACCAGATGCCCGTTAAGCAGAGCCTGGAAGCGTCAGGCTACGAGGTGAGCATCTGCACCTTCGAAGCCGGCGAGGCCCATAAGCGCGCCGAAACCTATGTTGCCATTTTGGAGTTTGTGGCCGAGCACGAGCTTTCGCGCTCCGACGTGATCGTGGCACTCGGCGGCGGCGTCGTGGGCGACGTGGCGGGCTTTGTGGCCGCCACCTACATGCGCGGCTGCAAGTTTGTGCAGATCCCGACGAGCCTGCTCGCCATGGTGGATTCGTCGGTGGGAGGCAAGACCGCCATCGATCTGGCTGCCGGCAAGAACTTGGCCGGCGCCTTTTGGCAGCCGAGCGTGGTTATCGCCGACGTGGGGTGTCTGGCCACCCTCACGCCCGAGCAGTTCGCCGACGGCTGCGGCGAGGTCGTCAAGCACGCCGTGATCGCCGACCCGGAGCTTTTCGCCGAGCTGGAGAAGACCCCGCTCACGCTGGAGCTGCTCAACCGCGATGTGGCCCGCGTAGCGCTCATCATCGCCCGCAATATCGACATCAAGCGCGCCGTGGTCGTCGCCGACGAGCGCGAAACCAACCAGCGCAAGCTCCTCAACTTTGGACACAGCGCCGGACACGCCGTCGAGGCCTGCGAGCACTTTGAGCTCGGCCACGGCAACTGCGTGTCGATCGGCATGGGCATCATCACGCGCGCCGCAGCCCTGCATGGCATTTGCGACGCCGAGCTGCCCGGCCGCATCGAGGAGCTCTGTACACGCCACGGTCTCAAGACCCGCTGCGAGCTTTCGGCCGACGCCGTCTTTGCCGAGGCGCTCCACGATAAAAAGCGCTCGGGCGACACAATCGACCTGGTGATTCCGCACGGCATTGGCCGTTGCAGCATCGACCGCACGCCGCTTTCCACCTTCCACGATTTAATTGCCGAGGGCCTCGGCCAGAAGGGAGACGCTTCCGCATGCTAGCCCGCATCACCCCGTCCCCGCTCAAGGGCACTGTTCCCGCCATCGCGTCTAAGTCGATGGCGCACCGCCTGATCATCTGCGCCGCACTCGCCAACGGCGAGACGCACGTCGTCTGCAATACCACCTGCGCCGATATCGAGGCCACGGTCCGCTGCCTTACGGCACTCGGCGCGCGCATCGAGACCGTCGAGGACGGCTTCCAGGTCCACCCCACCATGAAGAGTGTTGAGTTTGGCCTGCTCAAGGCCCTTGCCGGCGGCACGCTTGACTGCGGTGAAAGTGGCTCCACGCTCCGCTTTATGCTGCCTGTCGCCTGCGCGCTGGGTGCGGATGCCACCTTCGTAGGCCAGGGCCGCCTGGGCGCCCGCCCGCTCTCCCCGCTCTCGGACGAGATCATCGCCGCCGGCTGCGATCTACAGGGTCTGGGCGGTTTTCCGCTCAAGACGAGCGGCCGCATGCGCCCGGGCACCTTTGTGCTTCCGGGCAATGTGAGCTCGCAGTACATCTCGGGCCTGCTGCTGGCAGCCCCGCTGCTGGCCCAGCCCTCCTGCGTGCAGGTAACCGGCCTCATCGAGAGCCGCCCCTACATCAACCTGACGATCCAGGCCATGAAGGCCTTCGGCGTCGAGGTCAACGTCGAGCGTATTCCGGCCAAGGACGGCCAGCCCGAGGTCACGAACTTCCGCGTAAACAGTGGCTCGTACCGCACGCCCGGCAGCGTAGCCGTCGAGGGCGACTGGTCCAACGCCGCCTTTTGGCTGTGCGCCGGTGCCATCGGCAACGACCCCGTCACCGTCGAGGGTGTATCCCTGAGCTCCGCACAGGGCGACCGCAACGTACTCGCCGCGCTTTCGCGCTTTGGCGCCCGCATCGTGCGCTCCACCAACGCCGCCACCGTCCAGTCCGACAAGCTCGCCGGCTTTGAGATGAGCGCCCACGACATTCCCGACCTGGTGCCCGTCATCTCGGCCGTAGCCTCGCTGGCGCAGGGCCGCACCTTTATCCGCGATTGCGCCCGTCTGCGCATCAAGGAATCCGACCGCCTGGTCACGACCACCCGCGAGCTCACCGCGTTGGGCGCGCAGGTGCGCATTGCCGGCGATGACCTCATCATCAAGGGTGTCGATGCCTTCACCGGCGGCGAGGTCGATTCGCACAACGACCATCGCATCGCTATGATGGCCGCTATCGCCGCGAGCCGCGCCACCGGCGAGGTCGTAATCCACGGCGCCGAGGCCGTCAACAAGTCCTATCCCGATTTCTTCGACCACTACCGCCTGCTGGGCGGCAAGGTCACACTCGAGGAGGAATAGCATGTCCTCGACCTTTGGCAACGTCTTGCACTTAAGCATCTTCGGCCAGTCGCACTCCCCCGCCATCGGCTGCTCCCTCGATGGCATTCCGGCGGGCATCGCTGTTGACCAGGGGCGGCTGCAGGCCTTCCTCGACCGTCGTGCCCCCGGTCGCGACGAGACCGCGACCAAACGCCGCGAGGCCGACGACGCCCACATCATCGCCGGTGTGGTCGATGGACATACCACCGGCGCGCCCATCGCCGCGATTATCGAGAACACCAACACGCGCTCCAAGGATTACTCCGAGCTGCGCCGCAAGCCCCGCCCCGGACATGCGGACTTCCCTGCGCGCGTGAAGTATCACAACATGCACGATGTCGCCGGTGGCGGGCACTTCTCCGGCCGCTTAACGGCACCCCTGTGCATCGCCGGCGGCATTGCGCTGCAGGCACTCGAGGCCCGCGGCATTAAAGTAATGGCGCACGTCGCGCAGATCGGCGGCATCTCCGACCTGCCGATGGACGATATGGTCTATCGCGAGGCCGACCGCAAAGCGATCCTAACGAACGATCTTCCTTGCATTGACGCCGCCGCAGCCGCTCGCATGCGCGAGGAGATCCTAGCCGCACGCGACGAACTCGACAGCATCGGCGGCATCGTGGAGTGCGGCATTTATGGGCTTCCCGCGGGCATCGGCGACCCCATGTTCGACGGCATCGAGAACCGCATCGCGCAAATCGCGTTTGGCATTCCCGCCGTAAAGGGCGTGGAGTTTGGCATGGGCTTTGCCGTGGCCGCCATGCGCGGCAGCGAGAACAATGATCCGTATCACATCGATGCCGAGACGGGCGAGATCGAGGTCGAGTCCAACAACGCCGGCGGCATCCTGGGCGGTATTTCGACCGGCGCGCCCGTCATGTGGCGCATGGCCGTAAAGCCGACGCCCTCCATTGGCCGCGAGCAGCAGACGGTGGACATGGACGCTATGGAAAATGCCGAGCTCTCGGTCCACGGCCGCCACGATCCCTGCATCGTCCCCCGAGCTGTCCCCGTAGCCGAGGCAGCCGCCGCCCTTGCCATCTGGGACGCCCTCCTCGAAGACGCCGCCCAGCGCTAACTACCCACCCCTCAACATCCCCCGACACGTGAAAGGGGTCTCCATGGACCTTGCTGACATCCGCCAGGCCATCGATAGCATCGACACCACGCTCCTCAACAGCTTTGTCGAGCGCATGGACATTGCCACCGAAGTCGCCAAGTCAAAAATCGAGATGGGCAAGGCCGTCTTCGACCCCGCCCGCGAGCGCTCCAAGCTCAATAACCTCGCCAGCCGCGCACCCGAGCGCTACGAAGCCCAGACTATCACCCTGTTCCGTCTCCTCATGAGCATGAGCAAGGCCGAGCAGCAGCGCTACATCAACGAGCTCAAGGGCATCACGGTGTCGCAAAAAGCCCATGCCACGGCCGTAGCCTTCGATGCGCCCTTCCCTCAAACGGCCACCGTTGCCTGCCAGGGCGTCGAAGGCGCCTACAGCCAGATCGCCGCGTGCAAGCTCTTTGACGTGCCCGACATCGCGTTCTTCGAGACCTTCGAGGGCGTCATGCGCGCCGTGCGCGACGGCTTCTGCGAGTTTGGCGTGCTGCCCATCGAGAACTCCACCGCCGGCTCGGTTAACGCCGTCTACGACCTGCTCGCCCAGTTCGACTTCCACATCGTGCGCTCGCTTCGCCTCAAAATCGACCACAACTTGCTCGTCAAGCCCGGCGCCAAGCTTGCGGACGTGCACGAGGTCTACAGCCACGGCCAGGCCATTGCCCAATGCGCCGGCTTTATCGAGGCGCACGACCTGCACGCCACCAAGTACCCCAACACGGCCATGTCGGCCGAGATGGTCGCCAGCTCCGAACGCACCGATGTTGCCGCGATCGCATCGCGCAGCTGCGCCGCACTCTACGGCTTGGAGGTACTGGAGCCCAACATCCAGGACTCGGACAACAACTACACGCGCTTTGTCGTCATCAGCCGCGAGCCACGCGTCTACCCCGGCGCCAACCGCACCTCGCTCATGATTACCACGGCCAACGAGCCGGGCGCACTCTATCGCGTACTCGAGCGCTTCTACGCGCTCAATATCAACCTCATCAAGCTCGAGAGCCGCCCCATCCCCGGGCACGACTTTGAGTTTATGTTCTACTTTGACCTGGACTGCCCCTTTAGCAGCAAGGCCCTCGATGACCTGCTCGATTCCATCGACGACGTGTGCGAGAGCTTCACCTACTTTGGCAGTTACACGGAGGTGCTCTAGATGACCGATGTCGCCGCAACCCGCCCCTACGGCGTGCTGGGCCGCGTGCTGGGCCACAGCTACACCCCGACCATCTACAAGGAGCTCGCGGGGCTCGAGTACGTACGATTTGAGCGCGAGCCCGAGGACCTCCAGGCTTTTATGACGGGTGACGAATGGGAGGGCACCAACGTGACCATCCCCTACAAGCGCGCCGTCATGGAATACCTGGACGAGCTGAGTCCACTCGCCGAGCGTATGGGAAACGTCAACACCATCACGCGCCTGCCCGACGGCCGCCTGCGCGGCGACAACACCGACTACTTCGGCTTTCAGTGCCTAGTCGAGGAGCTGGGCGTTGAGGTCGCCGGCAAGAAGGCCCTCGTGCTCGGTGCCACCGGTGGCGCCGGCACCACTGCCAGCATGGTGCTCGGCGACCTGGGCGCCATCGTCGTGCCGGTCGGCCGCACGAGCGAGGTCAACTACGACAACATCGCGCAGCAGTCCGACGCCGCACTGCTCGTCAACTGCACGCCCGCCGGCATGTTCCCCCACTGTCCCGACGCCCCCTGCACACTCGAGGGGCTCAATGCGCTCGAGGGCGTTATCGACATTGTCTACAACCCCGCTCGCACGGGACTCATGCTCGAGGCCGAGCACCGCGACATCCCCTGCATCGGCGGTCTGCTCATGCTCGTGGCCCAGGCGGCGCAAGCCGTTGAGCGCTACACCGGCCAGGTCACTCCGCGCGAGCGCATTCTGGACGTAACGGAGCGCCTGTCACGCCGCGAACAGAACATCGCGCTGATCGGCATGCCGGGCTCGGGCAAGACCCGTGTGGGCGAGCAGATTGCCCTGCTCACGGGGCGAAAGCACATCGATCTGGATCGCGCCCTCGAGGAGCGCCTGGGCATGCCCTGCGCCGACTTTATCGTCGAGCGCGGCGAGGCGGCGTTCCGCGAACAGGAGACGGCGGCGCTGGCCGACATCTCCAAGCGCAGCGGCCTGGTGCTTTCCACCGGCGGCGGCGTGGTCACGCGCGACGAGAACTACCCACTGCTGCACCAGAACAGCAAGATTGTGATGCTCAATCGCAAGCTCGACGAGCTCGCCCACAAGGGCCGCCCCATCACGGCGCGCGATGGCATCGACAAGCTCGCCGAGCAGCGCATGCCGCGCTACCGCTCCTGGGCTGACTGCATCATCGACTCACGCGACTGCGCCGCCAACACCGCCCAAGCCCTCCTCGACACCCTCCCACCCGCTCTCTAACCAAAACCACCACAAAGGGGACAGGCGCCTTTGTGGTGGTTTTCCAATCGCAAAGGAAGCAACCATGAAAGCACTCGTCATCAACGGCCCCAACCTCAACATGCTCGGCATTCGCGAGCCGGGCATCTATGGCAGCGACAACTACGACCGCTTAGTGCAGATCTGCCAGGAAGCAGGCGCCGCACAGGGCTTCGACGAGGTCGAGGTTTTCCAGTCCAACCACGAGGGCAGCATCGTCGACAAGATCCAGGAGGCCTACGGCAAGGTCGACGGCATCGTCATCAACCCGGCGGCATACACGCATACGAGCGTGGCGATCCTCGACGCCCTCAAGGCCGTCGCCATCCCTGCCGTCGAGGTACACATCAGCGCCGTAGAGACGCGCGAGGACTTCCGCCAGGTGAGCTACGCCCGCTTGGCCTGCTTCGCCACCATCACCGGCGAAGGCCTCCAAGGCTACGCCCACGCGTTGGAGCTGCTGGAAAAGCATCTCGAAAAGTAAGCCTGCAACACTACCGAATAAATGACAGCGGGGAGGACCAACTTGGTCCTCCCCGCTTTTAATTACGCCTTCTTAATCACGTACGCCAATCCAATATCGCAGGCGCAACGCACGATTGATGCGAAGAGCCACGAGGCTGGCAGCGCCATAAGCAACGGCATGGTCTGCCAAGCGATAAACCAATCGACCGCGTGGATTGCAAAGATGGCAAGACTGGCCTGTCCGCAGAACACGAGCGATCGCTCAAAGGATCCCACAACCGGCACGTCTTTCAACTTCTCCAGCGCCATGGAAACCCAGCACACGCAGTAGCTGCCGGCAAGAGCGGCAACTGTCGCAACCACAAACCCATCCACGCGGCGGCTCGAAAGCTCAAGCCCACTCAGCGCGCCAAGGACAAGCCAAGCGACACCGGCTCCAATAAACAGCAGGGGCTTGCTCACGCTCGGCTCCAGCCCCCTTTGGCGCGCCGTATAGCCAACCCACATCAGCAGCACAATATAGCAGCTCAGATCCAAATCGAGCGGCAGGTAAACACCCATTAAGCGAGACACGCTCAATCCGCAAAAGGCAATCGCGGCACAGACAACACCCTGCCAAACTACCCCAATCCCGCGGCGATCAAACAGCCGCACAAGTACATTAAACAGTAGGCGCGACGTAAACAGCGCCGCCAAAAACCATGCCATGCCAACGGCGGTAACGCCAAGCCCAGGCACATCAACGCCCGAGGCAAACACAAGCGTCTTAAGCCCCGCGACCAGCGTACCGCTCGTCAAAGGAGCGCCGCTCATCAAGAACGTCGGCACCTGCCACGCCAGTGCAAGACCACATACGGCACCAGCAGGCGCGACACCGAACCACTCAGCAGCTCGCGCCACGGCTTCGGCCTAAACGTATACCCGGCAAGAATAAAGAACACCGGCATGTGAAACGAGAAGATCGCGTGCCGCAAGGGAGAGGGATTTGGGACGGTGTGCCCCACAATGACCAGAATAATTGCGATTCCCTTTGCAATATCAATCCAGTCGAGCCTTTTGCTTCCCATTGCGAACCCTTCAAAACCGCAGCACACAAGATGAAAAAAGCCCAGACCACCAAGCGGTCCGGGCTTAATAAACGATGGTGCTCCATGGCGGATTCGAACCGTCGACCTTGGGATTAGAAGTCCCCTGCTCTATCCAACTGAGCTAATGGAGCAAATAACCGCATGCTCAGCCAAACAACTCAGCCATGCGCAAGTAATTATAACCTAGTTGAACTGCTCGCGGTACGCCTTGCAGACCTCATCGACCGGGCCGTCCATGCGAAGGTCACCTTTCTCAATCCAAACGGCACGCTGGCAGATGCGCTCGACCTGCTCCATGGAGTGCGAAACGAACAGAACTGTCACGTCGCCGCTCTGGATAAAGTGCTGGATGCGGGCCTCGCACTTCTGCTGGAAGAACACATCACCGACGGAAAGTGTCTCGTCAACGATCAGAATGTCAGGCTCAGTGATCGTTGCGATTGCAAAGGCAATGCGCGCAACCATGCCCGAGGAGAAATTCTTAAGCGGCATGTCAACAAAGTTCTGAAGCTCAGCGAACTCAATAATGCCGTCAAAGTTGGCGTCGATGAACTCCTTGGTATAGCCGAGCAGGGCGCCGTTCAGATAGATGTTCTCGCGGGCGGTCAGCTCGGGGTCGAAGCCGGCACCAAGCTCAATCAGCGGCGCGATGTTACCGTGCACCTTAACGCTGCCCTCGCTAGGCTCAAGCACGCCAGCGATAATCTTGAGCATCGTAGACTTACCGGAACCATTGGTGCCGACCAGACCCACGACCTCACCGCGATGAATATCGAACGAGATGTGCTTAAGCGCCCTAAACTCCTCAAAGAACAGCTCGTGCTTGGCAAGCTTAATGAAGTACTCCTTGAGGTTGGTCAGCGACTCGGACGCCATGTTAAAGATCATGGTGACGTCGTCGACCTCGACAGCCAGAGGCTGCTCGCTGTAATCAACAACAGATTCAGTCATCACAGCACTCCTTAGATGTAGAGGATAAATTTACGCTCGGACTTATGGAACACAGTGTAGCCAATAACAAGCGCAAGGACCGCCCAAGCGACGCACATACCAAACGTCATAAGCGAGGGCGTAGTCTGGAACAGGAAGATATCACGCATAAACTGCAGATAGTTGTACATGGGGTTCGCATAAACCAAAATCCGCACGATATGAGGCATCTTCACAACGAAGTCGGTCGTCCAGAAAATAGGCGTGATATAGGTCCAAGCCGTGATGACAACACTCCACAGATGCATAACGTCGCGGAAGAAGACCGTAAGGGCCGAGAGCATCATGCCCAGGCCCATGCAGAAGCACATAAGCAGCAGCAGGCAGACCGGCAGCAGAATCAGGTGCCAAGAAGGCATAACGCGGAACCACAGCATAACGATGGCAACGGCGACCAGCGAGAAGGCAAAGTTAACCAGCGAGAAGAGCACCTTCTGTACTGGGAAGACCCAGCGGTGCACCTTAACCTTCTTGAGCAGCGGAGCCGCACCCACGATCGACGTCAGGGCCTGGTTCGTGGACTCGGACATCACGGCAAAGGTGACGTTACCAACGATCAAGTACAGCGGGTACATCTCGGGCGTAATTGAGCCGTTGCGGCCCTGGGCAAAAATTGTCGAGAACACGATGGCCATGACGATCATCATCAGCAGCGGATTGAGCACCGACCACGCAACGCCCAACACGCTGCGGCGATACTTGATCTTAAAATCCTTGGTAACCAGCTGACGAAGGATAAACGCGTCCTTCTCAAATTCGTTCTTAGCAAACGTCGCAGGCAGACTGCGAGTTTCTTGTTGCTTTGTCTGATCCGACACGGATGCAACTCCTTTACTCGTAATCGTTGACAAACGAACAGTATAGACCCGACGGCCACGCAAACGATTCGCGCAACAAAACTGGAGAACTAACCCACATCTTAGGATGTCAAGCCCAAACGGCTATACTTTCATGAATTGAATGATTAAGGAGCATTGAGTGAATTCTGAATCCATCGCCGTCATCATCCCCTGCTACAACGAAGCGCTCACGATCGGTAAGGTCGTCGACGACTTTCACCGCGAGCTTCCGCAGGCGACGGTCTATGTCTATGACAACAACTCGTCGGATGACACCGCACGCATCGCCACCGAGCACGGTGCCACGGTCCGCTTCGAGCCCCGTCAGGGAAAGGGCAACGTGTGCCGCCAGATGTTTCGCGACATCGACGCCGATTGCTACCTGATGGTCGACGGAGACGACACCTACCCCGCCGAGGCGGCCAAAGCCCTCTGCGAGCCTGTCCTCAACGGCACGGCCGATATGACCGTAGGCGACCGCCTTTCCAACGGCACCTACGCCGAGGAAAACAAACGTGCTTTCCACGGCTTTGGCAACAATCTGGTCCGCGCCATGATCAAGTGGATCTATGGCTACAGCTTCGATGACGTCATGACCGGCTACCGCGCCATGAGCCGCCCGTTCGTTAAAACCTTCCCTGTGCTTTCCGAGGGCTTCCAGATCGAAACCGAGCTCTCGATCCACGCCGTCGACCACCGCTGGCGCATCAAAGATGTGCCCATCGAGTACCGCGACCGTCCGGAAGGCTCCGAGTCCAAGCTCAATACCGTGAGCGACGGCATTAAAGTTGTTGCGATGATCGGCACGCTGTTCAAGGACTACCGCCCGCTGAAGTTCTTCAGCCTCGTCGCGCTTCTGTTTGCGGTGATCGGCCTCGCCCTGGGCATGCCCATCGTTGTCGAGTATTTCCAGACTGGCCTCGTTCCGCGCTTCCCCACCGCCATGCTCGCCGCGTCGTTTATGTTCCTGTGCGGCCTGAGCCTTGCAACCGGATTCATCCTCGATTCCGTGGCAAAGGTCGAAAAAAAGCAGTGGGAGGTCAACGTGTACAGCAAATACGCCCACGACGACCAGCCCGGCCACCCTACTTCCAAGCCAAGCGAGAGGTAAACCACCATGCCGCTCATCTCCATCGTCGTGCCGTGTTACAACGAGCAGGAATCACTTCCGATCTTTCTCAAAGAGCTCGATGGCGTCGTTCGCAACATGGCCCAGCAAGACCCCGGCATCTCCTTTGAAGCCGTCCTCATCGACGATGGCTCGGCAGACAAAACGCTCGCCGCCATGAAAGCAGAAGCCGCGGCGGCGCATCCATACACCATCCGCTGGCACTCTTTCTCGCGCAACTTTGGCAAGGAGGCGGCGCTACTCGCCGGACTCCAGCACGCAAAGGGCGACTATGTCGCCACCATGGATGCCGACATGCAGGACCCGCCCTCGCTCCTGCCGCAGATGTACGAGATCTTGCAGACCGAAAACTACGACAACGTCGCTACGCGCAGGACCACCCGCAAAGGCGAGCCACCAATCAGGTCATTCTTCGCCCGCATGTTTTACAAGATCATCAACCGCATTTCCAAGGCCGACATCGTCGACGGAGCACGCGATTTTAGGCTCATGAAGCGACCTATGGTCAACGCCATCATCTCCATGGGCGAATACAACCGATTCTCCAAGGGCATTTACGGCTGGGTCGGCTTTAAGACCAAATGGCTCCCCTACGTAAACGTCAACCGCGTGGCCGGCGAGACCAAATGGAGCTTTTGGTCGCTGCTCCTCTATTCCATCGACGGCATCGTCGCGTTTTCCACGGCGCCGCTCTCCCTCGCCGCCCTCACGGGTATCATCTTCTGTCTCATCGCCATCCTGGGATTTATCGTCATCTTGGTCAAAACGCTTGTTTGGGGCGACCCCGTAGGCGGATGGCCCTCCCTTGCTTGCCTCATTACGCTGTTTGGCGGCATGCAGCTCCTGTGCCTGGGAATCATTGGCGAGTACTTGGCAAAAGCCTACTTGGAAACCAAACGCCGTCCCATCTATATCATCCGAGAGTCCAACGAGGAATCTGATGACACGGCCCAATAACAGCACACTCAAGAATGTGGCGTTCTACGCCGCCTGCTTCACGTTATCCGTCGCACTCTTTGTCGCACTTGCAGCGGCGGGGCATGTCTACCCCTTTGGCGACAACTCATTCCTGGCCGATGACCTTAAATACCAATACATCGATTTCTTCTCGTGGTTCCGCCGCGTCCTTTTAGGCGAGGCGAATCTTCGCTACTCCTTCTCCCAGGGACTCGGCATGAACACCTGGGGGCTTTATAGCTATTACCTCGCCAGCCCCTTCAACCTGCTCTGCGTATTATTTCCCCAGAACAAGCTAACGCTCTTTGTTTTTATCATCAGCGCGCTCAAGCTTGGCAGCATCCACATCAGCAGCGCCTGGTATCTACAAAAGCGATTTGGTCTACCCAAGCCCGCGGCATTCCTACTTTCCCTCTCGTTCACGTTTTGCAGCTGGACCATCAGCAACCTGCGCAACCCACTCTGGATCGATTGCCTTATCCTGCTCCCCATTTGCGCCTACGGATGCTACGAGCTCATTCGCAAGCGGCGCATGATCCGCCTCGTCATCGCAACGGCGCTCAATGTCATGTTCTGCTGGTATACGGCCTACATCAGCATCCTGTTCCTCTGCATCTTCGTATTGGTCGAATTTGTCGATTATGTTGCAGAAGAAGGTTTTAGCTGGAAGCTCATGCTCGACCGAGCGCTGCGGTTTGCAGGGGCCATGATGCTTGGACTGCTTCTATCCGCTTGGACCTTTTTGCCGACGATCCTTGCCATGGCAAAAGGTGGCCCCGTACAGGCACTCAGCTCCTTGTTTAAAACCAACCCTAAATCGCTTATCAGGGGCTTTATCCCTGGCATGTGGGCCAACGATGGAATCACGCCGCAATTCTATTGCGGCGTGATCATGATGCTACTTGCAGTCAGTCTGCTCTTTAACCGCAAGGTTTCGGTCAAGACACGAGCCGCAACACTCGTCGCTACGACTATCCTGATCGCAAGTTCTGTTTTGAGCCCGCTCGAGTACATCTGGTGCGGCATGCGCGTTCCCAACGGGTTCTATTCGCGTACGGCCTTTTTGCTGAGCTTCTTAACGATGTGGGCCGCGGGCTATGCCCTTCAGATGCTCAAGGGCAGGCCTAAATTGCGCAAAGCCTATCGCCCCGCCGTCGTCTTGCCTCTCCTGGCACTCACCGCCGTTGAACTGTTTGGCAACGCTCATGATATGTGGAACCAGCTGTACGCGGGCTATTCCGAGGATGGCAACAGCGCCTATGTAGCCACCACAACCAACACGATTACCGCCATTCAGGAACAGGATTCGGTTCCGTTCTACCGCATCGATCGCACAACCACACGAGCCGACAGTGCTGCTCTAAACGAAGGCCTAGCGCTTGGGTACAACCAGTTGTCTTCATATTCGTCTGCCAACAACCCGCAGGCCATCGCACTGCTCAACTCCCTTGGATACAGCAGCGTCGGCGAATTCTCGACCCGTTATGCCGAGCCCATTCTCGCCGTCGATACCCTACTGGGAGTCAAATATGCCATTCCTGAAAACGTGCCTGCGGGATACGTTTTAGCCAAGACGTATCAGGCCGACTCAACAAGCGCGGTGTACGAGAACCCCTATGCGCTCAGCATTGGCGTCGCAGCCTCAAGCGATATCAAAAACAGCACGCTAAAGAGCGAGAACCCTTTCGAAAAGCAGAACGACCTCTACAGCAAAATCCTAGGCCGCGAGGTCGAACTTTATACCAAGATCGAGGCCACGAGCACGGAGAATAGCGATAGCTTAAAGCAATGGAGCGTTACTGTACCGGCGAGCTCCATCGGGTATCTCTACATCAACAAACATGCGACCGCCGGCAGTTATTGGCCCGTCACCCTTACCATCGACCAGCGAACGATCAAAAACGAGGCCTGGAGATTCGACAATAATATCCGCCAGATCGCGGATGCATCGGACGCCCCGAGTCAGCATACCGTGTCAATCGGAGTCGCAGAGGGCTATACAGGCATGCCCCAAGACAATGAGCCGGTCTTTTACGCCCTCAATCTGGAAGTTTTCGAACAGATTATTAACGAGCTTAAGACGAGCGAGTTTATTCCGACGGTTTTTGAGGACGGAAGGATCGAAGGCAAGTATACCGCCAAGGATGACGGCAACCTGCTGCTGAGCGTTCCGTACGATGAGGGCTGGAACGTAACGGTAAACGGAACCACCGCAGAACTAACGCCCGCCGCTGATAAGGGCTTGTCGTCCCTGAACATGCAGAAAGGCGCGAATAGGATCGTGATGACCTACAAGACTCCGGGCGCCCTTGCGGGGCTTGTAGCGAGTCTGGCGACCGCCGCCGCCCTTATTGCAGCGGGACTATACGCCAGGCATAAGAAAAGCCGCCGTTAACAAGCGGCGGCTTTTACTCTCGAAAAGTTAATAGCGGCTAGAGCGTCTTGAGGTACTCCCCCAGCTCTTCCTCCCAGTCGGGCATGCGGAAGCCAACCGACTCGAGCCTGGACAGGTCGAGCGCGGAGTGGACCGGGCGCGGGGCGATGGGGCCCGCGGCGTTCGCGTAGTAGTCGGCGGTGCTGACCGGCACGACCTTCGCACTGTTGCCGTTCGCGGCCTCGAAGACGGCGCGGGCGATGTCGGCCCAGGACCTGACGGCGCCGGAGCCCGTGCAGTCGTAGGTGCCGTAGGGGGCGTGCGTCCCTAGCACGTGGAAGATGGCCTCGGCCATGTCGCGCGTGAAGGTCAGGCGGCCCAGCTGGTCGTCGACCACGGTGACCTGTGTGAGCTTGTCCTCGGGGTCGGCCACGCGGTCGGACAGCGCCTTCATGGTCTTGACGAAGTTGTGTCCCTCGCCGATGACCCAGGAGCTGCGCATGATGTAGTGGCGGGGGCACCCGGCCACGGCGATGTCACCGGCGGCCTTGGTCTGGCCGTAGACGGACAGCGGGCTGAGGGGCTCGTCCTCGTCATGGACCTCGGAGGTGCCGTCGAAGACGTAGTCGCTGGACACGTGGACCAGGGTGATCCCGTGCCCGGCGCAGGTGCGGGCGAGCAGGGCCGGGCCGGTCGCGTTGGCCTTCCAGGCGGTCACGCGGCCCTCGGGGGTCTCCGCCCTGTCGACCGCCGTGTAGGCGCCGCAGTTGATCACGGTGCCGTAGAGCGACCAGTCGTACTGCGAGTAGGCCTCAGGGTCGGACATGTCGAAGGTGTCGATGTCGCAGAAGTCGAAGTCCTTCGCCACGCCGCGCTCCTCGGCGAGCGCGCGGACCGCATGGCCCAGCTGGCCGTTGCAGCCGGTGACGAGGGTGCGCCTGGGCGCCATGGGGACGACGTCCCTCAGCATCGGATGGTTGAGGTCGGCCTCGGATACGACGGCTTGGTCGAGAGGGATCGGCCACTCGATGGCGAGCTCGGGGTCGGCGAGGTTCACGAAGGTGTAGGTCCTCTTCAGCTCCAGCGACCAGTGGGCGTCCACCAGGTAGGTGTAGGCGGTGCCGTCCTCCAGGGCCTGGAAGGAGTTGCCCACGCCGCGCGGGACGTAGATGGCCCTGCTCGGGTCCAGGGTGCAGGTGAACACCTTCCCGTAGGTGGCGCTGCCCTCGCGCAGGTCGACCCAGGCGCCGAAGACGCTGCCGCGGGCCACGGAGATGAACTTGTCCCAGGGCTCGGCGTGGATGCCGCGGGTGACGCCGCGGCTGTCGTTGTAGGAGACGTTGTTCTGGACGACGCGGAGGTCCGGGATGCCCAGGGCGCACATCTTGGCGCGCTGCCAGTTCTCCTTGAACCAGCCGCGCGAGTCGCCGTGGACGGCGAGGTCGACGACCTTCAGGCCCCCGATGCCGGTCTCGGCGACGGAGAGGTCCTTCTCGAATGCGATGTCAGCCATGTGGGAAAAGCTCCTATCGAAGAGGTTGGATAACCGGGGGCGCCCGCGCGGGGACGCAGGATCATCCCCATGCCCTGCGGCCCCGTGCGGGCGCCCCGCGGTGCGGTTCGCCGGGGTTCGGCCTACTGCCCCTGGGCGCGGTAGCGCGCCTCGGTGGCCTCCTTGGCCGGGCGCCACCAGGCCTCGTTGGCGACGTACCAGTCGATTGTCTGCCTGAGCCCCTCGGCGAAGTCGGTGTGGGCCGGCCTCCAGCCCAGCTCGCGCTGGAGCTTCGTGCTGTCGATGGCGTAGCGGCGGTCGTGGCCGGGGCGGTCGGCGACCCAGTCGAAGTCCTCGGGGTCGCGGCCCATGGCCTCCAGGATCATGCGCAGCACGGTGATGTTGTTCTTCTCGCCGTCGGCGCCGATGAGGTAGGTCTCCCCCATGCGGCCCTTGGTGAGGATGTCCCACACCGCGGAGCTGTGGTCCTCGGTGTGGATCCAGTCGCGGACGTTCTCGCCCTTCCCGTAGAGCTTGGGGCGGACGCCGTCGACGATGTTCGTGATCTGCCTGGGGATGAACTTCTCCACGTGCTGGTAGGGGCCGTAGTTGTTGGAGCAGTTGGAGATCGTGGCGCGAAGGCCGTAGGTGCGGGTCCAGGCGCGGACGAGCATGTCGGAGCTGGCCTTGGTCGAGCTGTACGGGGAGGACGGGCGGTAGGGCGTCTCCTCGGTGAACTTGGCCGGGTCGTCGAGCGCCAGGTCGCCGTAGACCTCGTCGGTGGAGACGTGGTGGTAGCGGATGCCGTGCTTGCGGACGGCCTCCAGAAGGCGGAAGGTGCCCTCCACGTTGGTGCGCAGGAACGGCTCCGGGTCGGCGATGGAGTTGTCGTTGTGGCTCTCGGCGGCGTAGTGGACGATGGCGTCGTGGCCCGGTACCAGCCCATCCAGCAGCCCGGCGTCGCAGATGTCGCCGACGACGAGCTCCACGCGGTCGGAGGGCAGGCCCGCGATGTTCTCGGGGTTGCCGGCGTAGGTCAGCTTGTCCAGGACGGTGACGTGCACCCCGGGGTGGTTGTTGACCACGTAGTGCACGAAGTTGCTGCCGATGAAGCCGCAGCCGCCCGTGACGATGATGTTGTGGGGTTCAAAAATCTCAGACATGAAAATCCAATCTGAAGCATGTATAGCTTCTTTAGTATGCCGCAGGAAGTGACGCCGCGACACTATTCAACAAAACTATCGGACATTTCGGCATGCGATAAGAGCCATAACCTTCGCAGAATTACCTCCTGTACAAAACGCCTCCGGAATGCAGTCTTTGTCGTAGTGAAAAACCGAATCCCCAGTTATTTCACGTAAGTACTTATAGAAGAAATCCTCCCAGCTTTTAAACTCTTTACTGTCAATGTGCTCTTCCGGAGACTCCAGCACCGCCTTAGCATCAAGCCCAGAAATAACGCCGGAGCTCAGTAGAAGCCACTCGAATGATTCGGGAAGACAAACCGTAACAGTATCGCGGTGAATGTCTTGCAGCTTAAGGACGCGGTCCGCATAGCACCCAAATGCTGCCCCGTCTGCGACAACAAACACGCGATCGTCGAAATGCTGATCCAACCAGCCCAAAATCGCGCTGTTCGTCATGGCCGAAGCACAGGTAAGCTCACTGTCAGCGAAATGCCGTTCAAAGAACTGGAAACCAGACTTGCTGTCCTCGCATAGAAGGATAGAAAAGTCCTGTTTTGGCGCCGACCGGGAAATAGCATAACGATGATTCCCGCGATCTTGATAAACAGGGACGAAAGAATGGTATTTTCCGCTCGTCTTAATCTTGTAAATCTCATCCACGCTATACGGAAGATTAGGGAAATCAGCCCTTGAGATCAGCACAAAATAATTCGAGGAATACAGCACATGATGGGCAAACTCATCAGAGTGAATCTCTTTTAATCCCTCATCGACAAATACAATCGAGTCGTGGACGGACGAAAGCTGGTTTCGCCAATCATAATCGGTCAGAGCGACACAGGGACAATCGCATTGCAAGGAAACACCCGACTGCTCGCCCGTTCGCATGTAGTCTGCGACCATGTCAAACAGTGTCGTCTTACCCGTGCCGCTATCGCCACGCACAATAGTGATGTTCCGCTTGATGGTAAATGTGTACTTGGTTCCCCTGCGGCGGGAAATCTTAACGAGATGCGAACCGTTCATAAGCAGCACCTACAGATACGGAATCGACTCGTGAATCAATTCGGCCATATTGTGAACGATTCGGCCGCTATTCACGACTTTGATTTTAAAATCCTCGCGACCAAAGTCCATCACATGATAGAGATTCACAACGAGCTTGCGGTCTTTCGCCATGTCGAGAATCCACTTGGCACAGTTGTCACCACAGGTAGAAGCGTTAAAAATATGCTTACGATCAAATCTCATAAGCAGCAGCGTTTTCACGCCACCAGAAAGCTGGAGTGGGGAGATAGATCCAAGCACGGGGCTTTCGATGACGTTCTCGGAGACAACATCCGATCGATCGACATCTTTAATTATCGAGACTGCATAGGGATCCGTAATCCAAGAAGACCGGTAAGAGTTTTTGAAATATGTCGCTGTGTTGTAAATCGCTTCTGGCATATCGCCAAAGTAGACGCTTAACACATCCACTCCCAATCATATTGTCTTTATGGTCAACGTAATCGTAACGAAAGGGGCCACCAGATAAACGGTGACCCCTAAAAGAAAACAAGCTTGCGCTAGTACTCGCGCGGGCTGTTGACGATCTCGCCGGCGGCGACCTTCTTCAGGTGCTGCCCGTAGACCGACTTGCCGTAGGCCTTCGCGGCCTCCTCGAGCTCGGCGGTCGTGATCCAGCCGTTCTCCCAGGCGATCTCCTCGGGGACCGAGACCGGCAGGTCCTGGGAGTGCTCGACGGCGCGGACGAACTCCGCGGCCTCGTGCAGGCTCTCCATGGTGCCGGTGTCCAGCCACGCGTACCCGCGGCCGAGGGTCACGACGGAGAGCGTCCCCTCCTCCAGGTACATCCGGTTGAGGTCGGTGATCTCCAGCTCGCCGCGCGCGGACGGCTTGACCCCATGCGCCTTGGCGGCGACGTCGCCCGGGTAGAAGTACAGGCCGGTGACGGCGTAGGAGCTCTTGGGCTCGGCGGGCTTCTCCTCGATGGAGACGGCACGGCCCTCACCGTCGAACTCCACGACGCCGAAGCGCTCGGGGTCGTCCACGTGGTAGCCGAAGACCGTGGCGCGGCCCGACTGCGCGTTCTCGACGGCCTTCTTGAGGTGGCGGCTGAGGCCGTTGCCGTAGAAGATGTTGTCGCCGAGCACCAGGGCGCACGGCTCTCCGGCGATGAAGTCCTCGCCGATGGTGAAGGCCTGCGCCAGGCCGTCGGGGCTCGGCTGCTCTGCATAGGACAGGTTCACGCCGTAGCGCGAGCCGTCCCCGAGCAGGCGCTCGAAGTTGGGGAGGTCCGTCGGCGTGGAGATGACCAGGATGTCCCGGATGCCCGCCAGCATGAGGGTGGACAGCGGGTAATAGATCATGGGCTTGTCGTAGACCGGCAGCAGCTGCTTGGAGGTCACGAGCGTGAGCGGGTACAGGCGCGTGCCGGACCCGCCGGCGAGGATGATGCCTTTCATAGCTGATAAGCCTTCCAAAACATAGTTTTAATTCAATTCCATTCTAAGATGAATGGGATTGAAAAGCGTGAACTATGTACAAGAACCATGAACCAAATAAGCGCATACGCGATTGAATTTACAGAGTGCCCAGGAGACCAAGCATTGTCTGACTTCGTCATTAAACTGTGGCCAATCCGCACTAGGTTGCATACGTACGGATTGGCCAATCAGACAAAGCAAGCTAACGCGTGCTCATTGGGCAATGATAGGGATCACCATTTACATAATAATCGGCCCATGCAGTCCGCAATTTACCCTGCTCGCGCATAAAACGAGCCTTCTTTGCACCGGTTTCATAACCACGGCTAAACGACTCATAGTGGTAAAGAAGCGCGTCGGCATCGAACACGACCAATTGATCAAGAGAACGAACCCTTAGGCAGTAATCGACATCATTAAAGGCCACTTCAAAACTCTCATTAAAACCGTCCAGCTGTTCGAATATAGAGCGTTTCGTCATCATACAGGCAGCAGTAACAGCGGAAAGGTCCTGAGAGATTACGGCCCGGCGCATATAGCCAGGATCGTCACGGTCAATATTATTGAAGACGTGAATGGGGCCGCCCATTTCGTTCTCACTGTTGCAATAAATCATTAGAACGCCAGCATGCTGAACGGTGTTATCAGGATAAAGAAGTTTTGCGCCGACAACACCCACATCATCGCGCTGGCAGAAACCAAGCATTGAAGAAAGCCATTTCGGCTCAATAACTTCAGTATCATTATTCAAGAACAAAAGGTACTCACCATTGGTCATACCGACACCGTAGTTATTAATAGCAGAATAATTAAAGGGCCCTTCCCAGGTTACAACTCGAACATTTTCAAACGCGGCGCAAACGCTGTCGTAATACTCGAACGTCTCTTTTTCGACACTATTATTTTCGATAATAAGGATCTCGTAGTTCGAATAAGATGTTTTGCCTTCAATTGATTCAATACATCTACGGAGAACTTCAACGCTGTCCTTGTTAGGGATAACAATACTTACAAGAGGTTCATCATTAATAGCGTAAGAAACATGATAAAAGCAGGGAGTATCGGTCAGCTCTGCCGAGGCATTTAGTCCGCATCTATCCAAATGCTCTTGCAAGGCACGCCGACCAGCCTCGTCGGCATAATTTTTGTTGCCAGCGCTCTTAGCAGTGGAAGAATCGCTGATGCGCCAATGGTAGAGAACCTCGCGAACATGGAAAAAGCTATGGGTTCTCTCGGAAAGACGAAGAAGGAAATCATAGTCTTGTGCCCCATCGTAAGCTTTACGAAGCATTAGCTCTTTAACCAGCGTGGAACGAACGCAAAGCAAATGAGTGATGTAATTGTGCACGCGCAGCAGGTCAAGATTGAAATCACATTTGTAGTGAGGATCAACATAATCGCCCGCCTCATTGAGGAAGTCTTCATCGCAATACAAAGCATCCGTATCAAAATGAGCCGAGATCTGTTCTGCATATCTATATAAAGCAAATCGATCAAGGGTGTCATCGTGATCGAAGAACACAATGTAGTCGCCGGAAGCAGCCTCAATACCCGCGTTTGTATTCTCAGCAATTCCCTTGTTTTCAGTTAAGGTAACAACCTTAATTCTTGAATCCGACAGCCTAACAAGCTCGGCAGAAAGTGCGGCATTATTTGGGCTAGCGTTTACAAGAATTAACTCCCAATTTTCATAAACCTGCTCCTCAACCGAATTAACCATATCCCAGAAAAAAGAGACAGGGGTATTGAAGAGGGGGACAATAATGCTGAATTTCACACCTTTTTGAATCATGGGGACATCTTGAGAACGGAGGAAAGAAAGCGAACGCTTCCTCATTCTCGCTAGATGAACATAGGTATCAATATAGGCGGATTTATAGAATGCAGGAGATCTTGAATCCAGCATATATTTAACTGCAGCTGGGTCCAAGGATAGAAAACCGGAACCCTGCAGATCATCCCCAGATGCAACCAAGCAGAATGTTTTATCGCCCTTAGGAATCCTGAGAGAAAAGGACGACTCGTAACGGTAAAAGCCTTGATACTTAATTTGTGAAGGTTTGCCCAAATATACGGGATAGTTTTCGAGGACTTCAGAATCACCATCGGTAACATAGACACGTTTTAAAGAATCGATCTTAGGGGAACATATAACACCCTTGAGAATAATTTCATTCTTCTCGAAGGCCTCAACTGCGACATTACAACGAATATGAATTTTTCCAAAATAAGAATCGGATTCAATATTGCGAAAGCGAGAAGTGGAGGAAGGATTGATTTTGTAATTAAGACGAGAAATCCATTTAATTGCACCGAAGGAAAGAGAGGTATCGAATTTATCCGCTCCGGCTACAGAAATCCTAAGACCCTTACACGATAGGAGCGGCACTGCGATAGCAGCGATTTCGACATCCTGATGATAGTGAAGCGAAAAAGGGACAGACGCCCCTGCGTCAGTCGCCACATTAACAGAAACAAATTCTTTGTCGCTTTGCTTTAGCTTGAACGGGATATATGCCGCGCCAAAACCACGGCATATTCCCCTATAGTAAATTCCCATTATCAGACCATCCCCTAAAACTAAAATGCGCCATAATCCTTACCCACCTGATTAGTATCCTGGTAAAGAAGTTAAATACCAAGGTGAAATCAATTGAAGATATCTACAAGACAATAAAGCGCGCTGAAAGACTAAAGTGTAGCAATGGATACCAAGCGCACAATATATAGAATGCCGGTCAGGACTTCCACCTGAAATAACTTATGAATAAAAGAACCCTTTAATTCAATATTGGGAAAACGAAGAGCCGAGAGAACAAATGGAGCAATCGGTAAAAAGTAACGTCCTTGAACACCCATAACAACATTTTCTGTATCAAAAGTGCAGCAAAGCCACATCGAAAGAATTGCCCCAAATGCCGAGATGAGTGAAGCAGCAATAAAACAGCACCTTACAGGGAGGTTTAGCTCAGGAAAGTCATTCTCGTCTTTAATGCAACAAAAAAAGGCAAGAAACAGATATACGACCATTAAATAAATCGGCATCGCTAGATTGGTCTGCAGCCAACCAAGCTCATAACCAAACATCGTTTCCCAGTAATAATCTAAGCCATTAATCAAAGTTCGTATAAGCATAACGAAGGAAGTAAACGGGTGGCTCAAGATCCCAGCCATGGAATAGAAATGGCCAACTTCAGCCCCTCGTACATCAAATGAAACGGAAGCAGATGCGAAAGAAGCAATAGAGGAAAGGCTGAAGATTCCGATAGAAACAAAAGGCAATAACAGAATCAACGCCTTTGAGATGATCGCTGTTCGTCTATCAGAGAATTTTTTATTCGGTATAAATATAAATAAAAACAAGACAGTGCAATAAATGGATTTACAGGGCGCAAAGAAAAACGCTAAGATCGCGAATCCAAAAACTTCCCTAAATGAAATCTCATGCTCTCCACATGCGAATGCACGCATAAGAAGCGAAAACACAAGCAAGGATAGGCCAATGATTCCCGCATCATAAGAATAGGAAGAGGCAAGGTGCAACGTCATTGGAAGAAAAGCGATGAATAGGATGATATGCTTGAAATAAGGAGTCAATTTATACGAGACAACCACAAGGATGAAGAAGGCAAAAGCAGAAAATAACCGACCAAGATAGAAGGTCGGAACTGCACCAAAGTTGAAGGCGATACCTACCGCAAGCCCTATCATCGAGGGAAGCTTACAAATAAAATTACAATTGCCTATTGTGAACTCATAACCGCCCACAATCTTATCAACTGAGCCACTTGCCCAGAGGCTAAAGCATGAAGTCAGGCTACTAAAGGAGTGGTTGCCAATGTTTTTAGAAGACTCCCCAAATAAATCTATTAAGTCATGATCAATAGCTCTAATGGGAAATTCCCCTCCAGCAAAGGATGCCCTTCCCTTAAAGCAGTCTAACAACCAATAGGAAGAGAGATAGTGATACACCTCATCAGGAACACCGAAAGGTGGGAAGAAGGCAGCGAAAAATATAAGAGCAAGCGCAAGCGTGCCAAAAATATATGGAATTTTATACCGGAAATCGGACTTGATGCAAAACAAATAATAGGTAAGCACGCTATAAATAACAGCCACGATACCGATTATTAGCGTAATCTTACGTGGATTACTATAGAAATAATAAAAGCAGTAGAGAGAGAAAAATACCCCAAGCAACGCCAGAGAGAAGTATTTATGGCTTTCACGCTTGATTGCTTTCAAAATAGCAGCCTTTCACCTTATAGATCGTTTCTGTCCTGTCCAAGGGCTATCGATTGAACAAGGGAATTGAGACGTTCTTCCTGTTTTGCCAAGCGAAGCGAATTCGAAAAGTCGCGAAGCACAAGTACGAAAATAACAAATAGGAAAACAAAATTCGAAGCACTCATAAATCCAAAACACCGAGAAATAGACTCAGTAAAATCGGGAAATATGGCCATTAAAACAAAGCACAAACAAAAAACTAGCCAAAAAAAGCAGTCAAGCGCCTGCATCTGCGACCTTTTAAGTTTGGAAACAATAAACAGAAGAACAAGAACTGCGAAGAATATCAAGAAAATTCGAAGCGTTACGGACATAAATATCACCTGAACCTCTGCACAAATAAAAGTGAGACGACTACCCTTACCATATACTGCACCGATTTAACGGGATTAAGATAGCTCTCTCCGCCCTGACGCTCACGCATGGACACCTGAACTTCAGAAACTGAATAACCACGCTTAATGAGCAATGCGATTGTTTCGGGTTCCGGATTTAAGCTCTTATCAGAATAAAACTCCTCGAGAACAGGCTTGGAAAACAATCTGAAACCTGATGTTGGATCAACAATACGCTGTCCGCACATCAGTTTAATGAGAAATGAAATCAGTCTCGATCCGGCCATACGCATCGAGGTATCTTTTTTTTCAGTTATGAATCTCGAGCCAATAACGATATCGCTATTGGTTTTATGGGCTTCATCCACCAGAACGGGAAGATATTCAGGTTTATGCTGACCATCTGCATCAAATTGAATTAAATAGTCATAACCGTTATCAACAGCATATCGAACTGCAGCCTGAAAACCGACGGTAAGTCCGCAGTTAATTGGCATAGTAATTACTTTGCAGTTTAATCTTTTTAGAATAGATCCAGTATCATCAGTCGAACCATCATTAATTACAACAAAGTCGTACTGAGGCGCTTTCGAACGCAATTCAGCAATCGTGCCTTCAATACACTCCTCTTCGTTATAAGCGGGAATTGCAATAAGAACCTTGCAACCAGTAGAAGCCATCATCATTCCTTAAATGAAACTAATCAGAGCCAAACATATTGTAGAGAGTCGTCAGAAACTAATATCATATAAAAGATGCGGTCTTTCATATCCATAATAATTGAATATTGAGCACCCGCCCTTAGCGATTCGCGTTCATGGCGTTTTCCGCCTGCTGTGCGGTTTTCGAGAATGAGAAATCGCTAACAGCTCGTTCCCGAACATTTTTGGATTGAGTTTTGAGCAGTTCGCGATTTGAATCTAAATATTTAAGACACTCTACAATCTCAGCGGCATCTCCAGATTCCATTATTGATCCATAACCATCATCCAAAATTAGCTCGGACGCACCGCCAACATCTGTTGTCAAAGAGGGACATCCGCATGCAGACGCCTCAAGGAGCGTAGTGCAAAAACCCTCAGAACGAGATGGCAAGCACAGTAAATCAGAGTCCAAGAAAAGTGCAGCCATGTCATTTCGATTCAGCCTACCGACATAAATGAAATTGGAAGAACAAGCCTTCTCGACTTCAGCTTTCATTGGCCCATCACCAGCAATAATGAAAACAACATTCTGCTCGGTGAGTTCCTCATTTGAAGAAGCTTCGATAATCTGAGCGATGCCCTTTTCTGGAATCAATCGACCTGCAACAGCTACCAAAAGACAATCAGACGTCAATTGAAACTCTTCTCTAAAACTTCTACCGGAACTCGAAGATGAAAATGCGGTAGCATCAATTGAGTTTGAGATTACGCCTTTGGCTTCAATACTAAAATTGCGAAGCCATTCACAGCTTTTTTCCGAAATTCCATAATAATCGGGAGAAAACCCCTTACCGATAAAAGTAATAAAGTGCTCATAGGCTTTAGCAGCCATATTTAATATTGGATTACCGAAGCTCAGATACGCAGATCCATGATCAAGTACAACAGGCTTGATTCTCCTGAACTTGGAATATATTAAGCCAACAATGGACAGAAAGTAAAAACGCGTATTGATTAGAACGCCATCGATCTCGGTGCTGCCCAGTTTTTCCTTAAGTAGACTATGGGACTTAATAAATGAATTAAGACAAAACCTTCCACCCAAAAAGGATATACAAGGGACTCGAATTACAGTGACTCCATGCTCATCGACGCTCGAATCCGAAAGTCCAGGCAATTTGTTGGTCACTATATAGACTTTATTACCCTCAGCGCATAATTCATGAGCGAGGTTTTCGGTAAATATCTCCACTCCTCCCAAGTGAGGGAGATAACAGGCGCTAAAAATCAAATAATTGCTGTGCACTTACTTTACTTCCCCGTTGTTGTCGAATTTCTCGTTAGTCGCTTGATCGTATTTGCAAGAGATATACAGAGCGCAATTGACCCGATGATAAAGGAAATGATTATTGCTATGCTTACGCCATTGGGCCCGCACAAAGATACAAACCAAATAGTAAGTGGTCCAACGATCAACAGTGGAATCAAATTACAAATCAGACTTGCCCTCATATTCCTAAAAACAATCGACAAGTCTGTTAGATAGCCAATCAACGCGGTGGACACCGCACTTACTAGAGCCAAATACAGCAAGTCCGTATAGCCGCTAATTGAAGAGCCAAACACCGTACACAGAAACCAGTCTCCAAAAAGGTAGGAAAAAACAAGGCTTACTCCTGTAATAAACATGAAGCAGGCAACACTTACAACAAACGATTTCCGTATCTTTTTAAAATCTCCGTTATGAAGATATGCCGCATAATCACCCAAGAGAGGAGCGTACACAAATGAAGCTCCCGCTTGCACGATTACGGCTGGAGTACAAACGGACGCATAGATCCCCAATATTTCAGATCCAGACATGTAGTCGAGCAGTTGTCTAGATACTGTTGTTACAGCGGAACAACAGACGACACCAATGGCCGACGGCAAACACTCAACAAATAAGTTACGCCAACGAGAGGCAGAAATTGCAAAATGAAATGCGCCGGCATTGCAAACAGAAAAGGCGCCGTACCAATCCAGCAATAGAATTGGGACGTTAACCAGAATCATCAACAGAAATGAAGCATTTAGACTCTTCAAAAAAGCAAAGCCTAAAGTAAATGCAGCGAGCGATAAGACGCCACGCACAAACATCGAAATCCCACAGAGATCCATTCTGCGGGATTTTTGATCAATTCCGTGCAGCACATCAATAAAAACTTCGAATGATTTATAAAAACAGTAAAGAAAAACCGAGAAAGCTGTAGAAAGGCTACATGTAAAGACGGCATATAAGAGGACAAAAGCAAGTCCCATTGCCATAGAAATCAATCTAAAGCAGATGTATTCAGAAGCTGAATACTCGCAAGTCAAATCTGATACTTGATAAGAACGAATTTTAAACAAGCCCACTTGAGCATATATATTTGCAATGGACATGCAGATTGCCAATACGCCAGCATCGCTATATCCATTCGATAGCCTTGCGGCAAATACGGTAATCAGCCACTGACATCCAAGAAACACCAGGGAGCCAAAAGCGTTCCACATAATGTTTTCGCGTGTCGTAAGATCTTTTGTTTTGAAATTATTGAAAAGCATCGACATCTATAAGAACAGCCATTTCTTCTGAAAGAACATAGGAGCGCACGAGCCATATCGGAAATTCGAATGCACGCACGCTCACGTGTCTATTTGATCAGGACGACAGATTGCCTGACCTCTCCCTTATTAGCGTTATTGAAGCATGGACCAATTAGATTACCAGGCAAGATCTGATGCCACATCTTGTTCTCATAAGGCGTATCACCCCAGAAAAAGCCAATATGGCAATCAATCGAACCATCCGTCTTAAAGAAAATGATATCCCCCTTTTGAGCATATCCGCTATTAAGCATATCTTGGACAGTTCGGAACTCATACATTTTGCAACCGGAATCGCAGGCATACCCATACCATCGCCAAGCGTTAATGTAGCCGCCACCACCAGGGCCACCAGCCCATGGAGAATGGGAATTATTCCAACCTATCGCAGAGACATTTCCACCGACAGCAGCGTAAGCATGGGCAACAAAGCCCGTGCAATTCATGCCGGTAAAACCATCCCATCTCGGGCTTCCGTTGGGGTAAAGACAGGTATCGTATGAAAAGCCACTCGAATACCTAGTTCCCAAATAATAAGAGTCATATTGATGGGACATAAGCCATGTCACCAAACTAATCCTGCTGACGCCAAGCACAGTGGAACTGCCAATGGGGTTGTAGTAAATCTGGGTCGACTTAGTATGAACCGTGCCGTCAGGATAAGTTACATCACAGTAAAGATCATAGTAACCCGAGTTTAACCCCAGCTCAGACGGGTTGAAATACGCATTATTTTCGGAAGAGCCGTTCTTCAGTACTCCCCAACTGCTCCAATCAGGTTTTGCCCAAACGAATTTAAATTGAAATTGTCCGGATTTCTCCGCATCAAGGGTGCCCAGATCTGCGCGCACACCCCATGAAAGATTGCCGTCAGTAGAAACTGCAGCAACCCCAGAAAAACCCCAAACACCAATATGCACGCTACGGGAAGTCACCTTACCGTCTGATCCGCTTACATCGCAATATAAGTCATATTCACCAGGGCTATCGGGAGTCCAAGAGAGAGCAGGGTTCGATCCGCTCTGAGCTACGCCCCATTTTGACCAGTTATTTTTACTCCAAACAAACTTATATGATAGAAATCCTGTAACTCCGTCACAATTTGCTCGGATCGACACCTTCTCGCCAGGCTTAATCAAGGCATCAGAAGTAGACAGGGAAGTATAAGTCCATTGTTCGGGCGCGAAATGACAATTAGTGCTACACGTAAGAGTTTGTCCAGTATTTGTATCAACTACATCAACATAGATGGATACATCACCCGTATATTTCACGGACCAGTCTAAAGAGGACTTTCCTTCACCTGAATCAATAACACCCCATTCCTTCCAAGAATGTTTCATCCATACATATTTATAAAAGATTCCTTGGTTTTTGCGAATGCTCAGGTTCGGTGTAATCACAACTGAATCACCAGCGGTTGCTACGCCATTAGGAGACTCAATGGATATCGAGTTGAAATTTTCCAGATTATTCTCCACGTGCACCGGGAACTTGCGGGTGGTCACCCTGCCGGTCGAGTCGACGGCGTCCACCCAGATGTTCACGTCGCCGGTTACCTCGGGGGCCCAGGAGCACGAGGCGGACGAGTCGCCCTTGCGGATCGTGCCCCAACGGGCCCAGCCGCCCTGCTCCCAGACGAACTTGTAGCTGAGGGAGCCAGAGTTGCCGGACACGGACAGGCCGAGCTTGCACTCGTCGCCGAGGAGGGGCGCGCCGCCGTCTGACGCCTCGGCGGAGAGGCCGTCGAGGGAGAAGTCCTCGGCTATGTTGACCGACAGCGTCTCGGTCGCAGACAAGCCACCGACCATGACATCGACATAGATCTCGTACTTGCCCGAGGAAGACGGCTTCCAAGTGCAGGAAGTCGCAGCGGAAGCCGCTTGGGCCGTCCCCCACTTGGACCAGGAGTCCTTCTGCCAGACGAACTTGAGCTCAGCCCCCGGCGCCGCGGCGGCATGGATGCCGACGCTCATGCCGGGCGCCCACTGCATGTCCGTCCCCCCATCGACCGAGACGCGGCAAGCGTCAACGTGCACCGGGAACTTGCGGGTGGTCACCCTGCCGGTCGAGTCGACGGCGTCCACCCAGATGTTCACGTCGCCGGTTACCTCGGGGGCCCAGGAGCACGAGGCGGACGAGTCGCCCTTGCGGATCGTGCCCCAACGGGCCCAGCCGCCCTGCTCCCAGACGAACTTGTAGCTGAGGGAGCCAGAGTTGCCGGACACGGACAGGCCGAGCTTGCACTCGTCGCCGAGGAGGGGCGCGCCGCCGTCTGACGCCTCGGCGGAGAGGCCGTCGAGGGAGAAGTCCTCGGCTGGTCGCACAACCTCTTTTGTTAGTATTTCATTCGAAGACGAAGAGTCGTAGTCGGCCGCAAACGAATAAGATGCCATGAATGGCAAAACCATCAAAGAAAGAAATAGAGCAGCAACGAATCTTCGAAATGCGACCTTCATCAATATCCTCCGCCTTTACCAAGATCACCTGACTAGCAGCATCATATAAATCGAAGTTTAAGAAATGGCTGCAATCTAAATCAAACGATCAATGAGTTTTGAAATTCTCTGGCCATAACCGTCGCCAGGAACAGCCCACAGTCCATTAAGGTCTTCCAAGCAAGGTGAAACCCCAAGAAGCCCTTTGTCGACAAGAACCTGATAACGAGGATCAACACACGTGTTGGTCAGCGATGCGGTGGTCGCATAGCCCTTTAAATGCTGCGTTTGAGCAAGAAGCCCCTGATAAACGCTATCAAAGCTTGCGCCCTTGATCTGTGAGCCGGTGGCTCCTAAGCCGGCGAAATTGCACTGATCAACCGAAACCGAGCCTCCAAACTGAAGCCAGCCGGTCTCCAGCATAGCCTGGGCAAACACAACCTCAGGTCGAACCCCTTCCGAGGAAGCAGCATTGACTACCTGCTCGCAAAACTCGGAAATATCCGCAGCGCCTTTTTGCGAATAGACATGAGTGGGATATGCGTTTCCCGTAGCAGTAAACACCTTGGCCATCGACTCAGCAGATACGCTCGATTTCCCCATAATAGGAGTTCCAACCACCGTCACCTTGCGGGTCATGTGCTTCTGGCCGGAGCCGTCGATCACGTCGAGGTAGACGG
>DXML01000012.1:136359-302516 GCA_019414205.1 Collinsella sp. | reverse complement strand
AGCTTGACCGGCTTGCCGCAGCGGGCGTCGCCCGAGACGTCGAGCGACTCGAGGGTGTAGCGCTCGGCCACCGTGACCTTGCGGGTCATGTGCTTCTGGCCGGAGCCGTCGATCACGTCGAGGTAGACGGTGTAGTCGCCCGGCTCGGTCGGGGTCCACTCGCAGGAGGACGACGCGGAGGGCTGCTGCGCGACGCCCCACTTGGCCCAGCCGCCCTTCTCCCAGACGAACTTGTACTTGAGGCCGGAGGCGTCGCCGGACACCTTGGCCTGGAGCTTGACCGGCTTGCCGCAGCGGGCGTCGCCCGAGACGTCGAGCGACTCGAGGGACCAATTGACAACCTTATAATCAGAAGTGCTCGTTATATAGCCATTAGAGTCAATGGCATCGGCGTAAATCTCATAATCACCGGCTTGCGGTAAAGTCCAAGAAACCGACGGTTTCGTCAAGTTTTGTCCGATAATACCCCAGTTATCGTCAGACCAATCCATTCCAGACTTATGCCAAACGAACTTATATTTAAGCCCATCGGTTTTACCGACCACATTCACACCGATATTAATAGACGTACCGGCCCGTCCCATATCTTCAGAGAACGAAATACCGTCAATAGAATAAGGATGCGGGAATTGAGCAATGATAGCGGCAGCGTCGGCCTCTCCAAGACGACGGCAGCCATCATCCGAGAAATAGTTGGCCACATCACCGTAATTCGAGATAAAGCCATGTTCGATAAGAATGCCGGGGATTCCCTGCTCGCGAGCGCAACGGATAACGGCGAACTCGTCGCCTACCTCCATTTGAAATACGCCGCGGTATGTTAGTCCCATAGCAGCAAGGTTGTTCATGACCTTGTTGGCAAGCTCAACAGAGACCTGCGTGTAGTCGGTGCCATTTGCGGTAGGAGCATAAACTTCTGCGCCGTGAGCTCCAGAAGACCCAGAGTTGATGTGAAAGCTAACAAAGGCCTGCGCGCCCTGATCAATGCAGCGCTGTACGCGATAAAGATAATCATTGCTGGGATAGTAGCCAGACTGCTCGCGCGCAAGAACGATCTTAAAGCCGTAAGCTTCAAGTTTATTTTTGCAGGCTGTCATGATCTTCCAGGTAAGGTCGGCTTCACTCTTGCCATTTCCCTGCGCGCCGGAATCAACTCCACCATGACCGGCATCAAGTGCAATCACCCCAACATTGCGCGCGGAGCGCTCAGCGTAGGTAGATATGCCATCAGGCGAATCAGCGCATTCCAATGCCTGCTGAATCGACTGGGCCTCAACGGCATTACCATCGCCGTCCGCATAGTAAACAGAAGTGCCCTCGGAGCTCACGGAGCTATCAACAACCGTAAACGAATAATTCCTGTCAGAGAGATCCACTACATGTTCAGTGCCATCACCCTGCAAAACGTAGGTTATCGAAGTCAAAAAATAAGTATTGGATTTCAACGTCGAGCCAAATACAAAAGCAGCCGAATTACCAGCTGATTCAGATGCAACCGTGGTTCCCTGTACTCCATTGGCGCTTACATAGCTAAGCATTGCGGAAGCAAGGGTGTCGCCGTCATCGGGAGTAGCAAAGGCGACAACTTGATCAGTCCCGCCGGGAAGACTCGGGTAGGCCAGATAGACATATTGAAAAGAAGAATCACTCGGTTCAACCTGCCGCTCATCCACAGAAGCATCTGCGCGGAAATCCCCCTCAGTCGAATCGTCTACGTCCGTTGATGGCGATTGATTGGCAGCTGCGTCGCCACCGGCGGAGTCCTCGACACGCGAGGCTACGCCATCACCCGCGAGAACGACATCTGACGCAACATCCATAGACTGCACGCCATTCGCAGCATAAGCAGCATTTACAGGACTCATCAAGGATGAAATGGCCAAAAGACCGGCAAGAGAAAAAGCTGTTGAGACGCGTAATGCCTTTTTCATATCGAATCCCCTCACAAATATACATTTCTAACGGTAGATTATCTTACAACCCCACACGCATCGGAAGTCCGGTTATCCAAAGCGCGGAGATTGCTCACTCGAGCATCCCGTTCGACGGGCGCTTCTCAAGCAGCAACCGGATCTAGAGCGAAATGGTTCGCTCTCGGTACCCAGCTCTCAAACACACAAGCATAAATCGCCACACCAAAATCACCGAAAGTTCCAAGAGACGTTATCAGGGCTGGTGGAAATAAGCCCCGATTAATTAGCAGCCGCCAAACTCGATGATGTTAGCGCCGGGTGATTTTAGCCACTAATGGTCAAACGATTTTGACCAATCCCGGTCACCGAATAATGGCCACCGCGCCTCCCCGCTGCCATTACGCCGGTGGTGCCAACACGCCAGCGTAAGGAGGGCCATTAAGGTGAACGAGAGACACGATGACCTAAAGGTGATTATAGACGTGGCGCTCCGGGAAATGGCCGCGGAGGGGGCGACGGGTTCGGCCCATCGGCAGTTTAGTCCCCGCTGCAAATGGACCATTTCTGCTTGTTGCATTCTATTTTTCCTTCTTTTTTAAGCACTAGACTATACGTACGCCAGTCCTCATCCGTAATACCGAGTTCGTTTTTTATTTTTCGCTTTGTATTAATGCCATCGCTAATTGCTGAGAGGATTTTCTCTTCGATGTCAACCGTTTTTCCAGGTCCCTTTTGTATGGTATTAATCGCCAAGACCAATGAATTAAGCCTAATGACGCCTCGCGCTGTCAAATCAAATTCCTTACCATCGGATGTAACGGTTCCATCCTCAAAAATAAACACAAAACGCTCTAATGTGTCGGTTATAAATGCAAAACGACCATGCGCGAGAGCATTTCTTATGTGATAAAACAAACTCATGTATTTGCTCGTATTGCCCTTCGAATTAACTTTCACAAACGCCATGCGCTGATCATCAACATTTTCGTAAAAATACTCGTCTAAGTTTAGCTTTTTGCAGGTGCCCTCTAATTCTTTCTTGCTTCTTACCGCAAGCATCACATCGACATCCCTGCGACTAAATATAGCTTGATTTAGAGAAGTCTTTAAGCTTCGAATCCCTACCCAAGGGGCGGGCGCCCATTTATCAATCTCATTATTTTTACGATTACTCTGACCAGGGCAGGGAGACTCAATCAGGAAAAAATGAACTATACGCATCCAGTTAGAGTCTTCCAGAACCTGTTGCGGCAGGGGCTCGTTTAGCCATGAAGTTCGAAGTATTGCCATGTCTACCTCCAGCTACAGCTTTGTAATCAACATCACAATGCATTTCTCGACATTAGCAAAAATACTCCCGTGCGAAAGGCTTCTTAAGAGTCTCAAGCATTTCAATCTGTCGTTTCATGTCAAATCGCATCTTTATATTCCTATCGTAAGTTATATCGAGATTTATCGGCTTATATAAACTTGTATAAGCTTATCGTGGAATATCGTTAATTTCGACCTGCTAAATCCAACATATCGAGACAGCCAATTACCGCAGGATAGAAAGTTGTTACACCTGTAAAAGTCATCGGTTCGTTCTAACAGACATGTTGATTGACCCGTTATCCACAGCTTGAGGGAAATCGACCCCAACATGGTAAAGTAGTCGCAACAGGCAACCATGGAGGAACAATGCTCAGCATTCACTACGGCGACAGAGGCGATGTGATTTATGACACGTCGACATTCTTTGATTACAGCTATTCTCCCTCTTGGCTGCAAGATCCCCTGTCACAGCGCATTATCAAATCTATTGATAATGGCACTGTTCTTGGTGCAAACGCAATTGACACCAAGGTGCTAGGCGTTATTCCGCCAGAGAAACTATCAACGGGCACCAAAACACTTCTACTGATGCTCTTTATGCCTCAAAACCTCTACAACGCCTCAACCTGCGGAGATAATTGCGCCTATTGGATCTTGCGTATCGCCTCCAAACACGACATCACCATCAACCTCTACCATATGATGGATTTTGGCAAAGCGCGTTTTACAGCCCGTGTCATCAATTCCGGACAGATTGTTCATACCATGGATGAGCTTGTCCTTATCTCGGCAAAATGTCTGAGGGAGGCTCGAGCATGAGAGGGGAATACCAGCTGACCGTAAGGACCAATAAAGTTCAGGTCAAACTCACCATTCGCCGAAACCTCACCATCATCACAGGCAAAAGCGCACAGGCAAAACCACCCTGCTGAACAGCCTCCGTGCATACGAAAACCTAGGAGCCCAAAGCGGGATAACCGTTAATTGCGCAGCCCCCTGCCGCGTCATCGGCGGCATCAATTGGGAAGCGCAACTCAGCCGCATCGATAACAGCATCGTGTTTGTGGACGATACGCAAAAATTCGTAAGGAGCCATGCATTCCAGCATGCAGCTCGACACAGTTCCAACTACTACGTCATCGTTGCGAGGGACGAATTGCCCCAGCTCCCCTATAGCGTGGATGAGATCTATGGCCTCAAAAACACCAACAAGGCCACAACAAAATATCCTGTCTACACACGCACGTACACTTCTACCTACCGCATCTACGGAGACGAGCTCTACGATGGAGACCAGCCAGAAGAAGTCATCGTCGAAGACAGCAATGCTGGCTATGAGTTCTTTAAAGTTCTGTGCGCCAAAAGTAAAATTCGCTGCGTAAGTGCCGGTGGCAAATCAAACATATACGAAACCGCTCTGAGCTCCCCAGCCCAAAAGTTGCTCGTAATTGCAGATGGGGCCGCTTTTGGCCCGAGATGCCCTATGTCTATTCGCTCAGGAGATTTAAGGAGATCGAGCTCTTTTTGCCGGAATCGTTTGAATGGCTTGTGCTGAGATCGGGACTCTTCAACGATGTCGAAACGCAAGACATGCTCCTTCATCCTGCCGATTTCATCGACTGTGAGAAGTTCTTCAGTTGGGAACAGTTCTTTACTAAACAGCTTAGGGAACTGACCAGAGACAGCTACCTAGCCTATAGAAAAGAAGCTCTCAATCCCGCCTACCTACAGCAACATGAGCTCAACACGATTACCGAATCGCTACCCAAACTCGGAATCACTTCGCGCTAGATCGAGAAATACTCGCTCTCAGCGGATAGGTTCGGCCCGAGCCAAGGGTCGCCATCGAGGAAGAACTCCGACCAGCGCTGCATGAACAGGGCCTGTTCGCGCTTCCAGCGGCGCAGCTTTTCTTCGTTGGCCTCTTCCCTGCCGCGCGAGGTGAACTCGTAGTGGTACAGCTCGGCATAGGGCGTAAAGATGGTTCGATAGCCGGCCTCCCACACGCGCAGACAAAAGTCCGCGTCGTTAAAGCCAACGGCGAATTCCTCGTTATAGCCTCCGACCTGCTCAAATACGTCGCGTCGGACCATCTGACAGGCGCCCGTTACGGCACTGAAGTTGCCCGGGCGCACAGCGCGAGCAAGATAGCCCTCGCGCTTTGCCGAGAAGTCCTGGTTGGCATGGGCAAGTGCGCCACGCACGCCAACCAAAATGCCGGCATGCTGCACTAGATGATCGGCAAAGTAGAGCTTGGCGCCTACCACGCCCGCATCGGGACGTTGCAGATAACCCATCATATCTTCGATAAAGTCGGGGCTTATGATCTCGGTATCGTTGTTCAGCAGCAGCAGGTAGTCGCCCTTGGCGTGCTCCACACCAAAATTGATGATCTGGGAGTAATTGAACTCGCCCGGCCAGTACACAACGTGCGCGACGCCCTTGCCTTCGGATGCTGCAACCACGCGCTCCGGCAGGACTTCGTAATACGCAAACGTCTTCGGGTCTTCGCTGTTGTTCTCCACCAAAACGATCTCGTAGTTGGCATACGTTGCCTTCTGGGCGATCGACATCACACAGGCGTCGAGCGTCTCAATGTGATCCTTGGTAGGAATCACAATACTCACCAGTGGCGCAGGCTCCGGCAGCACATGGCGCATGCGGTAGACAAACGGCGTCTCGGTCTCCTCGACTGTTCCGCGAACGCCTAGCGCGTTAAAGTGGCGCTGAAGCGCAAGGCGCCCGGCTTCAATAGCATACGGCTTGCTATCGGCAGAACCGTCGGCGGTCGATCCCGGATGCACGCGCCAGTGATACAGCACGTGCGCGACATGCTCAAACCGCGCGTCCGCCGCAAGGCAGCGAAGCGTAAGGTCGTAATCCTGGGCGCCCGCGACGTCTTCCGGCGACATGCCAATACGGTCGATGAGTGCCTTCTCCACCATCAGAAAATGCGTCACGCAGTTATGGCTATAGAGCAGGTCGACGTTGAGCTTAGTCTTAAAGACCGGCTGGCCCCACTCCCCCGTTTTCTGGAACATGTCCTCGTCGCAGAACAGGACCTGGGGACGCTCGCCCTCGGCAGCCTTGTTCAACGCGGCAACATAGTGGAATAACGCGTCCGGTTCCAGGATGTCATCATGGTCCAAGAACGCGATGTAGTCGCCCGTCGCTTGCTCAATACCAGCGTTGGTGTTGACCACAATGCCGCCGTTGCCGGGAAGCTCGATGCGACGGATGCGCTCGTCATTGGCATCCGCCGCAAGATTGGCCACCGCATCCCATTCAGGCGAGGCATCCATAAGGAGCAGTTCCCAGTTGTCATAGCTCTGGGCTAGCACCGAGTCCAGCAGCTCGCGCAGGTAGACCCGATCAGTCTTGTAGCACGGCACCACAATGCTCACAAGCGGCCTATAGGCAAAGGCCGCCGAAGCGACACGCTGGCACACCAAATCGGCCGGCTTTGCGCGATGTTGCTCAAACCAACGCCGATAAGCTGCGTCGTCTGCACGCGCGTCCTTCATGCGGTTCCAGCTATCGTCGACCATGCCGTTGTACAGGCGACCATCCATAGCGCAAAACCCGTTCTGGATCCGCTCTGTGGGATCGCTCACAATCGCGACAACATCTCGTATATCCTGAGGCATCTCTACGCTCAGATACGTTTTATTGACACGGCAACCGTTGCGCTGCGGCACATCGAACTGCGATTCAAACACATGCACGGTGGCATCGATGGCGTTCATATGCGTATCGAAGATCAGGAGCTCAGGTGCGCACTGGGGGTCTCCCGCCCAGGTAACCTCATAGCGCCACACCGCGCCGGCGTCTGCCGGTAAATAGCGAATGGCATCGATCTCGTAGAGGCCGCAGTGTTCGCCACGCTGCGCATCGCGGATAAGCGCACACAGCGCAGGCTTAGCTTTGTAGTTAATCTTGGATTCCAGCTTGGCCACGCGGCTATCGAGGCGAATGGAGCCCAACCTTTGGTCACCGGATGCAAATGTGACGTCAATCGTAGAGCCGTCCAGAAAGGGAAGCACCAAGACGGCGAGCTCGCGCTCGTAATCGGAAACGGAAGGGCAAAGCGCCAACACACGGCCATGATCGACCGGGAGCACCAGCGACGGCACAGAAGAACTGCTCGTCGTCGCATGGGCAAACGCTTGAGAACCCTCCCGCTCAATAAGCGCGGCGACATCCTGACCGGCAAAACGAAGCAGCACAAACAGACGGCCCTGACTGCGGCAAAGTGCCAAACGCTTGATACTCATCTACACTTCTCTCTTTCCCAGGGCGTTCGCTGCCATGCGTTTGCAGGCACCCAGACGCCCAAACCTCAAGACGTCGTAATCGAACATGAGCTTTTTGCACTCACGGGCATTGGGGGCCTTGCTGGTAAGCGCCGCACGCACCATAGCGGCAACAGAAGGAGCGCATTGTGCGAGCGCAGCATCGCTGCCCACGGCAGAACCGGCAAGCGCCGTGGCAACGGCGGCAAACACCTTGCCGCAGTCCGAACCCAGCAACCTGAGCGCATCGTACAGCACCAGATCGCAGAGGAAGTACGCCAGGTCCTCGGCATGCTGTACATCGAGACCGTCGCGCTGCCAGTCAGCCATCACCGCGGAGTAAATCTTCACGTGCTCCAGCAGTCGCGTCTCGTCGTCATAGCGCATAGTGTCCATAAGCGAGCCCTTGCGCGCCACGCGGTAGTCATACAGCTTGTTCGAGATAAGCGCGGTCTTGCGCGAGCGACCGTACACGGCAAAATCGAAGACCTGGTCCTCGCCATACTTGACGGTTTCGTCGAACACGATCCCGTTACCCAGCAAAAACTCACGCTTGCAGGCGGTGCGCCATGCAAAGGGGCGAGATGCTTCCTTAAACAGCAGGTCAGAGCTATAGCCTTCAAACGACACATCGCGCGGGCTCAGCACATAGTTAAGCCACGGATACCCTGCCTCGAGCGGATACGGATTCGCGCCAAAGGTCAACACGTCGCAATCCTCGCGCTCAAAGGCATCGACGATCACACGGCACGCATCGGGCGTAAACCGGTCGTCGGAATCCAAAAACGCGACGATAGGCGCCGTGGACGCGGCGATGCCTGCATTACGCGCACTCGACAGGCCGCCGTTCTCCTTATCGACCAGCGCGAAGCGCGAGTCCTTTTCGCAATAGGTAGCCGCAATATCGCGCGAACTGTCCGGCGAGCCATCGTTGACCAGCACGCCTTCCCAATCGGGCATGTCCTGCGCAAGCAGGGAGTCCAAGCACCAGGCCAGACACTCCTCCACTTTATAGATGGGAACGACAACGGAAATCTTGGGGGTAGCCATAGTCAAGTGCTCCTACTGTGCGACCGGAACGTCATCGGGGTGCGGATTATCACCGTAGGTGCGCTGATACGTCAGCACGCGCCAGACCAGCGGTAGACCGCCGATCTTAAAGTAGTGCTTAAACGTATTGAGCTTGCCCGGCTTCTTAAAGTCAAAGCGCGAATCGATATAGGCGCGGGGCGACTTGACCATCAGGCGCAAGTCGGTCTCGCCACGCGGATCGAACAGCGACAGGTCAAAGCGACCGGCATCCCAATCGGCCTTGAGCTCGGGGGAAGCCTTCTCCCAAAACTGCTCGCGCAACTCATCGACCAGGCGCTCATCATTCCAACGGTACGTATCGACCTTCATGCGCATTAAAATGCCCTGAAGCTGAGCCTTGAGCTCGGGACGCTCGTCCAAAAAACGTTGCATCTCAGCATATTCGTCGCACACGCAAAACACCTTGTTGGGCGAATTAACTGAGCTCTTCTCGTTGTCTTGGCGATAGCACAAAATGGGGTCCGCGATAAACGCGGCACGCTCGGCGCATGCCCAGACCTTAAAGTTAAAACCCGCATCCTGATACGAAGCACCCGGCGTGGGAAGGAACCGAATCTGATTGTCGTTGAGGAACTCGCGCCGATAGATAGCCGACCAAATGGAAGGTTTGCGGTAGAAAATGCCCGGGCGATCGACGGGGCGATAAGCGGCGCCCGTCATATGCTCGTCGATGATCCCAAACAGCTCACGGCGTTCGCTGGGCGTGGACCAATACAGGTAAAAGTCGCCCTTTACCACATCGGCATGTTCAGCATCGGCCTTGGCGACCAGCTTTTGGAGCGAGTCCTCAAACATAAAGTCGTCGGACTCAAGGATGCCCACGTACTCGCCGCGAGCCATCTCCAGGCCGCGGTTCATCGAGTCGCCGTAGCCGCTGTTGGCTTTATCGATCATCTTTACACGGGGGTCGCGCTCCATGTACTCGCGGATGATATCCGGCGAGCTATCGGTGGAGCCGTCGTTGATACAGAGGATCTCGATGTCCTTGAGCGTCTGCGCCACGGCGGAATCGAGGCACTCGCGCAGATAGCGCTCGACATTGCAAATGGGGACAAGCAGCGAAACTTTAGGGGTATCAGAGTTCTGCAAGAGAACCTCCTGTTGAATAGCGTGTAACAGGGTTATTTTAGCAGCCGAGTTGCGGCGGGCGGCAGCGCTTGGAATTAGATAAAGCGCTCCAGGCAGGCTTTGAGACCACGAGTCGAAAGATAGAACAGCGTGGCATCTGCCATCGAAACACCCGAGGTCGCCGCAACGAGCTTGTGGGCAACACGGCGAACGGCGCCCTTAGCGGGCATATCCGCCCACTTCGTTCCCAAAAACGTCGCGAGGTCCATGTTGACGCGAGCCGCCACGCGATGGAAGTCATCGGCATCCAAGCGCGCCAGGTCGAACACAATTAGGTCCAAAAACCAAGTTATCAGCTCGCCGGGACACAGGTCCAAAAGACCGTAGGCCGCCCAGTCCTCCAAGACCTCCTCGAGCATCCTCATGTGGGCGTCAAGCTTTTTGGCGCGCGCCTCGGCACTGTTGAACTCGTGCGTCGCCGATTCGCTCTCCATCACGTAGTGGTAGAACTTGTCCGGCATGACGACGGTCCTGCGGGCAAGCGCATAAGCCGCAAATTGGAAGACGACGTCCTCGCCCAAAGCCAAACCGGGGGCGAAGCGAATGCCTTCGCGATTGAGCAGCTCGCGCGAAAAAGCCGCACGGCAGGCATAGGGCTGCGCATTCGAATGGAACAGCAGTTGGGGATCGCGGGCGCCGAAGGTACCAGCTTTGGGGCTCATGAGTTGCTGGACGCGTTTGGGAGCAGCATCGGCAGGTTCACAGACGCCGCCAAAAACGGCGGCCTCGGCATCCGCAGACTCCATGGCATGCAACACGCGCTCGACCGTCTGGGCATCGATGTAATCGTCGGCGTCCACAAAAAAGACGGTCTCGCCCTCGGCGACATCGATACCGGCATTTCGAGCACACGAAACGCCCGCGTTTTCCTGGTCAATCACCAGTACGCGATCGTCGGCCTGCGCGATCTGGCGCAACACGTTCAACGAATCATCAGTCGAACCGTCGTTGACGCAGACAACCTGAATCGAGCGCTCGGACTGGGCCAACAGCGAATCGAGGCATCGCTGAATGGAACGCACAGAGTTATAAACGGGGACGACAATGGTAGCTTTAGGACACGAGACCTCTCCCATGCCGACCTACCCCCTCAGTGATTCGATGAGGAAGGCGGCGACCACGCCAGGGCCTCCAACCGAGGCGTAATACTTAGCGCGCCCCAAGGCACCATCCGTCGCAAAACTCGGATGCTCGTCAACCCAGCCCTCAGGATCTTTGAGGATGGCAGCGAGATTCGCGCGCTTCCACGGCTTGAGATCGTCAAGCGAAAACTCCCCCGCGTCCAAGGCCGCCTGAAATTCCTTGGCCATCTGCACCAGGAACTCCTTATAGAACTTAGGCGCCAAGCGCACATAGTTCCACATATACGAATCGTACTTAATGAGCTGATTGAACTTGAGCATGCGCGCGACGTCATCACCTGCGTGGTCGCGGGCATAATCCTCTCGAATCCAACGCTCAATCTCGGCATACTCGGTATTGACGCAAAAGACCTTAGCCGAAGAATTGACCGAGGAATTCTCGTTGTCCTGGCGATACGACAACACGGCATCATGCAGGTAAACAGCCTTATCGGCGCACGCGATCACCTTAAAGGCGAATGACGTGTCCTGAAAGGATGCCCCCGGAGTCGGCAGGAACTTGATACCGTTGCGCTCAAGAAAATCACGACGGTACACGGCCGACCAAATCGACGGTTTTTGCTTAAAGAACTGCGTCGTATTGCTGGGATGCACCGGTTTGCCACAATCCCTTGCCTTAAACATCTCGTGCAGCGAACGGCGCTCCTCGGGCTTAGACCAGTAGAAATCAAAGTTCGCCTTCGCAAAGTCGGCATTATTGCTATCGGCGGCCGAGACAAGCTTTTCGAGTGCGTCGGGCGCCATAAAGTCATCGGACTCCAAGATGCCAACGTACTTGCCACGCGCCATCTCCAGACCGTGGTTCATCGAGTCGCCGTAGCCGCTGTTGGCCTTGTCGATCATCTTGACGCGCCCATCGCGCTCCATATACTCGCGGATAATCGCCGGCGAGTTGTCGGTCGACCCGTCGTTAATGCAGATGATCTCAATATCCTTGAGCGTCTGCGCCAGGGCGGAATCGAGACACTCGCGCAGGTAGCGCTGAACATTGTAAATGGGAATAAGCAGCGACAGAACAGGGCTGCCAGAGGCGTTAGTAGACAAATGTGCTCCTTAGGAAATACCTGTCGTTTCATGGTATCAAAGGGTCAGCGCGCCAGCGGACGTTTATATAATCTATGGAGCCTCTTGCGGGCAAAGTAGCCGCACGTCATGCGGCGGGCCCGTAGCAGGTTCCTGCGTTTTATTCAAAGCTTGCCGTCAAGGTGCGGCGAGCCTTTACAATAGGACAGTCCCAAGGACGTATTCGATAGCTTCCGCGCAGCGCTCGCCCGCCGCGCGTGAAAGGATATATTGCCCCATGACTTCAACCCTTCCCGCCCCCATCGATAAGCTCGCCATCGTTGTCGTTACGTACAAGCGCCAGGAACTCCTGGCCAACTTGTTCGACTCCATGACCGAGCTCACGGCAACGCCCTGGCGCATCGTGATTGTCGATAACGAGAATTCGCGCGAGACCGAGGCCATGTGCACCGCATTCAACGAGCGTCTGGCCAACCTGTGGGGCATCGACACCGAGCAGCCCGACGCGCAGGGCGGCACCGACCGTGTCATCTACGCCCCGCAGCTCGAAAACGGCGGCGGTGCGGGCGGCTTCTCCGCCGGCACCGAGTACGCCTACGACCTGGGCGCCCAGTGGTTCTGGGTGATGGACGACGACGTGCTCGTCATCCCCGAAGGCATCGAGCGTCTTGCCAAGTGGACCGACCGCTACGATGTCATCCAGGGTTCGCGTCTGGACTTTGACGGTGGCGCCTTCTTTTGGCAATACCAACTCATCCTTTCGCTCGGCATCCCCAACCCTGTCGCCAAGTGGGACTTGGGCCCCGAGGGCTACCGCGCCATGAACCAGTTGTGCTTTGAGGGCGGCATGTTCTCGCGCCGTGTGGTCGACAAGATTGGCCTGCCCGACGCGCGCTTCTTTATCTACGGCGACGATGCCTGCTACGGCTACGTGGCCAGCCAACACTTCCCCGCCGCCGTAGTTGCCGACGTGGTGCTCAAGCGTGCCCGCGCCGTCTCCAACTGGGATATCGCCGGCAAACGACAGCTCAACTCCACGAGCGACACCAACCGCTACTACATCATGCGCAACCGAGGCTTCCTCGCTCGCTATATGCAGATCTACGGTGACTATCACCCCGTGCTGTTCCGTCTGGGCAATGCCGCGACCTTCTGCAAGGAGTTCATTCGTCTGGCAGCAGTCGACAAATGCTTTAAGACCGGCATTCCGGCGCTGCGCCGTGGCATGAAGGACGCCCGCAAGATCGTTAAGGATCCCAACTGGAAACCCATGCCGCCCATGAAGGACGCAGAACAGTAAAGGGCTTTCGCCCGCCGCTACAGTCGTTGGCACACCACGGACGCACGCTGACCGTCAAAACCAAAGCCCCAACGCATACGCCCGACGGCGGGGCGCGGCACGCGGATATCATCGATGCCGTCGCGCTCTATGTCGAGCAGCGCCTGAACCGCTAACAGTTCCAGGCCCAGGGCATCGACGCCAGGGTCGTACAACATGTTGATCGTAATGAGCGGTCGCTCATCGAGCATGCCGAGCGTGTCGGCCACGTCAAACACCCGACCGGTGGGAATCACCTGGATATCCCAGCGATCCGAGACGCCACTTCGCTTGGAGCTGGGATTGCAATAGCCGGGCAGTCCAAAGCAGAGCCCCTGAAGCGCCAGATGATAGGCTGTCGGCACATCTGATTGGCCCACATCGATGCCCAGATCGCCGATAGCACAGCTCAAAGCTTGCTTTACAGTGTCCTCGTCTCCTCGACACAGCCCGTCATGGAACGAGTCGATAACTCCAACGTCCTCAACGGCGCACTCAAACCATTCCAGAATTACAAGACGGAGCGCCTGACGCACTTCGTTATTAGGCAGACGCAGGGAACGAAGGCACGCGCCGTCCTCCGAATGCCCCGTCATATCCGTCGTAAGGAATCCAGACAGATACAGCGCAGTCCAGATATCTTCGGGCTTGGCGGCATCGACCTCCTCGGCATGCATATGCACTGGCGCCTCAATAAACCCATGCGGCTCAACCAAATCGAACAATGTGGACAGGCGAATGAGATTCCAGTCGCCGACGCATGCGCCCAGACGGTCGGCGTAACAATACAGATCCGCCCGAACGGGCGCGACGCAATCGCGATGTGCGTAGTCCACCACGCGCTCCGGGCTCGAGCAATAAAAACCACCAAACAGATAGCCCTCGAGCCACTCACGCGCGTCATCCAGACAGCCGTTGCGACCGATGCAATCCAACAGCACTTGGACTTCGTCGTCCGAAAAACCGAACCATCGATCACACCAACTCGACAACGCTGTCGCCGACCGATAGGAAACCCCACGTTGGGACAACGCAAACTCGGCATGACCGGGGCGTTCGCACATCAGACACGTCAATCGCAACGAGTCGCCGGCATCGGCAATGGTGTCGAACAACATTCGGCTGAGCGACTCTAGGGAATCCACGCTACCGTCGTCCTTAGCGTCCAAACGCTTTGGACATACCGCGTCGTAGTCGTCTATCAGAAGAACAACCTGCTCATCGAAAGCTGCCTGGAGCAGCTTGATAAGCACGCCAAGCGCCGCATCGATCTCCTTATCGCTGGCCACCCCACGCGCCGCCCTCTCGATAAGACGGACCTCACGTCTTGACAGATCAGGTGCGGCAAGCAGCGGCAGCAATCGGGCGCACTCGTTCGCGACAGCGCTGCGAATAGCCGCCGCAGCATCGGCGTCGCGCCTCGCAGCGGCAGCTGTAAAGTCGAGCATGATGACCGGATAACTCGCGTACTCATCACGATAGTGACCGCCGCCCGCCTGCCAAATCTGGGAGCCGACGAACGGGCTTCGATCCGGCCGCCGGTGATCAGGTCGTTCCAAATAGCATTTGAGCATCGATAGATTCATGCTCTTGCCAAAACCCTTGGGCCGACAGCAAACCGCAACAGGTGCTTCGCTGTCCAATATATCGGCAATAAACATAGTCTTATCGACGAGTAAACACCGATTGATTGCATCGGAAAAGTCGTGTACATCAACCGGCAGAGCTGCGTTATCCGCATAACTGAGCAACCGTGCGCCAAACGCATGAGCAACACCATAATTCGCCTGTTCAGACACCGTAAACTCTCCTTCTAACGCAGCACGATGCCCATTGTAGCGAGCGGGTAGAGCGCAACAATATCGACATGCAAACGTTTCGGGCAACGGTAGCAACAGACCCCCGAGGGGGCATAACAAATCGTTGCACAACAAAAACGGGGCCCGATGCCGCCGCACCGGACCCTGTCCCAAACTCTTATAGAAAACGATCTGGAAGATTACTCCTCCGAGCCGTCCTCCCCAGAAGCCTTCTTCTGCTGATCGAGCTTATGCTTACCACTTACGATAGACGTAGCGCCCAGTGTGGCCAAGCTTGCACTAGCAAGGCTCGCCATCACAATCAGATCGCCCGTCTTGGGCATGTTGCCGCCCGAAGACTTGGTAGTTGTAGTCGTCGTGGTCGTGGTGGTCACCGTTTTGGAGTCATTTTGCTCCTGGACCTGGTCATCGGTGTTGCCCTTACCGCTGTCCTCGCTCTGCTGCTTTCCGTCCTCAGTCTTGCCCTTGCTCTTGTCTTTCTCCTCAGATTCAGACTTCTTATCCTCGTCCTTCTTCTGTTCGGACTTGTCGCTCTTCTCCTCAGAGCTAGAACCCTTATCGGATTCGGTCTTCTCGGAAGCCTTGTCCTTGGAGTCGCCCTTTGCGGCTTCGGTCTTTTCCGTGGAAACCTGATCAGAGTTGTCCTTGTTCTGGGTCGAGCCGTTATTGACGCCAGCCATCAGCGAAGAGCCCAGCGTAGAACCAAGCTGCACGGAGAAAGAAGGCTTCTTGTCAGGCGAAGCAGCGGGAGCGTCCGGCGCCTTATTCGAGTCATCCTTGGAAGCATCGGAATCAGGGGTTGCGTCAGAGCCGGAGCCGTTGTTAGAGCCGGCGCCAACGGACGAATCGCTCGAGCCGGTGGATGAGTTAGAAGTGTCAGCGTCGGTCGAACCAGAAGCGGCGCCATCCGTATTGCCGGAAGAGCTTGAAGACGAATCGCCCGCAGCAGAGCCGTTTGAATCGGAGCTGTTCGAGGTGGAGCCGTCGTTGGTAGTGCCACCAGCAGAGCCATCACCGTCAGCATCGGTCGAGGGCGCATCCATCCTGTCATCATTGGCATCGTCACTCGAGTCGTCATTCGAATCAGGTGTCGGCGAGGGCGCCGGCGTGGGCTCGGGCTGCACGGGCGTCGCAGCGGCAGCGGCCTCGTCCTCGGCGATATAAACCAAGCAGTCCTTCAGCTCGTTGCGGTAGCGGTTCTTCCAGCCCTCATGATACTGGGGCTGGCTCGAATACTTGGTCGCCACGTTATTGACCACACTGTTGGAAAGCGCCGTCACAAACTCGCGATCAGTCATACTGTTAGAAAGGTTTGCCCAACGGAAGAAGTCCCTGCAGCCACCGGTGCCGCACATGTTGGTGATGCTCCACACCATGCCCTTAACGCAATCGGCACGGCCCGAAATATCAATGCCCAGGCCGCTCTTGAGCCACGCCTCGGTCACCGCATAGTACGAGTTGTACGCATACGCATCCTGCAGAGCCGAGAACTCAACAGGGTCGGTGTTATAAGCACCTTGGAAAGCCTCCTGCGCAATACGGCCCAACTCGGTGAGCTGGCCGTTCTCGTACATGGCATTGCTCGTGTTGGAAATCTCGCTGCCGCGATCAATCGCATCCTTGAGCATGCTGTATTTTTCGGGGTTGTAGTTGTAGGCCTGCTTCATAAACGGAATGAGCGACCATCGACGGTCGAACTGGTAATAACCCAGCGCGTTATAGCCGTCGCCATACGAAAAGCCCTGGTTATAGTTGCCATGGCTCTCGTACTTGGTAAAGTACTTCATCTCGGGGGTAACGTTAACAAACGAAACGCCCTGGACCGACCTCAGCACGCCCGAGAAGGACTGCTGGGTATAGAGACCCTTATCGATATCGGTGGCACCCGAGGCAACGCCCGGCGTGGGCTCCTCGGCAGCGGCGGGTGCCGGCGCGGAAACGGCGCCAAACGAAAGCGCCAGCGTCAGGCCCGCGACAATAGCAGAATGCTTGCGCTGCATAAGATCCTCCCTGCATTGGTGTAGTTAAAGTGCAGTTTGCAAAGATAAGAGTAAGTATTGCAGCTCGCCCGTTGTTGCACAACAACCCCTCGGTAAACGGCAACAACCCTCCGCGAAATCTTAAGGAATTGCGCTAAACCTACAGCTTGATGTTGAAGTTGACTTCGGGGACGGCGGCCAGGTCGGCCAACGTCACGCCGTCGACGTACTTTTCGATCACGTCGTCCAGGCCGCGCCAGAACTTGACGGTTGAGCACAAATCGCTGCGGGTGCAGCTGTTGTCGATGCCGTCGCACGCCACGGGCGCCGTGCTGCCCTCGACAGCGCGCAGGATGTCGCCAGCACGCACCTCGGCGGGGTCCTTGGCCATCATGTAGCCACCGCCTTTGCCGCGCACGCTCTTAAGCAGGCCCGCCTTCATGAGCGGACGAACCAGCTGCTCCAAATACTTTTGCGAGATATGTTCACGGTCGGCAACCTCGCGCAAAGCAATCTTGCCCTCGGCGTCACCCAGCGCCGCGATATAGATCATTAACCGGAGGGCATAGCGGCCCTTAGAAGAAATGAGCATACCTACCCTCCCATCGCATCTGGAACAACATAACCAGGTTTGTTTGTCCCAAATCTTAAGTAAGTGGGACAAACACAACAGGTTATTTTGTCCCAGAATTTGAAAAGTCGAGTGGATTAGTCGGGTTTTCCCTTGACTAACGCCGAACCCATAGTAACTTTATTCCGAGAAGATTCCTAGGGTTTAGTACACCTATGAGTACACCATATACAGAGAGGGACAGCATGAGCGCAAATCCGCTGCTTTCCATCGAAGGTCTCACCGCCTCCGTGGACGAGAAGACCATCCTCCACAATGTCAACCTCAACGTCGCCGCCGGCGAGACCCACGTGCTGATGGGCCCCAACGGCGCCGGCAAGTCTACCCTCGGCCACCTGGTCATGGGCGACCCCGTCTACACGGTCAACGACGGCCGCATCGTCTTTGACGGCCAGGACATCACCGAGCTCACCACCGACAAGCGCTCGCGCGCCGGCCTGTTCCTGAGCTTCCAGGCCCCTGTCGAGATCCCCGGCGTGCCACTGTCGAGCTTTTTGCGCGCCAGTATCGCCGGCCGCCCCGGCCTGGAGATGAAGGGCAAGGAATTCCGTCGTCGCGTCAAGGAGCTCGCGGCCGAGCTTAACATGGATACCGCCTACCTCAACCGTGAGCTGGGCGTGGGCTTCTCGGGCGGCGAGAAAAAGAAGGTCGAGATGCTCCAGCTTCTGCTGCTGCAGCCCAAGCTCGCCATCTTGGACGAGACCGACTCCGGCCTGGACGTCGACGCCCTGTCCACCGTCAGCCACGGTATGGACGCCTACCGCAAGAGCTGCGACGGCTCCATGCTCATCATCACGCACAACACGCGCATCCTGGAGCACCTGGATGTCGACCGCGTCCACGTTATGGTCAAGGGCCACATCGTGCGCGAGGACGATGCCTCGCTGATCCCCTGGATCGACAAGAACGGCTTTGAGACCTTCGAGCGCGAGGCCGCCGAGCAGCGCGCCCAGGCCGAGGCCGCCGCTGCCGAGCAGCAGGCGTAAAGGGGCGACGCAATGACCAAGAACCGCACCGAGGTCGCGGACATCGACCGCAGCCTCTACGACTTCACCTACGGCGAGGAGGGATTCGAGCGCCTCGACGCCGGCATCACGCCCGACATCGTGCGCGAGATCAGCGCCAAGAAGGACGAGCCACAGTGGATGCTCGATCTGCGCTTAAAGTCCCTCGAGATCTTCAATCGTTTTCCCGACCCGACGTGGGGCCCCTCCATCGAGGGCCTGGACATGGACAACATCGTCACCTACGTCAAGCCCAACACCGACCAAAAGCACGACTGGGAGTCGGTGCCCGACGACATCAAGAACACCTTTGAGCGCCTGGGCATCCCCGAGGCCGAGCGCAGCTACCTGGCGGGCGTCGGCGCGCAGTACGACTCCGAGCTGGTCTACCACAACATGCAGGACACCGCGTCCAAGATGGGTATCGTCTATTCCGGCATCGAGGAGGCCCTGCACGACCCGCAGTGGGAGCCGCTCATCCACGAGAAGTTTATGACGCTCATCCCGCCCACCGACCACAAGTTTGCGGCCCTGCACGGCGCCGTATGGTCGGGCGGCTCGTTTGTCTACGTGCCCAAGGGCACCAAGTTGGACTTCCCGCTGCAGAGCTACTTCCGCCTTAACGCCAAGGGCGCCGGCCAGTTTGAGCACACGCTCATCATCGTCGAGGACGACGCCGACCTGCACTTCATCGAGGGTTGCTCCGCGCCCAAGTACAACGTTGCCAACCTCCACGCCGGCGCCGTCGAGCTCTTTGTGGGCAAGCGTGCGCACCTGCGCTACTCGACCATCGAGAACTGGTCCAAAAACATGTACAACCTCAACACCAAGCGTGCGCGCGTGGACGAGGATGGCGACATAGAGTGGATCAGTGGCTCCTTCGGCAGCCACGTGGGCTACCTCTACCCCATGAGTGTGCTCAACGGCCGCCGCGCCCGGTCGAGCTTTACCGGCATCACCTTTGCCGGCGCCGGGCAGAACCTCGATACCGGCTGTAAGGTCGTGCTCAACGCCCCCGAGACCTCGGCAACCGTCGAGACCAAGGGCATCTCCAAGAGCGGCGGCATTCAGACCTTCCGCAGCTCCATCGTGGCCACGCCCAAGGCCGAGGGTTCCAAGGCAACCGTGAGCTGCCAGTCGCTCATGCTCGACGACCAGAGCCGCTCCGACACCATCCCCGCCATGGACATCCGCGCCAAGAACGTCGACATCGGCCACGAGGCCACCATCGGCCGCATCGGCGACGACAAGGTGTTCTACCTGATGAGCCGCGGCATCTCGGAGGAAGAGGCCCGCACCATGATCGTCAACGGCTTTGCCAACCCGGTCTCCAAGGAGCTGCCGCTGGAGTACGCCGTCGAGATGAACAACCTGATCAAGCTCGAGATGGAAGGAGCGATCGGATAATGAAACAGGAAACCAACACCGCTGCTACCACCCTTGAGCAGGTCAACGCGATGCCGGCTGCCACTTGGGGCTGGCTGAAGATGAATCAGACCAAGCTCGAGCTCTCTGACGAGCTTGCCGCCGCTCCCGCGGAGGCCGTTGAGGTCGAAGGCTTGGGCGAGCAGTTTATTGGCGTGACAGACGCGTTCGACGCCGCCATGGACGCCATGGCCGAGCGCTTCCCCGAGCGCCGCTCCTCCGCCCCCGGTGATGCCGCCGACCGCGCCCGCATCACGCCCGAGACCGAGCTCGACGTGCCCGCCACCTCCGTCTACCAGGCCGGCGCCATCAAGCTCGAGGAGGAGCTCTCCCCTGCTGAAGCCTTCGAAACCGGCATGGGCGAGGCTGCCTACGCCTACTTGGCCGAGCACGCTACCAAGCGCATCGTCATCGATGTGCCCGCATACCAGCACGCCACGGTTACCGTGCGTGTGAGCGGTGTCGATGCCGCCGCGGCCATCGCCGCCATCGACGTCGTCGCTCGCCCGCAGGCAACGCTCGACCTGCATATTGCCCTAGACTCTCCTGTTACCGGCGAGGGTGTCGTGGGCTCCGTGCTACGCGTGTGCGCCCACGAGTACGCCACCGTCAACGTGACCTGCACGCAGACACTCGACGACAGCTGGATCGCACTCGACGACACCGGCCTGTTCCTGGACGAGGGCGCGCGCGTCAACGTGCAGCACACCGTCCTGGGTGCCGGCGCCAGCGCCACCGGCCTTGCCGGCGACCTGCTGGGCGACACCGCCAAGGTGACCATCGATACCGATTACCTGGGCGCCCGCGAGCAGGTGCGCGACTTTAACTACGAGCTGCGCCACCGCGGTCGCAAGACCGAGTGCGAGATCGACGCCAACGGCGTGCTGACCGGCACGTCCAAGAAGGTCTACCGTGGCACCATCGACCTCGTGCACGGCTGCAAGGGTGCAACCGGCACCGAACGCGAGACGGTGCTTTTGGCCAACAAGGGCGTCGACAACAAGACCGTTCCCGTCATTCTCTGTGACGAGGACGACGTCGCCGGCAACCACGGCGCCACCATCGGTCACGTCCGCGACGAGCAGCTGTTCTACCTCGCCTGCCGTGGCCTTGACCAAAACGCCGCCGAGGACCTGTTCATCCGCGCCAAGCTGGAGGACGCCGCGCTTTCCGCCACCGACGAGCGCACCCGCGCCGCCGTCGTCCGCCTAGGCAACAACCTGATCGACAACTTTGAAGAGGAGCTCGCATGATCGACACCGAGCACGTTAAATGCGATACCTGTACTGCCCCCGAGCCCATGGAGCTCGACGCCAGCGACGAGGCTTCGCGCTGCTGGCCCACCGTGGACATCGAGACCAACCCCTACAAGGGCCAGTTCCCGCTGTTCCAGCAGCACCCCGAGATCGCCTTCCTCGATAGCGCCGCCACCGCGCAGCGCCCTGCCTGTGTGCTCGACGCCGAACGCGACTTCTACCAGCGCATGAACGCCAACCCCCTGCGCGGCCTGTACTCGCTGTCCGTCGAGGCCACCGACGCCATCGCGAAGGTCCGCCAGCAGATCGCTGACCTCATCGGCGCCTCACAGGCCAACGAGGTCGTCTTCACCCGCAACACGAGCGAGTCGCTCAACCTGGTCGCTAAGAGCTTTGCGCCCACAGTGCTCGAACCGGGCGACGAGGTCGTCATCACCATTATGGAGCACCACTCCAACCTGATTCCGTGGCAGCAGGTCTGCCGCGAAACCGGCGCCAAGCTCGTCTACCTCTACCCCACCAAGACCGGCCAGCTCACCACCGAGGAGGTTCTTGCCAAGGTGGGTCCCAAGACCAAGATCCTAGCCGTGGGACAGGTCTCCAACGTGCTGGGCGTCGAGAACCCGGTCAAGAACCTCGGCAAACTCGTGCACAAGTACGGCGGCTACCTGGTCGTCGACGGCGCGCAGTCGCTGCCGCACATGCCGGTCGATGTGGCCGACCTGGGCGCCGACTTCTTTGCCTTTAGTGCGCACAAGGCCATGGGCCCCATGGGCATCGGCGTGCTGTGGGGCAAGATGGACCTGCTCAACGCCATGCCGCCCATGCTTACCGGCGGTGAGATGATCGACTCGGTTACTGAGCAGGACGCCGTCTGGGCTCCCGTCCCCGAGAAGTTCGAGGCCGGCACGCAGGACGCCGCCGGCATCTTCGCCACAGGCGCCGCCCTCGACTACCTCGTCAACACGGTGGGCTACGAAAACATCCAGGCACGCGAGCGGGCACTCGTCCACTACCTGATGGGCGAGCTCATGCAGCTCGACTTTGTCCAGATCATCGGCTCAATCTATTGGGATAACCACCACGGTGTCGTGAGCTTTAATGTCAAGGGCATCCACCCGCACGATGTCGCGAGCATCATGGACATGGACGGCGTCTGCATCCGCGCCGGTCACCACTGCGCGCAGCCGCTGCTCACCTGGCTGGGCGTCGAGAACCTTGCCTGCTGCCGCGCCAGCGTGGCCTTCTACAACGACAAGGCCGACATCGACAAGTTCATCGCCGGCCTGCATCACGTTTGGAGCACATTCAATGGGTAATCTGTACACCTCCACCACATTTATGGAGCACAACTCGCACCCCGACTATAAGTACGAGATGGATGCTCCCACGCACGAGCACGACGGCATCAACCCCAGCTGCGGAGACGAGCTCACCTTGCAGCTGCGTGTCGAGAACGGCGTGATCGAGGAGGCCTCCTTTACCGGCCACGGCTGCGCCATCAGTCAGGCCAGCGCCGACATCATGGCCGACCTCATCACCGGCGAGACGGTCGAGGAAGCGCGTCGCTTGGCAGGGCTCTTCCTCGCCATGATCCGCGGCGAACAGCTCTCCGAGGAGGACCTGGAAGATCTGGACGAGGCCGCCCAGCTCCAGGACATCTCGCACATGCCCGCCCGCGTCAAATGCGCCGAGCTCGCCTGGCGCACCCTCGACGGCATGCTCACGGGACAAAATAATCAGTAGTATTTGTCCCAAATCTTAAGAATTTTGTTGGCCGAATCGCTTGACAAGAGTGGTTCGGCCATTTTCTATTCCGAGCCCTCAGCCTGAGCATTCACCCGCGCATAAGCGCGCACGATACGAGAGACGGTACTCTTGCTGATTCCCGTATACCGTTCGATCTCGCGCACCGTGTAGCCGCCATCGTGCAGGGCGAAAATGATTCCGTCTCGCCGCGAGGGTGCTACGGTCTTGAGTTTGTTGAGCGGCACACCCAGGCGCTTCGCCATCTTGTCGGCAAACGCACGCCGCTCCCACTCTGTCTCATCCATATCATGAATCACCGGATCGGAACCATCGGGCATTGACAGAGAATAATCCAGAAACCCCCTGACAGACTCAAAGAGCTCGAGCACACAAGAAGGGTCCGAAAATCCCCTCGTCATATCGTTGTCATACGCTCGCAGATACTCGGCAAAGCTGCTCCACGGATAGCGCTCGATCAGGGCGATACCCGCCTCCTGCGGATTAGCATGAACATAGCGAATGGCGGCCATTAGATAACGGTCGGTATCGAGCGAGCGCCGGTCAAAACGGTTCTGGAACAGATGGCCCGTGCGCCCCGTGCGCTTATTGAACCGCCGCGCGTACGTCAAAAGCAGCCGGTGCATCGCCGCGCTCATCGCGTCCTCGTAATCTGCAAGCACCAGATGCACGTGATTGCCCATAAGGCACCAGGCGATAACCGTCACGCCCGCCTCGCGGCAGCACTCGCGCATCAGCTCCAAAAACTCCCACCGGTCTTCATCGCCCTCAAAGATGAGCTGCTTGCCCACACCGCGGGCACAGACATGGTAAAAGCCGGTAACCGTTCTCCAAACGCGCTGCATGGCGCTCCCTTCGCCGGGATCTGATTGCCATCCAATACAGCACGATTGAAGCGTGCCATCAAAACATTCACGCAAAACAATACACTCGCGCGGCCAAAGGCAGTAAACGGGCGGCGAACGGCACCGTTGCAACAGGTCAGACCCCGCAACGCATACAAGAGCTGACCAAAAGCTTGCCCAAGACGAACCCCCTCTACGGAAGTTCGCGACCACAGAACATATAGTTAAACCGTTTCAATTAAAACTTCCGGACTTCTCGCTACGAAAAATGAGCCGTTCGCCGAATATTCCGTGCATTTCGCGGTATTATAGGGGCTGCATGTCATGTCCCTTTCGAAGGGTCGCCCGGCAATCGCCAGCCACGACCCCCAGACGGGACGCCAACACGATAGAGAGGAGAGGCATGCAGTACTCACAGGAAGTGGAGAACATGTGCCCCGTTGCCAAGGGTGCATACCACGGCCCCGCACCCATCCCCGAGGAGGGCAAGTGGGTCCAGGCTAAGGAGATTTCCGACATCTCCGGTCTTACGCACGGTGTGGGTTGGTGCGCACCTCAGCAGGGCGCCTGCAAGCTCACGCTGAACGTCAAGGACGGCATCATCGAGGAGGCCCTCGTTGAGACCATCGGTTGCTCGGGCATGACCCACTCTGCCGCCATGGCTTCCGAGATCCTTCCCGGTAAGACCATCCTCGAGGCCCTCAACACCGACCTCGTCTGCGACGCCATCAACGTTGCTATGCGCGAGATCTTCCTGCAGATCGTTTACGGCCGCAGCCAGACCGCGTTCTCCGAGGGCGGCCTGCCCGTGGGCGCCTCCCTCGACGACCTCGGCAAGGGCCTTCGCTCTCAGGTCGGCACCATGTTCGGCACCAAGGCCAAGGGCGCTCGTTACCTCGAGCTCGCTCAGGGCTACGTCACCCGCATGGCTCTCAACGACAAGAACGAGATCATCGCGTTCGAGTTCCTGAACCTCGGCAAGTTCACCGACGCCGTCAAGGCCGGCAAGACCCCCGAGGAGGCCATCGCTGGCGCTATGGGCCACTATGGTCAGTGGGAGAACGCTGCCAAGTACATCGACCCGCGCACCGACGAGGAGACTCACTCCGTCGCCAGCGTGTTCCCGGTTCACGAGTAGAAAGGGAGGGAAATAACTATGACTGTTACGTTCGAAGGTTACGAGCGCCGCGCTGACAAGATCAACAAGTGCCTCGCCGACAACGGCATCGCCTCCCTCGAGGAAGCTCTGCAGATCTGCACCGACAAGGGCTTCAACCCGCGTGAGATCGTCAACAACACCCAGTCCATCGCCTTCCAGAACGCCGAGTGGGCCTACACCCTCGGTTGCGCTCTCGCTGTCAAGCGTGGCGCCAAGTCCGCTTCTGAGGCTGCTGCCATCATCGGCGAGGGCATCCAGGCCTTCACCGTTCCCGGCTCCGTCGCCGAGGACCGCAAGGTCGGTCTGGGCCACGGCAACCTGGGCGCTATGCTGCTCTCCGACGACACCGAGTGCTTTGCCTTCCTGGCCGGCCACGAATCCTTCGCTGCCGCCGAGGGCGCTATCGGCCTGGCTCTGAACGCCAACAAGGCTCGCAAGAAGCCGCTGCGCGTCATCCTCAACGGTCTGGGCAAGGACGCTGCTCAGATCATCGCCCGCATCAACGGCTTCACCTATGTGAAGACTCAGTTCGACTACTACACGGGCGAGCTCAAGGTCGTCGAGACCATCCCCTACTCCGATGGTCCCCGCGCTGCCGTTAACTGCTACGGCTCCGACGACGTCCGCGAGGGCGTTGCCATCATGTGGCACGAGAACGTCGACATCTCGATCACCGGTAACTCCACCAACCCCACGCGCTTCCAGCACCCCGTCGCTGGCACCTACAAGAAGGAGCGCATCGAGGCTGGCAAGAAGTACTTCTCCGTCGCTTCTGGTGGCGGCACCGGCCGTACTCTGCACCCGGACAACATGGGCGCCGGCCCTGCCTCTTACGGCATGACCGACACCATGGGCCGTATGCACTCCGACGCCCAGTTCGCCGGTTCTTCCTCCGTGCCTGCGCACGTTGACATGATGGGTCTCATCGGCATGGGCAACAACCCCATGGTCGGTGCCACCGTCGCCTGCGCTGTCGCCGTCGAGGAGGCCCTCAAGGCCTAATCGCGCCCGCGCGATGCTCAAATAGTTGAGCTTTGGAGCCGCTACCTTTCGAGGTAGCGGCTCTTTTTGTTTGCGCTGTCGCAGGGTAGCTAATGCCAATATATCAGTTGGGGCGAAATACGAGATGTGATGAGACGGAGCGTCAGAACGTCCATGACGCCCACCTGCCATATGTGCCCTTTACCGATTTGCCGAGTCTTTGCGGCCCCATTGCCGATCACCCGTGCGACAATGCGCCGGACGAGAAAGGAATCCGATGGAATCGACTGACGTACTGGTAATTGGATCTGGCATTGCGGGCCTTTGCGCCGCCATCGAAGCGGCACGCACGGGTGCAACCGTCACTGTGGCAAGCGCCGGAAAGACTATGAGTGGATCGAGCTTCTTCCCCGGAACCTGGGGCCTGGGGCTTATCGGACCCGTCGACGAAGACGATGAGCAGGACCTCATCGACACCATTCAGACCGTCGGCGGCGGCGTTGCCGACCCCGAACTCGTCCAGACGTTCGTCCACGGCATTCCTCAGGCAATTACATGGCTCGAGCAGGATCTGGGCGTTGAGCTCCAGCGTCCGCAAAGCGCTGAGAGCGCCCAGCAAAAGCAATTTATCCCCTGCTTTGACCACAAGACGCGCATGTGGCGCGGCCTCACCCGCAAGCCCCTTGAGGACGCTCTGACGACCCGAATCGAGTCGCTCGGCATTCGCCTGCTCCCCCGCCATGAGCTTATCGACCTTGTTGAGGACACGAACGGCAGAATAACCGGAACCGTGCTCTACGACCTCACCGAAAATCGAATCGTGCCCTTTGCTGCCAAGGCCACGATCATCGCAACCGGTGGCACAGGCGGCCTGTTCGAGCGCAGCCTTACGTCGGCTGATGTGCTCAGCTCCTCGCAGGCCATCGCGCTGGCGCACGGCGCAACACTTACTAATATAGAGTTCATGCAGATGATGCCCGGCTTCATCGAGCCCAAGCGCAACCTGGTCTTCAACGAGAAAACCTGGCGCTACGTACATGTAGACCAGCCGGTAGATATTGCCGACGACAAGCTGGACGACCTGCTCGAGCAGCGCTCTGGATATGGTCCCTTCACGTCACGCTTGGCCTCCCGCGCTATCGATCTCGTCATCGATCAGGCAGGTGTCGAAGGCCTGGCACTCCACTACGACTTTCCCCGCGAGGATGTCCCAGAGTTTGTGCAGACCTTTGCCACCTGGCTGCAAGACGAGCACGGCATCGCCCCGACTGACGAGATGCGCGTTGCGATGTATGCCCACGCCGCTAACGGCGGCATCAAGATCGATAAGACCGCGCAAACGGGCGTTGAGGGTCTCTACGCTTGCGGCGAGGCGACAGGCGGCATGCACGGCGCCGACCGCATTGGTGGCTTGTCAAGCGCCAACGGCATCGTGTTCGGGCGCATCGCAGGCGCATCGGCAGCCCAAGCAGCACAGAAAGAGCCCGAGACAGCCCTGAAGGCGGATATCGCCCTCCCCCAGTACGGCATAGCCGCAACAGATGCCGAACGCCTGACACACAGCCTAAGGCACACGATGAGCACCTATTGCATGATCAACAGGACCGAAACAGGCCCATCCGAGGCACTACACGAGCTTGAGGGCTTGAAGACGGAGGCAACGACCTTGAGCACACAGAAAGCCCAGGACAGCGAAGTCGCAGCCCTCGCCCGCCTGCAATCGCAGATTCAACTAGCACAGGAAATGATCAAAGCCATGCGTAAGCGAACCGAAAGTCTCGGATCGCACTATCGAGCAGACTAATTCGAACACCCATCTAAAGCAGAACACAACTAATCGATATCTATGGGCCCCGTGAGCTCGAAGTGGCACGGGGCCCATTCGTGTCCGTACGGCAGCGTATCCTTATTCTGAATACGGAGCGGGCAAAGCCCGCATAGACAATAGGCCAGCGAGGAGGAGATATGGACAGTAGAGATATCGAGAAGTGGCGTGTCGAACTTGATAGCTACGCCAATGTAGAAGACGGCGTTGAGTATTGGCTCGCACGCGATTTAATGGAACCCATGGGGTACACTCGATGGGAGAACTTTGCCGAAGTTGTTAAGAGGGCAAAAGTCTCGTGCGAAACAAACAAAACTCCAGTTGATTCCCATTTTCGTGACACCACGAAAATGGTAACTGCCGGTGTCGCCGCTCGCGCGGTTAAAGACTACAAACTTACGCGCTATGCATGCTATTTAATCGCCCAGAACGGAGATTCAAACAAGCAAGAAATCGCGCTCGCACAGGCGTACTTCGCCGTGCAGACGCGCCGCCAAGAGCTCATAGAGCAGCGCTTCGCAGAGATTCAGCGCTTGCAGGCGCGCCACTCGCTATCTGATTCAGAGAAACAGCTCTCGGGTATTGCGTTCAAACGCGGCGTGGACTCCAAAGGATTCGCGATCATCAAGTCGAAGGGCGATGAAGCGTTATTCGGCGGCAGAAGCACGGCGAAAATGAAACAACAGCTCGGCGTATCCAAGAGCTCGGCATTGGCGGACAGGCTAGCCGATGTTCTCATCAAAGCAAAGGACCTTACGAACTCGATGACGGCCTTCAACGCCGAGGAACACGACCTGTACGGTCTGGACCAGATCAAGCAAGAGCACGTCGAGAACAACACAAGCGTGCGTGGCAGCCTCATCGACCGCGGAATTGTACCCGAGAACCTACCGCCTGCCGAAGATACAAAGAAGCTCGAACGTCGCGTGAAAGCAGACGAGAAAAAGCTCAAGGAGGGTACAGACGGATTCACCGACCCCCAGGGCAGGCTCGACTTGTAAAGCGTCTGTGCCCTTACGGGTTCGGCCCCATGCGAGGTTAATAAAAAAGACGGCCAACCGAAGTTGACCGTCTTAACAATCTTTGGTGGGCCGTCAGGGGGTCGAACCCTGGACCTTGGGATTAAGAGTCCCCTGCTCTACCAACTGAGCTAACGACCCAAAGCTAAAGTCCGTTGTGGCGGACTTTAGAGGAGATATCGTGTGGTGGGCCGTCAGGGGGTCGAACCCTGGACCTTGGGATTAAGAGTCCCCTGCTCTACCAACTGAGCTAACGACCCGATATCAACACGAAGCAAGAACTGGGGTGGGTAAAGGGACTCGAACCCTCGACCTACGGGACCACAACCCGTCGCTCTAGCCAACTGAGCTACACCCACCGTGTCCTGTGCGCTTCGCGCTCGACTATTATTGCAAGGAACGCCACGCGATGCAAGCCCCAATTTTCAAGAATTTTGAAAAGAGTTTTTCGAGACCATTTCGAGCAATTCCCACCGGTTTCATAGGAGTAAACTTGCCCCACTGCAAATGCTCGAAAGGACAAGCATGAAAGAACTCTCCAACCGTACGGCAACGTTTACCGATTCGGTCATCCGCCGCATGACGCGCATCTCCAATAAGTATGGCGCCGTCAACCTGTCGCAGGGCTTCCCCGACTTCGATCCCCCGGCGCAGCTGCTCAACAGCCTGAGCGCCATCGCCAGCGACCCCAAGCCGCTCTATCACCAGTACTCCATCACCTGGGGCTCCCAGGCCATGCGTGAGGCGCTTGCCGCCAAGCAGGAGCACTTTATGGGCATGCCGATCAACCCCAACGAGAACATCGTGGTCACCTGCGGCTCCACCGAGGCCATGATGGCCGCCATGATGACGGTCACAAACCCCGGCGACAAGGTCGTCATCTTCTCGCCATTCTACGAGAACTACGGCGCCGACACGATCCTCTCGGGTGCCGAGCCCATCTACGTGCCGCTTAACCCACCTGCGTTCGACTTTGACCGCGAGACACTCGAGGCGGCCTTCCGCGACAACGATCCCAAGGCCATCGTCCTGTGCAACCCTTCCAACCCCTGCGGCAAGGTCTTTACGCGCGAGGAGCTCACCTTAATCGCCGACCTCTGCAAAAAGTACGACGCCTACTGCATTACCGACGAGGTATACGAGCACATCGTCTACGCGCCCCACGAGCACGTCTATATGGCCACGCTGCCCGGCATGTTCGATCGAACCATCAGCTGCAGTTCGCTGTCTAAGACGTACTCCATCACCGGCTGGCGTCTGGGCTACACCATCGCCCCGGCCCAGATCACCGAGCGCATTAAAAAGGTCCACGACTTCCTCACCGTGGGTGCTGCCGCTCCCCTGCAGGAAGCTGTCGTCACCGCCCTCAAATTCGACGACAGCTATTACCAGGAGGTCCTCGACCTCTACACCGCCAAGCGCGACCTATTCTGTCAGGGGCTCGATAGCATCGGTCTTGAGCACAACGTGCCGCAGGGCGCCTACTACGTGATGATGGATATCTCGGAGTTTGGCTATGACAGCGACCTCGACTTCTGCGAGGACCTGGCCTCCAAGGTGGGCGTGGGCGCTGTTCCCGGATCGAGCTTCTTCCGCGAGCCCGTCAACCATCTGATTCGTTTCCACTTTGCCAAGCGAGACGAGACGCTCAACGCTGCGCTTGAGAACCTCAAGTCGCTACGTGATAAAATCAACCCGCGCGGGTAAGGACGGTCAGTAACTAAAGGCACTAAAGAAACCTCGTGAACCCGTTGGGCCATGAGGTTTCTTTTTATAGCGACCTCATTTATTTTTTAGAGCGCTATACTTTAGTCACGGAGCAACTCGTCCAGAGAGGAATACTATGGCAGAGCAGCAGCTTATCGGAGCGCTCGAGGCCGGCGGCACCAAGATGGTCTGCGCCACGGGCTATGCAGACGGCACGGTCCTGGAACGCGAGCAGATTGCGACCACGACCCCGCAGGAGACCGTTGAGGCCGTCAACGCATGGTTTGCCGACAAGGACATCGCCGCGCTGGGCATCGGCGCCTTTGGCCCCACCGCAGTCAACCCTGCCTCGTCCCAATACGGCAAGATCCTGGAGACGCCCAAAACGGCATGGCGCTACTTTGACCTGCTGGGCACCATCCAAAACGAGCTCAATATTCCCTGCGGCTACGACACCGACGTCAACGTCGCCTGCCTGGGCGAGGTCACCTTTGGTTGCGCCCAGGGCCTCACTGACGTGGTGTATCTGACCATCGGTACCGGCGTGGGCGCCGGCGTGCTCTCGGGCGGTAAGCTCGTGCACGGCATGATGCATCCCGAGGCCGGCCACATCCTGGTCACGCGCGACCCGCGCGACACCATTGGCGCGCACAGCGCCTGCCCCTTCCACGACAACTGCCTCGAGGGCCTCATCGCCGGCCCCGGCGTTAAAAGGCGCTGGGATGGCAAGAGCGCCGGAGACATGGCCGATGACCCGGAGGCCATGGATCTGCTCGCCGGCTATCTGGCGCAGGCGCTCATGACCTTCATCCTGTGCTATGCGCCGCAGAAGATCGTCATCGGCGGCGGCGTGGCCGACCACACCCCCATCGTGCCGCTCGCGCGCAAGAAGTGCGCCGAGATGCTCAACGGCTATATCGTCACGCCCGAGGTCAACGACATCGATACCTACATCGTCAACAACAGCCTCGAGGGCAAGCAGGGCATCATGGGCTGCCTGGCCCTAGGCGCACAGGCGCTTCAGTAACAGACGCACCTACAGGGCGTGGCGCACCCGGCAAATCCGACCTATGGAACGACGCCGCCACACCTCATATAAGCCCTCCAATAAAAAAGGCCGCCTAGGACCAAACAATGCGTCCTTAGGCGGCCTTTTTGGCGCACATCAGCGACCGTAAGAGATATCGGAGCACAACGCCCGTTGCCGCTACACAGCAGTCGATCATCACATCGGTGATCATGCCGGCGCGTCCCGGCACAAAGAGCTGAATCGTCTCGTCGATCGAGGGAATCAGCAGCAGGAACACTGCCGTGGGCAGCAGCACGTCAAAGGTGCGTCGGCCCTCAAAATCAAAGGCGTGCGTTGCCAGGATGCCGAGCACCAAATACTCGGTAAAATGCGCGCACTTACGAACAACAAAGTTGGTCACCCATTCATATGGAAGTCCCACGCCGTGCAGGAAACCGCGGATAGCTTCCATGACCGTTAGGCTCAGTGAGCCCGACCCCGAGCCGGGAACCAGCGAATTGCCCCAGATCAAGAGCGCCATCAGGCAGGTTACGACCGCCCATTTTCGATTGATCTTAACCATGCAGAAGTTATGCCTCCGCGCGGAGCGGCGCGAAGCTGGCGGTACCGCCCTCGATAACGCTCAGATAGGCACGGCCCGTACGCTTGGCGGTAGAGGACTGCAGGCGCTCGATCTCTTCCTCGAGGATCTGATTGACGCGCTCGTGACGACGATTTTCCATAATGCCGGCGGCAATAGCCTCGGCTCGCTCGATGCCCTCGCGCGAGATACGGGCGGTATCCTCGGGGAACACAGCGCTGTGACGGCCGACATAGGCGGGTGCAGCAGGCTGAGGGGCAGCGACGGGAGCGGGAGCTGCAACAGGAGCAGGCTCGTCGATCTCGTCCAGAATCGCGGTGGCAGCGGCCCACATGTCCTCGTGGCCCGAGTAATCGGCCATGGGGACATCAACCTCGAGCGAGGCATCCGGAAGGTCGCCGGTGTCGATGCGATCTTGGGCATCAATCGATGCGGTGATGGCTGCAGGCTCATCGAGGTCATCGAGATCGATGTCCGCGGCACCGAAAATGATAGGCATGCTGGCGAGGTTTGCGTTGTACGGCGCAGCCTCAGCCGCCTGTTGCTGGGCAGGAGCGCCCCAAAGCGAGCTTTCGGCGGCACGGCGGGCGGCAACGGCCTCCTCGTCCGCGGTCATGGCTTCATCAACGTACGAATTATCGGCAGAAGCGTTCACGTCCGCCGAGGTGGCGCTGCAGGCGTTATTGGCTGCCGCGTTGGCAACGAGTGCCACAAAAGCCGCCGTGCTGCCCGCAGGGGCGGCCTGGGAGCCAGACACGGCGCGTGCCGCGGCGGCGATGTCGTCGCGATTGAAGGAGCCGGTCTGCCCGCCGTTGGTGAGCTCGTCGATGGCGACTTGATAGACGTCGCGCGAGCGCGCAGGGTCGCAGCTCACCGGCGAATCGTCGTCGAGCATACTGTCGATCATGGACCAAGCCTCGGCCTCGTCCATGGCATCTGCGGCTCGAGCGATGGTAGGGACACCATCATCGGCATGACGGCGCTGGAACGCACCAGTCAGGCCGGAAAGGAATGCCGAGGTAGACTGCTCCGACTGAGCCTGAGAAGCAGAAGCCGCAGCGTACGGAATCGCATCCTGCTGCTGAGCTGGAATCGAGGCGGTCTTGAACTCGCTTTGATGCTGATTGAGATTGGCGGCACCGCCCATGGCATCGGGCTGGAACAGACGCTCTTCACGCTGCGCACGATACTCGGAGATACCCAGCGAGGCGGCATAGATACCCACGCCCGCCACCGCGCCCACGGCGAAGGGAACTGCACCCGCCACGACCGTCTCGTTCACCGACGAAAACGGCAGCGTCGCGGCATACATAACCACGGGAGCGGCAAGGCCGATCCCGCACGAAAGTCCGGCAAGGACTGCTCGTTGTGTTGCATCAGAAGAAGCCATGAGCTCTCCCCATCTTCCAGCACCCAAATCGCATCATTCAGTTGGCTGCGCGAGAGAAGATGAAGCGGGGCTATGCCCCAAAGCAACGGTATATGGTTCGTTTCATCTGCGTTTTCCGTCGCGAAGCTTAAAAGTTATTATGCGAAACCGTCCTGTCGATTGCAAGTGACGATGTCGGATTGAAACGGGAAACCTGCTGCTCGTCGGTCTTACGGTCAAAAATAAGCGCGGAGCGGCGCAATGGAAAGGGGCCGAGGCTCAAAGCCCCGACCCTTTATCGCATTGATGACTATCGCAGCGCGTGGATGACAACCTAGAACGTCTGCTCGTAGTCGCTGTGTTTTTTGGCCGAACGCACCAGGAACTCCTGGTTGGTGTTGGTGCCCTTCAGACCCTTGATAAACGACGCCGCCGCACGCTCGGTATTGTTCATGCCGGCAAGAATGCGACGCAGACCAAAGACAAACGGACGCATCTGCTCGTCGACCAACAGGTCCTCGTTACGCGTACCGGAGGCAACGGGGTCGATAGCCGGGAAGATGCGGCGGTCGGCCAGGTCGCGGTCGAGCTTAAGCTCCATGTTGCCGGTGCCCTTGAACTCCTCGAAAATGACCTCGTCCATCTTGGAACCGGTGTCGATGAGGGCAGAGGCCAGGATGGTGAGCGAGCCGCCGTTCTCGATATTGCGGGCTGCACCCAGGAAGCGCTTGGGCGGATACAGTGCCGCCGAATCGACGCCGCCCGAAAGGATGCGGCCCGAGGCAGGCGCCGCCAAGTTGTAGGCGCGGGCGAGGCGCGTGATGGAGTCGAGCACCACCACGACGTCGCCACCCAGCTCTACGATGCGCTTGGCGCGCTCGATGACGAGCTCTGCCACGCGGGTGTGGTTGTCGGCAGGCATATCGAAGGTCGACGCCACAACCTCACCCTTGATGGAACGCTGCATATCGGTGACCTCTTCGGGGCGCTCGTCGACGAGCAGGCAGATGAGGTGCACCTCGGGGTTGTTAATCGAGATAGACTGGCAGATCTTCTTGAGGATCGTGGTCTTGCCGGCCTTGGGCGGGGACACGATCAGGCCGCGCTGGCCCTTGCCGATCGGTGACACGATGTCGATGGCGCGACCGGTAATAGAGTCCTTGCCGTGCTCCATGCGCAGCGGCTCGTTGGGATAGACCGGGGTGAGGTCGCCGAACTTGGGACGGTTGCGAATCTGCTCGGGGTCCAGACCGTTGACGGTCGTGATTTTGGCGAGGCCGGCGCGCTTGTCGCCGCCGCGCGAAGGACGCAGCGAGCCCTCGATGACGTCGCCCGTGCGCAGGCGCGCGGAGCGGATGAGGTAGGCGGGCACGAAGGCGTCGTCGTTGGACTTCATGTAGCCATGGGCGTGGATGATGCCGGAGCTGTCCGGGCGAATCTGCAGAATGCCCTTGATGTCGCGGAAGCCCTCGGCCTTCGCAGCGGTGACGTAGATTTCCTCGACGAGCTCGGCCTTCTTCTTGCCGGTCGTCTCGATCTCGAACTCCTTGGCCTTCTCGCGAAGTTCGGCAACCTTCATGGCAGCGAGCTCCTCGCGCGAAAGCGTAGGCTCGGTGGGAGCGGCATTACGCTCCTTGTTGCGTTGCTTGCGATCGCGCTGGCGGTTGCGACGGTCGTTGTTGCGCTCGTCCTTGCGCTCGTTGCGCTCCTCGTTGCGCTTGTGCTGGCGACGGTTGGGGCGAGCGCCGTCTTCGCTCTCGGCGGGGGCGGCACCATCGGTTGCGGTGGTGTCAACATTGGCCGCAGCGGCGTCATTGGCCTCGGCGCCAGAATCAACCTGCGCTTCGACATCAGCATGCTGCTCGGCGGCCTTGGCCTTAACGGACTTCTTGCGACCGCGCTTGGGCTTCTCGGATGCAGGCTGTTCGACGTCCTGGGGCTCGGCGGCATCAGTCGATACATCGGCGGTCGTCTCGGTGGAATCCTCGGACGCGCCCTTCTTGGCAGCCTTAGCCTTGGACGTGCGCTTAGCAGCAGTGCGACGCCTGCGACCGGGACGGACGTCGGCGGGCTCGGCATCGGCAGAAACGGCCTCGGAAGTCGTAGCATCCTGGACGGGTTCATCGGCAGCAGTTGAGGACTTGGCGGTCGCCGCAGCATCCCGAGCGGCGGCGGCTGCGGCTGCGGCCTTCTCGGCCTCGACAAAGGCCTTAGGCTTGCGACCGCGACGGTGCGGGCGCAAAGCCGGATCGACAACGGGAACTTCGCTGGCCTCGACAGGCGCAGCGGGCTCAACAGACGATGCACCCTCCCCTGCCGCGGAACGGACCGAAGTCTCAGTGGGCTCGGGGACTACCTGTTCCGCAACCTGCTCGGCCTTAGCAGCCGTGCGACGGCGTGTGCGCGGTGCCAGCTTCTCGGTCGGCTGGTCGGCGGCAGGAACCTCGGTGGCGGCAGGGGTCTCGAGTACAGACGGAGCTGCAAGCTCGGTCAGAGCCGCGGCCTCGCGCTCGGCAGCACGACGGCGGGCGCGCACCACCTGAGCCTCGCTAATCTGCGCCAACGCACGTGCCTGCGCGACCTCATCGGAAATCGGCGCCGAGGAGTCAGCTGCAACGGTGAGCTTGGCGCGCGTCGTGCGCGTGGTACGGCGCTTTGGCTTGGTGACCTCCTCGCCGTCAGCGGCAGGCTTGGCCGTGCGGCGCGTGCGCTTGGGCTTTGCCGGAGCAGCCTCCTCACCAGTTGCAGGCACGGCCTTCTCAGCCGCTACAGGCATAGGCGTCGAAGCAGCCTTAGGCGTCTCAGGAGCCGAGGCTTGAGCGGGCGCCGCGACCTGGTCCGACGCAACCGGTGCAGCGGGAGCGGCCTGCGTCGTCGTTATTTCGTTTTCTTGCTGTTGATCAGACACAGTGTTTGCTCAACTTTCTTTTCAAGCCCTGTGATCACATGCTCCCTGCATAAACCTTCAGGGCGGCTAAACAGTCTAGTTCCGTTCAAAACGACGGACATCATTGATCTGTATCGAGATGATTGCGTCAACTACGCAGCGTTAGTGTAACACAACCGCCGCCACCTGCAACTTAGTCATTGGGGACGTTCTTAAACGACTAGTCATCAGGGACACTCCTCCTCAAAAGCGCCTTGAAATGTCGCGCCAGAGGAGTGAAGCCGTGGCACCCGGAATAGCCGCGCCACGAATCGCGCCCATCTACTACGTTTGCACCCGAGCCCCTGACCATACCCTTGTTTTTTTCATAAACAACGAGTCTGCTACCTGCGGTTTTAATATCGTACTTTTCGGCATGGTTCGGGATATGCGTCCAAACGTAGGAGATGAGCACGATTCGCGGCGGACGGTATCCCACCACCCCTCCGCGAGACGAAAATGATCCATTTTCCTCCGTCCCCAAGGGACAGTTTTCAAAACTACGCCGGATTACGGGGCCAGAATGCTGCAAGCCAACCATACCCTGCATTTTCAAGAAACAATAAACCGTCTAGCTGCGGTTTTATTTTCACTGCTGTCGCTATGGTCGCCAGGCAGCGATTCAGCCCCGTAAACCGGTATAGTTGCGATTTGGTAGCATTTTCCAACACGCCTAAAAGCCCCGCCAAACGAAAAAAGCCCGACCTCCGCATGGAGATCGGGCTTATAGGGTTCAGCAAAGCCGAACCTACACGGTCAAATGACCCGTAGCTTACATCTGCTCGGGCGCGGAAACGCCAACGAGGGTGAGCACCAGGGCGAGCGTCACGCGGACGGCATCGCAAGCGGCCAGACGGGCACGCGAAAGCTCGGGGTCGACGGGACGGCCCTCGCTCGGCAGCACCTGGCAGGCAGCGTAGAAGCTGTGGAAGTCACCGGCGAGTTCCTCGGCAAAGTGGGTCAGACGGAACGGGGCGCGATCGCGAGCACAGCTGGCGATCAGGTCGGTGAGCTCGTTGAGCTTGCGCGAAAGGGCGAGCTCGGTCGGGTCGGTCAGCAGCGAGTAATCGACGTTCTCACCGATGGCCTTGGCGGCAACGGCCTTCATGCCCATCTCGTCGGCCTGCTCGGCGGTAACGTCGGCGGCACGGCGCAGGATGGAGCACACGCGGGCGTGAGCATACTGCACGTAATAGACCGGGTTGGAGTTGTCGCGCTTCTTAACGGCCTCGATGTCGAAGTCGACCATCTGGTTGGAGCTCTTGGAGATGAGCGTGTAGCGAGCGGCATCGGAGCCAACCTCGTCGACGAGCTCCTGAAGGGTCACCATGGTGCCCTTGCGCTTGGACATACGGACGGGCTTGCCGTTACGCAGCAGGTTGACGAGCTGGCCCAGTAGAACCTCGAACTTGCCGGGGTAACCCAGAGCGTCGCAGACGCAGCGGACGCGCTCGATGTAACCGTGGTGGTCGGCGCCCCAGATGTCGATGACGTGGTCGACGCGCTGGAACTTATCCCAGTGATAGGCGACGTCGGAGGCGAAGTAGGTGTACTCGCCGTCGGACTTGATCAGGACGCGGTCCTTGTCGTCGCCCAGATCGGTGGAGCGGAACCACAGGGCGCCGTCCTTGGTGTAGAGGTAGCCCATCTTGTCGAGCTTCTCAAAAGCGCGGTCGACGGCGGAGGTGCCGGCGGTCTCGCCCTCGGTGTCCTTCACATACAGCGAGCGCTCGGAGTACCAACGGTCAAAGTCGCAGTTGACGGCGTGGCAGAGGTCGCGCATGTTGTCGACCATCTTCACGTAGCCGCGCTCACGGAAGCTCTCCATACGCTCCTGCGGATCGGCGTCGACCCACTTGTCGCCGTCGGTGCGCCAGAACTCGGCGGCCTCGTCGATGATGTAGTCGCCGCCGTAAGAGTCCTTGCCCAAGGTCTCGGCAAAGTTGTCCTGATACGGATGGGTCTCGGGGTGCTCGTCGTTCTCGTCGGCAACAAAGGCGTCACGGTCGGCGATCAGCAGCTTGTGAGCCTCGTCGATATCAACGCCCTGCTTGGCGATGATGTCGGCAAGCTGCATATAGCGCGTGCTGATGGAGTTGCCGAAGGTGTTCATCTGAGAGCCGTGGTCATTGATGTAGAACTCACGCTGGATGTCGTAACCGGCGTGGTCCATGACGCGGCAAAGGGAGTCGCCCAGAGCGGCCCAGCGGCCGTGACCAATGTGCATGGGGCCGACGGGGTTGGCGGAAACGAACTCGACCTGGGTCTTCAGGCCACCACCGACGTTGGACTTAGCGAAGTCCATGCCCTTCTCGCGAGCCTCGCCAAAGATGGCATTCTTGACGGCAACGGAGAGGTAGAAGTTGATGAAACCGGGGCCTGCGATCTCAACCTTCTCGATCGCGGGATCCTCGGGCATATGGGCAACGATGGCCTCGGCGATCTTGCGCGGGGCGCAGTGGGCCAGCTTGGCGGACTTCAGGGCCATGGTAGAGGTCCACTCGCCATGAGAAGTGTCAGCCGGTCGCTCGATAGCGCAATCGTCAAGTTCAAATGCGGAAAGGTCGCCGGCCTCCTGGGCCGCAGCAAGCGCAGCGCGTACCAGCTCTTCAATCTTCTCGGGCATAGATCCTCCTTGTGTTAAAGCCCCCGAGCTCTTGGTCACTCGTAGGGCAAAAGCCAGAGTTTGTAGCACTCTATCACAAGCGAGGGGCACTGTCGCAGGGTAAAGCCAATCGAAATTGCATATGCACAAAATTGACTACAGCTTGTATGGAGTCACTCAAAGATGCCGGTCTGCCTGCAGATTATGCACGCGTTGAAAAAGCATAAAGGTGTGAATGAGCTGTGTCTTTTATCGAATACTCTTACCTATCAGAGTTGTGTGCTTTTCCTGCATAAAGCGAGGATTTGCGCACGTCAGCGTGTTATTCTAGACATACGTAAATTCGTATAAGTTGGAGGTAGCATGTTCTCAATCGGTCAACACGTCATTCATCCGGGTCAGGGAGTCTGCACCGTCGTCGGTTTTAGGGACGACACGCCGCAGCCCATGTTGTTGCTCGAGGCCAAGCAAGGGCATGCGCAGACGATCCTTATGTACCCCGTGGCGCAGGCCGACCGTCTGCATGCCGCCATCTCTCAGCAAGATGCCGAGCATCTGCTGAGCCACTATGACGAGCTGGAGTGCGACACCTTTACCGAGCGCAACAGCTCGCTTGAAGAGACACACTTTAAGCAGCAGCTCAAGCTGGGCGCGCCCGAGACGGTCCGCGTGGCAAAGACCATGATGCACCGCATTCGCCAGGCCGAGGAAGCCGATAAAAAGCCCAGCTCTTACTATATGCGTGTACTCAAGGAAGCCAAGCGCCGCTCCATCGAGGAGTTCGCCGTGGCATTGGGCGTCACCGAGGAGGCCGCCGAAGCCCGCCTAGCCCAAGCCGCCCTCAACTAACCCATCCGCGCCAAAAACCACCACAAAGGGGACAGGCACCTTTGTGGTGGTTTTTTCGTTCTAGTCGTTCTAGTAGTATTCATTCTTAGCGATACCTGCGAGCACAAGGAGTCTTTTATGGCAGAGCCACTTTCCGCCGGAATCACCCGCGACCGTGCGTTCGAATTGCTCAACGAGCACAATAAGGACCCGTTCCACATCACCCACGGCGAAACGGTCGAGGGCACCATGCGCTACTTTGCGCGCGAGTTCGACCCCGAGAACGAGGAGTTTTGGGGCATCGTCGGTCTGCTGCACGACCTAGATTGGGAGGAGCATGAGGACGACCCCATGAACCACACCATCTATGCGGCCGAGATCCTTGAAGGCGAGGGCGCCTCTCCCGATCTCATTCGCGCCATTCAGACGCACACGTCGGACTTCAACACCTCGCTGCCCAAGCCCGAGCTGCAGATGGAAAAGATCCTGTTTGCCTGCGACGAGCTCACCGGCTTGATCGGTGCTGCCGTCATCATGCGTCCGAGTAAGAGCGTCATGGACTTTACGACCAAGTCGCTCAAGAAGAAATTCAAGGACAAGCGCTTTGCCGCCGGCTGCTCGCGCGATGTGATTACGCAGGGTGCCGAGATGCTGGGCTGGGAGCTCCCCGAGCTCTTCGACCGTACCATCGCGGCCATGCAGTCCTTCGCCCCCGACCGCGATACCTTCCAGGCCTAACCGCCCACGCCACCTAAAACCGCCACAAAGGGGACAGACACCTTTGTGGCGGTTTTCGTTTACGAGGGGTTAGGGGCGAACCTGGCCGGTGCCGCGGAGCTTGTATTTGTAGGTGGTGAGGGCCTCGGCGGCAAAGGGACCGCGGGCGTGGAGCTTTTGGGTCGAGATGCCGATCTCGGCGCCCAAGCCAAACTCGCCGCCGTCGGTAAAGCGCGTGCTAGCGTTGGCATACACGGCCGAGGCATCGACCGCATCCAGAAAGCGCTCGCAGGCATCCGTGTCCTCGGCGATGATGGCCTCGGAATGCATGGTGCCGTAGCGGTTGATGTGCGCGATGGCCTCGTCCTCGTTCGCCACGACCTTCACGCTCATCTCGAGCGCCAGATACTCGCGGCCCCAGTCCTCCTCGGTTGCGGCAACAAAGTCATCACCCTCGGCAAGACCGGCATCGACGCATGCGGCGCACGTGGCCTCGTCGCCGTGAATGAGCACGCCGTGGTCATGCAGCACGGCCACGACCGCGGGCAAAAACGCATCGGCCACGGCACGGTCGACCAGCAGCGACTCGGCGGCATTGCACACGCCCACGCGCTGCGTCTTAGCGTTGACGATAATATTGAGCGCTTTATCGAAGTCGGCGGATTCATGCACGTAGATGTGGCAGTTACCCGTGCCCGTCTCGATCACCGGAACGAGCGACTCGCGCACGCAGCGCTGGATCAGGCCCGCACCGCCACGCGGAATGAGCACATCGACGACGCCGCGGAGCTTCATGAGCTCGCCGGTGGCCTCGCGGTCGGTAGACTCGATCATCGACACGGCCTCGCGCGGGAAGCCCTTGGCCTCGAGCGCATCGGCCAGCAGTTCGGCAATCATGGCACACGAGTGATAGGCCAGCGAGCCGCCGCGCAGAATGCAGGCGTTGCCGGTGCGGATGCAGATGCCCGCGGCGTCGGCCGTCACGTTGGGGCGCGCCTCGTACACCATGGCGACCAGGCCCAACGGCACGCTCACGCGGGTGAGGTCCACGCCGCTTGCGAGCACGCGGTGGTCGAGCACGCGGCCGACAGAATCGGGCAGCTCGGCGAGCTTCTCCAGGCCGGCGGCCATGCCCTCGACGCGCTCGGGCGTCAGCAGCAGACGGTCGAGGAGCCCCGCCGAGGTCCCCGCATCGCGCGCGGCGGACATATCGAGCTCGTTGGCGGCGACGATGGAGTCGACACCGTTGCGCAGCGCTGCGGCCATGGCGCGCACGGCCTCCTGGCGCTGCTCGTCGCTCGCCGTGGCAAGCGAGGCCGACGCTGCCTTAGCGGCAACGGCAAGATCGTGGACATACGTGGCTATATCGACCGACATGGGCGGCCCTTTCTCCTAGAAGTTTGCAACCATGGTAGCCGATTTGCGCATGGCCTCGCCCGCGGCGGTAGAATTGGTCAACCCGAAACACCGCAACGAACGGAAGACTCACATGGCCCTCATCACTTCGTACCACGTCCCCGGCCTGTATGTCGAGGACCACAGCATCGACGTCCCCCTCGACTGGCGCGGCCTGGAGCCGATGCTCCTGGCCGTCGGCAGCACCATGCGCCGCGGCGCTATACCGACACCCATCGCCGGCGCGCCCGAGAGCATCAAGCTCTTCTACCGCGTGGTTTGCGCACCCGACCGCATCAACGACGACCTGCCGCTCCTTCTCTTTTTGCAGGGTGGCCCCGGTGGCGAGAGCCCGCGTCCGCTGTCGCCCACAAGCGATGGCTGGATCGAAGAGGCCGTCAAGCACTTCCGCGTCGTCCTGCCCGACCAGCGCGGCACCGGACGCAGCAGCTGTGTAGACGGGCGCACGATTGCCGCACTGGGCGAGCGTGCCGAGGCAGCCGGCGCCGATGCGGACCGCTCGCAGGCGGACTTCCTCAAGCGCCACCTCGCCAGCTCCATCGTGCGCGATTTTGAGTACCTGCGCCTGGTGGGCTTTGGCGGCAGGCCCTGGGTCACGCTCGGGCAGAGCTACGGTGGCTTTTTGACGCTGAGCTACCTGTCGCTCTTCCCCGAGGGCGTGGCGGCAAGCTTTTCCTGCGGCGGCATCCCCCACGTACCGGCGAGCGCAAGCGAGGTCTACGCGCACACCTTCCCGCGCATGGCTGCCAAGACGCAGCAGTATTACAACCGCTACCCTACCGACGTCGAGCGTGTGGCGGCCCTGGCAGATGCCCTCGAGGAGCAAAAGCCCGTGCTACCCGACGGCTCGCCGATGACGGTCGAACGCCTGCAGCTCATGGGCAGCGACTTTGGCATGAAGCCGAGCTTTGAGCGCATGCATTGGATTATCGATCATGCTTTTGTTGACGGCGACGGCACGCTGGCCTGCGGCGCCTCGGTATCTGACAGCTTTTTGATGCGCGCCTTCGAGCGCACCAACACGCGCACGAATCCGCTGTACTGGACGCTTCAGGAGTTCATCTACGCCGACGGCGACACCATGCCCATTCGCTGGGCCGCGGCAGAAGAGAAGGCCCATCGTGCCGAGTTCGACACGCTCACGCGACCGCTCATGTTTACCGGCGAGGCCATGTTCCCGTGGATGTTTGAGCAGATGCCCGAACTTAAGCCCTTCAAGCCGGCGATGGATCTGCTTATGGAAGACACAAGCTGGGACAAGATCTACGACCCGCAGCGCCTGGCGTGCAACGAGGTGCCCCTGCAGGCCGCGGTGTACTTCGATGACATGTACGTGGACTCGGGCATGCAGCTCGATACGCTCAGCCGCGTGGGCAACTCGCATGCCTGGGTGACCAACGAGTTCGAGCACGACGGCTTGCACGGCAGCGTGGTGTTCAAGCACCTCTTCGACGAAGCCCTCAACCGCGGAGACCTGCGCCAGATCTTCTAGCAAAGGAGTGTCCCCGTCTGCCGGCACAATAGGAACGTCCCCAAGTGCCGGCAACGACAATGCCGCTGGTAGAGGACAGAAAGCGAAAACGCCCCTAAGCGAGCAAGGTGACGTGAAAGAGGGGGGGCATTGACCTTTTGGTCATGCCCGACGATTGAACGTCAGATTGCCGCTTAGGGGCGTTTGCAGCGTCAATTGGTTAGGCGAACACTATCAAGTTGTCCCTATGGATCGCGGGCTTCTCGGCCAGGTCTGCGAGCAGGCGGTTGCTGGCAATCTGGTCCTGGCGGCGGCCGGCTGCAAGCTCCAGCACGTCCGAATCGGCCTCAGCGATACCACGGGCGACAACCATGCCGCTCGGGTCGCGCACGTCGAGCACATCGCCCTCGGCAAACTGGCCATCGACCTCGCGAATACCCACCGCGAGCAGCGACGATCCGCGGCTGACCAGCGCCTTCGCGGCGCCATCATCGACCGTCACCGAGCCATGCGCCTTGTCACCCAGTGCGATCCACAACTTGCGCGGCGCAATGTCCAGGCGCTCCGCCGGCGGATCGAACAGCGTACCCACGCTCTCGCCGCGGGCCAGACGCACGAGCGCATCGGGCTCCTCGCCCGAGCAAATCACGCTTTGAATGCCCGCCGTCATGAGAATGCGGCTCGCGCGAATCTTGGTGATCATGCCGCCCGTACCCACCGATGTGGAAGAATCGCCCGCCGAGGCGATAATCTTGGCATCGATCTTATGCACGACCGGGATAAACTCGGCCGTCGGATCCTCGTGCGGATTGGCGGTGTAGAGGCCATCGATGTCCGAGAGCGTCACGCACAGATCGGCAGAAACCAGGCAGCTCACAAGCGCCGCCAGCGTGTCGTTGTCGCCAAACTTGATCTCATCGACGGTGACGGTATCGTTCTCGTTGACGACCGGCACCACGCCGAGCTCCACCAGGCGAAGCAGGGCGTCGCGCGCGTGCAGGTAGGACGTGCGGCGCGCCGTGTCGTGACGCGTGAGCAGCACGAGCGAGGTGAGCAGGTCGCGCGCATGGAACTCCTCGTCGTAGGCCGACGAGATGATGCACTGACCGGCCGAGGCGCAGGCCTGCAGGCTCGGCAGGTCGCCGACCGGCTTACGGTCGAAGCCCAGCACGGGATAGCCGCAGGCAATGGCGCCCGAGCTCACCACGATCAGGCGCCAGCCAAGCTCGCGCAGCGCTGCGGCCTGGTCGGCAAGCCCGCCGATAAAGGCGCGGTTGACCTTGCCGTCGGCGCCCACCACCGTGGACGAACCGATCTTTACCACCATCGTTTTATAAGAAGTCGTCATACGTCAAACCAATCAACTGTTCAGCGAACGGCCGAGCCGGCGGCCAGGGAAGCGTGACTCGCCCCTACCGCCCAAGGAATTAGTGAGCCCAGGGAAAGGCAGAGGCCGCGGCCATGTTCTTACGCACGAGCTCGTCGCGCACCTGAGCCAGGCCCTGCTCCATACCCACCACATAGGTCTGCGGGTACAGGAAGCGCTTGAAAGCTGCGTCCAGATGGTCGAGCGCCCAAGCACAGCGCTCGCGCGCGTCCTGGATGCTCTCACGCGGAGCCACCGCACTGCCATCGCGCACGATCGGCACCAGCAGCTCGCGATACTCGAGTTCGGACACGTCGGTCACCAGGGCGGCATCGTTCACGGCCACAAGGGTATTGCCGCGCGCGGCGCCCTCCCCCGCCAGATGGTCCTCGTCGTAGATCATGTCGCAGACCGGGCCGCCAAAGCCGTCGTAATAACGGCGCACGCGTTGCACACCCGGGATCGTGCGCTTGTATGGCTGCTCAGAGAGCTTGACCACCGGCGTCCATGGATCTGCCTCGCTCGCACGGCGGGCGGAAAGCTTGTACACGCCGCCCAGCGCCGGCTGGTCATAGCAGGTCGCAAGCTTGGTACCCACGCCAAAGCTGTCGATGGGCGCGCCCTGGTCGAGCAGCGACTGAATCGTGTACTCATCCAAATCGTTAGAAACCGAGATCCCCACATAGGGCAGGCCCTCGGCATCAAAACGGCCGCGCACATACTTGGAGAGCTTGGCGAGGTCGCCGGAGTCGATGCGAATGGCCGACAGGCGCTCGCCCACCGCTTCCATCTCCTTGGCAACCGTAATGGCATGTTCACAGCCCTCGCGCACGTCATAGGTGTCGATGAGCAGCGTACAGTTCTTGGGGCTCGACTTGGCAAAGGCGCGGAAGGCCTCGAGCTCGGAATCGAAGCTCATCACCCAGCTGTGCGCATGCGTGCCAAAGACGGGAATACCGTAGCGGCGGCCGGCGAGCACATTGGACGTAGAGGAGCAGCCGGCAACGTAGCTCGCGCGCGCGACGGCCAAGCCGCCATCGGGACCCTGAGCGCGGCGCAGGCCAAACTCGGCAACGGGACGGCCGTCCGCCGCCAGCACCACGCGCGCCGTCTTGGTGGCGACAAGCGTCTGGAACCCAACGATGTTGAGCAGCGCCGTCTCAAGCAGCTGGCACTCCAGCGCGGGGCCGGTGACGCGAACCATGGGCTCGCGCGGAAAGACGAGCTCGCCCTCGGGCACGGCGTCGATGTTTACATGCGCACGAAAATCGCGCAGGTAGTCGAGGAATCCAGGCTTGAACATCGCGCCGCCGGCCGGGGCCTGGAGCGAGGCGAGGTAGTCGATGTCCTCGGGCGTAAAGCGCAGATTCTCGACAAGCTCGGGCAGTTCGGCGGTACCGCACATGACGGCATAGGCGCTGCCAAAAGGATGGTCGCGGTAAAACGCGGTAAAACAACCCTGCTCATTGGCCTTGCCGCTCTCCCACAGGCCCTGGGCCATAGTGAGCTCGTACAGATCGGTGAGCATTGCAATGTCGGTGGGATGCGAGATGTCGGTCAAAGCCATGGGGCGACCTTTCGGATGCGTTGTGCAGAGGTTGAGGGTTGGAAAAGGGCAGAGTGTTCTGGCATGGCACCCAGCGCGAATGGGCTAGAGCAGGCCCATGCTGGTCAGGATCGTGTAGCCCATAAAGATGACAAACGCGATGAGGGCAAGGACAATGATGATTTTTTGAGCCGGCGCCATGCCAGGGATCTCGTTCTCGCCCGTAGGCTCCTTGGAGGTAACCATGCGCTGGGCAAAGGTCATCTCGTCACGGCTCGGCTTGGGCTCGACGGGCTTGGGACGAGCGACCTTTTTAGGCTGAGGTTTAGGTGCGGTGGGCGCGGGCTTCGCGGCGGCGGGCTTGGGCGCGGGGGCGACGTTCGCGGCGGCCTCCTCGGCCTTCGCACGCTCGGCACGCAGGGCGGCCAGCTCCTCACGCTCGCGGCGTGCCTCTTCCTGGGCCTCGCGACGAGCTTTCTCGGCGCGGAGCTCTTCCAACTCGGCGCGTTCCTCGGCAGACAGTGGTTGGGACTCAAGCTTGGCCATGGTACAGCCCTTTCTTTTAAAAAAAGCCGCCGACACAATGTCAGCGGCTTATCAAATCCAAGGGTGGAGACGAAGGGAGTCGAACCCTCGGCCTCTGCCATGCGACGGCAGCGCTCTCCCAACTGAGCTACGTCCCCAAGACAAGTTGATATTTTACCTACGGCTCGCCAACTGTCAACGCCCAATACCCAGTCTTTTTGGGACGCGGCTATTTTGACAACTTTTCGAGCAGGCGATCCTCTCGATGATTTTTTAATCCCCGTCCCAGAAAAATCATCGGCGAGCGCACTACTTTGCGCTGGTGAGGACGCCGGTGGTGTCGAACGCCGGGGTGAAGCTCTCGTCTACCGCTCCGCCTTCTTGCCAAAACATCGTCGTAAAGCCCAGGTCGTCGGCATGGTCGAGCACCTGCTCGTACTCCTCGCGCGTCACGGCGCGCGCCAGGTCGCCGCCTTGTTCGCGCATGAGGGCATTGGGCGTGTACTGGTTCATGACCGAGATCGGCACGTCGCCCACCGTCTGCCACACCAGGTCCAACACGCGGCACGAATCGTCCGCATGCCCCGGCAGCACCAGATGACGCACGATTATGCCGCGCTTCATGAGCCCGTCCCCGTCTACCAGCTCTCCCCCGCGGCGCTCAATTTCGCGCGCCATCTGGGCCAGACCCGACACAGCCACGCGCGGGTAGTCCTTAATATGAGAGAGTGACTGCGCAAGCGCCGCATTGGCATACTTAAAGTCGGTAAGCCACACGTCGACCAAATCGCCGAGCGCCGCCACGGCACTCGCACGCTCATAACCGCTCGTGTTATAGACGATTGGAATGACCAGTCCGCGCTCCCGAGCTGCGGCAATCGCGGCCGGCAGCAGGTGAGCATAATGCGTCGCCGTCACCAGATTGATGTTATTGGCACCTTGGTCCTGCAGCTCCAGCATAATCTCGACCAGGCGCTCGGGCGAAATCTCAAGCCCAAAATTGCCCGTCGAGATCTCGTGGTTCTGGCAATAGATACATTTGAGCGAGCAGCCGCTAAAGAAGATCGTGCCCGAACCGGCCTCGCCCGAGATAGGCGGCTCCTCCCACATATGAAGCGCCGCGCGGGCCACCTTGAGCGTGTCATCGGCACCGCATACGCCGTGCGCACCCTCGTCGCGCACCGCACCGCAACGGCGCGGACACAAATGGCAGGCGGGCGAAAAAAGTTCGGTCAACGGCGTCGGCATAAAAACATGCTCCAAAACAACGATTCAGCAGCTCAAACGTAAAGGGACCAACCGCACAGACGGCTCGAGCCCAAGGCGCCGTAATCGTCCGACACGATTTTTGTAATGTCAAGACTGGAATCGATAAAGTGCCGCTTTATGATGTAGGTATTCCGCCCCCCGCGGAGCAACTGGGTGAACCGTCGCGTTTATTTAGGGAGCCCACACAGTCGTACCTAGTACAGGTATCCTTCGTTGTTAAGGACGCTGGAACAGTCGATGAGGGCACCCACCTGTTTTAGGTGGGTTCATTTTCGTAACGTGGGGGGTGGTTTTTATTTGCCGAAAACCACCATTACAGCCCATATGGATCCCCGACGGTATCCCGACAATCCATCGACAACATCCCAATATCTGGTAAGCGCGTGATTATCGCTGCGTGCAATTCCATGCACCCCCCTTGGTCGAGTATCATGGTTCGGCTATGCCCTTTGCGCTTAGCAACCTTTGACCTTTTCCTTCGACGCTTGGCGGTTTTTAGATTCATGGCTTCATCCCCGAGCTACATACCGTATCTATGCGTGGCAGCGGCGGCCTTTATCACGACCTTCCTCACGGTGCCCCTGGTCAAGCGCTTGGCAATTAAGCTCGACGCCGTCGACTATCCTTCTAAGCGCCGCATCAACACCAAGCCCATCCCGCGTTTGGGCGGAACGGCGGTGTTTTTGGGCCTGGTCGTTGCCTGCATTGTGCAAATCCTAGGCACCTGGCACCTAGGCTGGCCGCCCGTCCTGGTGCCGCACCCGCGCCTTCACATTAGCTATCCCATGCTGGCGCTCTCCTTTACCGTCATCTTTGCGACCGGCGCTATCGACGACGTCATTCAGCTCAAGCCCAAGCAAAAGCTGGCCGGACAGGTCCTCGCTGCGCTCATCGCCTGCGTGGGTGGCCTGCGCATCGGCGTCATCGTCAACCCGTTTGCCCCCGGCGAAATCATGCTCGGATGGCTCGCCTACCCCATCACCGTGATCTATCTGGTGGCATTCACCAACATCATTAACCTCATCGACGGCCTCGACGGCTTAGCCACGGGCATCTGCGGCATCGCGTCGTTCACCATGTTTTCGATGGCCGTTCTCTCGGGCCGCATCGACGCCGCCGCGCTCTCCATTGCGCTCTTTGGCGCCTGTCTGGCCTTTTTGCGCTACAACTTCAACCCCGCAAGCATCTTCTTGGGCGACTCGGGGTCGCTGCTTCTGGGCTTTGCGCTGGGCTCCATCTCGCTACTCAACGTGAGCCGCACCGCCGCGCTCACCTCACTTATCATCCCGCTCATCGTTGCCGGCGTGCCCATCATCGACACGTTTAGCGCCATCGTGCGCCGCAAGCGCGCCCACATTAGCATCGGGCAGGCCGACAAGGGCCACATCCACCACCGCCTGATCCAAGAGGGCTACAACCAAAAGCAGGCTGTGCTGCTCATCTATGCCTGGTGCATTATGCTTTCGGCCGGCGCCGCCGCGATCAACCAGGTCGAGGTGCCCATGCGCGTGCTCATCTTTACCGTGCTCGCCATTGGCTCGGCGGCCTTTGCCAAGCATCTACATCTGTTTGAGCCCGTGCTACGCCACCATTACAACAAGCGCACGCACGAGGACGAGCTCGTCACCCCCGACGACCCCGCCTTTAAGCAGGAGGAGCAGGCGGCAGAAGAACGCAAGGAGGAGCGCCACCACAGGCGCTAGGGCAAGCTGCCGAGGATGCGCCCAGGCGCCGCCGGCCAAACGCGCAGCCACGCCGCGCCCATCGCACATGCCGCCGCTCTCCCGCCCCTCGCGTACTTACGCCCCGACCCTCCAATAAACGCGTTATCATCTTGACCCATGAACATACGTTAGGAGCAATCATGCCAAACGAGAACAGCTACGAAGTCGCGCTGCAAAAAAGCAACGCCATTCGCGAGGGCCTGGCCAAAACGCCCGAGAAGTTCACCATGCTCACCGGCGACCGCCCCACCGGCCGTCTGCACCTGGGTCACTACTTCGGTACCCTCAAGGGCCGTGTTGAGCTGCAGAACATGGGCGCCAAGACCAACGTGCTCATCGCCGACTACCAAGTCATCACTGACCGCGACACGACCGAGCACATCCAGGACAACGTGTACAACATGGTCATGGACTACCTTGCCTGCGGCATCGACCCCGACAAGACCATGATCTACGCGCACTCCGCCGTACCCGCCGCAAACCAGCTCATGCTGCCGTTCCTGTCGCTGGTCTCCGAGGCCGAGCTGGCGCGCAACCCCACGGTCAAGGCCGAGATGGAGGCCTCGGGCCACGAGCTCACCGGCCTTCTGCTCACCTACCCGGTGCACCAGGCCTGCGACATCCTGTTCTGCAAGGGCAATGTGGTGCCCGTCGGTCGCGACCAGCTGCCGCACATCGAGCTCACCCGCACCATCGCCCGCCGCTTTAACAACCGCTACGGCAAGGTGTTCCCCGAGGTCGACGCACTGCTGTCCGAGACCCCGCTGCTGCCGGGCCTGGACGGTCGCAAGATGAGCAAGAGCTACGGTAACGCCATCAACATCTCGATGACCGCCGAGGAGACGGCCAAGCGCATCAAGAAGAGCCAGACCGACTCCGAGCGCATGATCACGTTCGATCCCGAGAACCGCCCCGGCGTGTCCGGTTTGCTTTCGACGGCCGCCATCTGCACCGGCCGTTCCGAAGTCGAGATTGCCGAGGAGATTGGCATGGGCGGCTCCGGCCAGCTCAAGAAGTACGTGACCGAGGCCGTCAACGAGTACTTCGCGCCGATCCGCGAGCGTCGCCAGCGCTACGAAAACGACCTGGATTACGTGAAGGACGTGCTGCACGAGGGCAACCGTCGCGCCAATGAGATCGCCGAGCAGACCCTTGCCGAGGTTCAGGACGCCATGGGCATGGTGTACTAGGCAAAGCGCCTTCGCACAACATAGACGGTGAGGCTGAATCCTCACCGAAACAGGAACAGGCCCGCTGGCAGATAGTTGCCAGCGGGCCTGTTCCCGAAGTACACCGTTGAATCGCACAGAGGGGAGGAATGCGAATCAAACTCAACAGGGCAGGCTTTTTCATCGCCTATTGCCTGCTCCGTTGCTGAAAACAATATAGTTCACCGTGGTTTACTTTGCTGCGACAAACCGCGCCGCCATACCTTCTCCATAAGTTAGCTCAGGTAAACTAGAACCACCACAAAGGGGACAGGCACCTTTGTGGTGGTTTTGGCGCGAGCAAGCCGTTAAAGCCCGGCCGGCCAACGACAGGCGCCCAGGTCGACGTGCATGGGATCGGTAAACGTCACGCCCTCCCCCATTAAGAGCTCACGCTGAGCATCGGGGCCGCCAAACGCAAAGCCCTCGCAAATGCGGCCATCGGCAAACACCACACGATGGCAGGGAATCTGACCAGGGCGCGGATTGCTGTGCAGCGCATAGCCCACATAGCGCGCGCTTCGTGGACGACCGGCGAGCAGCGCCACCTGGCCGTACGTGGCGACCATCCCTTCGGGGATCTGCTCGACCACCTCGTACACCCGCTCAAAAAAGCCCTCAGACGCCATTGCTCGCTCCCTTCCACCCGGAATAGCATAAACCACCACAAAGGTGCCTGTCCCCTTTGTGGTGGTTTTGGCAGGTGGGCTAGTTAACGGGCTGGAAGAAGGCTACGGCTACGGCGCCGGGGCCTACATGGGTGCCGATGGTGGCGCCGATGGTGTGAACGGGCAGTTCGCCCTCGGTGTGGCCAGCCCACAGTGCCGCGCTGTCCTCGATATACTTCTTGAGCACCGCATCCGAAAGGCCCGTATAGCCGAGCGCCAGCGGCATGGAAAAGTCGATGCCGCCCGCCTTTTCGACCTTCTGGTTGAGCAGGTTACGTCCGTTCTTGGAACCGCGCGCCTTGCCCAGCTGCACGATCAGACCGTCCTCGGCAGCCACCACGGGCTTTACGTTGAGCAGCGTACCCACGGCACCGGCCGCAGCAGACAGGCGACCGCCGCGCACCAGGTACTCCAGCGTCTCGAGCAGGCCGATGACGACCACGCGGTCGCGCACGGCCTCGACAGCCGCCGCAACCTGAGCCGCGCCCTGGCCCTCGTCCACCAGGCGCAGCGCATACTCGACCAGCACGCGCTCGCCCAAGGTCACGTTATTGCTGTCCACGACGAACATGTCGCCGCCCGGCGCCTCGGCAAGTGCCGTACGAGCACTCTGGTTGGTGCCCGAGAGCTTGGCGCCCACGGTAATAATCACGGCCTCATCGCCGGCCTCACGCGCTTCGGCAATCGCCTGCGAAAAGGCGTACGGGTTGACCTGACCGGTCTTGGGCAGCTCATCGCGCTCCACAAGCATCTCGTAAAAGCGCTGGTGATCGATGTCGACGCCATCCATATACACATCGGTGCCAAAGGTGACGGACAGCGGCAGAACACGCAGAGCGGGGTGCTCCGCCGGCGACATATCGCTTGCGGAATCGGTAATAATGCGGACGGACATAACGAATCCTTTCTTGCGCAGGTCCCGCGCGGGGAATTTTGACAGCAATGCCCCGGCACGGCATACGCGCTCAAACGGGACTATGCAGTTTTTAATGGGAAGCAAATGCCTTGGCGGCCTTAGATCTCACGCAGGGTGTTGAGAATCGTACGTAGCGACGCATACATCTGCTCGCGCTGCTCCACACCCATAGCCTTACCGGTGGTGTCGAGCACCTCGCGAATGATGCGGTCCGCCTCGCTCATGCTCTCGCCGCCCAGAGCGGTCAGGCGCACCGGGGCACGATACTTAACGGCTGCATCACCCGAGTCGTCGACCTCGACGTAGCCGCCCTCCTCCAGATGCGCGAGCGTGCGCGAGACGGCGGCACGGGTCACGCCTGCCATGCGAGCCAGGTCAGCGCCAGTCAGGCCGTCCTTGCTGCGCTCAAGATAGTACAGGCACATAACGTCGGAGCCCTTGAGGCCCAGCCTTGCGCCCTCGGATGTCTTAATGCGCTGGATCTCCTTGTAGAGCCCGCTGATCAGTCCGACAAAGTCCTCGAAACGTGTCTCGTCGTTCTGCTGCATGGGAGACGACCGCCTTTCGCTTGCATGATGCTAACGGGTAAACATCTTAGCCGCACAAGGCAACACCCATACCCAAATATCCCATTTGTTAACCCATCAACATAAAAACCACCACAAAGGGGACAGGCGCCTTTGTAGTGGTTTTGACCGGCGAACATGATCCGCAGGCGTCGCTACAGTTCCACGCAGGGATTGTCGCGGGTCACAAGCGTCTTAACGACAACCGTCGCTCCCAGATAGCGCTCGAGCAGCTCGGCGAGACGATCAACGGCAGCCTGGCAATCCCCCATCTGCTCGGGCTCCACGCACTCAATCGCCAGGAATGCATCGGCCGAATCGTCGGACAGCGCCGTGCGAACGCCATCGCGCCAGTTTCAGCAGCGGCATACGGCGCCCGCATCATCGATGTAGGCGAGCTCGCCGGGCAGCGTCGGGTCATCCGTTTCCTCGCCAAGTGGCAGGAACGCATCGCCGCCGTCAGTCACCTTCAAGCGAAGATCCCCCTCAATCGCATGCAGGTCCTCGCCGCCAACGGGCAGCGCGTAGGTCAGCGACACCGTGTTGTAGATATCCACCGCGGGCGTAATGTGGCCCACCGGTTTGCCCTTGAGCACGCGCTTGAGCAGGTTCTCAATTGAGCAACGCGCGCCCTTTTTGGTCTTGAACAGCCGATAAGCCTCGCGCCATGCCTTGACCGGTGCGTTCTCGCTGATAGTATCGCTGGTCAGATGACGCTCCGCGTCGATATTGGCGCGGTCGAGCAACGCCGCAATCGCGTCCACGTCCTCTTGAGGAATCTGAGCCGCGGGCTTCATGCCCTTTACGACCACAACACCGACAGCCGCCTGCGGAAATAGCTCCCAAAACGAATCCTCGGCAATAAAGCTCTTCATGCGCTCTCCCTTCATCGTGCGCGCCCGAGCGAGGGCGCCTAAACAAAAAGCGCCCTTACGACGGCCACCTTCAAAGTCCTACGGTGCCGCCACAAGAGCGCTTACGCTGCCCCCATCCGGAGAAGGGGGCAATATGTCAGGCGTATTGTAACCCGAGTCATCCGCGCGAGTAAAACCACCACAAAGGTGCCTGTCCCCTTTATGGTGGTTTTTGGGTCTGAAGCAACGCTAGTGTCGGAGTCCCAGCAGGCCGCGGCCGCGATGACGGACGTCGGCGTGCACCTGAGCGTGCGGACCGGCGGCCTTCACGGACTCGGGCAGGTGCGAGTACTTCTTCTCGAAGTTCTCCTCGAACATCACGGCCAAGTTGTGCGCCGCCTCGTCGTAGCGCGCGGTGCTCTGCCAGTACTGGCGCGGCACCAGGATGCCGTCGGGCACGCCGTGGCACGTGGTGGGAATGTCAACGTTAAAGATATCGTCATGCACGAATTCGCTGTCCTCGATGGTACCGTCGAGGGCGCGGGCCACCAGGGCGCGCGTGTAGGCAAGCTCGATGCGATGGCCCACGCCGTAGCCGCCGCCAATCCAGCCGGTGTTGACCAGGTACACACGCGTGCGGCCGTCGGCGATGCGCTCACCGAGCATCTTGGCATAGACCATGGGGTCGAGCGGCATAAACGGCTCGCCAAACAGCGAAGAGAACGTGGGCGTGGGCTCGGTGACGCCGACCTCGGTGCCGGGGATCTTGGCCGTAAAGCCCGTCACGAAGTGATACATGGCGGCGTCGGCCGTCAGGCGCGAGATGGGCGGCAGCACGCCAAAGGCGTCGCAGGTCAAAAACAGCACGACGCTCGGAGTGGTGCCCATGCCCTTGGTCCACGCGTTGGGAATGTGCTCCACAGGGTAGGCCACGCGCGTGTTGTGCGTGACCGAGACGTCATCGTAGTTGGGCTTGCGGCTCTCGTCGAGCACCACGTTTTCGCAGATCGCGCCCAAGCGGACGGCGTTGAAGATCTCGGGCTCGTGGAACGCGTCCAGGCCCTCGCATTTGGCGTAGCAGCCACCCTCGATGTTGAAGATGCCCATGTCGGACCAACCGTGCTCGTCGTCGCCGATCAGCAGGCGCGTGGGATTGGCCGAAAGCGTGGTCTTGCCGGTGCCAGACAGGCCAAAGAGCACGGCGGTCTCGTGCGTGACGGGATCCATGCTGGCCGAGCAGTGCATGGGCAGCACGTCGTCCTCGACGGGCAGCAGGTAGTTCATGACGCTAAAGATCGACTTTTTGATCTCACCGGAGTAGCCGGTGCCGGCGACCAGAATCACGCGTTCCTGGAAGTTGATGACCACGGCGGCGCTGGAGTTGAGGCCCTTGATGGCAGGGTCGCACTGGTAACCGGGCGCTGCGAGTACGCAGAAGTCGGGCTCGCCGGTGCGCGCGATTTCGCGGGCGAGCGGGCGGGCGAGCATCTGCTTAATAAAGAGTGCCTGGCTGGCACGCTCGCAGGCAACGAGCAGTCGACGCGTGTGGTTGCGGTCGGCGCCTGCCATGCCACGGGTGACGAACACGTCGCGCTCGTTGAGGTAGTCGACAATGCCGGCCTTGATGGCCTCGTAGCTCTCGACAGACAGAGGGCGGTTGACGGCGCCCCAGGCGATCTTGTCGTGCACGTCGGGCGTGTCGGCGATAAAACGGTCGTTGGGCGAGCGGCCAGTGCGCTCTCCCGTCTCGATCACCAGTGCGCCGTTGGAGGCCATGCGGCCTTCGTTGCGGCGGATGGCGTGCTCGACGAGCTCGGCTGCCGGCAGGTCAACCAGCAGGCGGGGCTGGTTCTCGGCGGGGTCTTCGACCAGCGCAATGCCAAAGTTGGACAGAACTTCTGCAGGGGTAACACCAGACATGGGGCCTCCTTTAAAAACGCGACACGTGGGCGCGGCGCGCACTTTACTCACGTAAAGCCCGTTGTACCCGATATGCAAAAACGTTTTTGCGGCAACGGCGAAGCGCCCGCCCAACGGTCAAAAATCGCACGCAAGCGGCCTAGTCATTGGGGACGTTCTTAAACGACTAGTCGTTGGGGACACTCTTGAACAGGCAACAACCAAGGAGCGTCCCCGGATGCCGGCACTTAGGGACGTTCCCAAAGTGCCGGCACATAAGGAACGTCCCTAATTGCCGACTGCTGAATGGCACCGCCGAAATTATTGAACAGCCTGTTCAAAAACACGAGCGAACACCGTCGCGTCTATACTAGAGCGCAGCAATAGAAAGGACTCCGCTTTGAGCATCACGCCCCTCGATAGCATTCGCCGCGCCATCGCCCGCCGCAATGGCGTCGCCGACCCCACCGTATCGGACGGGGCGCACGGGCAGGGCGGACGCATCGAGAACGGCCAGTTCCCCGCATCGCACACCGCCGAGGAGCTCGCACGAATCCAAGAGCTGAGCCAGCGTAACGCTGGCGGTCCCAACAGCAGCCAGGCCACACGCCGTCGCCGCGGCGCGATCGCCAGCCCGGCCCCATCCACCGCATGGTCAATGCCTGGTGGAACCGCCTGCTCGGAGCCGTCTACGGCGGCGGCTTCTCCACGCAAGAAGCCGAGTACGAAGATCACGCCACCCGTCGCGACTACCTTTGGAATACCCTGGGCACCGCCGTATGGGGCTTGGCGTTTCCGCTGCTCACCATCGTGTCTGCGCAGCTCGTGGGCGCCGAAGAAGCAGGCAAATTCTCCATCGCCTTTGTCACCGGCACGCTCATCATGATCGCGTGCAACTACGGCGTGCGCAATTTCCAGGTCTCGGACATCAACGAAAAGACGTCCTTTGCCTCCTACCAGCTCAACCGCTGGCTCTGCGGAGCGCTCGCGCTGGCATGCGGCCTGGTATACAGTAGCGCCCGCGGCTACGATGCGCAGATGGCCACGATCGGCTTGGGCGTCTACCTGTATAAGGTGATCGACGGCGTGGCGGACGTGTACGAAGGCCGCCTGCAGCAGGCCGATAAACTCTACCTGGCCGGCATGAGCCAAACGCTGCGCTCCGTCGGCGTCATCGTGGTCTTTAGCATGGCGCTGTTCCTTACGCGCAGCATGCCCATCGCGGCCATGGCCATGGGCATCGCCGCGATTGCCTCGCTCGTGCTGGTCACCGCGCCTCTCGCCCTGCTCGAGACCGAAAAATCGCGCCGCGTGAGCCTGCGCGAGCTCGGCCACCTGTTTATCCAGTGCGCCCCGCTCTTTGGTGCGCTGTTCCTGTTCAACCTCATCGAGAGCATGCCCAAATTCGTGATGGAAGGCACGCTGGCCTACAAGTATCAGCTGTACTTTAATGCCCTGTTCTTTCCAGCGCAGGCCATTTTGTTGAGCATTGGATTTATCTATAAACCGCAGCTCCTGCGTCTGTCGAGCATTTGGGCGAATCCGCGCAAGCGTCGCCGCTTTGACTTGATTATTGTTGCCGTTATGGCGCTGATCGTGGTCATCACCGGCGCGTGCGCCGCATTTATGGCAGGCCCCGGCATCCCCCTCATGAGCTTTATGTACGGCCTCAACTTTGAGCGCTACCGCACGCTGGCGCTGCTAATGGTCGTCGCCGGCGGCATTACCGCGGCCATCGACTTTATCTATGCCATCATCACGGTACTGCGCCACGCCGGCGACGTCACCAAGATTTACCTGATCTGCTTCGCCGTAAGCGTAGTGCTCCCGGTGATTCTGATCAACCTGCTGGGTCTGATGGGCGCTGTGGTGAGCTACCTAGCCATCATGGCCCTACTCCTGGTGCTGCTGATTATCGAGTACGCCCACATCCGCCAGCGCATCGAGCGCGACCGGAACCCGTACGGCGCCTAATTCGAATCAATTTGAAGAAAAGAAACGTCGATGTTTAGGCACCGACAGCGAGCAGTCTCGAAGTGCCCCAGGTTGGCGCGAAAGAGGAGCGACGCGTACTTCTGTACGCGAGCGACGGTTTGAGCGACAAGATGGGGTGCTTCGGGGCTGCGCAGCGTCAACGTGACCGCCGTTCGGTAGAACGGCGGAACAAGGTTATTCTCCAGGGTTGATATTTGCGTAGAACTCTGCCCCGTCGTCCAGGCGCAGGATGCCCACGCGGCCGAACTCGGAGCCGGTGGCGGCGGCACAGTCGATGTCGATGCGATCGGGAACGCCGGCGGTATTCTCGCCACCCAGGCGCACAATCTGTCCGCGTCCCGACTCCTCGTCGAGTCCCGCCAGGCCGCCTACCTCGCAATAACGCCCGAGCGACACCGTTGGCGTGTGGCCGCTCACCACGACCGGACCCTTGCCCTCGGCAGAAAGCAACCCCGTCGGCACATCCCAATAGCCGTGACGAATCCACAACAGGTCATCGGACGACTGCACCGCGAGCATCTGCTGTAGCAGCTCGCGATCGGCACCCACCGCTCCAGCGCCATCGGCACAATCGACGCCATGCTCAAGCAAAAACGCGCGCGCCGCCTTCATCTCGATTCCAGCATGTACCAGCAGATACGGGCGCTCCTCGGTCTCGGCCACCGCGTAGAGCGGCAGCGCGGCCATCCATCGCACGAGCTCCTCGTATGCCTCAAGTTCCATGTCGTTGAGCTGCTCGCGCGTCGTCCAGCCACCGTTGATATCCCAGGTCTCGGCATCGAGCGGATCCTGGCCAATGATGGCATCGAGCATGATCTGCTCGTGATTACCCTTGAGCACGCGGGCGTTGGGCAGCGAGCGCACGAGCTTAATAACGCCGACCGGATCGGGCCCGCGATCGATCATGTCGCCCAGCACGTACAGCGTGTCGTCGGACGTCAACGAGATCTTAGACAGGGCCTCGTCAAGCGCATGCACGTGTCCGTGAGCATCAGATGTCACATAGATCGCCATGGAACGCCTTTCCCTACCTTGCGACCGAAGCCCGGAACCGCAACTAAAACTTCAAGTTGAACTTAAACGTTACCCATTGTACTCCGTTGCAATAAAGCTGGAAAGGGTTTCCGAGCAGAGGCAAAGACGGCAGCCGTCTATGACGATATCGCACACGCCCGCAATCCAACCCCATAAACCCACCATCTTTGGGTACAAATAACCGCAGACAACTGACCGTGCCACGCCAACCACCCAGGAGCGGACACCATCCATGAACCAGATCCTTCTCTTTATCGGCCTCGTTATTATTCTGTGCCTGACCATCAAGCCCGTCGGCAAAAAACTCCCCTTCCCCACCCTGCTCATCTTTATCGCGCTCGGCATGCTGTTGGGCGTCAACGGGCCGGCTCACATCGACTTTAGCGACTACGCGCTCACCGAAACCGTCTGCAGCACGGCGCTGCTGTTCATCATGTTCTACGGCGGTTTTAACACCAACATCGACCGCGCCAAACCCGTCGCCGCGCCTGCGGTGCTGCTGAGCACACTCGGCGTCGTCATCACTGCCGGCATTACCGGCGTGTTCGCGCACTTTGTACTGGGCTTCGACTGGATCGGCGGCCTGCTGCTGGGATCGGTTGTGGCGTCCACCGACGCGGCCAGCGTCTTTAGCGTTCTGCGCGAGCACAGCCTTTCGCTGAGGGGCGGCACCGACTCGCTGCTCGAGGTCGAATCGGGCTCCAACGACCCCGTCGCCTACATGCTCACCGCCGTGCTCGCCACACTCGCAGCCGGCGGCGACATCAACATTCCCACACTGCTGGCCAAGCAGATTATCCTGGGCGTGGGCCTGGGCCTTGCCATCGGCTGGGCGGCGGGCCACCTGATTGAACGCGCACGCGCAACAGCCGAGGGCGCGCAGACCATCTTTTTGTTCGCCGTGGCAATCGTCGCCTACGCGCTGCCGAGCTACCTGGGCGGCAACGGCTTTTTGGCCGTGTACCTGGCCGGCATTGTGCTGGGCGCGAGCGACATCACCGGCAAGGTCGAGCTGGCGCACTTCTTTGACACCCTCACCGAGATGGCCGAGATGACGATCTTCTTCTTGCTCGGCCTGCTCGTGACGCCCGCCCGCCTGCCGCAAATGCTGCTGCCGGGCCTGGCGCTCATGGCGTTTATGCTCTTTGCGAGCCGTCCCATCGCCGTCGGCATGCTCCTGGCGCCCTTTAAGACGAACCCCCGCCAGGTCGCGCTCGTAAGCTGGGCGGGTCTGCGCGGAGCAGCTTCGGTCGTCTTTAGTCTCTTTGCCGTGGTGGCAGGTGTTCCCGGCGGACACGACCTATTTGACCTGGTGTTTGTGATTGCCGTGTCGAGCATTGTGGTGCAGGGCTCGCTGCTGCCGGCGGTGGCGAAGAAGCTCGATATGATCGATGCGACCGGCGACGTACGCCGCACCTTTAACGACTATCGCGACGAAGACGGCATGTCGTTTGTAAAGCTCAAGGTGGGCGCTGGACATCCGTTTGCAGGACGCTCGCTCGCGGACATTGGCAGCGCCACCGACATGCTCGTGGTCCTGGTGCTGCGCGACGGGGCGCACCCGGTACTGCCCAATGGCGACACCGTGATCCAAGAAGGCGATCTGCTGGTGATGGCAGCCCCAACGTTCGAAGAGCGTGCCGAGGTTACGCTGCGCGAGGTCACCGTGACGCCCCACGGTCGCCTGGCCGGTCAGCGCCTGCGCGACGTGCCGCAGGGCAAGCACCCGTTCATCGTCGTGATGCTCAAGCGCGAAGGCCAAACGATCATCCCCGATGGCAACACCCTCATATACGCCGGCGACGAAGCCGTCATCGCCACGCTGGCGTCGTAGCGGGCGGGGGCAGCTAATTTGGGACGGGGCTCTTTTAGCTACCCCAGCCCCTCCTGAGTCGCGATTTAACAGGAACTGAAAAGGGACCTATCCACATGGCAGCATTTGAACGCGGCTCGATCTCATGCTATAAAGAAGTCGGTACCCTCGAATAGAGGGACCTCCAAGAGCCGGGGGATGTCCCCCGGCATTTTTTATGCGTAAATTGGAGGTCACCTCATGAAGGAACTCTCGATTTTTATCGACGAATCCGGCGACGCGGGGCCTGTATCTAGGTACTACATTGTCATGCTCGTATTCCATGAACAGGACAAACCTGTTGGTCCTCATATCAATAGCTATGAGCAGCTCATAAAAGATCAAAGTCTCGACATCATGCCATTTCATTTCGGGCCGCTTTTGACCGGACATGACGACTATAAATGGCAGGATATTCAACGACGAAAAAGGCAACTTTCCGCCTTCACGATGCTCGTGCAACACCTCCCCATCACCTACCAGCCCTTCATCTACGACAAGAAGCAGGGCCTTTACGAACCCCAAAAGCTCTCCGAAAAGATCGAACGCGACGTTGCGATATTTCTCAGTGACCACCTGGCGTATATACAGAGCTTTGACCACGTTAAGATCTACTATGACGGAGGCCAAAGCGTTGTAACGCGAGCGCTTCATGGCGCCATCGAGAAGGCCATTTCCCAAAAGGCCACGGTATATCGCGATGCTTCGCCCAGAACATACCGACTTTCCCAGGTCGCCGACTATATTTGCGGAATCGAGCTCACGTTCCTTAAGTTCCAGAATGGAACAGCGACGAAAACTGACACTGAGTTCTTTGGCTCGATTACCCCATTCAAAAAGAACTTCGTCAAGAAGCTAAGGAAAAAGAGGATTGAGTGAGCCAGCCATTCGCATCGGAACCATGGTATAAATGGCTTGCGTTCCTTTATGAAGGGCAGTCAAGGACCGGGGGATCCCCCCGGCATTTTTTATGCGTAAAGTTGCCGTAACTCCTGTTCAGCCTCTAAGAGGGCGGAAGTAGCTAAAGGAGACACGTCCTAAATTAGCTACATTGCGGACAGTATGCGTCTCGCAAAACTAAGTGAGTAGGCTTTTGCCGAATCGCCGACCACGTCACCAAAGCACAACTCTGTGACCTGCGGGTTTGTTGAAGCAAATTTGTCGTGTGCTCAGGATTTGCAATTAAGTCTACTCACTTAGTCAGCGGGCAGTCAAAATAAAACAGTCGCGAGGTCATCAGGCTCCATCGCGACGGTCTATCGTGCTTTTACGCGCAGCCGCAGTCCCGAATGTGACAAAGAGACTGTCCCTTTGTCACATTTCTAATCGTCATCGACGGCAAAGTCGTGGAGGTCGAGGCCTTCGCGCTCGGCTCGGGCTAGCAGCTCTTGGGGCGACTCGTCCTCGATATCCATCACGTCGAGAATAGCGGCCGGAAAGCCCACGCCGGCTGCACTCCCTGCACGGTCGAGCAGACTCTCACGCAGCTGGTCAACATCAACGTCGATCTTCATGGTGAAACCTCCTATCAGGCCAGGCCCCTACTCAACAGCGCCGAGCGCATCCACAGCAGCAACAAAAGCCGCAACCTGCTTGTCGTCCATCTGCGTGGCCAGGCGCCCCACGGGTTCATCGTAGGCGAACTGTACCTTATCGATAAGGCAATCCCAAGCACGCTCATCTACGCGCACGGCGGCCTCGCAATACTGGCTGAGCTTTTTGAGTCCATACCAAAATGCATTCGCATGGTACGCAGGATCCTCGTCCAGCACACCGTCGTAGCGGCGCGCGTTAAACTCACGCATGCGCGCCACGGCAACCTCGAGTGAATCGCCGCCATCGGCCGAGGCCCCATCCACAAGCTCGGGAATCGCCACCTCACGCCGAACATTGTGCCTGGTAGCACCGTCATACTCGCCCACCAACACGTCTTCATCAAACCGAGAATCGTAGTCAATATAACTACTGCCGCGGCAAATCCCATGCGGCGAACCGACGCCAAAGGCACGGAACAACCCACCGTCGGCAACAACGCGCCTATATGTCTCAAACGACTTTTTAACCTGGGCGAGCAACTCGGAAAGCTCTCCGGCATCGCACGCCGTCTCGCACGCAACGCAAACAGACTCTGGCAACGACATCGGTTCCACCGCGCTCCCCGCAACGCGGGCGGCGCGCTCGGCCCGATACGCCTGGGCGGCCAAGCGTGCCCGCTGTGCAGCGCCGCGCACGTTGGTAAGCTCGCGCTCCAGTGCTACATCGCCGGCAACATCGCCAGCAACACCACCAGCAAATCCGCCAGCATCCCGCGGCCCGGTCGCACTCAGCTCGGACTCGAACGTCGCCGTGATCATGCCGGCAAGATCCGTTGCGTCGGCGGCACAACGCAGCTGCTCCAACTGCGTACACAGCAGATCGGCATCCAGGGGCACGGCATCCACAACGCGCACGTCACTCAGACGTGCCACGCCCTGCAACACCAAAGCCCCCGCGGCATCATATGCCGCACGAACCCTGTCCGCCGTATTGGCACGCAGCCTTACCTCGATAAACGCAAGCGTCTGCTCCAGACGCGCCAACAGCTCGGCCTTGTCCTCCATGCGCAAAAAGGCAGCGTAGCGCCGCTCCATCTGCAACGGGCCCACAACGCCTACCTGCTTGCGAGCGCGCGCAAGAGAATCAAATTCAACGCGGCGTACATACCCGTCAACGGCCCGCACGGCAGACTCACGCGCAGCACGCTCGGCAGCCTCGACGCCCCCGATCACAGCCAGTAGCTCGCGGGAGCGCGCCTTGCGCAATAACTCCCCGCGATCGTACTGCTCAAGCGCCGGCTGACGCTTGGCTACCGACTCAAAGCCAAACAGCTCATCGAGCAGCTCGCCAACAGAACGTTCTTCCGCCATGGCAAGGCCTCCTCACGCGCAGCGCGCCACCATGCTCGCGGGCTCACGTGCGCATCAAACGCCTCGCGCACGCAAGCCCGCACGCTCGCATCCCTATAGATCCAACGCCTTCTTCGCAGCATCGACCGGGTCGCCATCCATGTAGAACACCGGGCTCAACCCCGAGATAATCTCGGAGGAAACGTTCTGCAGGCCCGCGATGGCGCTCAGCGGCAATATCACGCGCTTGGCGCCGGCGTTTTTGGCCACGCGCATGATGTCCTCGAGCCCGCGGATCTCATCCATAGAGCCCGACATGCGCAAGATTCCCGGAACCGCCAGCGCAGGCATCACTGGGCGGTTGCAGGCCGCGGAGCACAGGCCCACAAACTCGGCAAGCGAAACTTCTTCGGACAGGCCTTTGCTCTGCAGGTCGTTATAGAACAGCAGGTAGTCCTTGGAGCCAATGTGCATGCCCGGCGCCACGCGGTTCGCCAGGTTCACAAAGTTGTCAAACGCGGCTTCCAGCGTATCGCGCACCGGCTTGTTAAAGGCAACGCCCTCGTGCTTAAACTTGCACTCGCCGGCTACGGCCTTGTTCTCCAGCTTGTACACGGCAACCTCGCCGCCCTGCGACCTGCCCACGCCAAACACATGACCGGACAGCAGCGGCCCGTCGGGAATCAGCGTATCCTCACTCTGCTCGGGCACGCGCACCACGTGCACGTCCTGCGGATTGTCGGCATCCATATAGCCCAGGTTGACGTCGATAAACTCGACGCCCGCCATAATCTTGAGCTGCTCCTTTACGCGGCGACGGCCCTCGATGGCGTAGTCCAGCAACCAACGAACGTCATCCTTGTCCATAGCCTCGTCAGGGAACAGCAGCTTGGCCAGGCCGCTAAAGGACTTGCGCACGGCGATCTCGTCACGCTTGTTAAAGTCGCTGTTAAAGCGGAAGTAGCGGTCGATATGATGCGTAAAGTCCTTGCGGCGCATCTCCTTGCAAAACTCCGATAGGCAGTCGGTGATTAAGCCGTAATGCCCGGTCAGCAGGCTCGAACGCATCTTGGGAATCTCCCAGCCCGGCAGGTAATAGTGGATACGGTCGAAGAAGGCCGAATCGTTGTTAAACTCCGGCGGGAACGGATCAAACAGGTGCGTGGTCTTAAGGACGTTTTGCACGGTGTCGTTGATGTTGCCCTCAAAGACCATGGAGGCATCGGCGTTAATCTGGTCGCGGCCGCGCGCGTAGCTGCCACTCGCCATGTAGTCCTTCATGATCTGCACGGCGTTGGTATCCTTAAAGCGCATGCCGGCGACCTCGTCGAACGTCACGCAATCCCAGTGACCCACCAAGCCCACGCGATCGGCGCGCATGGAGTTCATACGGCCGAACAGGTTGGCTGTGGTGGTCTGCCCGCCCGAAAGCAAGATGGCGTAGGGCGAGACCTCTTTGTAGATATGGCTCTTGCCGGTACCGCGGGGACCAAGCTCGCACAGGTTGTAGTTGCGCTCGATCAGCGGCACCATACGCTCGATAAAGTGCAGGCGCTCCTTCTCGGAAAGCTCGCTGGGCTCATAGCCAGCCGAGCGCAGCAGCATGTTGAGCCACTCGTCGCGCGAGAAATACTGGCGCTCGTCGATCATGGCATCCAGGTCCAGGTTGGGCATCTGGATGGGCGTGAGCGAAGCTACGCTAAACGGAGAGTCCTCGGGCCCGCGCTTTTTGCGCTTGGCCTTGGAGCGGCGCGGCGCATCGTCGCCAAAGACCTCCATGCCAAACTCGTCTTCCTCTTCCATGGGATGACGATACTCGATGCTCATGATGCACCAAATACCGCCCTGGAGAATCTTGGAATAGTCGCGCACGTACTCGGCCGGCATCACAAACGGCTCAATGGTCAGATTGGCAAACGACGCCACGTAGATGTCTTTGTACTCGTCGAGCTTGGCCGTCACCTTATCGATGATGGTAAAGCGACCCAGCTCGCGAATCTTGGACTTGATGCGCTCGGACTCGTCGGGGCGCACATAGTTATCGGTGAGGATCTTGCGGATGCGCTCCAGGCCCTCTGCCACGGCATTCTCGTCATCGGTTGAGCAGTACATGCCCAGCAGGTACTCCAGCACAAAGGTGGGCACGTTGGCGCCACGCTTCATAAGGGCCGTGAGGTCCTTGCGCACGATCTTGCCGCCAAAGTGCTCGAGCAGCTTGCCGTCCAGTCCATCCATATCGTAGCCGTCGTCCTCGGGAGCCTCGGCCACGGCTTGGGCATAGCCATCGGTCGAGGATTCGTCCTCGGCGGGCGCCACGACCTCAGCGGGCGCAGCGGTCTCCATCGGCTCCGGGACAGGCGCAGCGGCCACGGCCTCTGCGGCAGCCTCAGCCTCCGGGGCAGGCACGGCCTCCCCTGCAGGCACCGCAGCCTGCACGGGCGTATTCACATCAATCGAGGGAACTTCCCATAGATTGTCGTCATGGCTATCAAACATAGGGCACACTCCTAAAAACCAAAATCAGCAACAGGGGCAAACGAAACAGCGATGGTGTACGTCTCGCGCCAAACGATCTTGCCCGTCTCACGTTCGCGGCAGACCAGATAGTACGGATCCTTGGCCGAGAACCCATTGGCCGCATGCAGCGCAAACTTGGCATGCACCACGCGATCCTGCGAGTTTGCAGAGACCTTGTTGGCATGCGCTTTGACCGTATCGCTCACCTCGTTGCCGCTTGCGTCGGTAAACACCAGCTCGTACTCACACGGAAGGATCTTGCCCCGAGCGGGCTCTTCCTGGATCAGGTTGACCGAGAAGAGCGAGTTGGTCACACGGCGTCCCTCACTTAGCACGCGTAGCGTCGCTGCACGCGTATCGACAAAGTCCTTGGAACCCGAGCGTGCGCGCCAAAATCCGATAACGGGCACGCAAAGCTCCTGCAGGCTCATGCCGCCGTGGACGTAGTTGTTAGTACCGCCGGGACGCCTAAAGTGCACGTTCTCGCGCGGGGCAAACCCCTCAAAGCCGGCACCCAAAAGTCCCATATCAACATTAACAAACACCCCGCGCGCCTCGTCCGAAAGCTTGGTCACGGCCTCGTTGGGCACCACCAGATGACGCTTGCCGTGCATAACGGGAGCGTCAAGGAAGGGAAGGTCTGACTTGCCGAGCATCTGGCACTCGTTGAGTTCCCGACGCGTGTAGATAAAGCCGTGATCCGCCGTTATAACAACACGTGCGCCCGGGGCGTCGGTGCACACGCGACGCGCCAACGTGGCAAGTTCCTCCACGGTGTCCGCACAGGCATCGAAGACGTCATCCTGCGTAGCGGCCTTCTCGCCCGTGGCATCGATCTTGTTGTGGTAGAGATAAACGAGCTTGGAGTCTTTGAGCAGCGCTTTGCGCTCGGTTCCCACCATGTTGAGGTATGCGCTCGAGCGCAAAGCGCGGCCCGTAGACTCAACGTTGGCAAGCACGGCCTCGCGCTGCGGAGTCGTCGAAGTGGGCATGCCGTCAGCCAGCACGTACGTGCCATCCGCTGCAAGCCCAAGCGCCTGGTGCGGCAGCAGCGCGGGCATACCCACCTCGGTAATGGAGGGAAAGACCGCCTGCATGCTAGAGACCTTGACGTTGCCGCCGCGCTCGCGCTCGAGCAGCGCCGCAACGTCGCGGGCCACCTCATAGCGCAGCGCGTCGCTCACGATAACGACCGTCGTTTTGGTAGAGCCCACAAAGGTGGGCAGTACATGCCAGTAGAATTCATCCTGCCGTGCGGGACCCTCGATGTAGCCGCAATCGGCCCACTCCCCTTGCGCAGCGGTCGCCCAGCATGCATTAGCATCGGCCAAGAACCAGTTACTGTAGAGATTCTCCGCCCAGTCCACCACAGCTCGGGCAGGCTCCTCGAGCACATCGCACTCGACGGAGCGCGCCCGCAGATACGCGGTGCACATATGGCGATAGGCAGCGTCCATGGCATACCAATCGGACGTGTAGGCATCCCACACCTGCTGGGGCTGCGCCAGATGGAACCCGCCCGCGTGCGCCTGCCTAAACGCACACATATCGGCCACAGCGACAAGCAGGTCAAAGTAGCTCTCGACACGGCGGTACCAGCTTAGGTCGCAGCGACGCGCCGCAAAGGCGCGCGCATCCGCAACACGGTCCGCGCCCTGAGCAAACGAGCAGAACAGCTGCGAGAGTACGGCCTCATTGACGCACGGGAACACATCAAGCGAGGTCAGCACATCGATCGACAGGGCCTCAAACCGTGCAAAGAGCCCGCGGGCATCCTCCACCAAACGGCAGATCTCAAATAAATCCTCGCTCGACGCCCGAGCATCGGCAGTCTGGTCCCACGTACGCACCGCCTCAAGGCAATAGGGTCCGTAGGCGGGAGCCACATAGCTTTCGAGTCCCTTGAGCGCCCCCTCGGGAAGCGCGGTGGATGACGCCGTGATGAGCACATGGGATGCCAGTGCAAGCAGCGAATCACGCTTATACAGCGGTCCCTCAAACCCATAGCAACGTACAATGAAGGCAGCGAGGACATCGCGCACGCAGTACTTGTCCACCAACTCGGCCAGCGCTTCGGGGCCCTCGTGCAGCAGCGTGGTCATACAGCCGCGCAGCACAAACGCGGGGCGCGCGTCGCCAACCTCTTTACCGCCAAAAATCACCGTAAGGATACCGAGTTCGATATCTGATGCGCCCGAAGCATGCGGAACGCACGCGGCAAACTTAACGCAGCGGGTCTTGGCATCAAAGAACGTCTTGTGCTCGCGCAGACTCTCGCGCACGGCGTCGATATTCTCGATACCCAGCTGGTCGGCCAAAAGCGAAAGATAGTCAGCCTGGAACCGATCAGCATACAGCTCAACATCGGCAAGCCAATCGCCCTCAAGCCTGCCGCGCGGGCAACGGCGATACAGCAAGATATCGCTCGCAAGGTCATCGCGGTTGATAAGCTTCTTAACGGCAAACATGCGGCCCTCACAGGCCTCAACAAACCGTACCGGGCGCCCAAAGTCACCGTGGACGGGCATAACGCCGTCATCGGTCCCCGCGCCGTCGAAACCCTCGGCGGCCAATCGCTCAAACTCAGGAGCGAACTCGCCGTCCGCATCGTGCCAAACCACCACACGGCGGGGCATGCATGCAGGCAACGGCTGCAAAAACCGCAGCTTAAGCTGTTCTTCTACATCAATCTTGGGCATGAATATCCTTACCGTATCTGCAGTTACTTGATCTTTGCCAGCACATCCTGAAACTTGGCGTAGTTGACCTTGACGCCGTCATCCAGGTCGATCTTAATCATCTGGTCTGCCAAGTGGTGTAGTTTCTCCTCGTAGGCAATGGTCTCTTTGAGCTGGTCATTGAGCTTTTTGACGCGCTTATCCAAACACACGCGCTCGCCGCGCTCGGCACTGGCAAGGGCGTCGTTGGCATAGCCGATCTGGGAGCGATAGCGCTCCTGCTGCTCATGCACATAGTCGGTGCGGATGCGAGCCAACAGGTCGGGCTGATAGCGATGCATGTAAACAAGGCACTTGAAGCCGTTCTTTTTGCCGCTATCGAACAGCCAGTAGATGGGGCGCTTCCTATAGGTCTGGCAGTGATCCTTAAAGAAGTCCTTCAAAAAGTAGGAACGGATTACCTCGCGCGAGGTACCCTTGCCGCCGAGCGCCTCGGCAATAAAAGCCAAGTTCTGCTCGAGCGTCTCCTCGCCGTACACGGTGCGCACAAAGTCGATAAAGTAGCGCACGATGTCGTCGTCAAAGTACTCGTCGTCGGTAATGGGCAGCACGTTGTCGCTATCGGGCATAAAAGTCACGTAATCGGGATTGGGCATCTTGGCCAGATAGTCGTCGACCGTGACGCCCTGATCGGCCAGAACCAGGCCATCCACATCCAGCGAATAGCGGCCAAACATGCAACCCACGGCATAGCTTATGAGCGAGGTAATCTCGTCACGCTTGGTGCGCACGTATTTGTTACCCCTATAGCTCTCGGGAATCTCATCGGCGGTGTCGAAGATGCGCGCCACCGAGACATACTTGTCCTCGACCTCGATGGGCACCTCGCCCTCCATGTTGTAGATCTTGGCAAAGATTCGGTTGAGTTCCTCCTCGTTAGCGCGAAGCTGCTCAAAGCGAGCATTGACCTCGGCCTTGCGGGCCTCGTATTTATCAGAAAGTAAGGTTGGCATTAGTTACCTCTTAATGAATGTATAAGACGTTGTCAACAACAGGAAAATGGAGAAAACACGGCTATACCCCATTCGGCTCTTCTCCAGTGCAATCGTTTCCATCGATGCCGGCAGAGATATCTTCCGGCAGTTGTGTTTCCTGTTTTTCCCAAGCACTCACTTGGTCATCAATCATTTGAACCAAACTCGTTGAGCATTCCATCCAAATCCGAACTTGAGTTGATTTAATAGGTCTTGTTCGGCTCTTTCCGCTTGATTCGTCCTGCACTAAATCAACTTCGTGAACAACCTTGTGCCTTCGCTGAATTAGCGCATCTATTTCAGCTTGTCGCTTATAAGCACTAAGCGACAAGCCTATCTTTTTAAGGCGACTATCAATATCTTTATAGCTGTTGAAACTCATTCGCGAAAAATGCTCACGTACAGATTCGGAAATTACTTCATCGACAGTTTTGCCAGAAAAGGAAGCAAATCTATCAAAGCTGTACTTGGATGTTCTTCCATCACTGCCAGCTAGCGAGACTTCGCTCAAGGCCTTCGGATCAGCCTTTAAGGGATACCAATGAATGAGTATATTGCGGCAATAGTCCTCTTCCGCCGAATGAAGTAAAACAAGAGCAGCGCGCAAGATATCCGTCGGTCTTTTTTCCTTCGACGTTCTAGCAGATCCTTCTATTTGCAGGCTGTCATACAGTGCCAAAAGACTAGAGACTCTGTTAACACCTTCGTCGAACTGATTCTTCTCTACGGTCATAAAATCACCTAAATCAGTGGATGGCGCTTGAAATCCCAAGAGGTTTCAAACGAGTCCCAATCGAGCTTCGATTCCTTTCGAGAATTTTTAACAAGCGTCCGAATCACGTCAGCCCCGTCTTCGGGGTCAATTAGCGGCATACTCGCTATTTCATTCGGATTACAGTTTAGAGTTGGCGACAGAAATCCGGCGACCGACTCCGAGACGCTGCTATTCAAAAAGCCCTGCAAATACTCCAAAGTGTCAGGATCGCCAAAAACACTGGGGCCGGCCGTTTCGAACAGATGACCACGCGGCTTAAAGCGAAAAGACTGTTTAGAGCTCGTTATTTTCGACCAGGTGACATGCGGCTCAAAAGCCACGTCCTCAGGAATGCGATTAATGCTCCTGCACTCATCAACAGCATGGCCGAACATGTACCGACCACCATCTTTCCAATCGACAAGATAGTCATCATTTCCCGACCATTTTCGATAGCTGCCGCCTTTATTACACGGGCACCATCTGAAGACCGAGGTTCGATTACCCTGGCTAGCAAAACTAGCCGAAATGTAGGAAACCTCCCACCAAAGACGCAAAAACCTATCATTATTGCCAGTTTTTAAACCTCCCGACATCGAAACTAGCTGGCCAATCGGTTTTCCTATACGAAAGTCCTCTACTAGTCTTTCGCTAGCCCAGTAGGCTATGGGGGTGCCGGGGATTTGTTTGAAGGTGTCGGCGTCGCGGCGGTAGAACCAGCCGCAGGTGGGATTTTGGATGGCCTCGAGCGCCTTGGGGGCCTGAACGGCAGGGCCCGTGAAATCAGCAAGACGAACGTATCCACCCTCATATCCATCGATATGAGAGTTGTGGTAAGTAAACGTACAGATGGGCACCGTAGCGCCAGCAAAGCCCGAATATTCGAGTTGGATTAGCGAAGTAATGGTCTTCTCGTCAATGAGTTTTGCCCGTAGCTTCTCATAGCTGCCAATGAACATCCATACAAACGGCGTCATAAGACCGGCTTCGCCATGTTCCTCGGTAAAATCCATGTTGCGAACGATAAATGACGAAAAGAGGTCGCTCTTCACATCGGGGTAGTTCTTCTTGATCCACTTGCTCATGAAGGGGTTGAAGCTGCTGCTGCCCATATATGGAGGATTCGCCACGGTGCAGGCAAAACGACGGGACAGCTTCTCGCAGATTGCAGCAGCGCTTTCGAGCTTAGTTTTGGTCGCAGCGGCAAAAAGGTCGTCGGAACAGCTCGCAGCGGCAGCCTTGAGCTCGTCGATCTCGCCCTCTGAAGGATTAAGCAGCGAGCCGATTTCACCCAAATGGCTCAGCTCCTCGGCGAGCTTCTTGTTGCCCGGCAGCTCGTCCTCCCCCAGCGGGATGCTCGTAAGCACGGTAACGTCGGCACGGACGCCGCACCTAAAGAAGCGGCGGTCGTGCTCGCGGGCGCACATGGCAAGCGCTAGCTCGGCGATCTGCGCCGCGCGGGGATCAATCTCCATGCCGGCGAGGTTATTGGTCAGAATGAGCTCCGGGATATCGCGCTCGCGGTAGCCGCGTTCCTCATACATGGCAAAAAGCAACTCAAAAGCATAGACCAGGATATGGCCCGAGCCGCACGCCGGGTCACAGAGCGTAATCTCCTCGGGGCTCGAGATGCGGATAAAGTCCTCGTGCTCCTCGTCGGGCTCGATGTAGTACTCCATGCGCTCGCGCAGTGAGCTCCCAGGGTTGTTGAGCATCCACAGGCGGCCGAGCGAGTTCTCGACCATGTAGTGCACGATCCACTCGGGCGTGAAGAGCTGCGTGGCGGGAGCGATATCCGCCGCCACGGCCTTGCGCTTAGACTTGAAGAATTCGTCTTTGACATCTGCATTGTAGTACTGGTACATCCAGCCCAGAACGGTCACGCCCTCGCGCCAGTCCTCGTCAGCGAGGACTGCATTGAGCTTGCCCACCACGCTGTCTGCCATCATAAGACCCTGGGGCAACAGTAGCTCCATGGCACCGCCCACACGTTCAAAGACGCCCGGCAGGCAGTCGGCAAGTTCCTCGCTCTGCGCCACAAATAGATAGCGCCACAGCGGTTCGTCGGAACCCGCCATTTTGAGCTCCGCCACGCGCTCGGGGTCGGCCGTGGAAATCTCCACGTCCAGGGCGTTCTCCACAGCCTCGCTACCATGGCTGCCGTCCGCGCGGCTCAGCATGCGCATACAGCTGGGGAGCCAGCCGCGAGCCTCCATAAAGCGCATGGCCACGATACGGTTGAACCAGATGTAGGCCGCACGGTCGCGCAGCGCGTCATGGCTCTCTGCGGTCTGCAGGCGCAACAGCTCGTCGCGCTGCTCGACCTCGAGTGGACTCAGAGGCTGGCCGTTGATGGTCTGGGACCCGGCAGGATCGGGCGCGGGGTCGGTGATGCCATAGCGCACCATCTGCGCCTCCACGCCGTTAATAAGTTCCACGCGAGCCCACGTGCAGAAGTTCTTGAGAGCGGAATCGTTCATGGTTCCCGTACCTTTCAAAACGCCATAAGCCGCCGGTGCATGTTTGGGCGCCGGCGACTGAGCGGGTTAGTTAATGCGGATCTCGTCGTTTGATGCAAGCGCCTGCATAAGGCGGGCTCGCAGGTCGTCCACGTAGCGTTCCACGTCCTCTGCGGTCGTGAGGCGGCTCGGCTTGGCCAGGTCGGTGCGGCGCACGGTCTTGACCTTGCGCTGGGGCTTGGGCACGGGCACGGGCGCGGAACCGTTACTTGGCGTAGCGGTGCCCTTGTTGGTGATCTTTTTGACCACCTCGCCCGTGCTGGTGACCTCGGTGGAACGGCGCTCGTTTTCCATACGTTCGCGTGCGGCGTCCACGGCGTCGTATATCTTGTTGGCCGCCGTGATGGTCCAGCTTTCCCAGTTTGCCGCGAGGGCGTTAAGCTCGTTGAGGCTCTGGACGCCGTGGGTGCGGTTCTTGAACGACTCATACTTGGTGCCGGCGTCCGCTATGGCATCCTTGGCCTGCTTGACAAAACCCTCTTGGCTCTCGGCCTGCTTTTGCAGGTCCTGCAGGTCGTTCTCGATGCGATGCAAGAACTCGTTGCGGCGCATGCCCAGGATTTTTTTAACGTCTTCCTCGACGGGCGCCATCAGCGGCTGCAGGTCTTTGATGCGGCCGTAGGGCTTGGGGTCTTTGAGGATCTCACGCACCTTCGCCACGTTCTCAACCGCGCTGGGAATGTCGTCGGAGGCGTACTCGATGCCCTCCGTGCGACTCAAGAACTCCTTGGCGTGGTCAAACGTTGCGCGCTGGTTGGAATCGAAGAACTCAGTCACCCTGTCAAAGTCCTCCTTGGCATCGAGCAGGCGGTCCTCACGCTTGGTGAACGTGGTCAAGAACGCCTCGGCCTCGTTCTGGTCCTTAAGGACGTCGGCCACCTCCGAGCGCATCTTCTCGCACTCGTCCTCACCGGGATACGGGTAGGCTGGCTTGATGCCCGTGTAGTAGTCGCGTGCCATGGCGAGACACGCCTCGCGCATGTCCCCAAGGCGCTCCTTGAGCTCGGCCACGAGCTTATCCTCGTTGGAGGGCACGGTCTTGAGATCAAACAGGTCACGCATGAGCTCGCCCGTGGCGCGCAGCAACCGGTTGCTCATGCGCATGCGCAAGCGCACCTGGGCCTTATCGGCATCCTTGCGCAGGAGTGCCACCGTGCGGCTGTCGCTAGCTTGAACCGTCTGACCGCCAAACAGCACCTGCGCGCGCTGCTCCACCACAAGCTGCGCCACCACATTTGCGATGTCGACCTCGCGCCAGCCAAAGGGCCTTTGCTGGTACTGGCGCTGGATATCGCCCATAGCGGTATCCAGGTGGCGCTGGTGCTGCACTTTGAGGTAGTCTTCGACCTCCTTAAGCGCACGCGTATTACCCGCGTCCATGCCAGCGAGCCCCGCTTGAACGTTGCCCGCCAGCGTGGAGCGGATATCGGAATCGCTCGTGACCGGCGCGCCGATGTAGTCGGCCTTTTCAAAGACCACATCGCACAGCTGTGCCAGCACCTGCTCAAAGACCTGGGCAGGCTTGGTTGCACGGACTTCGACCGTGCGGCCGTTGACCGCGCAACGTGCATGGAGCACGGCCTCGCTCAAAAGGGCATCGGCCTCTTTCTCGTTATAGGCCGCCTCGCGCATCTTAGACTCGACGATCTGGCGCGTACTCGGCTGAAGCTCCTGGAGATTTCGCGTCTTGGCGTACTTGCGGATCTTGGCGGCGTTGACGAGCGTCTCCCAATAATCTGCCTCGTCGCTTAAGGCCACGATGGCCTTGCCCGAAGAAGCCAAGGCCAGCTCGGTATCGCCCGCACGGCCCAGGTCGCTCGCCATAGTCGCCACGTAAAGCTCCATGCCGCCCATGCTGCCACCGTGGATTGAGCCGTCCACATAGCGGTCAAACGGGAAGTCGTTGGCCCCGCGGTTGAGTTTACGCGCGGTGTAGATGCTGTCGAACAGGCGCTTCTTGATGGACTCGATCACCTGCGCGCTATCGATTGGGGTGCGCGCGATCTCCTGCGCTATCTCCTGCTCCTCGTCGGTGAGGAAACTATAGGTATCGCCCTGGCGTGCCACGTAGTTCTCGCGCTCCAGGCGGGCGAGGGATTCCTTGACGCGGTCCTTGAGGGCGCGCTTGTCCACGTCGAGGCCGTCGATCATGAAGATGGAGATGTTCTCGACCGTGGCCTTGACGTAGCCAATGTAACGAATCAGGTACAGGAGCTTGAGCACCTGCACGTCATAGGACTCGAGGCCCTTTGCGTCCTCGGCTGCACGGATCGCGCGGTCAACCACCTGGACGATGCCGTGCTCAAGGTCTTTGGAGATAGTGTCGAAGAAGCGCCAGAACGGCACGAGCGCGCCGGCCTGCTCATGCTGGATGGCCTGAGCGCTCTCCTGGAACGCGCTCAGCATGGAGCGCTCGCCCGTGGACATATGCTTGGCCTTGACGCCGTGCTTGCGCACCTCGGTCATGACGTCGGGCAGGAGCTTGAACTGATAACCCACAAACGGGTAGCTGGCGACAAACTCCTTGGCGTTGGCGTAGCCGGCAAGGTCGGAGCGCGAGCCACCCTCAAAGGTAAAGTTGTTTTTGAGCACGGCGGCGTCTTGCTCGTAGACCTGTGCAAGCATGTCAGCCGCCGGCGCGGTCTTCTCGAGCACACGGCGCTGGATAACCTCGTCCACGCTGGAGCTGGAGAGCGAAAGGCGGGTATTGAAGCGGCCTTGGATCTTTGAAAAGTCGTTGCCCACGGGCAGGCTCAAGTTGTCGATGGCCTCCTGGCTCGTGACCATCACCCACACGCGGCCACCGCAGGCGGCACCCAGCTCCTCGACGATGGTCTGAAGGCTCAGCATAAGGCTTGGGTCTTGGTCGTTTGTAATAAACTGACCCACCTCGTCGACCATAAAGAGCAGGCGGAAGTTGCCGCCGCGGGCCGCCGCCTGAGCGTCCACGTAGTCCTTGACCTTTTTAGCAAAGACATCGGGGGCCAAAACCTCGTCCTCAGAACCCTCGAGCCAGTTCCATGCGGCCTTTTCACTCATGCCAAGCACGTTCTGCAGCACCTCGACCACGTCGTCCTCAAAGTAGCTGTAGGTGTCGCGGGTCTGGAGCCAGGACTCGCCGTTGACACGCTCAAAGGCCTCGCGGAACTCCTGGGTCTTGCCCAGGGAATCGATGTAGTCCTCGAGCTTTGCAAGCTTGAGGTCCTCGCCGTAGAAGCCGCGCGCCTCGTAGAACATGCGCTCAAAGCCGCGAAGCAGCGCCGTGGGAGCCGTATCGCCCTGCTTCCACTGGCCCGCCTTACTATCGATGTTAAAGAGGATGGCCTGCGTGGGCACCGAACAGGCGCGCTCCATGGCAGCCGCGACCATGGGGTCGACGATCTTGCCGTCAAAGTAGCGGATGGCGCTCTTACCGCCGATCTGGCGATTCTCGAGCAGGTAGCTCAGCATCTTGAGGAAGTGCGATTTACCGGAACCGAAGAAACCGCTGATCCACACGCCGATCTTGTCGGTGCGCACATTGATGGCATCGCCGTAGGCCTTGAAGAACGTGGCAAAGTGCCTCTGCAACTCGCGCGTCACCACGTACTCGTCAAGCTCTTGGCGGATGGACCCATCTTTTGAATCCTGGACCTTGACCACGCCGTTGATGGAGCGGTTGATGTCTTTTGCAAAGAGGTCGCGAATGATCGTGTTGTCCATGGGTGCTCCTTTGGGTTTGGGAACGTTATGGCAAATGGCTGTTACCGGCGGCAGGGCCTTGTCTGTGGGGAGCCGCGCTTACGAGATGTCGATGGCGCGGTAGTAGTTATCGGCCGGCAGACGGTTAAAGAGCTGGAAAGAAGAGCCGTTGAAACTGCCCGGATAGGCGGCGACCACAGGCACCTCATCAAAATCCGCAAGCATGCAGTGGAGAAGCGTGTGCATGCGAAAGAACGGGAAAACCTCGCCCGCGCCGGTGAGGAGAATGACGTCTCCGGGCGCGAACGGCTCGGTCTGCTCAAGGATGTACGCGGCAACTTTCTCGGGCGAGGCGAACTTGGCCACGTCCTCGAGCACGCGTTGGGTACCGCGGCGCTCCTCTTGGTGCGGGATAGCCTTGAGGACACGGCGCTTTTCGAGAATTGCCAGCACGGCGTCGTAAAGGTTCACGACCTTGAGCGTGCACGGAAGCTTGTCGGCCTCGGCATCGCGTGAAAGGGTGTCAAATAATGCACGCGCCTCAAACTCCAGCGCGGGGTCATAGCAAAAAGTGTGGAAGCCGATCTCATTGCCTATGCCCTTGTTGGCCAAAAAGTCCTCGCTGCACAGGCACTCGCGCAGAAGCTGCGCACGGCGCTCAAATTCCTGACAGGCGTGCTGAGAGCGGGCATGCGCCGCCACGACGCTCTTGCGGGAATGGATGCCGATATTGGTGGTGAGATCCGTCGCCGGGGTGATAACAGGGTCGACGGCGCTTTTGACGGGAGCCACGCTACATCACCGCCCTGCCGGTAAGGGCCGCGATAAGCGACTGCTCGCCCAGCTGAACCAAGGCTCGCTCGACATCGGAATCGAGGAAGAGTGGTGACAGGCGCTCGGACTCCGGGCCCTGGCCCTCGCCGATAAGGCCGGCATGGCGGAGCGTCTGGCGGAGCGAGCCCTTAATGCGCTTGACCGTGGCCTCAGTCCAGCGGGCCGCGTCCGGATACTCCGTGGTAAAGCGTGTCATAAAGGCGTTGAGGTCAACCGCCGTAAAGGCATAATCGAAATTTTGTAGGCGCTCCCCTACCTCGACGAGCACGAGCTCGCGCACGATATCGTAGCGGCAGATCATGCTGTAGAAGATGGCCTGGTCCGCCTGCGTGGGAGTGCCGGATGCCATGAGCCTGGCTAGGGATGACGCAGCCTCGACGGCGGTTTTGGGGTCGATGCCGCGCGCGGCGCATACGGCGTCCGTGGGCACCATGGCGTCAAGGCGGCGAAGGCACACGGTTGCGCGGTTGGCGACCATGCGCTCCGTGGGATATTGAAAGAGGTTCTCGCTCTTTACGCGTACAATGACCTGCTCGTCACTTGCGCCCTGCATACGAAGGGCAGCGACGATGCGCATCTCATGCGGGAGGAATTGCTCGCGGGTGAGCACCCCCCCCCCGAACGCTTTTTGTGGTTACATCCACAGTACACGCTCCAAGGGTGTCAAAGGCTGTCACAAGTGCGCCGCGGCCCAGCAGGCAGGCGCGGCGCACTTGTCATTAATCATACCTGTTGGTAAAAAAGTTACCACGACCAGCGCGTCAAATGTTGAGCAACAAAATTAAATCCGGTTAACGGTTATTTTCGCAGCTCAGCAGCTTTGACGAGATCGCCCCAAATCACACTTGCCAGATAAATTCGCTTGCGAATGCAGACACGCACACGCCCAAAGCCACCTCGCATCGGACCCCCACCCTCCACTACACTCAACATTGAGTTATACATATGATTCCATGTAAGGAGCTTCATATGCCAGACGTAAAGCCTATTTCCGATCAGACGGGCGCACTAACCGCCATCCAAGAACGCGAGTATCGCATTCAACGTGCCATCACGCGTGGCTACGACGATCTGGTAAACGGTCGCGTACGCCCCTGGAAACAAGCGAAGATCGAGGCGGATCAGATGCGAGCCTCAAGAAAACCCTCCCCCATGTAACCATCCTGTAAATCATAGCGGCGCACTCGAGTTTTACCGTGATGCGGTCGCGCCTGGCGCTCCACTGTGCTAAAGTATCCCGAACGTTCAAACGACTACGAGGGGAACTAGAAGATGGCACGTGTGCACAACTTCTCAGCTGGCCCGGCCGCGCTGCCCACCAGCGTGCTCGCCGAGATCGCCGACGAGATGATGGACTACCGCAGCTGCGGCATGTCCGTGCTCGAGATGAGCCATCGATCTAGTATGTACCAGCAGATCATCGACGACGCCGAGGCAACTCTGCGCCGCCTGCTGAGCATCCCCGACAACTACCGTGTCCTGTTTTTGCAGGGCGGCGCCACGCTACAGTTTGCGGGCATCCCCATGAACCTCATGCGCCGCGGCCGCGCCGGCTACGTCGTGACCGGCAACTTTGCCAACAAGGCGTACAAGGAGGCCGCCAAGTACGGCGAGGCCGTGCTGCTCGCGAGCTCCGAGGACACCAATTTCGACCGCATTCCCAACATGGCCGACATCAACGCGCGCATTGCCGCCGAGGCCGCGGGCGACGGGCTCGACTACGTCTACATCTGCCAGAACAACACCATCTTTGGCACCATGTTCCATGAGCTGCCCGATTGCGGCGACATGCCGCTGGTCGCCGATGTCTCGAGCTGCTTTCTGTCGCAGCCCCTCGACGTTGAACGCTACGGGCTCATTTACGCCGGCGCGCAGAAAAACGCCGGCGCCGCGGGCGTGACCGTGGTCATCGTGCGCAACGATCTCATCACAGATGGCCCCGCCTTTGCGCAGACGCCGCAGTACATGGACCTTAAGACCCAGGCCGCCAAGGGCTCTATGCTCAACACGCCCAACACCTTTGGCATCTACGTGTGCGGCAAGGTGTTCCATTGGGTGGAGCAGACCGGCGGACTTGCCGCCATGGCCGAGCGCAACTGGGCCAAGGCCAACCTGCTCTACGACCTGCTCGAGAACAGCAAACTATTCCACGGCACCGCACAGACAGACAGTCGCTCCATCGCCAACGTCACGTTCCGTACCGGCGATGCCGACCTCGACGCCGCCTTTGTCGCAGGCGCGGCCGAGCACCAGATTCAAAACGTCAAGGGCCATCGCCTCGTCGGCGGCATGCGCGCCAGCGTGTACAACGCCGTCACCATGGAAGACGTGCAGGCACTGGCCTCGTATATGAAGGACTTCGAAGCGCAGCATAGTTTGAGTCCGCGATCTAACTAGCCCGCAACGAGCGGGCCGACCAGCCACTTCAAACCACTTGTTATAAACAAATCCGCTAAGGAGTTTTTCATGCGCAAGATTAAAACCATCGACGACATTACCAAGGACGGCAAAGTCGAATTTGGCGAGGGCTACGAGTTTGTGGGCACCGCCGAGGAGGCCGACGCTATTCTGATGCGCTCCACCGACCTGCACGGCCACGAGCTGCCCGAGGGCATCCGCGCCATCGCCCGCTGCGGCGCCGGCGTCAACAACATCCCCGTCGAGGAGTACGCCAAGAAGGGCGTCGTCGTCTTTAACTCCCCCGGTGCCAACAGCAACGCCGTCAAGGAGCTCGTCCTGGGCATGCTGGTGCTTTCAAGCCGCGGCGTCGTGCAGTCGATGAACTGGGTGCGCAACAACGCCGACGACCCCGAGATTCAGGTCGATGCCGAAAAGGCCAAGAAGGCCTTTGTGGGCCGCGAGCTCAAGGGCAAGCGCATCGGCGTCATCGGCCTAGGCAACGTGGGCTCCAAGGTCGCCAACGCCTGCGTCGACCTGGGTATGGACGTCTACGGCTACGACCCGTTCATTTCCGTCGAGCACGCGTGGGTGCTGAGCCGCGAAGTGCAGCGCGTGGGCACGCTCGAAGATCTCTGCCGCGGCTGCGACTACCTCACCGTACACGTGCCCAGCAAGGCCGACACCATCGGCATGATCAGCACCGAGCAGATCAACCTGTTGGCACCCGACGCCGTGCTCATCAACTACGCACGCGAAACCATCATTGACGAGGACGCCGTCGACGCTGCCCTGCGCGAGGGCAAGCTGAGCTGGTTTAGCTGCGACTTTGCCACGCCCAAGACCGTCAAGATGCCCAACACGTTTATCACCACGCACTCGGGCGCCGGCACTGGCGAGGCCGAGGCCAACTGCGCCGATATGGCCATCAGCGAGCTCAAGGATTACCTGGAGAACGGCAACATCGCGCACAGCGTCAACTACCCCGCCTGCAGCATGGGCAAGGCGCGCGCCGCAAGCCGTATCGCCTGTCTGCACGCCAACGTGCCCAACATGATCGGCCAGATCACGGCAATCCTCGCCAAGGACAACGCCAACGTGCAGCGTATGACCAACGAGTCCGCCGGCGAGAACGCCTACACCATGTTCGACACCGATGAGCACCTGGACGGCAGCACGATCGAGGCGCTCAAGCAGATTCCGTCGATGTATCGCGTGCGCGTGATTAAATAGCGCCGGTGCCAAGCCTGCCAGACAGACCACGAAGCCCATTCGCCCCCCCGTTTTCACGAAACGGGGGGGCGATTTTGTTGCTCCGGACGACTTTAAAATGATACCCAGAACAAGTTTTTTCAGATAATCGATAGTGAGGCTCCAGTCGCTAAGCACACCCGCTTTGATAAACAGCTTTATCAGGGACTTTAGTAGGTAAAAATCGGTCTCTATGTGCCGAATGTAAGTTGACTGTCCATTTTCCGAAACAACTTATTCTAGGTAGCATTTTTAAGGCCCTTCCAAGGCAAAATATAAGTATTTTGCGACCAAAACTCTAGTCCGCGCGACCGTTTTCCGCCCGCGCGGCTACATTCCCGCCCAATCGATAAAAATCTCCTCACGAAGCCGCCGTTCGAGCTCCTGCTGCCGCGGCGTCTTGTCTTTCAGCGGCACATCGAGATAGGACATGATGAGCTCCATCACCACGCGGAAGGCATCGAAGTCGGCCAGCTGACCATAGGTCATCAGAACGACGGGATATCCCATGGCTTGCAAGGCCGTCGTTCGATCGGAGTCCGAAATCTTGGATTCAATGGATCCGTGAATGGCTTTACCCTGGCATTCAACCAGACACTCTCGGCTGCCGTCCTTATTTGCCAGCAGGATGTCGGCATAGCGCCTATCAAGCCCCGAAATCAGGCGGGCGCTGCGCGTCATACGAATCTCAACGTTATTGGTAAGGCTCAGCCCTTCGCCGCCGCGCAACCTCGTAAGGCCAAACAGCATCGAAGCCTGGACCTCGAGCGGCGATGCTGCCACCCCCGTAATGCATTTCGCGGCTCGTATGAACGTTTTAGCGCCGCGGAGCCCCCGGACCTTATCGACGAACTCTGTAAGCTCAGAGAGCTCGATCAAGGGAGGTCGTTTCCACAAGTCCGTTGGATTCCCCGAGACATCCTTTACGTTTTCCCAGCCCGACCGTGCGTCACTCCATCGGCTCCCATATGCCTGCTCAAGTGCCGACTTTACCTGAGGCGCAATCTTGCACACGGCAAAGGTGCCGCACATCTCATACATGCACATGATTAGACGCTCGTTTGAGACCGAGGAAGCCAGAGTCAGCAGGGTAAAGAGTGGGGACGCAACATCGAGGCCAAACTCCGTCTGCCGCACGGAATCAAACGGCCTCTCCCCGTTCCAAACATGCCTGACAATGCGATCGCCCTTACGTCCGCAGCTGCCCTGCGCCAACACGTGTAACGGGGTGCCCAGGAAATGCGTGACGAGCGGATGCTCACATAGGTGCTCCCTGCGCGGATCGTCCGCAGAATCGGGCAGGTCCGGCATTATTGCCAAGACCTGTGGAGGTATCCGGTGATACCGAAAGGCAGATATGTCGCACAGCATGTCGTCCATGAAGGGTACGTACCCGCTGCGTCGCTTGTGAACCCGCTCGGACGGCAAACGCGCTGGCTCGGCCTGCGAACGGTAAATACTGCCACGCCCACGTCGCGGATCTCTCAGGAGGCTTACAATCGGTTTGGAAAGCAAACTGATTGTGAGGTTGCATATGGTTGATGAGGACTTTGCCTGGCGGCTTGCGCAGGAGCTTGTGCGGATCGACAGCTCAGACCCGGGCGCGTATGAGGATGAAATTGAGCGCTTCATTAAGAGGCTCATTGAGCAGCAGCTGGCACAACTTGATAGTTCTGCGCTCGATGCCGTGCAGATTGAGGAGCTCGAAGTGCTGCCCGGGCGCCGCAACCTTAAAGTCACCGTGCCGGGCCAAAGCGACGAGCCGCGGCTGATCTATATCTGCCACATGGATACCGTCACCTTGGGCGATGGCTGGGACGCAGACATCGCACCGCTTGGGGCGGTTGTGCGCGACGATAAACTCTATGGCCGCGGTGCCTGCGATATGAAGGGTGGCCTGGCCTGCGCTATTGCCGCACTGATCCATACGCTCGAGCGCGTGGCGGCGGATGGCGCGTTGCCCCGCCGCGGCTTTTCGCTCATCTGCTCGGTCGACGAGGAAGACTTTATGCGCGGCTCAGAGGCCGCGATCGATGCCGGCTGGGTCGGCTCGCGTGAATGGGTGCTGGACACCGAACCCACCGACGGACAGATTCAGGTGGCGCACAAGGGGCGCACGTGGTTCGAGATTGAAATGGCTGGCGTAACGGCGCATGCGAGCCAGCCGTGGAAGGGCGCGGATGCCGTCGCCGCCATGGCCGAGGTCGTGTGTTCGCTCCGTCGCGTGTTTGTGGCGCTGCCCGCGCACGATGAGCTGGGGTCTTCGACCATCACGTTTGGCCAAATCGAGGGCGGATATCGCCCCTATGTCGTGCCCGACCGCGCCAAAGTCTGGGTCGACATGCGTCTGACCCCGTCGACCAATACGGCCGCCGCGACGCGCATGGTAGAGCAGGCCATCGCCGTCGCCGAAGCAGCCGTTCCCGGTTGCCATGGCAGCTACACCGTGACGGGCGACCGCCCCGCCATCGAGCGCGACCCGAACTCTCCCCTTCTAGCAGCGCTCAAGCGTGCCGCCGATGACGTGACGGACGCGGACACGACCGTCGGCTTCTTTACCGGCTACACCGACACCGCCGTCATTGCCGGCAAGACAGGCAACCGCAATTGCATGAGCTACGGTCCCGGGTCGCTCGCGCTCGCGCACAAGCCCAACGAAAATGTGCCCCACGCCGACATCGTTCGTTGTCAGCAGGTGCTAATCGCGCTCGCCGATAACGTGCTCTGGGACGCGAGCGGCCAAGTTGGGGCATAATAAGCCGCGAACAAACCGACTCGTGCGTTAGGACCGCCCCATGAAAGCACTTCCGTTTCCCTGCATCCGCCCGGCTCAGGACCGCGTGCTCGAGGCACTGCCTGCAATGGGCAGCATCCTGAGCGGCAACGATGCTCTGCGCGGAGCCATTGCCGATGGTCTGATGCTCAAGGATCCAGGCGCGGCGTATTACGTGTACGAATGCTCGGGTGAGCCGGGACGCGTGACGGGTGTCGTGGCGATTTGCCCGGTTAACGTGCTGACGGGCGGCGACGAGGCTGCCGCCGAGAGCATCGACGCACTCGCCACCGCGCGCGCGATCGCCGAGCTCAAGGTGCAGCCGCGCCCCGTGTCGCTCGCCTACGAGGCGTCGCCCGTCATGGATATCATTTTGAGCGCTGCCAAAGAGGGCGCATCGCTCTACGCCGTCACCGATCCCGCGGGCGTCACACATCGCGTGTGGGAGGTCAAGCGCGAGGACGCCGTTGCCGCCATCCGTGCCATGCTCGATCAGGCGCCCGACCCGGTGTTCGCCGGTGACTCCGCCTATGTCGCCGCACTGGCTGGGGCATCGCAGATTCTGGCCGACGAGGCCCGCGCTGCCGGCGCCTACTCTGGCAAAGAGCCGTTCAACTTTGCTGTAGCCGTGCTGTTCCCCGCCGCGCAGGTCAGCGGCAGCGCGCCGCAGGTTCCGACGGGTCTGCTCACTCACCAGGTCTCACGGTTCTAGCGAACTCAAACGCTAAGCTGGAAAACCCAGCATCCAAACAAACAAGGGGCGGAGATGCAGCAAACGCATGCACCTCCGCCCTTTTCGCATCAAACAATTACGCCGGTAAACCGGGCCGCAACGTCAGCGTTATCCACGCTGCGGACCTGCCGCCGCCACGAGCGGCTCTAGCCCCAGCTCGCGCGCGTAGTCTTCCTGCGTAAAGACTTCGACCAGTTCAAACGTATCGGCCGCATCGTCAAACGCAAAATGCAGCACTGAGCAGTTGCCCGGCACGCGTTCGCGCTCGTCGGCCGCCGCGCCCCGCACGTGGTCCAAAAACTCCTTGATAGCTGAGCCATGACTTACCGCGAGCACGCACGTATGGTCCGGACGCTGCATAAGATCGGTCAGCGTCGCCACCATGCGCGTGCGCACCTGGATCTGGCCCTCGCCGCCAAATTGACGATAGAAATCGCGCCACGGGCGCTCGGGCATGAGCATCACGCGCTCGGCCTCAAAGTCGCCAAAGAACCACTCGCGCAGGCCGTCCAGGCGCTCGTACGCCAAGCCCGGCCACAAGTTGGCGATAGTCTGCTCGGTGCGATGAAGCGTGGAGGTGTAGGCATGATCGGGCTCAATGCCGCGCGCACGTAAAAACATGCCGGCGCGCGCCGCCTGGTCACAACCCAACTGCGTAAGCGGCGAATCACTCCACCCCTGAATGATACGCTTAAGGTTGAATATCGTCTGTCCATGACGGACCAGATACAGATCTTTATTCATAGGGGTCCTTTCGTTCGTTACCAACCCAAGAGCGAAAACGCCCCGTCGCAATAGCCAAAATGAAGCACGGCACCGTTGTCGGGTAGCTCTCCCCCGCCAGTCACATACTCAAGAAACTCCTGGCAGGCTGAGCCGTGGGAAACCGCCAGCACGCAGTCGTGCTGCGGCCGGGCCATAATACGGGACAGCGCCGCGACCATGCGCGACTGAAGCTGCACTTCCGACTCGCCGCCAAAGGCCACCGGATAATCGCCCCAGGGCTGCGGCGGCATCTCGCGATTTGATGTGCCCTCCAGCGAGCCAAAATGCCACTCACGCAGGTCATCGACCAGCTCAATGGAACGGCCCTCGCCAACGATAAGCTCGGCCGTATGCCGCGCCCGGCCCAACGGCGAGGAATACACATGATCAAAGGCCACGCCACGCGCCGCAAACGCCGTACGCGCCGTCAGCGCCTGCTCGCGCCCGCGCGCCGTAAGCGGCGAATCGTGCCAGCCCTGCAAAATGCTCTGCACATTGAGCTCAGTCTGCCCATGCCGCACCAAATACAGATCTGCCACACGCCCTCCCCTCGTACCACCACAAAGGGGACAGGAGCCTTTGTGGTGATTTTGCCGCCGGATTGCACCGCAACGACGCACAACTACAGCAGCACGTCGGCAAGCGGACGCTTGGGTACGTGGTGCACCTGCGCCTCGTCGCGCCAATAATTGATGGAGCCGTCGGGGTTGGAATCGATCGCATCGATCACCTGTGTCTCGGCCGGAACGCCAAACGCCATGATCAGCTTGAGCTCATACTTGTCGTTATCGAGCCCCATGGCATCGATCGCGTGGGGCGTAAAGGCCTTGAACATGCAGGCTGCCACCTCGGGCGTGGCGCTGCGAGCGGCGAGCATCATCGTCTGTGCGGCAATGCCCGTGTCGACCTCAGTAATGGGAGCGACAGGCTTGCCCGGAACGGCGCGCTCGGCCAGAATCGCGATGTAGCCGGTCGGGCGCTCACCCTCGGCAGGACCCGGCCAGTCCTTAAGTGCGCCGGCCCATGCGAGCTCGTCAAATACACGCGCGCAATCCTCGGCACCGCTCACCACGTGAAAACGCAGACGCTGAGCATTGGCACCACACGGGGTCAGGTGCGCCAGTTCCGCCAGCTCGAGCAAAAACTCGCGCGGCACGCGCATGGACTCGTCAAAGCGACGGCACGTGCGGGCGCGACGAACCAACGCATCAAACGCGTCCAAGCCGAGCTTTTCGCGGCCCTGCTTTGCCATCGATTCTGCGCTTACCGGCGCCGCGGGAACTGTTTCGTTCATAGGGACCCCCAATACAAGCCAATTGTCCTTAGGAAAATCTAACCTAAAACGTAGGCAATAACGAACAGGGCTGCAATGTTCTACACCTGTTGAATAGAAAATCGCGACGTGGGGAACAACGGGAACAATTCGGGACCTTTGGGTTACGTTTCGCCCTCCCCGACCTATACGCCAGCGCCTTTAGGCGATACTGGTTGTGACGATCAAGGCTTACGCCGCACGGAAAGGAGACATTATGGGCATCTTTAAGAACGATGACCAAAAATCGAGCCAGTTTGGATTTGACGAGAAAAGCATGGCGGGCAAAGCCGTCAAGGCCGTACGCTGGATCTACGCCATCACGGGCGTCTTAGCACTCATTGCTGGTATCGCGCTGCTTTTTGCACCTGCCAAGTCCCTCGTCTTTTTGACGACTGTCCTGGGTTTTTACTTTGTAATCACTGCTGCCATCAGACTGTTCACTGCCATTTTTGAGCCGCTGCTGCCCACCGGCTGGCGCGTGACGAGCATCATCTCCAACCTACTCATTATCTTGGGCGGCGTCATAATCCTGCGCAACCAGGCCTTCTCGACCGCGACGCTCACCACGATGGTGGTTATCGTGGCCGGCTTTGGCTGGATTGTCGAAGGTGTCATGTCCATTCTGGAGTCCGAGCTTTCGTCCAACCGTGCCCTCGCCATCCTGAGCGGCGCACTCTCCATCATCGCCGGCATGTTCGTGTTTATCTATCCGCTGTGGTCGGCCAAGATGCTCGTCATCTTTAGCGGTGCCGCGCTGCTGGTGTTTGGCGTAACGCTGATTGTTCGCGCTATTCAATTTGGCAAACTGGTGCACTAGATGCCGCGAACGCTCTTTATCGATGCAGACGCCTGCCCGGTCACGCGCGAGTCGATTGACTGCGCGCGGCGGGCGGGCGTCGCCGTTGTTATCGCCGGCAACAGCACACAAAACCTGGAACGGCACATTCGCCGCGATGACCCGCGCGATGCCGAGCACGCGCGACGCGGCTTTTGGGTCACGACGCTCGACGTGAGCGTGGGCGCCGACAGCGCCGACTTTGCCATTGTCGAACGCCTGCAGGCGGGCGACGTGGTCGTGACGCAGGACATTGGCTTGGCGAGCATGGTGCTCGGGCGCGATGCCGCCGCTATCGGTGTGCGCGGGCGCGTCTACGACAAAGCAACCATCGACATGCAGCTGTTTATTCGCCACGAGGAAAAGAAGGTGCGCCGCGCCGGCGGACGCACTCGCGGGCCGGCGGCATTTACCAGCGAAGACCGCGCCCGCTTTAAACGCAACCTCACCGAGCTGCTGCGCTAACCAAGGTAGATTTTTGGGACATGTCCGGAAATCTACCTTTTTGTTTTGGCGATTGACGCGCATCCAACGCCCAAGTCATGGCGGTAGATTTTACGGTATACCCCAGTTTTTACGGCCTATCCCAAACATCTACTTAGAGGCCAAAGGCGGAAAGGATGAGACCCCAGCCCGCGCCGATGACGTACATCATAATCAGGAACACGGCATTTTCGCGGGCGCTGCGGTTGGTGCGGAACAGCACCAGATAACCCACGCCGGCGGAAATGAGCGTGCCGGCGAGCATCGGGGCCAGCTGCAGCGCGCCTTCCAGGTACAGTTGCGTGATGACGACGCTGGCCGAGCAGTTGGGGATCAGGCCGACGAGTGCCGAGCCCAGGACCGCAAGCGTCTCGTTGCCGCGCAGGAACTGCTCGATTGCGGACTCGCCGAACGTCTCGAGCACGGCAACCAGAATCAGCGTCACCAGGAAAATGAATACCGATACCTGCACGGTGTGGGAGATGGCGCTGCGGATAATCGACAGGACAGGCGTCCCTTCGTGGGAATGGGAGTGACCGTGACCATCATGGTGTTCATATTCGCCCTCATGACCGTGATCGTGGCCATGTCCGTGTTCGTGCTCGTCCTCGTCTTCATCACAACCGCAATGGTCGCGCTCGCACAGCTCGTGGATGTGGTCGGCGCTCACGCCCGCCTCGGCCACCTCGTCGATGATGTCACCGCCGCTGTGGTCGTCATGTGCGCAGTTAACGTACGCCGGATTGACAGTGGTCCCCAACACGGTACGACGAATCGCCGCATGCGCGCGGGCGTTGCGACGCAGACCGCGAATGGCGGCATCTACGATAAAACCCGTGACCAGTGCGATCAGCGCTTTCGAAGCCAAAAGCATCGCCATGGTCTGCACGGGCACCTGCTCGGCGAGCAACAGCGGCAGCATCTCATCGGAGGTCGAAAGGAACACCGCCACCAACGTGCCCAAGGTCACGACACGACCGGCGTACAGTGTGGCCGCCATTGCCGAAAAGCCGCACTGCGGCACCATGCCCAGCAACGAGCCAACCACGGGGCCCGCGGCACCGGCGCGCTTGATGACGCCGTTAACGCGGTCGCCCGCAACGTGCTCAAGTGTCTCGAGAGCAAGATACGTCACCAACAAAAACGGCACCAGCGACAGCGTGTCCTTGCCGGCGTCGAGCAGAATATCAATCAGTAAATCCATGACGGATGGAACCTTTCGTGTCTTTCGGCAGCATTGTAAAAGTCCTAGCGGTCAACTAGGGTATTGTAGTTGTCCCGGGCGCGGTGCCAATAGTTGCCTATGGTAAACTATCATCTCGCCATAACTCAGTAACCTCGAGCCGCACAACGCGGCCCGCCCAAGGAGTAGCATATGAACGTATCGTAAGCACTCGAATACGAGCGCCAGCCGTTTATCCCCATGTTTATCTACGGCGACCACGGCGCCATGGAGTCCGAGCGCCAGAAGGGCGAGGAGGCCCTCAAGGTGCTCGAGACCGAGTACTTTACCGCCGAGGGCGACCCCGGCTTCGACTTTGCCACCGTGCGCGACCTGGCCGACCGCAACCGCGACCTGTGCGACCAGATTGGCGAGGCGCGTCTGCGCAACGTGACGCCCGCGACGCTTTCGCGTGGTCTGTCCGATGCCGACACCTGCGCGGCCATCGGTAAGATGCAAAAGCGTACCGCCGCATCGGTCATGCGCGAAATCCGCGGCGACCGCGACGCGCTCGGCGTGGCCTACGCCCGCAAGCCCATCCAGGGCACCGTGCTCGGTATCGACATCGAGACCACCGGCCGTGCACCCGAGCGCGGCTATATCATCAACGTTGGCTGGGAGATCATGGAGCTCACCAGCGACGCCGTCCCGCATGACGCCGAGGCACACTACTGCGGCCTACCCGACATCTACCGCGGCGAAGATGTGCCGCTGTCGAATATCCACCACATTACCTGGGACGACATCGACGGCAAAACGCCCTTCCGCGACAACAAGGAGCTGCAAAAGCAGCTGCTCAAGCTTATGAAGAAGTACCCGTACATGGCGCATAACGCCGCCTTTGAGGACAGCTGGTTCAAGATTCACCTGGACGGTTACGCCGAGGCACGCCGCGCGGGTAAGATCATCGTCATCGACTCGCGCCAGATCTGCCGCAGCCTGGACGCCGACGTGCGCTCGCTCCCCCGCGAGTCCGCCCCCGCCGCGCTCGAGAACTGGGCACGCCGTCGCGGCACCCTCGCGCCCGACGCCAACGAGCAGCATCTGGGTCTGGACGACACCGACCTCATGCTCCGCACGGTACAGGCCGAGTTCAACCTCAAGAACCTGTTTGCGAAATAGCAACGCCTGCGACAAACACTACTTGCTCACGAGCGGCCTCGCAGCGGGAAACACCGCAGCGGGGCCGCCCTATGTTCCACAGATAGATCTGCCATCACAAATTCTGAACCCTCATTTTGAACGATTTCGGCCAATTCCCGACACGTAATTCGTTGTCGGATGGTGATGCATCGATATCAAATGTGCAGCAATTGAGTTTTTATATGCTATAGCTAAGCTGCGATAACATTGATTTTAGGCATGCCAACCCATAATTGCGTCAAGCTTTTGGACAGCATTTGGTTAGGCCCCTAAAACGACTTTCCCACTCAGCGCCATCAGCACGGCATTAGCTGACACGATATATACCATGAGTATCGTATGTCACATACCACTGCAAAAGCGGTCTACCAGGCCGCGCATTCGGCGTCTACGAAAGACACCGAGCCCTGTAACCCTGCCGCGATTTACGGATCATGTCCCACCGGAACGCTCCTTGACGCAGCCGCAGAATGGCTCACCAAACACGATGTTTCCCTTGACGCAAATGATTGCCTCGAAGTAATGGTGTTTGATCGCAGGAATGCGCGCTATGCAATGAACTGTCAATGCCACGTTTCGTCAAAACGATTCTCGAGCTCACGCTTTATAGAGCTCAAAGATGGCATCTTCATTGTTGGCGTTGAGCTTTGCGCACTTCAGGCCGCCACCTATCTCCCTTTTCGCGAACTGGTGGAGTACTACTTTGAATTGTGCGGCGCTTACTCCCTTGGAACCGGCTCTTCCACCTCGTATAACGAGCGTTTCGCGCTCACCTCGACCGAAAGGTTAAAACAGTTCTTTAATTCCATTACCAGATGCGACGGTCTGGCCCTTGCCCGAAAGGCGATTCAATGTGTGCGCGACGGATGCCGGTCTCCTATGGAAACGGCCTTTGTCATGATGCTAACGCTGCCTAAAAGCGAAGGAGGGCTTGGTATTAAGGGAATTGAGACCGATTGCGAGGTGCAGGTCACCGCTGCCGCAAAGAATCTCACGAGACGCAAAAAGTTCTTTATGGATGCGTATCTAAAGAAATCTCGCACAGACATTGAATACAACGGGTTTTATCATGACGCGGAAGAAGACCGCGCCATCGATGAGGAGCGCAAGAATGCGCTTGCGTCCATGGGATACGGAATCATCACCGTCAGTCGTTATTCCTTTATGCATGCCAGCGCTTTCGTTAGGGTCATGGAGGCGATCCAACGGAAAGAGGGCATACGCCCCTCGCGTCTGCCAAAAGACTTTCAAATCATGCAAGAGGACCTGAGACAGTTTGTGCTCAGAAGGTTTATAGAAGAGAAAAAGAGAATTCAGAAGCAGCTTCGCCAGGATTCCGAAGATCGTCAACGAATCGACCTCGAAAAAGCAACACTCGAAGGCATCACGCTGGATGACCCGACAATAAATGAAGTTCCGGCAATCGATGACATGCAGACTGTCGAATCCGACAGCCCATCATTTGCCCAAATAAGCAGCCTCGCGCCCGAGGGCAGAATCTTCGGGGCCGGAAGCTAGACCGGCTAACAAGGTGGGTACCCTAGCGATGTGCAAAATTGCGAGTATTCAGCAGGGTCGGCCCTCCAGCACCCACAAGTTAATCCAAATGAAAAACAAAAACGCTATCGAACGGGAACGTTAGGCAACATTTGAGGAAGACCTTGTCTGTTTACCGCCCTTGGATAACTCTTGAGCGGCTTTATTTGGCCTGGAATAGATTAACGGACCCCCTATAGTTGCAGAATACTCCAATTTTTGCACGGCGCGGGGGCACCCACCCCGGCATCGGCTATCAAAACCGCTCAGTCCGGAATCTCGTCCACTATTCCCCATCATTTTATGCGACGAATTACCTGTACGTCATTGACATATGAACATGCGCTCATATACTCGGAAGTAAGTTATATGAGCGCATGTTCATATGAAAGGATATTGCAATGAGCGACCACGCAGATGAAACAAAGCCCGACATCGAGGCCACCGAGCCCGTGATCACCACCACCTGCTCGCCCGAGGACCTTCCCGACGAGGAGCTTCTCTACGACCTTGCCGACCTGTTCAAGGTCTTCAGCGACACCACGCGCATCAAGATCCTCTACGCCCTCATGGGCCGGGAGCTCTGCGTGGCTGACATCGCCGAGGCAACCGCGACCTCGCAGTCCGCGGTGTCGCACCAGCTGCGCACGCTCAAGCAGTCGCACCTGGTCAAGTTCCGCCGCGACGGCCGCAATATCCTCTACTCGCTCGCCGACGATCACGTCTACACCATGCTTAACCAGGGCATGAGCCATATCTGCGAATAGCAATCAACCACGGTATCAGCGCGGCCGGCACCCAGACCGCTAACACAGGGAAAGGAACCCACCATGAAAAAGCAGTTCAAGCTCGACGAGATCGATTGCGCCAACTGCGCGCGTGAACTTCAGGACGAGCTGGCTAAGCTCGATGGCGTCAAGTCCGTTTCGGTCAACTTTATGACCCAGAAGCTGACGCTCGAGGCGGACGACGCCGAGTTCGACGAGGTCCTGGACCGCGTCGTTGAGTTCACCGCCGACGCCGAGCCGGACTGCGAGATCATTCTCTAACCCGCGCATACGTTGACCTGCAAGGCCGCGCTTGCCGCGGCCTTTGCTCGCGAAATTATATGAGCGAGTGTTCATACACTCAAATGGGAGGTTTGAATCATGGCAGCCGCCGATCCCAAAAAGAAAAAGAAGAAGCGCAAGAAGAAAGAGTCCCTTGAGCATAAGCGCAACCGCATCCTGGTAGCACTGGGCATTTTTGCCGTGGTGTACGCCCTCGACGAGCTCGGCGCCCTCACTATCGCATTTGGGGAGTCCGGCAACATCTACGCCAGCTTCGCGCTGTTCCTCGTGCCGTTTTTGATTGCCGGCTACGACGTACTGCAAAAGGCATTCAATAACATCCGCCGCGGCAAGGCCTTCGACGAGAGTTTCCTTATGGCAGTCGCGACCATCGGCGCGTTTGCCATGGTGCTCTTCCCCGATACCGACCCGCACATGGCCGAAGGCGCCGCCGTCATGCTGTTCTACCAGGTCGGCGAGTTGTTCCAGGCATATGCCGTGGGCAAGAGCCGCAAGTCGATCAGTGCCATGATGGACATCGCGCCCGACTACGCTAACGTCGAGCAAGCCGACGGCACACTCGAACAGGTCTTTCCCGATGACATCGCCGTCGGCACCGTGATCGTGGTCAAGCCCGGCGAGCGCGTGCCCATTGACGGCGTAATCGTCGAGGGCGAAACCCAGCTCGACACCGCCGCACTCACGGGCGAGTCAGTTCCCCGCCCGGCCAAAACCGGAGACGATATCATCAGCGGCTGCATCAACATGACGGGCCTCATCCATGTGCGCACCACCAAGCCCTTTGGCGAGTCCACCGTCGCGCGTGTTCTGGAGCTCGTGGAGAATGCCAGCGAAAAGAAGGCGCGCACCGAGAACTTCATCACGCGCTTTGCCCGCGTCTACACCCCCGCCGTCACCGGCGCTGCCGCGGTGCTCGCGCTCGGCGGTGGCTTGGTCACCGGTGCCTGGTCCGACTGGATTCTGCGCGGTCTGACCTTCCTGGTCGTCAGCTGCCCGTGCGCGCTCGTGATCAGCGTGCCGCTGAGCTTCTTTGGCGGCATCGGCGGCGCATCCAAGCTGGGCGTCCTCATCAAGGGCTCCAACTACCTCGAGACGCTCGCCGATGTGGACACCGTCGTCTTTGACAAGACCGGCACGCTCACCAACGGCACGTTCTCGGTCGTCGCGGTGCACCCCGAAGCCGGCTATACCGAGCAGACGTTGCTCGAAGTCGCCGCCCTTGCCGAGTCGTTCTCCGATCACCCTATCGCGCAGTCGGTGCGCGCCGCCTACCAGGGCGAGCTCGACCCCACGCGCGTGACGGATTCCGCTAATAACGCGGGCCACGGCGTGACGGCGACCATCGACGGCAAGCATGTCGTCGTCGGCAACGCCAAGATGCTCGCCACGGCCGGCGTTGAGGCGCCGGACTGTGAGGTTGTCGGCACGATCCTCCACGTGCTCGTGGACGGCGTGTATGCCGGCCACATCGTGATTGCCGACACCGTTAAGACCGATGCCGAGCAGACGATCCGCGACCTGCACGCCGCTGGCATCAACCGTACCGTCATGCTCACAGGCGACCGCGATGAAGTGGCTGCGTCCGTTGCCGAACAGTTGGGGCTCGACGAGTTCCACGCGCAGCTGTTGCCGGGCGACAAGGTCGAGCGTGTCGAGGCATTGCTGGCGGCCGAGTCGGGTAAAGGTAAGCTCGCCTTTGTGGGCGACGGCATCAACGATGCACCCGTGCTCACCCGTGCCGATGTGGGCATTGCCATGGGCGCCATGGGGTCCGACGCCGCGATTGAGGCCGCCGACGTGGTGCTCATGGACGACAAGCCGTCCAACATTTCCCGTGCCATCCGAGTGGCGCGCAAGACCATGGCGATTGTCTGGCAGAACATCATCTTTGCACTGGGGATTAAGCTGTTGATTCTGGTGCTCGCGGCGCTCGGCATCGCCAATATGTGGCTTGCCGTCTTTGGCGACGTGGGCGTGGCAATCATCGCTATCCTGAACGCCATGCGCGCGATGGGTGTCAAGAACCTGTAGCGCCTGTGGTCCCTCCGGCCGGGACCGGGCTTGGTTTTGAAAACGTCCTCGACCAATGAAGCGCCCCCGTTCTGCTCCTTCGGAGCTACGAACGGGGGCGCTTCTGGTCTGCGGAATGTTTTCAAAACCAAGCCCGGTCCCGGCCTGCGGTAATGTTGCTGGCGGTTCATGGGCATCGCTTGCTGGCGGGGTTCCTTGTCTGAGTTGGACTTGGTTGGCGGGGCTACTGGTCCCGGTCGCTATCCCGTCTCAGCATCGATCTCAGCTTCTCAAAGCTCTCCTCGCTCAGGCAATGCTCCATGTGGCAGCCCTCTTGCGACGCGACCTCAGCCGAAACACCCGCATCCTCCAGCAGCCCCACGAAAAAGCAGTGGCGCTCCCACATTTGGCGAGCGACCTCCAGACCACGCTCCGTCAGATGAACGTCGCGCTTGCCCATTTCGACATAGCCGCTGTTCTCCAACGTCGCCATGGCTTTGGAGACGCTTGCCTTGGTTACGCCCAGGTATTCGGCAACGTCAATCGAGCGAACGATGCCTTGGCGCTTCGAGAGCACATAAATAGATTCGAGATAATCTTCTCCGGATTCACGCAGGGCCATGGGCCGCCTTTCGCGATGGCTTCTAGTTAGCCTTTGGATACTTTTGCTTGATTTACTTTACCGCAAAAGTTGCCCATGTCTTACTACGTTGTTTAAAAAGTTAACCGTGTTTCACAAAACGCACGGGACGAAAACAAAACGGGGGCACGCCCCGCAAGGAGTGTCCCCAGCTGCCGGCAGAAAAGGAACGTCCCCAAGTGCCGAATCCGCAGCTACAGCAGGCCAAAGTGCTTCGCGGCGTTGTAGATGCCGTCGTCGTCCACGGCAGTCGTCACATAGGTCGCCGCAGCTTTCACCGTGTCCTGCGCGTTGCCCATGGCCACACTTGTGCCCACGGCAGAAAACATTGACAGGTCGTTCTCGCCGTCGCCAAAGGCAATCGCCTCACTCGCGTCGATGCCCAGGCGCTCCAGCGTCGCCGCCACACCCAGGTCCTTGCCGCCGTTGGCGGGGATAATGTCGCAGAACAGGTCACACCAGCGCGTGGTGAGCGAATGCGACACCGCGTCGGTCACGATATGCTCGTCGGCCGGGTCCACAAACGCGCAAAACTGGTAGACCGGCGCGTCAAAGGCGTGGTCAAACGGCTCCTCGTGATAGACGATTCCCGCGTTGTTGCCGGCCGCCACCACGCGCTCGGACAGGCGGTTCACAAACGAGTTCTCGCCCTGCATGCACAGCGAGTCGTAGCACCCCTCGGCCACCTGGTCCACAATCACCGCAACATCGTCCGGATCGATCGGGCAGCTGCGGTAAACGCCCTTGCCATCAAAACAGTGCTGGCCCGAAAGCGTAATGTACGCATCCCAACCCAGGTCGAACAGCCAATCCGGCATCTGGTAGGTCGGGCGACCCGTGGCGATCACGCACGCAATCCCCTGCTCATGAAAGCTGTCGAGCACCTGTTGTGCCGAAGCCGGAATCCGATGCGTTTTAAAGCTCAGCAGCGTGCCGTCGATATCGAAAAAAGCGGCCTTGATCATTCTCACCTACTCCTCGCCCTCGAGCTTTTCGCTCGCCTCGAGCCACGCCATCTCCAGATCGTCCATGGCGGCGTGAGCCTCGTCGATCTTTGCCTGCTGCTCGCCGAGCGCCGTGTAGTTGGTGGGATCGACCTGGGCCATTGCTGCCTCGGCCTCCTCCACGCGGGCGCGCTGCGTTTCCATCTTGCGCTCGAGCGAGCTCACCTCACGGCGGAGCTTCTGGCGTTCGGCGTTAGAAAGGCCATTGGGCTGGCCGTTCGTCTTGGGCTTTTCGGCCGCAGCCGCCGCGGCACCGGTGTCGAACGTGCCAGTCTTAGCGCTCGGCGCGCCCACAGGCTCGCCCTCGGCCGCGGCGTTGCACAGGCGCAGGTATTGGTCGACGCCACCGGGCATATGCGTCAGGTGGCCGTCGAGCAGCGCCCACTGCTGGTCGGTCACGCGCTCCATCAAGAAGCGGTCGTGCGTCACCAGAATCAGCGTGCCGGGCCAGCCGTCCAGCAAGTCCTCGACAATCGCCAGCATGTCGGTATCCAGGTCGTTGCCGGGCTCGTCCAGGATGAGCACGTTGGGTTCGTCCAGGATCGTCAGCAGCAGCGACAGGCGACGGCGCTGGCCGCCCGAAAGATCGCCGATGCGGCTCCAGAGCTGCTGCGTCGTAAAGCCCAGACGCTCGCAGAGCTTCTCGGGCGAGGTCTCCTTGCCGTCAATGACGTAGTACTTCTTATAGTGGCTGAGCACCTCGCGGATCGTGTCGCCCATGTAGGGCTCGAGCTCCTCGAGCTGCTGCGATAGCACGCCAAAACGCACCGTCTGGCCAATCTTCACGCGGCCGCGAAGGGGCGCGATCTTGCCCTGGATCACTTCAAGCAGTGTGGACTTGCCAGCGCCGTTCTCACCCAGCAGACCATAGCGGTCGCCCGCGCCGATAAGCCAGGTCACGTCGGAGAGCACCTGCTTGGGCGCGCCATCGGCATCTGCATAGCCGGCATCCACGTCGATGACATCGATGACCTGCTTGCCTAGGCGGCTCACGGCAAGGCGCTTGAGCTCCAGCTCGTCACGCACGGGCGGCACGTCGGCGATCAGCTCGCGAGCGGCATCCACGCGAAACTTGGGCTTGGTGGAACGGGCCTGGGCGCCGCGGCTCAGCCACGCGAGCTCCTTGCGCGCCATGTTGCGGCGGCGCTCCTCGGTGACGGCGGCCATGCGGTCGCGCTCCACGCGCTGCAGGATATATGCCGAGTAGCCGCCCTCGAAGGGATCTACCTGGCCGTCGTGGACCTCCCACATGCTGGTGCAGACCTCGTCCAAGAACCAGCGGTCGTGCGTGACCACGAGCATGGCGCCCTGGCCGCGCTGCCAGCGGGCCTTTAAGTGACGCGCAAGCCAGTTGATGGTGCGCATGTCCAAGTGGTTGGTGGGCTCGTCGAGCATGAGCACGTCGTAGTCGCCAATCAGCAGGCGCGCGAGGTCCACGCGACGGCGCTGACCGCCCGAAAGCTCGCCCACCGTGCCCTCCCAGGGCACATCGCTAATAAGACCGGCCAGGATCTGGCGCGTACGCGGGCTCGAGGCCCACTCGTACTCGGGCGTGTCACCGACGACGGCGTGATGCACGGTATCGGTATCGACAAGCTGGTCCTTTTGGCCGAGCAGTCCGATCGTGGTGCCGCGGCGGTGCGTCACGCGTCCGTCGTCGGGTTCCAGCGTGCCGGCGAGCACGCTCAGCAGCGTCGACTTGCCGTCGCCGTTTTTACCGACAATACCAATGCGGTCGCCCTCGTCCACGCCGAGCGTCACGCTATCGAAAATATGCTTGGTGGGAAACTCTAGGCTGATGGAATCGCATCCCAAAAGAATCGCCATATGCCCTGCTCCTTCGTAGAAATTCAACGTTGTCCATGATAGCAGCGAAAAGGCGGGGCGCACACGACACAAAAAGGCGGGCCATCTCCCGCAAGAGATGACCCGCCCCTCCAATCAGTCCCGTGGCGACCGTGGCCGTCGCGGGCCTCAAGCATGTCCCGGACTAGGAGAACATGCCGGTGAGGTAATCATTCAGCCGCTTATCCTTGGGCCGTTGGAAAATCTCGTCGGTCTCGTCGTACTCGACCATATCGCCCATGTAGAAGAACGCCGTACGATTGGACACGCGCGACGCCTGCTCCATGTTGTGCGTCACGATGACGATGGCGCGGTCGGCCACGATCGATGACATCAGGTCCTCAATCGCCAGCGTCGAGATGGGGTCGAGCGCCGAGCAGGGCTCATCAAACAGGATCACATCGGGGTTGAGCGCCAGCGTGCGCGCGATGCACAGACGCTGCTGCTGGCCACCCGAAAGCGCGTAGGCACTCTTGTCGAGCTTATCCTTGACCTCGTCCCACAGCGCCGCGCCGCGCAGGCTTTCCTCGACCATGCGATCGAGCTCGTCGCGGTCGGTGATACCGTGGCGCTTGGGCGCAAACGTAATGTTGTCGCGAATGGACTTGCGAAAGGGGTTGGGCTGCTGAAACACCATGCCGATGGAACGGCGCAGCTCGTACGTGTTCTCACGGCGCGTATTGATGTTGCGCCCGCGGTAGTTGATCTCGCCCTCCACGCGGCAGCCGCGAATCTCGCGATTCATCAGGTTGAGGCTGCGCAGAAAGGTCGACTTACCGCAGCCCGAAGGCCCGATGAGCGCCGTGATCTCGCCCTTGTGAAAGTCGAGCGACGTATCGTGCAGCGCATGGTGGTCGCCATAGTACACATTGACGTCCTTGGTGGAGAGCACGACCTCGTCGCTCACGGCCTTGCCGCTCACGCGCACTCGTCTCTCGCTCTCCCCCACGCTCGACAAGAAGTCCTGGGTGTCGGACGATGCCGCCTCGGTTGCGGGCGTTGCATTCATCTCGCTCATTCGGCCGTCATCTTCCTTGCCAGTTGCTTGCCCACGATACGGGCGACTACGTTAAACAGCAGCACGCAGATCATCAACAGTGCCGCGGTGCCCCAAACAATCTGCTGCGCCTCGGGGCTGCCCTCGCCATAGATCTTGTAGATGTGCACGGCGAGCGACTCACCGGGACGGAACACGTTCCAGGCGCAGGTGGGGCTCGACAGGTTAAAGCTCAAGAAGTTCAGGCGAACCGGCGAGCTCATGCCCGAGGTAAAGAGCAGCGCCGCGGCCTCGCCAAACACGCGGCCGGCCGAAAGCACGATGCCGGTCACGATGGCGGGCATGGCCTCGGGGATCAGGATGTGCAGCGTGGCCTCCCAACGGGTAAGGCCCATGGCCAGACACGCATCGCGCTGGGCTTGCGGCACGTCCTCGAGCGCCTGCTGGATCACGCGCACCAGGATGGGGATGTTGAACATGGTGAGCGCGACGGCGCCGGAGATGATGGAGTACTTCCAGCCCAGCTGCACCGAGAACACCAGAAAGCCGAACATGCCGACGACGATGGAGGGCAGCGAGGACAACGTCTCGATGGCGGTTGAGGCGATGTCGCGGATGGGCCCGTCGGGCGCGTACTCAACCAGGAACACCGCGCCGCCCAGGCTGATGGGCACCGAGATACCTAAGGTGATCAGCAGCAGATAGAACGAGTCGAACAGCTGGTAGAGCACACCGCCCTGCGTTCCGTTGGCGCGCGCGGGCTGCGTGAGGAAGCCCGGCTGGAACAGCGTCGAGATGCCCTCGAACAGGATGTAGGCCACCATGGAAACGACGATGAGCATGACGATGGCGACGATTGCCGTCAGCACGCCCGTGGCGATGCGGTCCTGCTTTTGGACACGCCCGAGTCTCGCCTCGTCGATATGGATGCGCGTGCTAGCCACGAGCCTTCGCCCCCTTGTGGCCGATAAGGTGGATGATCAGGATAAAGATGAGGCTCATGCCCATCAGCAGCAGACCGAGTGCCCACAGAACGTCGTCCTGGGCCGAGCCCTCGGCATAGACCGCCATGGACGTGGTGAGCGTGGTGGTGATGGTCGACGCCGGCGACAGCAGCGACGTCGGCATGGCCTCGATACCGCCGATAACCATGCGCACGGCAAGCGTCTCGCCAAAGGCGCGCGTCATGCCGAGGATGACCGCGGTCATGAGCGACGGCATGGCGGACTTGAGCACCACGTGCCAGATGGTCTGCCAGCGGGTGTAGCCCAGCGCGAGCGAACCCTGGCGGTAGCTGTCGGGCACGGCGCGCAGGCCATCGACCGAAAGCGTGGTCATCGTCGGCAGAATCATGACGGCCAGCACGATGGCGCCGGGCAGGATGCCCAGGCCCGTGCTCACGTGGAAAACGCTCTTCATAAGGCCGACGACCACGTGAAAGCCGATCAGGCCAAAGACGACCGAGGGAATACCGGTCAAAAGCTCAATAAGCGGCTGAAAGACCTTAGAGCCAAATTTGGGCTGGATCTCGACCGCAAAGATGGCAGAGCCGATGGCGATGGGCAGCGCGATAAGCGTGGAGAGCACCATGACCGCAAACGAGGTGACGATCAGGGGCAGGGCGCCGGTATAGGGCAGGCCGTTTTCGGCCGTGTTGGCCAGGTCCCACTTGGTACCGGTGAAGAACTCTACGACCGAGACGCCGTCCTTGAGAAAAGCCGAGAGGCCCTTTTGGGCGACCATAAAGATGAGCGCGGCAACGACAAGCGTCACGAGCGCTACGCACGCGCCCGTGACGCCCAGGCCCACGTTCTCAAGGTCGCGCTTTGGCAGCTGTTTTGCCATTGCAAACCTTTCCGGGGCGATTACTTATTTAGCGGATACCTTGCCGCTGGCGTCCTTGACGACCTTCATGGCAGAGACGGGGATAAAGCCCTGCTCCTCGACGAGCTTGCCCTGGACGTCGTCGGAGAGCATGAACTCCAGGAAGGCCTTGGTGGCCTCGTCGGCGTCCTTCGCGCAGTACATGTGCTCGGTAGCCCAGATCTTGAAGGAGTCGTCGGTGACGTTTGCGCTCTTGGGCTCCACGCCCTCGACCTTGATGGCGTTGAACTTGGAGTCATCGAAGTGCGAGAAGTCCAGGTAAGAGATGGCGTTGTCGGTGCTGGCCATCTGAGTCTGGACGTCGCCGGACTTGTCGAGCTCGGCGTCGCCCTTAAAGTCGACCGCCTCGTCGCCAAAGACGGCGGCCTCGAAGGTGGCGCGGGTACCGGAGCCGGCCTTGCGGTTGAGAACGACGATCTTGGCGTCGTCGCCGCCGACCTCCTTCCAGTTGGTGACCTGGCCGGAGAAGATGCCCTTGAGCTGCTCGAGGGACAGGTCGTCGACCTTGACGTTCTTGGAGACGACGGGGCCCATGCCCACGACGGCGACCTCGTGGTCGACGAGGTTCTTGACCTGATCGGCCTCGAGCTTGGTCTCGGCGAAGACGTCGGAATTACCGATGGTAACGGTGCCGGCGGCGACAGCGGTCAGGCCCTTGCCCGAACCGTTGCCCGAACCGGAGACTGAGACGTCGGGGTTGGCATCCATGAACTTCTCGGCAGCAGCCTCGACGAGAGCCTGGAACGAGGAGGCGCCGTCGTAGGTCACCTCGCCGGAGACGGACTCGGCGGCAGCGGCGCTACCCTTGTCGGCGGCGTCGGATGCGCCGGAGCCGCCGCAACCAACGAGACCGAGACCGACGATGCTGGCAAGACCACCAGCGAGGCCGAGGAACTGACGACGAGAATAAGCCTGATCGAGCATGATCTTCCTTTCATACATGCGAATCGCGGGCACCCTGCCCGCTTTGCTGTTTGGAAAGATACGGCCCCGATCGTGCGACAACCGCGCCAGCTGCGGTTTCTTACGGGTATTTGATAGACCCTTACCGCAAGCGCGGCATGTCCTTTACAAACGAATAACAATCCCGCCGACAAGCATGACCCGCCTTTTACACCAAATGATCCGTTTTCCTCCGTCCCCAAGGGATCATTTTCAGAAAGAGGACGGCATAGACCTTCTGGTCATGCCGTCCTCTTCGAAAGACAGGTTGTCACCCTGGCGTTCGCGTAACCTTAAAGCTCCAGCTCGTTCAAGCGCAGGATTGCGACGATATAAATCTTGAGCGCCTGCTTGAGCTGCTCTTCGTTGGCGCACTCATTGGGGCCGTGCATCTGGCCGCCCCATGCGGGCAGCTCCAGGCCGGTCTCCTCGGGGCCAAACGAGACGGCGCGGGCAAAGTTGCGTGCGTACGTGCCGCCGCCCATGGCAAAGGGCTCAGCATGCTTGCCCGTAAACTCGTTATAGGTATCAATAAGCGCCTTCACGGCCGGATCGTCGGCAGAGACCGAGAACGGCACCTTCGCACGACCCACACGGCACGTCACGCCAAAACGGCCTACGAGCGGATCGAGCTGCTCGCGGATGGTATCGGCACTCGTGCTGTCGGGGAAGCGCACGTCGATGACCTGCTCAATATGGCCATCCGCCACGCGGATGACGCCAGCGTTGCAGGTAAGCGGGCCAAACGCCGGACTCGTCGCATCGATACCTAGGCCGCGGCCATAGGCATCCGCATGCACAAAGGCCAGGAACTTGACGAACTCGTGCTCGGCAGGCGTCAGCAGGCGCTCGTCGCGCGCACCAAACGCATCCTCGGCCTCGCGCAGATACGTCACGATGAGGCCGACGGCGTTGATGGTGCCCTCAGGCATCGAAGCGTGGCCGCCAATACCGTGGGCGAAAATCTGCGCATGCCCGTTATCAAGCGCCGTGATCTCCAGGCGGTCGGCGTTCTCAACGGGCGCCGGCAGCTCATCGGCGGCAATCGCGAGCTCGCAGATGGACTGCGACGGAATGGCATTGCTCGCCTCGGAGCCGCTCCACGACACGATGCGCCCGCCGTCGATCTTGGGACTCACGAACGTCGCCCCAAACTGGCCCTTCTCGGCATTGCAGACCGGAAACTCGGCATCGGGCGTAAACAAAAAGTCGGGGTCTGCGTGGTTCTCCAGATAATGGTGAACGTCGGACATGCCCACTTCCTCATCGCAGCCCAGCAGCGCGCGGATAGTATAGCGCGGGGTAATGCCGTGCTTGAGCAGATAGGCGCCGGCGTAGAGTGACAGCACCGCCGGACCCTTGTCGTCGATAACGCCGCGGCCGAGCAGCCAGCCCTCGCGACGCTCCAGCGCAAACGGGTCGGTGTTCCAGCCCGGGCCGGCGGGCACCACGTCCACGTGGCAGATGGTCGCGAGCTGCTTGTCGCCGCGGCCAGGGATATCGGCAATGCCCACATAGCCCTCGTCGTCGCTCGTCTGATAGCCAAGCTTCTGCGCGATGCCGAGCGCACAGTCGAGCGCGTCACGGACCGGGCGGCCAAACGGCGCGCCGGGCTCTGCATCGGCAGAAACTGCCACGGACGGATAGCTCACCAGCTGCTCGATATCGGCGACGACATCTTCCCAGACCTCGTCGACATACTCAGCGACGCTCTGCTCCACCTGATTCATAGACTGCCTCCTTACCAATGAGCGGCAAGCGTACCCGCCCCTCACATTTAGTTCCTAGATAGAGAAAAGTTTAGCAAGCTCGGCCACCGAGTGCACCACTGCATCGGCACCCGCCGCCTCATGCTCACCCGGCGCCGCCGCGCCCGAATAGATGCCGATGCACGGCACGCCCATCGCGTGCGCACCCTCGACGTCGTTAAAGCGATCGCCGATCATCACGGCATCGTCCGCCGTCGCGCCGAGCGCCGCCAGGGCATCGCGAACCGAATCGGCCTTGGTCTCGCGCCCCTGCGGCGGATTCATGCCAACCACGGCTTCGAACTGAGAAAGACCAAGCTCATGCACCATGTCGATGCATTTGGCCTCCATGCGTGACGTCGCCACGGCCATACGCTTGCCCCGGGCGGCCAACTCATCCAGCAGCTCGGGAATCCCATCGAACACGGGGTACTCCTCCGGTCCCAGCTCATCAAAAAAGGCGCGGTACTCGTCGGCCACCACAAGCGACTCCTCGCGGGAAAAGCCGTAAAAGTCGTGAAAGCTCTTCCACAGGGGCGGCCCGATCATGCGGCGCAGATCACCCATCTGCGTCTCCGAAAACCCGCGCGCAGCCAGCGTCTTGCGCGTCGAGGTCGTCACTGCCCGACCCGTATCGGCCACCGTGCCGTCAAAATCGAACAGCACAACCGGCCGCTCGCAAAGTTGCAATGCCGCCATCGGCACCCTTCTTCCCCAGTTGATGATTTCCACACCACCGCTTCAAACTGTTGACTATTCAACAATTGAACCTAGCAATGTAGAGCAACTCCACTATACTTGTCGCACTTTGCTTTCAGAAGGCGGCGCTGCCGCGCCCCAACGAAAGGTGCAATTATGTCTTTTGCCATCATAACCGACTCCACGTCGGACATCTCCCCCGCCCGTGCCCAAGAGCTCGGCATTTACGTGATTCCGCTGCATGTGATTATCGAGGGCGAGGACCTGCTCGACCAGGTGCAGATTACCGCCGAGGAATACGTCGCCCGCATGGCTGGCTCCGAGCAGCTGCCGCACACCTCGCAGCCGAGCGCCGGCGAGTTCAAGGCGCTGTTTGACCGCGTACGCGCCGATGGCCACGACAGCGCGATCTTTATCTCGCTGTGCAGCGAGTGGTCCGCCTGCTATTCCAACGCATGCCTGGTCGCCGAGACCCACGAGCTCGACGTGCGCTGCATCGATTCGCGCACCGGCTCGGGCACCGAGGGCCTGCTGGTGGAGTACGCGCTTGCCATGCGCGAGGACGGCCGCAGCTTGGACGAGACCGAGGCGCAGATCCGCGCGACGCTGCCCGACGCCCACCTGCTGCTGATTCCCCGCACGCTCGAGAACCTGGTCAAAAACGGCCGCGCCCCCAAGCTCGCCGGCCAGCTCACGCAGATGCTCAACATTCGCCTGGCCGTTTCGCCGGAGTGGAAATCGGGCGAGATCAAGGCCATCAAAAAGGGCCGCGGCGCCAAGCGCATCGTCGCCAACACCATGGCAGATTGCCTCGCGTTTTTGGACGAGCACCCGGGCTCAAGCGTGCGTGTGCTCACGACCGGCGCCGCCGAGGAGCAGGAACTTGTCAACGAGGCACTCGCGGGCCAGGATTACGTAGACGCCGGCACCGGCCCCATCGGCTGCACCATCGCCACCCATGTAGGCGTCGACGCCATCGCCATCAGCTACTGTCCTCGTTACCAGCCCATCCACTAGGGGCACCTTTACCACTTGCGGTGGAATAGGAACTGTTTTTGGCTTATCAGCCGCAAATCAATCCCTATTCCACCGCAACTTAGAAATCGGCGATCAGCCCAGCGGACCCTGAAACAGTTCCTGATGAGTGCCCATTCTCACCAGCCTAATCACTGGGTTAGTCTTATGGGGAAGATAAAGAACGACCACATCGACCAAGCCATCGGATAGGTGGAAATCGATGTGGCCGTTGTAGTTTCCGCCCGGGTTTGAGAGCTCGTGGGCGCCATACTCCGCCGGAAGTGACCCATGAGCCACAAGCTCTGCAACCGCCGCTTTAAACTCACTTTTTAGCTGCGGATGCATGCGCATCGTTCGTTTGTAGTCCACCTTAAATTGAGCCTCGACTTTAATCTCGAACATCGCTATTCCTCATCGAGGAATGACATAAGCTCATCAGCGTTATTGAATGACAGGCTATCGTCCGGCAAAATCCCCAGCTCATGAGCATCGGCGATCACCATGGCGCGCCTCGTCACCTCGTTGGGCACCTCCGCCCTTCCTACAATCTCAAAAGGAATCTTTCGCTGATTTACCAGCTGCCGAACGGCAAGATTGAGATAGGAATTGAGGCTGAGGCCGACCGAATCCAAGAACTCAGTCGCCTGCTCCTTGAGCCCCTCTTCGATTCGAACCGTCGTAGGCTTAACTGTTGCTGTAGACATTTGCGACCTCCTCGCCCTCGTCTTTTACACCAGTATACCCAATATAAATGGCAATCTGATGTTAGATAACATCAGATTGCCATGCGTATTCATGTCGCGTGGGCACGATTGATCTACATCAGCCCGCTGAGCGCAATGTCAACGGCCTCGTTGAGGTCGTCGGTAATGTGCACCAGCTCCGGATCGAGCGGACTGATCATGCCGGCGTCCATCACCGGACCGTTGAGCCAGTCGAACAGGCCCTGCCAGTACTCGCTGCCCACCAGCACGAGCGGCATGCGCTTGACCTTGTGCGTCTGCACCAGCGTGAGAACCTCGAACATCTCGTCGAGCGTGCCAAAGCCGCCGGGAAATACGATGGCGCCCGAGCTGTACTTAACGAACATGGTTTTGCGCACAAAGAAGTAGCGGAAGTCCATGCCGAGGTTCACGTATTTGTTGAGCCCGTGCTCGTGCGGCAATTCAATGCCTAGGCCAACTGACTTGCCGTTGACACTCGCCGCTCCCCTGTTGGCCGCTTCCATGATGCCAGGGCCGCCACCGGTGATGACCGCCACGCCACGTTGCGCGATCTTGCGCCCGACGGTGCGCGCCGCCTTGTAGAGCGGATCGGTCTTGGGCGTGCGGGCGCTACCGAAGATAGTCACCGCAGGTCCAAGCTCGGCAAGTGCGCCAAAGCCATCGACAAACTCTGCCTGAATTCGCAGCACGCGCCAGGGGTCGGCGTGCAGCCAGTCAGTCGACTCCTCGGGCGCCAGCAGGTTGGCGTAGGTGTTGTCCTTAGGAATCATGGGGCCGCGCATGACCACGGGGCCGCGGCGGTACGTCTCGTCGTAGGCAGGCTCGCCCTCGACGTTCTCATTCTTAATCATGGGTACTCCTATCGAGAAAAAGAAAAACGGGCGGGGTCGACGCTATGCGTCAAACACCCGCCCGAGCATCAACTATTCGGTATGGTACCCACGATGCATCAAGCACTTGCAAGCTATCGGTCAGCGGTCGCGCAGCCGGTGTCAACGAATGTGACGACCGGCTGGCGCCCGACCATTGCCGTTGCCCACGCTCTGCAAGCGTGTCTGTCGCCCTTAGTAATCCACCGCGGCAGGACTATTCATCCAATCGCTCACGAATGCGCCGTAGCGGCCCTCGATAATGGCCTGGCGGGCACGCTGCATAAGGTTGAGCAGGTAGTAGATATTGTGCATCGAAAGCAAAATGCCGCCGAGCATCTCCTTCTGCGTGACCATGTGGCGAATGAGCGCGCGGCTGTAGCCGCCCGTGCACACCGGGCAGGTGCAGGTGGGGTCGATGGGGCCGTCGTCGTGCGCAAAGCGCGCGTTACGGAAGTTAAGGCGACCTTCACTGGAGAACGCCGTACCCATGCGACCGGTGCGCGTCGGCAGCACACAGTCGAACATGTCGATGCCCACGCCCACGCCGCGTACGAGCGTGGTGGGGTTGCCGACACCCATCAGGTAGCGCGGCTTATGCTTGGGCATGTACTCGCTCACGAGCGGCGCCAGGGTCTCGAACATGGTCTCGTGATCCTCGCCCACCGAATAGCCACCGATACCATAGCCCGGGAAGTCGCCGCACTCCTCCAGATGGCGCAGCGAACGCAGGCGCAGATCCAGGTGCATGCCGCCCTGAACGATGCCAAAGAGCGCCTGGTCATCGCGGGTATGCGCCTTATAGCAGCGCTCGGCCCACATGCTCGACAGCTCAACGGCGCGCTCAACGTAGGCGCGCGTGGCGGGATAGCCCGGGCACTGGTCGAGCTGCATGCAGATATCGGAGCCGAGTTTCATGGCGATTTCCATGTTGTCCTCGGGCGTCCAAAACACGTGGCGGCCGTCGTAATCGTTGACAATAAAGCGCACGCCCTCATCGGTGAGCTTGACGGCATCGTTGTGGCTGAAGACCTGGAAACCGCCCGAGTCGGTGAGGATGGGGCCGTGCCAGTTCATGAACTTGTGCAGGCCGCCCAGCTCGGCGATGGTATCCTCGCCGGGACGCATGGACAGATGATAGGTATTGGCGAGCACGATCTGGGCGCCGAGCTTCTTGACAGTCTCGGTAGGAATGCCCTTGACGTTTGCCTTGGTGCCCACGGGCATAAAAATCGGCGTCTCGATGTCGCCGTGCGGGGTGTGCAGTACGCCGGCACGCGCGTGCGTCGTCGGATCCTCGGCAATCAGGTCGAATTTAAAAAGGTTCTGGTCCATAAACTGGAACTCCTTGGTTGCGGTTCATACGCAAACCATTATACGGGCAACCCGCAAGAAGCACCGACTCGACAGAAACTGGTGCGAGGAGGATACGGCAGGGACACGGCAAATGAGCGTGGATTTTTGGACGCTTACCGGATGAGCGTGGACAATCTCCCACTTTTGCCCAAAGCACAGCCCAAAAACGGGAGATTATCCACTTTCATTCTGCGGGCACTCATTTAAGTACGTCCCCGATGAGTGGAGCTATTTACCAGCCACGGCAACGCCGATATTTTGGCAACGCCGATGTTTTGACAACGTCAGCGAGCGGTCACCAGGGCGAACAAATTGGCATGAAAAGAGGGCGGCATTGACCTTCTGGTCATGCCGCCCTCTTTGAATGACAAGTTGTCGCCCTGGTGACCGCGCAGCGTCGACCCGTTACGCGGTTTGGTAAAACCGCGTAACCCTACGGACGCTGGCCCATGCCACCCTCGAGGGTGACGGTCTCGCCGTTCATATACTTAAAGTCGGGACCGCAGAGCTGAACGACAACGCGGCCGATTTCCTTCTCGACGTCGCCGTAGTGACCCGCCGGCGGCATGTGGACGTTGGCCTTGAACGCCTCGGGATAGGCATCCTGGAAGTTCTCGAGCGCGGCGGTCCAAGCAAGCGGGCAAACGATATTGACGTTGATGCCGTCCTTGCCCCACTCGTTGGCAGCGACGCGGGTCAGACCGCGGATGCCCTCCTTGGCAGCGGCGTAGCTGCACTGGCCATAGTTGCCAAACAGGCCGGCGCCCGAAGCAAAGTTGACCACGGAGCCCTTGGTCTCCTTCAGGTGCGGGTAGGCCTTCTGCATGTACAGGTAGGTGGCATACAGACCGGAGTAAATGGCGAGGTTGAACTGGTCCATGGTGTGATCGGCGATCGTCACGCCCGAAGCGCTGGCCTGAGCATTGTTGACGACGGCGTCGATGCGGCCGAACTCCTCAATGGCCTTGTCGATGACGTTCTGGACGACGGCCTCGTTGTCCTGACCAGCCGAGACATCGGCCTGAACAGGCAGAACCTTGACGCCGTACTCGGCCTCGAGGGATTCCTTGGCAGCCTCGAGCTTGGCAACGTTGCGGCCGGTAATGACGAGGTTTGCGCCCTCCTTGGCAAAAGCGATATCGATACCGTAGCCGATGGAGCCAGCGGAGCCGTCCTTGAGCGTGGCCTTGCCGCCGCCGGTGACGATCACGGTCTTACCAGTGAAAAGTCCCATATAAAGTCCTTTCAAATCGCGACGGGCCTGCCCGTCGACTGCGCGCATCCAACTTCACGCGCCAAAAGCTGAAATGCAACTTTAGCGGGTTCAAGTGAAAAATAAAGCCCATGGCAGGCGAACGGCGCAACGTCTTTCGGCGAAGGGAATGTCAAGTACAAACTGGATAAAGTGGCCGAGTTTTTGCTATCGACGCGAGCCATCGAACACGTTTTGAAACTTTGCTGCAGCGCGCGGGATGTCGGCGCGAGACTTTATCATAGGGTGACAAACAACGATGAGGAGCACATGCCTATGACAGACGAGCTGGACCCCCAGACTCAACAGCATATTGATGATTCCGCAGACGTCACTGCAGATGCCGACGCTGTGACCTGCGATGATATTGACCTCGACGGCCCATTCTTGGACGAAAGCGCTACGGCGGAAACCCCTGGCGCCGAAGATGCAGACGAGCAAAACGACGATGCGCCCGCTCAGGACGACCGCCCCGTACAGGATGCTGCTCCGCAAGCTGCGGGCCCTATCGAGGTTTCTTCGGAAGAAGAGCTCGACGCCGTCATGGACTCCATGATGGATGCCGTCAAAGCGATGAAAGACGCCGTGGCCGACGCTGACGTTGACGCCGAGGAAGAGGAGGCCGCCGAGGCAGCCTCGACCTTCGTACCCGGCGAGACTCCGGTTGCCGACCAGGGCAGCACCATGCCCTCGTTTCTGCAGCTCGAGCATCCCACGATTGGCGCCGATGCGGTCGACCCGCACGCAGCAGGCTTTTCTGTGATCGAGGGCGGTACCGGCAATATCGCCGTGCCGCAGGCTGCCGATGCGGACGCTGCCGACACCGCTCGCCCGACCGCCCCGCACTCCTCCGCCGCGAGCCGCGATCTGGGGACCGCTGTCTCGAACACTGCGAACGCCGTGGGCACCTTTATCGCCCAGGGCGCCTCGGCCATGCGCGAGATGAACGCCGCGAAAAAGGCACTTGCCGATGCCCGCGCCCACCTGGCCGAACTTGAGCAGCGCATTGCCGATCAGGCCGAGGAACTCGAGACGCGCCAGGACATCGCAGGCCGCTACGACCAAATCGTCGCCGAGCAGCGCCAGACTATCGACACGGCACAAAAGGCCGCCGCGGCAGCAGAAATCGGCCGCGATACCCATGCTGCCAAGGCAACAGAGCTCAAGGCGCAGCTCGAGCAAATAAATGAAGAGGACGATGCCACCGAGCGGCGTCTCAAAGCCGCGCTCGATGCCGTGGAGGCGCGCGAAGCCAGCTCGCGCGAGACCGGTAACCGGCTCGTTCGACGCCTCGAGGATTCCAAGCGCATCCGCGACAAGGTGCAGGCCGAGCGCGACGCCGGCGTTGCCGCCGCGCAACAAACCGTCGACGCCACGCGCGCTCAACTCGAAACGCTGCGCCACGAGTATGCCGAGCTGCAACGCAATCCCTCGGCAAATCCCGCCAACTATACGGTGCGCACCAGCGAGCTCTCGATGCAGATTTCCGACACGGCAGATGCCCTGCGTAAAGCCGAAGAAGATGTCCCGCGCATCACCGCCGACCTTGAGCACTCGCTTGCCGCAGCCGAGCAGGCCGTCGAGCAGGCTCAATCCCCTATCGCCGACGCAAAACGCGCGCACCAAGCCGTGACGACCGAAGCCGATGCCGCGCGCGACGAGCTGCAGACGGCGAAGACAGCCGCCGCGACTCGTCAGCGCGAACTGCGCGAGAAGATCACTGCCGAGGACAAGGCACGCCGCGATCAGGAGCAGAGCATCGCCAACGCCCAAGCAGATGCCGCACATGCGCAGTCGATCATCGAACAGGCGACCGAAGTGCACGACCACCCAGAGATCACTGAGTCGCTTGCAGGATCCTTGGCCCGAGACAAAGCCGAACACGCCGAGACCGAGCGAGAAGTCGCCCAGCTCGAGGCCACCGAGGACGCGGTGCGCGAACGTACCCGCGACTCACGCATCAAATTCACCGGCGCCATCGTCTGCATCGTCGCCGCAATCCTGGCGATCATCCTAGTCTGGCTGTTCGCAAGCAAGTAGTCATTGGGGACGTTCTTAAACGACTAGTCAAACAAGAACGTCCCCAACGACTAGCCCAATGACGAGAGTGGATAATCTCCCACTTTGAGCCCCCAAGCAGGCCAAAAACGGGAGATTATCCACTCTCATTCTGCAGGCACTCATTTAAGTACGTCCCCAATGAGTACCTGCCGATGCTTTGGCAACGTCAGCGAAAACGCCCCTGAGCGAGCAAGGTGACGTGAAAGAGGGGGGCATTGACCTTCTGGTCATGCCCGACGATTGAACATCAGATTGCCGCTTAGGGGGGTTTGCAGCGTCGGCCGGTTACGGCGTTTGTAAAACGCCGTAACCTACAAAATGAGCATCGCGTCGCCAAAGCTGAAGAAGCGGTAGCGCTCTTCGATAGCAGCGGCGTAGGCATCCATGATCTGGTCGCGGGTGGCAAGCGCGCTTACGAGCATCATGAGCGTGGAGCGCGGCACGTGGAAGTTCGTGATCAGCGCGTCGACCACGTGATAGGTCGAGCCGGGCATGAGGTAAAGCTGCGTCGTGGCGTTCTCGCGCGCCACGATGTCGCCGCGGCCGAGCGTGTCGGCACCGTCCTCGCGGCCTTCAAAATAGCGCGCCGTCACAGCCGGATCGGACACCGGCGCGTCCGCGTCAAACGCACTCTCGAGCGAGCGCACCGCGGTGGTGCCGACGGCGATCACACGATGACCCTCGGCCTTCGCCTTATGCACGGCGTCGACAACCTCCTGCGACACGTGGTAGCGCTCGGTGTGCATGACGTGCTGCGTAGGGTCGTCCTCCTCCACCAAGCGGAAGGTATCGATGCCCACCTCGAGCTCGACGGCGGCAAACTTCGCGCCCTTGGCCTCGATAGCGGCCATGAGCTCGGGAGTAAAGTGCAGACCCGCCGTAGGAGCGGCAGCCGAGTGCTCCTCCTTCATGGCGTAGACGGTCTGGTACTTCTCGGGATCGCCCTCGTAATCGGTAATGTAGGGCGGCAGCGGCACGTGACCGGCAGCATGAATGGCCTCGTCGAGCGTGCGCGGCTCGCCGGCGGCATTGCAGCCGGCCGGCTCAAAGCGCACCAGACGGCCTCCGCGGCTATCGGTGACAAAGTCGATGACCTCGGCCGTCAGCACCACGGGAGCCCCCTCGGGCGCATGGGCGCCACCGGCGCGATACTCAATCTGAGCACCGGGCTTCAGGCGCTTACCCGGCTTGACCAGGCACTCCCAAACGTGGCCCAGCGGGTCAACATCCTCACGGCGCTTGAGCAGCAGCGTCTCGACCACGCCACCCGAGCCGGCTTTGCGACCGATCAGGCGGGCCGGCATCACACGCGTCTTGTTGATGACGAGCACATCGCCCGGCTCGATATAGTCGATGATGTCGCGGAAGATGCGGTGCTCAACGGTACCGCCGTGCTCCAGCGGCTTCCCCGCCTGGGAGCCTTTGCGATCCACCACCAGCAGGCGGCAGGAGTCGCGCGGCTCGGCAGGAGCCTGGGCAATCAGTTCCTCAGGAAGGTTGTAGTCAAAATCATCGGTACGCATAGACACGTCGGATACTCCTTATATAGCTAAAGTCCGCTCTACATCCTAGCAGGCTGACGTCCCAAACGAACTACTTTTTGGCGGCTTTGCGCTCGTCGCGGATGCGGGCGCGGTCCATGGCCGCCTCGACAGCAGAAAAGCGGCAGCCGCAGTAGTTCTGTCGATACATGCCCAGTTCGCGCGAACGGCGCGTAGCCTCGGGATAATACGGGCGAAAATCGCGAATCACCGGGGTGAGCCCATGGGCGGCCGCCAAACGCTCAAGCACGTCATTGCAGGTGTCGAACAGCTGATACGGCGAGACGGCGAGCGTCGTACCCACATATTCAAACCTGCGCTCCTGGGCAACGCGGCATGCCTCGGCCAAGCGCAAGGCATAGCACGAGCGACAGCGACGGGGCCGATCGGCACCCAGCGGGGCCACGCCGGCCTCCCAGCGCTCGCGGTCCTCCCCCGCCTCGATGAGCTCGATGTCGCCATCGGCACACCACCGGCGCAGCTCGTCCAGACGCCGCCGCCATTCATCGCGCGGTTGAATATTGGGATTGGTCCAGCAAATCGTGGGCTCAAACCCCTCCTCGCGCAGCAGGCGAACCGGCTCAAGCGAGCATGGTGCACAGCACGCATGCAGCAACAACGACTTCATCGACATCCCCGTCCCAGAAAACTCACACCGACATCATGGCAGCTAAAATAGCCCCGTCCCAAAAAGACTACTTTGCGAAAAAGCGCACGCCAAAGGACGTATCCTCGCAGGCGACGATACGGCGGTCGCGCAGAATGGTCCGCACGTAATACCAATCACCCACACAGCCCGACAAGTGCAGACCAGCCGCCAGGTAGCACAGCAGCGGATAGTCCGAGAACGCAAACCCCAGGGCAAATGCTGTCGTCACAACAACCGTCGGCGCCAGGCAAACCGCCATGTACCGCCGGCGCGAATACACAACGCCCTCGGCGCAGGCATAGATCATCGCCGTCTCGCGATTCGCCCCAAAGGTCACCTGCGCGCCCGCAGGCGCCAGCAGCTTAAAAAACACCGCATGCACCAGCTCGTGCACGGCAAACGATGCCATTGAGACCGCAGCCAAGCCGACTATCCAGCCCACGACAGCCATCCAGCCGCCCGCCTCAGCCGCGTCCAAGTCCGCAGGCCCGCCCAACAGCATAAACACCGGCACCAGGCACACGGCAAACACCGCGATCACGGCCATCCCCCACACGAAGCAAGCGTGTAGAAAATCCTCGTCCTCAAACGCATGTATGTTGGAAATCTCATTCATAGCATCTTAGGATAGCGCCCCTGCCACGCACCCGCCCGCATGTGCGATAATGTCGAACGATATGCACGAATTGACCACCGCGCCGCCGAACCCCGTGCCCGGCCGCGCTCTTACCTATATGCGAAGGAGTCCCATGGCATCCAAATACTCCATGAACGACCGTCCCAGCTGGCCGCGCCGCGCCATCGTTACCGCCGGCGAGCCTTACGGCAACAAAGGCCTGCACTTTGGCCACGTCGGCGGCGTCTTTGTCCCGGCCGACTTCTTTGCCCGCTTCCTTCGCGACCGCCTGGGCCGCGAGAGCGTCATCTTCACCTCGGGCACCGACTGCTACGGCTCGCCCATCATGGAGAGCTACCGCAAGCTCAAGGAGAATGAAGGCTACGATAAGTCCATCGGCGAGTATGTCGAGTCCAATCACTCCCGCCAGGCCGCGACCCTCAACAACTACAACATCAGCTGTGACATCTACGGCGGCTCGGGCCTTGAGCCGGCTGCGCAGATTCACAACGAGGTGACCGCGGAGATTATCGAGCGTCTGCACGAGCAGGGCACCATCTCCAAGCGCTCCACGCTGCAGTTCTACGATGCCAAGGCCGGCACGTTCCTCAACGGCCGCCAGGTCATCGGCCGCTGCCCCATCCAGGGCTGCAAGTCCGAGAAGGCTTATGCCGACGAGTGCGATCTGGGCCACCAGTTTGAGCCCGAGGAGCTCATCGCGCCCAAGAGCCAGCTCACCGGCGAGGTGCCCGAGCTGCGCCCGGTCGACAATCTCTACTTTGATCTGCCGGCCTACCTCGACTTTATGAAGACCTATACCGCCAAGCTCGCCCAGAACCCGCAGGTTCGCTCCGTGGTCTCCAAGACCATGGAGGAGTGGCTGCTGCCGGCTCAGCTCTACATCCAGAACAAGTTCCGCGAGGCCTTCGATGCCGTCGAGGACCAGCTCCCCGAGCACACCGTGCTGGAGCCCGAGGGCAACAAGAGCAGCTTTACCGTCACCTTCCCCAGCTGGAAGGAGCGCGACGACGCCCACGCGGTGCTCGCCAACGGCGGCGTGCGCTTCCGCAGCGGCAAGGCGCTCGTGCCCTTCCGCATCACCGGCAACATCGACTGGGGCGTTCCGGTGCCCGAGGTCGACGGCGTGACCGACGTCACCTGCTGGTGCTGGCCCGAGAGCCTGTGGGCGCCCATCAGCTACACTCGCACCGTGCTCGCACGCGATGCCAAGGCCGCCGGCGTGACCGAGGGCGTCGCCGCCCAGGATGCCGCCCTCATGGGCGAGCCCGCCGCCGATTCCACGCAGGTCCCCGCGCCCACCTACCAGCACAGCTCGCTCGACTGGCGCGACTGGTGGTGCTCTGACGACGCGCAGATCTACCAGTTCATCGGTCAGGACAACATCTATTTCTACTGCATCGCGCAAACCGCCATGTGGGAGGCCCTGAGTTGGGACCTTACGCAGAGCACCGTCAGCGCCTGCTACCACCTGCTCTACATGGGCAAAAAGGCCAGCTCGTCCTCGCAGACGCCTCCCCCGCCGGCAGACGACCTGCTCAACCACTACACCTGCGAGCAGATGCGCGCTCACTGGCTGTCGCTCGGCCTGTCCGAGAAGCCAGTGAGCTTTAGCCCCAAGGCATACGACACGCGTGTGACTGGCAAGGACAAGGACGGCAACGAGGTGCGCGCCTGCGACGACAAGCGCGTCATCGATCCGGCCCTTAAGGAGAGCGCCCTTTTGACCGGCGTGTTCAACCGTCTGGCCCGCAGCTGCTTCTACGGCGTCGCCGTCAAGGAGGGCGACGAGAACCCCTACCGCAACGGCTGCATCCCCGCCGGTGCCGCTTCTGACACCGTGGTCGAAGCCGCCGAGCAGGCAGCTCTCGCCTTTGAGCAAGCCATGTACAAGTTCGAGACGCACCGCGCGCTCGCCGTGTGCGACGACTACCTGCGTGCCGCCAACAAGCGCTGGAGCGACGCCTCTAAGGCCGCCAACAAGCTCGAGGGCGAGCCGGCAAACGCCGCAATGACGCAGGCCCTCGTCGACGCCTTTACCGAGCTGCGCGTGGCGACCGTGCTCATGCACGGCATCGTCCCTGCCGGCTGCGAGCTCATCTGCGAGTACTTCGACGTTGACCCGGTCGCCTTCTTTAGCTGGGATAACATCTTCGCCTCCACGGATGAGTTTGTGGAGAGCCTGGGCGAGAAGCCCGGCGAGCACCGCGTGAAGCCGCTACCCCCGCGCTTCGACTTCTTCAGCAAGCACGAGAGCCAGTACTAAAACACTCGACATGTAATGGAATGGGAAGGAAAGACGGATGTCCAAGCCGCGTCGTCGTAAGCAGAAAAAGCAGGTCAAGGCCGAGCTCAAGCTCAGGCAGTTTGCCGCCACCGAGCTTTCCGACCAGCTTGCCGCCCAACACTCCGCCGCCGATCTGCCGCGCTTTATGGTCGACACGGTCGCCGGCGCCTATGCGCCCGCCGATGCCGAGCTCATGATCAAGGGCTTCGGCGCCGCGGTCACACGCCCGGTCACGCTGCGCGCCAACACGCTCAAGGCGACCGCCGAGGACATCGCCGCCGCGCTCGACGCAGCCGGCATCGCCCACCAAACCGTCGCCTGGTACCCGGACGCTTTCATCCTGCCCGAGGCCCAGGTTTCCGACCTGTGGGACCTCGACATCTACCGCGACGGCAAGATCTACTTGCAAAGTCTGTCGTCCATGATGCCGCCGCTGGTCCTGGGCGCACAGGCAGGCGAGGACATCCTGGACATGTGCGCAGCCCCCGGTGGCAAGACGACGCAGATCGCCGCCCTCACGCAGGGGCAGGCGCACCTTACCGCCTGCGAGATGAGCATTCCCCGCGCCGAGAAGCTCGAAGCCAACCTCCACCGCCAAGGCGCAAAAAACGTGCCCGTCATGCGCATCGACGCACGCGAGCTCGACGAGTTCTTCCGCTTTGACCGCATCCTGCTCGACGCCCCCTGCACCGGCACGGGCACCGTCATCAGCGGCAACGAGAAAAGCCTGCGCGGCCTGACCGAGCAGCTGCTGAGCAAGTGTGCCCGCTCGCAGCGAGCACTTCTGGACCGCGCCATGGGAGCCCTTAAACCGGGCGGCACGCTCGTCTATTCGACTTGTTCGATCTTGCCGCAGGAAAACGAGGACGCCCTGCAAGAGGCCCTCGACAAGCACATGGATTGCGAGCTTATCCCCCTCGACGGCACGCCGAGCGAAAGTGAAACGCGCCGTGCTCAGGAAGTTGGCGAAGAGCCACGCATCGAGTGCAACGCCCTCACCGAGGCCATCGCCGCCAGCCACGTCTCGTCCGTCGCCAACGGTATGCCCGGCACGCTGACCATTCCGCCTAGCCGCGACTTTGAGGGCTTCTACATTGCCCTGATCCGAAAACGCAGCTAGCGCACGGATCCAAAACTCAACAAGCTATCTCTGTGCGCGTTTGCCCTGCTGGTCGCGATGCTGTTTAAGCATCGCGCGCTCCTTGCGTTCGACCCTTTTGCCCTTAATGGCCGTGACCACAAAGTAGATGACCGCGGCGGCAACGATTGCGCCCACACACAGGCCAATCGAGCCCAACATTGCTGTCAATTCCATACCGCGTCACCTCTCTTTTAAACGGGACTTTCAAGATAGCACCTCGATCCCCGCCACCACAGCTCCTTCACGTTCGCCGCCCTTCGGTCTAACGGAGGACGCGGCGGGGAAAAATCAACTCGTCAAACGATTTAGCAAGCACAACGCTGCCGGTACCCTGCCGGCCGTCATCACATAGAATCGAGCCTCCATGGATACCCTCAACGATCTAAACGAGCGCGTCGACGCCTTCGTCGGCACCAGCTCCTTCGACACGCCTGCCGCGGCAAACGACCAAGCTCCCATCGATGTGCCCGCCGAGGTTCACGAAGACATCGTCGCCTCGGTCGATTTCTCCGAGGTCGAGCTCGCAGACGAGTTCACCGAGCCCCAGGTAGCCGTCACGCCCAACGGCCTGCTCCCTATGGAGCCCCTGCCCATCGACGGACGTCTGCGCAAGGCTGCCCTTCGCATGCCCGACGAGATCGAGGAGGCCAGCGGCTTCACGCTCTTCGGCCGCCGCATCAAGTCGCTCATTTACACCACCGATGTCGCGGTTATCCGCAACTCCAACGCCGATGCCGTCTTTGCCGTTTACCCCTTCACGCCGCAGCCGGCCATTACGCAGGCACTGTTGACCGTCGCCGAGTGCCCGGTCTTTGTAGGCGTGGGCGGCGGAACTACGACCGGTAAGCGCTCCGTTCAGATGGCAGCCGTCTCCGAGATGCAGGGCGCGGCGGGCTGTGTGGTCAACTCCCCCGCCACCGCCGAGATGGTCGAGCACATCACCAACATCGCCGACATCCCCGTCATCGCCACGGTCGTACGTTGCGACGACGATGCTCACGCAAAGGTGCGCGCCGGCGCCAAGATTCTTAACATCGCCGCTGGCAAAAACACGCCGCAGGTCCTGCGTGAACTGCGCGAGCACTATCCCAACCTGCCGCTCATCGCGCCGGGCGGCAAGACGCCCGAGAGCATCCGCGAGACCATCGCCGCCGGCGCCAACGCCATCATCTGGACGCCGCCTTCGGCCCAGCAGCTACAGACCGACATGATGCAGCGTTATCGCAAGATGAAGGAAGACGCCACACCTGTCATCTCGCACGACGATGTGCCCATTATCGACCAGGTCTCCGCCGCCGAGGTCAGCCAGGTCGAGAACATGAATCCCGACGTGCCGATTCCCGACGAAGTCATCGAGCGCGTCGCTTCGATTCACGAGCGCGTCGAGGAGCATCGCGCCAACCGCGGCCTCAAGCCGTCACTGCACGGCTTCTTCTTCCGCGGAAAGAAACGCTAACCCCAACAGCAAGGCCCGCCCCACAAACGTGAGGCGGGCCGTTTTCGTTTGAGCAATCATGCAGCGATGTGATGGGGCAAACTAATCCACGCGCTTGTCGCCCATAAAGAAGAGCGCCACCGTACCAGGTCCGGTATGCGAGCCAATCAGAGTACCGATGTTATTGATCTCAATCTTGCCTTTAAGCTGCGGAATCTGTTCCTCCATCAGCGCCGCAACTGCCTCGGCATCCTCGCGGCACGCCGAGTGCGACATGACGCACTTACCCGAATAATCCGCACCGTCCTGCACGTGTGCCATCATGGTCTTAGCCATCTCGGAAATCGCGCGCTTCTTAGTGCGAATCTTCTCACGTGGCGACAGCCCACCTTCGCAATCGACCGTCATAAGCGGGCAAATCTTAAGCGCCGTGCCGATGATCGCGCTCGCGGCCGAAATGCGACCGCCGCGCAGGTAGCTCGACAGATCGGTCGAAAAGAACCAGTGGTGCAGGTTGAGTTTATGCTTCTCAATCCAGGCGGCCGTCTCGTCGAGTGACGCCCCGCTATCGCGCACGTCGGCGGCATATTCCAGCAACAGGCCAAAGCCCGAAGACGCCGCCAGCGAATCGATGACGCGCACCTTGCCGCCCTGGGGATAGCGATCCGCGAGCATCTGCGCCGCAACGCAGGCCGATCCATACGTGCCCGAAATACCCGATGACAACGTCAGGTGCAGCACGTCTTTACCCTCGGCAACAAACGGCTCCCAAAACCCCTCGTACTCACCCACGCTCACCTGAGACGTCTTGGGCATGGCGCCCGCGGCAATCTGGGCAAAAAACTTGTCCGGCGTAATCGACTGATACAGATCGTCCGTATAGACAACATCGTCGATCTCGTAATGAAAATACGCGACGGGAATATTGCGCGATTCAAAGAACTCCCGAGTTCGGTCGGCGGCAGATTCACAGGTCAGGACAAAATCACTCATATGAGGCTCCTTACTCATTGCTGCGCAAATTATCGCACAGTGAGCCTACATACGGTACATATGTCCACTATTTACCAAATCGAACCAAAAATAGCGAACATCTTTACCACCATCGTCTCCACCGGCCCCACGCATAAATATCTGAGAAAACACCCTCTGTCGTCTCCACTCAACCGCCATATCTACCTCAACTAAATCGATTTACCAAACCGTTCAGCCGACAATTCAGCCGCTGGCGCAAAATCGAAACAAAAGCGGCGCATACTGATAAACGTTTGACGCTGTTTATCAGTTTTACCAGCTCCATCGGAAGGTGTTTCATGGTCGCATTCGATCGCAATCCGCAAGACTTCAAGTATCTGCGCCTGCTGTCGAGACAGTTTCCCACCGAGCAATCCGCGTTTACCGAGATCATCAACCTCTCGGCCATCCTCAACCTGCCCAAAGGCACTGAGCATTTTATGAGCGACGTGCATGGCGAGTACGAAGCCTTTATGCACATCCTCAACAACTGCTCGGGCGTCGTGCGCGAGCATGTCGACGAAATCTTTGGCGAAACGCTCTCCTTTGACGAGAAGGGCGAGCTGTGCACGCTCATCTACTACCCGCGCGAGAAGATCGAGCTGGTCCGCAGCCAGCGCGAGGACTCGCCCACCTGGTACAAGACGATGCTTGACCAGCTCATCATGGTCGCCCGCTCGCTTTCGAGCCGCTATACGCGCTCCAAGGTGCGTAAGGCCATCCCACGCGATTACGCCTACATCATCGACGAGTTGTTGCACACGCACCCGGACGAGAACAACTATCGCGTGCGCTATCACGAGCGCATCGTGGAGTCCATCCTGGAGACCGCAAGCGCCGACGACTTTATCGAGTCGCTTGCCTCGCTCATCAAGCGCCTGGCCGTCGACCACCTGCACCTGGTGGGCGACATCTTCGACCGCGGTGGCGGCGCGGCCAAGATTATGGACTGCCTGCTCACCTACCATTCACTCGACATCCAGTGGGGCAACCACGACCTGCTGTGGATGGGCGCTGCGGCCGGTGAGCCCGCCTGCATCGCCACGGTGTTGCGCAACAACCTACGCTACGACAACTACGAGATCCTGGAGAACGACTACGGCATCTCGCTGCGTGAGCTTGTCGCCTTTGCCGATGCCACCTACACCGCCGGTGAGTCCATCACCCCGCTGATCAAGGCCATCAACGTGCTGCTCTTTAAGCTCGAGGGTCAGATTATCCAGCGCCACCCCGAGTTCGACATGACCGACCGCCTGTTACTCGACAAGATCGACCACGACACCGGCACGGTCACGCTCGCCGACGGCAGCGTGTGGCCGCTCACGACCAACGACTTCCCCACCGTCGACCCGACGGACCCCTATACGCTCACGTCTCAGGAGCAGCACATCATCGACAAGCTCGTGTCCGAGTTTGTCACCGCCGATCACCTGCATCGCCATATCGATTTCCTCTATTCCCACGGCTCGATGTACAAGGTCGCCAACGGCAACCTGCTGTTCCATGGCTGCGTGCCGCTCAACGAAGACGGCACCTTTAGCAGCATGAACTGCCTGGACACCTGGCACGCTGGCCGCGATTATCTCGATTTTTGCGACCACATCGCCCGCCGCGCCTGGCGCGTGGGCGACCGCGACGCCCTCGACTGGATGTGGTACCTGTGGATTGGCTTTAACTCACCCGCCAGCGGACGCCTGGTGCGTACCTTTGAGCGCGCCTATATCGCCGATAAGAGCACCTGGGTCGAGCCGATGGACCCGTACTTTACGCTTACCAAGTCGCCCTCGGTCTGCGATGACATCATGCGCGAGTTTGGCGTCGTGCCCATGGCATGTTCACCGACCGGCCACATCATCAACGGCCACACGCCCGTTAAAACCACCAAGGGTGAGCAGCCCATCCGCGCCGAGGGCAAACTGCTGGTCATCGATGGCGGCTTCTGCCGCGCTTACCATCCCAAGACGGGTATCGCCGGCTATACGCTCATCTCGAGCTCGCGCGGCTGCCGCCTCAAGTCGCACCGGGCCTTTACGACGGTTGCCGAGGCACTCACGCGCAACGTGGACATCGAAAGCGAGACCAACCGTTTTGACCAAGCAGACCGTCGCCGCATGGTGAGCGACACCGATACTGGCGCCAAGATTCGCAGCCAGATCCAGGATCTGCGCCAGCTGCTCGATGCATATAGAAACGGTGCTATCGAGGAGCGCGCCTAGCCCCACCCGCGGGGATTGGCTAAACTGTGCCAAGTTTGTCATCCCCGCGGCGCTTCGGCGCCAGCTTAAGGCAGGTACAATGCAAAAGCTCCTTGCGCAGATCATGAAGTTTGGCGTCGTCGGCGTCATTGCCACGGTCATCGACTTTGGCATTATGAATCTGCTCCACTACGGTCTGGGCCTTAACATCCTAATCGCCAACACCAGCGGCTTTATCATCTCACTCATCTTTAACTACCTCGCAAGCATGAAATACGTGTTTGCGCACAAGGAAGGCATAAGCCGCCGCCGCGAGTTCATTATCTTTGTCGTGCTGTCCGTGATCGGCCTGGCACTCAACGACGGTATCGTGTTGACACTCAACGCCGGCCTGGGACTCGAGGCCAATATCGCCAAGATCTGCGCCACCGCGCTTGTCATGGTCTACAACTTTGTGACCCGAAAGATCTTCCTGGAAGGCGACGAGACCAAGTAACTCGCAACCTTACAGCTTTACGATGCCCACGGATGACGCGCGTCGAGCGCTGTGTTGTTCGTGGGTTTTGCTCGTTTACGGGCAAATTTTCAACGTTTGCGGATTAGCTCTTGAAAATTTGGCGAGTTCGTATAGTTCTTGGCAAAGACCTTACGTTTCCCTTGCAAAAGCTCTAAAGTATCCTCTGCTCGATTTATCAACGCATTGGATGTGATTACGTGCGCAAGGCACTGGCACAACCTCATACCAAGCAGTTCCTCAAGTTCGCTGTCGTGGGCCTTATCTCCTTTGGCATCGACTGGGGTATGCTCATTGCGCTCGTCGAGCTGTTTCACCTCGACTTTTTGATGAGCACCACGGTCTCGTTTATCACGTCCGTCGTGGTCAACTACTGGCTCAGCATGAAGTATGTGTTCGACCACCGCGAGGGCATGAGCCGCAAGCGCGAGTTCACGATCTTCACCATCCTGTCGGTGATTGGCCTGGGCCTCAACGACCTATACATGTTTGTGGGCGTCACGTTTTTGAGCATCGGCTACCAAGCCATGAAGGCCATCGCCACGTTCCTCGTCACCTGGTACAACTATTTCAGCCGCCGCTTCTTCCTCGAGGGCGCACGGTCGTAGTCGATTCGCTATTTGCTTGAATGTATAACCGGTTGGAATTCCCATTCCAACCGGTTTTTTGTTTGCCGAGAGACCCGGCAACCCAATCCCATTCGCATGAAAAACGGGCGGCCCGGATGTTTGTCCGAACCGCCCGTCTGGCGCGCTATGTCGAGGCCTCTAGCCTGTAACGTAATACCAGACCACGTTGTCGCGGTTGGAGAGAACGTAGTTGCTGCAGGCCGTCATGGGCGTTGTGCCGTTGACGGAGTACATCCAGCCGCTCGTTCCGCCGTACTGTTTCTCGGCCAAACCACCAATCGCGGAGACATACGTGCCGTACGACGAGCCGCGTGCGTTGACAGAAAGGCCCAGCGCGCACAGGGCATCGTAGACGGTAGCACCTTCGTTAAAGGTAAAGGTGCCGCCAGAAGACACAGGATTGCCCACAGCGCTCGAAGTGACCGAAACCGTCACTGTTATGTAGCTGGACTCCTGCGAGCCGCTCTGGCCGCCCGAGGAGGCGTTTCCACCATTAGAGGATGAGGCTCCATCGGACGACTGGCCACCGCCAGACGCATTGGAAGTATCACCGACTCCCGTATTTTGGGCAGCGGATTTATCGCCAGACTTCTTGCCGTCCTGACCATCGGACTTCTTGCTATCCGAGCTTTTATCCGATTCCTTGTTTGAAGACTCGGAATCGTCCTTGGACTTGGACTCATCAGAATGCTTGGACTCATCTTTTGCGTCATTCGATGACTTGGAATCCTTGGAACTGGCCTCGCCCGAAGTCGTAGTCGAGCCAGACACCTTGGTGTCCTTGGTTACGACGCTCTCCCCCGTCACGGTCTGAATGATCCAGTCGATGGACCAGGCACCGCTCTCGGAAGGATGGACGAAACCCAGCGAGACGACGATCAGAATGGTGCACGCGGCAGTCAGGACGCCGAGGAGCGTCTTGCGACGAGGGGCGGACGCCGCCGAAGCGGCGCCCTGTTGCTTTGCATCGTCGAACTGAATGAACGAGGAATCTGGTTGCTTGGGGTCAGCGTCCTTGGATTTATTGGACACAGCCCTCACCTACCGACGTTTGGTGAACACGAACACGCCGACGATGGCGAGACCGATGACGCCGGCGGCAACGCCAACAATGGCGAGCGGGTTGGTGCCAGTCTCCTGCTCGGAGGCACTAGAGGACTTCTTAGCAGTGGTCGTGGAAGCAGCACCCGTATCGGACTTGGAATCGGACTTCTTGTCGGACTTGTTGTCCTTCTTGTCAGACTTCTTGTCAGACTTCTTCTCGTCCTTCTTATCGGACTTATCGGTGTCCTTCTTGTCGGGCTTGTTGTCCTTGGTCTCGGTCTTGGTCGACACCGTCGTCTTGGTCGTCGGCTTATGACCCGGGGCGATAGCGCCGCCGGCCTGCTGGCCCTTCGTGCCGGAGCCAGAACCCGTGCCAGTGCCGGCACCAGCACCGGAACCGTTACCAGCGCCACCATTGCCGCCATTGGAGCCAGAGCCGCCATTGCCGCCAGGGTTAACAGCATTCTTGGTCCACTTGGCATACAGCGTCAGATCGGCCGTCACCGGCGCGCTAAAGTCATACGCCTGCGTGCAAGCCTCATCGGTATACCAACCGCCGAAAGTATAGCCATCGCGCGTCGGATCGGCCGGCTTGACCAGCTTGCCATCGGCCGTAGTCTGGAAGTCGACCTTAGAACCCTCGCCAGTCTCAAACGAGACCTTAACGCCACCACTCAGCTTGAAAAGCGTGCCGGAATCGTTGATGTAGTAGAGGTTACCCTTGGCATCGCAGGCAATCGGCGAGTCACAGTAATTGTTGTGTCCCGCCGCGCTAAACGCACCGGTCGCCTGTGCGTCACCCATCTTGTAGCGATACACGCCACCGCCCGAGGTGTAGTTCACATAGTCGGAAGTCGCACCATAGTTGACAGTGAAATAAACGTACGTGTCATCCGCCTGGACACTCACGAGCGGTGCGCCCTTAATGCCACCGGCAGGAAGCACGGAGCCATCGGCAGACGAAACCAACGTCGTAGCAAAGTCATTATCAAGGTCGACAATCGCCAGCGCCGAACCGCCAGAAACCTCGCCACCGACAATCAGCTTATTGCCATACAGCGTGGGCATGCAGGCACAACCCGTAAGACCAAGATCGATGACGCGTTCTTCGGAAATGCGCGAAGAGGCCCTTGCGTTTGCGTCCGACAGTGCCAGCACGTGGAGCTTGCCGTCACGCGAGATCACATAGGCATGCTTGCCGTCTTTAAACAGTACACAGCCGGAGTTGACGATGGCACCAACCGAAACGCTGCCGAGCACATCACCCGTCGACTTGCTCAGCATCTCAACGGTACCTGCACTCGTCGGAACCAGAATATAGCCGTCGCCCACTGTAGCGCTCGTCCAGTAGTAGCCCTCATCAGCATTAACATGCTGCCAAGAAACAGCGCCGGTCAGTATATTAATACGCGTCAGATGACCGTTATTGTACGTACTCGTTCCATAGTCGACATCAACGGTACCAACGTAGAGATAGTTGCCATCGACCGTCAACTGGGAATTTGACTGGGCAGATTTGCTCACAGAGTCAGTGACCCAAACCGTCGTCAGCGTATCGGCCGTCAGAGCCTGGACCGCACCGCCGTCGAGCGGGACGATGACCAAGCCTTTCGTATAAATCGGACGCGTGGTGTAGCCAATCGCAGTCTGAAGGTTCGACTCGGCAAGCACCTTGCCCGACTCGGCGTCGATCTTAAGCAAACGCTTGTTCACGGCAAGGTAAACGTTGCCGTTCACGACAATAGGCTCGCTCGCATTGGGATACGTGGCACCCGAGTAGGCCCTCCAATCGAACGTCCAAGAGCTTGCCAGCGTGCCCGTAGGCGTGGACACGTTCTTGACCACCGCATTGGAATTGCCACTCCAGTCGGCTTTCCAATCGGTCGGGCGCGAAGCGCTCGGATCGACTACGACTTCATCGGGATTAGGAACGGTGTCGCCAGGGGCGTAAGCCCAGACGATTTTGTCGCCCGACTTGAGCACGTAATCGCTATCGAGCTGAGGCCCGGGAACGCCATTAACAAAGAACGACCATGCACCCGACAGCTCGGTGCCATCAAGCGGGGAGACAAGACTATGAACACCCCAATAACCAAATTGGTCGTACATCTTGGACTCAATGCCAATGGCATCGAAGTAGGCAGCGGAAGCGTCCTTGATCGTCGTGCCCTCGACAAACACCTGCGTCGAAGGATCGGTCCAGCGCTGCGCCTTCTCATCCTTCTTACCGATGATCTCCATTGAAACGGAAACCTGGCCGGGCATGGTTCCATCAAAGCCATAGACCCAGGTAACCTTGTCCCCGGCCTTGAGTGTGTAATTGCCCGCGCCGACATTGGCCGCCTGACCGTTAACGAAGAACTGCCAGAATTTCCAAGTGTTTTCGTTAACTTTCTCGCTCGAAAGCGTCACGGTCTTGTTGAACGGTGAAGTCAGCGACTCGAGATACCAGCCGTACGTGCCTTTCCCCGTTTTGGCGCCAATGCCGGCCTTTTTAAAGGCCTGCTCGGAAAGATCAGCAGCGGTCGTGCCCTCTTCCACCAAAGCTGTCGTGGGCTGCGCCCATGTCTGCTGAGCGCCCGAGGCGTCCTGGCCGACAACGGTGCAGCTAACGGAAATCTGATTGGCGGGCGCGGGGTCACCGTACTTCGAGTAGCACCAGACGACGGAGTCGCCGTCCTTGAGCGTGTAGCCGCCGGCGCCGACCGCGGAGGCGCTGCCGTTGACGAACAACTGCCAGTACGCGCCGGTCGCCGGGTCGTAGGCGAGCGTGCGGCCCGCGTCGAAGGGCGACGTGATCGAGTTGAGCGCCCAGCCCCAGGAGCCGTTGGGGTCGTAGTCGGCCTTGAGGCCGGCCTGCCTGAAGAGCTGCTCGGAGAGGTCGGCCGCGGTCGAGCCCTCCTTCAGAGCGATCTGCTGCGCGGCGGCCCAGGTCTGCTGGGCGCCCTTGGCGTCGGTGCCGACGACGGAGCACGTGGCCGCGACCTCTTGGCTTGCGGCTTCGGTAGGCTGAGATTCAGCCTCATCGGAAGCGGCTACAACACTTTTGACGTTCTGTTCGGATGAATCCGGCGAAGCAGTAGGAGCCTCGACTGCGGCAGAATCGTCCGACGCTACGCCGTTGCTATCTGCGGCATTCGCCGAAGCGCCATCGTTAACCGACGCATCGCTCGCGTTAGAGCCGGTTTCAGAAACGACACCGTCGGCAGCACCGTCCGCAGCCCCCGTGCCCTCACTCGGTGTCGCAGCCTGAGCCACAGCCCCGGCAATGCCCTCGGCGCCCTCGGCCCACAGCTGAGCCGGTGTGGTGCCAAAGGCCATCGCGAAGGCCAGGAATGCCACCAGGCAGCGCTTGGCTACACCGCGTGCAATCGCGCCACGGCGATGCAACGAGGCGCGCTCGCGCTCGTCCTCAAACATATCCATTTGTCCCCCATTGTCTATACTCGGAGCGTTGCCTTGAGGCTGCCCCACGTCATCGCGCATGTTGCGCTCGAGTTCCCCCATCGGGGTCCCCCTTCCCTCCAGAGCCCTATGCACACCGGCGGCATACGCCGCAGCCGCATGCAAGATGGGAGGCGATCCGACTTAACCTTAACGACTCGGGCACGTCGTCCGATCTGCGACGCGAACATCCCGAGCCAAGAGGAATTACGGTTACTGGTACAGCTGGGGACTTGCACCCCGATTCTCCCAAACACGCAGGAAAACTGCGCATTCGTGCGTCTCCGCACCACCATCTAGACCATCGATTATTACCGACGACATGGTAGCACGCAAAAGGGCCTCGCACGCAGGCGAAGCCCAAGGTAAAAGCTATTGTTTGCGATAGGAAAATGCGGTGACGGTCGCAGCCTCTAGTGCTTGCCGCCGTGGCTGTTGAGCCAGATATTGCGGCCCAGCATAAGCGCCAGCACCAGCGCGCTCACGTAGCCCATAAAGCCAATGACTGGGATGCCAAACACAACCGGCTCGATGCGTGCGTAGTACACCACCGACGAACCGATAAACAGACCAGCGATCACAATTGCCATCGACATGCGGTCGATAATTCCGCCCAGCTGTCGCAGCGCCTTATCGCTGCTCATGATCTGCGTGTTTACCTTAAGCTGGCCGCGCGTGAGCATACGCGAAGCCAAGCCCAGATACTCGGCCGCCTCGAGCGAGCCTTTTGCCGCGCGATAGCTGCTCGCGGCAAGATCGCGTCCCATATCTCGCACGCGCGCATAGGTGCTTTTCTCGTTTTTAATGTGCGTTTGGATGATCTGGATCATGTTGACGTTGGGCATATACTCAGTCAGCAGGCCCTCGAGCGTCACCATGCCGCGGGCGAACATCGTTACCACGCTCGGCAGCTCAACGCCGTTTTTGCGCGCCAGGTTTAACAGCGAGGTCAAAAACTCGCCGATATCCAGATCCTTCAGGTCAAGGCCTGCAAAGTCAGCCACGATAAAGTCCAAATCGGACAAAAAGGCCGAATGATCGAGCTCAGCCGAGTCGCCGCGCGTCACGGCAAAGCGCATGAGCGAATCCTTGAGCTTGGGCACGTCACCCTCGGCCACGGCGAAAATCATGTCCTTGACGATACCGCGATCGTGACTCGACATGCGTCCGACCATGCCCAAGTCGATAAAGTAGACGATGCCGTCCTTGAGAATAATGTTTCCCGCATGCGGGTCGGCATGGAAAAAGCCGTCATCGAGCACCTGCGTCGAGTAATCCTCGACGATTGCGGCACCGATCTTTTCCAAGTCATAGCCCTCGGCCACCAAGCGTTCAGGATCGGCGATCGAAATGCCGTCGACGTAGTCCATAACCACCACGTGCTCGGTGCACAGGTCCAGATAGGATTTAGGGCACGTTACGCCATGAACGCTCTTATGGAACTCGTAGAAGTCGTTGAGGTTTTTGGCCTCGGCCAAAAAGTTGGTCTCCTCGCGAAACGAGGTCCACAACTCCTCGACTACACCATGCAGGTCAACGAATTGATCGGTGTTGACGAACTTGGAAACGATACGCACCACCGAGCGGATGATATCGATGTCCTGTGCCATAACCTGTTGCGCACCGGGGCGCTGTACCTTGACGGCCACGTCCTCGCCCGTCACCAGACGAGCGCGGTGCACCTGCGCGAGCGATGCGCTACCAAGCGGATTGGGGTCGATCGCATCGAACATCTCCCCCAGGCGCAGGCCGTATTCTTCTTCCAGACAACTGAGTACGACCTCGTACGGCACAGGCTCCACGTCGGAGCGCAGACGACGCAGCTCGTCGCAAAAGCGTTGCGGCAGAATCTCGGACCTGTTGGCCAGAATCTGCCCCATCTTGACGAACATGGGGCCGAGTTCTTCGAGCAGGCGGCGCAAACGAACCGGCGTGAGGTTGTCCCACACGCGGTACTTTTTGACCAGGCGAACAATCTGCCCGATGCGCTCGCGGCGACCCGCCGGCGTGAGCTGGTATTCCTCGTCCGGCGCCATCGCGTCGGGCTCCTCAGGCACCATATCGACAGCGCGCGGCTTCTTGCGAGCGCCCGAGACGGCGGCATCGACCTCATCGACAACCGCCGCCTCGTCACCCAAGGGATCTAGATTGTTGTAATCGGTGCTGGAATCTGCCATCTGCGCTGCTACTCGGCCTCTTCGGTATCCTTCGCATCGTCGGGCTCAACGGACTCGACGGGCACCGAGGTCACGTTGTCCTCGACCGAATCGACGATGTCGCGCACATGGGCCAGGAAGGCCGTGCGCTCGGGGGCGGTCATGACGCGGACGCGGGCAAGGATGAGCTCGTCGAGCACGCGCTGGGCCGCGGTCTCGCCCTGCATGCCCAGACGCTCGGTCAGGTCGGAGATGGTGCCACCGGCCTGCTCGAACATATCGGACACACTGCGGGCGATATCGGGGGTGACGGTGTCCTTGCGGACCTGCTCGCCTTTGGTGTTAAGGTCGTCGAGGACCTTCTTGCCGCCTTCGACAGCAACGGCGGCAGCACCGAAGCCCACGTTAATGGCGCCGTTAACAAGCTGATCGAGTTTCATAACCATGGTTGTCTCCAATCACAAACAACTGCATTGGCGTTCTTGTACCCAAGATTGAGCGAAAGCGACAAAGCGTTTTAGCGCTATTCAATCGACGGGAAATCCCTACCTCACGTTGTCGTTCATCGCGAAAGAGTTCTTCATGGCGCAGCTCGTGGTGTAGAGCACCTTGCCCAGTAGAGCATCGGTCTCCACGCGAACACGCTCGGCAAAGGCCTCATTGGCGCGTGCAAGCTCGGCAGGTACCTCGGCCTCGGGCAGAGCGGCTACGGCAGCATCGACGTCATGGATCTGCTTGTGGCCCATGCCACCGACCTTCTCCTGATAATCCTCGACCGCGCGACCGCACTCATGGAAACGGACGTCGGCCAGGGCGCCGATCAGGCGGTTGACCCAGTAGAAGTTTTCGGACGTCACGCGAGCCTGCGTGTCGGCATAGTACTCGGGCATGGTCTCGACGTTGGCGTACAGCGGAACCAGCGCGTTAAACGAGTTGGAACCAAAGGCCATCCACTGCACGGCGCGATAGGCCGGCTGCGCATAGGGACGCAGCTGCAACACGGCGAGCTGGCTGTTGCGGTTGATGCCGATGGGGCGATAGGCGCCGCGCGTGGCGGGCGTGCCCTTGCTGCCGTAGCAGTCGTACTCCGTGCCCTGGTAGTGACTCGAAAGCACGTACTTGATGTCCTCGATGGTCACCTTGCGCTCGGGCACGCGGCTCCAGGGGATATCGTCGCTCTCGGGCGTATAGTCGGCGTCGGGGCCATCCCACACGTCGCTGGGGTTGAGGCAGCGCTGCATGTACCAGGCGCGCGGCGTGTTGTAGACATGGTCGCTGTCGCTGTGCGAGCCAAAGGCCTCGCGCGGGTTAAAGACCGTCGCCGGACCGTCGCCCTCAACGCCCAGCGTCAGGTCCAGATGCCACTCGGCCATCCAGGCGCGCAGGTCGGCGGAGCACATGTGGTCGGCCTGGGCGCCCTCGGCGTCATCCAGGTCAAAGCTGTCGATACCCAGCTGGTTGGGCATGGTCACATAGGCGTCATCGGGCACGCGCTTGGCGATCCAGTGGTGACCGCCGATGGTCTCGAGCCACCAGATCTCGTCCACGTCGCTAAAGGCGATGCCGTTGTTCTCGTAGGTGCCATAGCGCTCGAGCAGGTCACCCAGAATGCGTACGCCGTCGCGGGCGGATTTGGCATATGGCAGCACCAGGGTCACCATGTCCTCCTCGCCCAGACTGCCGGGCTGCGCCGGAACATAGCCGTCCTCGCCCTCGTTGCCCTTGGCGGGCACGTAGTCGACGAGCGGGTCGGCGCCGCGAACGCGCTCGTTGGTGGTGAGCGTCTCGGTTGCGGACATGCCCACATTGAGCTCGTTGAAACCGGCCTCGGCCCAGATGCCGTGGCCCGGGACAACATCGGGGACGCTCGTGTAGCGCATGGGGTTATCGGGCAGTTCAACGGTCAGGTGACTCAGGACGCTCGTGTAGACGCGCGGCTGCTCGTCGGGATGCACCACGCGCATACGCTTGGGCTCAAACACCCCGTTGGACGAGTCCTCGTTGCGGGCAACCAACGTCGACCCGTCGTAGCTCGCGTTCTTACCAACCAAAATCGTTGTGCACGGCATGCGCATCCTCCTTGAGCGAAGAAATCAAACGATAACAGTGTATCGCTTCGGCGCAAAAAGGGCGAAACCACGGCCTCGGCAGCCCTTGTGGTCAAAAACCTATTTCGACGCGCGCTCGGCCGCTTCGATCACGTGTTTGGCGAGGATCGCCGTCGTCACAGCGCCCACGCCGCCCGGCACGGGCGTGATGGCGTTAACAACCGGCTCCGCAGCATCAAAATCGACGTCACCCACCAGTTTGCCAGCGGCCTCGTCCCAATTAATGCCAACATCGATGATCGTCTGGCCCTCGCGAACCGCATCCACGCCAATCGTACGCGCGCGTCCAACGGCCGCAACCACAATGTCGGCAGCACGGCACTCGGCAGCAAGGTCGCGCGTATGCGTATGGCACGTCGTCACGGTCGCATTGCGCGCCGTAAGCATGGCGGCAACAGGACGCCCGATCACCAGCGAGCGCCCGACCACAGCAACCTTAGCTCCATCCAGCTCAACGCCGTAATGATCCAGCAAAGCAAGCACGGCTTCGGCTGTGCAGGGGGCAAAACCCTCGCCGCGCCCCGAAAGCGTGGTGAGCAGCGAAGCCGGCGTCATAGAGTCAACGTCCTTGGCAGGATCGAGCGCTGCGGCAACCGCGTCCTCGTCAAGGCCGGCGGGCAGCGGGCGGAACATCAGGCAGCCATGAACAGACGAATCGGTATTGATGTCCTCGATGGCCGTCAACAGCTCGTCCTGCGAAACATCGGCAGAAAGCAAAACGCGGCGAGCTTCAATGCCAACCTTCTCGCAGCGTTTGAGGGCACCGCGCTCGTAGGATAGGTCGTCCTCGCGTTCACCCACACGCACGATAACCAACGTCGGAACAACGCCCCGCTCGCGCAGGACTGCGCAGCGAGCAGCAAGTTCCTCAGTCAACGCGCGGGCGACGGGAGCACCCTTCAGCAGTTCAGCCATGGCTATCCCCTCTTCCTTGCGGCGTCGGCGGCGCGGCGCGCCAGCGCATCGGCGCGCGGCAACCACATATCGAGCAACTCATCACACGCCGTCTCGAGCTCCTCAGCACGAGCGCGATCCTTCATAGACGTGGTGTTCGCAAAGAGCGTCAAGCTCGCGCCCTGCATAGCAGAACGGCAGAACACGGCGCCGCACGCCACATCGGACAGCAGCTGACGCGAACCCTTGTCGGCCATGTCCTCGAGCAGCGCCAGTGCACGCCCGCAGGCATCCATAATGCGATACGGCGGCATAGCGGCCACATGCAGCGCATCCTGAATCGCGGTCGCTCGAGCCGGATCGTCACGCGGAATACCGTACGCCGCGGACACCTGCCCATAGGCACGAACGTCCTCGGCAACCAACTCGACAAGCTCCTGGGCCAGCTCATCAGCATGGACAAACGCACGCGTCAGGTCATCCGCGCGATCGGCAAGCGCGGGGTTGGTCGCGCCGTAGCGCGCGACCATCCCGCACAGCGAGGCGCCCAGCGCACCCACAAAGGCGCTCGCGCTGCCGCCGCCGGGCACCGGCTCGCGCGCGGCAAGCGCCTCGGCAAACCCGCGGCAGGTCTTGTCCATCATCTCTTGGCTCATACGCATGCACCTTCAAGTCATATACATCGGTCGGGTGGCAACCGCCGACCGACCGCATCGATCACATAATGGTGCTAAGTCTAGCCCATAAGTACTCGAGCGTCAGCGCACCTGGCCATCGCGGATTTCTATGACGAACGATAGGCGTCGGCACCGCAAACATGGGACACATGGCCCACGTTTCGAGACTCCCGGACAGCGGCAACTGGGGCATACATATAGGTAAGGAAACCTATGTTGGGGCAAGCTCATCACGGCACCAGACGACGAATGAAGGGATAACCGTACAGTAAACAAAGTCATCATGTGCACGCGCAACCGCTGCTCCAGCGATCCGCGGCACACGATGTCCCTGGCAGACAAGGAGGACGCCACCATGAAGAAAAAGACCCTATCGATCCTTTCCCTTTGCATCGCCCTCTTTGCCGTGTTTGCCCTTGTCGGCTGCGGCGGGAGCGCATCGGGCGGCGGCAGCGCCTCCAAGAGCGAGAGCAAGGAAAAGGCCCCCGTCGCCAAGAAGACCGACTTTATCTGGTTTAAGGTCGAGATGCCCGAGGGCGTCGGCGTAAGCGACTCCGCCGGCAAGAATGCCGACAGGGTCCAGCTCACCTTCCTCGAAGACGAGAACGCCTCGGCCGATCGCTTTATCCCCGTTTGGAAAAAAGCGCTGACGGCCGAGGAATCCCACGCCGACCAGGCGGAAAAGAAGGGGGATACGTTCCAGTGGAAGGATGACGGGTCCGTCGAGTATAACGGCAGGACGTGGCTCGTCGGAACATACGAGGACAACAGCGGCATCTCAACCATGCTTTTTACCGACGTTGGGCTGGGAAGCGTCTACGTCCTCATCTCGAACTTCGACCAGCACAAGAAAGAAGCCGAGGCGCTCCTCAACTCCATCGAGTTCCCCGATGACATGGAAGAGGCAGTTTCCGAGGCACGCGAAGTCGAGATTTCGAGCATCGAGATCAAGTAACGGGACACCCGCACGCGCCTACGCGCACCCGCGCACATGCGCCCCATTAAAACAACGGGCGCCCAACCCGGGGAGGGCCGACAGCATCGGCCCTCCCCTCTTTTACACCCGCGCATATTGCCACTTGCCGGCGCAAATCCGGCCCCCAGAATGGGACACATGGCCCACCCGAACGAGCCGCCCGCGCGTACAGTAAAGACAGGTAATCCATGGGCGGTTACAGATCGAGGAGGACACGACCATGAAAAAGAAGGCCTTTGCGATTCTCACCCTCTGCATCAGTCTCTTTGCCGCGGTTGCCCTGGTGGGTTGTGGCGGAAGCGGTGGCGCTACCGGCAGCAGCGGTGGCGGCGGCGCGGAAAAGCCAACCGTGGATATGAGGACCGACTTCATTTGGTTTAAGGTCGAGGTCCCCGAGGGCGTCGAGATTACCGACGTTGCCGGCGACACGGCCGACAGGGCCCAGTTTAAGTTCACCAAGAGCGAGCACGCCAGCGACCGCTTCATCCCCGTCTTCGACCCTGACAAGAACGCCGACGAGCTGTTTGACTACGAGGCCAAGTGGAAGACCGACTTTGAGTGGACCGAGAATGATCCCGTCAAGTACAACGGCAAGACCTGGCGCAACGCTTCCTATACACACTCGGGCGGCGTGACGACTGAGTACTTCACCGACGTTGACGGCGGCAGCGTGTACGTGCGCATCGACAATGTCGAAGAGCACAAGGACGCCGTCGAGACCATGATGAAGTCCCTGGAGTTTGCCGATGATATCGCCAAGGCCAAGGCCGAGGCCATGGACGTCAAGCTCGACGATATCGAGATCAAGCGCTAAGCGACTCGCGAGCGTAACGGGAAACACGAGCGCAGTGCAAACAAGCGACGGTGCCCCAGCGTTTCGTACTAAGGGAGGATCGGCTCGCCGGCCCTCCCTTTCTTATGCCGATAGCCGGCGAACGCGAGGGTGCCGGACGGCAAAACCACCCCCAGCGCGGTAGCAACACAAATAGACAAGCGCCCCAACGCGTCCGCCCGCCGATTAATAGCACCGCGCAGACAATTAAGCCAACACGTTTAGACATCCGGGCAGTATAGTGACCAAAACGAGCGCATAACCGCACCCCGCGAATGGAGGAGTTATGACCGAACACCACGCCATCAGTCGTCGAGCATTTACGCTGGGCCTAGGACTCGCAGCATTGTCGCCATTTGCAAGCCTGCCCGAAACCGCGGCGCTGGGCCTTCCCGTGCGCGCGGCATTTGCAGAAGACACGCCCACACCGGCGGCCACCCTCGACAAGTTCGTCATTCGCCTTCGCCCCGCGGGCTATTTTCGCACCGCGAGCGTCAACCAAGACGGCAACGTTCGCGGCAACGTCTGCCACCTGTTTAATGACGGCACGTCCAGCAAACTCATCCTTGAACACGTAGTGACCGATGCAGATAATACAAATTGGTATGCCATCCGCACCTTACTCAATTTCGAAGAGCATAAAAAGACGGGCTACAGCATTTGGTCGGTCGACGGCGACTCGGACAAAGATGGAAAGGTCATCCACGTATGGAGTGGCGAGTATGACGACAAGCCCAGCCGCGCTTTTGCGTTTAAACGCCAGTCAAACGGAACCTATATCATCCGAGACCGGACGGTCGAGAAAGAAACCGAGAAAAAAGACATTAAGTACCTGGCAATAGAATCGGACGGCAAAGACCAGGACAGCAATAAGATCTGCCATAAGAGTAAGAGCATTCCGTGGGAGCTCGAACTTATCGGTTACGATATGAAAAAGAACGATGCCACGGTTAGCAGCCTCGACTGGATCACGTACAGCAGCTACGTCGACGGGCCCTGTTGGATGAAATACGTCGACAACAGCAAGTTCCTCGACGAACTGAGCATCCCGGGCACGCACGATTCGGGCACCTGCAGCGTGGACAATGACACCGAGCCCCAATCCTCCCAAGCAAAATGCCAGCAGGATTACATCCCCACGCAGTTGCTCGAAGGCATTCGCTACTTTGATATCCGACTTGGAAAGAACGACGAGAACGGCGACCCCGGCATCGACCACGGAGCTTGTTACCTGCTCAAAAAAGACGGGAACTTTATGCATCTCTCCGATGTCATCGGGTACTTCAATACGTTTTTGAGCGAAAACCCGACAGAAGCGCTCATCATGCTCGTGTCGCGGGGCAATGGTGAGGCTACCAACGAAAGCCTCACGACGGCCTTTGGCAAGGTTTTGGATGAGAACCCCGACCTGTTCTACACATCGAGTCGCATCCCCACGCTGGGCGAGGTGCGCGGAAAGATCGTCCTGCTGCGTCGGTTTGGGCTCGCCGGCAACAGCGTAAGCAGCCACACATGGGGCCTCGACCTCACCCAATGGGACGACAAAATCGCAGCACACACCGACAGCACCTCTATGTGTCTCGTTCGAGACGAGCGGGGCTTTGAAGCCGTGGGGAAAACGGGTGACGAAGAGCCCTATTGCACCAAGGTATACGCCCAGGACCATTACGAATGCACAGGAACCGACAAAATCGGCTGGGTCGATATGGCGCTGCAGGAGACAACCAAGCTCGCCCGCATCATGGTGGACGTCGAGGACAATGACGGGGCCAAGGTAAAGGTCCTGGAGCACAGCTGGTGTATCAACTACACCAGCTGCACGAACTACAAGCAAGGAAGCAATCCTTTTACCGCAGCACGAGTGGTCAACGAGCATCTATACAAGAGCCAGTATATAAACAGCACCGGAAATGAGAGCACAAAGGAGGACTGCCTCAAGCACATTGGCATCATTGCGTCCGACTTTGTTGATGCGGCACTGGCCCGAAGCATCTACCAGCGCAATTACGATGCGAAGCACAAGCAGACCGTTTCGTACTACCTCCCGACCCGTATGCGCATGACATACGGCGACTCGTTGAGCGATGCCTCGCTCCAGGATGGAAAGACCGTTGGCGAGGGTCGTTTCCGCCTTGTCGACAGCAGTAACGTACTCAGCGTGGCGGCTTCGGGCAACACGTTTGCTATCGAATACGTGGATGTCGACGCCCTGGGCAACGAGACCGTTACGGAACTGCAGGGTTCCGTGCCCATCGATATCGACCCGCGCGCACTGACGCCCCACTTTGAAGGGCTCGAGGGCCTTAAGGCCGGCGAGGACGTGCGCGCAAAGATCGCGGCGCCGCTCGAGGGCAAGCTCGAAGGCGATGCCTGCACCGCCCAGCTCGAGTTTATGCACGATGCAAACGGTGTGCCGGGCACGGCAATGGCCGAAGGCGAGGCATTTACCGCAGGGACGTACTGGGTGCGCGCGAAAGGCCTTTTGGGCGACGCGGCGCAGAACTACGAGCTTGCCACCGACGGAGCCGCAAGCTTTACTGTGGCGGCTTCGGGCGACGCGGGCGGTGCAGGCAACACCGGCACCGGCACCAACGCGGGCAGCGCCGACAAGAACGGCAAGGGCAACAAGAGCAAGGGATCGGGCGGAAAACTCGCCGGCACGGGCGACGGCTCTGGCATTGCCGCCGGGCTCGCTGCCGCCGCCGTGGCGACAACGGTCGCCGGCGCGGCAATGCTTGCCAACGATCGCGAAGACAGCGAAGGCGCTAGCGAATAGGCAAGCCAGCCTTTTAGACACATCGACTCAATCGGGGGCGCAGAACACCGTTCTGTGCCCCCGATTTTTACCTTGGCCCGAACGCCGCTTTCGACTACATCACCATGTTCAGCGCGTTAACAAACTCCTGGGCCTTCGCACGACTGCTCAGGCTAAAGACACAAGCGGTCAACAGCCTGTTACGTAGGAAAACGTCGCGGCCCTTGATCCTGTTGACCCCAGTGATGTCCTTAAGGTAAACAATCTCGGTGTGCTTGCCACCAAACGTGCCCTTCTTGAGCACCTCAATACGGTTAGGGTAGATCTTGACGTCTTTAAACCTACCCGAACCTTTGTCCTGGAATAGCAGCGTGTTGTTGTCCATACGCGTCACTCCCGTGGGGTTCGCTAAAACTGTCTCTATTGCCACATTTTAGTCACCGCAAGGCTCCCATGCGAAGGTGCCAGACAGCACAGCAATTCGTGTCCGCGCGAGGCTTTAAACTAAATGTAATAAAGACGCATTCCTCAAGAGGAAAGTCGGGCGATATTGATGGGTGAACTGGTAAACCGCGGGGAATCGACAATCGTGCCAGAAGTTTTTTACAAGCAGGTTTCCTCGATCCTCAACGCCGCTCGCGACAAGGCCTATACCGCCGTTAACTTTGCGATGGTTGAGGCATATTGGGAGATCGGCAAGAGTATTGTTGATGAGCAGGGCGGAGAGGAGCGCGCCAAGTATGGAGAGGCGCTGCTCAAGGCCCTCGCAATCAGACTTACCAAAGATTTTGGTAAAGGTTTTGAAGCAAGAGAGCTGCGTAAAATGCGTCAGTTCCATCTTGCATTTCCAATTCGGGACTCACTGCGTCCCGAATTGAGCTGGACACATTACCGCAGGTTAATACGCATTCCTGACCCCGAAACTCGAACATGGTACATGAACGAATGCGCCGATTCTCGCTGGAGCACGCGTCAGCTCGAACGCCAGATCAACACCATGTTCCGAGAGCGCCTACTTGCCAGCAAGGACAAGGAGGTCGTCACCCAGGAAATCCAAAAGAGCACCCCAGCTCATCGCCCCGAGGATATCATCCGCGACCCATATGTGCTGGAGTTTTTAGGTTTCTCGGACGATACTGCGTTTCGCGAGAGCGATCTAGAGCAGGCGCTCATCACACATCTTCAGAAGTTCCTGCTGGAGCTTGGCCGTGGCTTCGCTTTCGAGGCGCGCCAAAAGCGCATCACCTTTGATGGGCGCCATTTCTATATTGACCTTGTTTTTTACAACTATCTGATGCGCTGCTTCGTGCTCATCGACCTTAAGACCGATGACCTTACGCATCAGGACCTGGGCCAGATGCAAATGTATGTGAACTACTACACGCGTGAGCTCATGAACGAAGGCGACAATCCGCCCATAGGCATCGTGCTCTGCGCGGACAAAAGCGATTCGATCGTCGAGTATACGCTGCCCGAAGACAACGACCAAGTGTTTGCCGCCAAATACCTGCCGTATCTTCCAAGCAAGGAAGAGCTGGCGCGCGAGCTGAGTGCCGAGTACCGCGCCATCAACGAAGCGACTAATGGCGAAGCGCAAGGGTAGCAGCACGTTGCGACCGATACCCCCGACGGAGTTTCATATCCCCCGACATAAGAGGAGCGCTCCATGACAGGCAGACCGAAAACAACACTGCGCGACTGCATCTATGGGCTTGCCGTCGGCGACGCGCTGGGTGTTCCCTACGAGTTCAGGCCCCGCGGCACGTTCGAATGCGCGGACATGATCGGCTACGGCACGCATGGGCAGCCCGCCGGCACCTGGAGCGACGACACATCTATGACGCTCGCCACCTGCGACTCCATCAGAGAGCTCGGCCGCATTGACACCGAGGACATGCGCGACAAATTCGTGAGCTGGATCGCCAACGACGAGTACACGATTGATGGCGTCTTCGACTACGGAGGAACGACCGCCCGCGCCCTTCGCTCCGGCAAGGGTGACTCCGGCGAGCGCGACAACGGCAACGGCTCGCTCATGCGCATCGCACCCCTGGCGTTTGCCGATGCAACAGACAAAGAGATCCGTGAGGTCTCTGCAATCACCCACGCTCATAGAACATCGACCGAGTCATGTGTCAAGTTCATCGAACTGTTGAGGTCCGAGATGGACGGCGCGCTCCCCGAATGGACACTCTGTCTGAAAGATGCACCCGAGCACGAAATCAGATCCGGCGGCTTCGTGCGCGACACGCTTAAGGCAGCCACTTGGTGCTTCGTCAACACTAACAGCTACGATGATTGTGTGCTTGCCGCCGTCAACCTGGGCGACGACACCGACACCACCGCAGCCGTCGCAGGCGCCCTCGCCGGCGCAGCATACGGCATGGACGCAATTCCGCAGAAATGGATCGACACCCTGCGCGGTAAAGAGTTGATTGAGAGCTGCTTGTTTTAGGGCGCCATTCAAGAAATAAGGTAGGAGGCATCATGGAGAGGAAGATCGCGAATATCGATGAGTTCCAAATGGGCGAAAACGAGACCCCGATACTCCCAACGGGACTGATGGAGGAAGAAAACCTTTACGTCCTTCCCGACGGGCGCTACCTCCCCTGCGGGGTCTACCGGACCGAAGATGGCGGCTCACTCATTTATGAGCCATCCGGGCTCAGCTTCTTCGGGCAGATGCTTGCTCAATTCAAAGAGAGCTAAAGGCTTGATTGCCCGTCAGATCGACACTGCTCCAAACCAGGGGGTGGATAGGATGTCTCCCACCGCGGCCTGTGAGGTAAAATCTTGACCGCCGCGGAATCCGCCTGCGGGCAACGCTCCGATCTCCGATTGGGGTGAAGCCTATGAACTTGTTTCTTGAAATCCTGCGCCTCTCGATGTGTGTGACCGGCATTGCCCGGAACCTCTACTCGATCTGGCGGGAATATAAGCAGTAACGGATAGCGAAGGGAGTCATAGAAAAGGGTCGGTTGCAGCCGACCCTTTAAGACGATAGCACCTGCGTTGCCCGCGCTTCCAAAGTTGACCGACTGAGGAGCGGGTTCCGCGGCACATCCTGATTTTACCCAGTGGCAAGGCTCTTTTACAGCCGTTCCACCGTTTATTTACATCTGCCAATCAAGACGAGACTACTACGCACCTTTATTACACACGATATTTTCAGCCTGGTATAACCAAGTTCAATAATAGAATGCAAATCCAACCACCGCGTCTGATTACAAAAAGATTTTTGCCTTTTCTGCAGCAAACTCTTCCTCGGTAAGCACTCCACTATCACGCAGCGTTGCAAGCCTCTCAAGCCTTGCAACTACATCAATCACTATCCGCCAGCGTCTCAATAGTCTGTGAAACCTGCGGATACCGCTCAAGCTCCTTCGATAGGGCATCGACTATCTCGGCAATATTCTTTGCATTTTTGCCCCCGTTTAATACGTTTGCCCTGACCTTAGATGACGACTTGACAGTAACGCCAGATCCGCCTTCAACTGGAACAACCGAAATACTGATATTTTCGCCCCAAGACCAAAGGCTCATACCAATCTCGGCTGCAACTGTTCTTGTTGTGGGCGATGCACTATCAACTTTTACTTTAGGCAGCTTTTCCATAGCTGCCTTCAAGGCATTAAACGTGTCGTCAGGAGAATACGGTACCTGAAGCTGAAGCTGCTGATCCGCAAAACCCATAATCTGGCCTCCGCTTCTTACAAGATTAAGGCTATCGGCAATGGTAGCACGTTCCCAGCAGTCTTAAATTCGTCTCATGACCTTGCGATGCAGCCCGACGCCCCGGCTCCGCTTCCCTACTTCCCAAAGATCGCAGCGAACAATCCCTTGCGCTTGGGTTTTTCTTCTCGGTAGGAACCCTCGGCAGCCGCTGCCACCTGACGTGGCTGCTCGTCGCCTCCACGGCGCACAATTTGGTACAGGAATGGCGATTTGATGTATTTGACCTCGACGGGCGTGGCGTGAACGGTGCTTTCGCCGGACAGATGCAGGCTCGGATTGAGCGGCGCCACAATATGCGTCTCGCGCTTGTCGCTAAACACCACCGCCGCCGCACGGCCCGTCTGGCCGTTCACGGCAATGCGCACCTGCTCGCCATTACGTCCATCCGACGCGGGACGATCGACAAAGTAGACCGGCACCATAACCAGGCCGTCCTTGTGCTTGCGGGCCTTGCGCGCCCAGGTGCGGATGCTCTTTTTATTGAGCCCCAGGAAAGTCTCGGCATCGTTGCCGACAATGTCGAGCGCCAGCTTGTCAATGACCACCTGGTCCTTGGTGGACGCATCGACGGAGACAACGCGGAAGTCGCCTTCCTGCATGGCCGGGTCGAACGACCCAACCTTGGCAAAGTCCCATGGCTCCAGAATGCCCATAAGGCGAACGTCCAGGTAGTTTGCCCTGGGATATGCCCAGTCGAGCACCTCGTAGTACACCAGGGTCTCCTTGCTCAGGCCCTTGCCCGGGAAGGACGCCATCATGCGCAGGTCCGCGAGCGCCATGGGGAAGTAGAAGAGCATCATGTCGTTTTGAATCGCGTCTTCCACATCGTGACCGGCAAAGGCGTCTGGATATCGGCGCACCAGCTCAAGCGCATTGGCGCGCGCCTGCCGCGGCGTTATCTCGCAGGGAATACCCTGCTCGGGCACATATTCCGCACCAACGCCCATGGTCAGGCGCTTGCTAAACGTCCCCGGCTTGAGCAGGTCGGCGACACCGATCTTGTTGCCGCAGGACGGGCACTCAAACACGCGCTGGGTCGACTCACCCTCAAAGGACGCTCCGCAGAAGGGACAGGGGATGCTCACGTGCGTGGCCTCTTGGAACTCCCGGGCCGTGCCGCGGTCTTCCCACAGCAGATGCTCCAGAACCGACTGATTGCGCCAGTGCTCATTAAAGAAATACCAGTCGGGGTCCACCGGGCGCTCGAGCTGCGACACATGCGTGAGCTTAAGCAGCCCATCGACAACCGTCAGTGGCGTATGGCGAATGCCCAGGGCGCTCTTGGGCTCCCCCGCATCGGCCTGCCACGGAACGACCGTGCCGCAATAGGCGCACTCAAAGCTGCGTTTAGCCTGGTGTGAGTACATAGGGCCGCCGCAGTTTTGGCATTTAATGGCAAACATCTCGTCCATGAATACGTCCTCCTTTGCACTGGGGCTGTCGACATTAAGTATGTCGGGCAGGTAAGCACGTGCCCATACCCATGTGGCCCAAAATCGAGCACCCAGGCAGACGAGAAGGCTCGCTCGTTAGCACCGGCAGACCATTGCTGCATTTTCTGAGCATCGGTGCACAGCGCCTCCGCGCGAGCTACACTATCCCCTTAAACATGATTGTGAGGACGACCGCTATGCTATTTGTAAATCGGCTGGTACATACGCTTGTTCCCGGCAGCGAGGGCGAGCCGGTCGATACCTCCTGCCGCACCAACGCGGGCTTCGCCGCAAGCCTCATCTGCATTGGCCTCAACATCACTCTGTGCCTGGCCAAGGGCATCGCGGGCCTGCTCGCCGGCTCTGTCTCGCTCATCGCCGACGCCTTCAACAACCTCTCCGACGCCTCGAGCAACATCGTGAGCCTGCTCGGGTTCCGCCTTGCCAGCCGCCCGGCAGACGAAGGCCACCCCTATGGCCACGGCCGCTACGAGTACCTAGCCGGTCTGTTCGTCGCCGTCCTGGTTTGCGCCGTCGGCATCAACCTGATCCTCGAGTCGGTCACCAAGATCATCAAGCCCTCCCCCACCGCCTACACGCTGGTCTCCCTAGCCGCTCTCGTCTTGTCCATGCTCGTCAAATTCTGGATGGCCGCATTCAACCGCGCGCTGGGCAACCGTATCGATTCCGAAACACTCATTGCCACGGCGCAGGACTCCAAAAACGACGTCATCACCTCGGGCTCTGTCTTAGCGGCGGCGCTTATTTCGCAAACGACCGGCTTTGACCTCGACGGCTGGGCGGGCTTGGGTGTGGGCATCTTCATCTACATCAGCGGCATGGGCCTAGTGCGCGACGCCATCAGCCCGTTGCTGGGGCAAGCGCCCGATCCCAAGCTCGTCCAGGCAATCCGCGACAAGATCATGTCCTATCCGCAGGTCTTGGGCACACACGACCTGATGGTGCACGACTACGGCCCCGGTCGTCAGTTTGCCAGCGCCCACGTGGAGATGCCCGGCGAGGGCGACGCATTTGAGCACCACGAGATCCTAGACACCCTCGAGCACGACATCAAGCGCCAGATGGGCATTGGCATCACGTTGCACTGCGACCCCATCGCCACCACCGGCGACGACCTACGCGGCTGGGTCAAGCGTGGCGTTACGCAGATCGATCCCGCGCTCTCCATCCACGACCTGCACGAGCACGACGGGTTCGTTTCGTTTGACCTTGTGCGTCCCGACGGCTTTGACATATCCGACGAGGAGCTGCTGGAGCTCGTCACGCGCATCGTGCACGAGCGCCGACCCAATGCCTCATGCGTCGTTACGTTTGACTCGGGCTTTAGCTCGCCCGACCGTCCGGCCGAGCAGCTGTAGCCCGCTTAACAGCTAGTTTCCCTGCGTGCCCGAGATGCCGTTTTGTAGGGCGTTCAAGGCATCCGTCGCCATGCCGCCCAAGTTCTGAGCGGTGTCGCCCAGGTTCTGGGCCGTGTCGCCCAGCTCTTGGGCCTTATCCCCAAGCTCCTGTGCCTTGTTGCTCAAGTCCTCCAACGTATTGGAACTCGAGCTGTCGGTACCGCTTTGGCCGTCGGGTGAGTTGCCCGAGCTATTCTTGTGCGTGAGTTGAATTTCGAGGTTGCCGCTGTCGTTATAGTAAGCAGAAGTAACGACCCAGTTGGCATCGATGACGGGCGTTGAGCCATCATCAGTCAGGACCACGGCATTCGAAAGATCGGCGCCGCGCGACTTGAGGATCTTCTTGGCGTTGGACCAGTACTGCCCCGGGATATCGCTCAGATCGACGGTGCTAGACGAGGCGGACTCGGTTTGCTCGACAGCGGTATCGGCCGTTGAACTCCCTCGCTTGTTAAGCATGCCCGACACGATGGCAAACACAACCGACAGCGCAAAGAAGATCGCCAGTACGATGAGGATCTTCTTGATCACGCTCGACGAACGCGACGGCTTCTTCTCCTCGTCCTCGCCATATTGCGGAATCGACTTGGGGTACTCGCGATACGGCTCGCGCGACTCGTAGCGAGGCTGCGCCGTGCGAGGCATATACGTCGTCTGCTGAGGCTGCGGAATGGGATTCTGCGGCAGGTTGTCATAGGGATTCGGCGTCGAGGCAGCATAAGAATCCTGCGGCGCGTAATCAAACGGATCTGGAGCTGCGTTGCCATAGGGGCCTTGCGAAGATGTAGCGTAAGAATCCTGCGCCGTGTCGCCATAGCCCATAACCCGGGTGGGCTCGGCAGAAGGCTGCGTCGCGGCGGGGTCGGTATAACCGAGGTTGGGAACAACGCGGGTCGCATCGGCGCTATCGCCAGCCTGCGCGGAACCGTAGCCGCCCATCACGGTTGTCTTGTCCTGATCCATGCAACGATTCCTTTCCGTCGCGCGTGAGCATCAAGTTATCCATGCATTCTACCCGCGCAAAAGCCTATGATGGGCAGAGCCCGTCGGTATCTACAAGACATGCGCGGGCTAAGGATAAAAAAGCCCCGCCGGGCCTTGGGGGCACGGCGGGGCGGGCAGGCAGCTAGGGGCAACAGGCTTAGAACAGGCCGGTGATGTTGCCGTCGCTGTCGACGTCGATGTTCTCAGCCGCGGGGACCTTGGGCAAGCCCGGCATGGTCAGAACACTGCCAGTCAATGCGACCACAAAGTGGGCACCGGCGGAAACCTTGAGCTCGCGCACCGTGATGCGGAAGTTCTCGGGAGCGCCCAGGGCCTTGGCGTTGTCGCTAAAGCTGTACTGCGTCTTGGCCACGCACACCGGCAGGTTGCCAAAGCCGTTCTCGCGCAGCTCGGCGAGCTGGCGCTTGGCGGCCGGCGTAAAGTCGACGCCGTCGGCGCGGTAGACCTTGGTGGCAATGGCCTCAAGAGCGTCGGCCACATCGGCGCCGTCCTCATAGGCAAACTTGAGCTCGCTCGGCTGCTCAATCAGACGCATGACCTCATCGGCAAGCTCGAGCGCGCCCTCGCCGCCCTTGGCCCAGACCTCGGAAAGCTTAACGTTGACGCCGAGCTTCTGACACTCGGACTCGATGAGCGCAAGCTCGGCCTCGGTGTCCGTCGGGAAGCGGTTGATGGCGACTACGCAGGGCAGACCATAAACGTTCTGGATGTTGTCGACGTGACGCAGCAGGTTGGGCATGCCGGCCTTGAGTGCCTCGAGGTTCTCCTCGTTGAGGTCGGCCTTGGCGACGCCACCGTTGTACTTCAGCGCACGAGCGGTCGCGACGACCACGACGGCGCTGGGGCGAACGCCCGTCATACGGCACTTGATGTCGAGGAACTTCTCGGCACCCAGATCGGCACCGAAGCCGGCCTCGGTAATGGCGACATCGCCAAAGCGCATCGCCATACGCGTGGCCATGATAGAGTTGCAGCCGTGGGCAATGTTGGCGAAGGGACCGCCGTGGACAAACGCGGGCGTGCCCTCGAGCGTTTGCACCAGGTTGGGCTTGAGCGCGTCCTTAAGCAGGGCCGCCATGGCACCCTGAGCCTTAAGGTCACGGGCGCGAACGGGCTCGCCGGCATAGCTGTAGCCGACAACAATCTCGCCCAGGCGCTCCTTGAGGTCATTGATGCTCGTGGACAGGCACAGGATTGCCATGACCTCGGAGGCAACGGTGATATCGAAGCCGTCCTCGCGCGGCACGCCCTGGGCCTTGCCGCCAATACCGTCGATGACATGGCGCAGCTGACGGTCGTTCATGTCGACGACGCGCTTCCAGGTGATGCGCTTAACATCGATACCGAGCTGGTTGCCCTGCTGAATATGGTTGTCGAGCATGGCGGCCAGCAGGTTGTTAGCGGCACCGATAGCGTGGAAGTCACCGGTAAAGTGCAGGTTGATGTCCTCCATGGGGATGACCTGCGCCCAGCCGCCGCCGGCGGCACCGCCCTTGACGCCAAAGACGGGACCGAGCGAAGGCTCACGCAGGGCCACAGCACTCTTGACGCCGCGACGGCGCAGGCCATCGGCCAGACCGATGGTCGTGGTGGTCTTACCCTCGCCCGCAGGCGTGGGGTTGATGGCGGTCACGAGGACGAGCTTGGCCTGGTGATCAGTTGGCTCATTAAGCAGAGAGTAGTCGACCTTAGCCTTGTCGAAGCCGTACGGAATCAGGTGCTTAACGTCGACGCCGGCGTTCTTGGCCACCTCGGTAATAGGCAGCGGCGTGACAGAACGTGCGATTTCGATGTCAGTAGGCATGGGCGATCCTTTCGTTACCGAATGAGAAAAAGACCAATTCAGCATAGCACGGGCGCGCAATAGTAAAACACCCGTAACCGATGAATGGCGATATGTTTATCCAATGCTCAGCGATAGCTTAACAGCCCGCCAAAACAAAGCGCCCTAAATGGTAGGTTCAATCCCCAAGTGCTCAAAGGTGCGAAGCGTTGCCTGGCGGCCCTGGGGCGTGCGAATCATCAAGCCGCACTGCAGCAGATAGGGCTCATAGACATCCTCGAGCGTTCCCGGGTCCTCGCCCACCGCGCTGGCAAGCGTTGTCAGGCCCACGGCACGTCCGGAGAACGTCTTAGCGAGTGTCTCCAAAATGCGAATATCCATCCAGTCCAGACCAAGCTCATCGATCTCGAAGAACTCGAGCGCCTGACGGCAAATATCAAGCTCAATGGGACCGTTGCCACGCACCTGCGCATAGTCGCGCACGCGCTTGAGCAAACGGTTAGCCAAGCGCGGCGTGCCACGCGAACGTGAGCCGATCTCGAGCGCGCTCGGATGGTCTATTGTCACACCCAGGATGGACGCCGAGCGCGTCACAATCTGCGCGAGTTCTTCGACCGTGTAGTAATCCAGGCGATATGAAATGCCAAAGCGGTCGCGCAGCGGGCCAGTCAGCATACCCGAGCGGGTCGTTGCCGCCACCAGCGTAAACTTGGGGATATCCAGGCGAATCGATCGTGCGGCCGGGCCTTTACCGATCACGATATCGAGTGCAAAGTCCTCCATAGCGGGATACAGGACCTCCTCGACCGAGCGGTTAAGACGGTGGATCTCGTCGATAAACAACACGTCACCCGGCTGCAAGTTGGTAAGGATGGCCGCCAGGTCGCCCGTACGCGCGATAGCCGGGCCACTCGTCGTTTTTATCTGAGCGCCCAACTCGTTGGCGATTACGGTGGCCAGCGTGGTCTTGCCCAGGCCCGGAGGACCCGAGAAGATCACGTGGTCGAGCGTCTCCCCACGGCTCTGCGCCGCTTCGATCAACACGCGCAGGCTCTGCTTGATATGCTCCTGGCCACAGTAATCGTCCAGGCGCTGGGGGCGCAAAGTGCGATCGACATCGAGGTCCTCGGCCGTCAGCTCCGAGCCCACCATGCGCTCGCCGTGCGCCATGGATGCCGCCGGCGAGTTGCCGGGCGTCGCCCACAGGTCCTGAGAGTCATCGGCTTCCCACATCACGCATCCATTCCGAGTCGCTTAAGCGCCGCGCCGAGCAGATCCTCGACACGCATATCCTGCCCATCATACCCGCTCAGAGCGACATCGGTCTCCTGCGGGCTAAAGCCCATGGAAAGGAGCGCCGCACGGGCGTCATCGATCGCCGAGGGAGCGGCGGCGGGAACCGGCATCGCAACCTGACCGGGAATTACGTCGACCGGAACAAAGCCCTTGTCCTTGGCAAAGGTACTCTTGAGCTCCAAGATGAGGCGCTGGGCGGTCTTTTTGCCCACACCGGGCACCTTAGCCATGCCTTTGTCGTCTTCGGCCATCACCAGAGAATACAGTTGTCCCACGGTATAGGTGGAAAGCACGGCAAGCGCCAGGCGCGGACCGACACCCGACACGGACACGAGCCGGTCAAACATTGTGCGCTCGTCTTTGGAAGCAAAGCCAAAGAGCGTCATGGCGTCCTCGCGCACCTGCATACGGGTATAGAGGCGAACCTCGCCGCCGGGCGTAGGCAGCGTGGCGGCAGTGCTGCCCGAGATGCCGAGTTCAAAGCCAACGCCCGACACGTCGACGACAGCAGAGCTCATCGTGGCCTCGACAAGCGTTCCGTGGAGCTGGGAGATCATCAGTATCCGGTTCCTCTCTGTTGATAGAACTCGCCACCGGTAAGCGCCCGGGTGCGGCTGAGGTTAACGTGGCAGATGGCGCAGGCCAGGGCATCGGCGGCATGGTCGGGATGCGGGTCGTGGTCGAGCTGCGTGAGCGTGCGCACCATGTAGGCGACCTGCCGCTTATCTGCGGCACCGGTACCCACCACAGCCTGCTTAATCTGCATAGGCGTGTATTCGCCAATCTCGAGCGCGCACTCCGAAAGCGCCACGAGCGCGGCACCGCGGGCATGCGCCGTGGGGATGGCCGAGCGAACGTTGGCGCCAAAGTAGATACTCTCGATAGCAGCGGTATCGGGTCGATAACGCTCGACGACACCCTTAAGGTCATGGGCGATATGCGACAGGCGCACCGCGAGCGGACTTCCGGCACTGGTCTCGATACAGCCATAGGCACGGCAGCGAACCTCGCCACGCCGCTCCTCGATAATCCCCCAACCCGTATGAGCCAAACCGGGGTCGATACCCAAGATAACCAAGCCAGCCTCCCCTCGCCACAAGCACAGCGCAAGACAAGGCCCCGCGCATCATTCACGAACGTCTGTTCTAGAATAACACAACGGGGCCAAAGTGCTTAAAGCAAGATAGATTCGGCAGAAGCAATGTGTGTAAGAGAATCTCTCCCGCAATGTTTCCGTCTGCCCTAGTTCTGGCTAAAGAACGGGAACTGCCTCGGATCCACCGGCGGATGCGGCATCGGCGTGCCCTGGGGCCCACCCTGCGGGCCACCCTGGCCGCCCATCATCTTATCGATGGCGTCCTGAACCTCGCCCTCGAACTTTTTCATTCCCTCGTGTAAACGACGCTGACCGTCTTCAGAGCGCAACTCCTCCATTTGTTCGGGCGAAATACCCAGTAGCTCGCCCAGCACGCCCATCATCTCGTTTCGCATGCGCTCGCTCGTATCCTCGTCAGCAAAACGGCGCACCTCGGCGCGCGCCAACGAATCGACCGTCATACGCTCCTTGCCGTTGAGCCCCAGGTCGGACCACGCGAGCATGTACGGCCAGGAGCGCTCGGCAAACGAACGGGACGAGACGATCGGCGCCGTCGGCAACATGCGGCGGGCAGCCTCACCCTGTCGAACGAGCATCAGCAGCAGTGAGCAGGCCTCAGGCTTGCCAGCGGCCATCGGGATGTCGTCGAAAGATCGATTGCGGTCCACGTGCGCCTCGAGCGCGCCATCGACCTCACCCGGTTCGAGCCCACCGAGCAGCTGCGCCGCGCGGTCGAGCATGTCGACCGGACCGTCGAGCGTCGAGAGCGCTTGCGCCAGCACGCGCTCCATGCAATCCTCCACCGCGTTGAGCGTCACGAGCTCTTGGGGCACCACGGCAGACGTGCGGTTGCGCACACGTGCCACAAACTCAAGCGTCGACAGATACACATCGCCAAAGGGCGCAAAGTCGCCCTGGTAGCCGCCGGAAAGGGCGGGCGCCGCCAGCGCGTACTCGGTCTTGGAAAGCGGGCTCAGCGCCATCGCACCCAGCTCGAGCGCCGTGTCCTCCAGCATGAGGCCCAGCGTGCGCGAGCGCAGACGCTCGGCATCACCCGCCGACACGTCGCGATCGAGCACACGCGCCGCATCCGGTGCATCGCGCTCGACGGTGCGAATGTGCAGACGCTCGGCGATGGCGCGGACGGCGGCACAGCGGGCGGCCTCCACCTCCTCCTGCGCCGGCGTAAAAATACGGTTGCGCCCCAGCACCAGGCCAATCACATTACGCGGGCCCAGAGCGTCGACGGCCAGCGCCGCCAGCAGGGACGACGGCAAGTCACCCTCGAGTGCCACCACAGCACGCGACGCACCGTGGGCTCGGGCGTTGTCGCGCACAGCGAGCACCAGCGCCTGCCACAGCCACTCCTCGGAACGGAACTCGGGCAGTTCGTGATTTTCCAGGGCATCGAGCATCACGCCGCGCTGAATCTCCTGAACCAGCAGGCTCTCCTCAAAACACGGCGCCTGGGCCACCACGCGACCACAGTCGTCGAGCACAAACGAACCGCCGGTATACACCGACTCGTCATAGGCACCGACCGGCGCCATGCAGGCAAACCACACGCTGCGCTTGGATGCGATCTTGCGGTAGGCGCCGCTGCGAACGGCGGCAATGGCAGCAGTCTCGCGGTCGGTCATGTCAAACGCGTTGAATTGGAAATACGCAATGAGGTCAACACCGGTCGGCAACATCTCGAGTTCGCGGTCCAAGTCAAAAATCACGGCAATGCGCACGCCGTCCACGTCGAACACCGGCGGCGCCCAACGCGCGTCGTTGTTCTCGCCACGCTGCAGGGCAATGCTCGAACGGGCCGGCACCACATGACCGTCCTTGAGCATCATGTAGTCGAGCAGCGGCTGGCCCTCAAACGAAACCGCCGCGGGCACGATGCAGATCATGTCAAGCTCCTGGATACGCTCGGCGACACCAGTCAAGCCGGCAAGCATGTCGTGCTCAAAGTCGGCAGCACCCACCAGGCCCCCGGGCATGGCGCCCATAAAGAGCGGAGCCGGAACGCACAGCACGCGCGCCCCGCGCTCGTGGGCCAGACGAGCCTGGTCCTCGATGCGGCCACAAATGCCCTCAATATCACCCAGGCGCATATCGATCTGTGCAAGCGCGAGCTTCATGGCTCAGCCCTTTCCGTCGTAAACCGTCGCTATCGCAGTAAAAGCGCCGGCCGCATGATGCGGTCGGCGCTCGCATGTGCATATGCTAGCTATGATACCCCGAGCGGGGGCGCGCTCCTAGAACGTCGCGGACCACAGCCCATGCAGGTTGCAGTAGGCATAGACGGTACCGGTCTTGGAGCCGCCCGCGAAAAACGTCGCGGGCTTCATGCCGGGCTCAAGGTAATGGACCTCCAGACGGCCCTCGGCCTCAAGGGCGATCCACTCAATGTAGTGCTCGGGCACCATAGGGTGCTCGACCGAGCCCACGCGCGCACGGATCACGTGACCGTCGCGCTCGCTCTCGACGACGGGCACGTGCTTCTCGTGCGCCGCGTCCTCGGTGTTCGCGGTCAGTTCCGTGCAGCCCGCAGGGGTCGCAACGTCGTTGCCAAGGGCGGCAATGAGCTTGCCGTCGGGGTCCTTAAAGAATTTCGCCATGATGTTCTCCTTTGCTGATGTGCCGATGTTCTCGATGCTTCTTATGCCCAAAGGCGCGCGAACCATCCACGGCATCGCAAATGAACACATAATGAGCGAGGCTAGCGCCCGTCGCCGCCGAGCAGCGCCAGAACATCCTCGCGGGTAAACAGCGCCGACGAGATGCCGTCGCCGCCGAGCACGCTGTTGACCAGGTCGCGTTTGGACTCCTGCATCTGCATGATGCGTTCCTCGATCGTGTCCTTAGCGATGAGCTTGTACACGGTCACGGTATGTTGCTGGCCAATACGGTGCGCGCGGTCGGTCGCTTGATCCTGCGCCGCCACGTTCCACCACGGGTCGTAGTGAATGACCACATCGGCCGCCGTCAGGTTAAGGCCCACGCCGCCCGCCTTGAGCGAAATCAAAAAGACCGGAACCTCGCCCGCTTGGAACTGCGCGACCATCTTGGCGCGGCTCTCCTTAGACGAAGCGCCCGTGAGCTTAAGGAAGGCGATGTCCTCCTTGGCCAAGCGCTTACCGATGATATCGAGCATACCCGTAAACTGGCTGAACAACAGGATGCGATGCCCGCCGTCGAGTGCGCCGTGCACGAGCTCCATGCACGTATCGAGCTTGGCGCTCCCCGCCTTGTAATCCTCGTAGTGTAAACGCGGGTCGCAGCAGATCTGGCGCAACTTGGTGAGCTCGGCGAGCACCTTGAGCTTGTCCTTCTTAAACTCCCCAGCCTCGCGGTGCTGCACCTGCTGGGCGATGCGGTCCTGGTTTGCCAGGTAAAGCTTGCGCTGCTCGCCGGTGAGCTGCGCCATGACGGTGTCTTCGATCTTCTCGGGTAGGTCGGCCACCACGTCTTCCTTTACGCGGCGCAGCACAAACGGCGACACGAGCGCCTGCAGGCGAGCGGCGCTGTCACCCTCGGCGTGCTCGACCGGGCTTTCGAAGCGCTTGGCAAACGACTCGCGCGTGCCTAGCAGGCCCGGCATCAAAAAGTCGAAGATGCTCCAGAGCTCGGACAGGCGGTTTTCGATGGGCGTGCCCGTCAGGGCAAAGCGCACGCCGGTAGGCAGGCGCTTGGCGGCGCGCGCCACCTGCGTGAGCGGATTTTTAATGTACTGGGCCTCATCGAGCACCACGCGGGCAAAATCCTGCTCAACGTACTCGTCGATATCGCGCCGCATAAGGTCATACGACGTCACGACCACGCTATGCTCGGCCACGCCGGCGATCTGCACGCGGCGTTGAGCCTTGGCGCCCACAATGGCGCACACGTCGAGCGAAGGCGCGAAGCGCTCCAGCTCGGCAGTCCAGTTGTACACGAGTGAGGCCGGGCATACCACGAGTGTGGGCTTGGTGTCCCCCGCTTCCACGCGCGCCAGGATATGCGCGATCATCTGGAGCGTTTTGCCCAGGCCCATATCATCGGCCAAGATGCCGCCAAGGCCCAGGTGTTCGAGCGAGCCGAGCCACTGATAGCCGTCAACCTGGTAGCTTCGCAGCGTGGCCTTGAAAGATGCCGGCACCGTAAAGTCCATCTTGCCGAGCGTATCCAAGCGTTCGACGGTGCGGCGGAATGCAGCGTCACGATCGGCTTCGAGCGCGGGCGTGCGCGCAAGCATGCTGTCGACGAACAGGGTACTCGATGCGGGAAGCGACACGCCGTCGAGCAGGTCGACAGCATCGACCCCCAGATCCTCGGCAAGGCCAAACGCGGCTCGGGCACCCTCATCCAGGCGAATGATGTCGCCGGACGTAAGGCGCGCGAACGTCTGGTGGCGCTTGTACGAATCGAGATAGACGGCAAGGTCCGCGGCCGAAAGTCCGCTCGCGCCCAGCTCGACATCGAGCAGGTTGCTCTTAACGGTCGCACGAACCGAGAGCTTGGGCGCGGGGCGGACCGAGATCTGGCGCAGACGGTCGCTGAGCATGACCTCACCCAGTTCGGACAGGGCGGACAGGCCCTCGGTCAGCAGGCAGAACAAGCGGGCGTCATCGCGCTCCTCAAACGCCAGACCGCCCTCGTAGAAATCGAAGTACAGGGCCGCCGTATCCATAACGCGAAACTCCGCCACCTCGTCGCGGGGCGGCACACCGGGGCGCTGCTCTTCGAAGGGGCTGCCCGGAGCGCCCAGGCTAAAGAGATCCGCCGACCAATCGCCGTAGGCAACCGTAATTTTGCAGGTTACGAGCCCATCGTCGACACCGATCGCCATAGCAAAGCTCGGCTCGGGTGCCACGGTATCGAGCGCGGCGGGCGCGGTGAGGTCGGTATAGTCGCGCAAAATGGGCAGCGCCATACGGCAGAACTCACCCACCTGCTCGGCGGCAATATGGGCGGGCGTGCGGCACGGCAGCAAGCGCGACAAAAAAGGTGCGGCATGCTGAGCAAATGCAGCGTCGGTACGGCGCGCGCGGCGCGTGTCAACCAAGTAGGCGGCATCGCCCGACGCAAAGCAGTACATATCGGCGGGCAGGCGCAGGTCATAGCTACCACCAGCCGCCGGCGCGATTTTGGCGGCAAGCAGCGGTGGGCGCTTAGCGGATGCCTCGTCCTCCCCTTGCGGAGACAGCTCAACCGCCACGTCGTAGGTGCGATGCGTCGTCATCCCCCGCGACCAGGCGGGCTCAAAGGAGATGGTCTGGCCGCGCAGCAGGTCCAGCACATATACGATGCTATGCTCGGACAGCGGCAACTGACGCTCGGCAACAAAACCACTGCGGGCAAAGTCGTACGACGCCGAACGCGAGCTTGTGATGTCATCGAGATAGGCAACTGTCGTCGCAACAAGGTTGAGCAGCTTTGCCGATGTTTCGTCAAAGGCCTCAGGTGAATGGACAAACGTGAGCTTCTTGCCATAGGAGAACGTGCCGCCGCGCACGTAGGCATCGGCCATGCCGTCGATGTCCTTGACCACGTAGGAGACCGATCCACAGCGAATGCGGAACTCGAGCGCCCAGCTAAAGCGGTCAGCGAACAGCGGATTGTAGTACGGCACCAACGAGGGCTCCAACGCCGCTTTGGGGGCGTCGGGATCAACGGCACCGGCAAGCTTGCGGCGCATGCTCGCCAGCTCATCCATGCGCGCGTCCGAAAGATCGGAAAGCGCCGCCACAAGGCTCGGGCTCGTGGGGACGGGCGCCGGAAAGGGAAAATTGGGGTTGACGGCCGGCGCGGCGGACGCGGCGCGCGCGGGCTGTTTCGGCTGCGCCGCAAACGTGCGAACCGGCGTGCGCAGCCCCTCAACAGGCTCAATGCCGCTGGCGTCCAGGTACGCCAGCGCCGTGGCGATGGCGTGCTTACACATACCGGGATAGCGGTATGCGGCGGGGCAGTCGCAGTCGTAGTCGATAACCTCGTGCTCGTCCATGTCGAGCGCCACGTGCGTCTTGTACAGGTCACCGCGCGAGCCGCGCACCGTGCCCTCGACCGTCACGTTTTTGGAGAAGCGCGAGCCGCTGTCCTCGATCGACAGCACGGCACCGTTGAGCATGAGCGAGCGGCCCTTCATAAAGGTGCCGCTCAGCGCCGCCTCTTTCCGGAGCGCCTGCACAAACGTCCCCTGCGCCATCACTTCCTCCAATCTCACCCGGGGTAGCTTAGATAACCGTCACGCGTCCCTGATTACCCACAATCGCCTTGGCCTCGGCTAGCAGCGGAATCGAGCGTGCGTTGACCTTGGCAGGCACCTCGGCGCGCAGCACGCGCCCGTCCACCTGCTCGATAAAGATCTCCACGCGATCGCCACCCGGGTTAGCGGTGAGCACCGTGGCCAGGCGCGCCATATTGCCCTGGCTAAAGCGGCTGTTGGGCACCATGACCTCAAACACCTTGGGCTTGTTGTTCTCCTCGTTGAGCTCCAGCGGCACGATCTCCTGCGCGATGATCTGGTCGCCGCGGTCCGAGCGCTCGAGCTTGCCCTTAATACGCACAAACGCGTCGGACAGCTGAGCACCGGTCTCGGGATCGACCTCGCCGTACAGGTACCCCTCGGCCTCCTTGTAGGTCTTGGGGAACACCACGACCGTGGCCTCGCCTTCCATGTCCTCGAGCTGCACGATGCCCATGGGGTCGCCGTTTTTGGTCACGCGCTTGGACACGCTCGAGACCATGCCGGCCCACCACAGCGCCTTGCCCTCGGGAATCTCCTGGTTGATGGTACCGCCCGTGGGGTTTTGCACCTCGTAGCCGGTATCGATCTGCGAGAACGAGAAGTCGCGCGCCTTGGCTAGTGCATACTCAAACGGGCGCAGCGGGTGGTCCGAGACATAGATGCCCAGAACCTCCTTCTCCTGGCTCAGCTTAAGGTGGCGGTCCCACTCCTGACCGTCCGGATCGGGCACGCTGACCTCAAAGCCCGAGCCCTCAACATCGCCAAACATGTCGAAAAACGACGTCTGCCCGCTCGCGCGATCCTTCTGGCGCTTTACTGCGGCATCGATGATGTTCTCGGGGTTGTTCTTGTCCACAAAGTGCATCATCTGGCGACGCGGATACCCCGTGGAGTCGAAGGCGCCTGCCTTGATGAGCGATTCGATTACGCGACGGTTGGCCTGGCTCGAGTCCACGCGCTCGACAAAGTCGTGCAGCGTCTTAAACGGGCCGCCCGCCTCGCGCTCGGCGATAATCGCCTGTGCCACACCGGTGCCCACGCCGCGGATGCCGGCCAGACCAAAGCGCACGCCCTCCTTGGTAGCCGTGAACTCGGTACCGGACTCGTTGACATCTGGTGACAGCACGGGGATGCCGTCGTGACGGCACGCCGAGACGTAGTGAACGATCTTGTCGGTCTTGCCCGTATAGGACGTCAGAACGGCCGCCATGTACTCGTGCGGATAGTGCGCCTTGAGCCACGCCGTCTGCATAACCAGGATGGCGTAGCCGGCGGAGTGCGACTTGTTGAAGGCGTAGGATGCGAACTCGAGAACATCGTCCCAAATCTTCTGGGCGACCTCGCGCGTGTAGTTGTTCTTGATAGCGCCGTTCATCCAGTGGTCGTAGGTGGTCTCGTCCGAGCCATCCTCCCAGTGCAGCACCGTCGACGTGAGCAGCTTAATCTTTTTCTTAGCCACGGGCTTACGGATACGCGAGTCCGATTCGCCCTTGGAGAAGCCGCACATCTCGACGGAGATGAGCATAACCTGTTCCTGGTAGACCATGGTGCCGTAGGTTTCGCCCAGGATGTCGTCCAGGCGGTCGTCGTAGGAGACGGCCGGCTCCTTGCCGTTCATACGGTTGATGTAGGACGAGACCATGCCGGCGCCCAGCGGGCCCGGGCGGTACAGAGCGATCAATGCCACGACGTGCTTGTACTCGGTGGGCTTCATGTTCTTGATCGTGGCCGTCATGCCGGCGGACTCGACCTGGAAGACGCCGGCGGTATGGCCGGAGCCCATGAGCTTAAAGATCTCGGGGTCGTCAAAGGGGATCTCTTCCTCTTTGATGTCGATGCCGAAGTTCTTTTTGATGTTTGCCTTGGCCTTAGAGATAACCGTCAGCGTGCGCAGGCCCAAGAAGTCCATCTTGAGCAGGCCCATGTCGGCAACGGTATGACCCTCGTACTGGGTAATCTCGACGCCGCCCTTGGTGTCGAGCTTGGTGGGTACGTGCTCGTTGACGGGGTCGCGGCAGATCAGAACGGCGCACGCGTGCACACCCTCGCCACGGGTGAGGCCCTCGATTGAGAGCGCCGTGTCGATGATGCGGCGGGCGTCGTCGTCCTTTTTATAGGCCTCGGCAAAATCGGGGTTAAACAGATCCTCTTTGCCGGGTTGCTTGTCGAGCACCTGCTTGAGCTTGACCTTGGGGTCGCTCGAAACCATCTTGGACAGGCGCTGACCCATGTAGACCGGGTAGTCCAGGACGCGCGCGGCGTCGTTGATGGCCTGCTTGGCCTTAATGGTCGAGTAGGTGATGACGTGGGTGACCTTCTCGGGGCCGTAGAGCTGGCGAACGTGCTCCACGACCTCGAGGCGCCGCTCATCGTCGAAGTCCATATCGATATCGGGCATCTCGGTACGCTGCGGGGACAGGAACCTCTCGAACATCAGGCCGTTCTCGAGCGGATCGAACGCGGTGATGTTCATGGCGTAGGCGACGATAGCGCCGGCAGCCGAGCCACGGCCGGGGCCGACGCCGATGCCGTTGTCCTTGGCCCATTGCACGTACTCGGCAACAATCAAAAAGTAGGCGGCAAAGCCCTTGTCGCAGATGACTTTGTATTCGTACTCAAAGCGCTCTTTGATGTTGACGCCACCGATCTCGCGCGTGGCCCAGTCGTCACCGTAGTGCTGGCGCAGGCCCTTCTCGCACTCGCGGCGGAACTGACTCTCGTGCGTCTCGCCGGGGTCGAGCAACGGGAAGCGCGGCAGGATGATGGAGTCCCAGTCCAGCTCGACGTAGCACTTGTCGGCGATCTCGAGCGTGTTGTCGCAGGCCTCGGGGCAATACGGGAACATCGCCCGCATCTCCTCCTCGGTCTTCATGTAAAACTCCGAGCCAGTCATGCGCATGCGGTTGGGGTCGTCGACCTTGGCGTTCATGCCGATGCACATGATGACGTCCTGCACGGGAGCGTCCTCGCGGCGCAGGTAGTGGAAGTCGTTGGTGGCGATGACCTTGACGCCTACCTGCTTGGCGATGTCGATGAGCGTGCGGTCCATCTGCTCATCGGTCAGGCCGTTGTCGGTGGTGATGCCGTGTTCCTGGATCTCGATATAAAAGTCGCCAGGTTCGAAGGTATCACGGAAGGTCTCGGCCCACTTGATGGCGCCCTCCATGTCACCGCGGTCGATGTATTTGGGAATGATGCCCGCGATGCAGGCGCTGGTGCAGATCATGCCCTTGGCGTGGCGGCGCAGGTTGTCGAGCGTCACGCGGGGCTTGTAGTAAAAGCCCTGCACGGCTGCCTCGGAGACCGTCTGCATCAGGTTGACGTAGCCCTCCTGGTCCTTGGCCAGAAGGATCATGTGGTAGAGCTCGGGCTTATGGTCGCGAGCAAGGGTCTCGTCCGGCGTAAAGTAGACCTCGCAGCCAAAGATGGGCTTGATGACCAGAGGCGGCTTGAGCTCGTCGATGTTGCCCTTCTCGTCCCACATGGCCATGTCCTTCACATACTGGGCATGCTCGCGCGGGTTTTCCTCGGGATCGGGCTCCACTAGCTCGTCGCGGCGATCCTTTTCCAAAAAGGCCTTGTCGTGACTCCAGGTTTTGTACTCAGGCGTGTTGTGGTTGACGGCGTCGCAGGCCAGCGCCAGGTCGGGCACGCCATACATGTAGCCGTGGTCGGTAATGGCGACGGCGGGCATGCCCAGCTCTACGGCGCGATTGACCATATCCTGGATACGGGTTGCGCCGTCGAGCATGGAGAAAACAGTGTGATTGTGCAGATGGACGAATGCCATGTGATGAGCTCCGATGCGGGTTCGTGTTCTGACTGAACGATTTTACCCCACGGCACGGACAGCACCCGAACCTAGCCAAACCCACACGGCTCCTCACGCAGTTGCGGTGAAATGCGGACTGTTTGGCGGCTTTTTTGGCCAAAACAGTCCGTATTCCACCGCAAGTTATTGAGGGCTAGAGGCTGTAGGTGACCACCTGAGGCTCGCACGGGTTGGCGGGGTCGACTTGCTCCACGCGGACGAACTTAACGGTCACGGCCTCAAAGCCCGCCTTGTGCAACACATCGGAGTAGACGCGCGCCTGCAGGGCGTGCTTCTCCTGCAGCTGTTCCGGCGTCTCGTCCGGCGTCCCGCCCGTCTTGTAGTCGATGACCAGCGCGCATGACGAATCCGCCGGGTTCGTCGCCAAAGCGTCGATGGCGCCTTCGGCATATGCACCGTAGCGAGCGATGTCCTCGTCCTCACAGCCCAGCGAAAAGAACGGCACCTCGGCGCGAACGCATGGCCACGCGAGCAGGTCGGCACGAACAGCCGACTTGAGCCAGCGGTCCAGGGCAACGTCGAAGCGCTCGCGCTGCTCCGGCGTCAGGCGCCACAGGCGAGCCAGGGCGTCGGCGCGCGCGGTGGGCAGCGCATCGGCACCCATCTCGATCAGCCACTGGCAGGCGGCATGGAACGCCGAGCCCAGCGCCATGGGGTTGCCGGCGGGCTCGACAGCAGCCACGTCTGCATCGGCCATCTCCGAGCCATCCGACTCTGCATCATCGCCTACCTCGTCCATGGGCGTGTGCGCCTCGGCGGCACGGTCCTCGGACTCGGCATGCAGCGCCGCGGCAATTGACGAGTAGCTGTACGAATCGCGCGCCGGATACGGGCAGGCGCCCATGCGCACGCCCACCGTCTGGGGATACACGAGCTCAAACGCATCGGGCTCGGGGTCGGCAGGGCCGGGAACGGCGGCGCGGGCATCCGCACCGGCGCCCTCCGGCTCCGCATCGCCGCGGACAAGCCTGCCCTCGGCATCCAGAGAAGCATTGGCCTCAAACGCCTGCTCGCCAAACGTAAAGTCCGCCAGCGAGATAAGCTCGTAGTCGCCCGGCTTGGAGTTGTCGAACACCAAACGGTCGCTATCGAGCTGCGGCATGTCCAGACTGTCGGTCGGCAAAATACGGCGCAGCACGTCATAGGTCAGATCGGTCTCGACGTCGAAGGTCGGCGCGCACAGCTTGCCACGGCTCACGCCGGCATCCATCGCCAAGATCACCAGCTCGCGCGCACGCGTCATGGCAACATAGAGCAAGCGGGCCCGCTCCTCGAGCGAAAGCTGCAGGTCATCGTTGCGCAGGCGAGCAAATGCCTCAGCGGGAGAGCCCGTCGCGCACACGTCCTCCATGAGCTCCGGCGGCAACCATAGCGACGTGCCCTTGCCCTTAAACGCATGCTCAAACTGCTTTTTGACGTCATCGCCCTTCACAAAGGTACCGTCCGCGAGTTTAACGCCGTCGAAGCGTGCCGGCAGCGCCACGACCTGCGCTCCGCCCTCAACACGCCCCATCTGAGCCGCACCGGACGATTTGCGCACGCCAAAGCACTCCGCAACCGCCACGACCGGATACTCCAGGCCCTTGGATGCATGCACGGTCATGATGCGCACCGCGCCGTCACCCTCCTCGTTGAGTGCGCCCGGGGCCTCCTTGCCCGCCAGGAAGCGGTCAAAGGCCAGCGCGATGGAACGCGGCGAGTTGCCGAACTCGGCCTCAGCCTCAGCCACGGCATCGAGCGCCTTGAGCACGTTGGCGGCAATGGCCTTGCCCTCGGGACCATGCTGCGCCAGACGCACAAACCAGCCGGAGGCGTTGACCACGTCGCGCGCGATGGCGGCGAACGAATCGCGGCCCACGCGACGAAGCGCATACCGCAGCACCTCGCGGGCGCGCGTTACGAGCGGCAGGTTCTGCAAGCCCGGCACATCGGAATCGCCCATGATGCCCGCATCGATGTTGCGGCGCGACGTCTCACCCGTCTGATCGTCGAGCTTGGTCGCCAGCGCCAGGAACTCCTGGGCGCCGAGCGCAAACATCGGCGAGGCGAGCAGCGGCATAAGGCCCTGCGCCGTATCGGCCGGATTGGCGAGCGCACAAACCAGGGCGCGCACCGTCTGCACCTCGGCTGCCTGGGCAAAGACCGAGCCACCCGCGATCACGCAGTCGAGCCCCTGATCGCGGAGAGCCTGGGCATAAACGTCGGCGTTGGTCATGCGGCCCAGCAGCAGCACCATGCCGCCCTGGGGCTGGCCGGCATCGGCAAGCGCGCGGAACCGCTCCGCGATCGCGCGGGCCTTGGCCTGTGTGCGCTCCTGCGTACTGCCGCCGGCAACAAAGAGTGCCTGACGACGCGAGGCGTCCGCTACCAGCGTGTCCTTGCGGCCGTCGCTCGCCTCAAGATCCAAAAAGCCCTGCATCAGGCCGCCGTCATCGCCGTCGAAGATGCGTGCCACGTAACGCAGCACCTCGTCATGGCTGCGGAAGTTGCGCACAAGTTTAACGAGCTCGCCAGCAGGGGCGTCGGCCACGGCAGTCGCCTCAGACGCCGTCGTCGATCCCACCTTGCGCTCCTGGCGGCGGAAGACCTCGACCTCGGCACCACGGAAGCGATAGATCGACTGCTGCGCATCGCCCACGGTACACAGCGCGCGCTCCCCCGCACCCGTCAGATAGCGTATCAAATCGACCTGCATCTGGTCGGTATCCTGGAACTCGTCGATCATGACCATCTTAAAGCGGCCCTCATAGGCAGCTCGAATAGCCGGGTAGTCGCGCAGCGCCTCGTACGCCATACGCAGCAGGTCGTTGTTATCGAGCGCTGACTGGCCGGCCTTAAGCGCGCGGTACTCCGCCTCCACAGCACGGGCAAGCCCCACCAGTGCATCGAGCGCCGGACCGCCGCAGGCAAGCACGATATTGATAAACGCATCGGCAGCCTCCGCCTTGAGCAGCTCGACCTGTTCCTTTGGGAACGCCTTGCTCGCCCGAGGCATGCTGCACGACATCATGAGTCGCACCGCATCCTCCATGGTTTTGCCACTCGCCTCGAACGCATCGATGGCGTCGAGTGCCACCTGCGCTTTCTCGGTCGCGGCCTTGCTCGCACCCAACGCCGCACGATAGGCATCGGCAAGCGCCGAGGTGTCGGCCTGGCCGTGCGCCACGCGCACATCGTCCATGCCACCCGGCAGCTGGCTCGATAGCTCCAACAGGTCGCGCACCAGGCCTTTGATGGTGGTACCGGCGCCAAACGGCCCACCCTCGCCCGCCATGGGATACCAAGCGTAGAGGGCCTTAAGCGAAGCGGCGAGCTCAGGCGCGGCATCGGGCGCCGTCGCGCGCCCCAGCACATGCTCAACAGCCTGATCCATAAGCTCATCGGTATCGGTGAGCACCGTGAACTCAGGATCGATGCCCAGCTCCAACGCGTGTGCGCGCAGGATACGCGAGCACATGCCGTGGATGGTCGAGATCCAAGCGTCGTCGACCGTCAGGGCCTCCTCGTCCATGCCCTCTTCGATAAGCGCACGGCGCACACGGTCGCGAATCTCGGCCGCGGCATCTTTGGTAAAGGTAATGGCGAGCACCTGGTCCAGATGCTCGACAAACGGACCGGATTCGGGCGAGAGCGCATAGACAATGCGGCGCGTGAGGGTAAAGGTCTTGCCCGAGCCGGCACCCGCCGAGACAAACAGCGGGCGGTCGAGCGTTTTGACGACTTGCAGCTGTTGCGGCATCAAAGTCGAAAGATCCATGGTCTACACGTCCCTCCTTACAAACGTTCCTTCGTGGTTATACGAGCAGCGCGCATGCGCGGCCTGCGCCGACGTCGGATCGACAGCGGCGACGTCGCCCGCCTCGAGCTCGCGCAGGCGCTCGGCAATGCCGGTCTCCACGCGGTCGAGCAGCGCATCGAAGTCCATGTTGCCGCCCTCGCCGGGAAAGCCCTTCTTAAGGCCCGGGATGCGACCGTCGCCGCGCTCTTCCTCGAGCAGCTCGGCACTTGCGGCGCCGCGCAGCGCGGGATTGCCGCCCTTGGTGGAAAAGTAGAGCGCTGCGCGGGTATCTAGGCCCAGCGCCCGACGCATGGCCTGCGCGTAGATGAGTGTCTGGGTATGGGGCGGCAGCCAGCGCGGGTCGTCGATGGGGGCCTCGCCCGACTCCTCGTCGCGCACCGTGGGGTCGGCGAGCTTAAACTCCTCGACACCCGAACGATGCTTGTAGTCGATTACCACGGCGTGATTCTCGACATCCACATCCACGCGGTCGATGCGCCCGCCGAGCGGCCAACCGGCATACTCGACCTGGAGCTCGTTGAACGCAAACTCCAGATAGCGCGGCGCGAAGGGCGCGAGCGCCTCGGACTCGTAGGCGAGCACGCCTTCCAACTGCGGCAGAATCTCGGCCACCTGACGCTCCTCCACCGGGGAGAGCGGCACCAGCGGGCCCTCGGTACCGCGCTTGCCGGCGTGCTCGGCCAGGGTCTCAGCAAAGACCTCGTGCAGCAGCTCCTTCGCGCGCGGCAGATTCATGGGCGTCACGCGCTCCATGCCCTCCTGCGGAAGACGCGCATGCAAGTGCTCCAGCACGTCATGGACAAAGTTGCCCTTCTCCATGTTGCCAAAGCCCGCATCGATGGACTGGGGCTTGACGCGATACGACACGAACCAGCATAGCGGGCAGGTGGAATAGGCCTCGATCTGCGAAGCGGACGTCAGACGCGGCACGAGCGGCGCGTCCTCGTCCTCGCCGTCACGACGGCGCAGGACCAAATACGGCACGGCCTCGGCACTCAGATGCTGAGGGGCTTCACAGGTCACGCGCTCGCGCTTGAGACCTTCGCCTGCCGCGGGATCGAAGTCCCTTACGATATCGCCCTCACCCACGCACTTCGCCTTGTCGGCGTCAGCGGCCTTAGCGTCGTCAGCGGCCT
>DXML01000012.1:0-136259 GCA_019414205.1 Collinsella sp. | reverse complement strand
GCCTTGTCGGCGTCAGCGGCCTTAGCGTCGTCAGCGGCCTCGGCATGCGCCCGCAACTCGGTCCACACGGCCGCCGGATAGCACTCGCGTGCCTGACGATCGTGGGTCACACGGGCGAGCGTAACCGGACCACGCGACACTTGCATCGCGCGGCCAAAGCGTACGCGCAGCAAAGCCGCGGGCTCAAGCGTCACGCCCTCGCGACCAAGGCTCGCCGTCAGCGTGGCCAGCGGCCCCTCCTCGTGTGAGAGCGGATAGCTGTCCAGATCGACATCGGCAAACAGCACGGCATCGTAGCTGCCGGGTCGCAGAGCTGCCGCATCGGTAAGCGAAGCAAAACGAACCTGGGCACGTGGCGCACGGTCAACCTCGTAGGTCTCGTAATCGTAGGCGGTGCTACGTTTGTCCACCTTGGTGCGAATGCCATCGAGCACGGGCACGGTCGCAGCCTGCGACACATCGAGCGCGCGGGCGCCATTCATAAGGATGTCGATGGCGTGGCGCAGCAGGGCCACCTCCGCCTGGCGACGGGCTTGGCCATCCAAGCTGCCCAGCGAGCGATCGGGCAACCCCTCGGCAACGGCAAGCATGGCCTTGAGCGCCGTCACGGGCTTGTCACGCCACAGCGCCTGGAACACGTCCGAGACCACGCACGGCACGTTCTTAAACCAGTTCTCGTCGCTCGCCGCCTTGCGCGCGCCCCTCACCTGGCCTTGGACGCTCTGCAGCAGGCTCTTAACGCCCGCGGTAGTCTTGCTGCGCGAGAGACGCATATTCTTATCGAAGGTACGGGCATTGACGGCATCAGCGCCCGAAAGCGGACTGTAAATCCAGTCGGTAAGCTCCGGCGTGGGCCACCACTCAGTCTTAGAAGCTGCCCCTTCGTCGGCGGCCTTCATACGCTCGATCAGGTTGGCGAGCGCCGTGAACTGCCTGCCCGCAATGGATTGAGAAAACGCCGTGAACTCAACTGTCTCGGCAGCGATATGACGAGCCGCCAGACGAGAGGCGAGCTCACCGAACAGCTGGGGTGCCCGGGCAGAAACAACGAGCACGCGTACGGGGTCGGCGGGCGTTGCAGCAGCCTTATCGTCCTTGGACTCCTTGTGCGTTTTCACCAACTTATCGATGGCGTCCGCATAAGCATGGGCACGGGCATGGGGGCCGGCGACCTCAATAAAGGCAGGCTGAGCGGCGGTCCCGCAAGCGGCATCAGACGCGACGGCGTCCTCCCTCAGCGGCGCGGCCTCGAACAGCACACCGCGGGCATCAAATGCCGCGGCAAGCTCCTCGCGCATCGCCGCCTGCTCGCAGGCAAGCAGTACGACGACCTCCCCCCCATTGTTCGCCACGGCAGACAGCAGCTCGAGCAGGCCGTGCGTAAACGACGTGATACCGCGCACGCATACGGCGCGGGTGCACGCCGGCAGGTTATCGGCCAGGGCATCGGCCATAATGTCAGCCGCCTCGCAGGGCTCGACCATATCTCGACGGTCCAAACCACCCGCGTAGGCACACAAAAGCTCGAACACACGAGCCTCGGCATCGCTTTTTGGCTCAGGCTGGCAATTGTTGCCACGGCATCGCTCGGCCGTCGTCCCCGCAACGCCCGGCAACACGTCGCGGGCCATGCGCGCAAGCATGCGCACTGTGCCCTGGCTGCGCGAAAGCGGCTGCAGGTCGGCATCGTCGAGACGCGTGACCATGTCCGAAAACAGCATCTGACGCTGCAGGTTGTCGACGAAACCGCGCCCGTCGCCCAAAAGCTCCCAAAGCGAGCGAAGCCACGATGTAGGCGTTTTGTAGTCAATACCCAGCGAAATCCCGGCTTCCGCCGCATCATGGCGACACAGGTCGAGCTCGGCAAACGTTGGCGCCAGAAGCACGGCACGTCCATGGCGGGCAATAAGGTCGGCAAGCAACGCCGACTCGGCATCGCTCAAATCCGTGCCGGCATTGGTGGTATAGATTCGAACAGGCATGGTCCTCCGCTCAAACTGTTCGCAATAATCAATGTATCCATCCTACCCGCCCACGCGGACAGATTTGCCCCACGCCAACAGATTTGATCCCTTGGGGACGGAGGAAAACGGATCACCGAAGGGGTCAATCTAACCCGGTGATCCGTTTTCCTCCGTCCCCAAGGGATCAAAAAACCGCCCCCGGAGGAGCGGTTTTACACAATTCGTTTTTGGCGCGGCCTACTCGCCATCCTCCAGCTTAATGAGGATTTTGCGGTAGCCACCGTACTCGCCGTTGAGCGCCTTGGACACACGGCTCACCGTGGTGGACGAAGCGCCGGTACGCGCCTGAACCTCGACGTAGGGCTCGCCCTCGTCCAGATAACGCGCGACCTGCAGACGCTGCGATAGATCGCAAATCTCGCGCGGCGTGCAGATATCGGTCAAAAACGCTTGGATATCTTTCTCGTCGTCCAAAAGGCTAAATGCGTGGACCAGCTGCTTGACATCAGGCTTGTCAAACATGTTCTCGATATTCATCGATCACCGCCAAACCCGCCAAAAGGCATCGAAGTTGATACTGACATCGGGCATCGTTCGCCCGTTCTATGCAATAGGGCAACGCCTGTGGCTTTTGCCCGTAGCAGTTTAGCACACCACCAAACTAAAGCGACAAAACTCTCTGCCAGCGGCGCGTTTTCTAGGACGAACGCCGTTTTGAAACCGAATGCGCACGCAAGCTCCACGAATATCTGAGACAATGGGCGCCCAAACAGAGCCGTGCCCGAGCATCTGTCCGAGTTGCAAAGGCATGTGCCTCTCACGCTCCCTCACCACGCCATGCGCAAGAAAGGATTCACACCATGCGCTTTATGCTCAACTGGCTTTTGACCTCAATCGCCATCGCGATCGCAACGTTTCTCGTCCCCGGCATTCAGCCCTTCGGCATGGCCGACGCCTGGGTCTGCTTTGCCTTCGTGGGACTGTTCCTCAACATCGTCGACTCGCTCGTTAAGCCGTTCCTGACGGTCATCTCGCTGCCACTCACTATTATCACACTTGGTATTTTTCAGCTTGTGGTCAACAGCTTTATGCTCGAGCTGGCCAGCTACCTGTCGGTCAATCTGCTGGGCGCGGGTATCTCCATCGCCAGCTTTGGATCGGCGCTTATGGGCAGCATCCTGGTATCCATCATGCGCAGCATTCTCGACAGCATCGCCAGGAACTAAAGCGACCGGATACGGGCCGCCACAACACGCCAAAACGAAGGCCGTCCATCGCAACGATGGGCGGCCTTGTCATTTGCCAAGCCTCAGAGGACAAGAAAATCTGCCATTTCTGCCCCGTCCCCCAATAGCAGGTGGGGCTAGATGACGTAGTCGTAGCCCTCGTTGGGGGCAACGAGCGTATCGAGTGTCACGCCGTCGAGGTAGTCGTTGATGAGCTTGTCCAGGTTCTTCCAAACATCGAGTGTAGGACACTCATCAGATCGCGAGCAACCTTTGCAGTCGCCGTCCAGGCATGCGACCGGTGCTAGGCTGCCCTCGGTCAGGCGCAGGATCTCGCCCACCGTGTACTGCTCGGGCGGGCGCGTGAGCACGTAGCCGCCGCCCTTGCCGCGCATGCCCGAGAGCATATTGGCGCGGACGAGCGTGGCCAAAATGTTCTCCAGATACTTCTCCGAAATCCCCTGACGCGCGGCGATCTCTTTGAGGGGAATACGGCCTGCCGCCTGATGCTCGGCCAAGTCGACCATAACGCGCAGGGCATATCTGCCCTTTGTGGAAACCAACATATATATTGCTGCCTTTCGGTCTTTTAATTCGTAGAAATTCTAGCCGAAATATTGGTTTTGAAAATACCTATTCCCGTCAAGATGGTTAATCGACTCGTAATAATCTTCTATTTCCTATTGCATTACTAGGCTTTAGTGCCTACTATGCTTGCCAACAGCAAAACGAACAACCCATAAGGTTTGTGGGTTTCACTGCTACCCACGCCGTAAAACCACACGGTATCCAGTCATTTGAACACTTTGGAGGTTCACCATGAGCAAGGTTTACACGTCCATCGATCAGCTTATCGGCCACACCCCGCTCCTGGAGCTCACCCACTTTGAGGCAGACGAGGACCTCAAGGCGCGCGTGCTCGTCAAGCTGGAATACTTCAACCCCGCCGGCTCCGTCAAAGACCGCGTCGCCAAGAACATGATCGACGAGGCCGAGAAGGCCGGCAAGCTCATGCGCGGCGGCGACTACACCATCATCGAGCCCACGAGCGGCAACACCGGCGTCGGCATCGCCTCGGTGGCGGCCGCCCGCGGCTACAAGGTGATCATCACCATGCCCGAGACCATGTCCGTCGAGCGCCGCAAGCTTATGCAGGCATATGGCGCACAGCTCGTGCTCACCGACGGCTCCAAGGGCATGAAGGGCGCCATCGCCAAGGCGGAGGAGCTGCAGAAGGAAACTCCCAACAGCATCATCGCCGGCCAGTTTGTAAACCCCGCGAACCCGGCCATTCACAAGGCCACGACCGGCCCCGAGATCTGGGATGACACCGACGGCAAGGTCGACATCTTCGTCGCCGGCGTCGGCACCGGTGGCACCGTGACCGGTGTGGGCGAGTTCCTCAAGGAGCAAAACCCCGAGATTCAGGTCGTCGCCGTCGAGCCCGCCACCTCCCCGGTGCTCTCCAAGGGCCAGGCCGGCCCGCATAAGATCCAGGGTATCGGTGCCGGCTTTGTGCCCGACGTCCTCGACACCCAGGTCTACGACGAGATCATCCCCGTCGAGAACGACGACGCCTTTGCCACCGGCCGCGCCGTGGGCCACAAGGAGGGCGTGCTCGTGGGCATTTCGTCCGGCGCCGCCGTGTGGGCCGCCCTGCAGCTGGCCAAGCGCCCCGAGAACGAGGGCAAGACCATCGTGGCGCTGCTCGCCGACACCGGCGAGCGCTACCTGTCCACGGCACTCTTCCAGGACTAGAGCTCTCGTTCTTAGAACGAGTCCAAGGCACGCCGGTCTCCCCTCTCTTCTGGCAGCCTGAGCTCATCCCAACAGGGTGTCCCACAGGACGCCCGAACTTGCTACAATGTCTGCGGCGCGGAACCAGCCTCCCGCGCCGCTTTTCTTTTTTGGCCACATGCCACCAAGGAGAACCTCCCCATGCACAACAAGCGCGTGCTCGTCGCCATGAGCGGCGGCGTCGATTCCAGCGTGACCGCGTATCTGCTCAAAAGTCAGGGTTACGAATGTGTCGGTGCCACCATGCGCCTCACCTGCCCCGCGCCCGATCCCACCACGGGCATGAGTAAGGTCGACCGCGACATCGCCGATGCAAAGGCCGTCGCCGAGCGCCTGGGGATACCCCATCACGTGCTCGACTTGCAGCAAACCTTCGACCGCAACGTTGTCGAGCGTTTTATGAACGCCTACCAGGAGGGGCTGACGCCCAATCCGTGTATCATCTGCAACCGCCATATTAAGTTTGGCGCGTTGCTGGATGCGGCGCTGGATATGGGCTGCGACTACATCGCCACAGGCCACTATGCCAAAACGAGCCAGGCGCCCGACGGCACCTGGCAGCTGCATCGCGGCGAGGACCCCAAAAAGGACCAGAGTTACTTTTTGTATTCGCTCACGCAGGAGCGCCTGGCGCACACGATCTTTCCGCTGGCAGGCCTAGACAAAGAGCGCGACGTGCGCCGCATAGCCGCCGAGCAGGGCTTTACCAACGCCCAGAAGGCCGAAAGCGAGGACATCTGCTTTATTCCAGACGGTGACTACGCGGGCTATATCGAGCGCCGTTGCGGACATCCCGCTGCACCGGGCGACATTGTGTGGCGCGACGGCAGCGTGGTCAGGCGCCACAACGGCGCGCTGCGCTACACCATCGGCCAGCGCAAGGGCCTGGGCGTCGCGATGGCGCATCCCGTGTACGTAACGGGTGTCGACGCCGTCAACAACACCGTGCATCTGGGCGAGGCAGAGGACCTGACGGCCACGGCGCTCACGGCCAACGACTGGATCTGGAGCGCCCCTGCCGACCGCATGGAGGCCGAGCTGGATGCCGGCGGCATCCGCGTGGGCGCCAAGTACCGCTACCGACAGAAAGACCAGGCAGCGATCCTTACGTGCGGCGAAGACGGGCAAATGTTGCTGACCTTTGACGAGCCGCAGCGCGCCATCGCCCCCGGCCAAGCCGTTGTAGTCTATCGCGGCGACATCGTCCTGGGCGGCGGCACCGTGACCGGCGCACTTAAGTAGCCGCGGGTTTATCGCTGCACGTGTCGAAGTACCTCAACAGCGGCACCAACCTCGATTACGCGACGCTCAAGGCCGCGGTGAATGGCCTCGAGTCGACCCTCCGCCGTCGCCCACTCGCTCTGCGAAAGAATCTCGATCGCTTCATCAACAAATCCGTTGAGCCGCGATGAATCGAACCAATCGAGCAAATCCGCAAGCGCCAGCTGGACGGAAGGGTCGGGCCCAAACGGCTTAGCGGAAAACCCAAACTCCCCAGCTGCGAGCACGGCAGTTGGTACGTTGTACCACAGGCAGTTGCCGCTATCGAACAGCGGAGCAGGTTTTATCTCCAGGGTGTCGACATTGCGGATGATGCCGAAGTTTCGCCAATGGCGATCGCTGTTGGCCAAAAGGGCATCGCAAACAATCATCTGCGACATAGACCTTCTCACGGCAGCCTCGTCTGCTCCATGCTTACCAAGAAAGCGGCAGTACCGGTCGTACGTCGAGCTTCCTCGCTGGCCACCAAGGGCGTTCTTAACGTAAACAGCCGTAACATATTCCTCGCGGCCGTCAAGAAAATCCTCGCACAGGCACACAGGGCCATCGAACATGCGCTCAACCGTGTAAGGAACAAACTCGCCCTCCGACAGCAAGCGACGATGTAGAGCCGTTGCAACCGCCTCGTTAAAGGGACGCTGATCGTCCATCCCGTACCCTTTAGCCAAAACGCGAATGCCGTTACGAATCATCCACGATTTAGGGAGCTCGCCCTCGGACGTGTTATCCGGATTATTTAGACCGATGCCTTCCAGCCAACCCGAACGCTCTTCGGGCGCCGATCGCTCAAATTCGTTCTCAAAGTAATTGATGCTTTGCCATTTGAGTTCGGCGCAATCGGCCGGCCGCAGCCAATAACAATCCGAAAGCGATAAGCCCAGGCACCGAACCGGAACCTCGATGCCACTGGCAATTCCCAGTTCACGATAGCGCGAGACGAGTCCAGGGCGAACGTCAGGCACCGACCGATGGCTCCACCACACGTTGAGCTCCCGTTTATTCACCGTAGGAGAAGAGCTCGAGCATGTGCCAAACGGCATTCGTTGCGCATCGAGGACCTCGGCGATTTCGAAGGGAAACTCACGCGTCGGATCAAATGAGACATGCGCGACCTCATGGTCGGCCGACATCAGCGTAAACTTGCGTCCCACATCGGCCGCAGGACGGCGTCCTCGCTTGCGGACCTTTTGGTAGGCGGTCGCAGAATTGTACTCGACCATCTTCCGGCCGCCCACAATATCGCACACAAGCGTCCCCGATGCGGCAAGTTGCGATATGCGGGCTTTCGTAACGCCCAACAGGCGGGCGGCATCACCCATAGATAAGTACTCAGACGTATCCATACACCGCATCACCTCGTTAAGTAATTTACACGTTTAGTTAATAGATTACTTACATCATAATACTAAACGACCTAAAGCGAAAAAAGGCCCGAGAAATCGGGCCTTAGCGATTGGTCAGCCGAGTCGCAAACTGCTTCCTTAGCGCTGCACGTAGGCGCGGACCAGCTCAAAGGTGTTACGCATACCGTCGATGTGGCTGCGCTCGTAGTTGTGGCTCGCGTACACGCCGGGGCCGATCAGACCATGGCGAATGTCGTAACCGGCCGAAAGCGTGGCCTCGACGTCCGAACCGTAGTGCGGGTACACGTCGATGGCGTAATCGAGCTCCAGCTCGCGCGCGATATTAGACAGCGTGGTTACCAAGTCGTAGTTGTACGGACCGCCCGAATCCTTGGCGCAAATCGAAACCATGCGCTCGGTGCAGCCAAGGTCGTCGCCCACGCAACCCATGTCCACGCTGATCATCTCGCGCGTGTCGGCCGGCACGAAGGCGCCGCCGTGGCCGACCTCTTCGTACACGGTAAAGAGCAGCGATACCTTGCGCGAGAGTGTCACCTCGCCAGCGGCGACGGCACGCGCCAGGCCCAGAAGAATCGACGCGGACAGCTTGTCGTCAAGGAAGCGACTCTTGATGTAGCCGCTCTCCGTCACCGTGGTACGCGGATCCATAGCGATGATATCGCCCGTCTGAATACCCAGCTCGAGCACATCGTCCTTGCTGTCGACGTTCTCGTCGAGCAAGATCTCCATGTTCTTCTCGATGGTCTTGACCGGTTCATCGGCCACATGCGCCGAAGGCTCGGTGTTGAGAACCACACCCGTGTAGACATTGCCATCGCGCGTGTAAACGGTGCAGTTCTCGCCATCGGCCGTAGACCACTGATGCCCGCCGAGCGTCGTGGGACGCAGGCGACCATTGTCCTTGATGGAGCGCACCATGGCGCCCAGGGTATCGACATGGCTCGCCAGTACGAGCGGTTCGCCCTCGCCGCCAAGCTCAACCAACACGTTGCCCTTATTGGAGCGCTCGGGGCCAAAGCCCATATCGCGCAACGTTTCCATTAGATAGTCAGTCGCCGCACGGGTATAGCCCGTAGGTGAAGCAATCGAGGTAAGCGCCTTCAACTGGTCAGTAATATAGGAGAGCGTAGAATCCATCTTGGACACCAAAGTCACCCTTTCATATCGAATTAAACCCACAGCAACAATACCACCGCGAGCCATCTTTTTACCTAGCGAGATGACCCATCGAGCTCGCCAGGACTGCGCCCACCACGATAACGAGCCGGCGGCCCCCTGCCGTTAGCCCCACAATCTTTCCGCAGGACGGAGGAAGCCCCCGCCGCACGAAGTGCGCAGCGGGGGCTTCCGACATGTCCGAGGACGATTGTGGGGCTAACGGGCAGGGGCCCGCCGAACCAAGTTAGGCAGCCGGGCAGATCTTCTTGAAGAGCTCGATGACGTCGTCGAGCGTCGCCTCGCGCGGGTTGCCCGGGAAGCAGGCGTCGGCCATGGCGTCCTTGGCCAAGACCTCGATCTCGTCGGCCTTCATGGCCTCGCAGACGTGCGGGATGTTCACATCGGCAGAGAGCTGCTTGACGGCGGCGATAGCGGCGTCGGCAGCCTCGTCGGTGCTCATACCCGTGGTGTCAACGCCCATGGCAACGGCAACCTTGGCCAGGCGCTCGGCGCAAACCGGCTTGTTGAACTCCATGGCGATCGGCAGCAGCATGGCGCAAGCGACGCCGTGCGGGGTGTCGTAGTGAGCGGACAGGGTGTGAGCCATGGCGTGGTCGATGCCCAGGCCAACGTTGGAGAAGCCCATGCCGGCGACATACTGGCCAAGAGCCATGCCCTCGCGGCCGGAGCCGGGCTGGCCGGACTTGGCCTCGGCGACGGAGTCGCGCAGGTTCTCGCTGATCAGCTTAATGGCCTCAAAGTGGAACATATCGGAAAGCTCCCAAGCGCCCTTGGTGGTGTAGCCCTCGATGGCGTGGGTCAGAGCGTCCATGCCGGTGGAGGCGGTAAGGCCGGCGGGCATGGAAGCCATCATGTCGGGGTCGACGACGGCGACCTCGGGGGCGTCGTTGGTGTCGACGCACACGAACTTGCGGACCTTCTCGGGGTCGGTGATGACGTAGTTGATGGTCACCTCGGCAGCGGTACCGGCGGTCGTCGGCACAGCGATGGTAAACACGGCGTGGTTCTTAGTGGGAGCAACGCCCTCGAGGCTGCGGACATCGGCGAACTCGGGGTTGTTGATGATGATGCCGATAGCCTTGGCGGTGTCCATGGAGGAGCCGCCACCGATGGTCACGATAGCGTCAGCCTCGGCGGCCTTGAAGGCCTCGACGCCGTCCTTGACGTTCTGGATGGTGGGGTTGGGCTTAATCTCGGAGTAGAGGCTCCAAGCGATGCCAGCGGCGTCGAGCTCGTCGGTCACCTTAGCGGTAACGCCAAACTTGACCAGGTCGGGGTCGGAGCAGACGAAGATCTTCTTGTAGCCGCGACGCTGGAGCTCGCCGGGGATCTCCTTGATGGCGCCGGAACCATGATAAGAGATGGTATTGAGAACGAAACGATTAGCCATTGATAGCCTCCCATCGTGTGCGGGGCACCCATTACGCCCCACGCTATAAGTCCCATCCTAACGCTTTTGAAACAAAAAACACGTGAGAACGTCAAAATTGTTAAAGCGTTTCAACATAATAATAATAGTGCCCTAGTCCTTTCCTCCCGACAGCAGCGTAGGCTAGATTATAGGAGCACTCGCCCAAAGAATACGACCCGCTCAGTCTATAAATTGTTTCTGTTTTAGCAATATATGTTTGACAATACGTTTATAAAAGGATACTTTATAGTAAATAATATGCATGCAGCAAATAGCATCATTCATTTTGTTAGAAATTGCCCATGCTGTTATTGCAGCTGCATGTACTACAACGTACAGCGTAATTCTCCGCACGAAGCAGAAGCTGTCTCTTATACGATCGAGGCGATGACGCGTGATAGCTACTGGTCCTAAATCGAGCAAGACGGCTACAAACGAATATCGAATCTCAATTGAAGGTAACCCTTATCCGCATGCTCTAGCTCTCATCAACCCAGCGGGAGACAACCTCAACATCAAAAGACATGGGTTCACGGGTCCACTAGGACAGCTATTGAGTCTTAAATATACCGTTTATGACGATGCAAATGAAAAACTCTTTACTGTCGTCGACGGTGGTTTTAGTAACATGCCCAGGGTTGCGCTCATCATCGAACACAAGGAAGTTGCGGTGTTCGATTATGGCCTAAACAGACTTGAGATGAAGTGCGTAACGAACATACCGAATTACACAATAAAAGGTAACTTCCTATTTGGAAATTACGATATATTCAGTCAACGGGAAGTAAAGCTATCTTCAGTTAACGTCCTTCAATGTGATAAACAATCGTGCTTTAGCATACAGGTTTTGGATAAAGCCGAATTAGCCGTCGCAATTGGAATACCCACAGCCATTGCCCTTCTGAGGGCTCGGATTGAAGAGCATCTCGAATAAATCGCAAAAAGCAGTTCGTTGCAACGTTCAGGAGCTAGATATTTTTTTCTGGCTCCTGAAACTGTATTACATAGAGAGGAAAAATATTGCGGCAAAGGAACAACCCCTCTGCCGCATTCGGTTACTTTCGGCAGCCCTCTTTCCAAGCCTCGGCCGCAACCTTCCAGCGAAAACGCAAATCGCGCTCGCGGTCGATGAACATGATGGCAAACGCGACAAACAGCAGCACGCTCGCCACGACGATGGCGTGCAGGCCTATGCGCTCAATACACCAGTTGCCCAACACGGCGCCAAACACAAAGGTAAAGATCACGCCAAAGTACAGCAGGCCGTTTTCCAAAAAGCCGCGCTTGTGGGTGATGATGTAGTCGTCCACGTTTTGCAAGGCATTACGGAGGTTGCCGATACACATGGTCGTGGCGATGCCGTGTCCGTGAATCTTGCGGAAGCTCTCGACCTGCATACCGCAGGCAAACGAAGTAAGGCAGTTGGCGAGCAAGTTGAAATCGCCGCCCGGGATAAAGCTCACGCCCAGCAAGATGACGGCTTCAAAAAACACCGTCACCTGGCGCCAGTGAATCACGCTGCCAAACCGCTCATGCACCAGGTCGGCAAGCATAATGCCCACGGCAAACGACACCACAGGGAAAAAATAGCGACCCGCAAGTGCCCAATTGCCCTCTGAGATGCTCACGCCCACGAGCAAGATGTTGCCCGTCTGCGCGTTGGCGAAAACATGGTCGCGCCCAATGTACGAATACACATCCATAAAGCCGCCGGCAAGCGCCAAGATGATGCCCAGCTCAATAGACTCCGATATCTGCTTGGCACGCTGCATCGTCGTGCATCCTCCTTGTTGACGACTCTCTCGTGCGTTGGCGGAAACATAGCCGCCGTTCATACTGTAACCCATTGACAACATGGCGTGCGCGCGAGACGGGTTCTCCAACGCGCAGATACACAGTCTGGAAACAAACGGCGGGCGCGACGCCGACGCCCGACGCCTCGTGTACTCCACCAGTCTTTTTAGCGCCGTCCCAAAAAGACTGGTTACAATTACGTGCAGCATACTAACAACGGGAGGGATCGTGGCAAAAAAGCCCCAGGACGCTCAGCACAACCAGCACGGCAAGCATGCCCAGCGCGGCCAGCAGCAAAAGCGCGGCGGCAAGGCCCAGGGCGGCCACTCCACTCATACTCCGGCTGCGCCCGCCCGCCCCTGGCGCCCGGGCCGCGATAAGTTCCTTCCCGTCAGTCGTGCCGACATGGATGCGCGCGGTTGGGACCAGTGCGACTTTGTCTACATCTGCGGCGACGCCTACGTGGACCACCCTAGCTTTGGTATGGCCATCGTCAGCCGCGTGCTCGACGCGCACGGCTACAAAGTGGGCATTATCTGCCAACCCGACTGGACTGACCCCGCCAGCATCACGGTGCTCGGCGAGCCGCGTCTGGGCTTTCTCGTCAGTGCCGGCAACATGGATTCCATGGTCAACCACTATTCGGTGACCAAGCACCGCCGCCACACCGACGCCTATACCCCCGGTGGCGAGGAGGGGCACCGTCCCAACCGAGCCGTCACGGTCTACAGTAACCTCATCCGCCAGACGTTCAAGGACGCTCCCATCATTATCGGCGGCATCGAGGCAAGCCTGCGTCGCCTGGCCCACTACGACTACTGGCAGGACAAACTCAAGCGATCGGTGCTGCTCGACTCGGGCGCCGACATCCTCATCTACGGCATGGGCGAGCACGCGATCGTCGAGATCGCCGACGCGCTCGACGCGGGACTGCCCGCCGATCAGATTACCTATATCAATGGCACCGTCTACCGCACCAGCTCGCTCGACGAGGTCTACGACTACGACCTGCTTCCCAGCTGGGACGACCTTGCCGCCGACAAGCTCAACTACGCGCGCAGTTTTAACGTGCAGCAGCAGAATATGGACCCCATCACCGGACATCGCCTGGTAGAGCCCTACCCCAACAGCGTCTATGTGGTGCAAAACCCGCCGTCGGCGACACTCACCACCGATGAGATGGACGAAGTGGCCGAACTCCCCTACGCACGCGACTGGCATCCCGATTACGACGCGGCGGGCGGCGTGCCCGCCTTTGCCGAGATCAAGTTTTCCATTAGCTCCAACCGCGGGTGCTTTGGCGAGTGCTCGTTTTGCGCGCTCACCTTTCACCAGGGTCGCGTGCTGCAGATGCGCAGCCACGACTCGATCATGCGCGAGGCTGAGCTGCTCACGCGCGATCCCGAGTTTAAGGGCTACATCAACGACGTGGGCGGACCGACGGCAAACTTTAGCCGCCCTGCATGCGACAAGCAGCTCAAGCACGGCGTGTGCAAGAACAAGCGCTGCCTGTGGCCGAGCGTATGCAAGAACATGGTGGTCGACGAGAGCGGCTACACGCAGTTGCTGCGCGACCTGCGCCAGCTGCCGGGCGTCAAGAAGGTCTTCGTCCGCAGCGGCATCCGTTTTGACTACACCATGGCCGATGCCTCGGACGAGTTTTTGCGCGAGCTGCTGGAGCATCACGTCTCGGGCCAGTTACGCGTGGCACCCGAGCACGTGAGCGATGCGGTGCTGTCTGTGATGGGTAAACCGAGCCGAGCCGTCTACGATGCGTTCTGCCGTAAATTTGAACGTTTGAACCGCGAATACGGACTCAAGCAGTACGTGGTGCCGTATCTGATCTCGAGCCACCCCGGCTCGACGATGAAAGAAGCCGTGGACCTTGCCGAAGCCGTGCGCGACATGGGCTACATGCCCGAGCAGGTGCAGGACTTCTACCCCACGCCGTCCACCATGTCGACGTGCATGTACTACACCGGCGTAGATCCGCGTACCATGCAGCCGATCTATGTGGCGCGCGACCCGCACGAGAAGGCCATGCAGCGCGCGCTCATCCAGTATCGCAAGCCCGAGAACTACAAGCTCGTGCGCGAGGCGCTGGAAAAGGCCGGGCGTCGTGACCTGATCGGCTACACCAAGCATTGCCTGATCCGTCCCGTGCCGGCGCGCACGGGCGAGACATCGGCCAGCGGCGGGCATGGCACCGGCAAGAAAGGCGGCAAGCCGCACGGTGGCGCCGCCGGCAAGGGGCCCAAGGGCAGCAAGGGCCACGGCGGCATGTCGCGCGCACAGAACACCGCGGGCCGCAACCGTGCGGCCCAGGGACGTCAGGGCGCCAACGGCGGCGGCAGGCGCAACTAGCGTGGCGAGGGCCGGCCGGCGTCTCTTGGCCAGCCGGCGTCTCCTCATCGCCCAAACGTGTTTTCCCTAGGGGAAACACGCTTGGGCTGTCTCCAGTCGTGATTTCCCTAGGGAGAACACGTTCAGACGTACCTAGCCGTGTTTTCCTTAGGGGAATCACATTTACTGACGGGAGCGAGCCAACTGGCACGTCAGCTTGAGCGACCGCATCGCCTCTACCAGTACAAAGCCGGCGATGGCAACCGTGACCGCCACGTCGAGCGGCGTGTTCACAAACCACAGCAGGCCCATGAGATACGACCCGGCGTTAAAGGCAAAATGCAGCAGGATCGTGTAGCGGAGCTTTCCGGTGGTCACGAGCACCCAGCCAAAGACCAGACCGGCGGCGCCGGCGTAGCAGCCCTGCACCCAGTTCATATGCATAAAGCCAAAGACCGCCGCCTGCAGCACAATCGCCGCCGCGACGCCCCAGGTACTCGAGGCCGCCCAGGGCACTATGGCGACGTCTTGCGCGCTCGCACGACGCCGGCGCTTCCAGAGCGGACGGCACTGCGAATTAAACGCACGCAGCGAAAACTCAAAAATGATGCCGCGCACCAGCAGTTCCTCGCAAAACGGAGCGCCGAGCACCGTGGTCAGGACGGCCAGATAGCTCGTGTCGCCCATGCCTGTTTCCTCGACAAGTTCGCTGTAGTCGGCCGCGGCATCAGGCAACAGCGACAGCACGGCGTCGGTCACGTAGCCAACGACCACCTGCAGGGCAAGGCCGATCACGATAACGCAGGCGATGCGTTTCCACGCCCCACGCGCTCCCCCGCCAAGCGGGCGCTCGCCCTGCCAGCGCGCCATAAACGAGCGCGGCCACAGATAACGCCACCACAGCAGCGCCATCAAAAACGACGCCGTCTGAGCGGCAGCCTGGAACCATTGGATATCGAGATTGTCGATCGGATAGCCCGTCAGCACCGACACGGCATCGAGAACTGAAAACAGAACCGCGCTCAGGGCTATATCGGCAGCGACAACGCCAAAACAGGCAAGCGCCCAAATCATCGCATTGAGCATGCCAACCTCCTCAAAACCGTTCCCTAGTTCTACCACAACTCGGCAGAGAGCTGATCCCATGGGGACGGAGGAAAACGGATCACTTATTGATGAGAATCGGGCGCAGTGCCAAAGGCCCCGTTGGGCGAAATGTCGAACGGAAAGGTGCCGCAGCGATTAAACGCGGCGATAAACATGCGGATGGCGTTGGACGGCGTGGTGCCCACGAGCTGGGTTGCCGCCGCGAAGGCCGCCTTTTCCTCGGGCAAGACCTTCGCGACAACCGGGGTCATGTGTTCTGCCATGGCGCTTCCTTTTTGAAACGACGGTGGTGCGGATAGATGCGGGCCACGCGGCTGGGCGACGGGCTGTGAAGGCAACCCGATTGGCCCGCATCTGGAGTTTGTTTCTACGGCGTTGGTATTACTTGGTATTCCTAAGTATTACCCCGCAGATAGAATACCATACTCGCCCCCATGGGGACGGAGAAATAACGGATCATTTTGTTGCTGAGTAAGTATTTAGAGTGTGATGATGTCCGAGATATCGAGGGCCTGAGCGTCAACGGCATCGTGCGTGGCAAGCAACAGCATGCGACCGTCGAGCAAGTCGAGCACGACCTCGGCGCATGCGTCGCGCGCAGCGGTATCTAGACCGGTAAAGGGCTCGTCCAGAATCACCGCGTCGCCTGGGCACAGCAGGGCTCGGGCAATCTCGACGCGACGGCGCTGCCCGCCCGAGAGCTCGGCCACGCGGGCATGCACATCGATTCCCGGCACCAGCAGGCGCAGCAGGGCTGTGGCACTCGAGGCATCCACGTGCGCGTCGGCACACACCAGCACGTTATCCAGGGCAGAGACGTCCTCGACCAGGCGCACATCCTGAAACACCATGGAACACGGCGCGCACTCCCCCGCCGCCAACGAAAGCAGCGTCGACTTGCCCACACCCGAGGCGCCCATCACGCAGGTGTGCCCACCGGCGGGCACGCGAAGCACCAGTCCGTCGAGCGCCGGCGCCCAGGGCGCACGATCGCCCACGGCAAGCGCAAGCTCCGCCGCAGCGCCGGCGCCAGCAGATCCGGCCGCACGTCCGCGAGGACCACGCCCATGCGCCCGCACGGCAACACGCCATGCCACGGCCCCCGAAGCCCGCAGCAACCACACCAGCACGCGCTCGCATGCCCACGATGCCGCCACGACCAACACGGTCCACGCCAGCAGATCATCCGTCTCGATGAGCAGCTTCGCCTGATAGATGCGCTCGCCCACGGTGCCCGCCGCCATGCCGATCAGCTCCGCCGCCACGCCGGCCTTCCAGCTCATGCCAATCACGGCGCGGGCGCACGAAAGCACAAACGGCAGGACTTCGCGCCAGGTGTGGGCGCAAAACAGTCGCCAGCCTCGCACGCCATGCAGACGAAACATCCGCTCCAGCGGCTTATCCGCTTGCGTCAAACCCTCGACCAGCGAGAAATATGCGCCCGGCAGCGCCATCAAAAAGACCGCCGCAATGCTCACGCGCGCCGACCCCAGCCAAATGAGCAGCAGGACAACCACGCAGGCAACCGGCGTCGCCTTTACAAACGAAAGTGCCGGCGCCACCAAGCGGGCAAACGCACGCGACCGCACCGAGACTCCCGCCAGCACGCCGCCGCACACCGCGGCAAGCGCCAGCCCGCCCAGTATCCGCGCACCCGAGCCCATCAGAATCGCCCACGTGCTGGCATCGCACACCAGCCGCAGCAACGCCACCACGACAGCACCCGGCCCCGGCAAAATCAACGGCTGCGCCACCAGCGCCGCCGCGAAAACCCATGCGGCAAGCCAAAAGGCGGCAACGGCACCTGCTGCCGCCACCGCCTTCATACGCACTATCATTTGTCGAGCAAACGCACGCACGGGCTACTCCATGTAGTAGAAATCGTCAGCCGGGAGCTTGCCGCCCACGGCACTCGCGTCCGCATCGGCCAGCACCTGCAGATACCCACCGAGCGCGGTCTTCATATCCTTCCCCGTCTGGCACACAAGCATGCACCCGGGAATCGCCTTTTCGGCAATCGTGGCGTTATCCACGATACCGGCATCGACCACGGCCTGTGCCCAGTCTGCCGGCGCCGCGTTGACGGCCTTCACACTCGCTGCATGGCAGTTCAAGAATTCCGCCACGGCCTCGGGATGCTCCTCGGCAAAGGCCCGGCGCACCACGGTCACGCCCGTCAGCAAACGGGAGCCCGTGTCTCCTGCCAGCTCGTCCCACACGTCGGTCAGACTTACCGGCGCCGACAGCTTGCCCTCGCTCTTGGCGATGGCAGCGGTCTTGAACGGCTCCGGCAGCACGCCCACGGCGGACGGATCGGCAAGCAGGGCCGAGAGTACCTCGGTGGGTTCGCTCTTAAACTCGAGCGTCACCTGGCCAGTCAGGCCCACGCGCTCCAGCAGGTAGTTCATGACGTACTCTGGCGTGGCGCCCTTGCCCGTCATGTAGACGGTGCGACCCGCCAGGTCGCCAAACGAGGCCACACTCGCGTCGCCCGTCACCACGTTCAGCACGCCCAGCGTGTTGATGTCGATGACCTGTACCGCGCCCTCGGTCTTGTTGTAGAGCACGCTCGCCACGTTGGCGGGCACCAGGGCAATGTCGACATCGCCCTGAATCATCTTGGGCACGATCTCGTCGGCCGCGGCGCTGATCGCAAAGTTGAACTCGTTATCCGTGGCACCGTCGGCCGCCTGGTCCATAAACTGCACCAGGCCAATCGAGGTCGGTCCCTTGAGCGAGGCGACGTGCACCTCGACCGGCTCCGCAGCAGCACCGGCGCCGTCCGTGGCAGCCGAGCCCGCGGCGGACCCGGCACCGACAGCCCCGCCGCCACAGCCCGCGAGCGCAAGCGACAACGCGCCCACGGCGAGCGCCGAGGCAAACCCCCGGCGCGTCATCTCAACATCAAACGCGCGCATCGTTAGCACTTCCCCTCGTTAGGCATCGACCAGGCGTGATGGTCGGTATGCAGCAACTCCTCGGCCAGCGGCGAGAGCGGCGCGCCCAAAAACTCGCGGTAGCACGCCTGAACATCGGGGTTCTCGTGCGAGAAGCGAATGTCCGCAGCGGCATCCAGGCCCCACAGCACCTGGCCGCGCTCGGCCGCCAGCTCGCAGCCGTCGTGAATGGGCTGACCGCCGCCACCGACGCAGCCGCCCGGGCACGCCATGACCTCGACGAAGTCATAGCTCGCACGGCCGTCGCGAATCGCATCGAGCAGGCGGGCAGCGTTGCCCAGCCCGTGCGCCACGGCGACGCGCACCTTGGTGCCATCGATATCGGCCACGGCCTCCTTCCAGCCATTCAGGCCACGCACGTCGGTAAAGAAATCCGCATCGGGGTTCTTGCCCGTCACCAGGTAATAGGCCGAGCGCACGGCAGCCTCCATCACGCCTCCCGTGGCGCCAAAGATCACGCCCGCGCCCGTGCCGAAGCCCAGCGGCGTATCGAGCGGCTCCTCGGTAAGCGTGTCGACGCTCACGTGGCTCGCGCGAATCATGCGTACCATCTCGCGCACCGTCAGCGCAACGTCCACATCGGGCACGCCGCCCTCGCCCACCATGCTCGGCAGCGCACACTCGGCCTTCTTGGCCGTGCACGGCATCACGGACACCACGAACAGGCGCTCGGGCTCCACGCCCAACACCTTGGCGTAGTACGTCTTGGCAATGGCGCCGAACATCTGCTGCGGCGACTTGGACGTGGACAGGCTGTCGACAAACTCCGGATAGCGCGCCTTCACAAAGCGCACCCAGCCCGGGCAGCAGCTCGTGAACATGGGCCAGCCGCGGCTGTCGCCCTCGCCCTTGGCGGCCTTACCCAGGCGCTCGAGCAACTCGGAGCCCTCCTCCATAATGGTGAGGTCGGCCGAGAAATCGGTATCGAACACGTACTCAAAGCCCACGCGGCGCAGCGCGCACGCCAGGCGCTCGACGGTGGCCTCCTCGCGCGGGATGCCGAGCTCCTCGCCCCAAGCGCTACGCACAGCCGGCGCGATCTGCACCAGCACGATCTTGTCGGGATCGGCGATGGCGTCGAACACGGTCTCGGTGTCGTCACGCTCGCGCAGCGCGCCCGTCGGGCAATGCGTGATGCACTGGCCGCATGCGACGCAATCGGTCTTGCCAATCGGCGCGCGCCCGCGGGTACCCACGGCGGTGTGCGTAGCGCGATTGGTCAGGTCCCAAATCCCCAGCCCCTGCACGTTTTCGCACACCTTGATGCAACGCATGCACTTGATGCACTTGTCGTTGTCGCGAATGATGGGAAAATCGAAGTCCCAGCCCTCGCGCGCCAAGTGCTTTTGATACGGCAGGTAGAAAATGCCCAGGTCGTTGGCGATGGTCTGCAGGTTGCAGTTACCGCTGCGCACGCAGCTCGCGCACTGCGCATCGTGCTGCGACAGCAGCAGCTGCACGTTGGTGCGACGAGCCTCGCGAGCCTTGGGGCTGTTGGTGTGGACCACCATGCCGTCGAGCACGTAGTTGTTGCAGGCGGCAACCAGCTGGTCGCAGCCCTCGACCTCGACCACGCACACGCGGCAGCCGCCGATCTCGTTTAGATCGCGCAGATAGCACAGGGTGGGAATCTGGATGCCGACGGACTTGGCTGCATCCAGGATCGTGGTGTGCTCGGACACCACGACCTCGCAATTATCGATCGTGAGCTTGACCATGTTATGCGCTCCATTTTCGGTGTTGTCGCTGACGGTGGGGTTGTTGAGCTCTACCATTCCAGGTTCCTCCCTCCGCGGAACGCACCAAAGCCAAAGTGGTCGCAGCGCAGGCAGCGGCTCGCCTCCTGGCGCGCCTCCTGCTCGGTAAGACCTTGCTCGACCAGATTCCAATCGTGAATACGCTCGCCGGCCTCGCGCTCGCCCAGCTCGCAGCGACCGCACTCGTGCTTGCCCTTAAACTGGACGGTCGGCAGCTCGACCTCGAGTTTAATCTTGTGATCAAAGCCCAGGTAGCGGTCAATGTTTGCCGAGGCCACACGGCCAGCGTTGATGGCGCGGATGACGGTGGCGGGGCCGGTCTGGCAGTCGCCGCCGCTAAAGAGGCCGTCGAAGTTGGGCACGGCGCCGTCCGAGTCGGTGACGACGCAGCCCCACTTGCAGGCAATGCCCATCTCCTCAAACGACTTGGAATCGATGTCCTGGCCAATCGCCACAAACACGCGCTCGCAGGGGATGATGCGTTCGGGCGTGGCAGCGGCACGCGGAGCCGGACGACCACGGCGGGGCTCGCCGATAATCTGCGGCTGCACGCGCAGGCCGCACACGAGACCTTCCTCACCCGTCTCGATGGCGAGCGGGGCCGTCAACTCCAGCACCTCGCAACCCTCGGCCTGGGCGCCGGCGATCTCGGCGTCCTGGGCCGTCATGTCGCAGATGCGGCGGCGGTAGACGATGCTCACCTTCTCGGCACCGCAGCGCACGGCAGAGCGGGCCACGTCCATGGCAACGTTGCCGCCACCGATGACGCACACGCGCTGACCGCTCAGGTCGGGCAGCTCGTCGTCGCCGATGGCGCGCAGCATCTTGACGGCCGACTCCACGCCGGGCGCCTCTTCGCCCGGAAGGCCGAGCTTCTTGTCGTTGTGGGCACCGATGGCCAGGTAGACGGCATCGTACTCGTCACGCAGGCGGGCGAGCTCCTCGCCGCGCACAGAGTGGTCGAGCTCCACGTCGATGCCGGCGCTCAAGATCCAGTCGATCTCGGCCTGCAGGCGCTCACGCGGCAGACGATAACTGGGGATACCGTAGCGTAGCATGCCACCCAGGTGGTGACGCTGCTCAAAAATCGTCACCTTATGGCCCATCACGGCCAGATAATAGGCGCAGGAGAGGCCAGCCGGGCCGCCGCCGACCACAGCGACACGCTTGCCGGTATTGTCCACGACATGCGGCTTGTGGTCGTTGAGGTCACTATGCTCGACGGCAAAACGCTTGAGGGCGAGGATGTTCATGGGGTCGTCGACCATGCCGCGGCGGCAGTGCATCTCGCAGGGATGCTCGCACACCAGGCCGCAGACGAGCGGCAGCGGGTTATTCTTGCGGATGACCTTGACGGCATCGGCATAGCGGCCGGCCTCGACGAGCGAAATGTACCCGGGGATGTCGACGTGCGCCGGGCAGCCCGAGACGCACGGAACGCGCGCCTCGCGATCAAAGCCGCAGGAATGCTCGCGGATGTGGTGCTCAAAGTCGTCGCGGAAGCCGCGAATGGCGGTGAGTGCCATGGCGCCCGCCTCGTAGCCGATGGCGCAGTCGCTCGAAAGGTAGATGGTGCGGGCCGTACGCTCGATCAGATTGAGCGTGGACTCATCGGCTCGGCCCTCAAGCACGTCGGCGAGCAGGTCGCACAGCGCGCTCAGGCCCACGCGGCAGGGTGTGCACTTGCCGCAGCTCTGAGTGGAACACAGGTTGACGAGCGCTGCCGTAAACACAACGGGACACGGGGCGAGCGAACTCACCGCCAGACGGCGTCCGAGCGCATCGTGCAGGTCGTCCATGACGGCCTGAGCGTGGCTGCGTTCCATTACGTGCAGTCGAGCCATAAGATCCCCTCTCACATGGCAGCCCGGAGGCGAGACCGAGCGAAGTTGCTACACGCACAACACTGACCTATAAAATTGCTTGGCAGCGACACGGTTCGGCAGGCGGTATGAAACGTCGTCCTTAGCGGTGAAAACGAACATTTCCGCAGATAAATGCCATATTTGATAAAACGCGTTACCAAATGACAATGCCCCGTCCACGCAATCACGTGGACGGGGCATTGGTCAAGTTTTACGGTCAGCGGCTCTTTTGTGCCAGCGACCTTCTGTCTTTAGCTAAGCTCGGGCCAGAAGTCCTTGTTGGCCTCGATCATGTCGTCGAGAACTTCCTTGGCGACCTTCATCGACGGCACGGTCTTGTTGAGCGTAAAGGCCTTGAGTGCCTTCTCGTACGAACCCTCGATCGTGGCCTCGACCACGAGCTTCTCGGAGTTCAGCTGCTGCATCATAAGACCCTGCTGGAACAGCGGAATGTTGTCGCGGCTGATGACCTCGGGGCCGTTCTTGCCAATGTAGGCAGGCAGCTCGACCATGGCGTCGTAGGGCATGTTGGGGATAGCGCCCTTGTTCTCGCAAATGACCAGGAAGCGCTGCTTGGTATCGTTCTTCAGAGCGATGGCCAGGTCGGCAATCCAGTCGCCGTGGCTGCCCGCATAGAACGTGCTCTCGTCGATCTCGCCCGTCTTCTCGTAATGGTCGATGCCGTCGAAGAGGTTCTTCTCGCGCGTCTCCTCAACCTCGTTTGCACGGGTGCGCTCGGGGTTGGAATGCTCGACGAACTCCTTCTGCTGCAGGTAGTAGTTCAGATACGTGTTGGGCAGGTACTCCGGGAAGCACTCCATGATCTCGTACTCGCCCTTCCAGACGTAGTACCAGCTGCCCTTGGTGTGGCGGTTCTGCTCGGGGTGCTCGTCGGTGGCCTCCTCGGGCTTCTTGGACATCAGCGAGCTCATGCCCTTGAGGTAGGAATCGGGCAGCAGAATCTCATGCTCCTTGATGTACTCGCGCAGCTGCGGGAGCACCTCCTCGCCCTTGTGGCGGATCGAGGTGAACCAACCAAAGTGGTTGAGGCCAAAGTAATCGTACTCGACATCCTTCTTGTCGATATCGAGCGCGGCGCAAACCACGTCGATGATTGCGATCGGCATGTCGCAGATGTTGATGATGCGAGCGTTGGGACGCAGCACGCGGCAGCCCTCGGACACGATGGCGGCAGGGTTGGAGTAGTTAAGAATCCAGTAGTCCTTCTTGGCATACTTCTCAACGTCGTCAATCAGCTCGACCATGGGGAAGATGGTGCGCATGCCGTAGGCAAGGCCGCCGCAACCGCAGGTCTCCTGGCCCACGCAGCCGTGACGCAGCGGAATCTTCTCGTCCTGCTCGCGCATGGCATAGCCGCCCACGCGCATCTGGGCAAACACGAAGCTCGCGTCCGTAAAGGCAGTCTCCTTGTCGGTGGTCACCGTGAGCTTGATGTCCAGGCCGAGGTCCTCGTGCAGAATCCAGTCCACGAGCACGCCGATCTTGCGCTGGCGCTCCTCGTTGATGTCGTACAGACGAATCTCGTCAACGTCGAGCTCGTCCTTGCGCAGAGCGATGGACTTGACGATGCCGGGGGTAAAGGTGGATCCGCCACCACACAGAGTAATGATCATTGTTTACTGCTCCTTCTCAATTGCGTTTTCGACCTTGTCGCGCATCTCGGCGACCTTCATGCCAAAGATGATCTGGATATTATTGCCGTTGCGGTTGATGCCGCTGTTGGGCACGTGGTTGATGAGGTCCTCATTGATGAGGTCCGGGTTCTTAACGTTCACGCGGAGACGCGTAAAGCAGTTCTCGAGCTCCTCGATGTTGTCCTTGCCACCAAGACCTGCGACCAGGTCGGCAATACCTGCATCGACGCCCTCTGCGGGGGCCGCGGCAACAGCGCCCTGCTTCACCGCAACAGACGCGGCAGCTTCGCCCTCGGCAACGGACTCGGCGAGCTCGGACTCCTCCTCGCGACCAGGCGTGTGGAGGTTGAGCTTCTTAATAAGGAAGGTGAAGAGGAAGAAGTACAGAGCGGCGTTGACGACTCCAAGCACCAGCATGACCGGCCAGTTGGTCTTATCAACACCAAGGACCAGGTTGGAAACCACGATGTTGATGATGCCGCCTGCAGTCGAAGCGGGCACGGAGAGGACCTTGAGCAGAACCAGGAAGATGCCGGAAAGAATCGAGTGAACGACAAAGAGCACGGGAGCGGCAAAGACAAAGAGGAAGTCCATGGGCTCGGTCACGCAGGAGAGCACGGCGGTGATGATCAGCGGGATGATAACGGCCTTGGTCTTATCCTTGTTCCCCTTGTAAGCGGTGAAGATAAAGGCGAGACCGATACCGATGTAGGGCCACAGGTTGTTGAAGGTATAGCTGTTGAAGTAGGTGCTATCGGAGAAGGGCTGGCCCGTCATTGCCATCTCGGCAACACGGATGGGATAGGCGCCGGCGATAACCTGATCACCCAGCGTAAGGGTGCCGCCCACATCGGAGAACTGGAACGGGGTGTAGATGAGGTGGTGCAGACCGGTGGGAACGAGCAGCTTGTTGAGCATGCCGTAGATGAACAGACCGATGTTGCCCGACTCTTTAATGATGCCGGCAACGGAGGAGATGGCACCCTGAACCGGAGGCCAAACGATGCAGAAGCCAGCGCCCATGATCCAGGAGATGATGATCATGATCAGGAACGGGAAGCGAACGCCCGAGAACATCGAAAGGGCAATGGGGAACTGCTTGTTCGAGTACTTGTTGAACACGGCACCGGTGATGCAACCAAGAATGATGCCGCCAAACACGCCGGTATCGAGCACCTGAATGCCCATAACGGTGCTCTGGCCGGTTCCGGTAAGGCCGAGCATGCCGCTCGCTTCGGCAAGAGAGCCGGTGGCGTTGAGCACGATGTTATTGGCCTGCAGGAACAGGAAGAACGACATCAGGGCGATCAGCGAAGCATGGCCCTTGTTCTTCTTTGCCATGGCGCCGGCGATGCCCACGCAGAACAGAATCGAGAGGTTGTTGATGATAAACATCAGCGACTGATAGACAACGGCGCCCACAAGCTGGAACGGACCGGAGCCCAGCACAGGAATCACGGCGCAGATGGTCTTGTTGGTCAGAATAATGCCCACGATGAGCAGAATGCCGGCAACCGAGAGATACATCATCGGCTGAACGGTTGACTTCGCGAACACCTCCAACGGCGCTTTGAAATTGAACTTCTTTTTTGCGGTCATAGCGGTACTCCCCTTCCTTTTCCGCAAATTAAGACAGATGTGCCCTGGACAAGACCGTGAGCCTTGCCTTATATCAATCGATGTGTGGGCACGTTATGCCTAGAGACCAGGTTCTCCAAGCAGGTTAACAATGTGATATGCGAGATAACTCTTCTCGGCATCGGTAACGACGACGTTATAGGTAGACGCTAAGTGGTCGGCTATGGCGTCCGCGCACGAGAATGCGCACGGGTACGCCGTTTCATCGATTCGGAACAGCGCGTCGCCATTGATTTGCCCGGCCGCAGGATCGAGCGCTCGCTGTGCGAAAAACTGCAGGTGACGAACGAAACGCTCATAGGGCAGCGAGGTGTTATCGAGGGTCGTAGCATAGCGTTCGGAAACAATCGCGAGCACGTCGCGAACAAGCTGGACCGAGATGATGAGACGGTCGGAGCGTTGCGGCATGGTGGCGTTGACGATATGCAGCGTAATAAAACCCTGCTCTTCTTCGCTCATCTGGATGCCCATATACTCCTTGACAATCTGCAGCGCACGGCCCGCAAGCGCATACTCCTTGCGATAGAACTGCTGGATCTCGAGCAGCAACGGATTCTCGCAGGAGACGCCCTTGCGCTCGCGCTCCAAAGCAAGGCCGATATGGTCTGCGAGGGCAATGAGGATCTTGTCGTTGATATCAACATTGAGCTCTCGACGGAGCATCTGAACAATGTCCTCGGCAATCACGAGGTTGACGGTGGGGATGGACTCTAAAAGATGTGCCAAGCGGTCAATCGTACGCGAATCCTGAGAAGTGCCCTCCTGCAGCGCATAGGTCTTTTCGACCGATGCGTCATCGATAGCGTCGCCGGCATGACGGCCAAAGCAGAGGCCTCGACCGATGACAACGAGCTCGGAGCCATCGTCCGAAGTGACCATTGCGACGTTATTGTTGAAAACTCGCTTGATAACCACGGTACCCACCACAAGAATTTACTCGGAAAGCCAGACGACAGGCTCTTTAACAGCAACAGGGCCGGAAGGATGCTCACGAAGAGTCGAATTCTCTGAGCGCTCGCACACGATAACGAAGACCGTGGGATCGAAGCCGGCGGCGCGGACCGCGTCGAAATCGACCTCGACGAGGGGCTGGCCCGCGTCGACATGGTCACCCTGGGCAACAAGCGCATGGAAGCCCTTGCCCTCAAGTTTAACAGTGTCGATTCCGATATGCAGCATCACCTGAGCAGAGCTGTCGTCAGACATGATGCCCAGCGCGTGCTCAGTCGGAAATAGCGCCGCGACGGTGCCGGAAACAGGAGCGCACACCGTTCCCTCTTGGGGAACCACGGCAACGCCATCGCCCACGGCGCGGCTGCTAAAAGCGGGGTCATTGGTTTTTTCCAGATGAACAAGCTCGCCGGAAACGGGAGCGAGGATTTCGAACTCGGAAGATGCAGTCTTCTGCTCATCCAAACCGCCCATCAGGCGAGAAAAGAAACCCATGGTGGCATGTCCCTTCATAAATATAGCCCAACTAAAATCAAGCGAATGCGTCCATAGAGACACATCCGTTCAAAGACTTTGGTTAGGCCCACGTCCGAGGGACTCGGTAACCTTTCGCATTTCTTTTTACGGGAGCTATTGTAGACAAGCCCAAAGCCGGAACAATCATTATGACCGGCGAACGGTATTTTTTCTTCGATAAACGGTATTTAGGCAGCACTTGGGGACGTTCCTTTTCTGCCGGCACCCAGGGACACTCCTTGCTCTGACCCCTTTGAACCAATTTCGTATGCGCTAGATGAAGAGTTCGCATTCCTTCCGCACGACGCAAACCTTGCTCAGCATCTGGGAAACAGCGGATAGCTTGTTGGAATCAAGCTTGCGAGCGCCTCGCGGACATACGGCGATGCAGCGCATGCAGGAGATGCACGCCTCGCCAGCTGCTCGCTTGGGGTCGCCCTTGTCGATAGCGCAAACGGGGCACGCCGCGGCGCATGCACCGCAGGAGACGCAATCCTCTGTTGCCTCGGGTGCCATGCGGTGACCTCTGGCTTGTTTATAAGGACGATTGCCGGGAATAGAGGGCTCGGATGCATCCTCAGCCAACAGCTTCTGCTGAATTTGCTGCGCAAACTCTGCGAGCTGCGCCGCATCCTGCGCATCCGGTCGCCCAGCAGCAAACTGACGAGCAACGGAATGCTCAGCAATAGCAGAAACCGCTGCGACCACCCTAAATCCGGCGCGCTTCGCAACGTCCTCCAGCTCTACGAGCGTGTCCTCAAACGCGCGGTTTCCGTATACACAAACCAAAACAGCCCGAGCCCCGTTGCCGCGCACCATGCCCAACCGGTCAGCCACCACAGCCGGGATTCTACCGGCATACGCCGGCACAGAGATTACGGCCACGTCGTCCTCAGTCATCGAGACAGCGCTGAAATCTAGCCCGCTATCGGTCAGATCGACGGTAACGGTCTTTTTGTCCAGCGCCCCGGCCACAAGGCCAGACACCTTCCGCGTTCCACCCGTCGGACTAAACACAATTTCGAATACGCTCATCGAGGCACCCTCCCCCTACGCCAGGCAACGCGTCAAGCCTTTTCACATTCAGACAGAGTATACGGCGCATGGGATCCCCGTTTTGGTGCACCAAGCACCCCAATGCACCCACCCTACGCTGTCTGCCTCTTCGTTTTGTATAAATTACGGTACAGATTGTATATATTTACGGGATACCGCCGTGTTCTCCTGAGGTACCCCATCCTGGCCCGTGCAAAATAACGGAGTATTCTGCAACGTGACCGCGCCAGCACCGCCGCGGGCGGGCAAAACTGTAGGGCGCTGCGTCATTTAGGGTTCCGACATAGCGAGAATGACGTACCTTTGCTTCGAAAAACGGCGAAATCTAACTCAAAACGCTCATAGGGGGTATCTGAAGGCCACCGTTGGCAATACCGAATCGTATGCAGCCAGCTAGAGCTGCTGAATACTCCAAAAAATGCACGGCACACCCCATGGGACCCATTGCCGCATGGCAGGAAACAGGCCCACGGCATCTTCTAGATGCATTCCCGAGGAAATCACATTTGAATTAGCGATCGGATACGGCAAACAAAAAGGGCCCCGAGCGTAGTTGCTCAGGGCCCTTGGTTCACCTCGCTCTAGTGGGCGATGCGTATGCTATTTGCGCTTGCCGCCGCCGTCACCGGGACGACGGGAGCTGCCGCCGCGCTTGCCGCCACGGCTGTTGCCATAGCTGCCACGGTTATCGCGACCGCCGGCGCGGCCGCCGCGGGAGCCGGCCTGGTTGCCGCCACGCCCGCCACGATAGCCGCCGCGACGCTCTTCGCGGGTATCGTCGTAGTTGCGCCAGTCATCGCGACGATCGCGGCTGGCACGCGGATCACGACGATCGCGCGACTCACCAGAACGGCTGGTGCCGCTGCGGCCGCCATTGCCGCGAGCGCCCTCGCGACGCTCACCGCCACGGCCACCCTCGCGACCCCCGCGCTCGTCAAAGCGCTTGCCGCCACGGGACTCGCCGCCGCGGGTGCTACGCTCACCACGGCCCTCGCCGCCGCGACGCTCGTCACGGCCACCGCGCTCGTCATCACGACCGGAACGACGGCGGTCGCCCGCACCGCGCTTGCCACCGCGCGAACCGCGGCCCTCGTCCTCGCGCTCGACACGACGACGGCCACCGCGATCCTCATCCTCGCGGCGGCGGCGATGTGCCTCGCCCTGGAACTGCTTGGCACGACGCTCGGCACGGTTACCGCGCGCAGGCTGCTCAGCGGCACCAGCACCGCCGCGCTCCTCGGCAGCTACCTCGCGAGCCACGCTCTCCACGGCCTCGTCCACGCGAGCCTGAACGCCCTCGCGCACACGGGTCTTGCCGCCGCGCTTGAGACGGCTCGGACGCTCGCCGTCGCCGCGGCGCTCGTCGCGACCGCGGTTGGAACGACCGGCCACATCGCCGTAGCCATCGCCGTTGCGCTTGCCGTCGCGACGCGCCTGCTCAAGCTTCTTCTTGCTCTTGGACTTGCCGCGCTTGGTCTTCTTCTTCACCTTAAAGGCCGCAGGGTCGCGATCGGGATCAACCGCGGGCGGGTTGGGACCCACATGCAGGTCGCCGGCCTCGTAGATGTCGGCCGTCTTGTCCATGAGCTTCTCGATCTCGTAGAACTCGTCCACGTCCTGCTCGGTCACAAACGTAATGGCCCAGCCCAGCTCGCCGGCGCGGCCCGTACGGCCAATGCGGTGGATATAGTCGGTCGGCTCGGCCGGTACGTCAAAGTTCACGACGTAGCGCACGTCGCTAATGTCGATGCCGCGGGCAAGCACGTCGGTTGCCACCAACACGTCGACGGTACCGTCGCGGAAGGCCGAAAGCGCGCGCTCGCGCTGGGCCTGGCTGCGGTTGCCGTGAATCGCGGCGGCCTTGATGCCCTTACGCTCCAGACGACGGCAGCAGCTGTCGGCGCGGTGCTTGGTGCGCATAAAGACGATAGTGCGCTCCGGGCCTTCCTTTTTGAGGAACTCGGGCAGCAGGTTGTTCTTTGCCTCGATGGACACCGGGAACACAAACTGGTCGACGGTGTCGGCGGTCGACGTGGCCGGCGCGATCTCCACGCGTGCCGGGTCGCTCACCAGGTCGGTGATCTCGCCCACGGCCTCCTCGTCGAGGGTCGCCGAGAACAGCAGCGTCTGGCGCTCGGCCGGCGTCTCGCGCACAATGCGGCGGACGGCGGGCAAAAAGCCCATGTCGAGCATGCGATCGGCCTCGTCGAGCACCAGCACCTTGACCTCGTTCAGGTGGCAGGCGCCCTGCTCGATCAGGTCGACCAGACGGCCCGGCGTGGCGACCAGGATGTCGCAGCCATACTTGAGCGCCGCGGTCTGCGGCTTGTAGCTCACGCCGCCCACGACGGTCACGGCAACGTGGCCGGTGACGTCGGCAATCTTGCTCGCGACCTCGTCAATCTGCTGTGCGAGCTCGCGCGTGGGGGTGATGACGAGCATCACGGGGCCGCGGCCGTTGCCCTCGGGCTTTTTAGCACCGCGACGGCGGTTGCGGCCGCCGCGCTCGCGCACGGGTTTGGGCGGAGCAATGTGCTCCAGATTGTTCATGGTCGGCAGCAAGAAGGCTGCCGTCTTGCCGGTGCCGGTCTGAGCGGCGGCAAGCAGGTCGCGGCCTTCGAGCACCACAGGGATCGAGCCAGCCTGAACGGGCGTCGGCGCCGTGTAGCCCAGGTTCTCGATGGCACGAAGCATCTCGTCGGAAAGGCCCAGCTCGTCAAAGGCGGGCAGACTCTCGGTAGCGGACTCGACGGCATGGGCAGCATTGGCCTCATCGGCGGCATCGAAGGCAGCCTGGATCATGGCCTCGCGGGTCTCGTCCAGAATCTCGGCGTCCGTGACGTCGGATACAGAATTACGCATATGTTGTTGTTCCTTATCTGCACGCGCAAGGGGCACGGCATGCGGCCGCGCGGGGCGTGCTTGGTAGTGCGCTAATACATACAAAAACAGGTGCGCACAGAGAGGACGTTGCTCAGCACGCTGGCGATCGCTTTGGCAGCCCTATCACGCGCCGTCCAGACGCAGCAGCTCTAAGCGATGGAGCAGATTCGCCGCCGGTTAGTATACCTGTGCTTCGCATGCCCCCACGTAAACCACAGATGACGAGGCGGACGGAGTGGGCCCGAGGTGGGCCCGGCTGATTGTCTCAATCTGTAACAACTATGGGGTAAAACCGGGTCTACATGTTACAGATCGAGACAAGCGGTCGGCACGGTTCGCAAGCATCTCGATCTGTAACAGTTACGGAGCAAAACCGGCCCCAAATGTTACAGAACAAGACAGAGAGAGATTACCGTCCAGTCCAAACCAAATCTCTCAGTCTTCCTGCAATTTCGAACATGTGGCCTATAATGTTGCTTTGGTTACGCTACATATTGCGCAGCCATTTAATACGTCGCCCACCGAGGGCCATTAATTCCTATCGCCTTATTGGCTAGGAAGCAATCAAAGGAGGTATCCGTGGCAGCAAAGACGCCTTGCTCGGTCCTCTATAACGATATTCGCTCGTTCGGCGGTCTTAAACATCTCGAGATCGCCCGAATGCTCATCAATGGAAACTCTTATCTCGGCAGTACCCTGCTCGAGAAATGCTCTTCCAACCGCTCGTATCTCACCCGTTACATCGTCCATCGCGAGCCTGACCAGTGCGCGCCCGCCATCTACAGCGACTTTGCCATCACCACGCTCAATCTTTCCGCGGCAATCTGCAGCAAGCTCGGCAGTGGCGAGTCCGCCTATCAGGCAATCGCCGAGCACTATCGCGGCCCGGCCGCCAACGAAATGATGTCGGCTCTCGCCAGCTACAAGTTGGACAGCCGCCTATATGCAAATGCCCTCAATCGCATCGACAACTTTGACGGCAATGCCGTGCGCGAGAAGAGTACGCTTTACCTTATGCTCTTTGTGGCAACGGGGGCGCTCGCTGACCCCATCCAAGGCGTGGCCACCGTCGAGCGCTTTTGCGACAGCAAGACAGGCGGGCACTTTGGCACCACCGAAACTACCGTCGGACGTGGCTTTATGAGCAGCCTGGAGCAGCCGCGCACTGTCGCCCCCAACCTCGGTCTGCTCAGAACCCATGCCGACAACTGCGCCGACATGCAAATCCATCCCCTCACACGCGATCCGCGCGGCACGGTAATTGGGTCCTTGCCCAAAACCTCGCCCAGCATCACCGATGTGGGCGCCGACGCATCGCGCGAGCATCTCCGCATTTGGCTCGAAGGCGGACACTGGTACGCCCAGGGCCTTGGGTCGACCAACGGCACAGTGCTCGAATCGGGCGCGGGCGACGGCGATATCGTAATCGAGCCGCCGCGCGACCAACGCGAGCCCGGCAAAGTCTATCCCCCGGTGGAAATCGAAAACAGCGACAGACTTCATTTGGGTCTCTATACAACGTTTCTCGTTATTGTGGACTAGCGCGTAGAGACGTGGGAAACAGGTGCCACTCGTCTTATATCATTTACGTTGCACGCTGCACTATAAATAGCAATACGAGTCAGCTTGTCGGCAAACACGTCTATCATGGGCTTTAATCGATAATCGCGTTCTCGGTGTGAGCACGCGGCCCCACCAGACGAAGGAACGCCTTGGATACCACCAACACCGCCCCTGGCGACAAACTCATCCGTCTCGACACGTTCGATACCGCCGTGGCGGTCGACCCCAGCGCCGAGGATGATGCCAAGCGCCGATTTATGACGCTTATTCTTCAGACGGCATACCGCGACGGCGGCAATATCGGACATGTGCTTCGCGCGACCAACACAAACGGCGAGGTCTTTGCCGTCAAGCTGCTCAAGGACAACGCCATCCTTTCCGGCCAAGTCCCCGATCGCTCCGCCGAGCAATCGGCCGCGCACCTGGCCAACACCGCCGCACTGTTCGAGGAGTACCGTCATCTGTGTACCGTCTCGCACCTGCGCTGATTTCCGCGCGTCTATGGCTACGGATCGTGCGAGAACGACCCGCTCATCCTCATGGAGTGGGTCGAGGGCACCTCGCTCAAACAGGCGCTGCCCTTGCTTCCGCACGACGCCTCGGGCGGGCTGACCACCCAGATGGTCGCCGCCGTCGGAAACGCCGTGCTTCGCGCGCTCTTGATGACCCAAGGCCTTGTGAATCCGGTCGTCCATCGCGACCTGTCGCCTGCCAATATCATGTTCCGCACCACCAGCCGAACGCTCGAGCAGCAGATTGCCGATTGCTCCTTTGACCCCTGCCTCATCGACATGGGCTCCGCGACTATGGCCCTCGGCGACGACACGATCACCCGGCGCGCCGACATCTGGCGCTTTGCCACGCCCGCATACGCCGCGCCCGAAATGCTCACGCAGGATATCGAAGGCATCGCGGCCCTTCGCCGCTCGCCCGCGATCGACGTCTATGCGCTTTCGAGCATTCTGTACCAGCTCTACAGCGGTCGCAAACCGTTCGATGTCGAGTCGACGGGTGCCGCGGCGACCGGCTCGTTCTACCTCATAAAGACCAAGACCAAACCGGCGCCGCTCGAGCCGCGCTGCGAGGGCGACGAGGCACTCGTCCAGATCATCATGAAAGGCATCTCAGTCGAGCAGCGCGATCGTCCCACCGAGCAGCAGATGTTCGAGGTGCTCTCGACATACCTCCCCGCTGCAGAATCCGAGGGCCGCGAAGGTGCAGGAGACGAGGCCGCAATTGATATCGATTCTGGCACGCACCTTAAGGTCGACGTCGCCGGCGAGCGCGCGCGAGAGATCCTAGAGCAGGCCCGGCACGATGCCATGACCCGCCGCCGCTTTATTATCGGTGGCGTTGTCGCGGCCGTTGCGGGGCTCAGCGTTATCGGGGCGGCAACCCATGGCTTTGGCATCCCCGACTACCTGGACGGCATCCGCGGTTCACTCGACGACTACACCTGGGATCAGCTGCAGGAGATTTCGCTCAAGATTAAGGCCGCCGAGACCCGTAGCGAGGCACGCGAGATTGCCAAGCGCTACCACCTGCTCGATGCCGATGGGCACATCCCCTATCCGTGCACCAAGCGCGTCACGCTCACCAACGGGCTGCAGGTTGGCGCGCAGCTTGTGGGCATCCGCCACGATGAGCTTCTGGACGGGACGGGCAAGGCCGGGCTGACGTTTATGTTCGACGCGGGTATTGCCGAGCGCGATGCTGCGACTGAACCGCCGAGCGCCGGCTGGGCAGATTGCGAGCTGCGGGAATGGCTCGACGGCGACGGCCTTAAGCTGCTGCCCAACGAGTTGCGCGCGCTCATCAAGTCTGTCAAAAAGATCTCGAATAACGTTGGCGCCGCCAGAAGCGCATCGTGTCTGAGCAAGTTGCCCGCAACCCTTTGGCTGCCCGCCATGGTCGAGCTGTGCGGTACGCAACCGCCCGAGTCATTTGCCGAGGGCTTTCACTACCTGGCCGACATCTACAACGGCGAGGGCAAGGAGTACCAACTCTTCCGCGAGCTCAAGGTGAGCCCGTATTCCACGAACGAGACGTTGGTTCGCCAGTGGAAGGGCAAGGACACCTGTTGGTGGGAACGAACGGCGAGTCCCGACACATCGGAGAGCGAAGGCACGCTCTATATGAACCGTGTGGGCTACGACGGCGACGTCTTTATGTATGCCACACCTGCGGAAAAGCCAAGCAAGCGAACCTGCGTGATCCCCGGGTTCTGCATCTAGGGAGCGGGCGTCTTGCCGTGACGGGACCCCTCCCCGGCAATTGTCTCGATCTGTAACACCAGCTCGGCAGATACAGGTCTAGATGTTACAGAACGAGACAAAACCCCAGCCCCGCGAGACAACATCTCGATCAGTAACAGTAAGGGGTCAAAAACCTCTCTAGATGTTACAGATCGAGACATTAGACTGGCTACGGTCCGCCGAACTGGCTGTCGCCTCGACCAATAACAGAATGTCATACATTTTCATCTCCATTAGACACCCCCAGGGGGTATGGGTGTATAGTATCGGTTGGTTAACATTTCCGACACTACGTCACAGAAAGGAGAAGCCATGGCTCAAGATAAGTTCGATGTGGGCGGCATGACGTGCGCCGCTTGCCAGGCGCACGTGGACCGCGCCGTCAGCAAGCTCGACGGCGTCCAAAGCGTCGCCGTCAACCTGCTCGCCGGCTCCATGCTGGTGGACTATGACCCCGCGCAGGTCTCCCCCGACGATATCTGCACCGCCGTCGACCGCGCGGGCTACTCGGCCTCGCCCGTCGATGTGGGCACCGGTGCCGCCGGCTCAAACGGCAGCACGCAAGTCAGGTCCGGCGCCGCCCATATGGAGTCGCCGACCAAAAAGCTGGAGGCCGCCGCCTCCGCCATGCGCATCCGCCTCATCATCTCGATCGTATTCCTCATCCCGCTGTTCTACATAGGCATGGGGCACATGCTCGGTTGGCCGCTGCCCGGCATCTTCACTGACCATACCCACAGCATGACGCTCGCCCTCACCGAGCTCGTCCTGCTCATCCCCATCGTCTATGTCAACGACGCCTACTTTATCAATGGCTTCAAGTCGCTGGTCCACGGCGCGCCCACCATGGACGCCCTCATCGCCGTCGGCGCCACCGCGCCCATTGCCTGGTCACTCTACGCCATGTTCATCATGGCCGACCAACTAGCCGCGGGACAGGTCCACGAGGCCATGATGACGGGCATGGACAATCTGTATTTTGAGAGCGCCGGCACGATCCTGTCGCTGGTCACCGTGGGCAAATACCTCGAGACGCGCAGCAAGTCCAAAACCGGCGGCGCTATCGAGGCGCTCATCGACTTGGCACCCAAGACCGCGACCGTCGTTGCCGACGACGGTACCGAAACCACCGTCGACGTCGACAGTATCCTTCCCGGCCAGGTCCTGCGCGTGCGCCCCGGCGGGTCCATCCCCGTCGATGGCGTGGTACTCGAGGGCAGCTCGGCCGTGGACGAGAGTGCGCTCACCGGCGAGTCCATCCCCGTGGAAAAGACCGCCGGCGACACCGTCAGCGCCGCCACCGTCAACCGCACGGGCTCGTTTACCTTCCGCGCCACGCGTGTGGGAGCCGACACGTCGCTCGCCAAGATTATCCAGCTCGTCGAGGACGCCAACGCCACCAAGGCGCCCATCGCCCGCATGGCCGACAAGGTCGCCGGCGTGTTCGTGCCCGTGGTGTTCGCAATCTCTGCCGTAACTTTTGCGGCATGGATGGTTTTGACCGGAAGCGTCAACGAAGCGCTCACTTCCGCCGTGGCCGTGCTGGTGATCAGTTGCCCATGCGCGCTGGGCCTGGCCACGCCCGTCGCCATTATGGTCGGCACCGGCAAGGGCGCCGAAATGGGCATTCTGTTCAAGAGCGCCGAGGCGCTGGAGAACCTGCGCAGCGTGGGCACCGTGGTGCTCGACAAGACGGGCACCGTCACCCGCGGCAAGCCGGCTGTGACCGATATCGTGGTAGCCACGCGCGCCGACGGCTCGCCCGCCATGAGTGAAAAGGCGTTACTGAAGCTCGCTGCCGCGCTGGAGCGCTCGAGCGAGCACCCGCTGGCCGAGGCGATTATGGCCGAGTGCGAGGCGCGCGGAATCGTGGCGCGCACGGTCGAGGACTTTGCCGCCGTGCCTGGACGAGGCGTTACGGCGCGCGAGGGACAAAACGTCATCGCTGCCGGCAACGTGCGCCTGATGGACGAGCTGGGCGCGAAGGTGCCCGCCGGCCTTGCCGAGCAATTTGCCGCCGAGGGCAAGACGCCGCTGTTCTTTGCCAAGAACGGCGAGCTTGTCGGCACCATCGCCGTGGCTGATGAGGTCAAGGAGACGAGCGCCGAGGCCGTCGCCGCGCTCCGCAAGCTCGGCGTCGATGTGCGCATGCTCACTGGCGACAACCGCGTGACGGCCGAGGCCATCGCCCGCCGCGTGGGACTGAGCAGCGAGCAGGTCATCGCCGACGTCCTCCCCGCCGACAAGGAACGCCACGTGCGCGAACTGCAGGATGCGGGCGGCAAGGTCGCCATGGTGGGCGACGGCATCAACGACTCCCCCGCCCTGGCGCGCGCCGACGTGGGCCTTGCTATCGGCACCGGCGCCGACATCGCCAAGGAGGGCGCCGACGTGGTACTCATGCGCAGCGACCTCATGGACGTCGCCCGAGCCATCGAGCTTTCACGCGCCACGATCCGCAACATCAAGCAGGACCTGTTCTGGGCACTGTTCTACAACGGCATCGGCATTCCGCTGGCGGCGGGCGTGTTCTTCCCGCTCACCGGATGGCAGCTCTCGCCGATGTTTGGCGCCGCGGCCATGAGCCTGTCGAGCGTGTGCGTCGTAAGCAATGCGCTGCGCCTGCGAACCTTTAAGCCTAAAGTGGCAAAATAGGCTCACTATTACGTCCATTTAGAACGGGTTTTCCAGGTGCCAGAGATTGACCTGAAAGAGGAGCGACGCGTACTTTGGTACGCGAGCGACGGCTTGAAGGTCAAGGTCGGGTGCCTGGGAAAGCCGACACAACAGAGAGGAATACCCATGCGTTACACAATCAAGACTTCCGGCCTTATGTGCGGCCACTGCGACGCTGCTGTCGAGACGGCACTGCTCAACGTGGCCGGCGTGACCGACGCCGACGCCGATCACGAGACCCAGACCGTCCAGGTAGAGTGCGCCGACACCGTGACCGCCGAGCAGCTCGCCGCCGCCGTCGAGGGCGCCGGCGAGAAGTTCCACGCCCTGTCCGTAACCGCCGCGTAACGACCCACGCGCACCCCGACCAGAAACGAGGACCCGCCATGATGGCAGACCATAAATCGGTGACCCGCATGCTCAAGACGGCACGCGGTCAGATCGACGGCATCCTGCGGATGGTCGAGGAGGACCGCTACTGCGTCGATATTTCCACGCAGCTTATGGCAACGCAGGCGCTCATTGCGCGCATCAACGCCGACGTGCTCAAGGCGCATATCGAGGGCTGCGTGACTTCGGCAATCGAATCGGGCGACGAAGACCTCAAGGCCGCCAAGCTCGCCGAGATCGAACGCGTCGTCGACAAGCTCTCCAAGTGATTGGGGCATTGGGGACAGACTGCTTTGCACCATCTTGGTGTATCGGGGACAGGCACGTTTGCACCGCATTGGTGCAGATTGACCTGTCCCCCTTGCTCTAAATCGGGTATAAAGGCGTGCAGCATATCGAACGAAAGGCAATTTGCATGAATGACTTTATGAAGGGTCGCAATGGCGCTGACGAGCTCACCATCGTAATGGGTTTTGCTGGCATCATCATCGCGATGATCGGATCGATCGCCCGCATCCAGTGGCTCAGCTGGATCGCCATCGCCGTCATCGTGATTGGCGTGCTGCGCGGCCTGTCCAAAAACATCGACGCACGTCGCAAGGAGAACGAGGCCTTTGTCGCCGCGACCGCGAACGTCCCCGGCTTGGGCAAGTTCGTCGCCAGCTTGGGCGGTGGAACTGCAGCGGCCGGCACCTCGCGCGCGGCTGGAACGAGCAAGGAAGACTTTGAGCGTGCCAAGCGCACGGCCAAGAAGATGTGGAAGGGCCGCAAGACCACGGCATACCTCAAGTGCCCCAACTGCGGCCAGATGCTCTCCGTCCCCAAGGGCAAAGGCAAGATCCGCGTCACCTGCCCCAAGTGCCACGCCAAGATGGAAACCCGCTCCTAGCGCCCGCACGCGGGACAAATTAATCAGGTTTGTTTGTCCCAAATCTTAAGTATTTGTTCGATAAAAAAGCCGAGGCCTCGTGTTGAGACCTCGGCTTTTTGTATGCGGCAACGGAGCTGCACCTTTGTCACACCTACGCCACGCCGTCGCGGGCCAGCTCCTCAGCCAGCGCTTCGGCAGGCATGGCCATAATCGCGTCGAGCTCGGCGTCCACCTCGGGAATACGCTTCACCTTGAGCTTGCGTACCAGATCACCGCGACACATCACATGCGTCGGCTCACGCAGAGTGCACAGGTCATCGAGCGGATTCTTGCGCGTCACCAGGATATCGGCGGCCTTGCCGCACTCGATCGTACCGGTCTCGCCGCCCAGCCCCAGGAGCTCGGCATTGACCTGCGTGGCCGTATGCAGCGCAAAGGCGTTGCTCACGCCCACGTACTTGGCAAAATAGGCCACCTCACGCCACATGTCGTACTGCGTCACGAACGGGCAGCTCGAGTCCGTGCCAAGGCCCACCTTAACGTCAGCTTCCAGTGCGGCACGGGCGCTCTCAATAATGCCCGAGCACACGATGTCGCCGTTCTTCTTTTGCGTGTCAGTCGAATGAGTCTTATCCGGGTCGAGCAACACAAACGGCAGCGCCGGGCTGATCGTGCAGGTCACACTCGGCGCACGCCCCTCGAGCTGCGTGCCAGCGGCGCCGCGATACAGCTCCAGGATCTCGGGCGTCATCGGGGCACCGTGCTCGATCGTGTCGACCCCGGCCTCAAGCGCGGCCTTCACGCCCTCGGTACTCTCGACATGGGCCATAACCGGCAGACCCACCTCGTGCGCCGCCTTGCACGCCGCCGCGGCAACCTCCACCGGCATACGCAGCACGCCCGGCTCGCCCACCTCGGTCGCATCGAACACACCGCCCGTTACGAACAGCTTAATGACGTCGGCGCCGCGCGCATACAGGTCTCGCACCTGCTCGGCTGCCTCGACGGGGCTGTTGGCCACCTGGGCGAACAAGCCCGCACCATGGCCGCCCGGCACCGTGACGCCCGTTCCCGGCGCCACCAGGCGCGGACCCTGATACTTGCCGGCGTCGATGGCATTGCGCACGGCGATATCGGCAAACAGCGGATCGCCCGCGCCGCGCACCGTGGTCACGCCGCTTGCCAGCTGCTGCTGGGCACTGCCCTTGAGGATGCGGCGGACGATGGCACGGCCCACAGGGTTGTCGAGCTTCTTCATCAGCGCGCCCGCATCGCCGGCCGAGACAGGCTTGCCCGAGCCGCACAGGTGCACGTGCATATTGATGAGACCGGGCATGAGATACGCACCGCCCAGGTCGATAACCTCGGCACCTGCAGGCGCCTGCGCCACAGCACTCGGCCCCATCCAAGTGATGACGCCGCGCTCAACAGTCACGGCCATATCGGGTTGTGGCTCCATATGCTCCGAACCATCCAGGACGGTCGCATTGATAAACAACGTGGAACGATCGGCAGATGCCATATCGAGCTCCTCCCTCACGAGCAACTTGAACATTTGTTCATTATCACCTAGTCCCGCTGGATTGCTGCAGACGCATCGGTTAACGGAAGAAAGAGGGGATGTGGGGAGACGGAACACGTTGCAGTCCCACCCCAGCGACACCAGGGAAATGTCTCGATCTGTAACAGGTACAGGGTTATTAGGCCCCTTGATGTTACAGATCGAGACATTCGGTCGACGTTTCACCGGCTTGTCTCGATCTGTAACAATTACGAGCTCAAACAACCTCTAAACGTTACAGATCGAGACAAAACCTCTCAGCGCCCATACCACTGGCATCTCCACTCCTCAGCCAATTCAACCTGCCGAGGAATACCCGCCAGCCTCATTTTCTCGACCAGCTTCCCCGGGTCTTTGAGTTCGTTAAACGTAAACCGAAGCACCTTATGCCCGAGCATTGTCAGATGAGATTCCCGCTGACGCTCTGCCACGAATGGGTCGACCAACTCCCGACCCTCGCCGTTCTGCAAGGTGTACTTCTCCTTTCCGTCGAGCTCGCCGATGACACATGTCCCGTCCTCGAGCCGCCAAAAAAAGTCGACGCGAAACACTTGGCTCGAATCAAGCGGGTCGCGAAACTCCACCTGCAACTCTGGCACCGGAAAACCGTATGCAATAAAGAACGCCCGAAACCGAGACTCGCCACCGTTTTCGGACAGCCCATCCGCGTGCGACGCAATCACCTGCGCCCTGCGGTACCCACGCCCGCCTTCGCAGTCGGCACGGAGGCACTCGCACAAATCCTCACGCGATGCGCCCTTCGCCCGCAGCGCAGAATCGGCAATCGCAAGACCATACGAAAACGGTGCACGCAGCAGACAGTCCTCCACCGTGCGCCAAAACGGCGTCACCCGCACGCCGTCGACTTGTTCAAGCGCACCCGCCGTCTGCGGACGCAACAGCCGGCATCCTGCACTCAGCGGCACCGAGCAACCTGTCTTAACAAGAAATCGCGGCCCGAGCACATCATTCGGCACCTCCAGACCCCACAAAAGCGCCGCGTCATAACCCCAAAACGCCCAATCGGGATGAAACTCTGCAAGCCCTTTGATGGTACGCAGCGCTCGCTCCGCCGGCGTCAGCGCATCCCAATCATGTTGGAAACAGAACAAATACGGCTCGGGCTCCGCAATATCATCGGTTCCCACATGACGCCGCAGCCACATGAGCTCGGCATGGTCGTGCGTCACAAACAGCATGCCTTGTTCAGCCGCCTTCGCGAGCCTGGCAAGCATCCTATTCCGCGCCAAGGTGTTACGTGTCGCCTGCTTATGTTTAAGAACGGTATTAGACACTTTCATCACCACCACATCGGAGAAATGGCCATCGCCGCTGTTGTCGCCGCCGACAAATGTCTTGATCTGTAACAGGAAGACCGATTTTTGGCCTGTTGATGTTACAGATTGAGACATTCCCCCAGCCAGACGCCAAACGTCTCGATCTGTAACAGTAAACCGTTCTCCAGACCCCTAAACGTTACAGATTGAGACAAACCAGCGGCGCCCAAGCATTCGTCTCGATCCGTAACAGGTAGACCGGTTTTTTGTCCCCAAACGTTACAGATCGAGACATAAAGGCAGAAGGCGAGGCAGGCGACAACCGCCCATCCCCTACTCCCATTCTTGCTCGTAAATATTGAGCGACTTTACGTAACGCCCCTGGGCGCCCATGATGTCGCGGATCAGGCGCAAAAAGAAGCTGATGCACGAGGTGTCAAAGCCATCCTGCATGTCCTCCGGATGCACCGCACCCGGCCCATCGACCGCCGTGTCACTCAGGCGCGCGATGTCATACAGATAGAGCTGTCCCGCCGCCAGCCAGACATCGTCGACGCAGGCGAGGCGCACCGCGATCGCGCCGTCGTTCCAATGCTCCTTTTGCACGATATGTGGGTCGTAGACGTCAAAGCGACGGTCGGTGCGTGTGTCCTTCAGCACGACCATGCCGGACGCAGGATTCTTGTCCAAAATGCCAAAGCGCGAGAAATACTGCGTGTCGCGTACCTGCTCGAGCCGCTTGAGCGAGGCAGGCGAAAGCGATGCCGGCGGCTCATCAACATATAGCTCGAGCAGCGTTTTGCCATGGCGATAGGAGCGCTCGAAGAGCAGCCAATCGGTAAACGCCATGTTGTAGGCCATGATTTCGTTTTGAGAAGGTTCCTCGCAATAGCTGAGCCACGGGTCGACGATAATCTCGAACTGTTCGCGCGCCGGCTCCAGGAATTGAAACTTCCGCAGCATCCAAAATTGGGCCATGTCGGCAATATCGTTGCCGACGGCTTCGGCTAGCTGCGCTCGGTCTAAAGCGTGGTCAGTCATGGCATCCTCCTCAAACTGATGGACCTCAATTTGAGCTTACGAGGAGGGTGGGCAGCCACGACCAGTGCGGGCAAAATAGGCCCCCGGCTGCAAACCAGATGCTGACCAAACACTTGACGAAAAGCTTGACCGAAAATGCGCGCCGCGACAAAACCGCAGGTAAACATAGACGGCCAACCTGCCCTTTTGAGCCAGATGCCCGCAGCCACCACAGAAACAACAGGTGACCACAGCCCGAAAAGTCGACAAATGAACATCCGTACGTCGAAAAACGAGCAAACTGCTCGCAAATCCGCAAGGAGTGTCCCCGAATGCCGACAGAAAAGGAACGTCCCCAACTGCCGGCACTTAGGGACGTTCCTTTTGTGCCGGCAGTTAGGGACAGCCCTTGCCGATTCGATTATTGAGTATCTCCGTGACTACTTTACAGTTCCAGCGCGTCGCCGACTTCGGCAGCACAGGCCAGGGCGTCGGCCATGGCGTTCACCACGAGCGAGCTGCCGTTGCGAGCGTCACCGGCAACATACACCGGCGCGGCATCCGCGGCGACGCCGTCGACACGCGCCGCAAGATGCGAGCCCTCGGCGGCCATCACAGGCAGCGGACGGCCAGCAGTGGCAACGGGCACGCCAACGGCGTCGAACACACTGTGCTCCGGGCCCGTAAAGCCGCAGGCGATGAGCACCAGCTGCGCTGGCACCTCGTGCTCGGAGCCCGCGATGCGCTCGGGCTTTCCCGCCGACCAGTCCAGATCGACCACGCGCAGACCCGCAGCCGCACCCTTCTTGTCCAGCAGCACCTCGAGTGTATCCACGGCCCAGGCACGCATCTCGCCACCCATCGCAGCGATAGCCTCCTGCTGGCCGTAATCGGTCTTCTTAACGTTGGGCCACTGCGGCCAGGGGTTGCCTGCCGCGCGCTTATCGGGCACAGCCGGCAAGAACTCAAACTGGCGCACGCTGCGCGCGCCCTGACGCACCGCGGTACCCACGCAGTCGTTGCCGGTATCACCACCGCCAATGACCACGACGTCCAGGCCGCGTGCGTCAATAGCAGGCTCACCGCCATCGAGCACCGAGACGGTCGAAGCCGTCAGGTAGTCCACGGCATACACCACGCCGGGCGCATCCACATTCGTAGCCGAAAGACCGCGGGGCGCACGAGCGCCGGCAGCCACCACGACGGCGTCAAAGTCGTCGAGCCTGGCGGTAACCTTGGGATCGCTCACGTCGGCGCCTAGCTCGAACACAATACCCAGCTCGCGCATGAGCGCCACACGACGCTCGACCACAGACTTCTCGAGCTTCATGTTGGGAATGCCGTACATGAGTAGGCCGCCGGGGCGGTCGTCGCGCTCAAACACCGTCACGCGGGCACCGCGACGCGCAAGCTCCCATGCTGCCACCAGGCCAGCCGGGCCGGAACCAACCACGGCGACCGAGGGCGCGTCCTCCCCTGCCGGCTCAAAGCGACGTGGGCCGCCGTTGGCCCACTCATGGTCGCTGATCGCACGCTCGTTATCGTGAATCGTCGTGGGTTGGCCGTCGACCGAGCCCAGGTTGCACGCGGCCTCGCACAGTGCCGGGCACACGCGGCTCGTGAACTCAGGCATGGGCGAGGTGAGCGACAGGCGCTCGGCAGCCTCATCCCAGCGGCCGCGGTACACCAGCTCGTTCCACTCGGGAATCAGGTTGTGCAGCGGGCAGCCGCTCGGACGTGCCTTGCCAAAGCTCGCGCCCATCTGGCAAAACGCCACGCCGCACATCATACAGCGGCTCGCCTGGGCGCGACGTGCGTCGTCGTCGAGCTCCACGTACAGCGGATCGAAATCACGGCTGCGCTCCTCCACGGGGCGAAGCTCGTGGGTCACGCGATCGATATCAAGAAAAGCACCGGGCTTACCCATGGCACTTACGCCTCCTTCTTGGTCGAAGCAACAGAGCTGGCGGCCGCGGACGCAGCACCCGCAGCACCGCCCGCAATATCGAAGCGAGCGACATCCGCGGCGCTCGCGCGACCGGTCACAATGTCAAACGCCAGTTCCTCTGCCTGCGCATGTGTCTTGCCGGCAGCCTCGCTCGCAGCGACAATCGCCAGCACACGCTCGTACTCGGTCGGAATGACCTTCACAAAGTGCTTGCTCATCGTCTCAAAGCTGTAGAGCAGCTTGATGCCGCGCGGGCTCTGCGTCGCGTCCACGTGCTCCTGGATGAGCTCGCGAATCTGCGCCAGCTCGCCGGCAGTCGGGGCCTTGAGCTCAACGCTCTCGTGGTTCACGTGGGCATCGAGCGTGCCGTACTGGTCAAAGACATAAGCCACGCCACCCGTCATGCCGGCAGCGAAGTTCTGCCCGACCTCGCCCAGGATGAGCGCCAGGCCACCCGTCATGTACTCGCAACCGTGGTTGCCGCAACCCTCGACCACCACGGTGGCACCGGAGTTGCGTACGCCAAAGCGCTGGCCGGCCAGGCCGTTGATGAAGCCACGGCCGCTCGTGGCGCCAAAGAACGCAACGTTGCCCACGATGATGTTTTCGTCGAACTTATAGGTCGCATGCGGGTTGGGGCGCACCGACACCTCGCCGCCCGAAAGGCCCTTGCCAAAGTAGTCGTTGGCGTCGCCGCACACGTTGAGCGTAATGCCGCGCGGCAGGAAGGCGCCAAAGCTCTGACCGGCCGATCCATCGCAATCGATGGTGATGGAGCCGGCGGGCAGGCCCTCGGGATGTGCCTTGGTCACCGCGTTACCCAGGATGGTGCCCACGCAACGGTTGACGTTGGCGATATCAGCGCGGAAGCGAATCGGACGCAAGTGGGCACGGGCATCGGCCGTATAGGGCACGAACAGCGTGGAGTCGAGCGTCTTGTCGAGCTCGCTGTCCGCGGCCATCTGCGGCAGGAAGTGACGACCGTCGGCACCCGGGATATGGGCACCGAACTCGCAGGTCGCGCTCGCCAGCACGGGCGACAGATCGAGCAGGTTGGCCTTACGGTTGCCCGGGACCTCAATCTGGCGCAAGCACTCGGGATGGCCGACCATCTCGTCGACGGTGCGGAAGCCCAGGCTCGCCATGACCTCGCGCAGTTGCTCGACAACAAAGAGCATAAAGTGCTCGACGTGCTCGGGCTTGCCGCGGAAGCCGCGACGCAGGCGGCAGTTTTGCGTGGCGATGCCGGCGGGGCAGGTATCCTGCTGGCAGTCGCGCTGCATGAGGCAGCCCATCGAGATGAGCGGCATGGTCGCAAAGCCAAACTCCTCGGCGCCCAGCAGGCAGGCGACGGCAACATCGGTGCCGTCCATGAGCTTGCCGTCGGCCTCGAGCACCACGCGCGAGCGCAGGCCGTTTTGCAGCAGCGTCTGCTGGGCCTCGGCAAGGCCAAGCTCCAGCGGCAGACCGGCGTGCCAGATCGAATCGCGAGCAGCGGCACCCGAGCCGCCATTGTGGCCGCTGATCAAGATCTTGTCGGCAGCGCCCTTGGCCACACCGGTGGCGATGGTGCCGACGCCGGCCTCGCTGACCAGCTTGACCGACACGCGTGCGCCAGGGTTGGCGTTCTTAAGGTCAAAGATGAGCTCGGCCAGGTCTTCGATGGAGTAGATGTCGTGATGCGGCGGAGGCGAGATCAGGCCGATGCCGGGCGTGGACTGACGGACCTCGGCAATCCAGGGGTAGACCTTCTTGCCGGGCAGGTGGCCACCCTCGCCGGGCTTGGCGCCCTGGGCCATCTTGATCTGAATCTCGAAGGCGCTGCACAGGTAGCGGCTCGTCACGCCAAAGCGCGCACTTGCCACCTGTTTGATCGCGGAGTTCTTGGAATCACCGTTAGCCAGCGGGGTCTCGCGACGCGGATCCTCACCGCCCTCGCCGGAGTTGGAACGGCCGTGCAGGCGGTTCATGGCGATGGCCATGCACTCGTGTGCTTCCTTGCTGATGGAGCCGTACGACATGGCGCCGGTGTTAAAGCGGCGGACGATGTTGAGCGCGGGCTCGACCTCGTCGAGCGAAACCGGCGTGCGGCCGCTGGCATCAAAGTCGAGCAAGTCGCGCAGACGCACGGCACGGCCGGTGCGGTGCAGGCGGGCGCTGTACTCCTTAAAGGTGTCGTAGCTGTCCTCACGGCAGGCGGTCTGCAGCAGGTAGACGGCCTGGGGGTCGATGAGGTGTTCCTCGCCGCCGAGCGGGCGCCACTTGGTCAGGCCCAGCGTGGGCAGCTGATCGGGAGCCGGGCTTTTAAGGATGGCGAGCGCGGCGTCATAGCGCTCGTTTTGCTCGCGCTCAACGTCCTCGACACCCATACCGCCCACACGGCTCACCGTGCCGGCGAAGTACGCGTTGACGAACTCCGGAGTAAAGCCGACGGCCTCGAAAATCTGCGCGGAGTGATAGCTCTGCACCGTGGAGATACCCATCTTGGACATGATGGAGACGATACCCGCCGTCGCGGCCTTGTTGTAGTTGTCGATGCCCTGCTCGGCCGTCACGTCCAGGTCGCCGCGTGCTGCCAAGTCGCGGATGCACGCATGCGCATTGTACGGATAGATGCCGCTTGCGGAGTAGCCCACCAGCGCCGCAAAGTCGTGCGGGGACACGGCATCGCCGCACTCCACCACGATGTCGGCAAAGGTACGCACGCCAGCGCGAATCAGGTGGTTGTGCACACAGCCCACGGCGAGCAGCGACGGCACGGGCACCTCGCCCGCAGCGGCACGATCGCTCAACACCACGATGTTCACGCCGTCGCGGACCGCAGCCTCAACGTCCTCTGCAAGCTGCTTGAGCGCAGCCTGCAGCGCGCCCTCGCCGGCGTCACGACGGTAGACGGCACGGAAACGGCGAGTCTTAAAGCCCACGCGGTCGATGGCGCAAATGCGGTCGAACTCCTCCTCGCTCAGCAGCGGACGCTCCAGGCGAACCAGCTGGCAGGCCGTACGGGAATCCTCGAGCAGGTTGCCGTGGTTGCCCAGGTAGAGCGTGGTCGAAGTCACCATGTGCTCGCGAAGGGCATCGATGGGCGGGTTCGTGACCTGAGCGAACAGCTGATAGAAATAGTCGAAGAACGAACGCGTCTTCTTGGACAGACAAGCCAGCGGCGCGTCGATGCCCATCGAGGCGAGCGGGGCCTTGCCCTGCTGGGCCATGGGACGCACGACCTCATCGACGTCATCCCAGTGATACCCGAGCTTAGCCATGCGCACGGCGGCGGGTACCTCGGCGTCCTCGGCGGGCGTTACCGCGGCAGGCCTATCGAGCACGTCGACGGTCAGCGTCTCCTCGGCAATCCAATCACGGTAGGGCTTTTCCTTGGCGTAACGGACGCGCAGCTCGTCGTTGTAGATGACGCGCCCGCGGGCAAAATCGACCTCGAGCATCTGGCCCGGTCCCAGGCAACCGCTCGTCAGGATGTTCTCGGGGCTCACCTCGATGGTGCCCACTTCGCTTGCCAGCATAAAGCGGCCATCGCGCGTCACGTAGTAGCGGGCGGGGCGCAAGCCGTTGCGGTCGAGGGCGGCGCCCAGCGTGCGACCGTCGGTAAAGGCGATGGCCGCCGGGCCGTCCCAGGGCTCCATGAGCATGGACTGGTAGGCGTCGTAGGCGCGACGCTCCTCACTCAGACTATCGTTGTGGTCCCACGGCTCGGGCAGCAACATGGACGCGGCACGCGTGAGCGGGCGACCGTTCATGACCAAGAATTCGAGCACGTTGTCCAGAATCGCGGAGTCGGAACCCTCGCGGTTGATGATGGGCATCACGCGCTCAAGATCGTGCTGCAGCACGGGGCTGTACAGGTTGGGTTCGCGGGCGCGAATCCAGTTGACGTTGCCCTTGAGGGTGTTGATCTCGCCGTTATGGATGATAAAGCGGTTGGGGTGCGCACGCTCCCAGCTGGGCGTGGTGTTGGTGGAGTAGCGCGAGTGGACGAGCGCCACGGCCGTTTTGACGGCGGCGTCGTTGAGGTCGATGAAGAAGCGGCGCATCTGCGTGGCCACAAGCATGCCCTTGTACACGATGGTGCGCGAGCTCATGGAGCACACATAGAAGATCTTGTCTCGCAGGGCAAACTCGGCATCGGCCTTCTTTTCGATGGTGCGGCGGCACACGTACAGGCGACGCTCAAAGGCATCGCCGGCGGGCGTGTCGTCCGGACGGCCCAGGAAGGCCTGCAGGATAGTGGGCATGCAGGCGCGGGCCGTCTCGCCCAGGTCGTGCGGGTCGACGGGCACCTCGCGCCAAAAGAGCAGCGGCACGCCGGCCTCGGCACAGCCCTCCTCAAACACGCGGCGGGCATCCTCTACGCCCTTGTCGTCCTGCGGGAAGAACAGCATGGCCACGCCATAGTCGCCCTCTGCCGGCAGAATCTGACCGCACTTTTGAGCCTCTTTACGGAAAAAGTGATGCGGAACCTGGAACAGGATGCCAGCGCCATCGCCGGTATTCTTCTCGAGTCCCGTGCCGCCGCGGTGCTCCAAGTTGACCAGAATGGACAGTGCGTCGTCCAGAATCTGGTGATGGCGCTCACCGTTGATATCGGCAAGCGCGCCGATGCCACATGCATCGTGGTCGAATTCGGGGCGATAAAGGCCCTGCTGCTGAGCGGAATCTGCCTGCATCGCGATCCTCCCCTAGATATTTAGACAGTCAGTTGAATAGGCATAGTAGGAGCATCGTCGGCCCGTTGTGTTTCCCACCCGTTTCGAAACAATCGCGTAACGCACGCCCTACGAGTGGACACCGCCGACCTCAAGGGCGACAACATAGGCCCCAAGTTCGGCCTGTTAGCTCACCACTTCAAACATCTCAATCTGTAACAGGAAGGCCCAATTACGACGACTAACTGTTACAGATTGAGATGTTTTTGAGAGACGGTACCGAATGTCTCAATCTGTAACACGAAGGGCCGGCTTTGGCGGTCAGCTGTTACAGATCGAGATTTTCCATAGGACCATTTCTTCCTGTCTCGATCCGTAACACCTAGGCCCAATTTCCATCCCTAGTTGTTACAGATCAAGACAGTTCGCAGCCCCCCTTCATCATCCTATTCAAATACAACAATTTTGTTAGTCTTGGTTAACTTTTAAGCTTAAAACGGGTATCCTTTGCGGCGTCAAGCAAACGGCACGCACACCGTGCCAGATCAAGGAGGCCCCTATGGCGCACCGAGCAGACCGACAGACAATGCAACTTGTCCTTATCCGTCACGGAGAATCCGAGTGGAACAAACTCAACCTGTTCACCGGCTGGACCGACGTAGAACTCACCGACACGGGCCGCGAAGAAGCCGCAGCAGGCGGTCGAGCCCTCAAAGAAGCGGGCTTCGACTTCGACGTCTGCTACACCTCGCGTCTCAAGCGCGCAATTCACACCCTCGACATCGTGCTCGGCCAAATGGATCGCGAGTGGTTGCCCGTCATCAAATCCTGGAAGCTCAACGAGCGCCACTACGGAGCGTTGCAGGGTCTCAACAAGGCCGATGCCGCAGCGGAGCACGGCGACGAGCAGGTGCTCATCTGGCGCCGCTCCTTCGATGTCTGCCCGCCGGCACTCGAGCCGGACGACGCGCGCGATCCCCACACCCAGGAGCAATACCGTGATGTCGCGCCCGATCAGCTGCCCTATACCGAGTGCCTCAAGGACACGATCGCCCGCGCCTGGCCTTATTTCGAAGACGAGATTCGCCCCCAGATGCTCGCCGGCAAGCGCGTACTCATCGCCGCACACGGCAACTCCCTGCGCTCACTCGTCATGAAGCTCGAGCACCTCACGCCCGAGGAGATCCTCAAGGTCAACATCCCCACCGGCGTGCCGCTCGTCTACACCTTCGACACCGATTTCAACGTCCTCGACAAGCGCTACATCGGCGACCCGGCGACCATCGCCGCCAAGATCGATGCCGTGGCCAATCAGGGCAAAGCACACAAGTAGCCCCAACCCAAAACCGACGCGTGGCGCCGCACGGCCCAGATGCGACGTCACGCCGCCCATACACAGGAGCGCACCATGCTCAACCATCTCAAACAACACTTTGGTTCCCGGCGCACCGGCGGTCACGGAGGCCTAGACATTGCGCGGCATATCGGCCCCGGGCTGCTCGTGACCGTCGGCTTTATCGACCCGGGCAACTGGGCCTCCAATATGGCCGCGGGCTCGCAGTTTGGCTACGCGCTGCTGTGGATCGTCACGCTGTCCACGATTATGCTCATTGTGCTGCAGCACAACGCGGCGCACCTGGGTATCGCCACGGGCGCCTGCCTTGCCGAGGCCACGACACGTTACCTCCCCCGCTTCGTTGGACGCACGGTACTCGCCAGTGCCTATCTCGCGACTGTCGCCACCGCCATGGCCGAAGTCCTGGGTGGCGCGATTGCCCTTCAAATGCTCTTTGGGCTGCCCGTGCGCGCGGGCTGCGTCATCGTGGCGGCAGTATCGATGGCGATGCTCATGACGAACTCCTACAAGCATGCCGAACGCTGGATCATCGCCTTCGTAGGCGTGGTAGGACTCTCGTTTTTGGCCGAGCTTGCACTAGTCAAGGTCGACTGGCCGCAAGCCGCCGCAAGCTGGATCACGCCTAGCATGCCCACTGGCTCTGCCGCGATTATCGTGAGCGTCCTGGGTGCGGTCGTTATGCCACACAACCTTTTTCTGCACTCCGAGGTCATCCAATCCATGCACTTCGAAGGCCAAGGCGAGCAGGTTATCGAAGAACGTCTGCGCTACGAGCTCTTCGACACGCTCTTTTCGATGGGCGTGGGCTGGGCAATCAACTCGGCCATGGTCATCCTGGCCGCAACGACCTTCTTTGCGCACGGCATGGTCGTAGACGACCTCACCGTCGCAGCGGCCACGCTCTCCCCCATCTTGGGCCCGGCGAGCTCGACCATCTTTGCGGTAGCGCTGCTGTTCGCGGGATTATCGAGCAGCGTGACAGCGGGCATGGCGGCGGGAACCATCACTGCGGGCATGTTCGACGAGGAATACGACATCCACGACCGACATTCCTCGGTCGGGGTGGCGGCCTGTTTCGCCGGAGCAGTGGCGGCGTGCCTGGTCGTTCCAAATCCTTTTGAAGGTCTCATCTGGGGTCAGGCACTGCTGTCGCTTCAGCTGCCGATTACGGTCTTTGTGCTCATACGACTCACCAGTTCACGCCGCGTCATGGGCAAATACGCCAATTCGCGCCCGCTCAACGCGCTGCTCGTAGGGATCGGTGCCATCGTGACGATTCTCGATGTCGTGTTGTTGACAGGGATGTAATGGGGCGGGGCACCTACTCAGGCAAACGTCTCGATCTGTAACATCTAGACCCGCTTTCGATGTCTAGATGTTACAGATTGAGATCTTCTGCCGGACGGTTTTGGTTTGTCTCGATATGTAACAAGTGGGCCCAATTTCCACCGTTAGATGTTACAGATCGAGACATTTCTTCAGCTCCAACCTTTTGTCTCAATCTGTAACAGGAAGACCCGTTTTGAGCCGTTAGATGTGGCAGGTTAAGACAAAAGGTCGGCCGGACTCACAACAGACAGGATCGGCCAACAGCAACCGCGATCCCTTGGGGGCGGAGGAAAAGGGCCTCGGGCGAGAATTCGACCGAGGCCCTTGGACAGAGCTATGTTCGGCTTTCGCCGTGTGTCTGCGAGCTACTCCTCGACGAGCTCAAACTGATCGGGACCGACGCCGCAGACCGGGCACACGTAGTCCTCGGGCAGCTCGGGCGTGTCGACCTCAACCTCGTAGCCACAAACGATGCACACGAACTTATACGTCTTCTTCTCCTCAGCCATGATGTTCTCCTCTCGAACGCGACTGGTGATGTACTTCGCTTATTAGTATATGTTATCAATAATATAATGCAAGTATTTTTAGAACATTTCTAGCCTTGATACGAGGACGCCTTCGGAGGCGTCTTGCCCTTCAGGACCTTATGGTAGTAATCGTAGGTGAGCGGCGTCTCGTCGCTCAGGTGCTCGGCATCCTCGACCTCGCCGATAAACAGTAGATGCGTGCCCACATCCACAGTGTCGATCAAACGGCAGCTAAACAGGGCCGTCGCGTGCTCGGGCACATAGGGCATGCCTAGAGCCGTCTCGCGGGTCTCGTATTTGGCAAACTTGTCATAATCGCTGCTGGTGCGGAACCCAAAGTTACCGATGTAGAGCATGTCGGCGGTCTGATCGATCACGGTCAGCGCGAGCGCTTTGGCCGATGCGATGACGCCCGAGGTGACGTTGTCCTTGTTCACGGCAACCGAAATGCGCGGCGGCATGGACGTCACCTGCACCGCAGTGTTGATGACGCAACCGGCGCGCAGCCCGTCTGCCGCGGCGCTCACCACGTACAGACCGCTCGGCATGGTAAAGAACGCAGTTTTGTCCATAACGATCACTCCCCTAACCCGGGTTGGAACCTCATGGATGTATGTACCCACAAAAAAGGCGGTGCCCATAACGGATGCCGCCTTTGAGACATATTTGTCAGAACAGTAAGAAAGATGAGACGCCCGCAGTTGCGGTGAAATAGGGACTGAATAGCCCCTCAAACAGGCAAAACAGTCCGTATTCCACCGCAACTTATACAGAACGCCTAGCGATTGTGCTCCTTGAGGGCGCGGTCGATCTCGCGCTGGACATCGCGCTTGGCCATATCCTCGCGCTTGTCGTAAAGCTTCTTGCCGCGGCCTAGGCCCAGCAGCAGCTTTACGCGGCCGTCGGTATTAAAGTAGAGCTCCAGCGGCACCAGCGCATAGCCGCGGTTGCGCAGCTTACCGTCGAGAAAGTCAATCTCCTTGCGGTGCAGCAGCAGACGACGGCGGCGATCAGGGTCGCGGTTCCACACGCCACCATGGCTATAAGGGTGGATATGCAGGCCCACGAGCCAGCACTCGCCGCCACGAATCAGTGCAAAGGTATCGGTAATCTGGCACGCGCGCTCGCGAATCGACTTGACCTCGGTACCGCTCAGCTCAATACCGCACTCAAACGTCTCATCGATAAAGTACTCGTGATGAGCCGAGCGATTCTTGGAAATGAGCTTGCGCTCGCGCTTACTGGGCATTGCCGGCCTCCTTGGCGCCATCGGCGTTTGAGCCCGCAGCCTCGCGCTTTGCCTTGCGCTCGGCGTTAAGCTCGGCATCACTCTCGCGCACCAGCTTGATAATCGCCGCGCACGCCTCTTCGCCCACCAGGTCGCGGGCACGGACCGTCAGGCGCGTAGCCTCCTGCTTGTCGCCGTCGCTCGCAGCGTCGGTCGCACACATGATCAGGCAGATGGCAATCTCGGCCGAAGGCGAGGTCGGCACGCCCTGCAGGGCGAGCTCACCCATCACATGGTCGTCACTCTCGTCCGCGGCATCCGGATAGGTGGTATGGATCTTGTTGAGCAGGCGCGTCGTATGCGCATCGTTGGGCGCCAGGCGCAGCGCCAGACGCGCGCAGCCCACGGCAGCCGAAATGTTCTCGGTCTCGGGCTCCAAGAAGTACTGACCCAAGTTGGTGTAGGCGCGTGCGGCGCACTTACCGTCGCTCGCGCGCTCCAGCACCGAGAACGAGAGCGATGCCCACTCCTGCTTGTCCTCGAGCGCGCGGAACAGCTCGGCCAAGTCCAAGCGATAGTTGCAGTTCATGGGATCCCAACGCACGGCCTGCATCAGGGCATTCCGAGCACTCACATAATCCTGCTGGCGGATGTAGGCAAATGCCATGTCGGAGTACAGGCGGTCAAAGGGAACCTCGACCTGCACCAGCTCGCGCGGATCCTTCTCCACGCGGCGATAGGCCAGGCGCTCAAACTTGCTGTCGAAGCTAAAGTACTGGCGCTTCTCCTCCGTCTTGCACTCAGCGTCGATATACTCCTCGGCGAGCTCCACCAGACGCTCAAGCAGCGGCGTCGCCGTAGCCAGGTCGCCCTGCGCCAGATAGTTCTCGGCATACGTGATGTCTTCCAAGCTGATAGGCAGGTCCATGACAACTCCTCGGTCCGGGCGGCAGACTCAACGCGCGCCTTAAATATCGGTCAATACACAAAACCCGGGTCTCTTACGAGGCCCGGGCGTTCAATTTTGGTAGCCCGTACCAGATTCGAACTGGTGATCTCCGCCTTGAGAGGGCGGCGTCCTAAACCGCTAGACGAACGGGCCATATGTAGCAAATGCAATGGCTGGGATGGAGGGAGTCGAACCCCCATTGACGGAACCAGAATCCGCTGTCCTGCCATTAGACGACATCCCAATGACTGCATCGCTGCGCTCGGCTGTGCCTTTGCGCAAGAAAGAAATATACGGGAAGTCCGGCCGTGACGCAAGCCCCAATTTTGACTTTTTTGAAATTCAGTCAAATACGGCCGACACGTGAAGGACCTGTGAAGCGCCAGCGACACGTACGGCGCCAAAGCCCGTAAAACATCCCGCATCTACCGCTGGTAGATTACAACAATGCAGCACTCACGGCTGATGGCACAATCGAACCGTCATCATTGCACGGATATCGAGGCGCCATGGACGAAGAGCTTGATTACCTATGGGAGACCCTGGGTCTCGAGATCACTGCTGACCTTTGGCCCGAACGGGACAAAATCCATCCCACACTGCGCCCCGCCATCACGGTGATGCAGGCAAAATACCGCCGTGCATCCTTTTTGATCATGCGGATGTCATGGCACGCGGGACTCACCGACCTTAAGCGAATCCAGGCAAGCCTCGTCGAGCTGTCCGGTATGCCGACCGTCATATCCGAGGCGCACCTGGAGCAGCGCCAGCGCGAGCGACTGCAACAGCAGCGGATTCCCTTTATCTGCCCCGGCGTTCAGGCATATCTGCCCTTTATGGACGAGGAGTACTGGAGCGGCAAGCCCAACAAACACGTAAAGGTCTACGATCCGCACGAATGGGCACAGCTCGAGGATTGAGCCGAGCGAGCCCGCCGATGGAAAACACGTCCCACCCTGAGCACTCAAAACGGGTCGCACTTTCCGCAGCCGCTACAGCAACGCCTCGACCCAAGCCGATTCCCTAAAGCCGGGAATCGCAAAGTCGTCGCCCACCAACAGCGGACGCTTAACCAGCATGCCGTCGGTCGCCAGCAGCTTGTAGCACTCCCGATCCGTCATGCCCGCATCTAGACGCGCCTTCAGGCCCAGCTCTCGATATTTCATGCCCGACGAATTAAAGAAGCGCCGCACCGGCAGTCCCGAACGAGCAATCCAGGTCGCAAGCTCATCAGCCGTGGGATTGTCCAAAACGATATCGCGGTCGATATACTCTACCCCGTGTTCGTCCAGCCATGCCTTGGCCTTCTTACAGGTCGAGCACTTGGGATATTCAACAAACAGTACGGTCATGGAAATCCTCCGAATATAGATCGGCCAACGCAGGCACACGCCACACGAGGCGCCTTCGCATGATGGGCCAATTGTAGCCCACGGGTCACACGCTAAACGAACCGTACCCCGAATCCGCGTTTGATGAACGGCAGCAGCTCCATTGTCTCGGGCGTGATATGGCCCGCAACGTTCATGCGCTCGTCACCGGGAAGATCGACCCGCGCAATCTCAAGCTCGCCTTCGTAGCGCCCATAGCCGCTATTGCTCACAGCGATCGACCCCGTCTTTCGTGACAGGCCGGCACCGGCATCCATCGGCACGGAATCCGGCTTAAGCGTCGTACGCGACTCCTGAGACCTAAAGATGAGGGTGCTCGAATCGGGTCGGTCGTGATGAATCTGCCCACGTACATAGGCATAACCGGGCTCAAGCTCACATTGCAGGTCTACGTATCCGGCGGAAACTTGAGCAAACTGTGCCCAACCCGCATCGGAAAGATCGGGGTCGCCGACCAAAACAATGTCGCAATCGGCGCCATGTGCGAGCTCAAGCATGTTGAGGGCAACCTTTGACACGCGACCGCGCTGCGTCTCGACCGTCGGCAGTCCCTCGAATACCGGCCCGCGAACGTTAGCATCGCCCGGCACAAAAGCCATGATTTCGAATCCAAGCGCCGCAAGACGAAGATTCACCCGAGCAATGTCCTCCAGAGCTAAACCGGTATAAGGCTTGGGGTAAAAATTGTGGCAGGCGGCAAAACGAGTCACATCGGCACCGGCCTCACGCCACGATGCGATTTCATCAGAACTCACCGTCGATGCATTGACCACAATGCGAAATACACCGGACAGCTCCGCGACCCGCTGGGCGCTAAAGCCATAGTCCAAACGAAGGTATTCCAACCCCAGATCGCGCAGGTCCTCGATGCGCTCAAGCCCGAGCAAATCGCACGTGCGCGGTCCCACATCGGCAATGAGCGCAATGCCGCGGGCGGAAAGCAGCGACAGCACATGACGGACCTTATCGGCATACGCCGCTCCCCCATCCTCGGGAATATGCAGTGAGGTAAACGCATAGCGCGCACCCGCCGCGGCACCGTGCTCAATCGTCCGCTCAATATCCTGCAGAGGGCTGGAAAGATAAATCGAAATACCCGTTTTCACGTTTCAACGCTCCTTTAAAAAAGGCCGGCGGAGCAGTTAGCCCCGCCGGCACAACCATAGCATCAAGAAATCTGCCGTGCGCCGCGAGCCCTGAGCAACACGGCTCGCGATATCAAACTATTCGCCAAAGAACTCGTTGATCTTCTGCTCGTCGACGCCGAAGAACCACGTCAGGACAAAGCCGGCGGCATAGGCAAGCAGCATAGCGGCAACGTAGCCGAGCTGCTGGCCAGGAACGACGATCAGCAGGCCAAACAGACCGGAAACGCCCTGAGAAACCGTGCCGATGTGAAGCAGCGCCGCGAGCGCGCCGCCAAATCCGGCACCCAGACAGGCCGTCACAAACGGACGAACGAGCGGCAGCGTAACGGCATACATCAGAGGCTCGCCCACACCGAGGATTCCAACGGGAATGGACTCTGCGACGTACTTCTTGAGCTTGGCGTTCTTGGTCTTAAAGTACAGCGCCAGACCGGCACCGACCTGACCGCCGCCAGCCATCATAAGGATGGGGAGCAGGTAATTGATGCCCTTGGTAGCGCCGTCGGGATCGTTGAGCATAGCGTGGATCGGCGTGAGCGCCTGATGCAGGCCGACGGAAACCAGCGGCAAGAAGCCTGCCGACAGGATATAGCCGCCCAGGACGCCCAGCTTCTCGAAGATAAAGGTCAAAACGCTAAAGATGGCAGTCGTCAGCCATGCGCCAACCGGCTGGATGACGAGCATCAGAGCAAAGGCGCCGATGATGAGCACCAGCAGCGGGGACAAGAACGTGTCGAGTGCGTTGGGCATAACCTTGCGAATCTGACGCTCCATCCAGGCAAAAAATGCGCCAGCGATAAGAGCCGCGATCATGCCGCCCGCTGCGGGGTTATACTGCGCATTGGTGAGCGGCAGCAGAATGGCAGTGGCAGGATCGGCCGCGCCAGGCGCAAGCAGGGGCATGGCACTGTTGGCGATACACATCATGCCGGCGATGCCGCCCAGCGCAGCGGAGCCACCAAACTCACGTGCCGCGTTATAGCCCACCAAGATGGGCAGATAGGCAAACAGGGCCCAGCCCATGGAACGAATGCCCTGGTACCACCACTCGCCCGCAAGCGCGCCTGCCGTCGAGACGTTAATGACGTTGCAGATACCGTTGATGAGGCCAGCCGCAATGATGCCGGGAAGCAGGGCGACGAAGACATTGGAAATCTTCTTGAGGAAGGCCTGAACCGGCTTGGACTCGTACTTTGCCTTCTGCGCGGCCTTGTTTGTGGCCGCAGCGTCAACCACGCTCTCGTCAGCAACGCCTTTCGCAAGGCCGGTGAGCTTGGAGAACTCCTCGAGCACCTTATTCACCTTGCCCGGCCCCAGCACGATCTGCATCGTGTCGTCCTCGACCAAGCCCATCACGCCGTCGAGTGCCTTAATACCCTCCGTGTCGACGCTGCCCGTGTCTTTGACGGTCACGCGCAGGCGCGTCATGCACGCCGCGTTTGCGAGCACGTTGTCTTTACCGCCCAAAAGGTCCAGCAGCTTTTGAGCCAGCTCTTTGTTCGTCATAACTCCTCCTTGTATTGGGTATCTCGTTTGGATGTCATATCAGCTCACGCCGCGCACCTATTGGGCATCGGCATTGCTCTTCTCATGGCCACTCACCGCGGCACGGACATGGCCTCGCGCTCGCTCAAGAGCTACCGCAGCCTGCTCGACATCGCAGTCCAGCAGTACCGAGACAATAGCGGTTTTTACGTGGCCGCCGGCATCTGCAAGCGCCTGAATAGCGCGCTCGCGCGTGCAGCCGGTCGCCTCCATCACGATGTTCTGGCCGCGCACCACCAACTTCTCGTTCGTCTGCTGCACATCGACCATCAGGTTTTGGTATACCTTGCCGATCTTGACCATGGCACCGGTCGAAATCATGTTGAGAATGAGCTTTTGAACCGTTCCCGCCTTGAGCCTCGTTGAGCCGGTCAGCACCTCGGGACCGGGCACGGGTTCAATGGCAAGATCTGCGCTCTCCCCGATCTTCGACCCTTGGTTGCAGGCAATTGCAATGGTCTTGCACCCAGTTGCCTTGGCGTACACAAGGCCGCCCACCACATAGGGAGTACGGCCGCTTGCCGCCAGGCCAACGACAAGATCCTTGTCCGAGAGTCCACGCTCCCGCAGGTCGCTCGCGCCAAGTTCCTCGCTGTCTTCGGCACCTTCGACAGCCTTGATAAACGCCGTCTCGCCTCCGGCAATGAGCCCGACAATCAGATCGGGTGACACGCCAAACGTGGGCGGACACTCCGAAGCGTCGAGTACGCCCAGACGACCGCTGGTGCCTGCGCCCATGTAAAAGACGCGCCCGCCGCGCTCGAGTGCCTCAGCAGCCCAGTCGATTGCTGTGGCAACCTGGGGCAGCACTTTTGTGACCGACTGGACGGCACGAAGATCCTCATCATTCATCGTCGTGACGATTTGCAGCGATGTCATCGTATCGAGGTCCATAGACCTTTGATTACGCTGTTCGGTCGTGAATTTTGTTAAATCGAGCATTTCATTCACCTCATCTTTCCTGTTTCTCGATGTAGTTTTGCTTAATGACATGCGTCGCCCGTTCGTAGTCGCTGGCAACGTAAGCAGCGTACAGGGCATCGACAACCATAAGCTGGGCCATACGCGAAGCCATGGCACCGCTGCGGACCAAGGGCTCACTCGCAGCGACGCCGAGCACGGCATCGGCCATGGTGGCAAGCTTGGATGATCCATCTACTTTGGTCACGGTCACAACGGGACAGTTGTGACGTTGGGCCTCGGCGGCGCAGTCCAGCACCTCTTGCGTCAAGCCCGAGTAGCTAAAGGCGATTGCCATATCGCCCTCATGCATGTTCTTGGCACACAAGAGCTGATCATGCCAGTCGTCGTACAGATGGCACTCTTTGTCGACACGCATGAGCTTTTGCGCCAGATCGTGCGCGACCAAACGAGAGGCACCGATACCGAACAGATTGACCGCGCGTGCCCGCTTAAGATAGGCCGCACATCGCTCCAAGACGGTGTAATCGAGCGTTCGCGCCGTCGCTTCGATCGCGCGCACGTTGCTTTTCATCACCTTCCCCACGATACGTTCGACGCTGTCATCCATGGAGATGTCCTCGAGGGCAACGTCTTTCTTGTCACCCAAGAGCGCCAGCTCGGCAATCAGTTCGCGCTGGAACTCCTTGTAGCCCGCAAAACCCAAGCGCTTGCAAAAGCGCAAAATGCTCGAGGGCGAGGAGAACGTGGCATCGGCAAGACCGCGGACGGACAGCCCGACCACCTCGTGCGGATGAGCGCTTACATATGCGATGACATTGCGTTCCGCCGGGCTCGCGCTGAGCTCACGCTCGCGAAGCCGCAAAAGCAATCCGTTTGCCATCTCAAACACCTCCGTTGAGAAGAATTAAAGACCAACGAACGATTCGTACCGGATATAAACAGCTTTTACGGTACATTGTGCCGCATCGTGGCGCACAAAGGGCGAGCGTTCTACCGCTCGCCCCTCAAATCCGACCGCTCGGAAATACGCGCGACACAAAATAATTCAACAAGATCGCATTATCAAAAACGGGCTTGTTACCGGCTAACGCCTCGCATGGGCGCCGATCGGCCGAGTCGCATGGCGCACCAACACCGCTGCCAGCAATACCAACAGCATCGCGGTAACATAGCCCGCAGCATCGAATCCTAAATCGATAACGTCGAAATGCCTGCCGGGAACAAAGATCTTATGTACCTGATCGCCAACGGAGCAGACGGCGCAAAAGAGCAACACGGGCACGCAACGGGAGCATACGCTCCACGGACGCCTGGAAAAGCAAACCACGACCACCGAGGCGAACAATCCGACGAAGAAAAACTCTACGGTATGGGCAACGCGACGGACGTTCGTGCCCACCCACATGCGAATGGAAGCAAGTCGGCCAGACCGGACATTCGAAGCAGCCGAATCGGTGCTCCCGGTCATCCCGTTCTCGGTCTGAGCTTCACCCGCGACATCGACAGCCTGTACGCCCGTAGCTTGACCCTCCACCACACGCGCGGTGGACTCGCTCAGCAACGACGTCTCCACCGCATTTTGCTCCGTCAGCGCCCAGATGCCCGCCAGCGTTGCAGTAAACAGAACGATCGCGGTCCATCCGATTATTTGTTTTACGCGCGCCAAGGGCCTACCTCCTTTTTTGAATATCAGCGAGTGTAGCCCCAAATGGCATCGTCGCCGTATCAAAATTTGAATCGCAACAGGAAGCGCCAAAGCGGCGCAAACCCCTACCCCGCCTCGCGCATCCAGCGATCGAACGTCCCCACGCACACGCCCAGGCACTTTGCTGCCTGGCTGCGGGTAATATCGCCTGCCTCATAGCTATCGCGTACCAGCTCAAACTGAGGAGGGCACGGCTTGCGAGGTCGACCGAAACGGACCCCTCGCGCCCGCGCCGCTGCAATCCCCTCCGCTTGGCGCCGATGGATATTCTCGCGCTCCACCTGCGCCACGTAGCTCAGCAGTTGCAGCACAATATCGGCAATCAGGGTATTAGTCACATCCGGCGCGCCGCTGGCCCTGGCGCGCGTGTCAAGCAATGGCATGTCCAACACCACAATGGCAACCCCGAGCTCCTTGGTAATGCGACGCCATTCCTCAAGAATCTCGGAGTAATTACGACCAAGTCGGTCGATAGAAAGCACCACCAGCACGTCCCCGTCTCCCAGGACGTGCAGCAGCTCGCGATAGCGCGGTCGATCGAAGTCCTTGCCGCTCGCATGGTCGGCATAAATATTCGCCGAGCCCACGCCATAGGCGCCCAGCGCATCCAGCTGCCGATTAAGATTCTGATCGCGCGAACTCACCCGCGCATAACCATACACCGTCGCCATCTCATCCCCGCTTTCTTGTAAACCTGCCAAAAAGGGACAGGTTTATTTTGGTAGGTTTTACCTCTCGAATAGCAGGTAAGCGGGCGGCCGAGCAGACGGCAAGGTAGCCATGATCCAAATGCGGAGGGCGGCCCCGAAAGACCGCCCTCCGCTCTCCCGCCATGAGTCGAGATTTGGCTAATGGATAAGCTTAAAGTCCAAGTGCCCACGCGTGGTATTGACGCGCGAGACCTCGATAATCACGCGCTGGCCCAGTTCATAGCGAGTCCCCGTGTCGGCGCCCGTCAGCGTAAGCGCATCCTCGTCGAACTCGAACCACTCGTTGCCCAGGCTCTTGATCGAAACCAAGCCTTCGACCTGCGTCAGGTCCAAGCGCACAAAGAGGCCCATGCTGCTAACCCACGAGACGGTTCCGGCATAGCGCTCGCCCAGGCGATCCTCATAGTACTGGGCAATCTTGATCTTTTGCGTCGCATGGCTGGCGGCATCGGCCGCACGCTCCGCATCGCTGCACGCACGGCAAATCTGCGGCAGAATGCGCGGCAGCGACTCGCGCCCCTTGCCGATCAGCCGCGGCGTACGGACCAAGGCGTCCTTGCCGCCGAGCTGCTCATAGGCCAACTGCAGTTTGAGCACGCGGTGCACCACCAGATCGGGGTAGCGACGGATGGGACTCGTAAAGTGGCAGTAGCACGGCGCGGCGAGCGCAAAGTGGCCCTCGTTGCGCGGCTTGTACAGCGCGCGCTGCATGCTGCGCAGAAGCAGCGTGTTGACGAGCGGTGCGTTGGCCGTACCGGCGGCAGCATCAACTGCAGCCTGCAGCTCATCGGGACTCCCCAGGGCAATACCGGCAGCACGGCGATCGTCGATGATGCCCAGCTGCGCCAGCGCAACGGCGGCACCGTGCAGGCTATCGGGGCTCGGATCCTCATGCACGCGATAGCAGGCCTCGATATCACGGTCTGCCAGCCACTCTGCAACGCACTCGTTGGCGAGCAGCATGGCTTCCTCGATAAGCGACGTGGCACACGAACGCTCGCGCGCCACAATCTGCACGGGTACTCCGTCCTCATCCAATAGAGCGCGAATCTCGGCCGTGTCAAAATCGACTGAGCCGCGGACGCGACGAATACGACGGCGAAGTTCGGCGAGTTCGTTGGCGGCGACAAGGAAATTGCCGAGGTCGACGTTGCAGCCGCGGGCGGCCTTCTCGCACGCAAGACCGCGCTCAAGCGCCTCCTCGCGCGAGGCCTCAGCAGCCGCAACATCCTCGGCCGCACCCTCCAGCACCCCATACTCCACCGCGCCGGCACGCACCAGCAGCGCCTCGGCGCCGTCATAGTCCATACGCACACGCGAGCGAATCACGCTGGGGTACGGATCGTAATGCCGCACGCGACCCTGCGCATCGAGTTCAATGTCAACGGTAAACGCAAGACGGTCCTCGTCAGGGCGAAGCGAACACAGGTCACAGGACAGGCGTTCGGGCAGCATGGGAAGCACGCGATCGGCCAGATACACCGATGTCGTACGATGGCGAGCCTCAAGATCGATATGCCCGTCCCAAGCCACATAGTGAGAAACGTCAGCGATATGCACACCCAGCTTGTAGCCACCCTCGGGCGTGCGCTCAAGCGAAATGGCATCGTCAAAGTCGCGCGCGTCGACCGGGTCGATCGTGATGACAAAGCGGTCGCGCAGATCGCGGCGGAGCGGGTCCTTAAGCGCCGCGGACACATCGAGCGAAAGCCCCTCGGCCTCGTCCAGCGCGGCCTCGGGATAGCTATCGGTATAGCCGTAACGCGCCATCACGTATTGAACGCCCAAATCGGGCGCGTCATCTCCGCCAATGCGGCGTTCGATCGTCACGGTGCCCGATTCCAGGCGCGTCGGGTAGGTCAAAATGCGCGCGACAACGGCATCACCCGGGTGGACGCCCAGACGATCCGCCGAGGTATCCTCGGGCAGAATGAAGAAGTCGGCCTTCAGGCGCGAATCGAGCGGCTCGATCACACCGAGCGGACCAGCGGTCTGGTACGTACCCACCACGCTTATGGCTGCGCGCTCAACCACGCCTTCGATCACGGCGCGCCGCTCACCGTGCGGGCTGTTCTTAATGCTCACGGCAACGGTATCGCCATCCATGATCTCGCGCTTACCGCGGCCCATAACCTTGTAGTCGCCGCTCTCGGTTATGACATAGGCGCCATGCTCATGGAGCTGCACGCGCCCGGTCAGGCTCGGACGGCGTTCGCTGCGCACCGGCCCACGCTTATTGCGGGCACCGCGCTTATGCTTGTTATTGCGCCCCATGGCGCCTCCTTGCTATCGATGACGAACTCCAAAGAGTCTACCCAAATGATTCGCTTTCCTGCCGTTCCCTTGGGATCAAAAAACGGGCCGCCCCATAAGAGACGACCCGTTGGAAGGGATGAATTCCAGGCATGCCTACACGCGCAGGTAGCGGCGCATGGCTATGGCAGAACCAAAGAGACCGATAATCACACCGACCAGAATCAGCGCAGCATAGGTCACCAGGTAGTACTGCATCGGCAGGGCAAACGACATCCAGCCGATGCTCTCCTGCAAACGCGGAATCATCAGATTGCGCAGCAGCTCCAGAACGCCGATGGAAAGCAGCGAGCCCAAAATGGCCTGCAGTACGCCCTCGGTGATAAACGGGCCGCGAATGAAGCCGTTGCTGGCGCCGACCAGACGCATAATCGCAATCTCACGACGACGCGCCGTGATGGACAGGCGAATCGTGTTGTTGATGAAGATGAATGCGATAAAGGTCAGAAGGCCAACGAGCACCACGGCGGCGATGCGGATGTAGTTGGTCACCTGGAACAGGCGGCTCACTTCCTCCTGGCCGTACAGCACGCTCGCGTTGACGTCGCCGTCATCCGCGATCTTCTGGAAGTCGGCGTTCTTCTTGAGCTTCTGGGCCGTGCTCTCGACCTTGGACGGATCGTCCATCTCAATTGCAAACGAAGCCGGCAGCGGGTTTTGGCCGTCGAGCGCGCTCATGGTGGCGTCGGCGTTGCCCGACATCTTGCTCGTATACTCGGCCAGCGCGTCGTCCTTGTCCTTATAGGTCACGGACTTGACGTTATTCCACGTCTTAAGCTCGGCCTCAAAAGCCTGAACATCGGCCTGATCGGCGTCATCGCTAATGAACGCGTTGATGACAACCTGATCCTCGACGGTGCCGATCACGGAGTTCAGCATCGCGGAGCCCATGATGAACAGGCCGATGATAAACAGCGAAAGGAAGATCGTGATGACGGCGCCGAGCGAGGTAGTCCAGTTACGGAAGAAGTGGCTGATTGCCTCTTTGAAGGAGTAGCCCACGTTAGTTGGTGCCATAGTTGCCGTAACCTCCCCTCTCCTGGTCGCGGATAACGTGGCCGCCCTCGAGGGCGATCACGCGACGGTGCATGCTATCGACCATCTCGCGGTCGTGCGTGGCGACGATCACGGTGGTGCCGGTGCGGTTAATACGCTCGAGCAGCTTCATGATGCCCAGCGAGATCGCCGGGTCGAGGTTGCCCGTCGGCTCGTCGCAGATCAGCAGCGGCGGACGGTTGACCATAGCGCGGGCGACGGCAACGCGCTGCTGCTCGCCACCGGAAAGCTGGTCGGGTAGCGAGTCCATCTGATCGGCCAGACCGACCAGACGCAGCACCTCGGGCACCTGGCTGCGAATGACGCCCTTGGGCTTGCCGATGCACTGCAGGGCAAACGCCACGTTTTCGTAGGCGGTTTTTTGCGGCAGGAGCTTAAAGTCCTGGAACACGGCGCCAATCTGGCGGCGCAGGAACGGAACCTTGCGGTTCTTGATCTTCATGAGGTCCTGACCGGCAACCAGGATGCGACCGCTCGTCGGCTTGACGTCGCGGTTGAGCGTCGACAGCAGCGTGGTCTTACCCGAGCCGGAGTGACCGACCAGGAAGACGAACTCGCCCGGATAGATCTCAATGTTGATGTCGTCGAGTGCAGGCTTGTTGGGCTGTGCCGGATAGATCTTGGTGACATGCTCCATAAGGATGACGGGCTCGACACCGGCCTGCTTGGCCATCTTCTTGCGGCTGGCCTGCGGATCGATGGGCGCAAACACCGACGTAAAATCGGGGTTGTTGAGCGCGTTATCGAGGCTTGCGACCTCGGCTGCCTGATCGCTCTCGACCACCGGGGCAGCAGGCTGCGTGGGATCGGGAATAGCGGCAAAGAGGCCAGACTGCGCAGGCTGAGGAGCCGGTGTCGCAGGAGCCATGGGGTCGGGAATGCCTGCCATGCTAGGCTGCGGCGCGGCGGCGCCAGCCTGAGGCTGCTCCACGCGAGCGCTCACAGCCTGAACGGGCTCAAAACCCGCCGTGCCGGAAAGCGCAACATCGCTGGTGGGATTGTAGGCAAAGGGATCGGATGCCGGCTGTGCCTGATCTGCCGGCTGAGCGGGGGCCTGAGCAACAGGCTGGCCCTCTGAATCCGGAGTGGCGAAACGACTGCCCTGGACGCCTGTCTGCGTCTTGGGGGCATCATCGCCCGCACCGGAGGTACGGAAGTGGTTACCCACTGGTGCTCCTTATCGTCGTGCGTTTAAACTACATGAGCGCTTTGTATTTTAGCAGCATTAGCTTTGCTGCACATAAGAAGCATGGCGTGCTTAGGGATCCCGTCGGCCGGGCACAGGGTTACTCTCCAAATCGTCCTCGGACATGTCGGAGTCCCCGCTGCGCGCTTCGCGCGGCAGGGGCTCCTCCGTCCTGCGGAAAGATTTGGAGAGTAACCCTGTGCCCGGCCTGCGGTAACTAAGGGGTCGCCGCGTTTCTATTAGGTGCAGCAAATGCATGCTTGGGAGGGTCTGAATTGCACTTTGTTGGGATGGGCCCTTATCCCAATAGAAATCCTGCTTGATACGGCCTCTTTAGAAGTTGCGGTGAAATAGGGACTGTTTTAGCAGTTAAAAGCCCTAATCAGTCCTTATTTCACCGCAACTGAAACAGGGGCGCTCTCCAAGAGAGCGCCCCTGCCGGGTTTCCATAGTACTGGCCGAAGCAGCTTTATAGTTCTGGCGAAGCAGTCCTTGAGATCCGTCTTGCCTTATGCCAAGAACTCCTTGGTGGTTGCCACGATGTTGGCGGCGTCCAGGCCATACTTGTGCAGGAGCTCGGCGCCCGGGCCGGACTCGCCGAAGGTGTCGTTGACGCCGATCTTCTTGAGTGGCGTCGGGCACTGCTCGCACAGGACATCAGCGACGGCGCTGCCCAGGCCACCGATCACAGAGTGCTCCTCGACGGTCACGACGTGGCCGGTCTTGGTGGCGCTCTTGACGATCAGGTCAGCATCGATGGGCTTGATGGTGTGCATGTTGATGACCTCGGCGTCGATGCCCTCGGCAGCGAGCTGCTCGGCGGCCTCGAGGGCCTCGCCGACCATCAGACCGCAGGCGACGATGGTCACGTCAGCGCCCTCGCGCATGACGATACCGCGGCCCAGCTCGAACTTATAGGTCTCGGGGTCGTTGATGACCGGCGAGGCCAGACGGGCGAAGCGCATGTACACGGGGCCGTCGCACTCGTAGGCGGCGCGCGTCACGGCTCGGGCCTCCACGTCGTCGGCCGGGACGATAACGGTCATGCCGGGGATGACGCGCATGAGCGCGATGTCCTCGCAGCACTGGTGCGTGGCGCCGTCCTCGCCCACCGAGATGCCGGCGTGCGTGGCGCCGATCTTGACGTTAAGGTGCGGGTAGCCGATGGAGTTGCGGACCTGCTCAAAGGCGCGGCCGGCGGCGAACATGGCGAAGGTGCTCGCAAAGGCGACACGGCCGGTGGTCGCAATGCCGGCGGCGACGCCCATCAGGTTGCTCTCGGCGATACCCACATCGAAGAAACGATCAGGGCAGGCGGCCTTAAACTTACCGGTCTGCGTGGCGGCAGCCAGGTCGGCGTCGAGGACCACGAAGTCGTCGTGCTCGTTGGCGAGCTCGACGAGGGCCTCGCCGTAGCTTACGCGCGTGGCGATTTTCTTGACGTCTGCCATCCTAGAGCTCCTCTCCGGCGGCCGTGAGCTCTGCCATGGCCTGCTCAAACTGTTCATCGTTGGGGGCCTTGCCGTGCCAACCCACCTGGTTCTCCATAAAGGAAACGCCCTTGCCCTTGGTGGTCTCGGCGATGATGGCGGTCGGCTGACCCTTGGTGGCGCGGGCCTCGGCAAAGGCGGCGCGGATCTGATCGAAATCGTTGCCGTCGGCGAGCTCCACCACGTGGAACTTGAAGGCGCGGAACTTGTCGGCGAGCGGCATGGGGTCGTTGACCTCCTCGACGGGGCCGTCGATCTGCAGGCCGTTGTGGTCGACGATCACGCAGAGGTTGTCAAGCTGCTGGTTGCCGGCAAACATGGCGGCCTCCCAAACCTGGCCCTCCTCGCTCTCGCCGTCGCCCAGCAGGGCGTAGGTGCGATAGTCGTCGCCCCAGTGCTTGGCGGCAACGGCCATGCCCACGGCGGCGGAGATGCCCTGGCCGAGCGAACCGGTGGACATATCGACGCCCGGGGTGTCGTTCATGTTGGGGTGACCCTGCAGGTGGCTGCCGATGTGGCGCAGCGTCTCGAGATCCTCCTTGGGGAAGAATCCGCGCTCGGCGAGCACAGCGTACAGACCAGGCGCGCAATGACCCTTGGAAAGCACGAAGCGATCGCGGTCGGCCTTGCGGGGGTCGGCCGGGTCGACGTTCATTTCCTCAAAGTACAGATAGGTCATGATGTCGGCAGCGCCGAGCGAACCGCCCGGATGGCCGGACTTGGCAGCGTGCACGCCGGTGACGATGCCCTTCCTTACCTCGTTGGCAACCTTTTTGAGCTCTTCGTCGCTCATTGTGCCTTCCTTTCATCCTCATTAGACAAAATGCGCACGGCACAGAAGGTCGTCTCAACCCAGCCGCGATGCACGTACGTCCTTCATTATGCTGGAAACTGTTGGCTTTACCAGACTTTTTATCATTATTTGAGCAATTGAGCAGGCAGAACCGCTGATGAAACGGTTTATCAATGTGAACGTCTTTTGGATGGAACGCGGTCGACCCTACGCGTTAATGTCCTTAAAGCCCTCACCGAAGGTTTCCGTAACGTCGGCAACCGTCACGATGGCATGAGGATCGCGCTCGCGCACAATGGTCTTGAGCGTATTGAGCTCGCGACGGCTCACGATGACCATGATCACCGGCTTCTCGGCGCCCGAATACATGCCGGTCGCCTTTAATTTGGTGCAGCCGCGGCCCAGACCATACATGATGTCGGCCGCGATATCGGGGAAGTTGTCCGAGATGATGAGTACCATACGACGCTTGTTGCCGCCATCGACCACCGCATCGATCACATAGCCGCTAATCACCATCGAAAGTCCTGCGTACAGGGCATTTTCGAGCGAGAAGACCGGAGCCGATGCCGCGCATACGGCAACATCGATTGCCATAACGGTCGAGCCCACCGGCAGCGAGGTGTTACGCGAGATGATCTGGCCAATCGTGTCCGAGCCGCCGGTGTTGGCGCCGGCACGCAGCACCATACCGTAACCGATGCCCGTAATAATGCCGCCCCACATAGCGGGAAGCATCAGGTCCGCATGCGCCAGAGGTGCTACAAACGGGGCGAACAGGTCGGTAAAGAAGCCCAGCAGCACAAAGCCCGTCGCCGTCTGCACCACGTAGAACATGCCGCCCTCGCGCATGACGACCAGTAACAGCAAGGCGTTCATCACAATGGTCTGGATACCAACGGGAAGCGACACGCCTCGCGCCGCACCGACTGCCTGGATAATAGTCGCAAGGCCCGTAACGCCACCGGCGGCAAGACCATTGGGAATCAAAAACAGGTCGGTCGCGATGGCGGCCAAGGCACACCCCAACATGATCTGGGGCAGATCGTGAAAGAAGTTCATCGAAAGAATGCGCTTGATGTCCAGACGATATGCCATGCTGCCTCCCTCAAAAAAGCGCACCCCATCGGATGCGCTTTGAACTTCTTCTTGTATTCGATTCTACCGATTCGCCGGACAAAAACCACCCCTGCGCAGGGTTTGCTCTGGATACAAAACCACCCTGCTGGGAGGGTTTTAATTCATCCTCGCCTAAACCGAGCGGTTTAGGCAGATGGAACCTCCGCATCGGCGTTGCCGGTAGCCCAACGGTGATAGCCAATCACAAACGGATCCAGATCGCCATCGTCAAGAACGGCCTCGACATTGCTGGTCTCCACGCCCGTGCGCAGATCCTTGACCATCTGGTATGGGTAGAGCACGTAGCTGCGGATCTGGTTGCCAAAACCAATCGTGGTCTTGGGTCCGCGAATCTCATCCAGGGCCTCGGCACGCTTTTCGAGCTCAATCTCGTACAGGCGAGCCTTGAGGATCTGCATGCACGCGGCCTTGTTCTGGATCTGGCTGCGCTCGTTTTGGCAGGTGACCACAATGCCGCTGGGGAAATGCGTCACGCGCACGGCGGAGTCGGTGGTGTTAACGCCCTGGCCGCCCGGGCCGCTCGCGTGGTACACGTCCACGCGGATGTCATCGGGACTGATTTCGATGTCGATATCATCGGGTAGCACGGGGATGACCTCGACGCCGGCAAACGTGGTCTGGCGGCGCTTCTTGTCGTCGGTGGGGCTAATGCGAACCAAGCGGTGGACGCCGGCCTCGGCGCGCAGCATGCCAAATGCGTCCTTGCCCTCGACGGTAAAGGTCGCGCGGTCGATGCCGATGACCTCGGCTGCGGGACAGTCGTTGATGGTGACCTTCCAGCCGCGACGCTGGCAGTACTTCATGTACATCTTAAAGAGCATGAAGGTCCAGTCCTGTGCCTCCAGGCCGCCCTGCCCGGGCTTGATGGTCACAATCGCGTCGCCGTGATCGAACTCACCGGTAAACCAGCTCGAAAGCTCGAGCTCGTCGATAGCGCGGGCCAGGCGTTCTGCCGTAGCGGCAGCCTCCTCGCGCAACGCGGCGGCATCGGGGTCGTCGCCCATCTCCTCGGCAAGCTCAAGCGCCGCGCGGGCGTCAGATAGCTCGCCGCGCGCGGTATCCACGGCAGCGATATCTTCCTTGGCGCGAGCGATCTCCTCCATGGTAGCGCGAGCGGCGTCGGCGTCATCCCAAAAGCCGGGGGCCACGCTTTTGGCCTCGAGCTCGGTCACACGCGTGCGCTTTTCGTCCAAATGGAGATACGACTCGACCTCGCCGAGCCGGTCCGCGAACGCGTCCAGCTCGGCGGGCGTTACCTCTAAAGCCTCAGCCATTAACGATTCCTGCCGTGGCAGTACTTAAACTTCTTGCCGCTACCGCAGGGGCACGGGTCGTTGCGGCCCACGTTGACGTACGGATCGTCGCTCTCGGACTTGCGATAGGTGGTCACCTTGCCACCGTTGTTGACGGCAGCCGGTCCGCCTTGGACAGCCGTGCGGGCCTGCACCTGCGCCTGCTTGCGCAGCACCGAGTCGCCGTTATCACCATCGACCTCGGCAGGACCGGAGAAGCGCGCGCCCTCGAGCGCGGGCTCTTCCTTGTGCTCCACGGCACGCGGGGCAGCCTTGATCTCGATGCGCAGAACCGTGCGCAGGTAATCCTCATACATGGTATCGACGAGTATCTGGAACGCGCCGTAGGCCTCGGTCTTGTACTCAACCAGCGGGTCGCGCTGGCCAAAGCCGCGCAGCCCGATGCCGGTCTTGAGATAGTCCATCTCCTGCAGGTAGTTCATCCAGCGGGTATCGATGACGCGCAGCATGACCTGGGTGTTGAGCTCGCGCATCAGGTCCTCGCCCAAGCGCTCGGCCTTCATGTTGTAGCACTTCTCTACGTAAGCCAGGACATCGGCAGCCAGGGCCTCATAATCCTCGTCGGGGAACTTCGGCGTATCGATGTGGCCGGTGAGCTCCACAACCCACTTGCGCAGGCCTTCCAGGTCGCGCTCGCCCTCGTGGCTGTCCTTGGTGCAGAACTCCTGAACACAGCGGTACACGGTATCGTGCATGACCTCGGTGATGTGATCGGTCAGGTCCTTGCCGTCCAGAATCTTATTTCGCTCGGCGTAGATGACCTGGCGCTGCTTGTTCATGACGTCGTCGTACTCAAGGACGCTCTTGCGCATGGAGAAGTTGATGCTCTCGACCTTGTGCTGGGCACTCTCGACGGCCTTGGAGATGATCTTGTGCTGGATGGGCATGTCGTCGCCCATGTCGGCCGTGACCATCATCTTGGAGACGCGGTCCATCTTGTCGCCGCCGAACAGGCGCATGAGGTCGTCCTCGAGCGACAGGTAGAACTGGGTCTCGCCCGGATCGCCCTGACGGCCGGAGCGGCCGCGCAGCTGGTTGTCGATACGACGGGACTCGTGGCGCTCGGTGCCGATAACGGTCAGGCCGCCGGCGGCAAGCACGCGCTCGCGCTCGGCCTTGCAGGTCTCCTTGGCCTCGGCGTTAAACTGCTCGAGCTGCTCGGGCGTCACGTCCTCCATGGTCAGGCCCTCGTACTCAAGGCGCTCGCGCACCAGCTCGTCGGGGTTGCCGCCCAGCAGGATGTCGGTACCACGACCGGCCATGTTGGTGGCGATGGTCACGGCGCCGTAGCGTCCGGCCTGGGCAACGATATGAGCCTCGCGCTCGTGATGTTTAGCGTTGAGGACCTCGTGCGCGATACCGCGCTTGGTAAGGGCGGCAGACAGCTTCTCGGAGCTCTCGATGGAGACGGTGCCCACCAGGACCGGCTGGCCCTTGGCGTGACGCTGCTCGACATCGTCGGCGACGGCGTTGTACTTGGCCTGAATGGTACGGTACACCAGGTCCTCGTGGTCAACACGCTGAACGGGTTTGTTGGAGGGGATGACCTCGACGGGCAGCTTGTAGATCTCGCGGAACTCGGCATCCTCGGTGAGTGCCGTGCCGGTCATGCCGGAGAGCTTGTCATACAGACGGAAGTAGTTCTGCAAGGTGATAGTGGCCAGCGTCTGGTTCTCCTCGCGTACGAGCACGCCCTCTTTGGCCTCGATGGCCTGGTGCAGGCCCTCGGAGTAACGGCGGCCTTCCATAATGCGGCCGGTGAACTCGTCGACGATCTTGACCTCGTCGTTGGTGACCACATACTGCTTGTCGCGGTGGAACATGTACTGGGCCTTCAGCGCCTGCTGCAGGTGGTTGACCAGCTGGCCGGAGAGATCGGCATAGATGTCATCGATACCCAGGCGGCGCTCGATCTTCTTAAGACCGCGCTCGGTGGCGGCGATGGTGTGCTTGGCCTCGTCCATGACGTAGTCGCCCGTGGGTTCAACGTCCTCGGTGGCGGTAAGCATGTCGTGCGACACGTCCTCGCCGCGCTCAAGGCCACGCACGGCACGCGCGAAGTCCTTGTAGGTACTGGCGGACTTGGTACCAGCGCCCGAGATGATCAGCGGGGTGCGAGCCTCATCGATCAGGATGGAGTCAACCTCGTCGACGATGGCGTAGTTGTGGCCGCGCTGCACGCGCTGCTCGGGACGGGTAACCATGTTGTCGCGCAGGTAATCAAAGCCGAACTCGGAGTTGGTGCCGTAGGTGACGTCGGCCTGGTAGGCCGGGCGCTTGAGCTCAAGCGGCATGTTGTTCTGGAGCAGACCGACGGTCATGCCCAGGTACTTATAGATGCGGCCCATCCACTCGGAGTCGCGCTTGGCAAGGTAATCATTGACGGTAACGACGTGCACGCCCTTGCCGGCAATGGCGTTGAGATAGCCGGCCAACGTGGAGACGAGGGTCTTACCTTCGCCGGTCTTCATCTCGGCGATGTGACCCTCGTGCAGCGCCATGGCGCCAATGAGCTGCACGTCAAAGTGGCGCATACCCATGGTGCGCTTGGAAGCCTCACGCACGGTGGCAAAGGCCTCGGGGAGCATGTCGTCGAGCGACTCACCGTTGGCGTAACGCTCGCGGAACTTATCGGTCTGGCCGCGGAGTTCCTCCTCGGTCATCTTCTCAAACTGGGGCTCAAGACCGTTGATCTGGTCGACGATCTTGTAGTAGCGCTTAAGGTCCTTATCGGATCCAAAGGACAGCAGCTTTGACATGAATCCCATGTGGTTTTCCTTTTTGGCCATCGCCCACGCCGTGCAGCTGCGGGCGAGTTAAACACAGATGATTGTACTTTAGCCAAACAAGGCGCGGCCTATACGGTCGACCTCGACCGCCACGTAATAACTATGACCAACCTGCCACAATGGGACAGGTTTATTTTGGCAAGTTTTATCTGAGCAAACGCCGTCTCTCTGCCATTTGGTGCCACAGGGACAGGTTAGCTTGCACCAATAAAAAGAAAAGGGCCGCGCACCCAAATGGATGCACGGCCCTCATGCCATGAATGCGAGCGATTCCGCGGCGAGCTATTTACTCAGCAGCCTCGGTGGTCTCGGCCTCGGCAGCGGCCTCCTCGACGGGAGCCTCTGCGGGAGCCTCTGCGGCCTGCTTGGCAGCCTCCTCGGCGAACTTAGCGGCACGCTTAGCCTTCTCGGCGGCCTTAGCCTCAGCGGCGGCCTTGCGAGCGGCCTCGGCCTCAGCAGCCTTGGCGGCCTTGGCGGCCTTGGCCTCCTCAGCCTTCTTGAGCTGGGCGGCAGCGGCGCCACCGAACTTGTCGGCGAAGCGCTGGACGCGTCCACCGGTGTCGACGAACTTCTGCTGGCCGGTGTAGAACGGGTGGCACTCGTTGCAAAGCTCGACCTTCATCTCGGACACGGTAGCGTGCGTCTTGAAGGTGTTGCCGCAGGAGCACGTCACCGTGCACTCGACATACTGGGGATGGATACCCTGCTTCATGGTAGGACTCCTTATTGGTCAGGCGCTGGTTACCGATCAGCGCATAAGGCGTCTTGGTTTCCGACCAAGACAACAAACTCGGCTATGATACCACGGCGCCGCGTGTCCCACAAAAGGTTCACGGTCTTTTCGGAACGACACGAATCTGACCCATCGAAACACATCTCCACCGTTCCTTCAACTGGGAAAATGCCGTCCCCGGGGCCTGAGAAGGGCCCCGGGGACGTTCGACTGACTGCGGGAACGGCCTTTCCGCTCAATGTGTTCGGCTGAGATCGGAAATCAACCAAACTGAACTAGGTTCAGTTGACATGGTTAAAAACGAGGGGCGACGCTTTTGCGTCACCCCTCGTCCCGGCCGGTTGCTTTAGTTGTACACACGGTAGTTACACTTGAACTGGGTTATGTGTCCATAGTTGGAGCGGTACCAACCCGACGTATAGCTGATTGCCTCTGCGCCTAGATAGTCGTAGCCCTTGTTGTAGCGAAGCTGACGGTAGGTCGTGTCGTACTCTGCTACGTAAAACGTGTCTCCAGAGAAGGCTTTGTACCGGTCTTTAACCGTCGAAGCCATGTACGCGGGTTCGACATCGCCTTTCTCCCCGTTGAGCGCATAGACGGGTACCGCGATTCCGCATAAAGCCGTTGCCACGAGGATGGCGTAGACAGCCATGCGCGACGCATTGGACTTCAGCTGTTCAAATAGTTTCATGTCATTCACCTCGCTCGTATGTATCGAGGTATTCCTGCTTGAGCGTCTGCGAGGACGACTTGATCTTTTCCACGAGCGTGCCGGCCTCGATGAAGTAGAACGAGTTGGTGAGGTCTGCCAGGTCGTCGAGCAGATGGCTTGAAATGAGCACGCTTCGTCCCCGCGCCACCTCGCTGCGCATCGCGTCGCAGGAGGTTTTCCGCTTTCCCGGATCGAGGCCGTTCAGCGGTTCATCGAGGATAAGGTACGGGCAATCGGTCGATATCGCCATGGCAAGCTTTACCTGCTGCTTCATTCCTGTCGAGAGTTTACGGGTCGGCTTGTCGAGATATGGGGAGATTCCGAGGGAGTCGCAGAGCGAGTCGATGTCGGCGGCCGATTTCCACGCCTCCCTAACGAAAGCAAGGTGCTCGATGGCCGATAGCGTGGGGTAGAGATCCGCGCCGCCCGAAGAGCTCAGGTAGACGAGTTCTGCAAATTCGGCTGATCGACGTTGGCAGATTCCGTCTGCCGCCAGGCTTCCCGAGCGGATGCGGGTGGGAAATTGGCCCGACAGCGCTTCTAGAAGGGTGGTTTTCCCCGAGCCGTTGGGAGCAATGAGGCCCGCCGCCGTTCCCGGGCTCAGGAAAAGCGATCCGATTGAAAGTATCGTCGTGCTTCCGTATCCCACGCTCGCGTCCAGAAGCTCGAGCCCATGGTGCTTTTTCGCGGGTCCAGGCTGTTTGGGCGAACGTGTCGCAACGGCGCCGACCGCAAAAAAGACCGCGACGTATGCCAGGGCCACGGCAAGCATCGATGCGCTGCCTGAACCGGAGTCAATGAATTCTGTTGGGAAGCATCCTACGTAACCCGTTGCCTCGATAGGCGAGAATACGGCCAGTGGCAGGAGATTGAGCGCGGCGTTATGCTCCAGTGCCGAATCGGACAGTAACGGGAATACCGGGGCCGCGACAAGCAGCGCGGAGGTAAGGGGGCCCGCGAGGACGCGCCTCGTTGCGGTCGATAGGACGGCGGAGCAAACGGATATCAAGGTTCCGCCCGCAAGCAGCGCGAGAAGCAGGGCTGTGAAGACGTTTCCCGCGGTCGTGGTGGTAAGCGCGCCGTCATGGAAGAAGGCGATCGGGTACCCAATTTGCCCGAAGCCGTTTAGGGCCAAGGCGTAAATGCCCCCGGGTGCGAGGCCGGCGAGGAGCATCGCGGTCCCCGCGACGATTATCGAAAACACGATCTGGATAAGGCGCCGGAATTTGGGCACGGGCGCCTTTGCCGCCAGGGTCCCGGGCCTTGTGGCGCCGAGCACGAGTATCGACGAGAGAAGGAAGGGGATGAAGGGAAGGAAAGACGGCGCCGTGGCAATGGCGTAAGGCAGGAAGGAAAGGAATGGCAGGTCGTTTGCGGAGGCCGGGATATCCGTGATGCCGGAGCTGCTCAGGGCACGGCAATATGCGAGCGCTGCGTCATTGGTCTCTTGGTCTCCCACGATGGACCCGGATTGGAAGCCTTCGCCCATGAGCGCGTAGTAGCTCTCGGCAGAATCGAGAAAGGCGGCGTCGGTTTGAGCGGCAAGGGCGGCGTTCGCGTATCTTGCAAGCTCCGCGTCAGCTTGCTGCTCTGGCGATAGGTCTGTGCCGTTGGCCTGGGGTGCGCGCGTATTGAATGCGTCGACAAAGCTCTGCATGCCCTGCTTCATAAAGAAGGGCCCGTAGATGGGTGAATTGAACGCAATGGGGACGGAAAAGGCTGCAGCGAGAACGAGCGTACAAATCCATGCGGCCTTGTCTCTTAGGATCAGTTTGAGAAGAAGTCGACAGTACATTTGGAAGCACCTACGTTCCTCAAAGAATCGTTAGATTAAAAGTAACAGACCGGATGAAGATACGTGCGACGGGGGCGAGGCGAATGGCTGAGCGGTATCGATATGCGGGTTTAACGGTATCACATTGGCCACATAGATTTTTAACTTGCATTTCTACCCGCCCTTTTCGTAGAGTCGCCGATACGTGCTTAGCGCACCCTCGGCGCTTCCGGCAGGCTTTGCGAAATGGGATCCAGGAGACTTCGGCGCAGCATCATCTTGCGGAATGCTTCTAATGAGCCTCCCATCCTTCAAAAACAGAATCTCATCGCACAGCCTATCGACCGAATCCAAGATGTGGGATGACATGATGATGCACGCACCAGAATCGGCCAGCTTCCTGAGAATCTCGGAATGCAAGTCCACCCTGCTGGGGTCGAGCGCGTTCATGGGCTCATCTAATAGAAGGTACCGCGCGCCCGTCGCATACGCAATCGCCAGGGTAAGCTGCTGCTTCATGCCCTGGCTCAGAGTGCGGATCCTCATCTTCGCGAACTCGCCTATCTGCGTTTGTTCCACTATCTCTTCGATATCGCGAGCATGCGGCCACATATCGCAAACCATCTTGAGGTGATCTTCCGCACGCAATCCGGGATACAGCAGCGTCCCCTCACCAGGTGCATAGAAGATCATAGAACGGACCTCTCTCGCACCCGTACCCTGCACCTCATCCAGAACGATGCTCCCGTCCACGCGAGGACCCGGCAAACCTGCCATCGCACGCAGCAACGTCGTCTTTCCATGCCCGTTCGGAGCGACGAGACCGTAGACCGTACCCGGGGCAAACTCAGCGTTCACCGAATCTACGAGCACCTTCTTTCCATAAGAGATCGTCAGCGTTTGAAGGTCAATCATCGAGATCATCCCCTTTCGATCTTTGGAACACTCAGGCGCACCATCAACGGAGATACGGCGCCCAAGACCACCAGCAGAGCGCCCGATGCGCCGACGACCTCTCCAAAAGGCATCGCGTTCGTCCCTCGCCCAAGGAACCCAATCGTCCCCACCTGGGAAGCGGGATCAAACGAGGCGAATGGAGCCAGCAGCGCGACGCCCATGCCCACGCTTTCAACATGAGCGCTCAACGAACCCAACACCAAGAGAACCGCGCAAACCATTCCGGTGACAACGGGGTTGCGGCTAATCGCTGCTGTCAACGCAGCGACGACGGAAATCACGCCGTATGCCATGACCAGCAACGGAATACTGCACAACACCGCCTCCCCCACCATGGACGTTGTCGAAGCTCCCGCCCGAATGAGAGCGACGGGATACTCCGATCCACCCGCACCGTTCTTAATCACGGACACAACGACAGCGGGAACCATCGACACCAAAAGCAGCACCAAGCCAAGCAGGAGAGCCAGCGCAACAGCCGTCAGAAAACGCACATGCGCTGTTGCGGGGATCTGGAGAACCAGAAGGGAACGACACTGCAGGTGGGTGCACGCGAGCGATGTGACAACCACGGGCAACAGCAAAAATAAGGAGGGAAGCGCTGCCTGGAGATACGAAAGGAGGATTAATGGGGGCATCTTCGTACTTAACTCGTAAACCTTGGGGTCCGGCAAGCTCGCGATCGACTCAAGCAGAAGGGCGCGCGCCTCCGCACGAGAAGGAGTCTCCGGCTCGATTCCGATCGATTGCAGGAGAGTCGCATCTGCCGCGCCCAGCTCACCTCGAACGCGCTCGTACGTCGCAAGGCTTCGAAACCCCTCCGCAGGCATAGGCGCGTACACGAAACCCGAAAGAGCATCCCGCATGTCTTCCAGGGCCGCTTTGCCCTCGACGTCCATATTCGCAGCGTTCTGCTCTAGATACCGATCTATTGAACGGAGCTCCCCATCCCTATACCGAACAGCGGAAACGTTATCAGCGTCAGGAAACATCTCGACCAGAGCCGGGGCCAGCATCGTCGTCGACATTGCAATCGCGCATACGGCGAGGGTAGGAGAACGCAGGAGCAGTTTCCCCATCGTTCTTACGTATGCAACGGCGGAGGCACAAGCGCTCGAACGAGTTGCCGTTCTCGATGCAGTGAAGGAACCTCTCTCAAGACAAATCGGGGATATCGGGCACGCGCAGCCGCTCTTTCCAGCAACGCAAAGCAGGCTAATTGCCAGCACCTCGATCCCGATTGCGCATACGAGGGCAATCGCGCCACGCTCGAAGCAAAGTCCAGGCAGATTCACTATCTGCGTTGTCGGGTACGGGCTATAGGCGCCGACGGTCAACTCAGTGTTCGCATACGTAAGGGGATTCAACAGGGCGAACTCACGTAAAGCGATGGATCTTCCGTAATACCCGGGAACCATCGTCACCCCCATCAGGGCACATACGAACACGATTCCAAGCGTAGGGTTATTGGCAATCTTCACGGCAAGGTGAACGACAAGCGAGATGAACGCTGCCACCAAGAATTGCAAGATGGCCGTCTGCGCGAACACCAGCCAAGCCGGTTTGATAACCGGAGTCGCATATTGAATGTAGCCTATCGGATAGAACGGCGAGCCCGGGCCATTCTTCACAAGCGCGGCGATTATCCCTGGAAGATTGATGGCGAGGACGGCAAGCATTGCAAAAACACTCGCCCATACGCTCGATGCAACAAGTCTACCCAGCTCGCCCATCGGTGCCTGGATGATGAGCTTTTCACGTTTGTTAAGACGCGCGGCAAGGAACGAGACGGCAACGGCCGTTGCGACCCATAGCAAGTACTCCTTCGATCCGTCATAATAGGTGTACTCTCCATCCGATATCTGCAGAAACGGAAGTAGGGGAGAGAGCGGTGCCAAGATAAGACGTCCCGCGGCAAGAGGGTACAGAAGCGCGGGCATGCTTGATGAAGAGGTATAGACACCGTCCTCCCCCGCATTCACAAGCGCATCCGCATAGGATGCTGACAATTCCTGCTCAACACGGGTTATTCCCGACTCGAGGTATTCGACCCGTCCGTCGATGCCAGCCGCGCTCCTGAAGACGGGCAGAGCACAAAGAACCATCAACGCAACAACGACAACACAGAGCGACCTGGAGGAGAGAAGCGACCTAAAGATCGCCTTCGAGATTTTGAGCATATTCATCGCCAACCTTAACCTCATCCAGTCGGAACAGAGGGGCCGAACAAAATGCTCGGCCCTTCCTTGCATCTAGTAGGTGCTATAGACAAATTGCCATTTATCAGTTGTGCCAAGAACACCACAGGAGCACATTGCAGCGAGGCGGGATTCCCTATGATGCGCGGATCGGCGATAGCCATTTCGGTAGGAGATCGTCTTGTAAGAGATGTTGAACATCGAGATGCTGTGCCCGCTTACGCCGCGAGGACAGCTGTAGCTCCAGTAGGTATCGACGACGTCGTCCGTATACCCGAGGGGCTCAACGAGGGCACACTGGCTGCTCTCCTGGGAAGGAGGCATCGGGGTATCCGCAAAAGCGGGGGCTCCCGGCAGCAACAGACAAAGAGCGAGGCCGAGGAAAACCAAGAGCTTACACGACTTAACAGTACTGAACATAATCCTCTCCAATCTAGAGGGGTTTCGGTTGCAGTATGCTGTGATTACTTGCCGGCAAAGTCAATTTAACATAAACTGTTAAAAAGTAACCTGAGTTTTTTAAATTCTTCGGAGGTTATTATGAGTTCCGACAATCGCACTCCCCGGCTTCATTCCTTCCGCATCGCATGTGCGATAGCCTCTGCGACCCTTTGCGCCACCGCCATCGCACAAGTGGCGTTCTCCTTAAAGCCAGCAATCGAAGTGCTCGACAACCCTGTAATTGCAGACTCCCCCGCGTATCCAGCCCTTGCGATCTCGACATTGCTCCCTGCCGTCATCGGTATCGCTACGACCATCCTCAGCGCCGTTCTCGTGTGGACGATCAAGAGCGGAGACCCCTTCAAGAAAGGGTCTGCGACATGCTTGAAGGTGCTCGGCATTCTCTTCGTTGTTCAAGCTGCCACCAGCCTCTACGCCGGCTCACTCAAAACCTCCGTTTCGATGTTTGGCGGCGAGGGGGCCGTCGGCGCCCAAGAGATCGCTTCATCATTCGATTGGACCTCTCTGGTTCTCGGCATCGTCCTGTTCATGCTTTCCCAGCTCTTCTTGTACGCCCGAGAGCTGTACCTCGACTCCGACGAGATTGCGTAAGGAAACGCCATGCCCGTAATTGTTCGCCTCGACAAGATCATGGCCGAGCGAAAGATTTCCTCGAACGAACTTGCCGAAAGGATTGGAACCACGCCCGTGAACCTGTCCCGTATTAAAAAAGGGCATATTCGCGGCATTCGCTTCAACACACTCGAGCAGCTATGCCTCGCCCTTCGTTGCCAACCCGGAGACCTTCTCGAAGTCATGAGCGAAGAGGATGCCCGAAAGGAGTTCGGACTCGATTGGTCCGCCGAGGATTAGAGGGCGGTCGTACTCGCCCTGCACACGGGGATGCGAATCGGCGAGGTCTGCGGCCTTCGGTGGTGCGATGTGGATTTCGAGACGGGCCTGATCTCGATCAGACACTCGGTGGCGTACGCGAAGGGAATGGGTTCGTTCATCAAGGACACCAAGACCCATGACGCCAGGGGTATCCCCATCGACCCGGTCGGCCTACTCCCCTTCCTGAAGGAGACCCACGAGATCGACTGCGGAAAGCTGCGCTTGCGCGGCCTTACCGGGGCGGTCGAGATCGGGGACTGCTACATCCTGTCGGAGCCGGGCGCGACCTTCGCGACGACAAGCTATATCCGCAGGGCGTTCAAGACGTTCTCGGAGACCAACGGCCTCATGGGCACCAACGACGAGCTGATCACGTTCCACGGCCTTCGCCACACGTTCGCAACGCAGTGGATCCGCCAAGGCGGCGATATCAAGGCGCTCCAATCGATCCTCGGCCACAAGGACGCCATGGCGACGCTCAACGTCTACGCCGACATCGAGCCCATCTCCAAAATCCATAACATGCTGCGCGCCACGCCGTGCCTTTGGCGCGGGCACCTCGGGCCGAGGGTCGATCCGGGTCCCATGTTCCAACAGAGGATCCAGGAGTCCATCAAGACGCTCCAGGCGTTCGGCTACGGCATCACCGAGCCGGACGACCGAAATATCGCCATACGCGACGTGAAGACGAACAGTTGGCTCTAGCTCACCGAGTACGCGGCAGTGCTGGGCCCATCCCAACTGAGGTCACGGTGGTCCGATAGGGGCGCCGCCCGCGGCATGCGCCGCGGAGCGGTATCCCCTACCGAAGGGCGGGGATGCCCTCCGCTTCCAGTTCGGAATCAGCCGTCGGAGGCGTTCGGCTGACTGCGGGAACGGCCTGTCCGCTCAATGTGTTCGGCTGAGATCGGAAATCAACCCAACACGAGCCGGACACGCGCCAGACGGCTCTTCCCCGTGCGGCCTTCCCCCTTACGCTCATGTTGCAGGCATGTAACGCCGCAGCGAGCGCGCCTTTTTTGCGCCAGACAGGTACAATGATGAACACTGTACCGTAGCGGAGCGCCCCGCGCGCGCCGCAATCACGCGAAAGGGTTTCCCATGGCCGAGATCTCGTCCTCCCGTATCGTCATCACCGTCCTTGGCAAGAACCGCCCCGGCATCGTCGCCGGCGTCACCCGTGTCCTAGGCGAGGCCAACGTCGACATCCGCGACATCACGCAGTCCATTATCGAGGACATCTTCACCATGACCATGCTGGCCGATACCGCCGAGTCCAAGCTCGACTTCGCCGAGCTGCAGAAGGCGCTGGCCGAGGCCGGCGAGCTTTCGGGCGTCAACGTGTCCATCCAGCGCGAGGACGTCTTTAACTTTATGTACCGCCTGTAGCGAGCAGGCCGCTGGGGATAGCCTGACACGCGCATGCCCATGCAGGCCACCCCGATGCGGCCCGGAGAGGAGCGCGCATGGCCTACGACGCCAAGAAAATCTATTACCGCTTCGATGACCACTTGAGCCGCCTGGTTCTGGATTACGAAGCAAGCCGCCAGATTTCGTCTGAGAGCGAAAGCCTCTACCACGGCCTGCCGACCGACCCTTATGACGAGGGCCTGTTTGTCGAGCACAATGTCAAGCGCGGCCTACGCAATGCCGACGGCTCGGGCGTGGTCGCGGGTCTCACTCGTATCTCGGATGTGCACGGCTACAACAAGGTCGACGGAAAGGTCGTGCCCGATCAGGGCAAGCTCACGCTTCGCGGCTACAGCATCGAGGATCTGGTCAACAATGCCCAGGCCGAGAATCGCTATGGCTACGAGGAAGTCGCCTATCTGCTTATCACGGGTTCGCTGCCCAACAAGGAAGAGCTCGACGGCTTTTGCGAGCGCCTGGGCGCCTTTAGACATCTGAGCGACGAGTACGTTAAAGAGTTCCCTATGACCACGGTATCGTCGAGCATCATGAACGTGCTCCAGCGCGCCGTACTGCTGCTCTACGCCTTCGATGCCGAGCCGGACGTGATCACGCCCGAGCACGAAATCGACGTCGCCATTTCCATGCTCGCACGTCTCCCGCGCATCGCCGCCTTCGCACACATGGCCTCGGTCGCCAAGCTTCGCGGCTCCGAGGTTCACGTGCCGCACCCTACGCCCGGTCTCTCCACCGCCGAGACCATCCTACAGGTCCTGCGCGGCGGCATGGCGTTCACCCGCGATGAGGCGATGCTGCTCGACGTTATGCTCATGCTGCATGCCGAGCACGGCGGCGGCAACAACTCCACCTTCGCTTGCCGCGTGCTGTCGTCTTCGGCCACCGACCCGTATTCCGCCTACGCCGCGGCTATCGGCTCGCTCAAGGGCCCGCGCCACGGTGGTGCCAATGCCAAGGTCGTGTCCATGCACGAGGACATCCGCGCGCATGTCTCCAACTGGGAGGACGAGGACGAAGTCGCGGCCTACCTGGGCAAGATCCTCGACAAGCAGGCCTTCGACGGCACGGGCCTCATCTACGGCATGGGCCACGCCGTCTATACGCTCAGCGACCCGCGCGCCGAGGTCTGCCGTCGTTACGCGCGCTCGCTGGCAGCCAAGAAGGACTTGGGCGAAGAGTTCGCACTCATCGAGCGCATCGAGCGCCTGGCACCCCAGGTCATGCGCGACCACGGCATGACCAAGCCCATCTGCGCCAACATCGACCTGTACACAGGCTTTATCTACAAGATGCTCGGCGTGCCCGAGACGCTTTTTACGCCGTTATTCGCCGTCGCCCGCATGGCCGGCTGGTCGGCACACCGCATGGAAGAGCTCTTCTGCGCGCACCGTATTATTCGCCCGGCCTATCGTCCGGTGATCGAGCCGCTGGAGTACAAGCCGATCGCCGACCGCTAGGACGCGGACCGTTATAGAACTCGAACGTGGCCAGGGCATCACCGCCCTCGGCCACGCTTTTTATGCCAGTAGAAAGGGCTGCATCGAATGATTGTTTTTTCCGATATGGATGGAACACTGCTGACGAGCGACAAGCAGATGGGCGACGCCACCTGGGCGATGCTCGACGAGCTCGCACGTCGCAGCATTGAGTTTGTACCGTGCACGGGGCGTCCGCTGTCGGGCGTCTTTGAGCCCATCCTCGCCCATCCTGCCGTGCACTACGCGGTCTGCGCCAATGGCGCCAGCGTCTGGCAGCTCGACGACGATGCGCCCAACGATGCCTCGCGCGCCACGCGCATTTTGAGCCGTCCGCTCGATCGCGGCATTGCCCATCGCGTCCATCGCATCGCCGCCGGCCACGATGTGACCTTCGATATCTTCGCGGATGGGCAGTGCTTCCTCCCCCGCTCGCTTTACGGGCGCCTGGATGAGTTCTGCGGCGGTGACCCCCACATCGCGGCTTCGCTCAAGCGCACACGAACACCGATCGACATGGATATCGACAGTAAGATCGACGGGGTCGAGACGCTCGAACGCATCGCCATGTACTGGCACGACCCGGCCGATCGCGACGCCATCGCGGCTGAGCTCGACACGCTCGGAGGCATTGAGGTCACACGTTCTTACGCCATGAATATCGAGGTCATGGGTGAGGGCGCCACCAAGGGAACGGCCCTCACGTGGCTATGCGAGCACCTGGGCGAGCGTCTCGTCGACGCCTGGGCGTTCGGCGACAACATCAACGACATCCCCATGCTGCAGGCAGCGGGCCACGGCATGGCCATGATCAACGCCGAGCCCGAAGACCGCGAGGCCGCCGACGCCGTCACCGGATACGACAACGACCACGACGGCGTCGCCCACACCATCATGGCCGCCCTTGCCTAGTCATCGTCTGGTCATTGGGGACGTTCTTGAATGACCAGTCGTTGGGGACAGCCTTCACGAAAAAGCTGCAAGGACTGTCCCCCACTGTCGGCAGAAAAGGAACGTCCCCATCTGCCGGATTAGGAGAGACTCTCCAGCACGCGACGGAGCTCCTGCTGGACGGCGTGGTCGCGGTTACAACCCACCACGCGATCGGCCACCGCCTTAAGCGCGGGGCGCGCGTTTTCCATCGCGCAGCCCGTGCCGACAAAGCGAATGATCTCGTAGTCGTTCATAGAGTCGCCAAACGCTATGACCTCGTCGCGATCAATGCCGTAATGCTCCGCGAGCTGCGCGATACCCGAGGCCTTCGATACACCAGGCTGCATGGCATCGATCCACGCGTTGCCCGAAGGCGCAAAAGTAAAGAGCTGACCAAGTTCGCGCTGTAGCACGTACGCACTGTCCATAACCGCACTGTCGTCGCAAAAGATACTCGCTTTGATGATATTTACGCTGGGATCGGGCAGCTCCCAAATACGCTCGGCATTGGGAAGGTCCTTATCGACCTCACGCACGAACTTGCACTCGTCATCGAGCAGGAAGGACTTGGTTCGGTCAAAGAGCGCAAGATGCAGATTGGGAAACGTCCTGACGGCTTGGGCGAGCCTTCGAATCGCCAGGTGGGAATACACCTCACGGTCTACCATCTTACCGTCGGCGTAGACTTGGGCGCCGTTAGCGGCGACAAAGTCCATCTTGTCGCGAACGGGCGCAAAGAACTCGCACAGGCGATCGTAGCGACGACCTGACGATGCGGCGAAATGCACGCCATGCTCGTGTAGCGCCAGAATCAGTTCGTAGGTCTCGGGAGGCACCTGGCCGTTTTCGTCAAGCAGTGTGCCGTCCATATCGGATGCAATCAGTTTAAACATAGAAAAGCTCCCTTCGGGCTTGTTGGAATCGAACGTGTATCCGATTCCAACGTACCCAAAGGGAGCTCAAATAAGACTCCGCGGGCGTAAACGTTACAAGGACCTGGCAAATAGCTCAGACATGCCAGAGGTCTCACGGTCGCGGCGTCAGGCGACACGCCACCCCGACGGCTAGTCGTTTAAGAACGTCCCCGATGACTAGTCGGCGTAGGTGAAGGTCGTGACGTCGAACATGCCCTCGGGGCGGATGCGGAGCGTCGGGATGACCGGCAGGGGCAGGAAAATGATGCCCATGATGGGGTCGAGCGGCGGCTCGATACCCATGGCGCGCGCCTTGACCATAAAGTCGTCGTGCTGCGCGGCGACATCCTCGGCCGTGCCCTCGCTCATAAGGCCACCGAGCGCCAGCGGAATGCGCGCCACGACCTCGCCGTTGCGCACCAGCACGTGGCCGCCCTGGCCCACGGCCTCAACGGCAGCCATCATATCCGCCGCATTGTCGCCCACCACGCACACGTTGTGCGAGTCGTGGCCAATCGTGGAGGCAATGGCGCCACCCGTGATGGTAAAGCCGCGTACCCAGCCGCGACCGATATGCTTGCCAACCAAGCCCAGACCCGCGGGGCCGTCACCGTCGGCGCCCTCGGCCTGCAGCGACACGCCGCGGCCGTGGCGCTCGATCAGCATAATGCGGCGCAGGCCCTCGGCACTCTCGGGGCGAGCCATACCCGTGATAGCCATACCCGGGATGACATCGATAACGGCCTCGCCCGGCTTAAAGGCATAGTCGAACACGTCGAGCGAAAGCTTCGGCAGCTTAACGGAGGCGCGCAGCTCATCGGCAAGGGCCGCAACCTCGGCCATCTCGGGAGCGATCTCGCCCACAAAGGTGCCGTCCTGCGCCACCAGAGCACCGGCGGCATATACTCGATGCGGAGCCGTAGCAAACGTCAGGTCATTGAGCACCAGCAGGTCGGCACGCTTGCCCGGGGCAATCGCACCACGCAGCTCGTGCGGGTCGCGGCAGCCGTGATCCAGGCCAAACGCCTCGGCCGTGGAGAGGGACGCCATAGAGATAGCGACCACGGGGTCGATACCGGCCTCAATCGCCACGCGGCAGGCATTGTCGATCATGCCAGTCGCAAGCGCATCGGAAGGGGCGCGGTCGTCAGTCGCAAAGCAGCAGCGGCGGGCGCGCGCGGGGTTCTCCAGCAGCATCGGCGACAGATTGGCCAGGTCATGGCTGCACGTGCCCTCGCGCAGCATCACGTACATGCCACGAGACAGTTTATCGAGCGCCTCCTCGGGAATCGTCGACTCGTGATCGGCGATAATGCCCGCCGCGGCATAGGCATTAAGGTCCTTGCCGGCAACGAGCGGTGCATGGCCGTCGACCTGCTTGGACGGCGTCTGGTTGGCAGCATCGATGCGAGCACAGGTCTCGGGGTCGGCCATAAAGACACCCGGCAGGTTCATCATCTCGCCCAGGCCAAAAACATCGCCCGGATGCTCGGCAAAAAACGCCTGCATATCGGCAGCCGAAATAACGGCACCGGCCTGCTCGTCGGGCAGCGCGGGCACGCACGAAGGCATCATGTACTTGATGGAGATGGGTGCGCGGCGGCCGTCCTCGATCATAAAGCGCAAGCCGTCGAGACCGGCAACATTGGCAATCTCGTGGCTGTCGGCAATGGCGGTGGTAGTACCGCGCGTCGCGGCCATGCGAGCATACTCGGCGGGACGGATGTTCGAGGACTCAATATGCAAATGCCCGTCAATAAAACCGGGAGCGAGATAGCGACCCTGGCAGTCGATGACCTCAGTTGCCTCGTAGGTGCCAGCAGCATCGTCGCGACCATCGTAGAGCACGCCGACGATCACACCGTCCTTGACGGCAACGCTACCGGGCGCCACACGCTGGCCATACACGTCGACGATCTGCGCATTGGTAAACAGCGTGTCGACGGGCACGCGCCCCTCGGCAGCATCGATCACAGACCTCATGACCTCAACGGACATACATACTCCTTTAACCGTAGAAAAAAGCTGCGGAGCGGACAGACCTTCACCGCAGCAAGCCAATAGCCATTGTATGCCCAAAAGAAAGTCCCGCTAACACCCCTTCCGCTTAACGGCACCGCCAAATGATCCCTCCGTCCCCAAGGGATCGTCGTAACCAAAAAGGCCGCAGTCGGGATTCCCGGCTGCGGCCTTATTGCACTTGTGAGGTCAACTCGCTCGTTAGACCAACTTAAAGCCCTTGCGCTTGCCCACGGAGAGGGTGTCGCCCAGCTTGAGGGCGCTCGGATCGATGTTGTAGCTCTTGGGAGCCACAGCCTTGCCGTTGATCTTGACGCCGCCGCCGTCGATGTCGCGGCGGGCCTGACCGGCGCTGGCCGAAAGGCCCAGGTCCTTGAGCAGGCCAGCGAGGTAAATCTGGCCCTCGTCGTTGACGGTCAGCTCAACGTGCTTCTCGGGGAAGTCGGCAAGCTGGCCCTCCTTGAACACACGGTCGAACTCGGCCTGAGCCTCGTCGCCGGCGCCAGCACCGTGGTAGGTGTCGCACAGGTCGCGGCCTAGAGCGCGCTTGAGCTCGTAGGGGTCGGCGGAGCCATCGGCCAGGGCGGCATCGATCTTGTCGACCTCGGCCGGGGTGAGCGAACTGGCCAGACGATAGTACTTGCCAATCATCTCGTCGGGGATGGACATGGTCTTGCCGAACATATCCTTGGGAGCATCGGTCAGGCCGATGTAGTTACCGTAGGACTTGGACATCTTACGGACGCCGTCGGTGCCCTCGAGCAGCGGCATGGTGAGCGCGATCTGCGGTTCCATGCCCATCTTCTCCATGAGCTCACGGCCGGCGAGCAGGTTAAAGAGCTGGTCGGTGCCGCCCATCTCGACGTCGGCCTTGATCTGCACGGAGTCGAAGGCCTGCATCACGGGGTACAGAAACTCGTGCAGGGCAATCGGCGTCTGGGACTGGTAGCGCTTGGTAAAGTCGTCGCGCTCGAGGATGCGGGCGACGGTGAACTTGGAGCACACCTGCAAAAGACCGGCCAGGTCCATCGAAAGGATCCAGTCGCCGTTGTGCACGATGGTGGTCTTCTCGGGGTCCAGGATCTTCATGGCCTGGCTCACGTAGGTCTCGGCGTTGGCCTCGATCTGCTCCTGCGAAAGCTGCGGACGGGTGGAATTCTTGCCCGAGGGGTCGCCGATCAGCGCGGTACCGTTGCCAATGATAAGGGTGACGTTATGGCCCAGGTCCTGGAACTGGCGCATCTTGCGCAGGGGCACGGCGTGGCCCAGGTGCAGGTCGGGGCTGGTGGGGTCGACGCCGAGCTTGATGTTGAGGGGCTCGCCCTTCTCAAGCTTCTTGCGAAGGTCGGCCTCGGGGACGATCTTCGCGGCGCCCGAGGTGATGATACGCATTTGCTCGTCAACAGACAGCATTGGGTATCCTCCTTTTGCCATAGCACCCTCACCGGATACGGCGGTGCTGGAAGTTCATAAACTCTCTTATGATAACCAAAACGGCGCGGCCGAACACCTACGACAGGAAAATCCTCGTCCTGCCGCACGCATCAACGGCGACCGGCAGGCGCATGCCGTCGCGCTCGACCAAATATCGTGTTTGCTGACGGCGCGAGCAGTCACGGCAACGGATCTGCCCCGTTGCATCCGTGGCGCAGGCGCCCTCGGCAGTCAGCAAGCAGTGCTCGCACACCATGAGCTCGGGACGGTCGGCATCGACAGGCCCCAAGACACCGGGACAAGCGGCAAGCTCGGCAATACGCTCCGCATCATTGCCGAGCAACTCGGCCGGCAAGTACACCCGCCCCGCACCGAGTCCGCGCAGCCAGGTAAGCGTGGCCCGATTCGCGCAGAACACCGGCGCCGCCACGTCAAACGTCACGCCCAGCTCGCGAGCAATCACCACCTGTCCCAGGTTGCGGCAGACGACGTGCCCGGCACGCTGCATCAGCGAGCGGGTCCGGTCAGCGTCACCCGTGCGGCACACCTCGTCAAGCACCACAACGGTGTCGGACAAATCGAGTTCTCTGCGCGGGTCGGTATCCATCAGCTGCCAAGCAAAAACCATGCGAGCGGGAACCGCGCACTCCACCAACTCCGGCGACGCACCGCTATCCACCGCAACGTCCTCAAAGGGCAGCACCTCAACGGCACGCGCAACGGGCGCAATCGCATCCGCCTCGGCCCGCATGCGCTCCAACACCGCCGCCGTCTGATCCAACACGCCGGCGCTACGAATCAGGTATACCTCGCAGCCCGCGTCCACCTTACGCTTGCAATGCACGACGACGCGCTTCCCCGCTGCGGCATCCACCGGGCAGGGCACCTGCGGCCAGCGCTTGGGCACATCGGGACGCGCGTCGACACCCGGATAGAACCGAATCTCGAGCGTGTCACCCGCCGCCACGGCGGCATCGAGCTCAACGGTCACCTCTTCGTGGCCCACAGCGACCAAGCGCCCCACGCGCACGCCCTGGTTAATTGCACGCTCAAAGCTCATCAGCTCGGCACCCGAACGCCCTCGCAGGTACGCATCGGTAAACCCACGGTTAAACGACCTTCCCAGCTCGCGCTCAAGCTCTTCCACGGCACCGGGGTCCCACGCGCCGTCGCGCAGCATATCGAGCGCCCGGCGCCAAACCCGCACCACGTTGAATACGTAATCGGGGTTCTTCATGCGTCCCTCGATCTTGAGCGACGCAACGCCAGCATCTACAAGCTCGGGCAGATGCGCAATACCCAGATAGTCATGCGGACACAGCAGACGATCCCCCTCAACGGCGACAACGCTCTGCCCCGCCTCGTCCACTAGGTCGTACGCCAGACGGCACGGCTGCGTGCAGTCGCCGCGCATCGCCGATCGTCCACGCCGCAGGGCCGAGAACTCGCACGCCCCCGAATAGCCGATGCAAATCGCACCGTGGCAGAATACCTCGATGGGCACGCCCGTGGCACATAGCGCCGCAATCTCGTCGACCGTCAGCTCGCGTGCCGTCGTCACGCGCTCGACCCCCAGCTCATCGGCGGCAAGCCGCACGGCACCCTCGCTATGAGCGCCCGCCTGCGTGGACAGGTGAATCTCGACCCCGGGAATCGCCGCGCGCAGCGCGCAGGCCAACCCGGCATCGGCGACAATCAGAGCATCGGCGCCCAGCTCCAGTGCATGAGCTCCCAACGCCACCGCGTCGGACAACTCATCGTCAAACACGAACACGTTGAGCGTTACGTACACACGCACGCCATGGGCATGCGCCACGGCGCAGCCGCGCGCAAACTCGTTATCCGTAAAGCCATGGGCGCTCACACGGGCGTTAAAGCCGCCCAACCCCGCATAGATGGCATCGGCGCCCGCGGCGATGGCCGCAAGCATCTGGTCGAGCCCGCCCGCCGGCGCCAGCAGCTCGGGCAGCGCCGCACCGGCAGCATCCAATCCAGTCTCGTATTGTCCGCTCGGCCCCATCGTCCGAATCGCCATCGACAAACTCCTTACCAAGGTATGCATTCACTCTGAAAAATGCCGTCTTCCAGCATACACGAGGCCTCGCGCGCCCCGTTTGGTTTATCGTGTAATAACTTATGTCCATCCTGCCCCGACGGCACATCCACCGTCTGGCACGACATACCTGGAGGTCAATATATGGGTCCTCGCCAACGACAGGGACACAGCCGTTCAAAGACGCACGCCCTGCCCATAATCCTGCTCTCGTTTTTGGGCTTTCTGCTGATTGCGGGCGTGGCGTTTGGCATCGGCATGCTCGGTAACGTCAACCGCTGGCTGTCCGATCTGCCCGACTACACCGACGCCAACGCGTATCTGGTGAGCGAGCCCACCGAGATCGTCGACTGCAACGGCAACAAGATCGCGAGCTTCTACACGCAAAACCGCAAGTCCATCACCAAGGACGAGGTCTCCCCCTACGTGCTGCAGGGCACCGTTGACGTCGAGGACGAGCGCTTCTACGAGCACGGCGGTATCGACCTGTGGGGTATCGCGCGTGCTGCGGTGGCAACCCTCGGCGGCGGGCACGAAGGCGCCTCGACGATCACCCAGCAGCTTGTGCGCAACACCATCCTGCAGGAGGAGCAATTCGACTCGACCATTGAGCGTAAGGTGCGCGAGGCCTACATCGCTATCAAGATGGAGGACATGTACTCCAAAGACGAGATCCTCATGATGTACCTCAACACCATCTATTACGGCCACGGCGCCTACGGCATCGAGGCCGCAGCCGAGACCTATCTGTCCAAGAGCGCCGCCGACCTCACCCTGAGCGAGGCCGCGCTGTTGATCGGCCTTCCCAACTCGCCCTCGCAGTACGACCCCACGGTCAACCCCGACCTGGCGCTGTCCCGTCGCAACAAGGTCCTCGACAACATGTTGCGCCTGGGCCACATCACCCAGGAGGAGCACGATGCCGCACAGGCCGAACCCATCACCCTCAATGTGACCGAAATCTCGGGCAGCGGCGTCGACGTATACTCGCAGCCCTACTTTGTCTCCTACGTCAAGCAGCTGCTGGAGCAGGAGTTCTCGACCGACGTGCTCTTTAAGGGCGGCCTGACCGTCAAGACCACCATCGACCCCACGATGCAGCAGGTGGCAGAGAATGCCGTCCGCGAGCAGCTCGACACGCTCTCGCTTGACGGCCTGGACATGGGCATGGTCGTCGTCGACCCCAAGACCGGCTACATCAAGTGCATGGTGGGCGGCTACGACTACAACGCCGACGAGAACCACGTAAACCATGCCACGGCCAAGCGTCCCGTCGGCTCCACCTTTAAGGCCTTTACGCTGGCAACTGCCATCCAAAACGGCATGAACCCCAACGTCACCCTCAACTGCAACTCGCCGCTCAAGGCCAAGGGCACCACGACCGAGGTCCAAAATTACGCCAACCAGAGCTATGGCAACATCACGCTTAAGCAGGCGACGGCATACTCCTCCAACACCGGCTACATCCAGGTGGCGGAAGCCGTCGGTAACAGCAAGATCATCTCGCTCGTCAAAAAGCTCGGCATCGACCCCGCCAAGGACAACATCGAGGACGTTCCCGTCATGACCCTCGGCACCGGCTCGATCTCGCCGCTCGAGATGGCCGCCGCCTACGCGACGTTTGCCAACGGCGGCTACTATCGCCAGCCGATCGCCATCACCGAGATTGACTCTCGTACCGGTTCGGTGCTGTACCAGCACACCGACAATCCCTCACAGGTGCTTACCGAGGGCGAGGCCGCCGCGGTCACCGATGTTCTGTCCGGCGTCATGAAGGGCAGCGGTACGGGTGCTGCCGGCGCTCTGAGTGTCAACCAGCCCTATGCCGGCAAGACGGGCACCACCGACAACACCACCAACCTGTGGTTCTGCGGCTATACCCCGCAGCTGGCGTGCGCCCTGTGGACCGGCTATTCCGCGGGCGAGATCCCCATCCAAAAGTACGGCACGGACCTGCTGGGCGACAGCACCAACCTGCCTGTCTTTAAGCGGTTTATGAACACCGTTCTGACCGGTACCGAGCGCGAGGAGTTTGCGACCGGAACGGCGCCCACCTACAAGAACAACAGCGTCTGGAAGTTCTACGGCACCAACAACACCAAGAAGTCGGAGAACGACGACAAGGACAAGGACGAAGAGGAAGAGGAAACCACCACAACGACTACCACGACGACCACGACCACCGAGACCACGGGCGGCGACACCACCGGCGGCACCGGTACGACCGGTGGCTCGACGGGTGGCTCCACTGGTGGTTCGACCGGCGGCGATGGCGGCACGCCTACGCCTACGCCTACGCCCACTCCCGACCCCTCGCCCACGCCTGACGATACGGTCGGCTAAGAAGTACGCGACTAAAGCCAACAAGGCCCCGAGCAGCTTATTGAACTGCTCGGGGCCTTTTAGTTTGAAGCGACCTGGTGGGCGGTCTTTATACCGGCAAACAAAAAGGGGTACCGACCAACGTCGATGCCCCTTACAAGCCACTATGTCAGCGCACACAATGCCGAGCGCACGACCCGCACACCTACTTGCGAGAATTGCTCAACTTATTGATCAGCGCCTCGAGACGCTCGCCGTCCTCGGCCGTCTGGGCAATAACCAAAATCGTATCGTTGCCGGCAAGCGAGCCAAGCACATCGGGTAACTCTGCCGCATCAACGGCGGCGGCGATGCCGGAAGCCGTGCCAGGCTGAGCCTTGATCATAACCAGATTATCAGTACGCAGAACGCCCGTTACGAGCTCGGAAACCATACGCTGCAGGTGCAGGTCCTCTGCCAGAACATAGATGCCCTCAGGGAGCTTACGCAGCCCCATATCGGCAATATCGCGAGAGACAGTCGCCTGCGTGCAATCAAAGCCCATAGCACGGAGCTCATCGACCAGCACGCGCTGCGTGCGGACATCCTTATTGCGCACAATATCTCTAATGGCATCCTGGCGCCCATTGCGTTTTTTAGCCATACAAACCCTCTCTCCAAAAGATGGCGGAGACAATCAATCAGTGATTGAATAGTTTAACGCTATTTGAAGGCTTTTGTGTATAAGAACGCATTTCGAAACAATTCTATGCAAGTTTGTTTCGTAATGAGCCGTTTAGGCGGTTTTTGCGCCCGTCCGGTTAAGAAAAGCTGCCAGATGCGTACACATCACGCAGCGCGCGGGCTTGGCGCTGGCGATCGGCCCAAACAACAGACCGAGTCCCCGATGGTTATCCTTGAGCGCGGCGACCATCTGACGGGTTCGAGGCGCCTCGAGCATATCACGCATGCGGGCGGAACGCTCGATTGACGACACCCCATGCGGGCTCAGACACAAATTCTCGATGCAGGCGACCAGTCCGGCAAAGTAGAACTTTTGGCTTGCCAGCTTGAGCCGACCACCGCTATCTGCTTCCGAGAGTGAGTCCGCAAGCTCGTCGAGCGCTCGAGTGTCATCGGATATCCTGGCATACATGGTGGGATCAAAGGCATCTGTAAGCTTAGGTGCCGCCGCGTGGAAACAAGCGTCGCCGCAGCCGGACACGAATCGTGCCTGCGAGAGCGCATAAGCCATAAACTCAACCGTACGGTACGCCTTGCCGCGCGACAGGCATGCCTCAAACAGCGGACGGCTATACATCACGCCAGAGGTCTGAGCGACTAGGCCGCCCAAAATCAACTGGGGCAGCCCAGTCACCATAGAAGACTCGTCTTCTATGGCAATAGAGGCAGCATCCAAGACGCGCGAATGACGCTCGCGATGCGCATCGTATCGATCGAGCGACACCGAGGGGAGCACAATGTCTGCCGCAGTATCGCACGCGATATCGACCATCTTGGAAAGGGCCTGCGGAGCAAACCACTCATCGGCGTTCATGGCGATGATTTGAGAGCCGCGCGAGGCATCAAAACCGGCACGAAGACAAGCGCCGCGCTTCGCGTCCTCGACGTCAATCAAATCAATATGGATGTCCCTGTCGGCAGCAACTTGAAGCGAATGGCGCACACCGGGCGCAGCATCGCGGCAGACAACGACAATCTGCAAATCGTAGAGGTCTTGGTTCTGGATACTCTCGAGCGCACGCATCGCATAGCTGGGCGAACCTTCTACCACAAGGATCACCGAAAGTCGCGGATGCGAACCACGTCGAACCAAGTTTTCCATCCTCTCGATAGCACCAAATCAAACTGTCGTTCATGGTACACCCGAGCTATAAAAGCAACGAGCCGCCTAACATGTTGCACGCCAAGAACAGATGTTGCACACGCGCAGCTCACACATAGTATGTGCAAGGCACAGACGCGCCGAGCACTCCCCTAGTCGAGAACGACAAGCTCGTCGGGGCCGTAATCCACACCCATAAACGTAAGGCCGCAGGCAGGCGCCGTGGGACCCGCAGCGGTTCGGTCACGGGCGTCAATAACCTCGCGCATCCACTGGGGATCGCGACGATGCATGCCAATCTCCACGAGCGTTCCTACAATGGTACGCACCATCGAGTGCAAAAACGCATTGCCCTCGATAGTGAAGGTCAGGATATCCTCGCCAAAAGCGACCTCGTGGCCAAACTCCGCACGCATCACGCAGCGGTGCGTGGGCTTGCCCACAGCAGAGGCAACCTTGCAAAAGCTCTTAAAGTCCTGCTCGCCCAAAAGCGCAGGGCAGGCGGCCGCCATCGCATCGACGTCGAGGGGATAGCGATGCCACCACACCGCACCGCGCGAGAGCACGGGGCGCGCATCGCGATCGGCAATACGGTACGTATACGTACGGGACCGCGCGTCAAAGCGGGCAGAAAAGCCCCTACGGGCCTTGTAGACCTCGTTTATGGCGATATCTTTGGGCAGGAGGGCATCCATAGCCCTCAGCCACCTACGGCGCGTACACGCGAGCTCAGCGTCCGTAACGGGCACGCTGATGTACTGAGCCACGGCATGCACGCCGGCATCGGTACGCCCCGCACACGTCAGATCGATCGGGCGGCGAAGCAGCGTCTCGATGGCTCGACGTAGCTCACCCGCGACCGTCGTCTGTCCCGGCTGCTCGGCAAATCCGCTATACGACGAGCCATCATAGGCCACGCGAAATACGAGCGTGGCGTCAAGCTCGGAAATCGAATTGAAATCAGACGGCGCAGTCATGGGCGCTCCCAACAAACAAGCAACGGTATCGCGACAAAAAAAGAGGGGTACGCGAACGTACCCCTCGAATATAGCCTATGCAGACGGAATGTCTACTCAGCGGTCTCCTCAGCAGGAGCCTCCTCGGCAGCGGTCTCCTCGACAGCCTCGACCTTCTTGGGAGCAGCGGCCTTCTTGGGGGCCGGAGCAGCCTTCTTGGCCTTAGGCGTGCAAGGCTCGGTGACGAGCTCCATGATAACGATGGGAGCGTTGTCGCCCTTACGGTTACCGAGCTTCATGATGCGGGTGTAACCGCCGTTGCGGTCCTGCCACATGCCCTGAGCAGCCTTGTCGAAGATCTCGGCAACGAGCTGCTTATCGCCGAGCTTGGCGATAGCCAGACGACGAGAGTGCAGGTCGCCCTTCTTGGCCCAAGTGATGATCGGATCGACGACCGAACGCAGCGCCTTAGCGCGGGTCTCGGTGGTCTTGATGCGGTCGTTCTCGAAGAGGGCCTTAGCAAGGCTCTTCTTCATGGCCTTGGTGTGGCTCGCATCGGTGCCGAGCTTCAGGCCCTTCTTAACGTTGTGACGCATGGTCTAGTTTCTCCTCAAATATGCGAAGCATTAAGCCTTCAGGCTCAGGCCCATGGACTCAAGCTTGTCCTTCACTTCCTCGATCGACTTAACACCGAAATTACGGATGTTGAGCAGATCGTTCTCCGAGAACTCAACGAGCTGACGGACCGAGTGAATGCTGGCGCGCTTAAGGCAGTTGTAGGAACGGACGGAAAGGTCCAGATCCTCGATCTGCTTGTCCAGCTCGGCGTTGTCGTTGGTGACCTCGGGAGCGAAGATCGAAGCCTCCTCCTCGACCTCGGGGGTCTCGGCAAGGTTCATAAAGGCGGCCATATGCTGGTTGATGATATTGGCAGCCTGGACCACGGCGTCGCGCGGGGCGATGGAGCCGTTGGTCTCGATCTCGAGGACAAGGCGGTCGTAGTCGGTATGCTGACCGACACGGCAAGCCTCAACGAGCTTGGCGCAACGGGAAACCGGCGAGTACAGCGAGTCGACATGGATCACACCGATGGGATCGTTGTCGCGCTTGTTGGCCTCGCCAGAAACATAGCCGCGGCCATAGCCGATGCGCATGCTCATGGTGAGATGGCCACCCTCGGTGAGCGTAGCGATGTGCTGCTCGGGGTTGACCAGCTCAAACTCGGACGGAATAAAGAAGTCCGCACCGGTGACCTCGCAGGGGCCGTCAACCGAGATGGTGGCGGTCGCCTCGTCGGTCGTGCCGAGAGCCCTGAAGACAAGACCCTTGACATTCAGGACGATGTCGGTGACATCCTCGACCATGTTAGGGATGGTCATGAACTCGTGCTGCGCACCATCGATCTGAATAGCCTCGACGGCGGCACCCTCGAGCGAGGACAGAAGAACGCGACGAAGGGAGTTACCCAGCGTATCGCCGTAGCCACGCTCGAGCGGCTCGACGGAGACACGAGCAGACGTCTCGTTGATCTCTTCGACCTGAACCTGAGGCCTAATGAATTCTGACATGTATTACCTCCAGCCTCAGCAGCCCGGATGGACTACTTAGAGTAGAGCTCGACGATGAGCTGCTCGTTGATATCACCGCTGATCTGCTCACGCGTCGGCAGAGCGAGCACGTTACCAGACAGCTTCTCGATATCGACCTCGAGCCAGCCAGGGACCTCAAAGCGCTCGGAGGAAATCAGAGCCTCCTTGATGGGGAGGAGGTCACGGAACTTCTCGCCGACAGCGACGACGTCGCCGGCCTTGACGCGGTAGGACGGGATGTCCACGCGCTTGCCGTTCACGGTGAAGTGACCGTGACGGACGGACTGACGAGCCTCTTTGCGGGTGCGGGCGAAGCCAAGACGGAAGACGACGTTGTCGAGGCGAGACTCAAGGATGATCATGAGGTTCTCACCGGTGACGCCGTTCATCTTGCGGGCCTTGTTGAAGTAGCCGTGGAACTGCTTCTCCAGAACGCCATAGATGAACTTGACCTTCTGCTTCTCGCGCAGCTGCATGCCGTACTCAGATTCCTTGCGACGGCGCTTGGGCTGACGGATAGATTCCTTCTTGCTGCTGTAACCGAGCTCAGCGGGATCGATCCCGAGCTGACGGCAGCGCTTAAGAACAGGAGTCCTGTCGATTGCCATATTGATACGATCCTTTCAGTTACACGCGGCGACGCTTCTTGGGGCGGCAGCCGTTGTGCGGAATGGGGGTCTTGTCCTGGATGCTCGAGACCTCGAGGCCAGCAGCCTGGAGGGAGCGAATGGCGGTCTCACGACCGGAGCCGGGGCCCTTGACGAAGACGGAAACCTTCTTCATACCGTGCTCCATGGCCTGCTTGGCAGCAGCCTCGGCAGCCATCTGGGCAGCGAACGGCGTGGACTTACGGGAGCCCTTGAAGCCCACCTGGCCAGCCGACTTCCAGGAAATGACGTTGCCCTGGGGATCGGTGATCGAAACGATCGTGTTGTTGAACGTAGAACGAATGTGAGCCTGGCCCACGGAAATGTTCTTACGGTCCGCGCGCTTCAGACGGGCAGCGCGAACGTTCTTCTTAGCAGTAGCCATCTATCTAGCGCTCCTTATTTCTTCTTCTTAGCACCGATCTGACGCTTCGGGCCCTTGCGGGTACGAGCGTTAGTGTGGGTGCGCTGGCCGCGGACCGGGAGGCCCTTGCGGTGACGAAGGCCGCGGTTGCAGCCGATGTCCATAAGGCGCTTGACGTTCTGGTTGCGCTCACGGCGGAGGTCGCCCTCAACCATGATCTGGTTCTTATCGATATAATCACGGATGGCGTTAACCTCATCCTCGGTGAGGTCCTTAACGCGCGTATCCACGTTAACGTTGCACTCGACGCAGATCTTCGTCGCAGTGGTGCGGCCGATGCCGTAAATGTAGGTCAGACCGATCTCAACGCGCTTCTCACGCGGGAGGTCGACACCATTAATACGGGCCAACGTAGTCTCCTCTCTTAACCCTGACGCTGCTTATGACGGGGGTTCTCGCAAATGACGAGGACCTTGCCATGGCGCCTAATGATTTTGCACTTATCGCACATCTTCTTGACCGAAGGACGTACCTTCATCGTTCTTCCTTTCGGTAGCGCTCAAACTACTTCCCTACTATCTACTCGCCCAGCCGCAGGCGTTTAAAACTATGGCTGGTCTTCACACACAATCCGACCGTAGGTTGAGCTAAGCCTGCAGTCGGAAATGGAGTGCGCGTATGCGTGCCGCTATTTGTAGCGATAGGTGATGCGGCCGCGGGTCAGGTCGTACGGGGAAAGCTCCACGACAACCCTGTCACCGGGGAGAATACGGATGTAATTCATTCGGATCTTGCCAGAAATGTTGCACAGAACCGAATGACCGTTCTCGAGCTCGACCTTAAACATGGCATTGGGCAGCGGTTCCTTTACCGTACCCTCGAGCTCAATTGCGTCTTCCTTCTTCACAAGCAATCATCTTTCTCTAGAAAACGACAGCGATTGAGTATTCTACAACACGTATGCACGCATCGTAATAACTTCGTAATGGCTCCACAACTAAGTGGAACTTGTTACATTTCTCCGCCTTGGAGCGAACACCAAGCACCTTGGGCATCCGTGGTGATAATCACCGGACCGTCATTGGTAATGGCGACGGTGTTCTCGTAGTGTGCGGCGGGCAGGTGGTCGTTGGTCGTAACAATCCAACCGTCGGAGCCCGTGCTCACATGGTTGGAACCCATCGTAACCATCGGCTCGATGGCAATGACCATGCCGGCCTGGAGGCGAACGCCCCTCCCCTTCTTTCCATAGTTAGGAACGTTGGGGTCCTCGTGCATCACGCGGCCAATGCCATGGCCCACATAGTCACGAAGCACGCCGTAACCGTGAGACTCGGCGAGGGACTGAACGGCGTAACCAACATCCCCGATATGGTTACCGGGAACAGCCTGCTCGATGGCAGCCTTAAGGCAATCGCGCGTGACCTCGCACAGGGCCTTGGCCTCGGGCGTGGGTGTGCCGACAAAAAACGTCCAAGCGTTATCGCCAACCCAACCGTCGACAACGGCTCCCGTATCGATGGAGATGATATCGCCATCGCGCAGGATCATGTCGGGGTTGGGAATACCGTGGACCACGGCATCGTTAATCGATGCGCAAATGGTACCGGGGAACCCGCCGTAACCCTTAAAGGCCGGGGTGCCGCCATGCATACGGATAATCTGCTCCGCGAGCTGATCGAGCTCAAAGGTCGAAACACCAGGGCGCACCATGGCTCCAACGTGGCGGAGCGCCATCTTAGATAGCGCTCCTGCCTTCTTCATCTGCTCGATTTGCGTTGCAGACTTAATCTTGATCATAGACCGAGAGCCTCTTTGACATCCCCGTACACGGTCTCGCGAGCCTGGTCACCGTTGACCGACTTGAGCAGACCCTGGCCACGATAGTAGTCGACGAGCGGGCTCGTGGACTTCTCGTAGACGTCGAGACGGTTCTTGATGGTCTCGGGCTTGTCGTCGTCGCGCTGATACATCTCGCCGGCGCACTTGGGGCAGGTAGCATCGGCAGCGGTGCCGGTGTAACCGCAGGCGCGGCAAGTGCGACGCGAAGACAGACGAGCGATGATGACCTCGGGGGCCACGTCGACCAGAAGGGCGCAGTCGATCTCGCGACCCATGGCGGAGAGCTCGGAATCGAGCGTCACAGCCTGGGCGGTGTTGCGCGGGAAGCCGTCGAGGATGAAGCCCTGCTGGGCGTCATCGGCAGCAAGGCGCTCCTTGACAAGGTCGATCACGAGCTGGTCGGGAACGAGCTCGCCAGCGTCCATGTACTTCTTAGCCTGAATACCAAGCTCGGTGCCACCCTTGACGGCAGCACGCAGCAGGTCGCCCGTGGAAATGTGAGCGACGCCAAACTCGGCGACGAGCTCCTGTGCGACGGTGCCCTTACCGGCACCCGGAGCTCCGAGCAATACGAGGTTCATGAGCAATCCTCCTCTAGCCTATTTAAAGAATCCATCGTAATCATACATCTTGATCTGGCCTTCGAGCTTATCGACCGTGTCGAGCACGACGCCGACCATGATGAGGATGGACGTGCCGCCAAATGCCTGGATCAGATGGTTACCCGTGAAGGAGAAGATGATCGAAGGCACGATGGCGATGAGCGCCAAAAAGACAGCGCTGGGAAGCGTGATCTTGTTGAGCGCGTTCTTGATGTAGGCCGCGGTAGCCCTACCCGGACGGACGCCCGGAATAAAGCCACCCTGCTTCTTAAGGTTGTCGGCCGTGTCATCGGGGTTGAACACCATGGAGGTGTAGAAGTACGCGAAGAACACGATGAGGACAACGTTAAGCACCCAGTTGAGCCAACCGGTCGAAAGCGCAGAGGCAACTGCCTGAATCCAGCCGATGCCGGGGAAGAACACGGCAATCTGAGCCGGGAAGTACAGCAGCGCCGAGGCAAAGATGATCGGCACGACGCCCGCGGTGTTGACCTTGATGGGCAGGTAGGTGGTCTGGCCACCCATCATGCGACGGCCCACGACGCGCTTGGCATAGGAGACCGGGATGCGGCGCTGGCCGCGCTCAAGGAAAACAATCAGCGGGATAACCAGCAGGATGATGGCGCAGATGATCACCATGGTGATGATGCCACCGGCATTACCCTCGGTGCTGGAGAAGATAGCCTGCGGAAGGCCGGCCATGATGTTCGCAAAGATGATCAGCGACATGCCATTGCCGATACCGCGCTGGGTGATGAGCTCACCAATCCACATGATCAGCATGGCGCCCGCAGTGAGCGTGCCGACGACCATGAGGTCGAAGATGATCTCGGGAGCGCCGGCGCCATTAAAGCTGATGCCGAAGCTCTTAAAGAGGAAGAGGTAACCCACGGAGTTGAGGATTGCCAGAGCCAAGGTGAGGTAACGCGAATACTGCGTAATCTTGGTCTGACCGACCTCGCCCTCGCGGGCAAGCTCATGCAGGGAAGGCACGACGGCCTGGAGCATCTGGAGGATGATCGAGCTGGTGATGTAAGGCATGATGCCCAGCGAAAACACCGACACATAGCTCAACGCGCCGCCAGAGAAAAGATTCAGGAGGGCCATAGCACCTGCGGCGACCGAATTGTTATCGGTCGAGAAAAGGCCCAGCATCCCCTGGAAGGGAATGCCGGGCACAGGAACGTGCGCACCAATGCGGTACACGACGAGCATAGCTATGGTAAAAAGAATCTTTTCGCGCAATTCTTTGATGCGGAAAGCATTCTTAAGACCATTTAGCACGGCAGCTCGACCTTTCCGCCGGCGGCCTCGATCTTGGCCTGCGCAGAAGCGCTGACCTTGTCGACCTTGACCGTGAACTTCTTGGTGAGCTCACCATTGCCGAGCACCTTGACGGGCTCGAACTCGCTCTTGGTGATGCGAGCGGCCTTAAGAGCGGCACCGTCGATCACAGCGCCATCCTCGAACTTACGCTCGAGACGCTCAACGTTAACAGCGGTGTACTCGATACGACGGGGGTTGCGGAAGCCCGGAAGCTTGGGCAGGCGCATAGCCAGCGGAGTCTGGCCACCCTCGAAGCCGGCACCCTTGGTGCCGCCAGAGCGGGAACCCTGGCCCTTCTGGCCGCGGCCAGAAGTGGTGCCGTGACCCGAAGAATTGCCACGGCCGACGCGCTTACGGTTCTTGGTGGAACCGGGCGCGGGAGTAAGATCGTGAAGCTGCATTTGCTACTCCTCTACAATCTCGACAAGGTGCTTGACCTTGAAGATCATGCCGCGGACGGACTCGTTGTCAGCAATCTCGCGAACCTCGCGGATCCTGTGGAGACCGAGGGCACGGACAGTACGGACCTGGTCCTGCTTGCAACCGTTGGTGCTGCGGACCTGCTTGATCTTGATGGTGTCAGCCATGCTTAGTTCTCCTTACCGACGAACATCTCGGAGACCGTCAGGCCACGGCGAGCCGCGACGTCCTCAGGGCTGGAGAGCTCCTTGAGGCCCTCGACGGCAGCCTTGATGATGTTGAGGCCGTTGTCGGTACCGAGGGACTTGGACAGGACGTTCTTGATGCCAGCAAGCTCGAAGAGGGGACGCACAGCGCCGCCGGCGATAACGCCGGTACCCTCGACAGCGGGCTTGATGATGATGCGGCCGGCACCAAAGTGGCCGAGAACCTCGTGCGGGATGGTGCCCTGCTCGGTCACCGGCACGTGGAACATGTTCTTCTTGGCATCGAGAGACGCCTTGGAGATGGCCAGGGGCACCTCAGCGGACTTGCCCATGCCAACGCCGACGTTGCCCTTGCCGTCGCCAACGACGACGAGAGCGACGAGGCTCATGCGACGACCACCCTTGACGGTCTTCGACACGCGGTTGATGTAAACGACGCGCTCCTCGAACTCGGAGGCCTCGCGCTGCTGCTTCTGATTACGAGCCATGTGCTACATACCTCCTAGAACTCGAGACCGGCGGCACGAGCACCGTCGGCGAGGGCCTTGACGCGGCCATGGTAGATACGGCCACCACGATCGAAGGCGACCTTGGTGATGCCGGCCTCGATGGCGCGCTTGCCAACGAGCTGACCGACCTTCTCCGCAGCCTCCTTGTTCGAGGTGTGGGTGCCCTTGAACTCGGCCTCGAGGGTCGAGGCAGAGACGAGCGTCAGGCTGGAGCCCTTGCTGTCGTCGATGATCTGGGCATAGATGTTGGCGTTAGTACGGGTCACGCGAAGACGCGGACGCTCGGAGGTACCCGAGACCTTGCCGCGAACACGACGCTGACGACGCTTGAGGCCTTCCAGCTTCGCCTTATGCTTGTTCATACGTAAACTCCTAAAAAGGTTGATCTTGCCAGCACCTGACGGGGTGCTGGTCTTATGCGAGTGAGTCGGTTACGACTACTTGGCGGCCTTACCCAGCTTGCGGCGGATGTGCTCGCCAACGTAGTGGATACCCTTGCCCTTGTAAGGCTCGGGAGGACGATGGCCGCGGATCTCAGCGGCGATCTGACCGACCTGCTGCTTGTTGATACCCTTGACGTTCACGTGGGTGTTGTCGGGAACCTCGAAGGTGATGCCCTCGGGAGCCTCGACGATCACGGGGTGCGAGAAGCCCAGGGAGAACTCGAGGTTCTTGCCCTTCTGCTGCACGCGGTAACCGACGCCGGCGAGCTCGAGCTTCTTCTCGAAGCCCTCGGAAACGCCAACCACCATGTTGTGGATGAGGGCGCGGGTGAGGCCGTGGCGGGCACGGGTCTCACGCTCGTCGTCGGGACGGGAAACGGTGAGGACGTTGTCCTCGATGTTGATAGCGAGCTTCTCAAAGACATCGAGCTCGAGCTGGCCCTTGGGGCCCTTGACGACAACGTTGTTGCCGTTGACTGCCACTTCGACTCCGGCGGGAATCTGGACAGGCTTATTACCGATACGAGACACGGTGATCTCCTTTCCTTCTACCTACCGAGCGAATTACCAGACGTAAGCGATGATCTCGCCGCCGACGTTGTGCTTGCGAGCATCGCGGTCGGTCATAACGCCATGGCTGGTGGAAATAATGGCGGTACCAAGGCCACCGCGGACGCGGGGCATGTCGGCAACGCCGGTGTACTTACGCAGGCCCGGCTTGGAAATGCGGCGGATGCCGTTGATGACCTTAGCCTTCTTGGGACCATACTTAAGCGTGATGTGCAGAGTCTTCTGGGGAACGGTGTCCTCGACATCGTAGCCCTCGATGTAGCCCTCCTCGTGCAGAACACGAGCGATCTCGACGAGCTTCTTGCTGCTCGGCATGGAGACCGTGGCCTTGTTCACAGAGTTAGCGTTACGGATGCGCGTAAGCATATCTGCGATCGGGTCTGTAAGGTTCATACAGATTCTCCTTCGTTCTTGATGAACACGTGCTCTTGGTTCTTCGCCGCCCTTAACGGCAAAGCCTTTTTAGCGCGTTTTCCCTGTTCCAAACGGATGCTTGAAACGCTGGTAGTGACTTACCAGCTGGCCTTCTTAACGCCGGGAAGCTCGCCCTTGAGTGCAAGCTCGCGGAAGCAGACACGGCACAGGCCGAACTTGCGGTACACAGAGTGCGGACGGCCGCAGCGCTGGCAGCGCGTGTACTCACGAGTAGAGAACTTCTGCTTGCGATTGCACTTGACGATCATCGATGTCTTAGCCACTTATATCCTCCTCACATAGAGTATTGTTCGCCCCAAGCGCCGCCCCCTTCTGGGAACGGCGCTCATAGGGCAGGTGAACCTATTTCTTGAACGGGAAACCGAAGGCGTCCAGAAGGGCCTTGGCCTCCTCATCGGTATTGGCGGTGGTCACGAAAGTGATGTCCATACCACGCTGGTGATCGACGGAGTCGAAGTCGATCTCGGGGAAGATGAGCTGCTCGGTGACGCCCATGGAGAAGTTACCACGGCCGTCGAAGCTCTTGGCGGAGATGCCGCGGAAGTCGCGGATACGGGGAATCGCGACGGAGGTCAGACGATCGAAGAACTCCCACATACGGTCGCCACGCAGGGTAACCTTGCAGCCGATCGGCATACCAGCGCGCAGGCGGAAGGTAGCGATGGACTTGCGGGCACGGGTGATCATCGGCTGCTGGCCGGTGATGGCGCGCAGGTCGCGCACGGCACCGTCGATGGCCTTGGAATCGGTAGCGGCCTCGCCGACACCCATGTTCACGACGATCTTCTCAAACTTGGGGATCATCATGACGTTCTCGTACTGGAACTTGTCCTGAAGCTGCTGCTTGACCTCGTTGTTGTACTTGGTCTTCAGACGCGGCACATACTTCTCTTCTGCCATTGTTCACTCCTTCTTGGGGTTTTAAGCACGGGGCGTGGCCACGATGGGTTGTCCTCGTGCCTCCTGGCTGCATCCGCGCCGCTCATGGCATTTCGCGGTTTGGACTCGACGCAGCAGGAGCCGACAAAACAATCGGTACTATACGCGCATCGGGAGCGTATTTCCAGAAAAACCTCGTCTGCCTGCACAACTCCACAACTCCCCCGCACAAATTGATCCCAAAAGCTGTTGCGGTGAAATAGTTCCTGGCCGACCGCCCGTCGGGCCCATCTAGGAACTATTTCACCGCAACTTATTGATGGGGATGAGATTAGCGCTTGCGGGGGACGAGTTTGGTGCGGCGCAGGTGGATCATCTCGGCGGCGATGGAGATAGCGATCTCCTCGGGGTCCTCCGCCTCGATGGCAACGCCAATCGGCAGGTGCAGCCCGTCGATTTGTTCCTGCGTAAAGCCCTCCTGTTCCAAGCGGGCCCGCACAAAGGCCGTCTTGCGACGCGAGCCCAGGCAACCCAAATAGGCGGGCCTGGCGCGCATCGCCTGAGTCACCACGTCGATATCGGACTTGTGGCCCGCCGTGGCCACGACCACCAAGTCGCGCGGACCGATGGGGCACAGCTCGCTCAGGTTCTTGTAATCGACCAGGCGTCGATCGTAGACACCGGGCACCCATTCGGGGGTCAGCGTACCGGGGCGGTCGTCACAAGCCACGACGGCAAAGCCCGCCGCCGTGAGCACCCGCGCCGTTGCAGCGCCCACGTGGCCGCAGCCAAAGATATAGGTCAGGCCCTCGGGGCAGAGCGTCTCGATGTGCGCCGGGGGAATCTCGGAGGCGGCGTTGGTGTAGGTGACCTTACTCCCCTCCTCCACCAGCGAAAGCTCGGGGCAGCCCATTATGGTGCGGCGCGATGCCTCGCCATGGTACTCGGCCACATCGCCCTCGATCGCCTGGGTGACAAACGGTTCAAAGTCGATGACGAAGTCGCCGATGCGCCGATAGGCCAAAACGTCGGCAACCGACTGGAACAACGGCACCTGCGATACATCCAGGTGCAGATAGCACAGGCAGATGGCTCCGCCGCAGATCATACCAGTATCGGAGTTCTCGCCGCCCATGGTGTAGCGGACCAGACGCGATTGCCCTGCGGTCAGCAGCTCGCGCGCCTCGTCCAGCGCAAAGAGCTCAATCTTGCCGCCGCCGATGGTGCCCGCCTGGCTACCGTCGGCAAAGAAGGCCATCCAGGCGCCCACGCCGCGCGGCGATGACCCTGCCGTACCGGCAACTACCACCAGCTCGCACGTCTTACCAGCCTTCAGAGCGCCAAGCGCAGCATTCACCACATCGAGCTTTTCCATTGCAATTTCCTATCCCTGGAATACACCGGTGAGCATGGCGAGCGCCTCGAGCACGCCGCCGCCGACCGACGTCGCCTTGTCCGAAATATAGTTGATATAGCTGGCATCGCCGCGCGGATCGACATCGGCGCATTTAAAGCCCTCGGTCACCTGAACGCCGTCGGCCAAAAGGCCGCGCAAGCAGCCGTCAATCTGCGTGACCATGGGAGTATCACCCGCATACCCGATCACATCGCCGGCACTCACGATGTCGCCGATTGCACGGTCGGACCGAAACACGCCGGCGGCGGGGCTGTGGATAACGCGCTCCTTGCCATAGCCGCCGATCAAGCCCGGCACACCCGTGTTGGGCTGGGGCGAACCTTGGGTAATGACACGTCCGAGAAAATGCCCGCGCATGGTCTCGACCACGGCGTCGCAGTCAACCGGCGCGGTAAAGCCCGGCCCCACGGCGATGACGGCAGGCGCCATGTCGCGCGTGGTGCCCAGGTTGCGCTTGGCCAAAATCGCGTCGACCACAGCCGCGGGTTTAAGCTCATCGAGCATCTTGGCCTGAGGGTCCACCACGACGGCGACGTCTCCAGCCTCGGTAATCGCAAGCACCTCAGCCGGCATCTGTGCCAAGCGAGCGCGAATGCCCTCGACCTCGACCTCGCCCAAGCGAATGGCCTCGCAAAAACTGATTGTGCGGCGGATGCACGTGGGAACCGCGATATCGGCCATGACAACCGACACGCCGGCGCGCACCAAACGGGCAGCGACACCCGTGGCGATATCGCCGGCGCCGCGAACATAAACGAGCATTCCCGGGGCACCTCCCTGTGCTACGGTTTGAGCAGAGCAAAAGCGGTTCGACCGCTACTCTGATGATTATTTATTATCACAGTATTATACGGCGGTGAACAGATGGAAACGACGAGCGGAAACCTTGCCTCCGCGCTCAAGATCGAGCCGGGCATTACCGCAATTATCGGCAGTGGCGGCAAGTCGACCTTGCTCAAGACGCTGGGCCTTGAGCTTATGCGCGCTGGCGGCCGCGTGCTCCTCTGCACTACCACGCACATGTTTCCCGTCGCCGGCGTGCCATGGGACGGGTCGAGCCGTCGCCTGGACGCCGCGCCATGGAAGCCGGGGGCCCTGCATGTTCCCGGCTGCACCTGCGAGGCATGCGCGGGACTTGTCCGCGGAGGCATCTGCCAGGCAGGTGTTTTGGACCCGGAGACAGGCAAGCTCTCCGCCCCCGCTGAGCCGCTCGACCAGCTGGCACAGCGCTTTGACTATGTATTGGCCGAGGCAGATGGCAGCAAGCGACTCCCGCTCAAGGCGCATGCCGCCTGGGAGCCGGTAATTCCAGCCGCCACGGCAAACGTTGTCTGGGTCGTCGGCGCCTCGGGGCTGGGCAAGCCCGTCGCCGAGGTTGTCCACCGCCCCGAGCTCTTCTGCGAGCGTTGCGGCTGCGAGCTCACCGACACTGCCACCCCAGGGCGCGTCGCCCAGGTGCTCAATGCCGAGATGCAGGCGTTGGGACTCTGCACCGCACGCGTCATGCTCAACCAAGTCGACACGCTCAGCGACCCCACGATGGCCGACCGCTTCGAGACAGCTCTCGACCGCCCCATCGTCGCCACCAACCTCAAGTAGCCGGCGCTGCCCCACCAGACCTATAAGTTGCGGTGGAATAGTTCCTGAAACGGCCTATTTGGCGGCTAAACAGGAACTATTCCACCGCAACTGCGGATGGAAATCCGGTGATCTTCCTGCTAGCGGGGCACGTAGCGGCCGGGCTGGGCTCCGGTGGGCTCGCCGTCGCGCGCAGCCAGTACGCCGTTCACAAACACGGCCTTGGCGCGGCCGTGCGCCTCAAGGCCCTCGAGCGGCGTGTAGTCCACAGCCTGATGCTGCGTCGCCGCGCGAATGGTCCAGCGCGCCTTGGGATCCCACACGCACACGTCGGCATCGGCACCCTCGACAAGACAGCCCTTGCGCGGATACATGCCAAAGACGCGCGCCGGGTTCTCGCTCATCAGGCGGCACAGATCCTCGGGACCCAGCTGTCCCTCAAAGCTCGTAGCGATCGCGACGGGACGATGCTCCACGCCGGGTCCGCCGTTGGGAATCGCGCGGAAGTCGTCGCGCCCGCGGTCCTTTTGCCCGTGCAGGTTAAAGCTACAGTGGTCGGTCGCAATCGTATCGATCTCGCCGGCCACAAGCGCCTCGCGCAGTGCCGCACGGTCGCCGGCATGGCGCAGCGGCGGACTCATCACGTACTTGGCGCCCGCAAAGCCGTCCTCGCCCTGCTCCAAGTAGCACGTGTCGTCGAGCATCAGATACTGAGGGCATGTCTCGACATAGATGTTCTTCTGCCCGCGCGCTTTGGCAGCGCGAATGGCCTCGAGCCCCAGCCTGGTCGAAAGGTGCACCACGTTGACCGGAGCGTCCCCGGCCAAGTGTGCCAGATACAGCAGGCGGCTCACGGCCTCGGCCTCACACACGTCTGGACGGCTGAGCGCATGGCCCTCGGGCCCGTGGATACCCTGCTCAAACACGCGCTTCTGCAGCGCGTTGACCAACGTGCCGTTCTCGCAATGCACGCACAGGATACCGCCCACGCGCTTGAGCTCCTCCAGCACCTCGAGCGTCTCGGCATCGTCCAGGCGCAGATGGTCGTAGGCAAAGTAGGTCTTAAACGACGACACGCCCGCCTCGCGCATGGCCGAAAGATCGGCGCGGTTGCGCTCATTCCACTCGGCAAGCGCCATATGGAAGGCATAGTTGGCGGTGCAGGTGCCGTCGGCGCGGCGATGCCACTCGGCCAAGGCATCAGGCATGGTCACGCCGCGATCGGCCGTGGCGTAATCCACAATGGTCGTCGTGCCGCCGCAGGCAGCCGCGCGCGTGCCGGTCTCAAAGCTATCGGCCGTCCAATCCATGCCGGTCCAGCACTGCATGTGCGTGTGACCATCGATAAAGCCGGGAAACACCCAGCAGCCCGCGGCATCCTCGACAGTATCGTCGGCGCCCGGCTCAATCGCCGCGGCGATCCGCACGATCTTATCGCCATCCATGGCAAGATCGGCGCGGCGAAGCCCCTGGGGCGTCACGAGTGCGCCGTTTTTGATGATGATCATAATTGCTCCTTATTGATTGATGCAGTTGGCCACGCGATCAAAATACGAGCAGGCGGCGATATGCTCCGTTATGCGTCGCTGTCCTTTGACGGTATCGACGTCCCACAGCTCGTAGGCACGCGCCTCGACCAGCACCACGTCGGCACGGTCCTTGAGGATCGAACCGCCGCCGTCCTTACCCTCAAGACACATAAGTGCATCGAACAGTTCCGCCGGAAAGATCACCGGGCTCGAAGGCTCACCGTTGCACGCAAGGCGCACCGGATGCTTGCGGCCACGCTCGTCAAATGCACGAACCATAGCCTCAAAAGAATCCGAACTCACGAGCGGCTGGTCGCCCGGCAAAAAGAGGCAACCTTTCCAGTTGCGTTCGACTCCCCACGAAAGCCCCGCACGGACGCTTTCGCTGCGCAGCTCGCCATCGTGCAGCACACACGGGCAATGCTTATCCTCGCAAATCCGAGCGACCTCGGGCCAACGCGTCGAAACCACAACGTCAAAGCCCCGGGGAACCGAATCAATGGTCCGGGCAATCAGCGGCTCGTCATAGATATCGGCGAGCATCTTGTTAGAGCCAAATCGCTTGCCCTCGCCCGAAGCCATAATCACGCAACCAAGTTTCATGGCGATACCTCCCCTGAAACCATCGTACCCATAACTCGCGTCGCGGGGCATCTACATCGAAAGCGCTTATCCCGCACGCCCACGATGCAAAAAGGGGCACCCCGCCGGTTGGCAGAGCGCCCCCTTTACATGGCTTACCTCAACCCAGCTTTAGGCCTGGAACCAACGGGCGGTGTTGCGCTCGTCGAGGGCCTTGAGGGTAGCGGCGGGATCGGCAACCTTCTGCAGGAACATCATGGCTGCGATGGCGTACGGCTTGTAGCTGGCCTCCTTGTACATGCCCACGCGGTGCATGTCGAAGACGTCGGCGTTGACCTCGCCGTGCTCGCAAGAGACACCAGAGATGTCGGCGGGCAGCGGATGCATAAAGATGGTGTCCTGGCCGTTGGCGGTCTTCTCCATGAGCTCGGTCGTGGAGCACCAATCCTGATGCGTAGCGTTCTGAGCGAGCAGCTCCTTCTCGAGTGCAGCGATGCCGGCGTCGTCGCCCTCGGCGTACAGGTTGGTGCGCTTCTCCATGGCGGCAAACGGAGCCCAGCTCTTCGGGATCACGATGTCGGCGCCCTCGAAGGCCTCGGCCATGGTGTTGACCTGCTTAAAGGTGGTGCCGGACTCGGCGGCGTAGCCCTTGGCGCGCTCGACGACCTCGGGCATGAGGTCGTAGCCCTCGGGGTGGGCCAAAGTGACGTCCATGCCAAAACGGGGCAGCAGGCTGATCAGCGACTGCGGACAGGACAGCGGCTTGCCGTAAGAGGGCGAGTAGGCCCAGGTGACGGCAACCTTCTTGCCCTTGAGGTTCTCGAGGCCGCCAAACTCGTTGATGAGGTAGAGCATGTCGGCAGAGGACTGCGTGGGGTGATCGGAGTCGGACTGCAAGGAGATGAGCGTGGGACGGTGATCCAGAACGCCGTCCTCGTAGGCCTGCTGGACAGACTCGGAGACCTCGGCCATGTAGGCGTCGCCCTTGCCGATGTACATGTCGTCGCGGATGCCGATGACGTCGGCCATGAAGGAGATCATGGTAGCGGTCTCACGGACGGTCTCGCCGTGAGCGATCTGGGACTTCTTCTCGTCCAGGTCCTGCAGCTCAAGACCGAGCAGGTTGGCTGCCTTAGAGAAGGAGAAGCGCGTACGGGTGGAGTTGTCACGGAACAGGGAGACGGCCAGACCCGAATCGAAGATCTTGGACGAAACGTTGTTCTCGCGCAGCTCGCGCAGGGCGTCGGCGACGATGTAGAGCGCCTTGAGCTCATCGGTGGTCTTGTCCCAGGTGTGCAGGAAGTCGCTGCCGTACATGCCCTTAAAATCGAGGCCGTTCAGCTGCTCGACGAGCTCGGTAAACTTAGCGTCCATGTAAATGTCCTTTCTAAAGGTGAAACGATCGCAATGAGTAGATGTGCCCCGGCATGCGCGTGTGGCTAGAACATGCAGAGCACTATGACGAGGACCCGCTACCGTTGAGGAAGCATGGGAGATAACGACCGCGGGCCCCAAGTCAACAGGGGGTGCCGGGGACACGAGCGGCCCCCGGCTCAACAAGATCGAGGAATGGGACTAATCGATCTTGTTGTTGGTCAGACCGGCGCGGAACACGGTGGCGTCGCCATCGGCCTGGCTCGGATCGTAGAGGTTCAGGGCAGCCACATACATGGCGGCAGCGGTGACCAGGTCGTCCTTGTAGGTGACCTCGTTGGGAGCGTGAGCCTGAGACTCGGCACCCGGGCCAAAGCCGACGCAGGGGATGCCATAGCGGCCCTGGATGGAAACGCAGTTCGTGGAGAAGGTCCACTTGTCGCACAGCGGACGACCGGTGCGCTTGTCCATGCTGGGCTCGCAGCCGATGCGCTCGTCACCGAACATGGCCTTGTGGGCGTCGACGAGGGCCTTGACGTGCGGAGCGGTCTCCTTGTTGATCCACGTGGGGAAGTAAGCCTCGGTCTCGTAGACCTCGCCGGTCCAGGACGGACGGTCGTACATGTACATGGAGACCTTCACGTCGTCGCCGTACTTCTTGGCGGCCGGCAGGTTACGGATCTCGTCCAGGCAGGACTCCCAGGTCTCACCGGCGGTCATGCGACGGTCGATGGAGATGGCGCAGGAGTCAGCGACAGCGCAGCGGCTGGGGCTGGTGTAGAAGATCTGGCTGACGGTGCAGGTGCCGCGGCCCAGGAAGCGGGCGTCCTCGAAGTGCTCGGGGTTGTACTTGGGGTCGAGCATCTTGACGAGGCCCTTGATGTCGGTCGACTCGTCACAGCCGTTGTTGTTGAGGGCGCGGACGTCGGCGATGATGTCGGCCATCTTGTAGATGGCGTTGTCGCCGCGGTCGGGAGCGGAGCCGTGGCAGGAGGTGCCGTGAACGTCGACGCGGATCTCCATGCGGCCGCGGTGACCGCGATAGATGCCGCCGTCGGTGGGCTCGGTGGAAATGACGAACTCGGGCTTAATGCCGTCCTTGTTGTAGATGTACTGCCAGCACATGCCGTCGCAGTCCTCTTCCTGGACGGTGCCGACGACCATGATCTTGTAGCCCTCGGGGATGAGGCCCATGTCCTTCATCATCTTGGCAGCATAGGTAGCAGAAGCCATGCCGCCCTCCTGGTCAGAGCCGCCGCGGCCGTAGATGATCTCGTCGGTCTCGTAGCCCTCATAGGGATCGGCATCCCAGTTCTCGATGTTGCCGATGCCGACGGTGTCGATATGGGAGTCGATGGCGATGATCTTGTCGCCCTCGCCCATAAAGCCCATAACGTTGCCCAGGCCGTCGACCTTGACCTCGTCATAGCCAAGGCTCTCCATCTCGGCCTTGATGCAGGCGACAACCTCACCCTCCTCGCAGGACTCAGAGGGGTGAGAGATCATGGCGCGCAGGAAGCGAGTCATATCAGCACGATGAGACTCCGCAGCAGCCTTAATGGCATCAAAATCGAGTTCTTTAGTCATAACAGTCAACCTTTCTACAAGGGTTTACCTACAGGTAGATATTTCAGATAGATCACTTGTGCCAAGCAGCGTGAGGTCGAGCACCCCACAAGCAAGTAACCATAGGAAGCGGACGGAGGACTTTGCTCCGTCGCGAGTTCCGCACGAGCCGGAGAGCACTTAATGTGCTCTCCGTGCGAGCAGGACTGTCCGAGCAGGGAGTAAAGTCCTCCGGCTGCCTCCGGACAGGTCAGTCTGCTAGCAGGTCGGATACTCGCCCTCCCAGACGATGCGACGGTACTGATCCGGATCGGTGTCGCCCTCGGTGGAGAAGCAGAGCACGGAGCTCGTCTTGTCCAGGCCGATGAGTTCCTTGAGCTCGGCGTACTCGGGATCGAGCATGAGGGTCTCGACCAGGCCGGTGGTCACCGCGCCGGACTCGCCGGAGATGACGCGCGGGTCGCCCTTCTCGGGAGCGCCCAGGGTGCGCATGCCGCGAGCGGTAACCCAGTCGGGGCAGGACACGAACGCGGTGGTGTGGTTGCGCAGGATATCCCAGCCCAGGATGTTGGGCTCGCCGCAGCACAGGCCGGCCATGATGGAGGGCATGTCGCCGTCCACGATGCGCGGGTCGCCGTCGCCGGCGGCAGCGCCCTTGTACAGGCAGGCGGCAGGCGCGCACTCGACCACGACGAAGGTGGGCGGGTTATCGGGATACAGGTTGGTGAAGTAGCCCACCACGGCGCCGGCCAGCGAGCCCACGCCAGCCTGGACAAAGACGTGCGTCGGGCGGTTGATGGCCATCTCGCGCAGCTGCTCGGCAGCCTCGGAAGCCATGGTGCCGTAGCCCTCCATGATCCAAGACGGGATCTTCTCGTAGCCCTCCCAGGCGGTGTCCTGAACGATGACGCCGCGCTCGCAGGCATCGGCCTCGGCGGCGGCCATGCGCACGCACTCGTCGTAGTTGACCTCTTCGATGGTCACCGTGGCGCCCTCGGCGGCGATGTTATCGAAGCGGGGCTTGGTGGAACCCTTGGGCATGTGCACGACGGCCTTCTGGCCCAGTTTGTTGGCAGCCCATGCCACGCCGCGGCCATGGTTGCCGTCGGTAGCGGTAAAGAAGGTGGCCTGGCCAAAGTCCTTGGCAAGCTGATCGGAGGTCAGGTAATCGAAGGTGCACTCGGCAACGTCCTTGCCGGTCTCGTCGGCAATGTAGTTGGCCATGGCAAACGAACCGCCCAGAACCTTAAAGGCGTTGAGGCCAAAGCGATAGCTCTCGTCCTTAACGCACAGGTTGGACAGGCCCAGGCGCGCGGCCTGGCCGTCCAGGCGGGCAAGCGGAGTGACGGTGTACTGGGGGAACGACTGGTGGAAGGCGCGGGCCTTCTTCACGTGGTCGAGGCTCATGATTCCCAAGTGCTTGTCATCGCTCTTGGGCATCGTGTTGCCCGCCCACTGGATCTTATCGGCCATACGGTGAACTCCTTAAGTCCTCTCTTGCCGGCCCCCGCATACGCGTTTCAGCCCATTCCCATTCATGCGGCTGAACTTTTATGTGGATGCCAAACAAAAAGTTTGTTAGCACTGTTCTATCACACTTTTTGATTGGAAAACCTAACAAATTGTTTGTTGCCGTAATCGGTACCTTTTCGCCGCCGAACGGTCACCAATTAGCCTGTCTATGTATTTGTTTGCGAACAGGTGTGGTTTATGGCAAAGTGTGCCCAAACTAATTTTTAGGAAGGCACCCATGACCCCCGCACAGATTGAGTTTTACAAGCGCCTCGCACACGGTCTGGCGCTCCAATTTGGTCCCAACTGCGAAGTCGTCGTCCACGATCTGGAGACCGATGACGTGGACCACTCCATCGTAGTGATCGAAAACGGCCACGTCAGCGGGCGCAAACTGGGTGACGGCCCCAGCCATATTGTGTTTGAGTCCATGCATGAGGGCACCACCGACGTGCACGACCGCGAGCCATACCTCACCAAAACCGCCGATGGCAAGCTGCTCAAGTCCTCGACCATCTTTATCCGCAACGACGAGGGCAAGCCCGTCGGCATTTTGGGCATTAACTTTGACATTACGCTCATGAAGGCATTTGAGCGCTCGCTCGACGCCTTTACCGGCACCGGCGGCACGGGCTACACCGAGCCCGAGCCCATTACCAAAAACATCGGCGACCTGCTCGAAGACCTGCTGCGCGAGTGCGAACAGTTTGTGGGCAAGCCCGCGGCGCTCATGACCAAAGATGAGCGCATTCGCGCCATTGGCTACCTCGACCGTCGCGGTGCCTTCCTCATCTCCAAGTCGAGCGAACGCGCCTGCGAGTTCTTTGGCATCTCCAAGTACAGCTTCTATAGCTACCTCAACGAGGCCAAAGCTGCCGCCGGCGACAAATAGCCAGCGCGCCTGAGCCCCTCCCCTTTTGGGCGCGAGTTCTGGAATGCGCGAATCCGAGAGTCGGCCGCGGGGCAAGTTCCATATAATCGATGAATGCGAGCATTTCGAAAGGATGGAACAAGATGGGGTCGAGCAACGCATCACGCAACGGCCGCGGAGGTACCGCTTCTGGCGCCAGGCATGCGAAACACGCGTTTGACGAGGGCGAAGAGGGCCTTTTTGCGCTGAGCCTCGACGACGTGATGAGCGACCGCCCCTGGACCGCCGAGGAACTCATGGGCGGCGGAGCTCGCCCGACAAGCGCAAAGCCCACACCTTCCGCCACGCCCGCGCCGGCATCCGTGCCCGCGGACGACTTTGCCACCCGTCCCATCGTGCAGGCGACGCGCAAAGCCGCCCCTGCACCCCGTCCCGCTAGCGATCCGTCCGAGACGGCGGCGTTTCTCGCTGCAGCGGCACAGCGCCCCACGGCAGACAGCACGATTCGCTACACTGCCCCGCAGCAGCCGGTATACACGGCTCCCGAGCCCGAGCTCGAGCCGCCTGTCATGGATCTGGATGATCTTTCCAACCGCCAGTTTGCCTTTGATTCCTGGGCGGCGTCAGATCTAGACGAGACCTCGGGCGGCATGCCGGCCCTCGACATTCCGGTCAACCCCCTGTTTGCGGCTGCCGAGGAACGCAACTCCGCATACGACAACACCGCAGCATACGCCAACCGTCCGAGCGAACAGCCTCGCGCCGGCCGCATCGAAACCGAGGATTACGGCCAAACGTCGAGCGGCTATTCTCGCGACCCGTTTGCCGCCACGCCCGTTCCCGATTACAACCAAGCGAGCGTAAAGGCAGCCTCGGCATCGTCGTATACCCACGGCACCGACGATAAGCGCGCTGCCGATTACCACACCGAAGAAGAACCGCCGCGCTTTTCGGAGTTTTCGCAGGCGGCAAAGGTTGTCTTTATCGCCATCATCATCGCCCTGCTCGGACTGATCGCATTTGAGGGATTCCAGCTGTTCCGCGGCCCCACCGCGTCCGAATCGGCAACGCAGCAAAAAGAGGACGACAACCAGCACCTGGACATCAACACCCTCAAGGGCGACCCCAACGACGGAGACGACGAGTAGCAAGGGTTAAGGGAAGGCCGGAAGAGCCGACGGCACGTTACGGCTCCAAAAGCCCTGCCATAAAGATGGGCAGATACAGCACGTCACCATCGCGGTGAAGATTACATTCCGCAAGTACCAGGGCGCGATCGAGTCCGTAGCCCTTCGTCGCGAGCGCGTTGTCGAGCGCCGCATGGGACTTAAAGCTCTTGCCCGACTTGACCTCGATGGCAAGGACCTCCCCATCGAGCGTCTCCTCCACAAAATCGAGCTCACCGACCTTTTTGGACGTAAAGTAGCGCAATCTAAATCCATGAGCTTTGAGCTCTTGGGCAACGAAGCCCTCAAACGCCGCCCTCATGTTCATGCCAAAGGGGTCTTCCGCCTCCCCATCAAAAACGCCTTGGGCGACCCTTTTAGAATACGACGACATGAGCATTCCGGTGTCCAAGTAAAACAGCTTAAAGAGATTTCGCTGCTCCCCCATTAAAAGAGGCGCTACCGGAGCTGTCACGTTATACACGGGAAGCGCGACACCCGCCTCCGAGAGCCAGAGAAAATGGTCTGTAACCTGCGAAAAGCGCTTAACACCGTTAATCGATGACAGCTTGAATCGCTTGTTTTTGGAGCCTGCCTCGCTTGGAATCAAATCATAGATATCGCGAATAACCAAGCGTAGCTCGGGCGGAGCGTACTTTGCGATGTCATCGCGATACAGGGCGTGAAGATCGCGGTGGATGTTTCGAACCTCGTCGACATTGCGCGTCGCCAAGAAGGAATTGACCGCGTCGGGCATGCCTCCCACCACCACATACTGATGGAACAGATCGAGCAAGCGGTCATACAGGTAGCCGGGAAGCTCCCCTTCATCCTCTAGACAGCCCCTGAGCATGTCAAACACGCTGGCACCAACGCCATTTGCCCAGCAAAACTCCTCAAAGTCGAGCGGGTACATCTGGACCTGCTCGACATACCCCACCGGCAGGGAATCGATGCCCTCGAGCTCAACACCAAGGAGCAATCCGGTAAGGATGTATCGAAAGTCACCGCGCTGGACCAGGTATTTGATAAACGTCACCACGTTGGGGCATCGCTGTACCTCGTCGATAACCACGACGGTCTTGTTCGCAACCATCGGCTGCGTCGCAGCAATAGACATGCGCATAAGCAGGTCGTCCGCACTTTTCGCCGCCAAAAACGAATCGCGCACGGACGCGTCGGCGATAAGATCGAACGTCACGACATTTTCGAACGATTCGTTTGCAAAGACGTTGACCAAATATGACTTTCCTACCTGTCGGGCACCCTTGACCAAAAGAGCCTTGTCAGGCGACGAGGCAAGCCAAGATTCAAACCGTGCTTTCGCTTTTCTCTGCAGCATAAGCGCACCCCTTATTACGTGCTGTTTTAGCACTAGGATACACTTTTCCGTAGTTATTAGATGCTCATTTCGACACTTTTTCGAAGTTCTAAAGTGTGTATTGCGACACTTTTCCGTACTTTTAAATGGGATATCTCGACACTTTTTCGGATTTAAGCCTAGCAACAGCCGGCGAAATCAAGCGCCGTCCGCGCGTCATTTCGCACTCGGCGCTTGATTTCTGTCCGCGTGCGCTGATAGACTCCATCGTGCCCGCAAGGAGCGGGCGCGTTTTATCCAGAGTCGGAGTAGAGAGTTGGCTCCACGATCCCGACGCCAACCGGCCAAAAGGCACGGTGGCCCTGCCAACATCGATGAAAGGAGTCCGTATGGACAATTTCTCCGTGCGCAGTGAGCGCAACTTCCACAACCTGGCAACCAAGCCAAAACGAATGCATCTTCTGGACAAGCCGAACGGCTATGCCTCGGCCATGGTCAAGAGCAGTCTCTCCCACCAGATGCGCTTTACGGTGCAAAAGCTCGAGGAAGAACTCTGCGCCGCCGGCGACCCGCACGTACTGCAGATCAAGCTGCTCGGAGACAACTCGCGCGAGCCGTCCAGCTGGAAGCTGTTTGCCGACGGCAAGTGCGTTGCGGATGGATCCGGCGCCTTTGCCCGCGAGTGCTTCTGCGAGGGCGCCGAGGCGTTCCTGGACCTATGCCGCGACGCCGTCGACGCCGCCGGGCTGCGCCAGTGGAGCCAGAGGGAGTACGAGCTGCTGAGCGTGGCACGCGGGGTCGCGGGGGTGTAGGTGGGCGCACCTACCACGCGATCCCGCGATAACGCCGTTGGTCAGGTTGTCCCTACTTGACTCTATGATTCCATGCCTGGCCATATTGCCGTTTGCCCGTTCGCCTCAACAGTCGCCAACAATGCAACGCTATAATACTTTCAAACGCATTTGTATTGCATTTCGAGCGATGGGAGCGCAGATGCCAGACAGCTACAAGGAGCTCATTAAGGGCAACCCCGACGAGACCGAGATCAGGAGCTTCCTGGTGGACGGCGACCAAGTCTCCGTGACCCTGCGCATCCCCGATGCACTGCGCGATGCGGCGAAGGAGGAGGCGGCGCTGCGGGGCATGAGCTTTTCCGCCTTCGTACGCACGTGCATGATCGAAGAGCTCGCGAAGAAGGGGGCATAGAGGCGTGAAGTCGCTAAACAACGTCGGCGCCGAGCGCCTGGGAGACGCCCTCGGCGAATCCATTGACGACGGCGCGAAGCTGTCGATAATCAGCTCGTATTTCACCGTGTTTGCCTACGGGGAGCTCAAGGAGGAGCTCTCCAAGGTCGACGAGGTGCGCTTCCTGTTCAGCGAGCCCACCTTCATCAAGCGCATGGCCGACTCGAAGGAGCCGCGCGAGTTCGAGGTCGCCCGCCGCGCGCGCGAGGTCGGCGTCGGCGGCTCGGGGCTCGAGCTCACGCTGCGCAACAACCTAAACCAACGCGCGCTCGCCCGAGAATGCGCCGAGTGGATCCGCGAGAAGGGTGTCTTCAAGTCCGCCAAGACGTCCGGCGCCATCCAGCCGGGCGGCACCTACGTGGTGGAGAACCCCTCCGGCGACGACCATGCCTTCATGGGCGCCGCCGCGAACTTCACGCAGGAGGGCCTCGGCTACGAGCGCCGTCCGGGAACCGTGACCTGCGTGAGCCATTTCGAGAACGCGACCGAGGCCATCGGCCTCAAGATGATGTTCGAGTCGGTCTGGGACAACCCCGCCATGGTCGAGGAGGTCACCGCGCAGGTGGCCGCCCAGGTCGAGACGCTCTACCGCGAGAACCCGCCCGAGTTCGTGTACTTCCTAACGCTCTACCACCTGTTCCGCGACTTCATGGAGGACGACGAGGACAACGGTATCCGCCCCGGCCTCAAGTTCGAGGAGTCCGTGGTCTGGAATAAGCTCTACGACTTTCAGAAGGACGCCGTCGTGGGCGCCATCCGCAAGCTGGAGAAGTACAAAGGTTGCATCATCGCCGACTCGGTGGGCCTGGGCAAGACCTACGAGGCGCTCGCCGTCATGAAGTACTACCAGGAGCGCAACGACCGCATCCTCGTTCTGTGCCCCAAGCGCCTGCGGGACAACTGGACCCTGTGGACCCAGGACAACGACGACCGCAACCCGCTGGCCGACGACCGCTTCAGCTACACGGTGCTCAACCACACCGACCTGTCGCGCTACCACGGTATGAGCGGCGAGGTGGACCTCGAGCACCTGCGCTGGGGCCACTTCGACCTCCTCGTCATCGACGAGAGCCACAACTTCAGGAACAAGAGCACCGACGCGGACAAGACCGACCGCTACACGCGCCTCATCGAGGACGTCATCAAGTCGGGCCAGCGCACGAAGGTGCTCATGCTCTCTGCCACCCCGGTGAACAACCGCCTGCTCGACCTGCGAAACCAGATCGAGCTCATCACCGAGGGAGACGACGCGTACCTCGCCGATACCGACGGCATCCCGTCGATCACCCACGTGACGCGCGTCGCCCAGCAGAGGTTCAACGAGTGGAGCAAGCTCTCCGACTCCGAGCGCACGACCGAGAGCTTCGTGAACGCGGTGAACGCCGACTACTTCAAGCTGCTCGACGTGCTGACCATCGCGCGCAGCCGCAAGCACATCACGAAGTACTACGGCGCCGCGAGCGGGACCTTCCCGGCGCGCCGGCCGCCCCTGTCGTTCCAGACGCCCATCGACCTGGAAGGCGAGCTGCCGCCGATCGCCGAGCTCAACGACATGATCGCCCAGCTCACGTTCGCCCAGTACCAGGTGCTCTCCTACGTGCGCGCCGACCAGCGCCGCAAGTACGAGGACCGCTACGGGGACACGTGGGGCAAGGACTTCGAGAGCCAGGTCCACCGCACGACGGCGGTGGCGAACCTCATGCGAATCAACGTCCTCAAGCGCATGGAGTCCTCCGTGAACAGCTTCCGCATCACGCTGCGCCGCATCCTCGACGGCTGTGTCGACCTGCGTGCGAGGCTCGATGCCGACGCGTCGGGGGTCGCCTACGGCACCGAGGGCCTCGAGGACGGGTTCGACGACGACGATGCCGAGGAGTTCGAGGCCGGCGGAAAGGTGCGCGTCGACCTTCGCGACGTCGACGCCCTGCGCCTGGGCCAGGACCTCGACTTCGACATACAGGTGCTCCGGGCCCTTCTAGCCTACGCCGACGCGGTGACGCCCGAGCGCGACGCCAAGCTCGTGAAGCTGCGCGACTTCATCGCCGGCAAGGTCAGGGACCCGTACAACCCCGGCAACCGCAAGGTGCTGGTGTTCAGCGCGTTCGCCGACACGACGGCGTACCTCTTCGAGCAGTTGGCGCCCTGGTTGAAGCGCGAGCTCGACATCGAGTGCGCCGAGGTTGCGGGCAGCTCCAACCGGACCTACTCGCTGAAGCTCCCCAGGACCACCTTCGAGAACATCCTCGCGAGGTTCTCTCCCGTCTCCAAGGAGCTGCCGGAGAGTCAGAGGGCGCTCGGCGAGATCGACGTCGTCTTCGCGACGGACTGCATCTCCGAGGGCCAGAACCTGCAGGACTGCGACTGCCTGGTGAACTACGACATCCACTGGAACCCCGTGCGCATCATCCAGCGCTTCGGGCGCATCGACCGACTGGGTTCGAAGAACGCGCAGATCCAGCTGGTCAACTTCTGGCCGGACATCGCGCTCGACGAGTACATCCAGCTGGAGGGGCGCGTGAAGGGGCGCATGGCGCTGCTCGACGCGTCGGCCACCGGCGAGGAGAACGTGCTGGAGGCCAAGGGCAACGGCGAGATGAACGACCTCAAGTACCGCCGCCAGCAGCTCCAGCAGCTCAAAAGCGAGGTGCTCGACCTCGAGGACATCTCGGGCGGCATCTCAATCACGGACTTCGCCTTCGACGACTTTCGCGTGGAGCTCCAGCGATACGCCAAGGAGCATCCCGGCGCGTTGGAGAACTCGCCGGCGGGACTGCACGCCGTGGTCCCCATCCCTGACGAGCTTCGCGGCGATGTGAAGCCGGGCGTGGTCTTCTGCCTCAAGCAGAACGACGAGGGCAACGACCCCAGGGACACGAACCCCGTCTTCCCGTACTACGTGGTGTACGTATCGGCCGACGGCGAGGTCATGACGAAGCACACTCAGCCCAAGCCTGCGCTCGACATCATGCGCGCCGTCTGCTCGGGGCACCCCGAGCCCATCGCCGAGTTGTGCCGCGAGTTCAACCGCGAGACCCGCGACGGGACGAGGATGGACGCCTACGCCGACCTGCTCGACGACGTGGTGGCGGCTATCACCGGAACGCAGCAGGACAAGGGGATCGAGAGCCTGTTCAGCCTGGGCGAGGTCGGCAGCGGCACCGTCATGGGATTCAGCGATTACTCGCTGGTATGTTTCGCGGTGCTGCGATGAGCAGCGTCGACTGGAACGGGATCCTGCGCCTGCCCGATGCGGCGCTCGCGGGATGCCGCCGCATCCCCAAGACAGTGCTCGTCAAGCAGGCCATGCTCACCAAGACCGAGCAGAGAAGACTCGACAAGGTTGCGCGTCTCGAGCACTTCGCCACGGTCCAGAAGTCCACGACGCGCATCCCGCCGTACGAGGACGACGAGCGCAACGTGCAGAGCGTAGTCTTCCTTCGCTGCGAGATGACGGTCGGAACCATGGCTGTGGCGGAGGTGGTGGAGCTCGTGCACAAGTGCTTCCCGAACCCGACGGTGCTCCTGGTCGAGGCGGGCGACCGCGCATGCGTGTCGGTAGCCCTTACACGAAAGAGCCAGGCCGAGCAGGGCGCGACGGTCGTCGACTCCATCGAGTCGACCGGCGCGTTCGATCCGTGCCGTTCGGGATATGCGCCCTTCCTTGACGCGCTCGATTTCGCAAAGCTTCCGCAGGATGACCTGCTGGCCTACCTGCAAGGAATCGCCTGGGCCGTTCGACTATCTCGCTCGATAACCTCACTCGGGTTTTATCCGATGTGCGCCGATCGCAATCGGGAGCAGCTAGGCAAGCTTATCGCGCGAAGCGATGCCCTTGCTAAGCGGGTTTCCGATAATCGTCAGCGACGACGTGATCGTGGGCTCTCCTTGAACGAGTCCGCCAAATTGCGCATGGATACGAAAAGGCTAGAAGCTGAGTTCGATTCAGTCATGGGCTCGATAAAGTCTATCTGTACGTTAGGAGACACAGTTGAGTGAGCTCGATAATTACATCCGTAGCGCAAGCGAGACCTTACGTGGCGGGGACAGCTCGGCAATCGACGCCCTCGCACGTGAAATCGTGTCGGCCTTTAATACGGAAATACCAAACTTATCGCATTACAGAGGAGCAAGGATAACTGGCGGAGATACCCGCCATACTGCCGCTGATTTGCGAAACCTGATTGGAAAGCTCCGTATGCTGCGAGATGGAAAAGACCAGGAGCTTTATGGGCCTTACGGGCTAGAGACAATTACGAGCCACATCCATCTGCTCGAGAGGGCAACGGAAGACGGGATTGAAGGCGAAACCCTGAAAGCGATTTACGAGAAAATCGATAGCATATACGTGAATCGCTATGATTGTTACGTTGATGGCCTGTCAGGCTACGGCTACAGAGAGTATGAACTCTGCTCCCAGCAGACGGAGCTCAGAATAGAAAAGCTCAAGGTAATCCGCGACGAGGAATTCCGTAAACTTAAAATCGCGGAAGCGCAGGCCGCAAGTGTAAGCATGGTTCAAAAAACCTCAGCATCTTCGGCGGCTAACGTCCAAGTCACGGTTGAGACAACCTTTGAGCAGATTGATAAATTGCCGGAGACAACGCTTTCTGATGACGACAAGACACTGCTCAAAGGAATGATTGGCGATCTCAACACGAAAGACAAAAGCAAACGGGACAGCAAGCTTAGAAAACTCCAGAGCTGGCTTGCCGATAAGGGCACTGACGTATTTATCGCTGCCATGCCTTATATAGTGCAACTAATCAAATCACAACTTTTTTAGGAGGAGATCTCGTGAGCGAGATACAGAAGATGAATCTTGTATCGGAAAACCTGGTAGACGACCGCCTGGACAAGCTCAAGGAATTGATGCCCGAGGTGTTCACCGAAAGCGGGATCGACTTCGACAAACTGAGGCTGGAACTTGGCGACGAGGTCGACGAAGGCCAGGAGCGCTACGCGTTCACGTGGCCCGGCAAGGCCGATGCCATCCGCCAGTCGCAGACCGCGAGCACCGCCACACTTCGCCCGTGCGTGGAGAAAAGCCGCGGACGCGATGGCGAGGACGGCTCCTTTGACTCGGACAACATCTATATCGAAGGCGACAACCTTGAGGTGCTGAAGCTCCTGCAGCGTGGTTACCACGGCAAGGTCAAGATGATCTATATCGACCCGCCATACAACACGGGCCACGATTTTGTTTATAAGGACAAGTTCGGCGACACCATCGAGAATTACAAAGAGCAGGCTGGACTTGCTGGCCAATCCAATGCCGACACGAGCGGACGCTACCACAGCGACTGGTGCTCAATGATATATCCCAGGCTTAGGCTTGCACGTGAATTATTGACCGATGACGGTGTTATTTTTATTTCAATCGACGATAACGAAGACCGCAACCTTCGTATCATTTGCGATGAGGTGTTCGGAGAGCAAAATTTTGTTGGCCAAGCGGTCTGGCAGAAAAGAACATCGCCTGATATGCGAAAGCGCCTAAGCACGGGGCATGAATATGTATTGATTTACCTACGTGACGCAGCGCATCTTAATAGCGCCATTGGTTTATTGCCTTTGTCCGAGGACGATAAAGCGGCCTATTCTAACCCCGATAACGATCCGAGGGGTCCATGGGTTTCGTCTGATTTTACCGCTCAGGGATATCGACCGAATCAGATGTATACAATCACTACGCCATCGGGGGCTAAATACAACCCACCCGCTGGAACATGCTGGAAAAATATTGAGGAAGAGTATTTGCTTCAAGCCTCCGAAGGGCGTTTTTGGTATGGCAAAGATGGGTCTTCAATGCCACGCCGCAAGACTTATTTAAACGAGCGTTTAGGAAAGAATTCATGGACATGGTGGGCTAATAAAGAAGTAGGACATACGCAAGAAGCCACTAAAGAGCTTAAGAGTTTATTCGGCGCCAATGCGCCTTTTGACTTTCCTAAACCAACCCGATTGATAAAAAGGATGCTTCAAATCGCCGCCCCTGCTGATTCGATTGTTTTGGATTTCTTTTCCGGTTCAGCGACAGCGGCAGATGCGCTTATGAACCTCAATCGAGAAGACGGTGGTAAGCGCAAGTTTATTCTTGTCCAAATCCCTGAGAAAACGACAGGCAACTGGGACACGCTTTGTCAGGTGGGCGAAGAACGTATTCGTCGTGCCGGCGATAACATTAAAACCGAATTGAACGAATCCAATCGCCAGCTCAAACTCGGCGAGGAGCCCAGGAGATTGCCTGACATCGGCTTTCGCGTCTTCGCGCTCGATGACTCCGGCATAGAAAGGCCTGAGCCTGGCCAGCTCGTGCTCGACGTGGTAAAGCCCGGTCGTACCGAACTCGATATCGTCTTCGAGATGATGCTCAAATGGGGCCTCGAGCTCACGCTGCCCGTGGAGAAGTCTGATGCAGCGGGATATCCCATCTGGTCCGTCGCCTGCGGCGAACTCGTCTGCTGCATGTCCCGAGGCCTCACCATCGAAGCTCTCGAGGCCATCGCCGACATGGAGCCCAGGCGCGTGCTCATCCTCGACTCCATTCTCGACGACACCCTCAAGCTCAACGCCGTGCAGATCTTCAAGCACGCCGGCGAGCGCATGGGCTGCGAGATTGAACTGAGGACGGTCTAGCATGGCGGCACTCGAGTTCAAGTTCTCATCCGACCAGCAGCACCAGTTGGAGGCCATCGAGGCAACCTGCGATCTGTTCCGCGGACAGCAGTTCGCCAGTAGCGTTTTCTCCGCCGATTCCGGCCGCAAGGGCCAGACGGCAATTGACGAGCTCATGGTCGGCCACGGCAACGAGCTCCGCGTGGCGCCCGGCCAGCTCCTCGACAACCTGCACGCCGTGCAGGAGGATGGCTGCCTCCCCGCGACCGACGTCCTCACCGACGGGCGCCTGCGCGACTTCACCGTCGAGATGGAGACGGGCACCGGCAAGACCTACGTCTACATCCGCTCCATCTACGAGCTGAACCGCCGCTACGGCATCACCAAGTTCGTCATCGTCGTGCCGAGCGTCGCCATCCGCGAGGGTGTCCTCAAGAGCTTCCAGACAACGCGCAGGCACTTCGAGACGCTCTACGACCGCACGCCGCTCGACTACTTCGTGTACGACTCGAAGGACATGGGGCCTGTGGGCAACTTCGCCACGTCGAGCTCCATCCAGGTCATGGTCATCAACATCGACGCCTTCAACAAGGGCCTCGAGAAGGACGGCACCGCCAAGGAGGGCAACCTCTTCCACCGTCCCAGTGAGAGGCTCACCGGCGGATTCAGCCCGCGCGAGCTCGTGAGCGCATGCAAGCCCGTCGTCATCATCGACGAGCCCCAGAGCGTCGACAACACCAAGCGGGCCAAGGCCGCCATCAAGAGCCTGAACCCGCTGTTCGTGCTGCGCTACTCGGCCACGCACAAGCAGGTCTACAACATGATCTACCGCCTCACGCCGGTCGACGCCTTCGAGCGCCACCTGGTGAAGGGCATCTGCGTCGACTCGATCAAGGCCGAGGCGAACCTCAACGGCGCATACGTGAGGCTCGAGTCCGTCAAGTCCGACCCGTTCTCCGCCAAGGTGTCCATCGACGTGCGCCAGGCCGACGGCACTCAGAAGCGCAAGGCCGTCAAGGTGAAGCCCGGCGTTGACCTCTACCAGAAGAGTAGCGAGAACAGCGACTACGAGAGCGGCTGGGTCGTCAACAATATCGGCGCCGCCGAGGGCGACGAGTTCATAGAGTTCCAGAACGGCGAGGTGCTCGAGCTGGGCGAGGCGCTGGGCGACGTCAACGAGGAGGTCGTCAAGCGCGCGCAGATCCGCCGCACCATCGAGGACCACCTGGCCCGCCAGTTCGAGCTGTGGCCGCGCGGCGTGAAGGTGCTCTCGCTCTTCTTCATCGACCGCGTGGACCGCTACCGCGTCTACGAGCCCGAGGTCCACGGCGGCCTGTACGCCCAGATGTTCGAGGAGGAGTACGCAGGTACCCTGAACTCGAAGGCGCCCAGGCGCGTCGCCAAGGCGGCGGGTATCGGCAAGGGCACGTGGCTCGAGTGCTACGAGGCCGTCGGCGCCCCGCTGGTGCGCGACCCCCACGCCGTGCACCAGGGCTACTTTGCAAAGGACAAGAAGGGCAAGTTCAAGGACTCCAAGGGGGCCGCCGGCACCGCCGACGACGCTGGGGCCTTCGAGCTCATCATGCAGAAGAAGGAGACGCTCATCTCCTTCCCGGACGGCAAGGACGCGGACAAGGACGTCTCGTTCGTCTTCAGCCACTCCGCGCTCAAGGAGGGCTGGGACAACCCAAACGTTTTCCAGATCTGCACGCTCGTGGAGACGAAGGACAACCTGACCAAGCGCCAGAAGATCGGCCGCGGCCTGCGCCTGTGCGTGAACCAGGACGGTGAGCGCCTGTACGACCCCGAGGCGAACGTGCTCACCGTCATCGCGAACGAGAGCTACGACGACTTCGCCAACGGGCTTCAGAAGGAGCTCGAGGCGGAGGACTTCAGGTTCGGCGTCATCACCCCGGAGAGCTTCACGAAGGTCACGGTCAAGACCCCCGAGGGCGTCGAGGAGCGCCTGGGCTACGAGAAGTCCAAGCAGGTCTACGACCACCTCGTCGCGACCGGCATGGTCGACGGCAAGGGCGCGGTGACGCCTGAGCTGAAGGCAGCGGCCGAGGAGGGTAAGGTGGAGCTTCCCGCCGAGCTCGAGCCTGCCAAGGAACAGGTCGAGGCGATCATCATCCACAAGTCCCAGAGAGTCCAGATCCGCGACAAGGCCAAGGAGGTCTCCGTCGAGCTGCGGAAGGACGTCACGCTCGACCCGGCGTTCCAGGCTCTGTGGGACCGCATCCGCCAGCGCACGCGCTTCCAGGTCGCGGTCGACTCCGACAAGCTCATCCAGCATGCCATCGAGGCGGTTGACGGCATGCTTGCTGTGCGCCCACCCCAGGTGACGAGCGAACGCGCCTCGCTGGGCATCGACGACGCGGGCGTGAGTGCCGAGGGCACGGGCACCTCTGTGGTCTCCGTTGCCGGCAAAGTGAAATACGATCTTCCCGACCCGATCGCGGAGCTTCAGGACGCCGTCGGGCTCACCCGCGGCACCATCAAAGCGATCCTCGAGGGCTGCAGCCGCTTCGACGAGTTCGAGGTCGACCCCGCGACCTTCCTCGCGCAGGTCGGCGACAAGATCAATCGCGTGAAGAACGACCTCATCGCCCAAGGCATCAAGTACGTGCGCCTTCCCGAGGACGAGTGGTACACCATGCGCGACCTCGAGCTCGACGACTACACGGCCTACCTCGGGCAGAACGCGTGGAAGCCTGACATGGCGGGCAAGAGCCTGTACAACTACGTGGTCTACGACTCGGCGGGGGTCGAGCGCTCCTTTGCCGAGGCTCTCGACAAGCAGGAGGAGGTGCTCGTTTTCGCGAAGCTCCCTTCGGCGTTCAAGATCGACACACCGCTCGGCAGCTACAATCCCGACTGGGCGTATGTCGAGGAGGCCGACGGCGAGCGACGCGTGTACTTCGTGACCGAGACCAAGGGTGGCAAGAACGGCGAACCCGCCCTGCGCGATGCAGAGAAGATCAAGATTGGCTGTGCCAAGAAGCACTTCGAGGCGCTGGACCTCGGGAACGATTTCCACTACAACGTGCGAACGACGTACCAATATGAGGCGGTGAAGGCTTAGGATGTCGAAGCAGTCTGGAAAGATGACGCGAAAGCAGTACTGGGTGCCGCGGTTTTATCTGCACCATTTCGCGGATTCCTCTGGGCAGCTGCATGCCTACAGCAGGCAGAAGAGCTCCTTTTCCGAGATGATCGTGCGCCACTTCGAGTACAGTGCGCCTTCGCTCAAGGCGCATCTGGCCACGGCGCCCGACGGATATTCCGATTTAAAGCAGATAAACTACCCGGAGCGGCTCAGGGAGTCTATGACGCCACTTGGTGTCGACTTCACTTCGGATATCGATCGCAGCAGGACGTTGCACACGCGGCACCTCAAGGTGGAGGACAGGTGGGGCATTCTGCTCGACCGTGACCTGGATATCTGGAAGCGCTTCGACAACAACGACGCCTTCAGCATCGAGGCCCGTATACCGGAAAAGCGCCGCATGAAGGCGTTCGTGATCACGTACATGAGGGTTGAGTTGTGGCGGCCAATCGAGCGCTCAACCAGGACAACTCGTTCGATTTGTAGCTAAATATACTCAAGCGGCGAAGATAGGAGTCTATATTGCTCGATACATCGAAAATCAGCACGCGGGGAAAGATATGGGAGCTGCACATCCATTCCAATCAGTGCTTCTCTGCAGACGAAAGCCTGAAGGAACTCAGCATAGACGAGTACGTGACTCAACTGCTGGGCATTCTTGAGCCCTACGCTGATCTGGATATGATTTCGTTCACCGACCACAATCACATTAGCAGCGAGCTGTATCGTTCGTTTATAGAACGGAACAGCAGAATTGCCCTTCTTCCCGGCGTGGAAGTCGATGTTGCCTTGCAGAAAGATGGTATTGCTAAGCATATCATCGTGTATTTCGATGCGGTGGACGACGCTGATGAGGTCGACTTCATCGCAGAACACCTGAACGCTTTTTTGCAAGATAGGAAAGTCGGAAGCCAAAAGGGACAGGCTCCCATTTACATCTACGAGCTACTTGACATGCTCTCTTCTCTCAATGTTGAGTTTGTCCTAAGCCCCCATGCAATGAAGCAGGGCAAAAGAAGCATCGATGACGAATGGCACGCCATGGAGGAATCCATACGAAAAGGCGAGGTCAAGAAGTATATTGATCAGTTCTTCTGTTTTTGGGAATCAAGCGGCAGCAGCCAAATCCACCATGCCACCGATTTCTTGAAGGGGATGGACACTGGCGAAAGAATCTCGATTGTTGCCTTTTCCGATTCGAAGGATTTCAAGAAGCTGCAGCGATGCCTCGACGAGCCTTGCCAGTTTTTCAATGCACTGCCGAACTTCAACGGCCTCAAGATGGCCGGCAGCGAATTGTCAAGGATCACCAGAAAGCAATTCCATGTCGAAGAGCATGATTTAGGCTACTACATCGGCAAAATATCTTTTGAAGGACAGCAGGTAATGCTCTCTCCGAAGCTCAATGCCATCATCGGAGGACGAGGCAGCGGCAAATCCGTCTTATTGGATTCCGTTGCGGCAAGTTTGAGCTCAGGTCCTTTACCGATTCCAAGGCAACGCTATGAGTTTGTCTCGTCGTTTAGCGTCTCCGCTTCGAACATGAACGGAAATCCAATCGAACCCGGGCAATTCCACTTCGACTACTACAACCAGAACTACATCTCGAAACTGTTCGAGAAAAATGGGGAAGATTTCAACCGCGAAGTTGGGCTCTATTTTTCCGATGAGTTCAATAGAATTGCCCCACCGGATGCAGGTGTCATTCGTAGGAAAAATGAAGAGCTATTTGAGTCACTTCTTGCCGATTCAAACAGCTCCGCTACCACCAATCTTGCGGGTTTCATCGAAAAATACGTCATCGACAACCAAGATACTTTGAGCATTTCGATTCACGCAAAGGACAAGCGAAAAGTCGACGCAAAGCTCGCCTCTTTCGACTATTCGACAACCGTCAATAACCTCAAAAAGGCAATCGAGCAGAAACTCCCTGCCTTCATCCTGAAAGACGAAGCCGTCACCAAGAGCATCATCAATCTCTGCGAGTCCGTCTGCCGCGCAGGATACGAGAATCGACTTGATTACTTAAACGGCAATTACTTATACAACCTCATTTACAGTAATTTCAAGGAAACCAAGGATCAAATCAGCAAGGCGCAAAAAGAGCGCTCCGAAGCAATCGAGTCTTTCAAGGCCCTGTTCGAGGAAAAGGCCGACCCCTATCGAAAGAGAGTTGCCCTGATCAATGCCTATCTTTCAGCTGCGATCGGCTTCGTATGCCACCACGAGGAGAAGGCATTTGCGGACGGCGAAACAAAAAACGCGTTTCTGTTTAAACGCGAACTGGAGGTCGAACATCCAATCTCGCACCTAATCAAGCTCTTCAACGAGCACATGACTGCTGCTCGGGGGACGGGAGCGGACGCAGGCACGTGCTCGCTAGACAATCTCGACTCATTTATTCGAAGGTTCTGCTATGGATCAGGGGGCTACAAGCAGAATTGCAGCCCCGAAACCCTTTGCGCCGATTTAGCGAAATACACTTTGTCATACGAGCCAAAGCTATCCATTCACTATCTGCAAGATGATGGCTCCTACGTCGACATCACGGAGCAATCCCCGGGAACGCAAACAAACATCTTGCTTGAATACATCGTTCATAGAGACACGAACAACCCTCTGCTAATCGACCAACCCGAGGACAACGTCGACAACCAGACGATTTACAGCAAGATCAAGAACTGGTTCTTTACCCTTAAGCAGACGAGGCAAGTCATCGTGGTGACCCACGACGCGAATATCGTTATCAACGCCGATGCCGACAATGTGATTCTGGCAAATCAAGAATCTGCTGGGTGTTTCAGGTATCGATGGGGCGCCTTGGAGTCGGAAGACACGCTCGAACGGGCATCCCTAATTCTGGACGGCGGTAAAGAAGCAGTTAAAAGGAGGCTCGTTAAATATGGCGAATAATGTAGTGACCGTTAATCTTGATGGCAATCATAAAGTTGATCTGCTAACGGACTCACCAAATATCAGTGCTCTCGTTGAAGAAGTGGTCAAGGTTAAGGACGGCCTTGATATCGATGCGATTTCGGTCGATTGCGACCTTGAAACCTTTGACGTGAAGAGCTTTACGGATGTCATCCGAGAATCGATTCGATCCTTTGTCCAGGAATTGCAGTTAGAGACGGTGAAATTCAATGCGGCCGTGAACGACCTTCGCGCACAGCAGCGATAAAAAACCAGCCTGCAAAAGGCTCTTCGTGGTGACGGCTGCATTGTCTACGAGAAACTGAAAGCCACTATTAAGGTGCTCCGGCTACGAGCTAAACAGGCAGAGACGACGATAAGGGAAAGCTACTAAGGACTACAAGGATGGATGCAGGAAAATCTACGATAAGCGGCGTGTTCAACGGATCGCGTCTGCTCGAAATACCCTTCTACCAGCGCGCGTACGTTTGGGGAGAAGAGCAATGGGAGCGCTTCCTCGGGGACATGGAGTTCGTCACCGCCTCGAAGCGGCCCTATTTCTTGGGCTCCATCATCCTGAAGCAGGAGTCTTCCGGCAACACCTGGTCGGAGGTGTCCGAGGTGCGCACCGTCATTGACGGACAGCAACGCCTCACCACCATGATTATCTTCTTCAAGGCGCTCTGCGCAAGAAACGACGCTAGCAATCTGTTTGAGCGAGATTTTGTTCTTGAGACCGAAGATGTTGCCTTGCGGCACGGCAAGTATGATCGGCAGGATTTCGAGAAGGTCGTCAAGGCCACGGGCTGCGAGCCCCTCGAGGGCCCCTCGGCCATCATCCGCGCCTACAACTACTTCCTCAAGAACATCGAACCAGAGAAGATCGACAGGAACACGATCAAGTCGAACGTCCAGTTCGTCTGCATCGACCTCACCGAGGGTGAGGACGAGCAGCAGATATTCGACACCATCAACTCACTCGGGGTGCGCCTGACGACGGCGGAGCTCCTCAAGAACTACTTCTTCAACCGCGAGAACGAGCAGGCGTTCAAAGAGTGCTGGGAAGACGTCTTCGAGCCCACGGCGGAGAAGAGGGGGTATTGGGAGCAGGAGGTCGTTACCGGGCGCATCAAGCGCACGCTCGTCGATCTCTTCTTCGACGCGTTCCTCCAGATTCTGGTCCAGGACAAGAAGCGTGGCGTCACGACCGAGGACAAGCTCTTCTATTCGCGTACCTCCAACCTCTTCCAGTCCTACAAGGACTTCATCGGCAGATACTGCAACGGGAACAAGGACGAGATCCTCGACAGCATGAAGGCGTATGCCAAGGTGTTCGAGTCCACGTTCGACCCAAGCTGCTGCGACACGGACATCCCCTCCGCCCCCGGCGTCGAGCGCCTGAACGTGCTGATATTCGGCCTCAAGAACTCTACGCTCATCCCGTACGTGCTCTACGTTCGCAAGAACGCGGAGTCTTCGGGCGAGGAATCCGAGGTCTACGCCCTGCTTGAGAGCTACATCGTCCGTCGAATGCTGGTTCAGGCGACCACGAAGAACTACAACAGACTGTTCACTTCGCTGATCCTGAACGAAGTGAAGGACGCCGAGGCTCTGAGGAAGGCGCTTGAGGCCAATGAGGAGGCGACGACGTACATGCCCGGCAATGCCGAGGTTCGGGCGGCATTCGAGGGATCATGCCTGTACAACCTTCAGTCCAAGGGTGTCCTTTATCTGCTGGAAAGCGCCATACGGCCGAGCATGAGCAGCACGGCACTGCTCGGGTTCAACCAGTACACCCTCGAACACATGATGCCCAAGAAGTGGCGCAACAAATGGGGAGCTCTCGACGAGGAGGCCGCGACGCAAAGGGACAGGAAGCTCCTCACGCTCGGCAACCTCGCCATCATCACGCATTCGCTCAACGCCTCCATCCGCGACGCAGATTGGACTACTAAAAAGCAGGGAAAGGGGTACAAGAACGGTCTTGCCCTCTGCGCTGCCGGCCTTGCGACGATGGCGGGCGTCTTGGAGAAAGAGTCTTGGGACGAGGACGACATCGCCGATCGCGCCGAATGGCTTGCGGGCAAAGCGTTGGAGGTCTGGCGCTAAGCCTGCCCGCGCCCCATCTCGAAGATATCTACACAATCACTTCCTCAGAACCATCGACCGTCTCGGCATTCTCCTCTACCACCTTGAAAATTGTGACGTTGTCGGGTCCGATGACAATCGTGTCAGCCTCATTGAAGGCGAAGTTTATCGTTTCGAGCTCCCCCTCATTTCGATTGGCAATTTCTCGGACAACGTTTTCGTTTGAGACCACATCCTGCAGCTTTGCGCGCTTCTCAGAGATGTCCGCCTTCGCCTTAGCGCGCATGCGCATCGGGTTGAGGCGGTTCACGTTTTTTCCCGCTTCGCGGAGCAGCCCCAGGACAACATTCTCGACCTCACGGTCGTCTTCCGAGCGCTCAGCGATAGCGAGCGGTTTTCCTCCCACTTTGGAGATTTTCTCCGAAAGAGCGAGCCTCGCTTCCCCTCGAACGGAAGAAAACCCGTCCGCCATCCGTCTTGTTATCTGCCCGTCGGTTTCAATTCTCTGCCTCGTGTAGTCGCCCTCGAAACGCATGCCTATCTGCTGAGCCATAACGAAAGGCTCTGTTAGACCAGAATTGACATCATGCCCAGTCATCTTTACTAATTGC
>DXML01000011.1 GCA_019414205.1 Collinsella sp. | reverse complement strand
GAGCACAACCTTGCCAAGGTTGGGGTCGCGGGTTCGAGCCCCGTTGTCCGCTCCATTGCATTTCCGGACCGTTTAGGCGGTCCTTTTTCGGCGAAGTGGCCAAGTGGTAAGGCAGAGGCCTGCAAAGCCTTTACCCCCGGTTCGAATCCGGGCTTCGCCTCCAAGCAACATCCGGGCGCTCCGGCGCCCGTTTTGTTTTACATATGCGGACATGGCTCAGTTGGTAGAGCACAACCTTGCCAAGGTTGGGGTCGCGGGTTCGAGCCCCGTTGTCCGCTCCAAACGCAACAGCCCGACTACTACGGTAGCCGGGCTTTTTCGTACCCATCGTATGGGCTCGAACCCGAGAGGGAGCGAGCGTTAAGCAAACGCGGAGCGTTTGTAGCGAGCTGGCGAGGACGCCGACAGGCGACCGAAGCCGGTGCGGATCCGCGAAGCGGATACGCAGACGCCCCGTTGTCCGCTCCAACTATCTTACGCGGTTCTAACGAACCGCGTTTTTTGTTGACGCTGCGCGAGCCCCGGGCACCCCATCTTGCCCCTCAATCGTCGGCCGCGTACATAAAGTACGCTTCCCTCCTCTTTCGCGGCAACTTGGGGCACCCGGAGCCCGCTCGCTGTCGTGGCCGGAGGAGTGGGCCTTCCGTTCTTTTCACTGATCGATCGATTCGTCCCAGGAGACTCGAACCCGAGAGGGAGCGAGCGTTTGGGGCGTGGCTGTGGCGTTGTTTGCCGCGAATGTCCGCTTTGGGCGTATCATCGTGGGCATCTCGCATAACCTCGTTGCAAGGGAGATACGCCCCATGGCTACAGAAAAGTCTTCTTCGCGCTCATGGATGTCCGACGCCGCGATCTATCAGATCTACCCGCGCTCGTTTAAGGATTCGACTGGTTCGGGTCTGGGCGATATCGCGGGCATTACCCAGCAGATGGACTATCTTGAGCAGCTGGGCATCGAGGCTATCTGGCTGAGCCCGTTTTACCCATCGCCTCTTGTCGATGGCGGCTATGATGTGGCGGACTACTGCGATGTCGACCCACGTCTCGGCTCGCTTGATGACTTCGATGACATGATCGCTGCGGCTCATGCGCGCGACATCAAGGTCATCGTCGACATCGTGCCCAACCATTCATCTAACCAGCATCCTTGGTTCAAAGCCGCTCTTGCCGCCGGCCCCGGATCGCCCGAGCGCACCCGTTATATCTTCCGCGATGGTCGCGGCGAGCATGGCGAGCTGCCTCCCACCAATTGGAATGCCAACTTTGGCGGCCCCGCCTGGACGCGTGTCGCGGACGGTCAGTGGTATCTGCACATGTTTACGCCTGAGCAGCCGGACTTTGACTGGTCGTGCCCCGAGGTTCATGCGTTCTTTTGCGACGTCCTGGCGTTTTGGAGCGATCGAGGCGTCGATGGCTTTCGCATTGATGTGGCGCACGGTCTCGCCAAGGATCTCGACCGCGATGACCTCGACCGGTGGCATCTCGCCGAGGGCGATGACATGGTTGAGGACGGCACCCATCCGCTGTGGGACCGCAACGAGGTCCACGAGATCTATCGCGAGTGGCGCCGCGTGTTCGACCGCTATGATCCGCCACGCAGCGCCGTTGCCGAGGCGTGGGTGCTGCCCGATCGCCAGTATCTCTACGCGCGTCCCAGCGAGCTTGGCCAGACATTCAACTTTGAGTTTGCCAAGGCCACTTGGACCTATGATGACATGCACGCTGCAATCGAGGAGGGCTTGAAGGCAGCTATAGAATCCGATTCCGCCTCGACCTGGGTGCTCTCCAACCACGACGTGCCGCGCGTGGCGACGCGCTATGCCCTGCCGCAGATCAAGGCGACGCGCTACCACCAGATTGCGCTCGACTGGCTCTTACGCGACGGGTCGTCTTATGACGAGGAACGTGAACTCGGCGAGCGCCGCGCGCGGGCGGCCCTTTTGCTCGAGCTGGCGCTTCCGGGCTCGGCATACGTGTATCAGGGTGAGGAGCTCGGCCTTTTTGAGGTGGCTGACATTCCGTGGGCTGTACTCGAAGATCCTACTGCGACCAATACGCACGGACCGAAGCGCGAGAAGGGGCGCGACGGCTGCCGTGTGCCCCTGCCGTGGGTGGCGGCGGACGATCCCGCGCAGGGCGGATCGTTTGGGTTTTCACCGGCGGACGCCGATGCGGCGCCCCATCTGCCGCAGCCTGCATGGTTTTCCGATTACGCTGCCGATAGGGAAGAAGCGGACCCGACATCGATGCTTGCGCTCTATCGTGACGCCCTCTGGCTGCGGCGCAAGCTGCGCGGGTGCGCCAACGATCTCGCGTGGCTCGATCTTGACGGGCGCACCGGCCTTGCGGATGGTGCCGAGGGCGCTGAGGGCGGCGTCATCGCCTATCGCCGCGACAACGGCTGGGCGTGTGTGACGAACTTCGGTGCAGCGCCCGTGGAGCTGCCGGCGGGCAGGGTCCTGCTCACCTCATCACCGCTCGCAGACGGCAGGCTCGTGCAGGACAGCTCTGCCTGGATCATGCTCGCTGAGTTGTAGGGGCCTCTTGCGGCGAGTTTGCGTTTGCCTGCGCCTTCCGTGGTGTCTGATGCCTTCATGAGGCTCGCGAGGGCGTCGCGAAACTTTTCAAAAAAAGTTCTTGCATAGGATGCGGGCATCACGTAAGATTAATCCTCGTAAGCGGACATGGCTCAGTTGGTAGAGCACAACCTTGCCAAGGTTGGGGTCGCGGGTTCGAGCCCCGTTGTCCGCTCCATTTGGGCGTTTAGCTCAGGGGGAGAGCGCTTCCCTGACACGGAAGAGGTCAGAAGTTCAAATCTTCTAACGCCCACCAAATGTTCGCAGCTCAGAGGCTTAGCCCCTGAGCTGTTTTGTTTTGGTCGCCAAATACGTCACCAAATTTCGAGTTTTTGATCTTCCGGGATGCTTCTCAGCAGTCATCCGAGGAAACTCTCATCTTCTCCGTTTGCACACACATATCTTTCAAGGATTCGTGCCGCGGTTGCATGAGGCTCGGCAAGGCACGACCGCAACATGTTGGTCAAGCATAATCTTTTGGATTCTTTTGGCGTGAGCGGCTTGGTTTTGGTAGGATTTGTCAGCGGCCTAACTAAGGGGGTTTTATAACTGCCATGCAGGTAGCCGTGCTGGTAACGTTTTACCGACTTGCCACGAACCCCTCATTTTTAATGCGTCTGCAAAATGACCAATTGCTTTGACCTGCTGAAACACTATATGTTGTGTTTGACCTAAAAAAAGAATACAGGATATAGATGCCTCTTTGTCGTATGATAGATGGCGGACAGAGAACGAAGACCTTAACTGCCTCTTTTGAACGTGTCCTTGAGCCGCTTGATCGGCTCCTGGGAGTGTCCGCATTGAGGCTTATGGTTTATCGAGAACACAGATTGCGCGACGGCGCCGCAAGACGGGGCAAGCCCTGCCGGGCATCGTTTGGCTCTGAAGCGCAATGAGACTACGACGCGAAAGAGGCAAGAGGATGAAGATCATCAAGCGCAGCGGCACCGAGGTTGTCTTTGACATCGATAAGATCGTCAATGCCATCCGCGCCGCAAACTTGGAGGTCGAGGAGAGCTCTCGTCTTACCGACCGCCAGGTGGTTTACGCGGCACAAAACGTCGCCGAGGCATGCGAGAACGCGGGCCACACCGTGTCGGTCGAGGAGATTCAGGATCTAGTCGAGGACGAGATCATGCGTCTCGACTGCTACGAGGTCGCTCGCCATTACATCATCTATCGCTATGTTCAGAGCCTGAAGCGCCAGAAGAACACGACCGACGACAAGATTCTGTCGCTCATCGAGTGCAACAACGAAGAGGTCAAGCAGGAGAACTCCAACAAGAACCCGACCGTCAATTCCGTTCAGCGTGACTACATGGCCGGCGAGATTTCCAAGGACCTGACTCAGCGTGTGCTGCTGCCCCAGGAGATCGTGGATGCTCACAATGAGGGCCTGATCCACTTCCATGATTCGGACTACTTTGCCCAGCACATGCATAACTGCGACCTGGTGAACCTGGAGGATATGCTCCAGAACGGTACTGTTATCTCGGGTACGCTGATTGAGAAGCCGCACAGCTTCTCGACGGCTTGCAACATCGCGACGCAGATCATCGCCCAGGTTGCTTCCTCCCAGTACGGTGGCCAGTCGATTTCGCTGACCCATCTTGCCCCGTTCGTCGAGGTGAGCCGTCAGAAGATTCGCGGCGAGGTCGCCCGCGAGCTCGAGGAGCTCGGCGTTTCCGCATCTCCCGAAAAGGTCCGCGAGGTTGTTGAGGACCGCCTGCGTGACGAGATCCGTCGCGGCGTCCAGACTATTCAGTATCAGGTCGTGACCCTTATGACCACGAATGGCCAGGCGCCGTTCGTGACGGTCTTTATGTATCTCAATGAGGCCCGTACGCCCCAGGAGAAGCACGACCTTGCCATGATTGTGGAGGAGACGCTTCGTCAGCGCTATGAGGGCGTTAAGAACGAAGCCGGCGTGTGGATCACCCCGGCATTCCCCAAGCTCATCTACGTGCTCGAGGACGATAACATTCGCGAGGATTCGCCGTACTTCTATCTGACCAAGCTCGCCGCCAAGTGCACCGCCAAGCGCATGGTGCCCGACTACATCTCCGAGAAGAAGATGCGCGAGCTTAAGCTGTCTAAGGGCGAGACTGCCGGCAACGGCGATTGCTACACCTGCATGGGTTGCCGCAGTTTCCTGACGCCCGACCGTTCGGGCAACGGCTTTAACAATGTCGCCAACGCGCTGAACTATGACCCGACCAAGCCTAAGTACTACGGTCGCTTTAACCAGGGTGTTGTGACCATCAACCTGCCCGATGTCGCGCTGAGCTCGCATCAGGACATGGATAAGTTCTGGAAGATCTTCGACGAGCGCCTTGAGCTGTGCCATCGTGCCCTGCTGTGCCGTCATGAGCGCCTGATGGGCACGCTTTCGGATGCCGCGCCGATTCTTTGGCAGTACGGCGCCCTGGCGCGTCTGAAGAAGGGCGAGACGATCGACAAGCTGCTCGTGGGCGGCTATTCCACCATCAGCCTGGGCTATGCCGGCCTGTATGAGTGCGTCAAGTACATGACGGGTCACAGCCACACCGAGAAGGAGGGCACGCCGTTCGCCATGGCCGTCATGCAGCGCATGAACGACAGGTGCGCGGAGTGGAAGGCCGAAAGTGATATCGATTTCTCGCTGTACGGTACGCCGTTGGAGTCGACGACCTACAAGTTCGCCAAGTGCCTGCAGCGTCGTTTTGGCATTATCCCGGGCGTGACGGACAAGGGCTACATTACTAACAGCTATCACGTCCATGTGTCCGAGGAGATCGATGCCTTCGACAAACTTAAGTTTGAAGGCATGTTCCAGCAGCTTTCGCCGGGCGGTGCTATCTCCTACGTTGAGGTTCCCAACATGCAGGACAACCTCAAGGCTGTCATTCGCGTGATGCAGTACATCTACGACAACATCATGTACGCCGAGCTCAACACCAAGAGCGATTACTGCCAGGTGTGCGGCTACGATGGCGAGATCAAGATTGTCGAGGATGACGGCAAGCTGGTGTGGGAGTGCCCCAGCTGCGGCAACCGCGACCAGGAGAAGATGAACGTCGCTCGTCGTACGTGCGGCTACATCGGTACCCAGTTCTGGAACCAGGGTCGAACCGAGGAGATCCGCGACCGCGTGCTGCATCTCTAATAACCATCCCAGGCCGCCCCGTAGCGAGGCCCCGGACCTTTACTCGCTATTTCGGACAGTCCTGGCTCACGACGGAGGCGCCACTGGCGCCTCCTGTTCGTGCGGAACTCATATCGAGCAAAGGTCCAGGCCCTCGCTACGGGGCAGCCGAGCTGACGTAGCTGAGATGCAGCACACAGCCTGCTCACTCCTCGAAGTTCTTAGCGGAAATGAGTTGACCTGCGACAACGGTCTGCTTGCGATAACGGTTGAGCTGCAGCATTGTTTTTATTGGACCTCGAACCCTATGCTCGATGTTCGCTTCGTTCATTGAGTTACCCTTTGCATGAGGCCGGGACATATCGTCCCGCCCGCAGTTTCGCAGGCCGCAGGCCGAGAATGTTTGAGGACGGGATGATATGTCCCGGCCTCCCGGGAGAGTTACCTATGAACTACGCGAACATTAAGTATTTCGACATTGCTGATGGAGAAGGCGTTCGTACTTCTCTGTTTGTAAGCGGGTGCCGTCGTGGGTGCAAGAATTGCTTTAACTCTGTTGCGTGGGACTTTGCTGCGGGTGAGCCGTTCAATCGTGCCGTCGAGGACAAGATTATCAAGAGTCTCGATCATCCCTTTATCGATGGTCTGACGATTCTGGGTGGCGAGCCCATGGAGCCCGAGAATCAGGCGGGGCTCGTTGAGTTTGTCGAGCGTGTTCGCGCGGCCTATCCAGTGGGGTCGGGGAAGACCATTTGGTGCTTTACCGGTGACGTGCTCGAGGAGCTTATGCCGGGTGGTCGTCATCATACCGAGGTGACGGACCGCATCCTTGCCTGCCTTGACATGCTGGTGGACGGCCCGTTTGTTCAGGACCTGTACGATATCTCGCTGCGCTTTAGGGGTTCGAGCAACCAGCGCGTGATCGATATGAACGCTACGCGCGCCCGTGCTGAGCGCGAGGGCGTTGCGCTTTGTGATGCGGTTGAACTTTGGCGTGATGATCCGGTCTATTCGACCCATACTATGTAGCTTGTGGTCGATGCCGGAGGGCGTGGTACCATAGCGCGAACGTGAAATCGGAAAAGTGAGGCCCAGATGGTCGATCAGGAAAAAGTCGAGGCCGCCATTAAGCTGTTGCTTGAGGGCATAGGCGAGGACCCAACTCGTGAGGGCCTGTTGGAGACCCCGGCGCGCGTTGCCCGTATGTATGGTGAGATCGCCGGCGGCATGGGCCAGAGTGCCGAGGAGCACCTGTCCAAAACCTTTGCCGTCGCTTCGAATGATTTGGTTATCGAGCGCGACATCACGTTCTATTCGCTGTGTGAACATCATCTGCTACCGTTTTATGGCAAGGCCGCCATTGGTTATATCCCTAACGGTCGGGTGGCTGGGCTTTCCAAGCTCGCCCGCACGGTTGAGGTTTATGCGCGCCGTCTGCAGCTGCAGGAGCAACTGTGTGCACAGGTTGCCGATGCCCTCATGGACTATCTCGCTCCCCAGGGAGCGATTGTGTTGATGGAGGCCGAGCATATGTGCATGACGATGCGTGGCGTGCAAAAGCCCGGCACCAAGACCGTGACGCTCGCTCGCCGCGGCGTCTTTGAGACCGATCCCGCGCTCGAGGAGCGTTTCTTTAGGATGTTGGGCCGCTAACCATGAGAGTCGTCAACGACTTTACATCGAAGACCGATGAGGGGACGTCGCGTCGCGGCTTTATGGCTTCGGGCCTGGCCCCCTTTGGTGCCATGCCTCGCATTGATTACATTTGTGCCAACGGGCTGTTCCGACGGCACCTGGGCAACATTGCACAGTTGGAATCGGGGCGCATCTTCTGCCGCCACGGTATTGACCATCTGCTCGATGTCGCTCGCATTATGTGGATCAAGAATCTCGAGGAACAGCTCGAATTTGACCGCGAGGTCATCTACGCCACGGCACTTCTTCACGATATCGGCAAAGATGAACAGTATGAATCGGGTATATCCCATGATGTTGCAAGCGAACGCGTCGCTGATGCGATTCTCGGCGGCATGCCCGATGACGTGGCGTTTGAGCCGGCCGATGCCGCAGCCATTAAGACGGCCATTCTGGGCCATCGAAAGCTGCGCGTGAACAGCCAACCGCTTGAGCGTCTGCTCTATGCAGCCGACAAAGCGTCGCGCGCCTGCTTTGCATGCCCCGCGCGCAATGCTTGCAACTGGAGCGATGATAAAAAGAACCTGTCGATTCGCGTGTAGTTAGTTTGCGCGGTTGGGGTTCTAAACGAAGGAGACGATCGCGTTGAGTAACAAAAAACTGCCCGAGAATGCAACCAAGACTGAAGGTGCTGAGCTCGCCCGCCGTGGAAGGGGCGAAATATCCACCGCAACGGCGGTGCCTCACGTGAGCTATGATGATCTGCGCCATGCCGATCGTATTGTCATTGACGGCCTTGAGGTTTTTGCCAACCATGGCGTGTATCCCGAGGAGAACGCGCTGGGTCAGAAGTTCATCGTTTCTCTGGTGCTCTATGCCGACCTGCGCGCGGCGGGGGAGCACGATAACCTGGATGCCTCGATTGACTACGGCTCGGTGTGCCACGATGTCGATGGCTATCTGCGCGAGCATACGTTTAAGCTCATCGAGGCGGCAGCCGAGGGGACAGCCCAGATGCTGCTGCGCCGTTATCCCTCGCTGCTTGGTGTGCGCATAAAGCTCGATAAGCCGTGGGCTCCTGTTGGCCTGCCCCTGGCAAGCTGCGGCGTCGAGATCGAGCGCGTGCGCTAACCGGTTCTAATACGACTCTATGGGTGGCTGCTTGAGCCGCTGCGACAGAGCTTTATTGTTGGGACAGTACGTGTCGAGCAGGGCGTGGAATCGCTGATTGTGGCTTGGCTCGAGCAAGTGGACGAGCTCGTGGGCGACAACCATGTCGAGGCATTCGATGGGATAGGCGGCAAGTTCGAGTGCGATGCGAATGGCGCCGGTCTTGGGCGTGCATGATCCCCAGCGCGTTTTCATGCTGCGCACGGAGACGCGGGCCACGGTGACGCCCATTGCGATTTCGTACGCGTGCACCATATCGTACAGCGCCGTGGTGACCTCGGTTGCATAGAGCTGGTCGATACGGGCTTGGAGCTCATCGGACGTTAGGCCGTCGAGGATTGCGTGCCGCTTGGCCTGTGGGCCTTCGTCCGATTCATCGGTACCCATAAAACTTGCGAAGGTGGCCTGTTTGGGTCGCGGTGCGGGTGATGCAAAGTTGTGATCGAGTGCATCCTGTACCGTGATGGGCTTGCCCCAAAGTGCAATGATGGACGAGGGGCTGAGCGGCTCTCGTGCCGTCGCCTGACGTTGCTCGCGCTGGGCAAGTCGGCTGATAATCCAGGCGCTGTTGCGCTTCACAAACGCTTCGATACGCTCGCGGCTGGCGCCGATCGGTGCGCTGGCGTGGACCTCGCCGCTCGATGTGACGCGTAGGTTGAAGTTCTTGACGCGCTTTTTGGTAACGACGACGGGGATGGTCGTCCCATCCGGTCGGGATGCGGAAATCGTAAACTGCTGCGTCAAAAGCGGTCCTTCAGATCGGGGACGGGCCGGCATGTCGACCGTTCGGCATGCCGGCCCGCTCAAGGGATGCGAAATTAATTGCGCTCTTAATAGCGCTCGAAGAAGGCAAGCGCGTTGTCGCTGCAGAGCTTTTGCATCACGGTCTTGCCAAAATGCTTGGAAAGCATGTTCTGGAACTCGGGCATCTTGCTGGCATCGGAGAGGAAAGCGGGCACCGTGGCGCCGTCCCAGTCGCCGCCGAGCGCGATGACGTCCTCGCCGCCCAGGTCGAGCCAGTGCTCGATATGCGCCGCCAGCTGGTCGAAGGTGACGTCTGCGGCGGTCTTGTCGGTTGCGTCGTTGGAAAGGAACTCGCTGCAGTAGTTGAGGCCGACGATGCCACCCATGTCGCGAATGGTGCGGAACTGGTCGTCGGTAAGGTTGCGTTTGGCGCCGCAAACCGCACGGGAGTTGGAGTGGCTGGCGACGAAGGGACGCGTGGCGCGGGCGGCGACCTCGTCAAAGCACTCATCGTTGAGGTGGGAGACGTCGAGCACCATGCCGGCGTGCTCCATCTGCGTAAGCGCCTCGATGCCGGCGGCGGTGAGGCCGGCGTGGGTGTCGTGGCCGCTCGCGAGCGGTCCCTGCGCGTTCCAGCTGAGTGACGACATAAGCACGCCCAGGCTCTTGAGCACCTCGATCAGCGCGGGGTCCTCGGCAAAGAACGTGGCGTTTTCGATGGTGTGGATGCAAGCGACCTTGCCGTCCTTGAGCGCGGGGCGAATGTCTGCGGCGCTGCGCACGTTGACCATACGGTCGTGGTTGAGCATTGCCTGGCCGCTCATATGCGCCATGATCTGCGCCTGGAAGCGCGCGGCGTGGGCGGTGGGAATCTCGTCGGGGACAAACGTGGCGAAGCACTGTGCCCACGGCGTGTTGCCGATCTTTGCGAGCGAGATGGCACAGGCGTTACCCTCGATGAGGTCGAAATCTTGCGGATGCGTTTCGTCGCCGGGGAAATAACCGTCGGTGCCGGCGGTAAAGCGCAGGTCGAGATCGAGCGTGGCCCAGCCGATTCGGTCGGCAGTGTCGCAGTGTAGGTCAAATACGGGATATGCCATGGTTCCTCCGGTTGCAGCGTTTCTTTGCAAACTGTCATTGAATTGTATGACTAGGGTATAGTTAGCGCCATATGTTCACGGCGGCCCGCGTTGTGCGCCGCCCTTATCACGGAGGTTACCATGTCCAACCAGGGCAAGAAGGTCAAGACCCATTATCGCGGCACGCTCGATGACGGCACGCAGTTCGATAGCTCCTACGATCGCGGCGAGCCGCTGGAGTTCACCTGCGGCGCCGGTCAGATGATCAAGGGCTTCGACGCCGCTGTTGTCGACATGCAGGTGGGCGAGAAGAAGACCGTGCACATTCCTGCTGCCGATGCCTACGGCGAGCACAATCCCGAGATGGTTCTGACCTTCCCGGCCGAACAGGTTCCCAACATCGAGCAGATCGAGAAGGGCATGAAGCTTTTCCTGTCCACGCCGAGCGGTATGCCCGTTCCCGCCGTGGTCATCGACGTGACGCCCGAGGCTGTGACGCTCGACGCCAACCACGAGCTGGCCGGCAAGGACCTCAACTTTGATATCGAGCTCGTTGAGGTCGAGGGTTAGAGTATGCCTGAACGCTTGGTTTCGACGACATGCTTGGGAAATCTCAACGATCCGTCCTATGAACTCCTGCTTCGCCGGAAGTTGGGCGGCGTCTTTGAAGTTGACGAGCTACTGTTCGATTGGGACCGGGCTGATGTATGCGCGTTTGCGGGCGTGACGGAGCTGGGGCGCACGATCGATGTTCGGCTGGATGCTGCCGACGGCGGTCGTCTTGCCGATGGCGACGTGCTCGCCATCGACCGTTCGGGCATGGTGCCCGTGGCGGTTGTCGTGCGCCTGCGCAGTGCCGAGGTTTATTTGGTCGAAGTCGACCGCATGGATCCGATTGCGCTCGCGCATGCGTGCTGGGAGATCGGCAATATGCACGCGCCGCTTTTCCGAGGCGATTCGGACGAGCATACCGTGCGCATGTATACGCCGGTGCAGCCTGTTTTGGGCTGCATGCTCCGGGGCGTCGAGGGTGTTCGGCTCTCGGTGGTTACCCGTGAACTCGATGCGGACCGGCGCTTTGCATCGAGTGCGGCGGAGGCCGTCGTGAGCATGGCTCCCGACTTTACCATCGTAAAAAAGACGCGCGGCTAAGCGCGTATATACGCAAGGCGGGCTTTGAGGGGCGACCAATCAAGGTCCGTCTTGCTGTTGATAGGAGGCTTTGGGGAAGCATATGGGTCTTGAGGGAATCAAGCTGATTGCATGCGATTTGGACGGCACGTTGCTGCATCCGGGGGAGCGCGAGCCGCGTTCCGAGGCCTTTGAACTCATCGATGAACTGCATCGTCGCGGTATCGTGTTTATGCCGGCGAGCGGCCGTCAATATGCGAGCTTGCGCTACCTGTTTGCCCCGGTGGCCGATGAGCTCGCCTATGTATGCGAAAACGGAGCCCTGGTGATGAGCGAGGGGCGTGCCGTTGTCAAGCGCTCTATGGAGCGTGACCTGGCGATGGATATCGCGAATGCCGTGGTCGCCTACCCCCATGCCGACGTTACCCTTTCCTGCGAGGGGCACCTCTACACCATAAGCGGCAACGATGCGTTCGTCGACCATTTGCGCTATGAGGTCCACTGCGATGTGGCGGTGGTCGGCCGTCCCGAGGACATCGACGAGGACGTCATTAAGATTGCCTTCCAGATGCCCGAGGTGGATCAGGCGGCGGCCCTGGAGTATTTCGAGCGCCTCTTTAGCGACCGTGTTGACGTGATGACGTCGGGAACCGAATGGACGGACTTTATCGGTTTCGGTTCGGGCAAGGGCTCCGCGCTTGCCGATTACGGTCGTGCCCTGGGTATTTCGCCCGATGAGATGATGGCGTTTGGCGATAACGAAAACGATCGCGACATGCTCAACGTAGTGGGCCATCCTTATCTAATGGAGAGCTGCAATCCCTCTATGCGCGGCATCAACGACCACGTCCGCTACGTGCGCACGGTCGAAGAGGAGCTGCGCCGTCTGCTCGCCGAGTAGGTTTTCGGGACATACCTAGAAATCTATTTTTTGCTGCAAAGTGCGAAAAGGTGGATTTAAGGCATGTTCCAAACATTTACCGGCAGTCGGGGCAGAGACCCTCGAAGATGGTGTAGTGCGACGTGACGTGCCAGCCGATTTGCTCGGACGCCTTGGCGTCGATCTGGGCATCGAAGGGGAGCGGTACGTCAATGACGCGGCTGCACGAGGTGCAGATGATATGTGCGTGCGGCTCGATGGTGCGATCGAAGCGACTTCCGCCCGGCGTCTTGATGGAGAGAATCTCGCCGGCGTCGGCCAAGAGATTGAGGTTGCGGTAGACCGTACCGCGGCTGATTTTGTCATCCTGCGCGCGCACGACGTCGTAGATTTCGTCGGCGGTGGGATGGTTATAGCTTTGGCGCACGGCGTCAAGAACCAACTTTCGCTGCCTGGTATTCCTTCTTTGCACCGCCATGCGCCTCGCCTCTTTTCTATCAACGGTCGTAGGTAAATGATACCGTATTTAGCACACAATACTAATAACGAGGCGTGAAACCGTCTTCATTGGCAAGTGGGGCTCGGGCCTGGGCGTCTACGAGGCGAAAACGCGTACCCATGCGCTCGTAGGAGGCATGAAGCGCTTCGAGATGAGATAGGATATTTGCCGGAGCTCCCTGTATCTCCATCTCGACTGAGCCGTCTTCCATGTTACGCACCCAGCCGGTGAGCGCGCGTGCCTGCGCGAGGTTGGTGTTGGTAAAGCGAAAGCCAACGCCCTGGACTTGCCCCGCCCAGCGCAGGAAATAGCGCAGGGGAGTGTCTTGAGTGGCCTCGTCGCTTGCGAGCACAGTAAGCCTGCGGCGCAGCTCGAGCTCGACGTTTGATGGTTTTTGAGGTTCTCGACTGCCGCCGGTGACGCTGGAGAAGAACGTATCGAAGAGGCCCATCGCTATGCCTGCTTGCCTGCGTCGGCCGGGAAGGTTATGCCGGCCTGCTGGCGCACGGCATCCATGATGCGCAGCGAGACGAGCGTGACATCGCGGTAGTGGCCAAGCTCGTGGCGTCCCGCCGGGGTCTCCCAAATCTCTTCCTTAACGTTATCGATGCCGCAGATGGCGGTGATAAAGTCTGTGAGTTCGTATTCCATAGTGTTGCTCGATTTGGGCAGGTCGAGCACGCGGCCGTTGTCTCCCTGTTCGCGCGGTGCCTCGGTCGCCGAGCCGCGTACGACGTCGCCGCGATAGTCGATGCGGACGTTGCGGGGCGTGGACAGATGGTCGATCTGGATAGTGCCACGCTCGCCTTCGATTTGCGAGGGCAGCAGGTCGTTCGTAATTTTGGAGTGCGCGAGCTCGACGGAGATGCTGCCTCCGCCATAGCTGGCGAGGATGGAGCCGCAGCCATCGATGGGGCCGTGCGTGAGCTGTTGCGTGGTGGGGTCGAGCAGAGTAGCCATGCTCGTAAGGCCGGAGGGCATGCCGAAAATCTCGACCATGGGCTCGACGGTGTAGACGCCAATGTCCATGAGGGAACCCGATGCCATATTGCAGTCGAAGATATTGGTGGCGCGTCCCGCGAGAATCTCGTTGTAGCGCGAGGAATATTTGCCAAAGCGCAATGAGGCGCGGCGGATGGGGGCGATCTCGCCCAGGGCGTCCTCGATGGCGTGGAAGGCGGGATCGTGGAGGGGACGCATGGCCTCGAGGGCCACGACACCTGCTGCCTCGGCAGCGCGGAAGACTTCCAGCGCCTGCGCTTCGGTGGCGCAGAAGGGCTTCTCGACGATGACATGCTTGCCACCGGCGATGCAGGCAAGGGCCTGCTCGTAGTGAAGCGCATTGGGGCTGCCGATGTAGACGGCGTCGACGTCGTCGGCGGACGCAAGCTCGTCAAGTGCGGTGAAGTTACGCTCGCCGCCGTGTTCGGCGGTAAAGGCGGCGCCGCGCTCGGCATCGCGCGAGAGCGTGCCTACGAATGTAGTCTGGTCGTTGGCGTTGACGACCTGGATAAAGTCGTCGGTAATCATGGATGTGCCGATGGTCGCTATACGCAGCATGTGTCCCCCTCGTGCCGTTCGGTTTACAGGATGAGTGTAGCGCGAGGGGGCAGGAAATAGCGTGCGAAAACGCCGCTACAGGTCGCTTTCGCTAAAGCCGGTGTCGATATCGAGATTGGCTCCGTCGGCCGCGGTGGTGGCGAGTTCGTCGCAGCGCTCATTGAGCTCGTGGCCGGCATGCCCCTTAACCCAGATGAATTCCACCTTATGCTTACTCTTTGCGGCAAGCAGGCGCTCCCATAGGTCGCGGTTTTTGACGGGCTGCTTGTTGGCGGTTTTCCATCCGCGCTTTTTCCAGCCGTCGATCCAGTGCTTGTTAAAGGCGTTGACGACGTATTGCGAATCGGAATGGACCTCGACCTCGCAGGGGCGGTTGAGTGCCTCGAGCGCCACGATGACCGCCATGAGCTCCATGCGGTTGTTGGTGGTCTTGGCGTAGCCGCGCGAAAGCTCGGAGGTGAAGGTCTTGCCGGCGGGGTTGGTGTATTTGAGTACGGCGCCGTAGCCGCCGCGTCCCGGATTTGATCGGGCAGAGCCGTCGGTATAGATGATGACCTTCACGGGCTTCCTTTCGTTGGGTACGTTTCGTGTGAGTGACCATTGTAGCGCCATGCCCGCCGCGGGCTAGCAATCTACGATTTCTACCCCGTCTTCCGACAGCTGGTCGGCATGGATGATGCGGTTGAGCTCGTCGAGGTATTGCCGCAAGAGAGGAGAGGGCTTGCGCTCGTCGTGCATGATATATCCTACGTGCATCGTTGGGGCGTCTGCTAACGGGATCGATGCCATACCCCACTGCATTTCATTGGAAAGGACACCGGTCGACAGGGTGTAACCGTTCGACGTGATAAGTAAGTTAGTAAGTGTTCCGCGGTCCGAGATTCGTATGTTGCGGTCGCAAGGGATATAGCTAAAAGGTTCCTCGGCGTAATAGAAGGAGTTTGAGGTTCCCTGCTCAAAGCTGTAGCGCGTATAGGGTGTAAGGTCGGCAAGGGACAGCTGCGGGCGGCGTGCGAGCGGGTGGCGCTCGCTAACGAAGACGTGGACCGTCGCGTCGAAGAGGGGATGGAAGCTTGCGCGGGCATCGGCGAAGGCCCTCTGCAGGACGCGGGCGTTAAAGTCATCCAGATACAGAATGCCGATATCGCTGCGAAATGCGCGGACGTCATCGATGATCTGCGAGGTGGTGGTCTCGCGCATGATGAACTCAAACTTACTGTCGCGGCAGCGCTCGACGACGTTGACAAAGGCCTCGACCGAAAAAGCGTAGTGCTGGGCCGAGACGGCAAGGCGCGCCTGGGGTGTGCCGCCGTCCTCGTAGCGTGCCTCGAGCATGTCGGCCTGCTCTACGACCTGGCGCGCATAGCCCAATAGCTCGGTGCCGTCGTTGGTGAGCGTGACGCCGCGGCTGGAGCGCGTAAAGATCTCCAGATGGAGCTCCTGTTCCAGGCTTTTGACAGCGTTTGAGATGTTGGACTGTGCCGTATAAAGGCGCTGGGCTGCGGCGTTGATCGATCCGGACTCTGCCACGGCGATCAAAAAACGAAGTTGCTGGAGGGTCATTGACGTCCATCCTCTCGATTGCTATCTAAAAAACCGATAACAAGTTAGCGCTTTTAAGTGATTGACCGAGCAAAACAATGCTCGTACTATTCAAAACACACAAAGGCGGTAGGTAATTAAGCCGACCACGGAACCGGGATGCGAAAGGAGGCCCGCATATGAATTGCTTACCAAGACGAATGCCGGGCTCCTGTTTGCGCCCGTCGGCGTGATCAGGAGACAGCGACTTACTTCTCTTACTCTTATTACTTTTGTTCGATCGAGGAGATCATCATGAGCCAGTTTATCAACAACCCCGAGCACACCTTTGGTTTCGATACCCTGCAGCTGCACGTTGGCCAGGAGAGCGCCGATCCTGCATCCGACTCCCGTGCTGTGCCTATCTATCAAACCACGAGCTATGTGTTTCGCAACTCCCAGCACGCCGCCGACCGTTTTGGTCTTGCCGACGCCGGTAACATCTACGGCCGTCTGACCAACTCCACCCAGGGCGTCTTCGAGGACCGTATCGCCGCGCTCGAGGGTGGCGTGGCCGGTCTTGCCGTCGCCTCCGGTGCCGCTGCCATCACCTATACCCTGCAGGCACTTGCCCAGGCTGGTGACCACGTGGTCGCCCAGAAGACCATCTACGGCGGTTCCTACAACCTGCTGGAGCACACGCTCTCCCAGTTTGGTGTCGAGACCACCTTCGTCGATGCCCATAACCTGGACGAGGTCGAGGGCGCCATCAAGGACAACACCACGGTCATCTATCTCGAGACGCTCGGTAACCCCAACTCCGACATCCCCAACATCGACGCCATCTCCGAGATCGCCAAGAAGCATGGCCTGCCGGTTGTCGTCGACAACACCTTCGGCACCCCGTATCTGTTCCGTCCGCTGGAGCATGGTGCCAACATCGTCGTCCACTCCGCAACCAAGTTTATCGGCGGCCACGGCACCTCGCTGGGCGGTGTGATCGTCGACGGCGGTAACTTCGATTGGAAGGCGAGTGGCAAGTACGCCCAGATCGCTGAGCCCAACCCCTCCTACCACGGTGTTTCTTTTGCCGAGGCTGCCGGTCCCGCCGCCTTTGCAACCTATGTCCGCGCTATCCTGCTGCGTGACGAGGGCGCCTGCATCAGCCCGTTCAACGCCTGGGTCCTGCTCCAGGGCACCGAGACTCTGTCGCTGCGCGTTGACCGTCATGTCGAGAACACCAAGAAGGTCGTTGAGTTCCTGACCGGTGACAGCCACGTCGCCAAGGTGAACCACCCGAGCCTGCCCGAGCATCCCGACCATGAGCTGTACCAGAAGTACTTCCCCAACGGCGGTGCCTCGATCTTTACCTTTGAGGTTAAGGGTGGCCAGGAGGCAGCTTGGAAGTTCATCGATCATCTGCAGGTGTTCTCGCTGCTCGCCAACGTGGCCGACGTCAAGTCGCTCGTCGTGCACCCGGCTACCACCACGCACTCCCAGCTCTCTGCCGAGGAGCTCGCCGAGCAGAACATCACGCCCTCCACGATCCGTCTTTCCATCGGTACCGAGAACGCCGAGGACATCATTTGGGATCTGAAGCAGGCCTTCGCCGCGCTGGACGAGTAAGGCGACTTGTGCAAGGACCCCTTGCGACTCGATGGTATAACTGCATTAAATGCCTGCTCAAGGCGCCTGTGCGAACAATGGTCGCACCGGCGCCTTTTTTGCATAGAGAGGGTGCAAAAACAGGGTTTTTGGCACGCTTTATGCATTCGAGTTGTGGAAAACTCCTGTTGAGAGGATGTGAGTTTTACGCAATTGACGTGCACCTTTTGAGTAAAACCGCAGGTCGCGATTTGCTCGGGGTACTATGCAGCGCGATCGAATCACACACAGCTCAAACGCAGCAAAAACGCACTACGGAGGTTTCCAGCTACATGAGGATTGATTCACGAAAACCGAAAGCCGCCGCCCTTTCCGCCGCTCTGACCGTGGCACTTTTGACGGGCGCCGGCGCAACTGATGTCCACGCGGCAACACTATCCGATACGGTCGGATCCACGCCGTCCGAGGCGACGCTGATGCAGCCCGTCGACTATCGCGGCGACGGCTTTGGCTCCATGCAGGAGTGGAACGCCTCTATGGGGGCCAAGCGCGATTCCCTAGAGGTTCGCGCCCAGATCATCATGAACATGTACGGTGACTATGCCACCGATGACGAGCGCGCTGTACTGCAAGGTTGTATCGATGGTGCGGGCAGTCTTTTGACGATGGAGGAGGTCGACGCGAAGTCGACCGAGCTCGATGAGCTGCGCACGACGCTTGAGGATGCCAAGCGTGAGGCGCTCGAGGTTGCGGCCGCCGAAGCCGAGGCCGCTGAGGCCGTTCAGGCTTTGTATTACAACGCCGGCTCCGGCTCGTCTTACGCGTCTGCTGCGTATTACGCGAACGGCTCGGGCCTGACGCGCTCGAGCGGCGTCAATAACTATAACGGTCGTCGTGAGACCTATTACAGCAGCAACGTGCTCTACCATCACCGCACGGGCGAGTGGACTCAGGATTCCGAGGGCTTTTGGCGCGATTCCGATGGTTACTACGTCGTTGCCGCGGGCGATAAGGCTCAGGGCTCCACGTTTACCGGTTCCAAGGGCGAGTGCAAGGTCTATGACTCCGGCTGCGCAGCCGGAACCACCGACTACTATACCGGTTGGTAATCTGCCATAAGCCAATAGGACATGACGGGCGGGCGTCTTTACCGAGCCTTTGGGCAACGTAAGGGCGTCCGTTTTTTGTGCATGCTTGAGCTAACAGAGCGCTTACCGTGGCAGTACGCCGCGCATATGGGCGCGGGGCACACTGGTTCTTGAGAATTAAGGTCTTTCTCTTGGAGGAAGTGGTCTTGTGAACGCTCGAGATATCGCCGTTGCCGCCGTCGCATTGGTGCTTGGCTGCCTTGGTCCTACGGCCGCGCTCGTTGCGGGCATGCAGGGGGCATGCGGGGCTACTCGAACCGTGGTTGGCGCGCTGATCGCAGCGGCGCTGCTGGGAAGCGCCGGCGTGCTGCTTTGCCGCGATGACGAGGACGAGGTGCCGGAGTCGCAACGCTAACTGTTGAGAGATTGGCCGCCGGTCATAGACGAAGATGAAAGCCGCCGCAGGGGGAACGGTTTCCTTGCGGCGGCTTTGCTGTTAAGGCTGTTGAATGCGGTGCGTTGGCGCTACCAGCTTTTCTCGATATCGCGAATGCGTCGATAGAGCCAATCGTTTTGCGGCACCTGGATATCGTGTTTGGCTGCGAGGCGGCAGATGGTGCCCGCGAACTCATCAACCTCGGTTTTGCGCCTTGCGATGCGGTCTTGAGCCATCGAGGGCATACCGGCGGGGTCGATTCCCTCGATGAGGTGCACCATTTGCGTCAGGTCTGCCTCGGTCAGCTCAATGCCCTCGGCGTTAGCGACCGCAAGCGTTTCGCGCATGGCGGAAACAAAGCAGCGACGCTGCTCGGAGCCCGGCTCCGTGGCGCTTCCGTAGGTCCCGCCGTAGGCCATGCAGGTCTGGTTGATGCCGTCGTTGAGCATGAGTTTGGCCCACATACGGTGCGCAATGTCGCTCTCGACGGTATGGGCGACGCCGCAGCGCGTATAGAGCTCGTCGATGGTGGTAACGGTTGCGGGCTCGGTGCCCGCTGCCGCGCCAAAGCGAATCTCGCCCGCATTGGTAAAGGTGAGCTCTCCGTTGAGGAACACGGCGTCCATGCCTTGGCAGATGCCCAGGACGGTGTGCTCCCAGCCAAAGCGCTCGGCAATCTTTTGCTCGCTCGTAATGCCGTTGCACAGCGAGGCGATGAGCGTATTGGGGCCCACGATGTGTTCCATAGTCTTGAGCGCCTGGTCGAGTCCAGTCGTCTTGACCGTGAGAATGACCAGATCGGCGGGCGTTGCCTCGCTGGCGCGCACGGACTTGAGTGCGCAGGGCTCGCCGTTGACCGTAAGGGCGTCGCCTGCGTGACGCTCGAAACGGGCGTCGTCCATGACGTATTCGACGGCATCGTCGCCGAGTGCCTGGGCGATCATGCTGCCGTAGAGTAGCCCGACGCCGCCCTTGCCGATAAAGGCGACCTTGTTGATCTGCATGTGAATCATCTCCTCATATAAAAGGCGCCCGCGTAAGGGGCGCCTGATGGATTGTATGCTGCCAGGGTGATCGGTGGATGCGCGGGGCTGCTGTTATGAAAAAGAAACTATTGCACTGTGCGCTTATGCCGTGGAACAGGCCGCGAAAACGCGTGCGGGATATCCAACGCCATCGCGCATCTTGGGGAAGGTGCAGAAGATGACGGCGCCTGTGGCGGGAAGCTCGTCCAGATGGTCCATGACCTCGATCTGATAGCGGTCGACCGAGAGGATGTATTGCTCGCCGGGATAGGGGTGGGCATCCTCACGTGTGGTCACGCTCGCCTCCCTTCATCGGGCTTTTTGCTGATGTTAAAGCGGTGCCGTGACAGCTCGATTTCTGCTGCGTTACGATACGTTCTCGATTGCGATTCCACGATGTTTCGGCCGCGTGACCATTGTGTTTCGCCTTGCCGAGCGCTGATGGCGAAGGGAGGGTCCGTGCAATACCGCGTTGACCCCAAAAGTGGTAACCGAATATCTGCTCTGGGTCTGGGCTGCATGAGGTTTCCCGGTGCGCCGGGACATCCCGATGCGAAGACGGCCGATGCCATCATTTCCCGTGCGGTGGAGCAGGGGATTAATTATCTGGATACCGCGTATCTCTATCCCGGCAACGAGGTGTGCGTGGGCGCCTCGCTTGAGCGCTTGGGACTGCGCGACCGGGTGTTGCTGGCGACTAAGTTGCCGCACGCTTCGTGTACTTGCGCAGAGGATTTCGACCGTTTCTTTGACGAACAGCTGCGTCGGCTACGGACCGACCGTATCGACTATTACCTTATGCACAACATTACCTCGCCCGCCCAGTGGGAACGTGTGGTGGCGTTGGGCATCGAGGACTGGATCGCGCGTCAAAAGGCGGCGGGGCGCATTCGCCAGATTGGTTTTTCGTATCACGGCAGCGCGGCGGATTTCCTGACGGTGCTTGACGCATATGACTGGGATTTTTGCCAGATCCAGTACAACTATGCCGGCGAGCGTTACCAAGCGGGAACGGCAGGACTCATGGCGGCTGCGGAGCGCGGTCTTGCGGTGTTTGTGATGGAGCCACTGCTGGGCGGTCGTCTAGCGGGCAAACTTCCGCCGCGGGCACGCGCTGTGCTCGATGGCGCCCGTGACCCGCATTTGCGCACTCCGGCCGCCTGGGGGCTTTCGTGGGTGTGGAACCATCCTCAGGTGACGATGCTGCTTTCGGGTATGACCGATACCGCGCAAGTGGATGAGAACGCGGCGTTGGCCGATCGGGCCCTGCCGGATTCGATGACGGCTGCTCAGCTCGATGCCATCGCACGCGTGCTGAGGGAGTTTGAAAAATCGAATCGCGTGCCCTGCACGGGATGCGGCTATTGCATGCCGTGTCCTAAAGGCATCAATATCCCTGGGTGTTTTGCTGCCTACAACGCAAGCTATGCGCACAGCTGGTTTACGGGGCTGTCTCAATACTTTACGGCGAGCGCGGTGCGGACGAACGAGCCCAAGCTGGTGAGCAATTGCGTCAAGTGCGGCAAATGCGCGCGGCATTGCCCGCAGCACATCGATATCCCCGGGCGCTTGGACGACGTACGCCGCCGTTTTCAGCCTGGCCCCGTGACGGCGGTGCTTAAGGCCTTCGGCAAAACGCGCTCCTCGTGACCCTTTTATAACTTGCGGTGGAATAGTTCCTGCTTGCGGCAGAATAAGGCATCGACAGGAACTATTTCACCGCAACTGAAGGGGGCTGTCGTGGGCCATCGGGATTCATGTGATGATTTGCGTGAGGTTCGTTGGGGCGTTTTGGGCGCTGGACGCATTTCTCATCGATTTGCATCGTCGCTCAAGAAGGTCGACGGGGCACGGCTGGTGGCTGCGGCCGGCCGCACTCCTGCACATGTCGAGGAATTTTGCCGAGCGTTTTCGATTGATGCCGCGCACAGTTATGCCACGGCTGACGATAGCGGCGATGCGGCTTATGATGCGCTGATTGCCGACCCCGATGTCGACGTAATCTACTTGGCTCTTCCACATGGCATGCATGCGCATTGGGTCTGTCGGGCACTGCGCGCGGGAAAGGCCGTGCTGTGCGAAAAGCCGGCCGTTTTGAACGAAGAAGAGGCTCTCTCGATTGCCTCCACCTCTCGCGAGCGCGGCGTGCTGTTTATGGAGGCGATGAAAAATCGGTTTTGTCCGATGCGTACTCGCGTGAAGGGCTTGCTTGCGTCTGGCGAGCTCGGCCGTATCGTCTCGATTGAAAGCGTGCAAAAACTCGATTATGGTGAGCCCCCTTCGAGTTATCTGCTCGACCCATTGCAGGGTGGCTGTCTATATGACATGGGCTGCTATGCGGTCGGTTGGTTTGAGGATTTGCTCGCGGGCGCGTGCGAGGTTTCGTCCCATGAAGTTCGCTGGCGTGACGTATCGGGCGGCCGCGTCGATTGGGCCGACGAGGTCCATATGAGCGTCGGCGGTATACCCATTCATATGGTGTGTGACGGCAAAGCAGCATATGAAAGCCGCTTAACGATTGCCTGCGAGCGGGGTTCGTTGGAAATCGAGCGCCTCCATCGCCCCGAGCTCGCCCATGTGAAGTACTCCGACGGACGAATGCTCGAAATAAATGCCCCGTTTGAGGTCGATGATTTCTACGGCGAAATCCAGCATGCGACCCAGCTCATCCGGGCGGGGAAACTCGAGAGTCCCGTCATGCCCCTTGCCGCCACACAGCGCTGCGCGCGCATTATCGATGCAATCCGTCTAGCCCTCTAGGACTTGGCGCTGACGCGTAGGGGATCATGACGCCGGCGACCGTGGTGCTTGGTGGCCCGCATCTCTGATGCCCCTTTTATAAGTTGCGGTGGAATAGTTCCTGTTTGCGGCAGAATAGGGGCCAAACAGGAACTATTTCACCGCAACTGATGAGGGGGAGCTGGAGATGCTGACGATTGGGTGTCATCTTTCGACGACGAAGGGCTATCGGGCGATGGGGGAGACGGCGTTGTCAATTGGCGCCAATACCTTTGCATTCTTTACGCGCAACCCGCGCGGCGGCAAGGCGAAAGACCTTGACATGGATGACGTGGCCGCCCTGCGCGAGCTTATGGAACAGAACGATTTTGGCCCGCTTGTGGCTCATGCCCCGTATACCTATAACCCCTGCTCGGCCAAAGAGCGGGCGCGCGAGTTTGCCTTGGAGGCCATGGCGGAGGACCTGCGGCGCATGGAAGCGCTGCCCGGCAACTACTACAACTTCCACCCCGGCGCGCATGTGGGGCAGGGGACCGATGCCGGCATTCAGATGATCGTCGACACCTTGTGCCAGGTGATGTTTGAGGGGCAGCAGACGACGGTGCTGCTCGAGACCATGGCGGGAAAGGGTACCGAGGTGGGCCGTAGCTTTGAAGAGCTGGCGCGCATCATTGGGGGCGTTGCCGACAAGCGCCCCGAGCTGTCGGTCAAGTTGGGCGTTTGCCTAGACACCTGCCATGCGAATGATGCCGGTTATGACATCGTCCACGATCTTGACGGTGTGCTCGACGAGTTCGATCGCGTGGTGGGTATCGAGCGCCTGCGCGCCGTGCATATCAATGACTCCAAAAACCCCTGCGGCGCCCATAAGGACCGCCACGAGTGTATCGGTAAGGGCTACCTGGGTGGTGAAGAGTTTGGTGGCGGTATGCAGGTTATACAGAATATTGTATCGAATGGCCGCTTGCGCGCATTGCCATTCATTTTGGAGACACCGAACGAACTTGCAGGTTATGCGGCTGAAATCAAACTGTTAAGGTCGTTGCAGCAGTAATGACTGTCATAAAGTGGAGTGCTCCATTCACGTTATGGGTTTGTTTCAATCAGTTTTCTAATTGCAGATTCTTCCAAGCGGGTGCATAATAACCCTCAGTTTTTGCAGACCTCTGAATCAAACGGGGTCACGGAAGGAGACTGATTATGAAGCTCAAGAAGATTGGCGCATTTGCCGCCACGGGCGCCATGGCGCTCGCCCTCGCACTGACGGGCTGCGGCTCGTCCAACGCCACCTCTGGTTCTAATGCCGGTTCCAGCAGCTCTGACGACGCTAAGGTCGAGAAGGTCGACGGCTCCAAGGAGTACGCGCTCGTCAAGGACGGTACGCTGACCGTCGGCACCTCTGCCGAGTACGCTCCGTTTGAGTACAAGGACGACAACGGCGATTATCAGGGCTTTGACCTTGAGCTTATCAAGGCTATCGGCGACAAGCTGGGCCTGGATGTCGAGTACGTCAACAACGACTTCGACACGCTGGTTCCGGGCGTCGCTTCGGGCGCCAAGTATGACGTCTCCATCGCGGCTATCACCGATACGCCCGAGCGTGAGAAGGAAGTCACTTTCTCTGATTCCTACTACATGGACGATCAGGCTATCGTGACCAAGGTCGATAACACCGACATCACGGCCGACAACTACAGCGAGAAGCTCAACAACGCCGACGCCACCATCATCGTCCAGTCCGGTTCGACCGCCGAGGCCTTTGCCCAGGAGAACTTCCCCAAGGCCAAGATCGTCCCCTACAAGGACGCCACCGAGTGCTTCAGCGCCCTGCAGTCCGATAAGGGCGACGCCGTAGTCACCAACCGCTCCGTTGCCAGCCAGCTGACCGCCGAGCAGTTCAACACCTGCCAGACCATCAAGCAGATCAGCACCGGCGAGGAGTACGCCATCGCCATCAACCAGGGCAACACCAAGCTCAAGGACGACATCAACCAGGCTATCAAGGACCTGACCGACGACGGTACCGTCGACGCCCTCATGGCTAAGTACAATATCAAGTAAAATAACTACTTGATTGCGCGCGGGCCCTTTCCGTTTTGGCGGAAAGGGCCTTTGCGCTTCTCTTGACGGAGAGCGTTTCCGTCTCGTTTTGCCGGCAACTTCTACGATAGGAGCCACCTTGTCTCGACTGAACAAAGGGGCCGCGGAGCAGCGTTTTCCACTGCCCTCGATGCTCCAAAAGCTGGCCTGTGCCCTGGCTGTGGCGCTCGCCCTGGTATGCGCGGGGGCCTGCGTGCCCACGACCGCCCAGGCGCTTGAGACCGCAAAGATTACCGCCCGACCCAATACCGGTTCGGGTAGCGATGTGGTCGGCGGCACCGAGACGCGCATCACTTGGGAAGTTCAGGCCGATGCCGACGAGGAGCTGAGCGGTCTTTCGCTGACGTTTGTCGACGGCACGACGTTTGGTACCGATGACACGCGATTGACGATGCTCTCGGGCGAGGACCTCATGGATCGTACGCCCATGAAGCCCACGTGCAAGGCTGACGGCCAGACGCTCAAGATTGACTTTGGCGAGACGGCGCCTTCCGGCGGCTATTTCCGCGTCGAGGTTTACGGTGTGACGTTTCCCGTCGAGGGCGGCGATGAGGCCTTTAGCGGCACCTATACGCTCGCCGACGGTTCGACCAAGAAGATCTCCAAGATTCCGTCGGTGGAGATCAAGGGCGTGACGGCCTTCGATAACTTCCTGGCCGACCTTAAGGAGCAGCCGTGGGTCGAGGCGTGGAACTCCAATATGTTCCTGCGCCTGTTCCTGAACCCGGTCATTTTGGTCCAGAGCCTGCCGATCGTCTTCAAGGGCTTCCTTATGTCGCTTTCGATCGTGCTCGTGGCGTTTCCGCTGGCAATTCCCTTTGGCTTTGCCCTGTCGCTTATGCGCATCTCCAAGTCGCGCATCCTGCGCTGCCTCGCCGGCATCTACGTGAATATCATTCGCGGTACGCCGGCGTTCCTGCAGATCTATATCGCGTTCTTCGGTCTGCCGTTGGCCGGCGTCAAGGTGGACGACTATGTTTTGGGCGTTATCGTCATGGCCATGAACTCGTCTGCGTACCTGTGCGAGATCTTCCGTGCCGGTATTCAATCGATCCCCAAGGGCCAAAACGAGGCTGCTCGCTCTCTGGGCATGAATGCCTTCCAGACGCTGCTCTACGTTATGATTCCACAGACGTTCCGCAATGTTTTGCCTACGCTGACCAGCGAGTTTATCTTGCTTTACAAGGATACGTCGCTGCTTGCCGCCGTGGGTGTGGTCGAAATCGTCATGAACGCCCGTACCATCGTGGCCACGACGGGCTCCATTACACCGTACGTGGTTGCCGCCCTGTTCTATCTGGTCATCACCCTGCCGCTCGCTCGCTTGGTGAGCGGCCTTGAGGCAAGGCTTTTGGGCACGGCCGAAACTAAGAAGAAGCGTCCCGCCAAGAGCGCCGGACAGGTCGTCGCGACGCCCGCCGATCACATCGCCGGTCTGTAAGGAGGTCCTATCATGAGCGAAACCAATAACTCGAACGAGGTCGTCGTCAGCATCAAGAACCTCCAGAAGGCCTTTGGCGATAACGTGGTCCTGCGCGATATCGATCTGGATGTGCACAAGGGCGAGGTCGTCGTAGTTCTGGGTCCCTCGGGCTCGGGTAAGTCGACGATGCTTCGCTGCATCAACCGTCTTGAGAATCCCACGAGTGGCTCGATTGTCGTTGAGGGTGTGGACGTGTGCGCCAAGGGCGTCGATCTTAACAAGGTGCGCACGCATCTGGGTATGGTGTTCCAGCAGTTCAATTTGTTCCCGCACCTCTCAGTCAAAAAGAACGTCATGCTCGCGCAGCAGAAGGTGCTCAAGCGCAGCAAGGAAGAGGCCGAGAAGATTGCCGTCGAGGAGCTGACCAAGGTCGGTCTTGCCGAGCGTATCGACTTTATGCCGAGCCAGCTCTCGGGCGGTCAGCAGCAGCGCGTTGCCATCGCCCGCGCCCTGTCGATGAACCCGCACGTCATGCTCTTTGACGAGGCCACCTCGGCGCTCGACCCCGAGCTCGTGCGCGACGTCCTGGGTGTCATGCGCGACCTGGCACGCGACGGCATGACCATGATCGTCGTGACGCACGAGATGGGCTTTGCCCGCGATGTCGCCGACCGCGTCGTCTTTATGGACGGCGGCGTCATTGTGGAAGAGGGTACGCCGAGCGAGGTCTTCGACCACCCCAAGAGCGAGCGCACCAAGGCGTTCTTGGGAAATATCTCGTAGCCGGTTGATGTAACTGCCGTTACAAAAGAGCGGGGGCTGGACTTGAATCCAGCCCCCGCTCTTTTGTAGGGATGGGGATGCGCTGTGATACAGGCTCTTTTGGAGGCCTGGTTTCGTTACGCGAGCTCGGCTCCGAGGGCCTTGCAGGCCGCCTCGCCCTCATCGTCGGGCGCATCGTAGCAAATGACGGAGTCCACGACGTTGACGCCGGCCTCGTCGGCGTCGGCCTTCCAGTTGTCCATCCACTCGCCCTCGGCCCACGAATAGGAGCCAAAGAGGACGACCTTCTTGTCGCCGAGGGTCTCCTTGACCTCGTCCCACATAGGCTGAAACTCGTCATACTCAAGCTCCTCGGAGCCCATGGCGGGGCAGCCGAAGGCGAAGGCATCATATTCGGCGGCCTTGTCGGCAGAGAAGTCGGCGCAGGGGATGACCTCAGTCTCGGCCCCCGCGGACGTGGCGCTTTCGGCGACGAGGTTTGCCATGGCCTCGGTATTGCCCGTGCCGCTCCAGTAGACGACGGCGATCTTGCTCATGTTTTGTCCTTTCGGTCGTGCGGCGCTTGCCGCGGCTTGTACGTTCTATCGGGTTGCCTGGGCAAGTTGCGCCAGGCTGCAGCCCTGCTGATAGATAAAAGTGAAGTATTGGGTGCAGGCACGGTAGGCATCAAACGTCGCAAGCGCCTGCTCGACATTTGCGTAGACCTTCCAGGCCCCAAAGACCTTGTAGTTCTCGCCGCGCTGGACGATAAACTCGTGCACGTCGTCGTAGGGATATCCAAGGAAGTAGCCTATTTCGTGCGGAAACTCGCAGGTGCAGTCTTTGCTGCAGCTAGCTTGCTGGGGTAGTGCGCATCGAGTCTGGCTGCAGGCGCATTCCGCGACGTTATTGCTCGCGAGCGTGATGCGTGATGCCAAATGCACAAGGCATGCCGAAAGGTCTCTCGTGTCGTAGCCTTCCGAGGTGAGCGCCGTTTGGACGCGAGGGTCTGCGAAATAGGTGGCGAGGCTTTTGGCTCGGTACACGTACACGAGTGCTCCGCAGGGCCGCCAGACCAAAACACTCAGGTGGATGCCGAGCGGGTCAAGCTCGCGATTGCACTGGGCGATAACGTTGAGCAGGCGTGCTCGGCGTTCTGCGATGGTTTCGGTTGTGGTCGAGCCGTTCTCGTGGGCGTAGGTGCCTGGATAGGTAAAGAGCGATGCCGGCTTGATGCCCGCGAGCGTGGGAGAGCAGTTGCGCACGACCGCTGCCTGAAACGTTGGGATGTCTATGGTTCGAGTCACGGCGCTCCTTACGGATCTAAACTGTTAGCCTAGGAAAACTTATACACGAAAGTAAGCCATGGTCAACAAAAAAGTTTGAAGAGGGAAACTAATTGACCGAACAGACATGATTTTGGGTTAAGATGGGGACACCCCATGGGGGTATCTAGATAGTGCTACTTGAAAGGGGAGCGCATGAGTGACTTGCTCAACCCTGCGAATCTCATCGTGCTGGCCGTCATTGCCGTCGGCATGTTTTTTGGACTGCGTCGCATTGCCGCTTCGACACACGGGAAGAGTTGCTGCAGCGATGGTACGAGCGGCAAGAAGGCCAAAAAGGTTGTTGTGGTGGATACCGATGCGTCACACTATCCCTATAGCGATGAGCTGCTCATCGGCGGCATGAGCTGTGACGGCTGCGCTCAGAACGTAGCCAATGCCCTCAATGCGCTGGATGGCGTGTGGGCAACGGTGACGTATGCGGACCACACGGCACGCGTGCGCTCTAAGCAGCCGGTTGATCGTGGTGTCCTCGAGACGGCCGTGAAAGACGCGGGCTACTACGTCATGACGCTGTAAGCGCCGCCCTGGATGCGCTTCCTTGGCTAGGCTCGTCCGCGCAGTTCGATGTCTTGGATGTCGTCGAAGTCGATGACGATGTCTCGGAGCTTGAGGAGCTTGAAGGCGGGGAGCGCCTCGTCGAGGATGCCGGTGCGGCTGCGATAGCCGTATGTATCGTAATAGGTGACACGAACCAAGTCGCCACGTTTGAGACCCTCGAGCTTTTTAGAAAGTACGAGGGCTTTTTCTTCCGTGAGCTCACGTTTTGACTCGACGGTGATTTCCTGCTTGCGCACGAGTTCGTAGTATCCCGTGAGGGCGGCAAAGGGCATAAACTGCGCGGCGCGGTTGGCGCGCACGGCACCGTTGGCAGTGAGCTTGGGGTCGGCGGCGCGGCGCCTGCCCTCGGGGTCCGCCAGGCGCTCGAAGGCGGTCGGCGGGCGCACGGGCTGTTGTTTGGGTTTAGGCACGGTGTCCTCCAACTTGGTCGTTGCGTTCGCGCGCGGTGGCGCCGGCGGTAAAGCTTAATCCCTTGACGAGCGCGTTCTTGCCGTACTTGCCTTTCACGGCCAGGACGGCGCGCGCCAGGTCGCGCTCGCGCTCATCGGCCTCGATATCGCTGAACAGATCGATGGTGGTAAATTCCTCGGGCATGAGGTTGCCAAATCCAAGGTTGATGCGCTTGACCGGTCGTTTGGGATCGACTGTTTGTGCCCAAAGGTCATCGAAATACCCCATGATCTTCTTAAACGAATTAGTGCGCTCGGGCAGCTTTCGCGAGGCGTTGGAGTGCGCAAAGAGCGCGGCATAGCCACCACGCGGTTTGCCGCCGTGTTCGCCCACAAAGATGCCATCGATTGCCTGCGCTTCGCGCACCAGACGACGCCTTTCGTCATCGCGCTGGACGGGCTTGGGAGCACGGGGCGCGAGCTCGGGGCCGGCAGTTGCGGTGGGTTCGATGCTCGATGTGCTCGAGCGCAGGTGTCCGCAGCCGTCTATATACTGCGCCGTGCCGCTGGCGTTGAGCCGGCGTATGTCGGCGCGCTCGCTCGCGTAGCCCACAAAGAGCGAGATGCTGTCGCAGACCACGTGCTTATCGACTAGATCCAACACGGCGTTGTCGACCATTTCGCGCAAGACGGTGTAGGCCTGCTCGTAGGCATAGCCCTTCGAGAGCACCTGTCCTGTGGTGGTCGAGGTCGCTTGCGGGCGATAGGCTTGGATATCGGCGATGGTTGTCGGCTCGCGCCCGAAGGCGTGGTCGATGAGATATTCGGCATTGACGCCGAGTTCGTCGTAGAGCAGGTTCTCGTCGAGTGCGGCGACGCCCATCAGGTCGTAGACGCCGTATTTCTCGAGACGGGCCGCCACGCCGGGGCCGATGCCCCAGATGTCGGTGATGGGGCGATGGGGCCAGATCTCCTTGCGAAAGATCTCGTCGTCGAGTACGCCAATGCGGCTGGCTACGTGCTTGGCGGTGATGTCGAGCGCCACCTTGGCCTGGAATAGGTTGGGGCCGATACCGACCGTCGCCGTGATGCCGGTGCGCCCCAAGACCTCGTCGCGCAACATGCAGGCGAACCCTTCGGCATCGGTGTGATAAAGGTCCAGATAGGGCGTCACGTCGATAAAGCACTCATCGATGGAGTAGACGTGCACGTCCTGGGGGCTGACGTATTCCAGATAGACGCCGTAGATTTGCGCCGACACCTCCATGTAGTGCTGCATGCGCGGCACTGCTTTGATGTAGTCGATGCCGTCGGGAATCTCGAATAGACGGCAGCGGTTGTGTATCCCGAGGTCCTTCATGGTCTGCGTGATAGCGAGACAGATGGTCGTGCGTCCGCGCGATTCGTCGGCAACGACCAGGTTGGTGGTGAGCGGATCGAGCCCACGATCGACGCACTCGACGCTGGCATAAAACGTCTTGAGGTCGATGCAGATGTAGGTGTGCTGCTCGTGCTCCATCCGAGCCTCCCATCAAACACATGTTCTTACCGAATACCTGTTCGATAATACCTGCTCGACCGGACACCGTCAAAACCTGCCCCTTTTTGGCAGGTATGGTCGTGCGGCTGCATCGGGTTTTTAACGCAGCCCTAAAGAGTGCGTAACAGCTCGGAAAAGCTCGCTTCGTAGCATGAGGCTAACGATTGATACCACCATAAAGCACGGAAGGGTTGTGGGGATAATGGTCAACTATGGGTTTGGTATGCCGACGCGCTTGGTTGCGGATGGGGATGTGGCTCGCTGGTGCGGGCGATTGGTTGCCCACTATGGCGGCACCAAGGCACTGGTCGTGCTGGGAGGCGACAAGCACACGCGTGATGAGCTCGTTTCGGCGGCGCTGGGCTCGCTCGATCGCGCCCTGCTCGAGCGTGTGCTTTTCCGCTGCGGCTTGGTCGGGGGCGACGGGGGAGACGATTTGGTCGATGAGGCCGTAGCCCTGGCGACCGATGAGGGCGTGGACTTTGTCCTGGCGATCGGCGATGCCGATACGGCGGGCTTTGCGCGCGAACTCGCTCGTCGCATGGCCGTACTCGATGCCGGCGAAGACGGTTTTGCCCCTTATGGATGTATCGTCTCGGAGGGCAAAGTGCCTGCCGTCGTGGGGGCCGGCGAGGTTCCCGTTTTTGCCATCATCGCGCCCGAACTGCTGGAGGGCATCGGGTCTCCTCTGCGTGAGTTGCTCGGTAGCGTCTGCGCTGCGGCCCAATATTTGGCATAAAGGGATAGGTTATTTTTGATTGGTAAAGCGTTTGACCTGCCAAATTAAACCTGTCCCTTTTTGGTCGGTTGCCGTTTGGGGGCCGATTGGCAACGCTCGCTGATTATAGTCTTGACCTGCGCTAGAATAGTGGCATCTGAATGTCCGGGCGCATGGAGGCGTGCGCCCGTATGCTGAGGAGGACTCTATGGCAACTGTTGCCGCACCTATCGATGCTACGTCGACTGCCGCTTGGAAGGCGCTCGAGGCCCATCAGGAGAAGCTCGAGGCCGAGGGTATCGACCTCAAGGCCTGGTTCGCCGCCGATGCAGAGCGCGTGAACAAGCTGAGCTTTGACGCCGGTGACCTGCACTTCGACCTGTCCAAGAACCTGGTGACTGATGAGACCGTCAAGCTGCTGTGCGATCTTGCCCGCGAGGTGAAGCTCGAGGAGCGCCGCGACGCCATGTTCTCCGGCGAGCACATCAACACCACCGAGGACCGCGCCGTCCTGCACACCGCGCTGCGCCGCCCGGCAAGCGAGAAGGGCCAGCTCATCGTCGACGGCCAGGACGTCGTCGCCGACGTGCACGAGGTTCTCGACCGCATGTATGCCTTCGCCGAGCGCGTGCGCTCCGGTGAGTGGAAGGGCGTTACCGGCAAGAAGATCGAGCACCTGGTGTCCATCGGCATCGGCGGCTCCGATTTGGGCCCGGTCATGGCTTACGAGGCCCTGCGTCCCTATGCCGACGCCGGTATCGACTGCCGCTATATCTCCAACATCGACCCCAACGACCAGGCCGAGAAGCTCAAGGGTTTGGATCCCGAGACCACGCTCGTGATCATCGTCTCCAAGACCTTCACCACGCTCGAGACCCTCACCAACGCCCGTGAGGTCAAGACCTGGATGCTCGAGCAGCTCAAGGCTCAGGGCGCCATCGACGGCTCCGATGAGCAGAACGCCGAGGCCGTGGCAAAGCACTTCGTCGCCGTTTCCACCGCACTCGAGAAGGTCGAGGCCTTCGGCATCGACCCCGCTAACGCCTTTGGTTTCTGGAACTGGGTCGGCGGCCGCTACTCCGTCGACTCCGCCGTGGGCCTGTCGCTGATCGTCGTGCTCGGCCCCGAGCGCTTCCAGCAGTTCCTCGAGGGCTTCCACGCCATCGACGAGTACTTCTGCAACACCCCGCTCGAGAACAACGCCGTCGCGCTGATGGGCCTGCTCAACGTCTGGTACGTCAACTTCTTCGGCTCCAAGAGCCACGCCGTGCTTCCGTACTGCCAGTACCTGCACCGTTTCCCGGCCTACCTGCAGCAGCTCACCATGGAGTCCAACGGCAAGCATGTCCGCTGGGACGGCAGCGCTGTGACCTCCGATACCGGTGAGATCTTCTGGGGCGAGCCCGGCACCAACGGCCAGCACGCCTTCTACCAGCTGCTGCACCAGGGCACCGTGGTGGTCCCGGCCGACTTTATCGCTTTCGCCAACACTGCCAACCCCGCAACCGACAGCGGCCAGGATGTCCACGAGCTGTTCCTGGGCAACTTCCTGGCCCAGACCAAGGCACTCGCCTTTGGTAAGACGGCCGATGAGGTGCGCGCCGAGGGCACGCCCGAGCAGATCGTCCCGGCCCGCTGCTTTGAGGGCAACCGTCCGACGACCTCGATCTTCGGCGACACGTTGACCCCGGTCGCGCTCGGCGAGCTCATCGCCCTGTACGAGCACATTACGTTTGTCGAGGGCACGGTCTGGGGCATCGACTCCTACGACCAGTGGGGCGTCGAGCTGGGCAAGCAGCTTGCCAAGCAGATCACCCCGGCCTTCCACGACGATGCCGCCAAGGCCGAGCAGGACGCTTCGACCCAGGCGCTCATCGAGTTCTATCGCGCGCACCGCAAGTAGTCGCTGCTGTTAACGCATCGCGCCTTATAGCCAGGGGCCCGTATCCCATCGGATGCGGGCCCCTTTGCTTTGCCGTGGCCCCGGGGCGCACGGCCTTTAAGGATCTTCGCCGGAGCGTCGCGTGCTGCGAGGGCCCTGCGTCTAGAGCTCGGCCTCCGCATGGCCTCGCTGCGCCTCGGGCAGCTCCCCGTAGAGCGGATGGTCTTCGAGCCTAAAGCGCTCGACCTGTTCGGGAGTGCGACCGCGTACAAAGAGCCACGAGCGATCGATCGGCGTCGCCATGAGCGTGCTGGGCAGCGCGTCGGCGCGGTCGGAAAACACCCGGGCACTCTCGGGATCCTGGAACGCCAGCACCAGATGCGTGTCGCAGTTGCCCATGATGGAGCGTGCGCGTGCCTCGCCATAGAGCGCATCGAGCTGGTTGGTCGACTGCAGCAGCAGCGTTGCCCAGATGTTGCGGCTTCGGATAATCGAGAGCACGTTGTCGATCTGGGGGATCTGCAGATTTGCGAAGTCATCGAGCATAAAGCGCACGGGCACGGGCAGGCTGCCGTCGGGCTGCCTATCGGCCTCACGAATGAGGCCCATAAACGCCTGCGAAATAAAGAGGCCGGTCAGCGGGTCGAGATTGCGGTCAATATCGCTCACGGTTACAAACAGGGCGCAGGGGGTGTGTCCCATGGAAGCGAAGTCCACCTGATGGCACTCACGATAGAGCTGTGCCGCACCGTCGAATCCCAGACACATGACCTTTTCGGCAAGGATGCCGACGATGCTCGCGTGCATGCGCTCGGCATTTTGCGTAATGGCGTAGCGCCGCCATAGCGAGAGGGCATAGCTTTGGGGGTCGGTCGTGATCAGGTCGTCAAACAATCGACCCGTGGCACCGTCCTGCAGGTGCTCGATCAACTTGATGACCGAGCTGATCGTCTGCTCGTCGGCGGGCAGCTGTTCGGTGACGTAGGCGATAAGACACGACAGCAGGTTTGCCGCCGCATGATCCCAAAAAGGCTGGTTGTTGTCCTCGATGGGGCAGATGGCCTTTGCCACCGAGAGGATGTCCTGCTGGTTGGGCCTGCCGTCCGCCTTGCGGCGAATGTGCCTCAGGGGGTTGTAGCCGCAGCGCTCGATGTCGGGCGCAAGGGCCGGGACGGTGTTGAGGTCGGCGAAGTTGAGACATTGCACGCAGTAACCGTGGGCTGCCAGCACGGGTCCCACTTCGCGACAGAGCGTGCCTTTGGTGTCGAGCACGATGTAGCTTGCGTTCATTTGCAGCAGGTTGGGCTTGAGGACGTTTCGGGTCTTGCCGGCTCCCGAGGGGCCGATCACAAGTGCGTTGTTGTTGAGTCCCGTTTGGCGGGTGTCGCAGGAAAGCGTTCGATCCTTGGCGAGGATGGTGGACGATGCGGACTCAGATGCGGCGAGGCGGCTGGCGAGGTTAGACATGGGCGACCTCCTTGGTGGTCGAGAGGATTTCGTGGGCAAAGCCGAGCTCGACGGCGCGCTCGGCCGAAAGGTAGGTGTCTTTTGCAGTGAGGGACTGGATGCGCTTGGGCGTGAGGCCGCTGCGGTCCGAGAGGATTTGCGTGAGGGTCTTGCGGGTCTGCATGAGACGCCGGCTGGTTTCCTGCAGCGCAAGTGCCGAGCCGCCTGCCCCCTGGGGGATCAGCGGGTCGTGAATCATGAGCTCTGCATGGGGCGCCATACGGCGATCGTCGCCGCCCATAAAGATCACGGCGCCCATGGACGCGGCGAATTCCAGGCAGACGGTGCGGATGGGGCACGATGCGAGGCGCATGGCGTCATAGATCGCAAGACCCGATCGCACGCTTCCGCCGGCGCTGGCGACAAATATGGTGATGGGGCGGCTGGGGTCGGTGGCATCGAGCAGGCGGATCTGCTGGCATAGGTCGTGGGCCATCGGGGTTTCGATGTTTCCCATGACGGAGAGCTCGCGACGGGCGAGCATCTCATCGTAAATGCTGGTGAGCGTGATGCCTCGGGCGGATTCACGCATGGTGAGGGGGCTGATGATGGGGGAATGATTGGTGTCCATGAGGACTCCTTTCTGTTGGTTGTGTTGTGGAGGAATAGGACTGTTGCCCGCGGAGGGGCTGGCGGGCTACAGGGTTCGTCCGAGCCTGAGATCGAGCTCGGTTGTGGGGCAGGCTGCCTGTTCGTGCGGCTCGCAAGCGCCAAGGGCTCCAAAGCGATAGAGCGTTGCGGCGGGCGTGGTGTAGGCGAGCCGCAGCTGATGCTCGATAGGGGCACATCCGTCATTTTTGTAATGAGCCGCGTAGTACTGCGCGATGCTGGCGTTCATCTCGCTGCCATTGCGATGGCGCTCAAACTGGCGTCTGCAGGTCTCGATGATCTTTGCTACCGACTTGGGTGCCGTCGCGGGAACAAGGGCGAGATAGCCCTCAAATAGCTCGTTGATGCTCAGGAGGCACAGCAGGTCGATCAGCGTCCTTATGGCTGCTCCCTCGGCGGAAAAGTGCGTGGTCATGCGGTTATATCGGTTGCGGTCGACGATGGCCGCATGGGGTCTTGGAGTTTTCTGCCCCGTGGTCCCGGGCTTTTGCCGCGCCTGTGTATTGAGCTCGACGTTGCAGCGCTTGAGGCCGTCCAACGGAAGGAACAGTGCGGTGCGCAGGGTGTTCCGCTTGCTTTCGAGTTCATGACGCTCGTCGGGTTCCCATTCGAGCTTGAGTTTCGTGTCGAGCGCCGTAAGCATATGGGCTAGGCAGCCTACGGTAAGAACGTACGAATCGTTGTCGCGTTTTGGGGCATAGGGGTCTGTCAGCTTGCGAATGTCGGGGTCGCCCATGATTTTTGTGCAGCGCTTCAGCAGTTGAGGGTGGTCGGCCAAGAGCGTCGCGAGCGGTAGCGACGCATAGTTCTTGATGGTCGCGGCGGCAAAGGCGGCGTCATATTCGTTTGCATATGCTCGCTCAATGCGGGCATCCAGAATGCTTTTCTGATCGCCGTCTTCAGCGTGGTGGTTTGTCATAGCTTCTCCAATCGGTTGATGTTCGTGCTGTTTGTTGATGTGTTGGTTGTCGTGAGTGATGTGCTTGCCGTGGGTGATGTGCTGACGTTGGGGTGCTATGCGGTTTTCAATGAGCCCGTGAGGCAGTTGCTGCAGGGGCGGGATGGAACGGCCCATGCAAGGCGGAAGGCATCGTGCTCAAAATCGAGACAGCAATGCCCTGGGTGCCTCACATGTGGCAGTTACCTCATTAAGTTGTCATTGCGTTTGGGGTTGTACTTTGCCGATCTTCCTTCTCTTACACGCTAAAACTCAAACTTCATATGCTCGATCTACTTAAAACCGCAATGGCGGTCTTTTATCAACTTATATGTCGGAACGCGTCTTTGCAAGTACTTTTTTGCCTTTGTTTCAAATGGGGTGGTTTTGCAACCGTCATGCGCGCGCTGTGTGAACGTGCCCCGGCTCGGATAAGATAGTGCGCGATAAAAACGATGCAAGGAGGCACATATGGCAATTAAAGCCATCGCAATGGATATCGACGGTACGCTCACCAACGACCAAAAGGTCATCAGCCCGCGTACGCGCGAGAAGCTGCTCGCGACGCAGGAGTCGGGCATTAAGCTCATCTTGGCTTCGGGCCGTCCCGCATGGGGGTTGCACGCCTTGGCGCAGGAGCTCGACCTTCAAAACCATGATGGTCTGCTAGTTGCCTTTAATGGCGCGCACGTGGTCGACGCTCAGACCGATGAGGTCCTTTTTGATCAGGCCATGCCGGCTGACGAACTGCACCGTCTGATTGATCATCTGCGCAATTTCGACGTGATTCCTATGATTTCGCTCGGTCGCGATTTGCACGTCGAGGACTCGTACCATTGCATGATCACGCTGCCTGACGGCTTGCGGAAGAATATCGTCAAGTATGAGCGCGATGCGTGCGATCTTAAGATTCGCGAGGTCGAGAGCCTGCATGAGGTCGTGGACACTTATCCCGTGGACAAGCTGCTGACGGCGGGTGATCCGACCTACCTGCAGGCGCATTACGAGGAGATGTATGCGCCCTTTACCCAGACGCTTTCGGGCATGTTTACGGCCGACTGGTACTTTGAGTACACGGCGCCCGGTATCGACAAAGCCCGTGCGCTCGAGGGTGCCCTGCCCAAGCTCGGTATCGATGCCAGCGAGGTCGTCTCGTTTGGCGACGGCCAGAACGACAAGTCCATGATTGAGTGGGCCGGCACCGGTGTTGCCATGGGCAACGCCGTCGATGAGGTTAAGGCAGTTGCCCAGATGGTAACCGCCAATAACAACGAAGACGGTATTGCAGTGGCGCTGGATAAGCTGCTGGGTTAGAATCGCCGATTAATGCATGGTTTGGGCGCCTGCTTGCGGGCGCCCTTTTGTTAGGGAGGGTGCCGTGTCCGCATTTCCGTTCGACGCCGTTATCTTTGACATGGACGGTGTCATTGTCGATACCGAGTATTACTACCTGGGCGAGACTGCCGCGTTTGCCAAGGAGCTTGGGCTTAACCTGACTCAAGAGGAGTTGAATGGGCAAGTCGGTACCTCGCATCAGTTCTTCCTGCATATGCTGGTCGATTGGTTTGAGCGCGCCGGTAAGGGGCATTTCACTGGCGAGGAAGCGTTGGTCCGTTGGGACGAGTGGGCGCATAAGCGTCCGCGCGACTATCAGGCTTTGATTAACCCAGGCGCCGTGGATACGATTCGAGAGCTGCCACGCCGTGGCGTTCGCGTGGCGCTTGCCAGCTCGTCTCCCATGGATAGCATCGAGGAAGTGCTCAACGCGTGCGGGCTGTCGGATGCCTTTGAGTATGTGGTGAGCGGCGAGCAGTTTAAGGAGAGTAAGCCCGAGCCCGACATCTACCTGCATGCGCTGGACCTGCTGGGGCTGCCCGCGAATCGCTGCTGCTGCGTTGAGGATTCGGTGCCTGGCATCACTGCCGGCAAGCGCGCCGGTCTGACAGTCATCGCCAAGCGCGAGGAGCGCTTTGGCTTTAGTCAGGACGCCGCGGATAAGATTATCGATCAGCTGCCGGACCTGCTGGAACTCGCGTAAGAGCGCGTTAGTTGCGCGTTTTTCGGGTCCGATGAGTAAATACCCGACATTTTGGTGCGACACCTAGCATACTTTAAGCTAATGCGGGCTTAAGGACTTGTTGAATGCCCTTAAGCCCGTTTTAGACGTAATTGCGCTGGGAGAGGGTATATGCCACCGACTGAAGGGCTAACTGACGGTAAAGCAGCGATACCGCTGTACCAACAGGTCATTGATATCATTAAAAACGAAATCAACTCCGGTGCCTACAAGGCAGGTGCGCGGATACCCAACGAATTCGAATTGGCTGAGAGCTATAAAGTTGGCCGCGTTACCGTGCGACGCGCTATTGAGGAGCTCGTCCAACAGGGCTATCTAACGAAGCGACAGGGGAAAGGCACGTTTGTCAATGCCCCCAAGCTCAAGCGCAAGATTCGCCAGAAGGATGACGTCCAGAGTTTTTCGGACGCATGCCGCGCTAACGGAATGGAACCGGGGGCGTGTGTCATTTCGAGAAAGATACTGCCGGCGGATTCCACCGAAGCACAGTTCTTTGGTGTTCCCGTTGGAACTGACTTGATTTGCGTTGAGCGCGTGCGTACTGCCGATGGCGTCCCTGTCATGCTTGAGAACAACATATACGTTTACGAGGACAACGCCTATCTATCAACGGCGCCTCTATCTAACCAATCCATTTTTGAGTTCGTGCGCAACCGGACGGGGCGGACGCCTGCGTTTACCGACCCGTGCACGCTCGAGATCGCGTGCACATCGCCCGAGGTCGCTCGGTTGCTGGCGGTTCCCGTTGGCGAACCCTTGTTTTATATGGAAGCCTTCTTCTTTGATGAGCAGCGGCGGCCGTTTATCATCGGTCGTCAGCGGATCGTTGGGTCTCGCTACGTTTTTGACATCTAGGACATTGCGAATGGAGACGCGCGGTGGATCATCTCACCGGGCGTTTCCATACCGTTCACGGCGCAAACGCAACCGTTCAACCGCGTTGCGGCAATCAGTTTGAAATTATCTTGATGACGAGAAAAGCTGCTGGTAATCTATAGAACGTCATAGAACGTTTGCCTTGTGCAAACGTTGAAGCGAGATGCGATGCAGTCTCGAGTTCTTTGGAGGTATCTATGTCAGATACGAAGGCGAAGAAGACAAACAGACGTTTTAAGTTCAAATTACTGCATGTCTATACGATCATGTTCTTGCTGATCGTTGTCTTTGCGGTCCTGACTTGGATCGTTCCCTCTGGTCAGTATCAGCGCAAGACGATTTCGACAGCGGCGGGCGAGCGTGAAGTCGCCGTTGCTGGAACCTATGAACAGGTCGATAAGAACTACACCGATTCCGAGACCGGCGAGACCATCAATCTGGGTCAGGATATCTTCGCGGTCCTGCAAGCGCCCACTAAGGGCATCCAAGAGGCTGCCGACGTCGTTGCGTTCGTCTTATTGATTGGCGGATCGTTCGCAATCATCACCAAGACCAACGCTTTGAATGCCGGCATGAGCCGTGTGATTAAAAAGCTCAAGAACAAGGACATCCTCATCATTCCCATCACGATGACGTTGCTGTCCATTTGCGGCACTACGTTTGGTATGTCTGAGGAAGCCCTGCCGTTCTATGCCATCTTCATTCCCATCATGATGGGTATCGGTTATGACTCGATGACGGCATTCATCATCTGCTTCCTTGGTCCTAACCTGGGATATTGTGCTTCGACCATCGACCCGTTTAACGTCTTGATCGCACAGGGCATTATCGGCATCGAGGGCAATCCGCAACTGTGGCTGCGCGCCGTTTCTTGGGTCATCTTCACTGCCGTCGGTATCGCATGGGCCATGCGCTACGCCATGCGCGTCAAGAAAAACCCCGAGTCGTCCATTACGTACGAGGACGATAAGCTCAAGCGTATCGAGTTTTCCGTGACCGATGCCTCCATCGAGGAAGAGTTCACTATCCGTCAGAAGCTCGTGCTTATCGATTTTGCTTGCGGTATGGGCATTATCGTCTGGGGTCTTGTTACCCAGGGTTGGTACATGAATGAGATTTCCGCCGTGTTCCTTGGCATGGGCTTGCTTGCCGGTATCCTGGGCGGTCTTGACCAGCAGACGATTGCTGAGGAGTTCGTTAAAGGTCTCGCCGACTTTGCGTACGCCGCCATCGTTATTGGTATCGCTCGCGGTATTCTGGTCATCGCCGAGGGCGGCATGATCATCGACACCATTCTCCAGGCGCTCGCTACTGCGCTCGCCGGTGCACCCGCCGCCGTCTACACCACGTTTATGTATATCGTCCTTGGCCTGCTCTCTTTGCTGGTTCCCTCGAGTTCTGGCCTGGCGGCGCTCACCATGCCTGTTATGGGCCCCCTGACCGAGCTTATGGGCCTCAATCCCGAGGCAGCTGTTACCGCGCTCCAGTTTGCTAATCAGACCATCAACACCATCAGTCCCGTGGCGGGCATGACGGTCGCCGGCCTTGCCGTGGCAAAGATCTCGTTTGGCCAATGGTGGAAGACCATTTGGAAGTTCTTCATTTTCATGGTCGTCTTTGGCCTGATCGTAACGGCAATCTCTGGCATGCTTCCGGTGTAGGTGGTTGTGATGTCTGATCGTTTGACGGTCCTGACGTCTAAGAGCGTCTTTACCGGTACGGGGGACCTGCCGTTTGAAGGTTTCGTAGCGGTCCGTGGCAATCGAATTGAGGCTGTTGGCACCAAGTGTGAGGTAGCTTCGTATTTGACCCAGGCGGACGAGGTAGTTGACCTGGGCGACCGCACCGTCATGCCTGGCCTGATCGATGTGCATACCTTCTATACGGGCTGGGCGCTGCGGACGTTGGGGTCTGATCTGTCCGGCGTCGCCGATGCCAAAGAGGCCGTGTCGCTCTTGCGTGCATGGAAAGAAGATCATCCGGATTGCGCGGCGGCTTTTGGCCACAACCTACCCGAAACGCTGGCATCGGATGCCGAGAACGCAAATACGGCGGCTGTGTTTGACGATTGTTTTGGCGATATCCCTGTCGTCTGCTTTACACCGGGTGCGGAGACCTGCGTTCTCAATGCTGCCGCCAGTGCGCGATACGGCTTTACACCGCAGGCGTGCTATGCCGAGAAGATCTGGCGCATGATGAGCGATTTCCTCGCGCTGCCCGAGGTACGTGCGGGGTATTCGGACTACATGAGCATGCTTAACGAGCGCGGCGTTACCGCCATCAAGGAGATGGCGTTTGATGACTACTACGGTTTTGCCGACGAAATGGCTCGCCGTGAGGAATCTGGTGAGCTGACGGTTCGCGTCTCTATGATGTCGCAGCCGGTGGGTGCCGGTGCAAATCTGGCATATGCCCGCGAGGCACGAGAGCGCTTCCGGGGACCGTTCGTTCGTTTTTCTGGCTTCAACCGTATGACCGATCGCGGCGTATGGGCGGGGCTTGCCGAGATGATTGACCCCTATGAGGACACGGCCGATGCGGGCGCTGCCGGCAAGACGGTTGTCGAGGAGCCCGAGTGGGATCTGATTGAGAACGAGCTGCGCGCAATTGATGCTGACGGCTTCCGATATTCCTTGCATTGCCAGGGCGATGGCGCCGTTCGTCGCACCGTGGCGCTCTATGCCTCGCTGCCTCGAGACGAGCATGGACGGTTGCTTCGCCGCCATGCGATTACCGATCTCGAGAACTCTGATCCGACCGATCTTGTCGAGTTTGGCAAGTTAGGTGGAATTTGCGAGGTCTATCCGCAGATTCTGACGCTGGACCGGCGCGAGGATTGCCTATCGATGATGCGTCGACAAATTGGCAAGACGCGACTTTTGCACAGCTGGAATCGCCGCGGCATGGAAGATTCCGGATGCACGGTGTGCTGTGGTACGGATTTGCCGCTGCTGATTCCGAGCCTGGGCGAGTCAATCTACAGTGCGTGCGGCGGATACTTCGACGATGGACTGCCCGTGAATGAGGCCAACGCGCTGACGCTTGTCGAGCTCTTGCGTGCTTGGACTGCCGGGGGCGCGTACGATCTGATGCGCGAAGACGAGCTAGGTACGCTCGAGGTCGGCAAGCTTGCTGATATCTGCGTGCTCGATCGGGATGTGTTCGACCTCGATTATCGCGACGCACGCGATCTTTCGGTTGATATGACGATGTCGGACGGACAAATCGTGTTCGATCGTAATAAGGAGGCATAAGATGTCTGAATCCAAGCCGACGCTGCGCCGCGAACAGATTGCGGGCATGAATATCCACTACATCATGTGGTCGCTCGATTACTTCCTTGATGTGCAGCAGCGTTTGGGCTTTGAGTCCATTGAGCTGTGGTGTGCGGAGCCGCATGTGACACTCGACCATACGGGCTACTTTGAGGCTGAGGTCCTGGCGAAAAAAGCTGCAGACCGTGGGCTTAGGTATCGTACTCTGTGCCCCGAGAATGTTGTCTATCCTTGGCAATACTGCGCACGCAAACCGCTGCATGAACAGCGCAGCCTGGCGTACTTTAAGCACGGCATCGAGCTTGCCGAGGTGCTTGGGTGCGACCGTATGTCCGTCAACTCGGGCTGGGGCGACTGGGACGAGGACCGCGAGGAAGCCTGGAAGCGCAGCCGCGAGCACATGTCCATTCTGGCGGAGTATGCCGGCGAGCACGGTCTGGTGCTTACGATGGAAAGCCTGCGTCCCGAGGAGAGCAACCTTGTGACGACGGTTTCCGATGCGAAGCGCATGATCGACGAGGTCGCGAGCCCGTACTTACAGCCCATGGTTGATACAACCGCGATGGGCGTTGCGGGCGAGACACTCGAGGACTGGTTTGCAGCCTTTGGTGATGGGGCAATTCACGAGATGCACTTTATCGACGGTGATCCGTATGGCCATCTGGTGTGGGGCGATGGCAAGCACGATATGGACGCCTTCGTTGCCACGCTCAACGCCCATGGTTTCGACGGCATGCTGGGCCAGGAAATCACGGACGGTCGTTACTACGATGACCCGGCGGCGGCAGATGCCAAGAACATGGCCGCATTCGAGAAATATCTGATTGACTAAAACAACTATCGGCCACGCAACCAACGTCATTGATTGTGGACCAAACAAGAAAGGAACTGGATATGAACGCACACGACCTGATCAAAGAGGCAATTGCCGAGAAGGGCAAGTTCGACAGCGTCTACTGGATTGCTTGCGGTGGCTCCATGATCGATTTGATCCCGGCTCATGAGCTTCTGCAGCGCGAAGCAACCACCTTCACTTCGTATATCTATACGGCTCGCGAGTTCGATATCATGCGTCCGCGTCGTCTGGGCGAGAAGTCCCTGGTCATTGCTTGCAGCCACAGTGGCAACACCCTCGAGGTCGTCGAGGGCTGTGAGATTGCCCTTGCTGCCGGCGCTACGGTGATCGCCCAGACCGACAACGCTGGATCCAAGATTGACTCCGGCAAGTGGACCACGTGGGTCTACCCGTGGGGCGAGGGCGTGCCGCAGGCCGAGGTCCCCGCTGGCATTTCGCTGTCGCTTGCGGCCGAGCTGCTCGATCAGCAGGAGGGCTACGCCGATCTTGCCGATATGTATGCCGGTATTGCTGAGATGGATAAGATTCTTCCTCCGGCACGCGAGAAGGTAAATGCCGAGCTGGGCGATCGCTTTGCCAAGCTTTGCCAGGAGCACGAGTTCTTCTATATTCTGGGCAGCGGTCCCAACTTTAGCCAGACCTACGGTTTCGCTATCTGCTCTCTTATGGAGATGCAGTGGCAGCACTGCAGCTACATCCACTCTGCCGAGTACTTCCACGGCCCCTTCGAGGCTACTCAGGATGGCGTTTTTTACTTCCTGCAGATGGGCTCCAGCGAGTGCCGTGCTATGGACGAGCGCGCCCTGGCGTTCCTTAAGACGCATACCGATACGCTGATGGTGCTCGATGCCAAGGAGTACGGTATGGAAGCCGTGCCGGCGAGCGTCCGTGCCTATCTGGACCCGGTGCTGTTCTACGCCATGAACTGCGAGCTGCGCGCCGCACGCGGCAAGGTGTTTGATCACGATCCCGATTTCCGCCGCTATATGGGTGTTGTCGAGTACTAGAAGGGGCAAAGGCTATGGCATTTAACGTTAACGCGCTCGGATTTGGCGACAACGTCGTCGATCGCTACGAGCATATCCACACCATGTATCCCGGCGGCAATGCGGTGAACTTCGCCGTTTATGCCAAGAAATGCGGTGCCGCACGCTCTGCATACATGGGCATTTTTGGCAATGACGCCGCTGCCGAGCATGTCATTGCAAGCCTCGAGGATGAGGGTATCGAGCTTGACAAGTGCGAGCAGATGATTGGCGAGAACGGAGCGGCTCGCGTGACCGTCGTTGACGGTGACCGTGTCTTCCTTGGCTCCAACGAGGGCGGTATCCGTGGCGATGCGCGCTATGTCCTCGATCGCTTTGACCTTGCGTACATGAAGCAGTTCGATGTGGTTCATTCGGGCAACTACTGCTTTACCGAGCGCGAGCTGCCCAAGTTGAAGGCTGCGGGCGTCACGGTCTCTTTTGACTTTTCGGACGACTCCACCGACGAGTACTACGAGCAGATTGCGCCCTACGTCGATTTCGCTTTCTTTAGTGCGGCGGATGCCGCGAGCGAGGACGAGATTCGCGAGCGTCTGGCATGGGTGAAGGGTCTGGGTCCGCGTTTTGTGTCGGCTACGGCGGGCGCCGAGGGCTGCATTGCTTACGACGGCGAGCGTTATTACCGCCAGCTGGCTAAACCGGTAACGGACATGAAGGACACCATGGGGGCGGGCGACTCGTTCCTCACCTCGTTTTTGATGTGCTATCTCGATTCCGTCAAGCGTGGTGAGGATGGCGCCGAGGCCATCGAGCGCGCGCTCGACTTTGCTGCCGGGTTTGCTTCGACCGTGTGCGGCATGGAAGGTTCTTGGGGCCACGGAGCACCAATCGTCGAATAGCTTAAGAAAGCGTACGGCGGTCTGGCTATGAGGCCTTGGACAGCCGATGCAAAACAATAAGCGAAACGCGAAAAGGGGGCTCGCCATGTGGTGGGTCCCCTTTTGAACATTGGAGAAGAGTATGGGTATTAAAGCGTGTGCGGCTGGTTTTTGCTGTGCGGACGTCTATCAAAACATCGGCGTGTTCTATCCGACTGGTAATGGCATTGACTGGGGTATCCATCTTGCACGAATGGGCGTTTCGGTATCCGCCGTGTCGGTTGTCGGCAAGGACGAGTACGGAGACAAGATGAGAGAGGCGCTGGCCGCCGAGGGGTTCGATATCTCACATCTGCGGGTGGAGGATGGCGACACCTCGGTGATGCTCATGGCATTGAAAGACGGCGTCGATCGCGTGCATCTCGAGGCAATCGATGGCGTAATGGAGACATATCGACCGAATGAAGACGACCGGGCGTTTATCCTGGAACATGACATCATTCATACCGACCTGTTTGGCAATTGTTTGGACCTCCTGCCCGAATGGCATGATGCGGGCAAGACGGTGGTTATGGACTTCTCGGTGTTCAGCCAGGATCCCGAATATGCATGTGAGGCTCATTTTCCTTACGTAGACTATGCGTTCATGTCGTTTGAAGAGGACACTCCGGAGCTACGAGACTGGGTACGCCACGTGCAGGGATTGGGACCGCGCGTTGCGGTTGCCACGCTTGGCGAGAAGGGAAGCATTGCCTATGACGGTGAGCGCTTCTATGAGTGCGGGGTCGTACCGGCGGAGAAGGTCGTTAATACCGTGGGTGCCGGCGACTCGTATATTGCCGGGTTTACCAAGGGCGTGATCGATGGCCTTGATATTCCGGCGTGTATGAAGGCGGGCGCTGAGCTGTCGTCCCGAGTGATTGGTTCGTTTGAGCCGTACTAGGGTCAAATGCCTGGAAAGGAGTACAAAATGGTTATCGACATGTTGGTTCAGCCCATGCTCTACAGCGAGATCTGTACGCCGGGTGATGAGCCTGATGGATTCGGTTTTTGGTCACGAGAATTTGGTATGGGGCATATGGGCCCCATGGATTGGGATGAGCTTCAAGTCGAGATGGACGTCTGCGATGTGCAGAAGAGCGTGCTCATGCCGCTCGATGTAACCACGGCATGCGGAGGGCATTTTGGCACCAATGACCAGATTGCCATGCTGGTTGCCGCGCATCCCGATCGTCTGTGGGGATTTGCGAGCGTAGATCCGCAGGTGAGCGGCGCCGCAGACGAATTGGAGCGCGCCTTTACCGAGTTGGGGGCAAAGGGGCTTTGCCTGCATCCGGCAAAGCAGGGTTTTGCCCCCGATGATGCTGTGGCCGAGCCGCTTTACGAGCTATGCGAGCGCTATAACAAGCCGGTGGTTTTCCATGCCGGTATGTCTTGGGAGCCGGGTGCAGAGCTCTCGCGCAGTAATCCGCTTGCATTTGAGCACACAATCGCAACGCATCCAAATGTGCGTTTTAGTTTGACCCACTTTGGCTGGCCCTGGGTGCGCGAGACCGTGGCGATGCTGCTCAAGTATCCCAACTGCTACACGGACACCTCTATCACTTACATCGATTCGCCCGAGGAGATGATGCAGCGTCTTTTCACGGTCGATATGGGGCCGCTGTGGTATGAGCGTGCGCTATCGCATCAAGTGATGTTTGCCAGCAATACGCCGCGCTTCCGTGCGTTCAAACTCAAGCGGGCGCTCGATACCGTGTCCATGCGCGATGATGCGCGAGAAAGGCTCTACTGGGGTAATGCCCTGCGTTTTCTTGAAGGGGATGAGTGAACATGGTGACGCTCGAGACATTGAGCTATCTCTCGACTGCTCCGGACCAGTTCATCGATATTACCGAAGACGTGCACGCCGCCGTCGAACGCAGCTCGGTGACGAATGGCTTGGCAGCGATTATTTTGTCGCATACGACCTGCGGAATCGTGGTAAACGAGGGGCTGCCCTGCGTGGAGACGGATCTTATGGAGACGCTTGATCGCATCGCCCCACTCGATGCCCCCTATGCGCATGCACACTTCCTGCCGAGCTATGGAGCCACCGGCAACAACTCCTGTGGGCATATCAAGAGCATGATTTGTGGAAACAGCTGCTTCTTTCCCGTCCAAGATGGCCATATCGTGTGCGGAGGTGCCCAGAACATCTATCTTGCGGAGTTTGACGGTCCGCAGAAGCGAAAAGTGTACGTCGAGGTGTTGGGGGAGTAACGTCCCTGCAATAGCCCTATGAAGGAGCACGTTATGTCGTTTCTAACTTCGGTGTTCAAGACCGAAAAGCCGGTTATCGGAATGCTGCACCTGCGTCCTCTGCCGGGCGATCCACTGTTTTATCCGGGTGGAATCGTATCGCAGGTCGTGGAAGCCGCCAAGCGCGATCTCGAAGCGTTGCAGCAGGGCGGTGTCGATGGCATTTTGATTACCAATGAGCTCTCGATGCCCTATGAGCAGCACGTTTCTCCCTCAACCCTTGCATCGATGGGCTATGTAATCGGGGCTCTGTCCCATGATTTGTCGACCCCTTGGGGAGCTGAGGCTATTTACGATGGTGATGCCACAATCGAGCTGTGCGCTGCCGTCGATGCGCAGTTCACGCGCTGCAATTTTTGCGGTGCCTGGGCCGGTGATCTCGGGCTGATTAACCGAGATTTCGCGCACACCATGCGTCGCAAGGCGGCGCTGCGCTTGGACGACCTCAAGCTTTTTCACTTCATCACGAGCGAGGGGGAGGTTTATCTCAACGACCGCACGACTGCGGACATTGCCGATTCACTTCTCTTTAATTGCCTACCGGATGCGATGGTCATCGGCGGTTCGGCTGCCGGTCGTGGCGCTTCGGGCGAGCTTGCCGATGAGGTCCGCGAGCGTGTTGGCGAAGTGCCTGTGGTATGTGGCACCGGTTGTCGCGAAAATACCGTGGCTGACGTATTTGCTCACTACGATGGCGCGTTTGTCGGCACGTGCTTAAAGCGCGACGGAAAGCTGGATGCCCCGGTTGATGTTGAGCGGGTAGTTCGTTTTATGGCTGCCGCTCGTACGGCGCGAGGGGAGTAGGCACCTATGGCGTTTTATCTGGGTATTGATATTGGGACAAGCGCCTCTAAAGGCGTTTTAATCGATGATCGATGCAACATCGTTTGCCAGGCCACTTGTGGACACGAGACGGATAACCCACGTGATGGATGGTACCAGCATGATGCGGAGGCAGTTTGGTGGGGCGATTTTTGCCGCTTGTCGCGCGAGCTGGTGGTGCGATCGGGGGTTAACGCGGCGCAGATCGGATGCGTCGGCCTTTCCGCATTGGGTTGCGACTGCGTGCCGGTCGATACCGAGTGCAACGCGCTGGTGCCCGCGATTTTGTACGGAGTCGATGCACGTTCGAAGCCGCAGATTGACGAGCTTCTTTCCGAATATGGGTCAGATCGCGCACGCGAGCTTTTCGGGCACGATCCCTGTTCGTCAGATATTGCTCCAAAGATCTTGTGGTTTAAGGAGAGTATGCCCGAGGTGCACGAACGTGCTGCGAAGTTCCTGACGGCGTCATCGTTTCTGTGCGCAAAGTTGACGGGGCGTTTTACGGTGGACCGTTATTTGGCGGAGGATTTTCTTCCCCTATACGATCGCTACACTTGGAAGGTTGATGCTCGGGAATGTGCTCGTTTCTGCCGGCCTGACCAGATGGCGGAGGTAATGTCGGCTACCGATATTGCCGGGGTGATTACGCAGCGTGCGGCTGAGGCGACGGGGCTCGCGGCAGGGACACCTGTCTTGGTGGGAACGGGCGACTCTGGTGCCGAGGCCATTTCGACGGGTGTATTCCGTCCCGGCGATATGATGGTTCAGTTGGGGAGTACGGCGTATTTCATCTACCTAGCTGATCATATGATCGATGATGCCTGTCTGTGGCCAGGGACGTTTATCATTCCCGGAACTTACGGGATCTGCGCGGGGACCAATACGGCGGGTGCGCTCACATCGTGGCTGCGCCAAGAGCTGTATCGCGACGCCGTAGAGGCCGAGGGCCACGGTGGCCCCGATGCATATTCGGTTATGGCGCATGATGCCGCCGACGTGGCGCCGGGTGCCGATGGGCTCCTGTGCCTGCCGTACTTTACGGGGGAGCGTACTCCGCTCAACGATCCCGAGGCGCGTGGCGTCTTCTTTGGCTTGACCGGAAGGCATACGCGAGCCCATATGGTTCGCGCCGCCTTGGAAGGCATCGCGTATACCGTTGCATCCCATGTCGACATTATCGAGCGAGAGCATGGACTGCCAATTGGGCGCATTATGCTTGTCGGAGGTGGAACCAAGAATCCAGTTTGGATGCAGGCTATTGCCGACGTATGCGGGCGCGAGGTCTCGGTTGCCAAGGTTACGGTGGGCGCATGCTTCGGTGATGCCATCATGGCAGCTCTCGCAGGTGGCGCCTATGCATCATGGGATGAACTCGCCCAAGTCCTTGGCGTTGCGCAAACAATCGTGCCCGATATGACTGCCCACGAGTTATATGCGTCGCGTCGTCATATCTTTGACGAATTGTATGCACGTAACCGTGATCTCATGCACGAATTGGTGTAATGCTGCCGAATTGTACTGCCTGCCAATAGGGACTGCGTTGTGCGATTCGCATGTCCCTATTGGCATTTTTTTGCACACCGAGGTTAGCGAAGATCAAAAACAGTGCGTGCATTTGTTAAAGCCGCCGATTCGATATGCTTTGCGTCGCAGTTTTTGAGTGAGGCGATGCGTACCGAGGTCCTTGTGAGCGATCTGATGAGCGATTGCGTGCTTGTTTCTGTGTTTGACTCAGCCGGAGCATCGGTCTCGAGCAGTAGACGGTCGAGTGGAATCTGTCGTGCGTATTCGCGACCGCGCTTGGTGGCGAGCATGCGCTCGTTCACGGAAAAATAGCAGCCTGCGTTTCGCGCGCGGGCGAGTTCGTCCGAAGTGCCGCTAAACCAGTGAAAGATGATAGCGGGGGAGTCGGAGATTGGGATGAGTAATCCGTGCGATTCGAGGACGTCCAGTACGGTTCCTGCCGAACGAACGGCGTGAATTGATATCACGCGCCCGGCAAGAGGACGCTGCGCGAGCGCATCGCAGAGCTGGTCGAGTGCCTGTATTTGAAGTGGTTCGCTTCCGGCAAAGCGCGCGGAAAAGTCGAGTCCCACCTCGCCGATCAAGCGTTCTTGTGCAGCGACTTCGCAAAGCAGATTGATTTCAGCGTTGCCACATCGTCCGTCGGCGAGCCACCAGGGATGGAGGCCGATGCCGGCAAAGATATTTGAACGGCCGCAGGCGCGCTTCTTGGCGCGTGCAAAGTCGTGCGGATCGACGCCGCAGTCAAATAGAATCAGGCCCAGCGCCGTTGCCTCATCGGCAACGGCGTCCGGGTGAGCCATTAAATCAAGATGGCAGTGTGCATCAAATAACCGGGGCTCCATCTCGGCGCGCTCCGCTAGTCTAGGCGCTGGCCATCGGAGCGTACGCGTTCGGTGCCGCGCCCACTGATCTGGCGGATAACCTCGCCGGCAATCATCTGACCCATGATGGGCGGCATAAAACTGGCAGTTCCCAGCTCGGTGCGCTCGTGGATGTTGGAAGGGTCGCGGGGCTGTGTCTTAACCGATTCCTCGCAGCTAAACAGTACATGTAGGCTCTTGATTCCGCGCTTCTTACATTCTTTGCGCATAATGCGGCTCATGGGGTCACGTACCGTATCGAAGATGTTGGCAAAGCGCAGGCACTCGGGATGGAGCTTGTTGGCCCCGCCCATGGAACTAACCAAACGAATGCCGTGGTCCTGAGCATATTTGGCAATGGTGAGCTTGGCCGAGATGGTGTCGATGGCGTCGACGACGTAGTCGAGCTTGCCGCCCGTCTGCTCCAAAACGCCCGCGAAGAACTCGTCGATGTTGTCGCTCAGCAGGTATTCGGTGCGCTTGATAACGCTGGCGGCGGGATTGATGTCGTGGATCATGGCTTCCATCACGTCAACCTTGCGCTTGCCGACGGTGCTGTGAAAGGCGATGGCCTGTCGATTGATGTTGCTGGGCGCGACGATATCCTTGTCCAGAATCACAAAATGACCGATGCCGCCGCGGACAAGTGCCTCGCAGCAGTTAGAGCCCACGCCTCCGCAGCCGAGCACCAGCACCGTGGCGTTGGCGAGTCTATCGAGTGCCTCGCGGCCCATGATGATCTCGAGTTTGGTGTCGCGTGTCTCGACGAGAGCAGCGGTTTCGGTCATAGACATCCTCCGATGGGGAAGCGAATCGTGTTTTAGCTATCACCATTATAGGTATTATCGCGATTCCATTTGAGCCCTAGGGGCTTGTTGAAATGAGGCAAGGATTCGCATAAGATGAAGCAGATGGCACCCGTTGCAGCGGGTTGGCCAACTCCCAAACACGTTTGTAGCGTGAGAAGTGGCCGTCTTCGCATTACGCGGGGGCGGCTATTTCATTCGACTTCCTATGTGGATGCCGAGTTCCACAGCCGCGATTACAAGCAATAACAACGTCAGGACATTATCAATACTCATAGTCCATCTCCTTCTTGGGAAGAGGGAGCTGGCCCATCTGCTTCTGGACCCATTGTATCTAAAAACGAACGAATGTTCTATACAGAACATTGCTATTAGATAATTAGACAAACATCTAAATAATGAGTATAGTGTGCACGTCGCGAGAGATAGCGAGAGGAGGTTCTATGCCGGGAGAGGGTTTTAAGGCGCTGGCCGATCCAACGCGACGGCGCATTTTGGAGTTGCTGCGCGAGGGCAATTGCATGGCGGGGGAGCTTGCCGAGCATTTCGATATCAGTAAGCCGTCGCTAAGCCATCACTTGGCGACGCTCAAAAATGCCGGGTTGGTGACCGACGAGCGCCATGGCCAAAACATCGTATACAGCTTAAACACCACCGTCATGCAGGATTTAATTGGCTGGTTTATGGGCTTTACAAACACTGAAGGTGATAAGGATGAATAACGAAAACAAGGGCATTCACCCCACGGGGGTATCGTCGCGCGTGTGGATTGCGCTGGTCGCTCTGTGCGTCGCCAATGTCGTAGCGCACCTCATGGTGATGCCGAGCTTGCCTGCGCAGATTCCCACGCACTGGGGCGCGAACGGCGCCGTCGACGGTTGGGGTCCTAGCTGGATGGCCTCCGCGCTCGGCGCGCTGCCTCTGGCGCTTCTCGCAATGTTCTGCGTGGTGCCGCGCATCGACCCCAAAGGCGAGGCATATCGAACCTCGGGCAAGTTCTATCAGGGCTTCGTAATCGCCTTCACCTTGTTCATGTGTGCCATAAGCTGGTTGGGTGAGCTTACGGTCTGGGGCGTGGTGCCGGCGGTCGGTTCGGTTAACGTGCTGATTTCCGGTGTTGTCGGTTTGCTGTTCATCGGCGTAGGCAACTACTTACCGCGCGTAAAGCAGAACTACACGCTGGGGATCAAAACGCCCTGGGCGCTTGCCGATCCCGAGAACTGGCGCCGTACACAGCGCTTTGGCGGTGCTTGCTTTATGGTGCTGGGCGTTGGCCTGATTGTGATGGGCGTGGCGGGTAGCGTGCTTTCGAGTGAAGTCGTCGCCGCGGTGATTGCGGTTCTGGCGTTTGGTTCAGCTGGAGCTGCCTACGTCTATTCGTATCTGCTGTGGCGCAAATCGCAGCGAGCCGCTCGTTAAGGTTGCGGAAAACTAGCGTACGCAGGTCATAGTATGTTCCGGGGGACTTTTCCCAGGTAGTATTAGGGGGTGTGGGCAACCATGCCCCTTTTTCGTTTAGTTTCAGAGCTGGTTTCCTCATTTCGTTTCCACTAAAGCGAATCAAGAATAGGGAAACAGCAGGTAGAAAGGATAAAACAGGCAAATGGCGGAGTTTATCTACCAGATGTATCAGGCTCGTAAGGCCCATGGCGACAAGGTGATTCTTGACGACGTGACCCTGAGCTTCTACCCCGGTGCCAAGATCGGCGTCGTGGGCCCCAACGGTATGGGCAAGTCGACCCTGCTCAAGATCATGGCCGGTATCGAGGAGGTCTCCAACGGCGATGCCAGGCTCACTCCCGGCTACACCGTGGGCATCCTGCAGCAGGAGCCGCCGCTCGACGACGACAAGACCGTCATCGAGAACGTGCGCATGGCGTTTGGCGATATGATCGCCAAGGTCGATCGCTTCAACAAGATCGGCGAGGAGATGTGCGACCCGGATTGCGACATGGACGCCCTCATGGCCGAGATGGGCAAGCTCCAGGACGAGATCGACGCCGCCGACGGCTGGGATATCGATTCCAAGCTCGGCCAGGCCATGGACGCCCTGCAGCTGCCCGATTCCGACATGCCGGTTAACGTGCTTTCCGGCGGCGAGCGCCGTCGCGTGGCCCTGTGCAAGCTGCTACTCGAGGCTCCCGACCTGCTGCTGCTCGACGAGCCCACGAACCACCTGGACGCTGAGTCGATCCTGTGGCTCGAGCACTTCCTGCATAACTATCAGGGCGCGGTGCTTGCCGTCACACACGATCGCTACTTCCTGGATAACGTTGCCGAGTGGATCTGCGAGGTCGACCGCGGTCACCTTTATCCCTACAAGGGCAACTACTCCACGTATCTGGAGACCAAGGCCGCCCGTATCGAGGCTCAGGGTAACCGCGATGCCAAGCTCGCCAAGCGCATGGAGGCCGAGCTCGAGTGGGTGCGCAGCTCGCCCAAGGCTCGCCAAGCCAAGAACAAGGCCCGCCTGGCTCGCTACGAGGAGATGGAGGCCGAGGCCCGCGCAAGCCAGAAGCTCGACTGGACCGACATCCGCATCCCTGTGGGCCCGCGTCTGGGCAACAAGGTGCTCGAGGCCCATCATCTGCACAAGGAGTTCGATGGCCGTGTGCTCATCGACGACCTTTCGTTTACCCTGCCGCGCAACGGCATCGTGGGCGTCATCGGCCCCAACGGTGTCGGTAAGACCACGCTGTTCAAGACGATTGTGGGTCTGGAGCCGCTGACTTCGGGCGAGCTTGAGGTGGGTGAGACCGTCAAGATCTCCTATGTCGACCAGAACCGTTCTGGCATCGATCCCGATAAGAACCTGTGGGAGGTCGTCTCGGATGGCCTGGACCACATGATGGTCGGCGAGACCGAGGTCCCCAGCCGCGCGTACGTGGCGAGCTTTGGCTTTAAGGGTCAGGACCAGCAGAAGCGCGCTGGCGTACTCTCCGGTGGTGAGCGCAATCGTCTGAACCTGGCGCTCACGCTCAAGCAGGGAGGCAACCTGCTGCTCCTCGACGAGCCCACGAACGATCTCGACGTCGAGACGCTGTCCTCACTCGAAGCGGCGCTGCTCGAGTTCCCGGGCTGCTCGGTGGTCATTAGCCACGACCGTATGTTCCTGGACCGCGTCGCCACACACATTCTGGCGTGGGAGGGCACCGACGAGAATCCGGGCAACTGGTATTGGTTCGAGGGCAACTTCGAGGCCTATCAGGCCAATCGCATCGAGCGCTTGGGCGAGGACGCGGCCCAGCCGCATCGTATCCACCGTAAGCTGACGCGCGACTAGATCGTTACGCGGTTTTCCAAACCGCGTAACTGCTCGACGCTGCGCGGGTCGCAAGCACCCCATCTTGCCGTTCAAGCCGTCGCTCGCGTACCGAAGTACGCGTCGCTCCTCTTTCACGGCAACCTGGGGTACTTGCGGCCCGCTCGCTGTTGGTTACGCAACATCAACAAATAAAAACGGCTCAAATCCTGATTTGGATTTGAGCCGTTTGTCGTTACTGCTCGGGTTCTTCGACTTTATCGATGGCCCAGGTGGATCCGAGGCCACCGGTGGTGTTGCGGCGGATGCGCACGGTAACCTCGCGGCGCTCGCCGGCCTGCGTGTAGCGCAGGGGGAAGCTTGCGCGGTTTCGCGCGGCCTCGATGGTACCGCGCTCGCGGGCGATCCAGTAGTACTCGCCGACGATGCCGAGGGTATCGGCGCCGTAGGGGAGATAGGTCGACAACTGGTGCAGAAGCGGGCCGGGGCAGAAGACCTCGGTTGCGAAATCGACGGGGAAGTCCTCGGGGATGGCGGGCGCTGCAGGTGCGGGCGTTGGGGCCGCTGCGGGTGCCGGAGCCGGTGCCGGTGCGGGAATTTGGTCGCAAGCAGAGGTGGGCACGGATTCGATGACGGGTGCGGGCTCCGGCGTCGCTTCCGGCTTGATTGTGGAATCTGCGGGCTTCACGGTGACGGGCGCGTCTGCAGCTGCAGTTTCAATCTCAACCTGCGTTGCGTTCTCGTTCTCGATGCTCGGCTTTGTCTCGACCGGCGTGGAAGCCATGGTGGTGATGCCGGCGTTGGCGTTCTCGGGGTCATAGACGACCGTGAGCGAGATGGCGGGCTGCGGCGTCTCGGGCTCCGGCGCCGACGCGGTAGCGTCTTGATCGGCGGGCTCGTCGGACTGATCGCCCTCGGCCTCGTTGCCAAAGACATCGCTGTTTTGGAATGCAGACGTCTCGGGCTGGTCAGCGGCTTCTTCGGTTATCGACTTGGGAGCCTCGTTGAGCTCCGCAGTGGCTTCCTGTTCTGACATGACTTCGGGATCGGTCGTGGCGGCGATTTCTGTTTCGGCTTCCGCTGTTACCTCAATAGCGGCTTCGATCTCTGTCTCGGGCTCGGATTCCGGCACGGTTTCAACCATGGCTTCGGGCTCGGGATGCTTAACGTGCTTGGGACGCACGGCCTTGAGGTCCTTCTCACCGCGTTTCTTCTTTTTGTAGGACCGCTTGGCGCCCTTGGCAGCCTTGGACTTGTCCTCGCCCTTGGCAAGGGCGGTATCCCAGACCTCGTTGGCGATGACGGTGGCATACAGGCGGCCGCCCTTAAAGACGGTCAGCTTAATGCAGTCGTTGAGCTCCTCGAGCAGCTCGCGCGTGGACTCGAAGCCCAGGTCATAAGCGGTCATGTCGCCAGCAGCGAGCGCCTCCTCGACCTGCGTCATAAACGTTTGCTTGCCGCATCCAATCGCATCGCGCAGCAGGCGATACAGATAGATGTGGTTGCCCAGCGAAAGCGTGGGCCTAACTATTGTCTTGCTCATGGCAAATCTCCTCTTTACACATGTAAAGCATCTTACCATCGCATGGCGTTCGCCATGGCGGCGCCCAAGGCAAACGGGCGCGAACCGCTTTCGATTCGCGCCCGTTGTACAGGTCGGTTATCTATGAGAGGCAAATGTGCTTAGTTGCCCGATGCCGTGCCTTGGCTCGAGCTGTCAGATGCCGTGCCGGACGCGGTTCCGCTCGAGCTGTTGGTGTTGCTACTGTCTGCTGCACTCGTTCCCGAAGTGGTGTCGCTCGTCTGGCCTCCCGTGTTCGGCTGTGAACCGTCAGTTGTTTGGCTTGAGTTGGTCGTGTCGGACGGCGTGCCACTGTTGGCCGTAGAGGAATCGGTGCCCTGCGATTGGTTTTGGGTGTTCGAGGACGAATCGGCAGAGGTAGAACCGTCTTGCGTATCGTCCGTCTGTGCCTGCTGATCCTGCGACTGGGTGTTGCCATTTGCATCGCTCTCGGTCGTGCGCGACGAAAGGATTGGCTCGGGGCGCTCGCCCAGACCCTCACCGGCGGTGGTTATAAGGATGGCGCCGGCGCAGGCGATGACCGCGACGATGGCGATGGCGATCGAGAAGACGATGACCTTCTTTTGCGTCTGGCTGCGCTCTGCCGCCGCCTTGGCACGCAAGCTGTTGGGGGCAACGCGCGCCGTGGTCGCGCGCCCAGCAACCTGGCGCATCTCCTGCGTAGTCGCGGCGCCGCCCAGGTGCTCCTCGGCATTAAGCTCAACGGGCTCATAGGCGCCGGCGGGGTAGTCGACGTCGGCGTGCGTACCTTTGAGGGCTTTGGCGCTGGCAGAGATAAAGTGGCGGTAAACCTGTGAGGACACAACAGTGATGACCGAGCTCACGGCGGCGCCAATTACTGAACCAGCGATACCAATCTTGGAAGCAAGCGCGACGCTTGTGGCGGCGGCTGCGGCGCCAGCGATGATCTGGGGAATGGAAATGTCGTCGAAAAGGCCCTTTTTGGGCGCGATGGCCATGGTCTGTCCGATGGAATGGTTTTCGTGCACGCCGTTGTTGAGCGCGGCCGGTGCCATGACGCGCGTGCGCGGCGCGTCGGTGTACTTGGTTGTCATACGGGGTCCTCCCGGTGTAAATCTGCTTCGTTTCGTGTAGCCATCAGGGTACCCACCAGATGTGAATCATACGTGACATTTAACAGATACCATCAACTCATCAAGGGGGCCTGCTGTCTTTGGTGCAATAGCTTGATGCTAAACTGGATTTATGTTTGCGAGGTGGTTTACGTGATGTACCCGTATATGACATTCGAAGATGGAACCGAGGTCATTCATTCTGACCTGATTACAGATGGCGATATTGAAAAGGTTATCGTGCATTTTGAGCGACCGACGGCAGAGGGCTTCGACTCCGCTCGTTGTGAGTTGCCTTCCTGTTCGTGGACTGACTGGGAAGGGCATTTTACTCAGAGTGAAAAACGAGCTTTCGAAGAGTGTCTGAGCAAATAATTTAGATTAGTTCGAGTTTAGTTCGAATAAAGAAGCTGAATGCGATGACCTAAAGCGTATGCATTTTTGGTATTAGATGCGTATGAAATGGAGGATGTGAATGGATGAGCTAATAGACTTTAAAAAACGATTTCTCAAGAATGGCGAGCTGGTTTCAATTCCAAAAAAGGAAAGCTATAAAAGAATCATGCTGCTATGGGCCGTCTCTTTCTTTGAATTAAATACAAGTTATACGGAGCTTCAGGTTAATCGTGTGCTGTCACAGCTCTATCCTGATTATGCCGTGTTGAGGCGGTACTTGGTTGATTATGGATTCCTATTAAGGGATGAACGAGGCCTGAAATACGAGGTTAATCGTGATGTTCACGGTATTGAGAGCTAGCCGTCCGGTTCGGGTCCTATATATTGCTAGAGGGATAAGCGAAATAGGCAATTGGTGTGCGAATATTGCTTTGCCAATGCTGATTTACGAGGTAACTCACGATGTTTCTGCAACTGCTTTGATGGTCTGCTGCAGATTTGCCCCCTCTCTGTTTTCAGTTGCGCTCGCGCAGCTGCCTCAGAAGATGGGTATCGGGACACTGCAGGCCATGAGATTGGCAGACTTAATTCGCGCGGGATTATTCGTTTGCTATATTTTTGTTGATAGTAAATGGAGTATGTTTGCTATTACGTGCGCGGTATCGCTTTGCCGAACGGTAGAAATGCCCTGCTTTTACTCGTTGTTAAGAGCCAATACGAATAGTATCAATCGCGACGTAATTAATAATTCGTTTGGGTTCCTGCAGAATTTGATGATGGTTCTGGGGCCAGTTGCCGGCGGTTTTGTTGTCGCTCAATTTGGGGCGGAGGCTGTTCTTGCATTAGACGCGCTTTCTTTTGCCGCGTCGTTCTGGTTGCTGCGAGATGTTCCGTCGGTTATCGAGGTTAATGATAAAGAGGGAATAAGCAAAAATGAAAAAAACAGGACTGCATTTAGTGATCTTAGCGCGAAGCACTTGGCAATTGGTTTCCTATTAATCGATATTTCTAGTGGCGTGGCATTCGGCTCTCTGAATTCTCTTTTGCCAGCTATAGCGCAATTGCAATTTGACTCGTCATCGATACAATACGGATTCCTTCAGAGTAGTCTTACAATCGGACTGTTGTTCGGAAATACAATATATGGTCGTTTAATCAGTGGTTCCGATTGCGTTAAATCATATTGTTTTGTGACGTATCTTGCGCTCGGTGCGTATCTGGCGTTTGGCTATCGCTATGCGTCTGGGATATCGTTTATTTTCCTTTTTATCGTCGGTGCCGGAAACGCCATTCAAGATGTGCTTCTCATAACATCGCTGCAGGATTTGGCGAGAGACGGATCTGAATCGATAAGCCTGTTTTCAATTAGGGAGTCTTTGCAATCGGTTGCTGTTGTTATTTCAACACTTCTTGTTTCGCTGTTCACGAGCATCGCGATGTTCTCAATTCTCGTTACAGGACTTGGTGTATTTTCAATTATGATGGTAGTTGTGTTTCAATTGAATTATTTGCGAAAGATGTGACGTTGATATGCCTAAAACGCTTTTAGTATTTCCCCCAGGATGGAGTCCAGTGGGGCCGTATCTTGCCTTGCCTGTTTTGAAGTCATATCTTCAAGAGGTTGAACAATACAAAGTTGACATTGTTGACTTAAACGTGGAATTTTACGATGACCTCCTATCTTTTAGACATGTCGAAGAGTGCTGTAAAAGGTATCGGGAATCAAAGGATTCGTTTAGTTCGAATGTTCAATTAACAATCGAGTTGATACAAAAGTCGGCACTTAATGTTGACGAGGCAAAAGATATTTTCAGATCGAAGAGATACTTTAATCTAAAAGAAAGACAATATGCTGAAAACATTTTTAGAAATGCACTCTATATCATAAATCACGTCTCATATGGAGTTAAATACACGTTCAACTCCATAGATCTGCCCTATGATTATTATTCGACACCAGAAATAATGAAATCGCTTGCGGATACCTTGCATAATCCGTTTATTTCCTTCTATGAAACTGCCTTTCTTAAGCGTATTCAGAGGGAATAATTCGAGTTTATTGGGATTTCGGTGAGCGGCTGTTTCCAATTGATTTCTGCAGTTACGTTAGCGAAACTGATTAAGGAAGAATGTCCATCTGTTAAACACGCCTCATTGGGCGGCAATTACATTACTCGTTTAGCAGATGACTGCATGAAAGAATGGCATCCCTTTTTTGAATACATTGATTCGATAATGATGTATGACGGCGAAGAGCCGCTTGCACGTCTTCTTGAGGCTCTTGACTCTGGTGATGACAATCTCGACTGTGTTCCAAACCTTTGCCATGCTAAAGGTGGAAAGATATATAAAAACCATCGGATTGAGCAAACATTTATCAACGATACAGTTCCCGATTTCGATGGCTTCGCCCTTTCTAAATACTTCATGCCTGAGTTAATATTGCCGGTTTATTCCTCTAGGCAGTGTTTTAATCATTGCGCCTTCTGCACCATTCCCGGTGCCACCGGTGGTTGTTACCGAAAGATGCCTATATCGAGAGTATTTGAAATAATGTGTCGGTTAAATGAAAAATACGGCACGAGAGTTTTCTCTTTTGTGGATGAAACATTCGAAGGCAAAAGAATGGAGCAACTCGCGGATGAAATAAACGCATCGGGAAAAACGTTTTTCTGGCATGGAGAAACGAGGTTCTCTCCAACCCTAAGTACAGAAGTTTTTAACAAGATATACCAAAGTGGATGTAGGCAGATTCAGTTTGGCCTCGAGTCATACAACCAAAGAGTTCTTGATCTAATGAAGAAGAACACGAGAGTTGATTGGATTGATCGCAATGTCCATGATTGTCTCAATGCGGGTATTCCTGTTCATCTATTTTTTATGATTGGCTTTCCGACCGAAACTAAAGAAGAGGCTCTGAACACCTTAGCTTATACAGAGAATGTTTTGAATTATTCAAAACAGGTATGTGGTGTTCCATATTCCACGAGAGGATTTACGAATTTTGGTCTCGTTATGGGGTCGGATGTTTGGAATCATCCCGATAAGTATGGTGTCTCTGTAATGCCGAAGTCCCAATATGAGGATTTGCGCCTCGAAGTGGATTATGTTTCAGGCACTGGTTTAACTTTAAATGAAGCAAAATCCTTATCTGATGAGCATCATATTGATTTTTATATGCAAGAGGTCATAAACGGTAGCGACACAATTGACTTGCCCCAGCGGCTTCATATTTCAGAGGTGACCTGGATCCTAGATTCTATTCACGCTGTCAGGTATAAGGGACATTTGACCAAAGTAAAGCGACGGCTAACTAGTCTAAATCCAGCTGATCGAATCTGGCTGGATTCCAAGACCTCTGTCGTGCTCGTTGAGCCATTTGCCTACTTCTATAATTCTGAATACCATCATGTCTATGCTGTTTCCCAGTTGGTATACCTTAAGTTGGCCCGTTTATTGGAGGCCGATTGTAGCATTTCTCTTATTCTTGATCAGGGCGACCTCGAGCTGACAAGGGCGATAGAAGAACTGTTGCATTATGGATTGCTGAATACAAATATCGATGCCGATTATGTAATGCACGATAACGGTTTTCAATTGGTTAAAAGTTCGTTTGTTAAAGAAGTCGGACGCTCAAAAGAGGGGTTAAGAGTACTGCTGAGTTGTGCCACCCATAGAATGTGTGCGGTTAATGATTTTTCGTTCGCTTTGCTTTCGTTGTTTGAAAAGCCGATTACTAAGAACGAGGTGCGCGACATTTTGAAAAAAGAGGGACTATCGACAAACGAGGAGCAATTAAACAAGTTGGTTGATAATTGCATGAAAGCAGATATACTACAATTGATTAGATAGAGGAGGTTTCTGCATGGACGTTATTAACAAAGATCTCTTGGAGCAACTGAAAGAGTCTCAGGAAGAGGGCGTCGTGGTAGAAGTGTTCGACTTTGAGGACTACATGGATAAATTCTGCCATTAGTTTCGGAATTAACTTGCCTCGCTTAAAGGAGAAGTCGATTATCGATTTCTCCTTTTTTAATTAAAGATATTTTTGGAATACATGCTCTTAGCACAGGTTGGCGTCTCAGTAAACTGAGAGGTTGCTTTGGCTAGTTAGAGATATGTGAACGTCCGTTAGACTGAATCTCAGGGTAGAAGGGGCCTCCAGTGTCCAGATCAACAAGGCAATGCTGCGTTTCGGCTAATAAGAACGATGGCTTTTTGCGTGTGGCGGCGGCGTCGCCGCAGATTCGCGTGGCCGATGTCGAGGGTAATGCCGAGGTTGCGCTGGCAGCTGTTCGCAGAGCTGCCGAGCGCGGCATTCGCGCGTTGGTGTTGCCCGAGCTTAATCTGTGCGGCTATACCGCGGCCGATCTGTTCCATAACCGCACACTGCTGCATGCCTGCGAGGCGGCACTTGTGCACATCCTTGATGAAACCCGTGAGTTGCCGGTCGTCTTTACCATCGGTCTTCCCGTTGCAGTTGCCGAGAATATCTACAACTGCGCCGCCGTGTGCTGCGCGGGCGAGCTTTTGGGCCTCACGGCCAAGAAGTATCTGCCCAACTATGGCGAGTTCTATGAGCGCCGTTGGTTTGCTCCGGCGCCTGCGGATCCCGTGTGGGTTGAATTTGCCGGTCAGGGTCCGGTCCCGCTGGGTTCGGGGCTTGTCTACCGTTGCTGTGATGAAGGCGCCGAGGACCTGGTGCTGGGCGTTGAAGTCTGTGAGGACCTGTGGGTGCCGGCACCCCCTTCGACCGAGATGGCGCTTGCCGGTGCGACGGTGATTCTCAACCCGTCGGCCTCGGACGAGATTATCGGCAAGGCGGATTACCGCCGCAGCCTTATCTCCAATCAGAGTGCGCGCCTGTACTGCGCCTATGTCTACGCCGATGCGAGCGAGGGCGAGTCCACGACCGACATGGTCTTTGCGGGCGAGAACCTGATCTACGAAAACGGCTCTAAGCTGGCCGCCACCAAACTGCTTACCTGCGACATGGCCGTCGCCGATGTTGACCTTGACCGCCTGGTTGCCGAGCGCCGCCGCTCGACGACGTGGACACGCGCGGACGATGCGCCGGAGGACACGACCGTTGAGTTTTCGTTTGAGGGTGTGTTGGCCGAAGAGCCTGTCCTGCGCGATGCCTGCGATATCGACCGCGTTTTCCCGCGCGCGCCCTTTGTGCCGGCCGACCATGGCGACCTGGCCGAGCGCTGCGAGACCATCCTCGACCTGCAGACTGCGGGCCTCAAGACCCGCCTTGCCCATACGGGTACCAAGGCGGCTGTCATCGGTCTTTCGGGCGGCCTGGACTCCACGTTGGCACTGCTTGTGACCGTGCGTGCCTTTGATGCGCTGGGGCTGCCGCGCACAGGCATCACTGCCGTGTCCATGCCCGGCTTTGGCACGACGCATCGTACCAAGTCGAATGCCGAGTCGCTCGCTCGCGACCTTGGCGTGAGCTTCCGCGAGGTTTCGATCCACGCGGCCGTGGAGCAGCACTTCAAGGACATTGAGCACGATCCGGCCGTGCAGGACGTGACTTACGAGAACAGCCAAGCCCGCGAGCGTACGCAGATTCTGATGGACTTGGCCAACCAGGCTGGCGGCTTTGTCATCGGCACCGGTGACCTGTCGGAGCTGGCGCTCGGCTGGGCTACCTATAACGGAGACCACATGAGCATGTATGCCGTCAATGCGAGCGTGCCCAAGACGCTTGTGCGTCATCTGGTGCGTTATGCGGCTGATGTCTTTGGCGGGCGTATTGCCGAGACGCTGCTCGACATCCTCGATACGCCGGTGTCCCCCGAGCTTCTGCCGCCCACGGGCGACGGCGAGATTGCGCAGAAGACCGAGGATTTGGTGGGCCCGTACGAGCTGCACGACTACTTCCTCTACTACCTACTGCGTTTTGGCTTTGAGCCGGGCAAGATCTACCGCATGGCGCTCAAGAGCTTTGAGGGCGTCTACGACGCCACGACCGTCCACACGTGGCTGCGTACATTCTATCGTCGCTTCTTTGCTCAGCAGTTTAAGCGCAGCTGCCTGCCCGATGGTCCCAAGGTGGGCTCGGTCACGCTCAGCCCACGCGGCGATTGGCGTATGCCGAGTGACGCCAGCTCGCGTCTGTGGCTTGCGCAGATCGACGCGCTCAATCCCATTGACTAAGGTCGGCTAAATTGAACCAATACGGGGGTTGCAAGCGTTACACTTTTGCAATCTGATGGCCCGTATCGCGCGGCGCTCTTGTCGGAGCGCCGCTTTTTTATATCGGAAGGTGGCACCATGCAGGCATCGCAGCGTCTCGACCGCTTTGGCGCGGAGGTCTTCGCCTCGCTCAACAACAAACTGCTTGCGCTGAAGGCTCAGGGCAAGACCATTTACAACATGAGCGTGGGCACGCCCGACTTTAAGCCGTACGACCACGTGGTCGAGGCGCTCACGCAAGCGGCCCAGGACCCCGAGATGTGGAAGTATGCCCTGCGCGACCTGCCCGAACTCAAGCAAGCCGTGTGCGATTACTACGAGCGTCGCTTTGGCGTTTCGGGCATTACGCCGTCTATGGTGCAGTCGTGCAACGGCACGCAGGAGGGCGTTGGCCATTTGGGCCTTGCCCTGCTCGATCCGGGTGACACCATTCTGGTTCCCGATCCGTGCTACCCGGTCTTTGAGGCAGGTGCCAAGATCGCCGATGCCAAGCTCGAGTACTATCCGCTGGTGGCGGAGCACAATTACCTGCCCTATGTGGCGGGTATCGATCCCGAGGTGGCCGATCGTGCCAAGTACATGATTGTGTCGCTGCCCGCCAACCCGGTGGGCTCGGTGGGCACGCCCGAGGTCTACGAGGAGATCATCGCTTTCGCCCGCGAGCACGACCTGCTCATCGTTCACGACAACGCATACTCCGACATCGTGTTCGACGGCGAGCCGGGCGGCAGCTTCTTGCAGTATCCTGGTGCGCTTGAGGTGGGCGTGGAGTTCTTCTCGCTTTCCAAGTCGTTTAACGTTACCGGTGCGCGTATCGGCTTTTTGGTCGGTCGCGAGGATGTGGTCTCGGCCTTTGCCAAGCTGCGCGGCCAGATCGACTTTGGTATGTTCTTCCCGATCCAGAAGGCTGCTATCGCCTGCCTGAACGGTCCGCGCGATGAGGTCGAGGCGCAGCGTCTGAAGTACCAGGAGCGCCGCGATGCCCTGTGCGACGGTCTTGAGGGCCTGGGCTGGGAGCGTCCCAACGCGCATGGCTCTATGTTTGTGTGGGCCAAGCTTCCCGGTGGTCGCACCGATTCCATGGCGTTTTGCGAGGAGCTCATGGAGAAGGCCGGCGTTGTGGTGACGCCGGGCGCGAGCTTTGGTCCTTCGGGCGAGGGGCACGTGCGCATGGCGCTGGTCTTGCCGCCCGACCAGATTGCTTTGGCTGTCGAGGCCATCCGCGAGGCGGGTCTGTATTAGAAACCTGTTTCGACTCGTCAATAGCTCGAAACCGATTTCGTGCAGTTATTTTACGAATCCTGCAAACAATTTCGGTAAACGGTCGATTTTTGGCTGCGAATAGGAGCATAATCAAAGTCCCGATTGGATGTATTGGGATTACGACAAGCCGCTCGGGTCGTTCCCGGGTGGCTTGTTTGTGGAGAGAGATGGGAGTTTCTAATGGTTAACGAGAAGAAGGTCGCTATTGTCGGCTGCGGTTTCGTCGGTTCGTCTTCGGCGTTCGCGCTGATGCAGAGCGGTCTGTTCTCCGAAATGGTCCTCATCGACGTGGACAAGAACCGCGCCGAGGGTGAGGCCCTGGATATCGCGCACGGTATGACGTTTGCCGAGCCGATGAAGATCTACGCCGGCGATTATTCCGATGTCGCCGACGCCGCCATGATCGTCGTCACCGCTGGCGCTGCCCAGAAGCCCGGTGAGACTCGCCTGGACCTGGTCAACAAGAACGTCAGCATCTTTAAGTCCATTATCCCCGAGATTAAGAAGTCCGGCTTCGACGGCATTCTGCTCATCGTCTCCAACCCGGTCGATGTTCTGACCTACGCCGCCATCAAGATGTCCGGCCTGCCCGAGGGCCACGTCATCGGTTCCGGTACCGTGCTCGACACCGGCCGTCTGCAGCAGATGCTTGGTGCCCACGTCGAGGTCGACCCGCGCGATGTCCAGGCCTATGTCATGGGTGAGCACGGCGACTCCGAGTTTGTCGCTTGGTCCAGCGCTCAGGTTGCCGGCGTTCCGCTGAACACCTTCTGCGAGCTTCACGGTCATCTGGAGCATGAGGCTGCCGAGAAGCGCATCGCCGAGGACGTCAAGAACTCCGCCTACACCATCATCGAGAAGAAGCACGCCACCTACTACGGCGTCGCCATGGCCGTCAAGCGCATCTGCACTGCCGTCATGCGTGACGAGCAGACCGTTCTGCCCGTTTCCTCGCTCATGGTGGGCGAGTACGGCCTGTCCGATCTTGCCATCTCCATGCCGACCGTCGTTGGCCGCGACGGCGTTGTCTGCCGCGTCCCCGTGCCGCTGAACGATGACGAGCAGCATGAGCTCACTGCCTCCGCCAAGGCCCTCAAGGACATCATCGACAGCGTCGACTTCTCCTGCTAAATCAAGCTCGCGAGAGCGAAAAGCTACAATGAAGGCGTCCGAGTCCACACGGTCCGGGCGCCTTTTTGGTGCAAAATAACCTGTCCTCGATGCACCATAGTTGATGGGAGGGCCATGTCGGATTCGCCTAATTTTTTGACCTATGCCCAGACGGCGTTTGACCCGTTTGAGGAACGGCCGTTCTGCGCGGTGGATAGCCTGGTCTTTGCGTGGTTGTCCTATTTGCGTTTGCCGGGTGATATGGCGGAGCTGACGAACTGGCAGGGCCTAGACGTACGCGAGCTGCTTCGTGCCGAGTGCTATCGGGACATGATTGGCGACCTGTGGGATCCAGAGGGGAGCAGGGCCTTGTTGGAGGCCGTGGCAGCAAGCCCTCGCTACCGTGGCGTGCACGTTTGCGGCTATCGTGCCGTGAGCGATGTGGTGGCGACAGAGCAGTTTGCAGCCATGGCGTTCCGGTTTCCGGCGGGGTTTAGCTATCTTTCCTTCCGGGGGACCGACAGTACGATTGTGGGCTGGAAAGAGGACTTTAACATGGCGTTCCGGTGTCCTGTGCCGGCCCAGGAATCCGCGGCGCGCTATGTGGACGAGGCGGCGGATGCGATTGACGGGCCGCTTTTGTGCGGAGGTCATTCCAAGGGTGGAAACCTTGCGGTGTACGGTGCGGCGATGTGCTCCGATGTCGCCCGTGAGCGAATCGAACGGGTGTATTCCCATGATGGTCCTGGCTTCGTCGAGGAGTTTCTGAACGGCAACGCCTTTGCCGATCTTTCCGGCCGCATCGATAAGACGCTACCTCGGTCGTCGATCTTTGGCATGATGTTCGAGACACAGGAGGACTATGCCATCGTTGAGAGCACTGAGTTCAGCCTGCTGCAGCACAATCCCTTTAGCTGGGTGGTTGATGGTCGCGACTTCGTGTACTGTGAGCGCCTGTCCGCCGGTGCTCGATACGTTGATGGCTCCATTCGCGAGATGCTGCTTGCAGTGGGGCCTGCCGAGCGCGAGCGTTTTGTAGATGCATTGTTCTCCGTGTTTGAGGCTACGGGTGCTGAGCGGTTTGCGGATATCGCTGGGAATCTGCGCGAGAGCCTGCCCGTGATGCTCCAGGCTGCACAAGGCTTTGACAAGGATACGCGACGCTTTGTCTCGCAGACCATCGTGGCAATCCTTAAGTGCGCACTGCTGCCCAAACGACCCCAGATCGACATGTCCGCTGCCGGTAAGAGTCTGGCAGAACAGCTCGAGGCTTGGCAGTCCGAGCTCCTGCGCTAGCCATTGGTGCAAAGCAACCTGTCCCAGATGCACCAATCTTCGATGCGCTCGGGGAGGGCTCGACCGCTATACTGGTTCGTGCCGAAATCGATCTAGAACGGAATGCCGTATATGAAAATCAATCACGCGATTCTGCATATCCTGGACTTTGACTCTGCCGTCAACGTTATGAGCCAGCGCGAGCTCGATATCGAGAGCCGTACCGTGCGCAACTTCGTGACCACGCATCTGCGCCGCGCACGTACCTCGGCCGACAATAAACGCGCCACGTTTGCCGAGAACTCTGCGTTTGGCGGCGAGCTCAAGGGCTATTTCTTTGGCGAGCGCGAGTTCGTGGACCTGTCGCAGCAGATTGCGGAGTTTATCTCCTCCGAGCTCACCAAAGCCGAGAAAGCCGAGTCAACCGACGTGCTCGTGGCCGATTTTGACGACGATGAGGATGCCCGCTGGTTTGCCGTGATGCTGCTGGGCTCCAAGCAGGCTTTTATGCACGAAGTGGGCCGCGAGGAGGGGGAGGTGCGCAACGACATCGCGCGCCACTACGCCATTCTGCCGAACCCCTCGCAAAAGGTGCCGAGCTATGCCATCGTGCGTGCGAGCACCATGGAGATCGGTTACGTGGACAAGAAGCGCAAGATTGCCGGTGAGGACCGTATGCTTATCCCCGATGGCCTGCTGCAGTGCGACACGGGCGTATCAGGCAAGGAGGTCATCGACACCGTGACGCGTGTGGTCGAGGAAGTCGCCGAGGAGCACGGTGCCAATACGGCCGTGGCGCTCGCCAAGGTTAAGGCTGCCGTCGCCGAGAAAGTCGAGGATGACGAGGAGCTGCCGCCCTGGGATATCGTCGATGAGGTCTTTGAGGACGAACCGGTTATCAAGGAGAGCGTGCGCGCGGCACTGACTGAGGAGAAGGTGCCTGAGCGTGTGCCCGTGGAGCGCAAGCAGGTCGAACGCGCGGCCGTGCGCAACCACAAGATTCGTACCGATACGGGCATCGAGATCAGCTTTCCGGCCGAGATGGGCTCGAACTCCGAGTACATCGAGTTCGTCAACGAGCCCAACGGCCTCATTTCCATCGAACTCAAAAACATCGGCAGCATCGAGAATCGATAAGTTGCGTTACGCCTACAGCGGGAAAGCAAAGGCCGAAGCCTCGGATGAGGGCTTCGGCCTTTTTACTTGGGGCTTAATTTCGCTACTGGTTGAGCATAAGTCAGACACTATGACCCAATCCGAGGGCACGGAAACGACAGGAGCCCCCGCTCGTGACCGCGGGTCGGGGCTGCGACAATGTTGTTGAAGTGCCAGAGGCGCAGCCGCGCCGCAACGAGGTTGGGAGGCTCCCGTGCCTAGATATTCTACCGCCTTCGGAATGGACGTACACCTCAGGTCCACCACCGTCTGCGCGCTCGACGCGGAGACGGGCGAGACAGTGACGAGGAGGTTCCGCGGCAACCCGTGGGGCGAGGTCGCGGAGTGGATGTCGGGCTTCCCGGGCCCGTCGCTCGCCGCCTACGAGAGCGGCTACCTCGGCTTCGCCCCGCAGAGGGAGCTCTCCGGGCTCGGCGTCGACTGCGTCGTCGCGGCCGTCTCCAAGGTCCCGAGGTCGGCGGCAGACTTCTCGTCCAAGAACGACCGCAACGACGCGGCCAGGATGGCCAAGGCGATACTGTCGCACGATATCTCCCCGGTATGGGTGCCGTCCCCCGAGATCGAGGGGCTCAGGGACCTCGCCGGGGCCCACGACGCGGCGACCGCGAGGCTCGCGGCGGCGAAGCAGCGGCTCCTGGCGTTCCTCGCCCGCCGGGGTTACGCCTACGGCGGCACGACGCCGGCCGGAAACCCCCGGAAGTACTGGACGTACGACTTCCTCAGGTGGCTCGACAAGGTTCGGCCCGCCGACGACGGCGGCATCCGGGCGCTGGCGGCGCTGAGGAGCGAGGTCGAGGCGGCCGCCGAGACGCGCGACGATCTCCTCGCCGAGTACAGGGCCGCCGTCGCGGCGGGCCCCCTCTCGGCGGAGGTCGAGGCACTCCAGTCGATCAAGGGGTGCGGGTTCGCGCTCGCCGCCGCCTTCGCGTCCGAGGTCGGCGACTTCTCGAGGTTCCGCTCCGGCAGGCAGGTGACGTCCTACTTCGGCCTCGCCCCGAAGCAGAGGTCGAGCGCGGACTCCGTGCGCCTCGGCGGGATCAGCGGGGCCGGCAACGCCCTCGTCAGGAGGTTGGCTGTCGAGGGGTCCTGGAGCTACGTCCAAGCGAGCCACCAACCGAAGCTGATGCCCAAGGGCAGCGGCGTCCCGCTCGAGGTAAGGATGCACGGGAGGAAGGGTTCCGAGCGCCTGCTCCGGCGCCGCGAGGAGATGCTCGCCAGGGGCATGCCCCAGGCGAAGGCGAACGCCGCCACCGCCGCCGAGCTCGTGAGGTGGCTGTGGGCCCTCGGCGCGATGTGCCGGGAGGCAACCGAATAGACATAGCCCCCGTCCCGGCGAGCCGGGCAGCCTTCGGGGATACCCCCGCTTTCGCTGGGCGCGCGGCGGCGGCCGCATGCGCGTAGTCAGACTTGGGGAGCCCCACCGAAGGAGAGGATTGCGGGCCGCCGGAGCGGTATCCGCGGATATGAGACTGAGCCGAAGGCGTCGACGACATGCCGGGGGCGGACCGGGACGGGTTCAACGGCAGGCCCCGCCGACCGATTGCAAGCGGTCGGCGGGGCCATTGTGGCTCTTGACAGCGGATTGGGTCATATGAGCGAAAACGCCCCAGAGCGAGCAAGGTGACGTGAAAGAGGAGGGCATTGACCTTTTGGTCATGCCCGACGACTGAACGTCAGATTGCCGCTCTGGGGCGTTTGCAGCGTCGGCTAGTTACGCGGTTTGGTAAAACCGCGTAACCCTACAGTTGACGTAAGCCCTCTTCCAGGCCGGTCTTGCTGTCGGTCTTCTCGTCGCGCATCTTGATGACGCGGGCGGGGACACCGGCCACGACGGCGCCGGCGGGGACGTCCTCGACGCACACGGCGCCGGCGGCAACGACGGCGCCCTTGCCTACGTGCACGCCCTCCAGGACCACGGCGTTGGCGCCGATCATGACATCGTCCTCGATGATGACGGGCGTGGCGCTGGCGGGCTCTACGACGCCTGCCAACACGGCGCCGGCGCCGATGTGGCAGTTCTTACCCACGGTGGCGCGGCCGCCCAGCACGGCGCCCATATCGATCATGGAGCCTTCGCCGATGACGGAGCCGATGTTGATGATGGCACCCATCATGATGACGGCGCGATCGCCGATCTCGACGCGGTCGCGGATGATTGCGCCCGGCTCGATGCGGGCGTTGATGCCCTTGAGGTCGAGCATGGGCACGGCGGAGTTGCGGCAGTCGTTCTCTACGTCGTAGTAGTCGATGGAATCGGCATTGGCGACCAGGATGGTCTTAAGCTCATCCCAGTTACCAAAGACGGTCTTGCCGCGATGACCGCCGTAGACGTGCGCATTGCCCCACTGGACCTTCATGCCCGGCTTTTCGCGCACGTACAGTTTGACGGGCGTTTTCTTGGGCGCGGTGGCGATGTAGTTGATAATCTCCTGTGCATCCATCTCGGCTGCGTTACTCATATGCTGTTTCTCCTTTTCGTGGATACGGTTGATACCTGGTTAGGCAAACATGACCTGGTCGAAGGTGTAGAAGCCGGGGTCGCGGGTGATGAGCTTCTGGGCGGCGGCCAGGGCGCCGTTGACAAAGATCTGGCGGCTCGTGGCACGGTGTGTGAGCGTGACCTCCTCGTCCTGGCCAAAGAAACTCACCTCGTGCACGCCGGCGACAGTGCCACCGCGCAGCGAGTGCATGCCGATCTCCTTGGGGTCGCGTGCGCCGCACATGCCCTCGCGGCCATAGACGGGGTGGTAACCTGCCTCGGGCTCGGCTTCGACGACGGCGTCGAGCAGTAGCTTCGCGGTGCCGCTGGGGGCGTCGGCCTTTTGGTTGTGGTGCGTCTCGACAATCTCGCAGTCAAAGCCGGGCAGCTCACGCGTGGCCTGTGCCACCAGATGACGCAGGGCCGCGATGCCGATGGAGTAATTGCCGGAGTGCATGACGCGGGCGTTCTGACCCAGCTCGCGCAGGCGATCCATCTGCTCGGGCGTGTAGCCCGTGGTGCCCGAGACCAACGCCGCGTCCGTGCGCTCGACATAGGCGACGACGGCATCGAAGGTCACGACGTTCGAGAAGTCGATGATGACGTCGGCTGCCGGGGCACTCTCGAGCTCGGACAGATCGAAACCGATCTGGGCGACGATGTCGAAAACGGGCTGACCGGCGGCGTCGACAATGCCTTCGGCGGTAGTGCGGATGAGCGAGCCCATGCGGCCCGTTCCCATAATGATGGTCTTAATCAAGCAGACCAGCTCCCTTCAGAGCATCGGTAAGTGCGGCTCGCGTGTCGTTGGCCATGGTGCACAGCGGCATGCGGTAGTTTGCCTCGATCATACCCATCTGGGCGAGCGCTTCTTTGACGGGGATGGGGTTGACCTCGCTAAAGAGGGCGTTGATGAGCGGTTGACCGGCAATCTGGATATCGCGGGCGCGTTCCACGTCACCGTCCAGATAGGCGCGGCACATGTCGTGCACGAGCTGCGGCTGAACATCGGCCCACACGCTGATGGTTCCCGAGGCACCCAGGCTCATGAGCGGCACGGTGAGGGCGTCCTCGCCCGAGTACATGCGGAAGTCGTCGGACAGCAGGTGGGCGATCTTGGCCGCGTAGGCGACGTTGCCCGAGGCTTCCTTAATACCCATGATGTTGGGGTGCGCGGCCAAGCGCTCTACGTTGCGCTCGCTGATGCCGCAGCCGCAGCGGCCGGGGATGTTGTACAGGATGCAGGGGATATCTACGGCATCCGCGACGGTCTTAAAGTGCTGATAGATACCCTCTTCATTGGACTTGTTGTAGTAGGGGGTGATGAGCAGCAGGCCGTCGGCGCCCAGGCCTTGGTAGGTGAGCGACTTGGTGAGCATGGTCTGCGTGGAGTTGGAGCCAGAGCCGGCGATGACGGGGACGCGTCCTGCAACTTGCTTGACCACTGCGGCGACAACGGAGTTGTCCTCGTCATCGGTCATCGTGGCGCTCTCGCCGGTGGTGCCCAGGGTGAGGATAGCGTCGGTGCCATTCTGCAGGTGGAAATCGATAAGGCGCTCGAGCGCGTCGAAGTCGACGCTGCCGTCCTTTTTAAACGGCGTGACGAGGGCGACGATTGAGCCCTCGAGATTGCGGATGTCCATGTTCTTCTCCTTCGCTTCCGCGATCTGGATGCGTTTGTTCCACTGAGCGGCGACGGCCAGGCGTTCGTCCTGGGCGCGGCGACGGGCGCTTTCGGCACGCGACTTGGCCAGCAGCTCTCGGCCGCACGGCAGCACATCGAGTGTGGCAAAATAATCGCCTGGGCGCTCGGCGCGGCGGATAAGGTCGGCCGAGCCATCGGGGCGCAGCAGCACCTCGGCGGAGCGCAGGCGCCCGTTGTAGTTGTAGCCCATGGAGTAGCCATGGGCGCCGGTATCGTGGATCACGAGCAGGTCGCCCATGTCGATATGCGGCAACTCGCGATCAATGGCGAACTTGTCGTTGTTCTCGCACAGATTGCCCGTAATGTCGTACGTGTTTGTGACAGGCGCCGCGGTCTTGTCGGAGCCACCCGGCTGGCCCATCACCGTAATGTGGTGGTAGGCGCCATACATGGCAGGGCGGATCAGATCGACGGCGCTTGCGTCGACACCGATATAGTCCTTGTAGATTTGCTTCTCGTGGATGGCCTTGGTGACCAGGCAGCCGTAGGGGCCCATCATAAAGCGGCCCATCTCGGTGCAGATTGCCACATCGCCCATGCCGGCGGGAACCAGAATCTCGTCGTAGACCGCATGCACTCCTTCGCCGATGGCATGGATATCGTTGGCCTGCTGCTCGGGCAGGTAGGGGATGCCGACGCCGCCGGACAGATTGATAAAGGCGACGTGTGCGCCGGTCTCGCGCTCCAGGCGCACGGCAAGCTCAAAGAGGATGCGCGCGAGCTTGGGGTAGTAGTCGTTGGTGACGGTGTTGCTGGCAAGGAATGCGTGGATGCCAAAGTTTTCGGCGCCCTTGGCCTTGAGCGTGCGAAAGGCCTCGAAGAGCTGCTCGGTGGTCATGCCGTACTTGGAGTCGCCGGGGTTATCCATGATGCCATTGGAGAGCTGGAACAGGCCACCCGGATTAAAGCGGCAGCTGACCGTCTTGGGGATGGGCCCCGCAACGTGCTCAAAGAACTCGATGTGGCTGATGTCGTCAAAGTTGACGATGGCCCCCAGCTTGTCGGCGAGCTCAAAGTCGGCAGCCGGCGTGTCGTTGGACGAGAACATGATGTCGTGTCCCGTGATGCCCAGTGAGCGGGCGATCATGAGCTCGGTATAGCTCGAGCAATCGCAGCCGCAGCCGTATTCGTTGAGAATGGAGATGAGCGCCGGGTTGGGGTTGGCCTTGACGGCAAAGTATTCCTTAAAGCCCGGGTTCCATGCAAAGGCGTCGCGCACTTCTTGCATGTTGCGGCGGATGCCCGCCTCGTCGTATAGATGAAACGGCGTGGGGAACTGCTCGACGATATGCTCGAGCGTCTCCTTGTCCACAAACGGCTGCTTGGCCGCATATGCCTCGTTGGGAGTCAATGACATATCCCGTAAACCTCGCTATCCAGACGGCGCTACCTGCGCATCGAATCCACATAGCGTGGACCCAATGTCCGGATAGCGCTCCCGCATTGCTGCAGACAGTCCTGCGGGTGTTTCCCGCAGGCCCACCAGGCTGTTCGTGCCCGAAAAACCCAGTTCGGCGGGTTTCGCCTCCCCGCGGGGTCAAAGCCTGCCGGCTCGCCCGCGGCTCTTCGTGCCCGCGCCTCTATCAAGTGGTAACGACCCTACCACGTTGCACTTTACCAAACAAGAGTATTCGTATATAACGTTTAAAAAATGCAGGGATATGCTGGAAATAAGGGTGTAGCAATCTTGCGGCACAATAGATAGCAGCCGACGCGCACCTTCGAAAGGAACCAATATGGCCGAGCTCCAAGAACTCTGTCGCTACCGCCGCGACTTGCACAGGATCCCGGAGCTCGACTTCGATCTTCCGCAGACGATCGCCTATATCGAGGGCGTGTTGGCACCGCTCACCTGCGAGGTGACCCATCCGTGCCCCAGCTGCGTCTGCGCTTTCTTCGACGCTGGCGTTGGCGCCGCGCATGCCACGGCGATTCGCGCCGATATGGATGCGCTGCCCATTGCCGAGGCAACGGGGGCAGCGTTCGCTTCGACCCATCCCGGCAAGATGCATGCTTGCGGGCACGATGGACACATGGCCATGGCGCTTTCGGCGGCAACCTTTGTCGACCGTACGATCCGTGAGCAGCCGGGCGCCATTAAGCGCAATGTGCTCTTTGTGTTTCAGCCGGCCGAGGAGACGACTGGTGGTGCCAAGACGGTGTGCGAGAGCGGCGTGTTCGAGCGCTACGGGGTGGATCGCATCTTCGGCTTCCACGTGTGGCCCGATCTGCCCGCCGGCACGTTGGCGAGCTGCTCCGGTCCGTTGCTGGCGCGTTCGAGTGAGACACACATTCATATCCATGGCACGAGCATCCATATCGCTAAGACCTATGGCGTTCCGGTCGAGGAGTCGCACGATGCGGCGCTGGCGGCTGCCAAGTTCTTGGTTTCCGAGCGCGAGCTCATGGACGAGTTGGGTGTCGACGAGCCCTGCATTGGTAAGTTCGGCCTGCTGCAGGCCGGCACCGTCTGCAATGCGGTGGCGGGGGAGGCCCATGTTGCCGGCAGCCTACGTGTGTTTACGGACGACATGTTCGACCGCGCGCGCGAGGGCGTGCGCCGCGTGCTGGACGATGCCTGCGCCGCAACGGGCTGCACATATGACCTCGATTTTGCCGAGGGCTATCCGCCGGTCGATAACGACCCCGAGCTGTTCGCCCACATTGCGCCTGTCTTGTCCGAGCTGCAACTCGTGGATGAGCCTTTGCTGATTGCCGAGGACTTCGCTTTCTATCAGCGCCATCTGCCAGGCGTGTTCTTCCTCCTGGGTACGGGCGTGCCGGAGGGACAAGATAATCCGATCGATTCGGATGGCTGTCCCGCCTATGCCACGAGCGCCCTTCACACTGATACCATGCTCTTTGACGAGGAAATCCTACTCAAAGGCCTCGATGTCTACAAACGATTGCTTGGCTTGGAGTGACGATGGAACGACGCCGACAGTCTGCCGTATATAGTCCGGGTGGATGCGGATGCGGTTTGCTGCTGCTTCCGGTCATCGCTGTGAGCATTGGCGTGATGTTTGTGTTTGCTGGGCTGGCTGCGGTGGCACTCGTACTGTTTATCACCGCCATCGGCGTGACGGTCTGGCTGTGCCGTTCTCGCGAGCAGCGCCGCGCCGACGGTAAGACCAATGTCGGCTGGGTCGTCTTCCTGATCATTGCGTACCTATTGAGCATCAGCTACCTGGTGTTCTTTGTCCTAATGATGATCAGTGCCTTTACCGGGAAATCCGTCACGGTGGGTTGATGCGCTGCCAGCAGACGGTCACGCAAAGTGCGTTTGCTCGGCGTCTGGATAGCTGCATTGGCCGTTTACCGCAACCTTAGCCCTCAGCTAATGAATTCAAGTTCAATCCTTTCTACGATGTGCTGTGTGCCGGCACGGTAGCCGGATCGTAGGAAGGATGAATAATGGCAAAAGAGGGAAAGAAGCCGATCGGCAAGATTGTCCTAGGCGTCATCGTGGTGCTGGTTATCGTCGGTGCCGTGGGCTACATGGGTGGCAATTCAACTGATTCGTCTGCGAGCGATTCGGCAAAACCTGCCGAGGTGACACAGCAGGCTGAGGAGCAAAAAGAATCACAAGAACCGTATACCATTGCTGACGAGGCTGAAGACACCTCCAGTCAGTTTGCTTATAAGATCACGGGCACGCTTACCAATAACACGGACAAGGAAAAGAGCTACATTCAGATTGAGTATGTTCTGTATGATGCCGATGGCAACCAGGTTGGAACGGCTCTTGCAAACACCAATCATCTGAAGGCGGGCGGCTCCTGGAAGTTCGAGGCGCTGGGTACGGTGTCTCCCGACCAGGTTGCTAGCTGGGAGCGTTCGGACGTAAGCGGTTTCTAGCATGTTGCATGCACTGGGGGAGGTGAAGTCGTATGCCCGATAAAAAGCTGACCGAGGAGCTGCTCAATGAGCTTCTCGATGCGCCGAACATCGATGGCTATATCAGGGAGCACGACTTTGCCGCCCCGTCGCTTTCGGACTACCTGAAGCAGCTGCTGCAGGAAAAGGGCTTGGAGCGCTCGCGCGTGGTTCGTATGGCCGATCTCAATGAAACCTTTGGCTATCAGATCTTTACCGGTGCGCGTCACCCGAGTCGCAATAAGGTGCTGCAGATTGCCTTTGCGATGGCGCTGACGCTCAAAGAGGCCAACCGTGCACTGACGGCTGCCGGGGTAAGTGTCCTCAACTGTAAGGATCGCCGTGATGCGATTATCATCTTTTGCATCGATCGCGGGTGCAGCCTCCAAAAGGTCAACGAGGAGCTGTATCGCTTTGGCGAGGAGACGGTGAGTTAGCGGCTGATATCTGAGCCGGCGGAGCTGCCGAACAACGATGCAAACGAACGGGGCGCGGATGCCATGGGGTGTCTGCGCCCTGCGCTATGATGGAGGCTATGGATACTCAGACCACAACATATTCCGATGACGAGCTGACCGCAGCGCTTGCCGAACATCTGGCGTCGCTCGATCGCGACGACAGCTATCGCGTGGAGCGTGTACTTAAGCGCTCGTCCGTTGAAACAACCGAGCTCGTGTACTTTGAAGGAACCGGCGGTGGTTCGCTCGGCCCCTTTGTCCGTAAACGCATCGATGCTTCGGCTCAAATCGGCGGGGCATACGAGCGTCTGTTTGCCGCCCAGCGGGCAGGCAGGCGTTTTGAGCACCTGCCCAGAATCGTCGATTGTCGTCGTGTGGGCGACGAGCTCAACGTGGTTATGGAATACATCGAAGGGGAGACGCTCGGGGTGCTGGTGGACCGTCTGGGAGCCACCCCCGATTATGCGCGTGAATTGTATCCTGCCCTATGCGATGCCGTGGGCGAGCTCCACGCCGGTTTTGCAATGGCGGGGGAGACGTCGGCGCCGATGATCCATCGCGACCTCAAGCCGTCGAATATCATCGTGACGGGTGCGAGCCGTACGCTCGATGAGGGCCTGACGTTTTCATCGCTGGTGATTATCGACTTGGGGATCGCGCGCGTATGGCGCGATGGCGCCGATGCCGACACCGTCAAGTTTGGCACGAGACCCTATGCGCCGCCCGAGCAGTATGGGTTTGGACAGACGAGTGTGCGCAGCGACGTCTACGCACTTGGCGCCCTGTTGTTCTTCTGCTTGACGGGAATCGACCCTAAACCAGGGCTCGACATGCGCGAGCAATGCGAGGCGCGTGGCATTCCCACTCCACTTGCCGATGTCATCTGCATGTCGATGGCGCTCGACCCGGCCAAGCGTTTTGCGAGTGCGGAGGCATTGGGACGGGCGACGCGCTCGGCATGCGATCTGAGCCGCCCCGTGCGGCCTCCTACACCTGCGCCTGTCCGTACTCCGGCCTCGGAGACGGTGTTGACGCCCCAAGGGCTCCAGAACCCCGCAGGGCTTCCTGGGTCTGCCGCCTCCGCTGCATGCGGTCTGCTCTCTCGCGTTCCGGAGTCTCTGGGGCGCATTTGGAATACGCTTGTCTGCTTCTCGCTACTTGTGTTCTTTGCCGGAAGTCACTTTGCCGTCTTTCACCCCACGGGAGCAAACCAAAGCTACCCGACGTGGCTTCTCATAATCGAGTATTTTTTCTTTGTCGATGGCCTTATGGTGCTTATGCATTTTGCGCTGCTCGATAAGCGCCGTCTTCGTCGGCGATTCGTACTGCTCGACAGCTATCGCGGCAAGAAACTCGCGAAACTCTGGCTCAAGGCATTGGGTGTGCTGCTCCTATGCATGATCGTCATAGTCGCGGTTGCCAATGTGACCGGCGTCGTCGATACCTCCGCTACCTAAAAGAAAAGGGCCCCATTGGGGCCCTTTGCAGTTGCGCTTAGATGCGGTTCATCTGAGCGGCGACTTTGTTGTACCAGTCCTGCCACGTGGGCGGGCAGTACTTTTTGGCCGCTGCCGGGGTAAGGGTGGAGCCGTAGTTGGCACCCAGATAGGCAACGTGAGCGGAGATGCCCTCGCTCCAGCTGCCAAAGCTGCGCCAACCGCCGCCACGGGCACTCCAGCCCCAGGCGTTGTAAGAATTGGCGCAATAAGCACCCTTGGTGCTCTCGATGCAGGCGATGGCGGGGGACCAACGGGGGTCGACACCGGTATTCCAAGCGGCGACGGCAAAGTTATAGCCCTGGCCTGCCATGGGGGAGCCGGCGAGATAATTGTCGATGCGGCTCGTCCACTCATTAATGAACGAATCGTAATCGGAACTACCGGTATTGGCGTTGTTCACCGTGGTGTCGATGGTGGTGTTGGTGTTGGTGGCCTGGCTGCTGGAATTGCTGCCGCTTACGCCCTCGCCCGAGATCTTCTCGGCGGCAGCGGCCTTATCGGCCTCAAGCTTGGCAAGCTCGGCGGCATTTTCCTGCTCGGCTTTTGCCTGCGCCTCGCTGCGGAGCTGCTGGGCCTGAGCCAACGCATCCTCGGCGTTTTTCTGCTCTGCCTCAAGCTGAGACTTGGCCTGCTGGAGCTCAGCCTTGTTCTGCTCGAGTTCGGTTTGCATGTTATTGAGCTGTTCGATCTCGTCGACGCTCGAGCTCGTGATCTGGTTGGTGTATTTGCAGGTCGTGATGAACTCACCCAGGCTCTGCGCGTTGACCAGGAAGCTCACGATGGGGTTGGTGCCCTTCTGATACTTGTACAGATCGCGCATGGCGGAGCTTGCCTTGGCCTGCTGCTCGGGAAGCTTAGCCTCGATTTCCTCGATGCTTGCCTCATTGGAGTCAATCTGCTTTTGCAGGTCATCGAGTTTGGTGCGGGCGTCGTTGTAGGCGCTCGTGGCGGCTTCGATCTTCTGCTGGGCTGCGGAAAGCTGGTCCTGCGTTGCCTGCGAGGCGGCATACGCCGCAACGGGGGAGAGCATCGGCGTGGCCGTCAGCGCAACGGCGAGCGCGGCGCTCGTGATGATACGAGCCGGCTTCGACGCAATGAGCGCTGCGGCGCGATGATTCGAATGCTGCATCCAGTCCCTCTGCAATCAATCGTAGGTTATGGTTCGAACGGTATTCTACTACTGCTTTCGACCTCAACTTGAACCTTAAAGGTTCCAAAGGGTCAAGTTGAACTTGAGGCTTTGGCTTTGACCTGCAGTTATGATGAATTGTTGAGAAACCATAGAGTTCAACTTTAACGTTACGGAGCCCTATTTGAGAGGTGTTTTGGGCTGTAAAAGCTATCTCAACGTGGGGTTTTACAACTACAGCGTGCCCTCCTGACGAGCCCACTCAATCTCTTCGAGGACCTCGGCAGGGGTGAACGAGCAGGTGCCGTCGCCGAGCTTGACCACCTGGATGTCGTCGCCGATATGGACCTCTCCGCCCTTTAACACCACGCCAAAAACGCCCTCGTGAGGAAAGATGCAGTCGCCGGCGAGATAGTAGATGGCACAGCGTGTGTGGCAGACCTTGCCGATTTGGCTGATTTCGACAAGCAACTCGCTGCCAAGCTTGAGCTGCGTGCCCATGGGGAGCGAGAGTAGATTGATGCCTTGCGTGGTGAAGTTCTCCCCAAAGTCACCCTTGCGCACATCGAGTCCGCGGGCCTGCGCCGTCTGGATGGACTCTGCGGCCAAAAAGGAAACCTGGCGGTGCCAATGCCCGGCGTGTGCGTCGGAGATGAGGCCAAATTGCTCTATAACGGTGTCGTGTCCATCGGCGACGGGCGACTTGCGCGTGCCCTTGTGTGCCGACGTGTTGATCGAGACGATGCGGGCGGGCCTGTCGTAGGCATCGTCTGCCGTGCGTAGGGGAACGGCCGTTTGTGCGCGTTCCGCCAGCTCGCGTTTCGCGGCATTGAGGATGGGGTTATCGGTCGGATGGTCTTGGGGCACGTGCGCGCCTTTCGTTTGAGGATGTCAATACGCTGAATCCTACAACAATGGTAGGTTCATTGCCCATTGTCATACAATGGTGAGCGCCGTCTTCGTGCTGGCCTTCGTGCTGGACGATTGCGTCGATTGCCATAGATACGGTGGAGCTTTGGGCGCCGGCGGCTTGGCACGCTAGAATAAATCAGTTGCGCAAAGACCGCCCGTTGTGTGGGCAGTTCATGATAGGAAGTTTCCATGGCATTGCAGTTTACAGAGCGCGAGTTCATTCCCGTGCTGCTCGGTGGCGACATCAACGCCTATTCGGTGGCGCGCGCCTTCTACGAGGAGTACCAGGTCAAGAGCCTGGTCTTTGGCAAGTACCAGACGGGTCCCGCGTACCGCAGCCAGATTATCGACTACACGCCCAACGTGGATATCGATACCATGCCCGTGATGCTCAGGACCGTCAACGGCATTGCCCAAGCGCATGCCGATAAGACGATTGTCCTTGTGGGCTGTGGCGATAACTATGTTGCCCTCGTGGCTCAGGCCAAGGATGCCCATGAGTTGGCGGATAACATCGTCGCGCCTTACGCTCCCTATAGCATGCTTGAGCAGTGTCAGAAGAAGGAGATCTTCTACGAGCTGTGCGAGAAGCATGGCGTGCCCTATCCGCATACCTTTACCTTCACCATGGCGATGCTGAACGCCCAAGGCGAGGCACCTGCCGAAGTGCTCGACCAGATTGACTTCCCCTACCCGATGATCCTGAAGCCTTCTGACGGCATCATGTGGTGGCAGCATGAGTTCGAGGGCCAGAAAAAGGCCTATGAGATTGCCGACCGTGCCGAGCTGGAACAGGTCATTCGCGACTCGTATGCCAGCGGCTACACCGACGACCTGATCTTGCAGGATCGCGTGCCCGGCAACGACGAGTACATGCGCGTGCTCACCAGTTATTCCGACCGCAACGGCAAGGTGCGCATGATGTGCCTGGGTCACGTGCTGCTCGAGGAGCATCAGCCTCACGGTGTCGGCAACCACGCCTGTATCATCACCGAGCCCAATGACGAGCTCATGGGCGGCGTGCGCAAGTTGCTCGAGGACCTTCACTTTGTGGGCTATTCCAACTTTGACGTTAAGTACGACGAGCGCGACGGCTCGTTTAAGTTCTTCGATTTCAACACGCGCCAAGGTCGCAGCAACTACTACGTCACTAACAGCGGCTTTAACGTTGCCAAGTATGTGGTGGACGAGTATGTGTTCAACCGCCCGTTTGAGCCGGAGTTTGTGACGGCGCAGGACGAGGCGCTGTGGATGGTCGTCCCCATGGGCGTCGTCGACAAGTACGTCAAGGATCCCGAGCTGCGCGCTAAGGTGCATCGCCTGGACAAGGAAGGCAAGGGCGCCGACCCTTCGTTTATGAAGGGCGACTTTGTCTTTAACCGCTGGCTGCGCATGTGGCACACCAAGCTGCGCCACTTTAAGCTGTTCAAGACGTATTACAAGTAGATGAGTGCGGCGCCCGTCCGGTTTACATCGGGCGGGCGCGGGTATGATACGCGCAATTGCGCAAGCGTCACCAAGGAGGCGGCGATGGAAAAGCTGGGAGTTATCGGCGGCATGGGCGCCGAGGCCACGTCGTATTACTACGACCAGGTAGTGCGTCATACGGCTGCTGCCTGCGATCAGGATCATATCGACATGGTGGTGCTCTCCAAGTCGACCATGCCCGACCGCACGCTGGCCATTAAGACCGGCGAGCACGCCAAGCTGCTGGCGACCATGAAAGAGTGTGCCCAGGCACTCGAGTCGCTGGGCTGTGCGCACATTGCCATTCCCTGCAACACGTCACACTACTTCTACGACCAGATCCAGTCGTTTACGAAGGTGCCGATTATCCACATGCCGCGTGAGTCGGTGCGCTATGCCCTTGCGGGTGCGGTGATGGGGGAGTGCGAGTTCGACCCCAACCTGAGTATGCCGGCCGAGCCGGTGCGCAAGATTGGCATCATGGGCACCGACGGAACCGTGGGCGCGGGCGTCTACGGCCGCGAATGCGAGGCTGCGGGTGTTGAGGTCGTCTATCCCAGCGAGAAACGTCAGAACGATGTGATGTCGCTTATCTACGATGATGTGAAGGCCGGACGTGAGCCCGATATGGATAAGTTCGACCGCGTGATGTGGGAGTTCGCCCGTAGCGGCTGCGACCGTGTCATTCTGGCCTGCACCGAGCTATCGGTGCTGCAGAAGTATCGAGAGATGCCCGAGATCACCCTCGATGCCATGGATGTCCTGGTGCGCGAATCCATCATCCGCAGCGGCGCTCCCTACCGCCTCTAGCTTCCGACCTGCCAAAAAAGGGACAGGTTAATTTTGGTAGCTTTTATCTGGTGAAACAGTAAAGGCCTCGGCTCGTTTGGTGCGAGCCGAGGCCTTTTGCGTTGGGCGGTTGCTGCCGGTGGCGAACTAGAACAGGAAGCCGATGGCGATGAGGGCGATGCTGACGATGAGCACGGCGATGTCCAGGCCCTTGATGGGGTAGCGCTTGTACGAGCTGGCGCGTGTACGCAGATAGAAGCCGCGCTGTTCTGCCGCCAAGGCCGTGGCATCGGTCTTGGCCACGCTCGAGATGAGCAGCGGCACACACAGTGGCAACATGAGCTTAAGCTTCTTGATAGGGTTCTTGGTGTCGTACTCGACGCCGCGCGCGGTCTGCGCTTCCATGATGGCGTTCATCTCCTGACCAAACACCGGCACAAAGCGCAGCGCCGTGGTAAAGGTGAAGGCATAGCGATACGGTACGTGCAGCACCTCGACGCAGGCGTTGGCAAGGTCGTTGAGCTTGGTCACCATAAGCATGAGGATGAGCGGTAACGCCACACCCAGCAGGCGCAGACAGGCCTTCGATCCTGTGATGAGGCCCGTGTCGGTGATAAAGCCCCACACAACGTTGCCATCGCGCATAAAGGCCAGCTGGAGCACCAGCATGATAAGCGCGAGCGGAATCAGCAACTTGAGCAGCGAGAACAGACGGTCGACGACACCGGCATAGGCGCCCAGCGCAAGGGTGAGTGCCAAAAAGCCCAGCAGCGCCACGTAGGTGTCGGACAAGAAGATGCCGACGATGATGGCGGCGGCGAGGCCCAGTTTGACGACGGGGTTCAGGCGATGCAGCAGCGTATCGCCCGGCATGTAGTCGATGACGTTAACCACGGCGGACCATCTCCTTGGTAATGCGAACGACATCGGTGACCTCGCTCACCTGCGCAAAAGCGGGCGAGACGGAAGATGCCAGACGGCGCGAGAGTTCAATAACCTGGGGAGGCTCCACGTAGGCACGCCGCATGAGATCGATGTTCGAGAATAGCTCGTGCGTGCGGCCGCGGTCGAGGATGCGACCGTCGGCCATTACTACGATACGCTCGGCAAAGTCGGAAACAACTTCCATATCGTGGCAGACCATGATAACGGCGCAGCCGCGCTCGGCCATGGTGCGCACCGTTTCCATGACGGTCATGCACTCGCGGTAATCAAGGCCGCTCGTGGGCTCGTCGAGCACGACGATCTTGGGCTCAACCACTACGACGGAGGCAAGCGCCACCATTTGTCGCTGGCCGCGCGAAAGTGAGAAAGGTGCCTCATCGGCAGGCAGGCCAAAGCGGTCGATAACAAGTTGAGCACGGCGCAGAGCCTCGGCACGGTCGATGCCGGCAAGCTCCAGGCCAAAAGCGACCTCGTCGAGTACGGTATCCTTGCAGATCTGGCGGTCGGGGTTTTGGAAGAGGGTTGCGACTTCGCGGGCGATGCGGCTCGTAGGAACGGCTGCGGTATCCAGCCCCGTAACGCGCACGCTGCCCGAGGCGGGCTTAAGCAGGCCCGTGAGCAGCTTGGTGAGCGTGGTCTTGCCGGCACCGTTTTGGCCGACGATGCCCACGAGCTCGCCGGGATAGAGGGTCAGGTTAAGGTCGTGTACGGCGGCGCCGCCATTGGGATAGGCAAACTCAACGTGATCGAAGGTGAGCACGGGCTCGGCGTCCTTGGCATGAGGGCGCAACGACGGTGCATGCGGGGAGCCGGCGGGCGCCTGGGCTTCGCTGGCCGCGCGTGCGGGGTCGACGATGCCCGAAATCAGGAGCTCGGCCTCATCGACATCCAAGCAAGGGGTACCGCTTACCAGGCCATCGGCCTCGAGGCTATTGAAGATACGCGTGACGCGAGGGCAGTCGACGCCGATGGCACGGAGCTCGTCGGTATGCGCGAAGACCTCGTGTGGTTCGCCCTGCAGCGCGATTTCGCCATGGTTGAGCACGAGCACGCGGTTGCAGTACTCCGAGAGCAGGGCGACCTTTTGCTCAACGACGACGATGGTGATTCCAAGTGCGCGGTTTGCCTCACGCAGCGTCTCGAAGACCAACGTGGAGCTGGCGGGGTCGAGTGCCGCGGTGGGCTCGTCGAGAACCAAGACGCGCGGACGCATGGCGAGGATGGCGGCGATGGCTACCTTTTGCTTCTGTCCGCCCGAGAGGGTGGCGATCTCGCGGTCGCGCAGGTCGCTGATGCCGACGGTCTCGAGCGTTTCGCTCACGCGCTGCTCGATCTGGTCGTGGGGAATGCCAAAGTTCTCGAGGCCAAAGAGCATCTCGTCCTCGACGACCGAGGCGACCATCTGCGTGTCGATATCCTGCAGCACGCTGCCGACGATTTGCGACACGTCGGTGAGCGAGGCTTCGCAGGTGTCGTGGCCGTCAACCATGACGGACCCAAAGAACGTGCCGGTGTAGTGGTGGGGCACGGCACCCGACAGGCAGGCGGCAAGCGTGGACTTGCCGGCGCCCGAGGGCCCGATGATGCCGATGAAATCTCCCTTGTTCACGCTGAGCGAGATGTGGCTGAGCGCCCGCTCGGTCTGCGTGCCATAGGAGAACGAGACATCGTCGACGTTGATGATCGTTTCCATGGATACCTTTCATAGTCATTGGGGACGTTCTTACATGACTAGTCGTTTAAGAACGTCCCCAAGAGTTAACTGTTTGGGACAGTCTTTGCCGGTGGAGCACGGAGACGGCTTTACGAGGGGCCCCAGGTTGGCGCGAAAGAGGAGCGAAGCGTACTTGGGTACGCGAGCGACGAATGAACGCCAAGATGGGGTGGCTCGTAAAGCCGAGCAGGTTAGTTGAGCTTCAGGGCCTTCTGAATGGGCAGGTAGAGGGCGCCGACCAGAATGGCGTTAAAGACGGCGGTCATGGCGACGACGGGCAACATGGCGGCGGCGAGCTCGCCGACCACGCCGAGCATGGCCATCTTGATGACCATGAAGATGGCGCCGGAGACAAAGGTGGTCAGGAAGGTTGCGACAATGGCGATGGCGGGCTTGACCTGACCGTTCTTGCCGGCGGCGTTGACGATGCCGGCCATGAGCATGGCGGCGATGCCCTCGGCGGCAAAATCGACGAACGGCGAAGTGGTGGTGATCTGGATCACAGCAGCCGAGATGAGGCCAATGACGAGCGCCTGGCCGATGTTGGGGCGAACGACCAGGATGGTGAGGCAGAAGGCCGAGATGATGAACTCGGGGCTGATCATGCCGCCCGAGATGCCCGAGATTGCCTTGCCGACGGTGAAGTTGAGGATGAAGCCGGCGGCGAGCAGGATGGCGAGCAGGACGAGGGCGCGGACATCGAGTTTGCCGCGATCGGCGGTATGGACGGTGCGGGGCTGGGTGGCGGTGGTGTTCTGAGACATGGTGAAAATCCTTTCGGAAGGGGATTGCAAGAGAAAAGCGGAGGCGCGTGATGCGAATGCGATCGGGCTCGAGATAGAAAAAGGCCCCCGGTCGAAACCGGAGGCCTTCCAATCACCTAGAGCGCAAAAACAGGCGTGAGGGACTCACTGTCGACCGATCGTATTCGCATCACGCCACCACCAGTTGTTGAGAGACTTCATCGTGTTCTTCATGTTGGTGGCTCCTTTCGTGATGCCGTGGCGCGGTAGCACCTGATTGCTGTTGCGCTGCACTATAGCACAGCGAAGTGTGTGCGGGGAAATCTTTTTTAAAAAGATTTCAGGCGGGTTTCCCGTCGGTCAAAAGAGCGGGCTAAGCGGGCGAGGCTGCCATGGCTGCCTCGCCCGCTCAGCTAAGACGTTACTCCTTATTGCGACGGTAGAGGAAGTAACCGCCTGCGGAGATGACGACGACGCCGGCAGCGGCGAACGCAGCCACCATGCGGCCATCAAAACGGTCACCGGTGGTGGGCAGGTTGCCCTTGGTGTTCGTCTTGTTGGTGGTCACCGTGGTCGTGGTGCTCGGCTTGGTGGGCTTGTCGGGGGTACCGGGCTGCTCGGCAGCGAGGGCGTCCTTGGCGTAGGTGATGGACACCTTGAGGCCGTTGGTCTCGGTGTTCAGGTCGCTCGGGGTGAAGGGCTTGCTGAAGTCCTCAGCCTTCAGATAAGCGCGCATCTCCTGAAGCAGGGCCTTGCACTTGACATAGGTGTTCTTGGTGGCAGCGTTGCCGGCCTTGTTGGCCAGGGCGGTGCGGCCCTCAGTGGTGGTCTCGGCGAGCATGGCCTTGTCGACCTCGAGGTTCTGCTCGATGAGCTCGTTCTGGAGAGCGTCGAGGTAGGCGCGAACGCCGGTGCCGAGCTGCTCACGGTGCTCGAAGCACAGGGAGCTGATGTCCATGAGGACATAGTTGATGGAGTTCTCGGGCTCCTCGTTTTTCACGATGTCCTCCTCTTCGCAGTGATCGAAGGAGACGGTCTGGTCGCTGTAGTACGGGCTAACCTCGGTGAGCAGTGCGGAGTAGTAGGGGATGGCGACGGAGTAGGCGGCGCGGGAGAGCATCTCCCACTGGATGGTCGCGATCTCGGGGTCCATGCCCTGACGGATCTGGAAGAGATTGACCTCGGTGTTGGTCTCGGTACCAATGGCGTAGGCGCCGTCGGTGTTGGCGTTGAGGCCCGGGACCTTCTCGCCGCGGTTGCCAAACGCGCGGATCATCTCAAAGGTGTTCCAGTCGGACTTGCCGGGCTGGAAGAACAGCGGCTGCGCCTTGCTAACCAGGGCGCCGGTCGTGGCACGAGCATCTTCGCGCTCGTCCTTGACGATCTCGTAGTCGGTGCCCTCGGTGAGCGGCACACCGAAGTAGGCGCGACCCTGGACATAACGGGCCCAAGAATGCATGGCCTTTTCGCTAATTGCCTCGCCGTAGGTCTGGGCAACGTCAAATTGACCGTCATCGAAGTACTTGGCGAAGCCATTCTCCTTAGGCATGGACTCGATGGTCGCAGAGTGGAGACAGTTCGCGGTGTCGGTGAGGTCAACCTTGTAGTTGAGGTTGCCGATGTTGGGGTTGAGCGAGGCGATATCGTCAGTGAGCCTCATGGCGATCCACTGGTGGCCGGAAAGTGCGGCAAACAGCCAAGTCTCGTTGCTGTCGGCGATGATAATCTGATCGTTGCCGCAGGCGCCCTGCTCGTCGATGATCTTGCCGAGGAGCTCGACGCCCTCACGTGCATTGGCGCTTTCACCTAAGATAACGCTGCCGTAGCTGTACTCGCCAATACCGGTTTTGGTCAGGGGGTCTGCTGCCTCAGCATCAGCATTCATGCCGGTGGTCAGCGTTGCGGAGCAGGACACGCCCTTCTCATTGATGCCTGCCTCAGAGTAGGCATCATAGCGCCCGTGCCACTGGGAGGGATGGTCGCGTACATAGGTGTAGCGATACGTGGTCTTGGTCGAGGTATACATGAATGCGGACTCGTCCGAGCCGTACGTATGCCCCGGGCCGTGAGAAGGCTCAATGCCAAAGTGCTTGAGGTAGCGCTTATCGAAGTCCTCGGCGCGGCCATAGTACGTGTCACCGTCGGCCGTCAGCTTGTTGCCCATGTACATCTGCGTGCAGGCGAGCGCAGATGTCGGCATGGACATGATGGTTGCAGCTCCAAATGCAAGGCCTATGCCAAGCTTCTTGAGCGCGTTGACGGGATGAGTTTTACTCATGTTCCCTCCCAGCGTGCGAAAGCCCTCTGTCTCCAGAGGGCTTCAGCCAATAAATACTCTCCCCAAGCGTAACGAATTCGAAACAATATACATTCATGAAAGTTATTTACTCGATAAGCGTAGCGAAATATGCGATTAACGGTAAATTGAACTCATTTAGTGGGAAATCAATTTGTATAACGCCAGCGAAAAATGTAGCTAAATAAAGCGTCAAGAAAAAAGCGGACCCCTCGCCGGCATGTGGTTTCATGCCGGCGAGGGGTCCGGGCTGCACGGGCCGTCTAAGAGTAATGGCTACTTCTTTCGACGGTGAATCACGTTAATGGCATAGCCGACGAGCATGGCCAAAACGATGACGATAAAGCCAAGGATGGGGTTGTCGTTCACGGGGGTCCTCCTATTTTCCGAGCGGCGAGAATTCGTCGACGATGATATCAAGGCATTGCGGTAGCGCGCGGGCGCCAAAGACGCCGGAGTTGCTGGAAATGATCTCGCCATCAAACTGCATACCGAGCGATGGCGTGCAGGTAATCTTGGCTTCTTTGGTCTGGATGATCTTAAACTGCGGGCGGCCGAGTACCTTGCCGGCGGGGTCGAGCGCGGCGGTGATTACCGTGGGGAGCAACTGCACCGTGCGCACGGGCTCAATAACGACGATGTCGACCATGCCGTCGTTCATACGGCAGTTGGGGAACAGGTTGATGTCGTTTTGGATGACAGACGTGTTGCCCGCCATGCAGCAGATGCCGTCGAGCTCCTCAACAATGCCATCATGCTCAATGGTAAAGTGCGCCACCGTGGGGTTGGGCGTGGCGAGAGCGGAGAGGAAGTAGGCGATCTCGCCGATGTCGTTTTTGGTGGGGGCGGCCTTCATCATGATCTCGGCGTCAAAGCCCGAACCGGCGATGATGATAAAGCCATGGCGCTTTTCGTTGCCGTTCTCGTCGAGCCAAAAGAGCTCGCCCATGTCTACTTTGACCGTGCGGCCGGCGCGACATGCCTTGGCAAGCGCCGCTGCCTCGGGGGCATTGCCGATGTTGTTAAAGAACAGGCAGGCCGTGCCGGAGGGGAAGACGAGCGTGGGGACGCCGCAGCCGCGCATCTGGTCGAGCACGTTGGAGACGGTGCCGTCGCCGCCCGAGACGACCACGCGGTCGAACTCGCGAACGTCTGCCACGGCGTCCTCGGGCTCCATGCCATCGCCGATAAAGCGCATCACGACTTCGTCGCCGCCCTGTGCAAGGGCGTGCGTGAATGCGTAGATTTCATCTGAGCTGGGACCCGATGCCGGATTGTGGATGATAAGGCAGCGCATACTTACGTTCCCGTTCTGTGACTAACCGAGTATAGTTGTAGGGCAATGCCGATATCCTACCCGTGTTTTTCGGGCCTAACCTTATTCGATGGGTTGATATGTACATTTCCACACATCAGGCTCTGGTCGACTTTTGCCAGCGCGCCCGCGAGTTCGACGCGATCGCCGTCGACACCGAGTTTTTGCGCGAGCGCACGTTTCATCCGCGCCTGTGCCTGGTCCAGATTGCCACCCCCGCCGAGAGTGTCGCTGTCGATCCGCTGGTGATCGACGACCTGTCGCCGCTTGCCGAGCTTATGGCCGACGAGAGCGTGATCAAGGTCTTCCATGCCTGCTCGCAGGACATGGAGGTTATGCTCCATACCGTGGGCGTGCTGCCGCGTCCCATTTTTGACACGCAGGTGGCCGCCGCCTTCTTGGGCGAGCGCCAGCAGATTTCCTACGGCGCGCTCGTGCAGACGTTCTGCGGCGTCTCATTGCCCAAAACCGAGTCACTGACCGATTGGTCGCGCCGCCCGCTGACCGATAAGCAGATTGAGTACGCGATCGATGACGTCAAGTACTTGATCGTCGCCTATACCGAGATGATGAGTCGCCTGCGCGAGCTGGGCCGTGTGGACTGGGTGCTCGACGAGTTGCGCCCGCTGGCCGACGAGTCGCACTATCGCGCCGATCGCCACGAGGCGTTCCGTAAGGTCAAACGCATCAATTCGTGCAGCCGTCACCAGTTGGGCATCGCGCGCGAGCTCGCCGCCTGGCGCGAGGACCGCGCCGAGCGCCGTAACATCCCGCGCAAGTGGGTCATGTCCGACGACACGCTGCTGGCGCTCGTTAAGCGCAATCCCGTGCGCGTTGAGGAGTTCCGTAGCATTCGCGGTACCGATCAGCTGGGGGAGCGCGATGTGGACGGCGCACTCATGGCCATCAAGCGCGGCGCGAGCTGCCCGCACGATCGCCTGCCGCTCATGGTGCGCGGGCACCGTCAGATCTCGCCGGAGCTGGAGAGCGTGACGGACCTTATGTATGCGCTCATCCGCCTGGTTGCCGAACGCTCGGGAGTGGCGACCTCGGTTATTGCCTCGCGCGATGACCTGGCCGACTACATTGAGCATCCCGAGCAGAGTCCCCTGCGCGAAGGCTGGCGTTTTGAGCTTGTGGGCTCGCGTCTGGACGATCTGCTTTCCGGCAATATGGGGCTGACGGTGAAGGACGGAAAGATTGAGTTGTTATAGGGAAGCCTAGTTGGCTGGACGAGTGGGTAAAATGCCTCCAATGTGTAACTCGATTCGGAGGAATTCGTATGCCCTACTACTATGGATACGGCTTTGGCATCGACCCGCTGTACCTGCTGGTTGTTCTTGTCTGCACAGTGCTTGGCCTTGCCGCGCAGAGCTATATCAATTCGACGTACAAGACGTGGTCCAAGGTTCGCTCGGACGGCGACACGGGCGCCACGGTCGCTCGCCGCATGCTCGACGCCAACGGCTGCAATGCCGTGGGTATCAAGGGGGTCGCTGGTGAGCTTACCGACCACTACAACCCGCAGGACAACAATCTGTATCTGTCGGATTCCAACCGTTCGGGCGGCTCGGTCGCAAGCGTTGCTGTCGCTTGTCACGAGGCGGGTCACGCCGCTCAGCGTCAAAGTGGTTATGCCATGATGAAGGTACGCACCGCCCTCGTGCCGGTCGTCAACTTTACCCAGAACACTTGGACCATCGTGCTGCTCATGGGCCTGTTTATGAACATCGCGGGACTCACGACCCTCGCACTGATCTTCTTCTCGTTTAGCGTGCTGTTCCAGCTGGTTACGCTGCCGGTTGAGATTGATGCCAGTCGGCGCGCCGTGGCGTATATTGAGCAGTCGGGTATGAGCTCCAAGCAGGTCAACGGTGCCAAGAAGGTGCTGACGGCCGCTGCGCTTACCTATGTTGCCGCAGCGCTCACTTCGATCATTCAGCTGCTCTACCTTATGGCTCGTTACAACAGAAACTCCAACCGATAACAAATTGGGTCGCTGGGCGCCGTGGGGATTTGTGTCCCCGCGGCGCTGTACTATGTGTTGGACTTGAATTAGCGCAGGGCCGGAGCCCATGTGCACGATGACGAAAGGGGGCTGCGTGGCAGGCTGGAATCTGACCGGCAATACCGTTTCCGCCGAGTTCGACGGATCGGACGAGCAGGAGCGCAAAGAGCTCAGCGTGAGCCAAGCGGTGGAGATCGCCGCCAGCGCGCTCGATGCCATTCCGCAGCTGAGCGTTTTGGGTGAGGTCACGGGTTTCCGCGGTCCCAATGCCCGAAGCGGCCACTGCTACTTCCAAATCAAGGACGACTCGGCGGCCGTCGACTGCATCATCTGGAAGGGCGCCTACCTTAAGCGTACCTTCGATCTGCGTGATGGCATGCAGGTGAGCTTTAAGGGCAGCTTCAATCTCTACAAGCCTACGGGTCGCATGAGCTTCGTTGCCCGCTCGTTCTCGCTGGCGGGGGAGGGCCTGCTGCGTCAGCAGGTGGCTCAGTTGGCCGAAAAGCTGCGTCGCGAGGGCCTGATGGACGAGGCACGCAAACGTCGCATTCCGGTGTTTTGCTCGCGTGTGGCAGTCGTCACCTCGCTTTCGGGTGCGGTAATCGACGACGTCAAGCGTACGCTGCGCCGTCGCAACCCGCTCGTCGAGCTTGTCTGCGTGGGCGCCAAGGTTCAAGGCGAGGGTGCGCCGGCCGAGCTCATTGATGGCTTGCGTCGCGCCGCTTCCATTACGCCGGCGCCCGACTGTATTTTGCTGGTGCGCGGCGGCGGCTCCTTTGAGGACCTCATGACCTTTAATGACGAGGAGCTTGCCCGCGCGGTGGCGGCTTGTCCTGTGCCCGTGGTGACCGGCATTGGCCATGAGCCCGATACCTCGATTTGCGACATGGTGAGCGACCGACGCGCCTCCACGCCCACGGCGGCGGCAGAATCGGTGGCGCCGGCTATGACGGAGTTGGCCGATGTGCTCGAGGCGCGCCATCAGCGTCTGGGTGCCGCGATGGCATCGATGATTGGGTCGGCCCAGGTTGACCTGGAGATGCTCGATCAGCGCGGTCGCCGTGCCTGGGATACCTATACGGCTCGCTTGGGTGATGCGCTCGATGCCGCTGCGTGTCGCCCGTGCCTCAACGACCCCACATTTATGGTCGAGCGTCGCGAATCGGAGCTTGCGCTGACTGCCGATCGCCTGTCGGGCGCCATAGTACGCTCGGTCGGGACATTCCGCTCCAACTTTGAGCGCTTGCCCGAGCGTCTGATTACAAGCACCTCGGGGCTCGATGGTAAGCGCCATGTGCTCACGCTTGCGAGTTCCCGCCTAGAGCATCAAGGACGCACGATGCTCAGCAAGCCAGCGTCCGACCTGAGCCGTGCGGCAGCGTCGCTCGATGCCCTGTCGCCGCTCAAAGTGCTTGCTCGCGGCTATTCCATCGCGTACAGCGATGATGGTGTGGCTACGAGTGCCAAGACCTTTAAGCCTGGCGACGCCATTCGCGTGCACATGGCAGACGGCAACGTGGCAGCAACGGTCGATACGGTCGAGTAGACCGCGTTTCGCAGTGATAGACCCTTAGGAAAGGAAACAGATATGGCAGAGAAGACCCCGGTCGAGCAGCTTACGTACAAGCAGGCCTCGCAGGAGCTGGAGCTCATCATCCGCAGCCTGGAGTCGGGCGATATGGAGCTTGAGGAGTCGCTCGAGAGCTACACCCGCGGCGTCGAGCTCCTCAAAAGCCTGCGCACCCGCCTGTCCGATGCCGAGCAGAAGGTCTCGGTGCTCCTTAAGGACGTCGACGGCAACGACGTGCTCGCCGACGGCGAGGCCGCCAACACCGATGATAACCTTTCGTTCTAAGCATCTCGACCAAATATAATTACCTTGGTCTGTAAGAAAGGAACCAGCTATGTGCGATTGCATCTTCTGTAAAATTGCCAACCACGAGATCCCCTCGACCGTTGTCTATGAGGACGACCAGGTCATCGCCTTCGACGACCTCAACCCGCAGGCGCCGGTCCACACGCTCGTGATCCCTAAGAAGCACTACAGCGACATCGCCGACAACGTACCCGCCAAGACCATGGGCGCCATGGCTCACGCCATCCAGGAGGTCGCCAAGGCCAAGGGTCTGGAGGACGGTTTCCGCGTCATTTCCAACAAGGGTGTCAACGCCGGCCAGACCGTCATGCACTTCCATATGCACGTCCTCGGCGGCAAAAACCTGGGCGAGAACCTCATCTGAGGGCGCGTAGCCCGTCGACTTGGCTGCCTTTGGAGTAATCTATGCAGCTTTCTCAACTCGAATACCTTCAAGCGGTAGCGAACTATGGCGGTGTGCGCAAAGCAGCTCGCGCCGTTCATGTGAGTCCGCAGGCCGTTTCGTCGGCAATCAAAAAGTTGGAATCTGAGTATCAGATTGTTTTGCTCGACCGATCGGCGGGGGAGGCTGTTTTGTCTCCGGCGGGCAGAGAGTTCGCACGTCGCGCACGTATGATTCTGGCACAAGTCGACGATCTCAAAAAGTACGCTCAATCGAGGGACGGCGGCGTTTCGCCCGACGGCCACTTCCGTCTTTACGCCCCCTGCCTTCACGGGCGGGGGCGTCTTTTTTCCGAAAACTGGTACGACTCGTTTGAAAGCTCGCACCCTCAGATTCACCTTGATGTGTGGCATCAGCCAACGGCTACATGCTTTGAATCACTCGTGCTTGGCATTTCGGATGCGGCCATTTCATTTGAGGAACCAAGGGACGGTGTCCTTTCTTCGAAATACTTGGGTGAAAAGGAGCTCAAGGTACTTTCGAGCCCGGCGGGTCATCAATCTGTGAGTGCTATGACCGTTCGTGAGTTACTGGGCGGCAGACTCGCTGTTCCCATTAATTTGTCACCCTGTCTCAATGCAATCAATCAATGCCCTGAAGCCCAGCTGGTTAATTTCCGCTTCCGCGATGTCGAATACGGAAACAAGGCGCAGGCTGAGTTTCTTCAAGCCGGGGGATTGATATTGAGTTTTTCTGGCTCTTCTCTCGCATCTAATGGATTGGAGGTGAGCGAGTGCTCCATCGAAGGCTCGCATGACGTAGCCTTGCCCATCTACTTTTGCTATCGACAAAATGCCTGGACCGATCGACACCAGACGGTTTTTCTGCACCTATTGCGTCATCTTGCTTTGTGAGATTAATTGGCTTCGAGGCATCAAGTGATTATTGACGCCTTGTAACACATAGCTGACAGCTTTGCCCTCATGCTTTTCCAAGATTCCGATTTAGATTGCTGACTCTTGGAGGGCGGAGCATGAAAAACCGTACGGCTTTGCTTTATATGACGTTCGTTTTTCTGTCGATCTTCAGCACCATTTTGTTTTTTCTGACGGTTTACCTTGAATTCGTCGGATTTTCGATGGTGGCGATTTCTAGCATGATGATTGCATACCAAGTGAGCAAGTTCATTCTTGAGGTTCCTACTGGTTATATTGCTGACAGGTTTGGACGAAAAGTGAGCGGTCTCGTTGGCGTCGTGGGAATGCTTGGATACTACGCCGCCCTGCTTCTCGTCCGATCTCCTCTGCTTTTAATCGGTGCGTTTGCTCTTAAAGGTTTTGCCGTTGCGTGTGTGAGCGGATCCATCGAAGCGATTTACATTGACAGCGTCTCTCAGGACCAGCTCGTAAGACTTAATGTCGTTGAGCGATTTGTTTTCTATGCCTCTTATGCCATCTCCGCTTGCGTGGGCGGTTTCATTTCGTCCGTCGGTGCATATCTCATTGGTCTTTCGGCAGATATCATCGCAATGGTGTTGACGTTGGTTGTCGTTGTCTGCATTCCTGAGATGCGAAGAGGGGGTACTGCGACGACACCTGAACATGGGATTAGCCCGAAGATGATCGGTGCCGCTATTGCGGGTAATGGCATTCTTCGTTCAGCGTTCATCATGGACTGTTCTCAGGCATTTGCTTTTGTCGCCCTGGAAGACTTTTTCTCACTGCTACTTGCGGGTCGCGGAATGAATGCCGTCGCTTCGGGTGTGACCATTGCGGTCCAGCTCCTTGCCTCGGCCTCCATGGGACTTATTGTGCCCTGTGCGATTGCTCATGTCGACAAGGGCCGCTTTGCGCGTATTTGCGTCATCGTGCGCCTTTTCCTGACAGCTTTGTTTTTGATTCCCCTTACTCCGGCTAATTTGCTGCCCGTGTTCTATGTGCTGCAGACGGTTGCGTACTCGTTATTTGCTCCAATTAAATACTCAATTTTTCAAAAGGCAGCCGATTCTTCGATGCGCTGTTCACTGATTTCGGTTCAAAGCCAGATGGTGGCGGTGGGCGCCATCCTTTTCTATCTGTTCAATGCTGTGTTGAGCAGCATCGCGGGCATTCGAGTCATATTGCTTGTCGCGCTCGGGATTTCTTCCCTTGTGTATATCCCCGCGCTATTTCGTCTTACAAGTCAAAGGACATGGGTATTTAGACACCGATAACTTATATATCAACGCAATAAACCCGAGCGCGAGGGCGTTTGGGTTTATTATTGGAGCGTATGTAACCTGGCGGCGCCACACCGCCTGTTAGTAGGGAGACACATGAACGTTCTGGTCGTCAACGCAGGATCTTCGACCCTTAAGTATCAGGTCATCGATACCAAGTCCCATAAGGTGTCCGCAAAGGGCTCCTGCGAGCGCGTCTGCTTTACCGGCGGCACTTTCACCCATGCTGCCAACGGCTCCAAGAAGGTGACCGAGAACATCGAGTTCCCCGACCACAAGGTCGCCATCGAGGTTGTCCTGAAGGACCTCGAGGCCAACGGCGTCAAGATTGAGGGTATCGGCCACCGTATCGTTCAGGGTGGTTGGTACTTTGGCGATTCCTCCCTCGTCGACGAGGATGTCCTCGCCAAGATCCGCGAGGTCGCTCCGCTCGCCCCGCTGCACAACAACCCCGAGGCCAACGTTATCGAGTACTGCCTGGAGCAGTATCCCGACCTGCCCAACGTTACGGTTTACGACACCGCTTTCCACTTCAACATGCCCGAGGTCGCCAAGACTTACGCCCTGCCCAAGGACGTCTGCGACAAGCTGCACATCCGTAAGTACGGCGCCCACGGCACCAGCTACCGTTACATCTCCAAGAAGGTCGCCGAGATGACCAACGGCGAGGCCCGCAAGGTCGTCGTGTGCCATATCGGCTCCGGCGCTTCCCTGTGCGCCATCGAGGACGGCAAGTGCATGGACACCACCATGGGCTTGACGCCGCTCGACGGCGTTATGATGGGCACCCGCTGCGGCTCCATCGACCCGGCTACCGTGTGCTACCTGCAGCGCGAGGGCGGCTACACCTTCGACGAGGTCGACGAGATGATGAACAAGAAGTCCGGCCTTTTGGCTGTGACCGGCGGCAAGACCAACGACTGCCGCAACGTCGAGGAGCTCGCCGCTGCCGGTGACCCCGAGGCCCAGCTTGCCTTCGATATGTTCGTCTACAAGATTGCCGCCAAGGCTGCCGAGATGGCCACCTCCATGTGCGGTATGGACACCCTGGTCTTCACTGCCGGCATCGGTGAGCACGCTCCTGCCGTCCGCGCCGGCGTGGCCGACCGCCTGGCCTTTATGGGTGTCAAGATGGATCATGCCCGCAACGCCCTGCGTGGTGACGGCGCATGGTGCCTGTCTGCCAAGGATTCCAAGGTTAAGATTTTCGTTATCCCCACGGACGAGGAGTTCATGATCGCTTCCGACGTCGAGCGCATCGTCAACGGCAAGTAATTGCAAAAGGGGAGGGGCTGGACGACCGAGCGCCGTTCGGCCCCTCTTTTGTGCTCGTTGGGCGATATGCCTGATAGTAATTTATTAAGTTGTGATAACTTCTTATTAACATGCGGCCGCCTTAAGGGGTCTGCGCCGACCGTATCGCACTGCAAAGGAGTCTCATGAACGTACTTGTTGTCAACGCCGGTAGCTCAAGCCTTAAATATCAGCTTTTGGATACCGATACCCGCGAGGTTTTCGCCAAGGGCAACTGCGAACGTATCGGTTCGGACATGGGCATCTTTGGCCACTCCGAGAACGGTGGCGCTAAGCAAACCGAGGAGGTCCCCTTCCCGGACCACCGTTCGGCTATCGCACGTGTGCTCGAGGAGCTCGAGAAGACCGACTTTACGATCGATGGCATTGGGCATCGTATTGTTCAGGGTGGCTGGTACTTTGACGATTCCGCGGTCGTCGACGATGAGGTCATGGCTAAGATTCTCGAGGTGGCACCGCTTGCCCCGCTGCACAACTACGGCGAGGCAGCGGCAATCGAGTATTGTCGCGAGAAGTATCCGGAGCTGCCCAACGTGGCCGTCTTCGACACCTCGTTCCACATGACTATGCCCGAGGTCGCCTACACCTACGCCCTGCCCAAGGACGTGTGTAACAAGTACCACGTGCGCAAGTACGGCGCCCACGGTACGAGCCACCGCTACGAGTGGATGATGGCCAAGGAGATCCTGGGTTCGCGCTGCCACCGTCTGCTTTCGTGTCATCTGGGCAACGGCGCTTCACTCGCCGCCATTGAGGACGGTGTATGCCGCGATACCACGATGGGCCTCACGCCGCTCGACGGCCTGATGATGGGCACCCGTTGTGGTTCCATTGACCCGGCTACCGTGTGCTACCTGCAGCGCGAGGGCGGCTACAGCTACCAGGAAGTCGATGACATGATGAACAAGCAGTCTGGTCTGCTTGCCATCTCGGGCATCTCCAACGACGCCCGTGACATCCGCACGCGCGCCTCCGAGGGCGACGAGCGCTGCCTGCTCGCCTTCGATATGTTCGCCTACAAGGCCATGCAGCAGGCCGGCTCCATGATTGCCTCCATGGCGGGCGTGGACACCATTACCTTTACCGCCGGCATTGGCGAGAACGACTGGTCGATCCGCAAGGCTTTCTGCGACTGCTTCGAGTGGCTGGGCGTGCGCATCGACAACAACAAGAACCGCGAGGCCGTGGGTAACGGCCCGCAGGTCATCAGCGCCGCCGGCTCTTCCGTCACGGTCATGGTCATCCCCACCGACGAGGAATACATGATCGCCCACGACGTCGAGCGTTTGACCGCGAATAACTAGTGCGTTCGCTTGCGATTGAACGAAAGGCCTCCTGAGCAGCAGCTCAGGAGGCCTTTTTGCTAGCAGGCGGAAATTCCAGTCCCAAAGTGATCACCACCAGTAACGCCAGCGCTCCCAGCAACGACACCCATCCATTCAGATCCTCAGCCCCAGCTCGTAGCCAAGCCGCCGTCCACTCCAGATGCTCTGAATGCTTCGTGGCAGTAGAAGGCCGTACGGGCTAACCCCTGAAAACATTCCGCAGACCAGAAACGCCCCCGTTCGTAGCTCCGAAGGAGCAGAACGGGGGCGTTTCATTGGTCGAGGACGTTTTCAGGGGTTAGCCCGTACGGCCTTCGGGCGAGTGCGTCCGCTACTCAGCCATCTGAGCCTGGACGGCGGTGATGGCTACGACACCCACGATGTCGTCGGCAGAACAGCCGCGCGAAAGGTCGTTAACCGGCTTGGCGATGCCCTGCAGGATGGGGCCGTAGGCGTCGGCACCAGCGAAGCGCTGAACCAGCTTGTAGCCGATGTTGCCGGCCTCGAGGTCGGGGAACACGAGCACGTTGGCCTTACCGGCGACAGAGGAGCCGGGAGCCTTGAGCTGGGCGACGGTGGGGACGATAGCGGCATCGAGCTGCAGGTCGCCGTCGATGGCGAGCTCGGGAGCCTTCTCCTTGCAGAACTTCACGGCCTCCTGGACCTTCTTGGCGACCTCGCCACCGGCGGAGCCCATGGTGGAGTAGGAGAGCATGGCCACGTGCGGCTCAACATTGCCCATAAAGGTGGACCAGGAGTGGGCCGAGGCGATGGCGATCTCGGAGAGCTCGTCGGAGGACGGGTTGATATTGAGGCCGCAGTCGGCGAAGATCAGCGTGCCGTCGGTACCGAACTGCGGGGTGTCGGTGCACATCACGAAGAAGGCCGAGACCAGCTTGGTGCCCGGAGCGGTCTTGAGGATCTGCAGCGCGGGGCGCAGGGTGTCGGCGGTGGAGTGACAGGCGCCGGAGACCAGGCCGTCGGCGTCGCCCATCTTGACCATCATGGTGCCAAAGTAGGTAGCGTCCATCACCTGGGCGCGAGCCTGTTCGATGGTAACGCCCTTCTTGGCGCGGAGCTCGGCAAACTTCTGCGCGTACTCCTCGTGCTTCTCGGCGTTGCGCGGATCGATGACGGTGGCGCCGGGGACGTTGATCTCGTTGGGATCGCCCAGGATGACGATGTTGGCCAGGCCCTCCTCGATGATTTTGTTGGCCGCGACGATGGTACGCGGATCCTCGCCCTCGGGCAGGACGATGGTCTTAAGGTCGGCCTTGGCGGCAGACTTCATACGGTTTAGGAAATCGCTCATGATACTCCTTACAAGCGTTTCGCTAAGCTCCAGGCCCTCGGCTGTACACGAATAAACCCGCTGCTAGCGGGTTTACCTTACAATTATGTACGCCGCGGTGCTTGAGCTTTCCTTGTGTGGCAAGCTCATTATAGGACGCATTAGCGCTATAATCGCTCTGATAAATATGTCTCGACGTATGTTCGAGAAAAAGCCCAGTTAAAAAGCGTGTGGCTTTTGACAAGGAGTATCGATGCAGATTACCTCAGGCCTGCCTGAAGGCTTTAATGCCGGTGCGTATGACATGATCGTTGTCGGCGCCGGTTATGCCGGTGCCGTTTGCGCCCGCCGTCTTGCCGAAACTATCGGCTATCGTGTTGCCGTTTTGGAGCGTCGCGGCCACATCGCGGGTAATGCCTACGACTGCACTGACGAGGCCGGAATCCTGGTCCACGAGTACGGTCCGCACATCTATCACACTTTTAACGAGCGCGTCCATAACTTCCTGTCGCGCTTTACCAAGTGGACGGACTACCAGCACAAGGTGCTCGCCAACATCAACGGCACCCTTATGCCCGTGCCCTTTAACCATGCGAGCCTCAAGCTCGCCTTTGGCGATGAGCGCGGCGAGGAGCTGTATCAGAAGCTCGTGGAGACCTTTGGCAAGGACGTCAAGGTGCCCATTATGGAGCTGCGCAAGAAGAACGACCCGGATCTTGCCGAGGTCGCCGATTATGTCTATGAGAACGTCTTTTTGCATTACACCATGAAGCAGTGGGGCCAGACGCCCGACCAGATCGACCCCTCGATCACCGGCCGCGTTCCCGTCTTTGTGGGCGATGACGATCGCTACTTCCCGCAGGCTCCTTTCCAGGGCATGCCGCAGGACGGCTATACCGCGCTGTTCGAGCATATGCTCGATCACGATCTGATCGACGTGTTCTGTGACGTAGACGCCCGTGACCTCTTTGAAATCGACGAGACCACCGTCAAGATCGACGGCAAGGTCTATGGTGGCGAGATCGTCTACACCGGTCCGCTCGACGAGCTGTTCAACCTCGACCTGGGCGCGCTGCCGTACCGCACGCTCGATATGAAGTTCGAGACGTTCGATATGGATCAGTTCCAGCCCGTGGGCACCGTCAACTACACCACGAGCGAGGACTATACGCGCATTACCGAGTTCAAGAACATGACTGGTCAGGTCCTGCCCGGCAAGACCACCATCATGAAGGAGTACTCCAAGGCCTATACGCCCGGCTCGGGCGAGACGCCGTACTACGCCATCCTGGAGCCCGAGAACCGCGAGCTCTACGAGCGCTACCTTGAGCGCGTCCAGAACCTGACGAACTTCCACCCAGTGGGTCGTCTGGCCGAGTATCGTTACTACGATATGGACGCCGTGACCAATTCTGCCCTCGATCTTTCGGATGAGATTATCGCCTGCCATGCATAAAGTCATAACATTCGGTATTCCCTCGTATAACGCCGCCAAGGATATGGACCATTGCATCACCTCCATCTTGGAGGGGAGCAATTACGCCACCGATATCGAGATTATCGTGGTGGACGACGGCTCCAAGGACGAGACGGCCGCCAAGGCCGACGAGTGGGAGGCCCGTTATCCTGGAATCATCCGCGCGGTGCACCAGGAGAATGGCGGCCACGGTATCGCCGTCCTCTCGGGCCTGCGCGAGGCGCATGGTACGTACTATAAGGTCGTTGACTCGGACGACTGGCTCGACGGTGCGGCGCTTTCGACCATGCTGTCGATTCTGCGTGGCTTTGAGGAGCGCGACCAGCGCGTCGACCTGTTTATCTCGAACTACGTGTACGAGAAGGTTTACGAGGGCACGCATACCGCTATTGGCTACAAGTTTGCCCTTCCGCGCAAAAAGATTTTCTCTTGGGACCAGATCGGACACTTCCGTCCCGATCAGAACCTGCTCATGCACAGCCTGTGCTATCGCACCGACGTACTGCGTGAGTCCAATCTGCCTATGCCGGCGCACACGTTCTACGTGGATAATATCTACGCATACGTACCGCTGCCGCGCTGCAAGACCATGTACTACGCCGACATCGACCTCTATCGCTACTTTATCGGTCGCGAGGGCCAGAGCGTCAACGAGGCCACGATGGTCAAGCGCCTGGGCCAGCAGTTCCGCGTAACGCGCATCATGATGGAATCGTTCCACCTGTACCAGGACGTTGAGTCCTCGCGTCTGCGTTCGTACATGATGGGCTACTTCACCATGATGATGGCAATCTGCTCGGTGCTTACGAAGCTTTCCGAGGAAGATTGTGCCGATGAGCGCCTGAAGACGCTGTGGAAGGACCTGAAGGAGTACGACGAGCGCATGTATCGTCGCGCTCGCTACGGCGTAGTCGGATTCTTTACCAACCTGCATGGACGGGCCGGAGACAAAACCACACTCGGCCTATACCATCTTGCCTCAAAGATCTTCAAATTCAACTAGCACAGAAACGCTCGGGCAACGGGGACCCCTGGTCCTTAACTTGCTACTTCGGACAGTCCTGCGCAAGACGGAGGCGCCACTGGCGCCTCCTTTGCGTGCGGAACTCGTATCAAGTTAAGGACCAGGGGTCCTCTGCTATGTCTTGCTTTATGTCAGACGGCTGAATTTGAAGATCTTGGACGCGCGGTACACAGGGGCCTGGGCTGAAAGGGATCTAGTTGAGTAGGTTGCCCGGTGGGCTTGGTTATGTTTGTCGCGAGTTCCGCACGAGCCGAAGAGCACTTAATGTGCTCTTCGTGCGAGCCAGGACTGTAGAGCAGCAAACATAACCAAGCCCCACCGGGCAACCGTTCAGGTTAGGCTACTTCGCGGCGCCGGGGATGCCGTGGGAGGTTTTGGCATTTTTTGCTCCGTTTACGATGGCGGTCTGTAGGGCCCTTACGGCGAGCATGCCCAGCAGGTCTAGGGGAACGGCGGCGCTTGCCTGGGCGCCTAGTTTGCCGCTGGCGAGGGTGTAGATGGTGTCGCCGTCGTTGGTGGTGTGCGTGGGACGGATGGCGTGCGCGTAGGCGTCTGCTGCCATCTGGGAGACCTTGGTGGTCTGGGCCTTGGTGAGCTTCACGTTGGTGACGATGCAGCTGATAGTGGTGTTGGTGCGGTCGAGCGGCATCTGCATAGAGCCGGCGGCGGCAAAAGCGGCGAGCTCCATGTCGACGATCTGGTCGCTATCGGCTGCGGCGCGCATGCCGGCTACCCACTCGCCCGTGGTCGGGTCGACGACGTTGCCGCAGGCGTTGACCGAGACCACAGCGCCCACCTTGACAGGGCCGAGCGCCACGGCAGCAGCGCCAAGGCCGGCCTTCATGCAGGTGGCGGGACCCATGAGCTTACCTACGGTAGCGCCGGTGCCGGCGCCCACATTGCCCTGCTCGAGTATAGTGGGGGTGTTGTCGAGTGCCTCGCGCACGGCGGCGATGCCGGCCTCTATGTCGGGGCGCACGGTGGGATCGCCAAAGGCGAGGTCGAAGATGCAGCTGGAGCACACGATAGGCACCTGCGTGGGGCCGACGGGAAGGCCGATGCCGCGGCTCTCGAGCTCGCGGGCGACGCCGCTTGCAGCCTCCAGACCAAAGGCCGATCCGCCCGAAAGGCAGACGGCGTGGACCTTGTCGACGGTGTTCTCGGGTCGCAGCAGGTCGGTTTCGCGCGATGCTGGAGCACCGCCGCGAACGTCAACGCCGCCGGTGGCGCCCTCGGGTGCCACGATTACGGTGCAACCGGTGCCGGCCTCCTCGTCCGTATAGTTGCCATAGCAAAAGCCATCGACATCGCAGACGTCAATGGCCTCGAGCAGTGTATCCATGTTTAACTCCTATCGGTTTTCCGCCGCGCCATGTGCCCGGTCGGGATCCGTACGGTACGCCAAAATTGTAGGCGCTGGGGGATACCCAGCGCCAGATGCAATTACGAGAGCTTTTGAATCGCGCGCGCGACGCGAGCGATGGGTAGGCCCACCACGTTATAGAAGTCGCCCGATATATCATGCACGAGCATGCGTCCTCCTGTGCCCTGAATGCCGTAGGCGCCGGCCTTGTCCATGGGCTCACCCGAGGCGACGTAGTGCTCGATCTGCTCGTCGGTGAGCTCGTAGAACGTCACGTCGGTCACATCGACAAAGGACAGGCTCTCGGCGGCATGTGGGGCGGCCGTATCGCCTGCCTTAACGATGCAGACGCCGGTTGCGACCTGGTGCGTGCGGCCCGAAAGCTCACGGAGCATGGTACGCGCCTCGTCCTCGGTTGCCGGCTTGCCCAGAATCTTGCCGTCAAAGGTGACGATGGTGTCGGCCGCGACCGTCAGCTCATTGGGCTCGGCATGCTCGGCGGCAACGGCGGCGGCTTTGGCGCGTGCTAAGCGTTCAACGAGCGTAAGCGGGGCCTCGCCATCAAACGGCGTTTCGTCGATATCGGCAGGAATGATGCGAATGTCATAGCCCGCCTCGCGCATCAACTCGATGCGGCGCGGTGATTGCGAGGCCAAAATCATAGCTGAATGCCCTCGGCAACCTTCTCGACAGCATTGTCGCCGGCGAGCGTGCGCAGCAGCTCAAGCGCGAAGGGGAGCGACTGGGCCATGCCGCTGGCGGTGATGATGTTGCCGTCTTGCGTAACCTTCTCGCCGGTATAGGCGCCTTCGGGGAAGCTCTTCTCAAAGCCAGGGAAGCACGTGGCGTGGCGCCCCTCGAGCAGGTCGAGCTCACCCAGGATAAACGGGGCGGCGCAGATGGCGGCGACGTGCTTGGCGGCGGCGAACTCGCAGACCACGTCGCAGACGCGCTGGTCGGCACGCAGGTTGGTGGCGCCGGGCAGGCCGCCAGGTAGCACGACGCAGTCGTACTCGTCAAAGTTGATCTCGTCAAAGAGCGCATCGCAGGTCACGGGAATCTGCAACGAGCTTACGACCTCGCGCGTGGGCATGATCGAGACAAGCGTGGCGCGCACGCCGCCGCGACGCATGACATCGACCATGGTCAGGCATTCAATAGTTTCAAAGCCATCGGCGGCGAGAACGGCAACGCTGGGCATGAGGTTTCCTTTCATAGGCGGCATACAATTAGCCGTCTTATACCCCGAAGACCTCCGCTTGCCACGCTCGATTTCCCAATGTTTAAAATAGCCCTGTCCGAATTAGCTACCCCCACCCATCCTCAACAATCTCAATCTGTAACATCCATCGACCAAAACTAGCCCCAACTGTTACAGATCGAGACAGTCCCCAACAGCACCGCCCCGTTCGGGGAACGACCGCCACAGGTACGGCGGGCAGAGGCTCACTTTTTTCCTCGGTTTTTCTTGACGGAATCTCATCTGTTGTAGTACTTTGTCCCAGTCTAAAAACGCGTGGACTTTTCTGGGCGCTAGCCACCTTTTTGCCACGCAACCGAGCAGTCGGTTGCGTGGCTTTTTTCGTCTTGGCAGCAGGTGCCACATGCACCGCCAGAAGACCGCACGAGCCCACCTTCCGACTGCAGGGAACAGACGCACGAGACGTGCGTCTGCAAGACAGCAGACGGAAGGGAGCCTAATGGCAGGAACAAACACAATCAAGCAACAGGCCGCCGGGGCGGGAGCCACGGGCGCGGGACAGGCCAAGGCGGCGCTCCAGGTCTTTGCGGGCGGCGCCTGCTACGGCGCGATGGCCACGACCTACAAGCTCGCCTACGCCGCGGGCTTCACCTCGGCACAGGTGGTGGCGAGCCAAGCGTGGCTCGGCTGCCTCTTCTTCGCCCTCGCCACGCTCGCAGGGCACGCACTCGGGCACCACTGGCAGCGCGTGGGCTGGAAGCTCGCCCTTAAGCTCATGGGCCTGGGAGCCCTCACCTGCCTCACCTCAATCCTCTACTGCTACGCCATGAGCGTGCTGCCCGCCCCGGTGGCGCTCACGCTCCTCTTCCAGTTCACGTGGCTGGGGCTCGTGTGGCAGACCGTCATGACGCGCCGGCCGCCGAGGCCCCTCCAAGTGGCCTCCGCCCTGGCCATCGTCTTCGGGACGGTGTTCGCGAGTGGCGTTTACAAGACCGGCATCACCGGGTACGACCCCGTGGCCCTGCTCTGCGCGCTGGGGGCGGCCGTGTCCTGCTCCCTCTTTGTCACCCTCTCCGGCAAGGTCGAGGCCCCCTGCTCGTCCGAGCAGCGCGGCGTCATCGTGTGCGCGGGCTCCGTGGTCATGTCGCTCACGGTGTGCCCGGACTACGTCGTCTCGGGCGTCCTCGCCCAGGGCATCCTGCCCTTTGCCGTCATCGCCGGCTTCTTTGGCATGCTCTGCCCGGTCTTGCTCTTCGGCATGGGCTCTCCGCACCTGCCCGCGGGTCTCTCCACTGTCATGGCCGCCGCGGAACTCCCCGCCGGCCTGCTCATCGCCATGATCGTCCTCGGCGAGCCGCTCGGCGTCGTCGAGTGGCTGGGCGTCGCCATCATCCTCGCCGGCGTGTGCCTGGCACAGGTCCCCTCCCTGCTTGGAGGCCGGGAGGCACGTCGCGCCGCCGCAGGACAAGCCGTCAGCTAGTCACCCCTTCACGGGCGGCCCGCGCGCATCAGGGAAAGGGCCACGGGCCCGGCGCGTGAGGTCGCAAGGACGTTATAAAGCGTCCCCGCAGAGGTGGGGGCGCCAGAGAGAAGGAGGCACCATGCCATTTCCAAAAGGGTTCCTTTGGGGAGGAGCCACCGCTGCTAACCAATGCGAGGGAGGTTATGACGAGGGCGGCCGCGGCCTTGCCAATGTCGACGTCATCCCACACGGGTCGGAGCGCAACGACGTAAGTCGCGGCCTGAGGCGCATGCTCGACTTTGAGCCCGGGTACTACTACCCGGCCCAGACGGGCATCGACTTCTACCACCACTACCGCGAGGACATAGCCCTCTTCGCGGAGATGGGCTTTAAGGTCTTTCGCCTCTCCATCGCCTGGAGCCGCATCTTCCCCAATGGCGACGAGGAGGAGCCCAACGAGGCCGGGCTCGCCTTCTACGAGGACGTGTTCCGCTGCTGCCGCGAGCACAGGATCGAGCCCCTCGTGACCATCACGCACTTCGACTGCCCCATCCACCTCGTCAAGAAGTACGGCGCCTGGCGAAACCGCGCCCTCATCGAGCTCTACAAGCGGCTCGTGAAGGTGCTCTTCAACCGCTACCGCGGCCTCGTGCATTGGTGGATCACGTTCAACGAGATGAACATGATCTTACACCGTCCCTTCATGGGCGCCGGCATCGTCCTCGAGCCCGGGGAGAATGCCCGCGAGGCCGAGTACCGCGCCGCGCACAACGAGCTCGTGGCGAGCGCCTGGGCTACCAAGATCGCCCACGAGGTCGACCCGGAGAACAAGGTTGGCTGCATGCTCGCCGCGGGAAGCTACTACCCCTACTCCTGTCGTCCCGAGGACGTCCGTGCAGCGCAGGTCAAGAACCAGGAGGACCTCTTCTTCGTGGACGTGCAGGCACGCGGGCACTACCCCGGCTACGCGCTCAAGATGCTCGAGCGCGAGGGCATCGACGTGGGCATGACCGCCGAGGACGAGCGCATCCTTGCGGAGAACACCGTCGACTTCATCTCGTTTAGCTACTACTCCTCGCGCTGTACCGCGGGCGATCCCGATTCCGTGGGCGGCGTCGCCGAGGGCAACGCCTTCGCCGGCGTAGAGAACCCCTACGTGCGCACGAGCGACTGGGGCTGGGTCATCGACCCGCTGGGGTTCCGCATCACGATCAACGACCTCTGGGACCGCTACCAGAAGCCGCTCTTTGTGGTGGAGAACGGCCTCGGCGCCTATGACGAGGTGCTTCCCGACGGCACGATCGAGGATGACTACCGCATCGCCTACCTGCGCGAGCACATCGAGGCCATGCGCGACGCTATCGAGCAGGACGGCGTCGAGATGCTCGGCTACACCACCTGGGGGCCGATCGACCTCGTGAGCGCGGGCTCCGGCGAGATGGAGAAGCGCTACGGCTTCATCTACGTGGACCGCGACAACCTGGGCAACGGCACGCTCGAGCGCAGGCGCAAGAAGAGCTTCTACTGGTATCAACAGGCCATCGCCACCAACGGAGGCGACCTGGGCTAACCACCCGGGCAATATCACTAAGGAGAAAATAATGGCAGAAAAATACGACGACCTGGCCAGATCCATACTCGAGAACGTAGGCGGCGCCGAGAACGTCGCCAGCGTCGCGCACTGCATCACGCGCGTGCGCTTCAAACTCAAGGACAAGTCCCGCGCCAACACGGCCAAGATCGAGGCCCTCAAGGGCGTCATCCAGGTCATCCAGGCCAACGGCCAGTACCAGGTGGTCGTGGGCAACATCGTCGAGGACGTCTACGACGCGGTCCTGGAGGCCGGCAACTTCTCGGGCGGCGCAAGCGCCGACGACGAGCCCCAGGGCGATAAGACCGTTGCCTCCGTCATCATCGACCTCATCTCTGGCATCTTCCAGCCCATCCTGGGACCGCTTGCCGCCGCAGGCATCATGAAGGGACTGCTTGCCCTCATCACCTACTTCGTCCCGGCCTTTGCAAACGACGGCCTCTACACGCTGCTCTACACCGTGGCTGACGGCTTCTTCTACTTCCTTCCCGTCGCCCTGGCGTTCAGTGCCGCGCGCAAGTTCCGCATGAACGAGTTCACCGGCGTGGCAATCGGCGTGGCGCTCCTCTACCCGACGATGGTCGCCCTGACCTCGGGCGAGGCGCTCGGCAGCATCGACCTCGGCGTGGCCGGCACGTTCTCGTGGTACGCCACCGCCCTCGGGCTCCCCATCATCATGCCCGTGTCCGGCTACGTGAGCTCGGTGATCCCCGTCCTTCTCATGGTGTGGTTCGGCTCTATCCTTGAGCGCTGGCTCAAGAGCTGGATGCCGGCTGCGCTCAAGATGTTCCTTGTCCCGCTCGCCACGATGACGGTCTCCATCGTCTTGGGCTACCTCATCATCGGCCCGGTGGCCACCCTCATCACCAACCTGCTGAGCGCGGCGTTCTCGTTCATCTTCCAGCTCCCCGTGGTTGGTTCCGTCCTGGGCAGCGCCCTAGTCGGCGGACTGTGGATGTGCCTCGTCATCTTCGGCTTCCACTGGAGCCTCATCCCCATCTCCATCATGAACCTGAACACCCTCGGCCACGATAGCGTGCTCGCCGCCACCATCGGCCACGGGTTCGCACTCGGAGCGGTCATCTTTGCCATGTACCTCAGAAACAAGGACGAGCGCTTCCGCGGCATCGCCCTTCCCGCGATGATCTCCGCCTTCTTCTTCGGCGTCACCGAGCCGGGCATCTACGGCATCGCCCTCCCCAACAAGCGCGCGTTCGTCGTGGCATGCCTGAGCTCCGCCGTGGGCGGCGCTATCGTGGGAATGACTGGCGCTCTCATGTACATCTCGGGCGGCCTCGGCGTCTTCAACCTGCTCAACTTCATCGACGGGACCCCTGGTGGCGCCGGGATCTCCCACATGATCTTCGCGATCATCGCCTCGCTCATCTCCGCCGTCCTGGCCTTTGTTATCGAGTTCATCACCTACCGACCCAACGACGAGGAGGAAGGCGCCCACTAGCTTGCGCCCTCCTCAATCAGCTCTATGTAATTGAGGAGCAGTTGAGGTGGGTGAGGGCCGAGGGCGATCAAGGTGGCCGCCCTCGGCCCGGGACAACCTGTCAGAAGGCGTTTAGCTTTCTCGGGCGGCGCTGAAATGAACTGCGCCCCGAAACTTAGACGGGTCAATTAGCGGCCTATGCCGCACATGGGGACTGATTCCGGAACTCCTCCGGGGTCAGTCCCTTTTGCTTAACCTGCCTCCTCTTGTTCCAGTGAACGGTGTAGGCGTGGAGGTCCCGCTTGAACTCCTCGAAGCTCCGCCACGTCCGGTTCCTGTAGAACTCGTCCTTCAGGCGCCCGGGCAGCAGCTCCGTCGCAAGAGCTCGCCCTCGCGCGCCGCCGGCCCCGGCCGGGTCCGGGCGCCCTTCGGCCTTCGGTGCGCCCGTATCCCCTGTCGCAAAACTCTGCTGCAAGAGTCCTCAGCGTGGCGTCGTGTCCGACTTTCCCGTCCATAAAGAAGCCCCCCATTTCTAATGTCCAAGAAATGAGGGGGCGGTTCAATTTCGGGACGGGGATTAAATAATCATTCAGAACAATTTTTTATCCCCGTCCCAGAAAAATCATCGGGCGTGGTCTTGGGCAAACGGTCTAGTTACGCCTAAGGTGGACGACGGTCTCGCAGTGGAAGGTTTGCGGGAACAGGTCGACTGGCGTGATCTTGACGGGGGAGAAGGTGCCTTCTTCGACAAAGCGTTTGAGATCGCGCGCCAGGGTGGCCGGGTCGCAGCTCACGTAGGCGACATCGCGAGCACTCGTGCTGGCGATAAGGTCGATCGCCTCGGGGGCGAGGCCTGCGCGCGGCGGGTCGACCACCAGGACGTCGGCATCCTGGTCGGGGAACTCACGCACCGCGTCTCCGCCAATGACGTCGACGTTATCAAGCTTGTTGATCTCCAGGTTACGGCGCAGGTCGCGCACGGCCGGGCCGTAGGCCTCGACGGCGGCGACGAAGTCGCAGCGGCGGGCGAGCGGCAGGGTAAAGGTTCCGGCGCCGCAGTACAGGTCCACGGCAAGCTCGTCTTCTTGCGGGTCGAGCGCTTCCATGACAAGCTCGATCAAAATCTCGGCACCCTTGGTGTTGACCTGGAAAAAAGACGGGGCAGACAAGCGCATCTGACCCTCGGCGATATTCTCGGTCCATGAGCCCTCTCCGGCGAGCATTTCGACCTTGGAGACACGGCGGGCCTTCTTTTCGCCCTTGCTCATCACGCGCACGATGCTCGTGGGATGAGCGGCGTCCGCCAGCACGCGGGAGACCTGCGAGCGCGGAAAAGAGCCTGTAGGCGTCCAGAGTGCGACCTCGAGTGCCTTGGTACGGCGCGATGCACGAATGCCCACGCGTTCGAGTCCCAAGTCATGGCTGCCGCTTAGATAGTTGAGTGCGCCGACGACCGATTTGAGCGCCTTCGGGAAGCGCTTATCGAACAGCGGGCACGCATCGACGGTCACGATTTTGCTGGGGTCGACACCGTGCATGCCAAGGCGCACGCGACCGTTGACGACGGTCGGTTCGAGCTCGATTTTATTGCGGTAGCCCCAGTCGTCCTTGGTGTGGCAGATGGGCTGTACCAACTCATCGACCTGCTCAGGAGCGAACTTGCCGATGCGCTCGAGCGTGGAGCGCAGGTTTTGCTCCTTGGCGGCGAGCTGTGCCGTGCGTGAGAGATTGCCCCACGAACAACCGCCGCAGATGCCAACGAAGGGGCAGGGGGGCTGAATGCGATCGGGGCTCGGCTCCAGAATCTCGGTCGTGCGGGCGCGCATGAACGACTTGCCGTCCTGTACGACCTCGGCCTCGACGGTGTCGCCTGCCACGGCGCCCTGCACAAAGACGGCCTTGCCGTTGTCGGCGTGCGCCAGCCCGTCGGCGCCGTAGGTCATCGATTCTATAGTGAGCTTCATATCCCTGCCTGTCATTCGTGTTGTTGCTCGCACCATGGTAGCAGGGAAAAGCGCCCCGCATCCGAGGCTTTCCTCAAATGCGGGGCGCTTCTACAAACTGCTTCTACAAACGACTATTTCGTCTTGCCGGTAATGAGCGTCTTAAGACCCAGGCCGATCAGGCCCAGGCCCATGCGCACACGACCGGGGCGATGGCGCTCGATGGCCTTGGTCTTGCCGGCGGGCTTATCGCGACGGGCGCTCGTCTCGGGTGCGGGCTTAGCTGCCTGCGGCTCGGGCTGAGGTGCAGGTGCGGGCTCGGGCTCAATGACGGTCGCCTGGACCTTCTGAACCTCGGGTGTGGCCGGCTGCGGCTTAGGAGCAGGTGCGGGCTTTGCCTCAATGACGGGCTCGGGCGCGGCCTCGGCGTTGCGGTAGGCACGCTCCAGCAGGGCTTCCTGCGAGTTGAAGGGTTTCTCACCCTCTGCGCGCTCCACGGGGACCCAGGTGCCGTCGCTCGTGAGGCTGCGGGCCTTCACGTTGTCGCGCAGCTGCATGCTCATGTACTCGTGCACCAGGGCGCGGCAGGTGGGGTCGAGCACGGGGAAGGCGATCTCCACGCGGTGCTCGGTGTTGCGTGTCATCATGTCGGCCGAGCTCAGATAGATCATGTCCGAGTCCACGCCAAAGGCGTAAACGCGCGCATGCTCCAAAAAGCGTCCGACGATAGAACGGACATGCACGTTCTCGGTCTTGCCAGGAACGCCCGGCTTGAGGCACGAGATGCCGCGGATGATCATGTCCACGCGGACTCCTGCGCACGATGCCTCGGCGATCTTGTCGATGACCTCGCGGTCGGTGAGCGAGTTGAGTTTAAAGAACACGCGGGCGGGCTCGCCGGCGAGGGCGCGCTGGATCTCGCGGTCAAGCCCGCGCATGATGAGCGGTTTCAGTCCGACGGGCGCCACACCCAGGAAGCGGTAATCGCCGCGCAGGTTGCCCAGCGACAGGTTGCGGAAGAACAGGTTGGCGTCCTCGCCGATGCCGGGGTGAGCGGTCATGAGCATAAAGTCGCTGTAGAGTTTGGCCGTCTTCTCGTTAAAGTTGCCGGTGCCCAGCAGCGTCAGGCGCGTTAGCGCCATGCCCTCGCGATAGGTGAGCTGGCAGATCTTGGAGTGGCACTTAAAGCCCTCGGAGCCGTAGATGACGGTGCAGCCGGCCTCTTCCAGGCGCTCGGCCCACTCGATGTTGTTCTGCTCGTCAAAGCGCGCGCGGAGCTCCATGAGCACCGTGACCTCTTTGCCGTTCTCGGCGGCATCGATCAGCGACTCGCACAGGCGGCTCTGCTTGGCCACGCGGTAGAGCGTGATGCGCAGCGAGATGCACTCGGGGTCGTAGGCTGCTTCGTGCACCAGGTCCAAGAACGGATTCATGGCCTCGTAAGGGTAAAAGAGCAGCTTGTCGTGTTGCAGCACCTGCTCGCGGATGGAACGGGACATGTCGATGGTGGGGTTGGGCTGCGGCTTAAACGGCGTAAAGAGCAGCTCGTTGCGTAGATGCTCGGGAATCTTGCCCTCAATGCCGAAGACGTAGCCCAGGTCGAGCGGGATATCGCAGGTAAAGACCGAGCGGCGAGAAAGCTCGAGAGCCTTGCGGATGGTCTTGAGCGTCGCCTTCTCGAGCGACCCCGAGACCGCGAGCACTACCGGCTGCAGACGCAGGCGCTTCTTGAGGATGCGCTTCATGTGCTGGCGGTAGTCCTCTTCCTCCTCGACGCCCTCGCCGTCCGGATCGATGTCGGCGTTGCGGGTGACGCGGATGAGCGCGCGGTCGAGCGGCTTATAGGAGCCAAAGCAGCTGTCCAGGCAGGCGAGGATGACGTCCTCGAGCAGAATGTAGGAGTAGGTGCCGGTGGGCGAGGGGATCTCGACCACGCGGTTCATCGAGGCGGGGATCTCGATAAGGCCCAGCAGACTCTCTTCGTCGGTGACGCCGTCCAGGCCACAAGCCAGGTAGAGTGCACCGTTGCGCAGGTTGGGGAAGGGATGGCGCGGGTCAATGACCAACGGCGAGATGACCGGCGACACGTAGGCCTGGAAGTAGCGGGTTACAAAGGTGCGCTCCTCGGGCGTAAGCGAATCGATGCGGGCGCGGTGAACGCCCAGGGCGTCGAGCTTGCCCTCGATGCTCTTAAAGATGGACTCCCATCGGGTAAGGAGCCCGGGCATTTCGGCCATGACGGCATCGACCTGTTCGGAGGCGGTCATATTGCTCTTGTTGTCGACAGGCTGTTTTTTGAGCTCTGCCAGGTCGGACAGGCCGCCCACGCGCACCATGAGAAACTCGTCGAGGTTGGACTCGAAGATCGACACGAACTTTAGGCGCTCAAACAGCGGAACGGTCTCGTCGAATGCCTCGTCAAGTACGCGGTTGTCAAAGCGCAGCCAGCTAAGCTCTCGGTTTTGCGTATACGAAAAATCACGTGGCGGCTTGCGCAACTTGGCGGCCTTTTGCTTCTTTTCGATTTTGCTCGGCATATGCATCTGTCCGTTCAGTCCCCGCAGGGGACGATAGCCCAACTCTATTTACTATTGTCTCAATTTAGTCGCCCGCTGGCACGGACGTATCGCGCGAACGGTATCTTTACCTACTTCTTACGATGCCCGGCCATAGAACGAACGCTCGCGACACTATTGCTAGCGTTCAATATTCTCACTCAACTGATAAGGATGCGTGAATAAGAATGATGGCAAGCTGAATATCATCGAATTCGGTCCAAAACGTGGGCTAGCTTCATTTATATACATAAAACCGTTTTACCTATGCAATTCTGAATCATGGATTTATAGATGCGATAGGGGATAATTTATAGGAAAAAGAGCGTTTACCTTTGAAAAGGTACTTTAGAGCGCCGAAGTGCATCATGGGGGAATCACATGCGATATACCGTTCATCGCACTTTGTTGACCGTTCGGGGGCGAGGTGGAATTGCGGGTGATTTTTGGATATAACTAGAGCTGTCAGCAAGCAGCGTCCCATATGGAGGGGCGCTGATACATTCGGCCAGTAAGGCCCGAAAGAAAGGTAGGAGGCCATGACGAAAGGTCTGCACGTGCCTTCCGAGATCGGCAAGCTCAGGAAGGTCTGCCTGCACCGTCCCGGCGACGAGCTCCTCAACCTGCCGCCCGACGAGCTCGAGCGACTCCTGTTCGACGACGTCCCGTTCCTGGAGGTCGCGCAGCAGGAGCACGACACCTTCGCCCAGATCCTGAGGGACCAGGGCGTGGAGGTCCTCTACCTCGAGAACCTCGTCGCCGAGGTGTTCGACCAGGTCCCCGGCGCCCGCGCCGAGTTCACCGACCAGTACATCGCCGAGGCAGGCATCCGCGGCCAGCACATGCCGCAGATCGTCCGCGAGAAGCTGGACTCCATCGAGGACAACCTCGAGTTCGTCAAGAAGACCATGGCCGGCATGACCAAGGCCGAGATCGACATGCCCCTCACGGCGTCCACGACCCTCGACTCCCTGGTCAACTCCGAGTCCGAGTCCGACCTGATCATCGACCCGATGCCCAACCTCTACTTCACCCGCGACCCGTTCGCGGTCGTCGGCGAGGGCGTCAACCTCAACCGCATGTACTCGGTCACCCGCAACCGCGAGACCCTGTACGGCAAGTACGTCTTCAAGTACCACCCCGACTACAAGGACGTCTCCCTGTACTTCCGCCGCGACTGCCAGTTCCACACCGAGGGCGGCGACGTGCTGAACATCAACGAGAAGACCCTCGCCGTCGGCATCTCCCAGCGCACCCAGGCGGCCGCCATCGACGTCATGGCCCAGAACATCTTCTGGAACTCCGACTCCAAGGTCGAGCGCATCCTGGCCTTCGACATCCCCGTCTCGCGCGCCTTCATGCACCTCGACACGGTCTTCACCCAGATCGACGTCGATAAGTTCACGATCCACCCCGCCATCATGGGCACCCTGCGCGTCTACGAGCTGACCGCCGGCAAGAACCCGGGCGACGTGAACATCCGCCTGATCGAGGACACCCTCGAGCACGTCCTGGAGGACGCCACCGGCGTCGACCAGGTCAAGCTGATCCCCTGCGGCGGCGGCGACCCGATCGCGGCCTCCCGCGAGCAGTGGAACGACGGCTCCAACACCCTGTGCGTCGAGCCCGGCAAGATCTGCGTCTACGCCCGCAACACCGTCACCAACGACGTGCTGTACAAGGAGGGCCTGGACCTTCTCGTCGTGCCCTCCGCCGAGCTCTCCCGCGGCCGCGGCGGCCCGCGCTGCATGAGCATGCCCTTCTGGCGCGAGGACCTCTAGGGTCTTCAAGGACCCGTACAGGTCTTGATACATACATCTAGCTGCCATTAGATGTCTCCCATTGGGGCGGTGCGGGTTTTCGCACCGCCCTAATCTTGTATGAGGGACGTCAACACGATTGGATGACTGCTTTTGTAAGGAGCTTGGCCATGGACATCAAGACGATTGGCGTTGAGGAATGGCTCAACGTTTGGGAGAAGAGTGCCACGTGGGACATCGCCCAGTCGACGATCTCGTCGCTCACCATGGGCGAGCTGCGCGCGCTCGATGAGCAGGACGGCGCCACGTTCTACGAGCGCCTGGACCGCGAGAAGATGAACTACGGTTGGATCGAGGGCTCGCCGGAGTTTAAGGCCGAGGTTGCCAAGCTGTATCGTCGCGAGGTCAATCCCGACCACATTCTGCAGACCAATGGCTGCACGGGTGCGAACCTCAACGCCATCATGGCCGTGGTCGAGCCCGGCGACCACGTTATCGCCGAGTGGCCTACCTATGCGCCGCTCTATGAGATCCCACGTACGCTCGGCGCCGAGGTCGAGTATTGGGAGCTTCGCGAGGGGCTCGGATGGAAACCCGATATCGAACAGCTCAAGCGCCTCGTTCGTCCCAACACGAAGCTCATCTGCATCAACAACGCATCGAACCCCATCGGTACGGTGCTCGATGCCGATATGCTCGGCCAGATTGCCGAGATCGCCCGCTCGGTGGGCGCCTATGTGCTGTGCGACGAGGTGTACCTGCCGCTTGAGAACACCGAGGCCTTTATGTCGATGGCTGACGTGTACGAGAGGGCCATTGTCACCAACTCGTTGTCGAAGACCTATTCGACGCCTGCGGCACGCGTGGGCTGGGTCGTGGCAGACGAAGAGATATCCAACCGAATCCGCACCTATCGCGATTACACCATGATCTGCGGCGGTGTGTTCAACGACGCCCTGGCGACCTATGTGCTTGAGCACAAGGACAAGATCCTCGAGCGCAATCGCAAGATCGTGTTTGGCAACCGCGATATCGCGCAGGCTTGGATCGATACGCAGCATCGTGTTTCCTGGACAGCCCCACAGGGCGTGTCTACCTCGTTAATCCAGCTGGATATTCCCGAGGACGACGAGGAGTTCTGCAAGCGTCTGCTGTCCGAGAGGGGAGTGCTGCTGGTACCCGGCAGCCGCTTTGAGCTTCCCTGTGGCGCACGCCTGGGCTACTGCGCGAGCGAGGACGTTCTGCGCGAGGGCCTGAGGCTTTTGGGCGAGGCGCTGGCGGAGTTTGATCGCTAGGATTCCGATGATCTTCGAGGGCCTTATCTAAATTGGCCGAAGATAATCGAAAACGGACCCGTTCCTCTAGGGGAAGCGGGCCCGTTTTTCTATACCGAGAAGTCAAGTTGTTACAAATGGGGCCGTAAAGCGAGCCGGTATCCGCTGGGCCTTATACTGAGTTTCCGGTGAACGGTATCAAGCGTCTGGTAAACGGTAATTTATTTACCAGAAATGAATAGGACAAACTTTTTTCTGAATAAAAATGAAAATGGTTGAGACGCGGTATGAACCGCTAATTCTATTCATAGCTTTAGTGGAAATATGCAATTTGAGGATGGTTTAACAAAGGTAAGTTCCATTTGATTTTAGGATTGAAAACGCGTTTAAGCACGTAAATACGCTTTATTAAGATGAAGTGTGCCATGCGTGAAGTATATGTGTATGCCGTTCACCCCCTATAAAAAACCGTTCGGGGGCAAGGTGGAAGTATGGGCTGATTTTGGATATAAATATGTCGTCAGCAATAACGCCTCACACGGAGGGGCGCTAACGAATCGGCCCTGACAAGGGCCCGAAAGAAAGGTAGGAGGCCATGACGAAAGGTCTGCACGTGCCTTCCGAGATCGGCAAGCTCAGGAAGGTCTGCCTGCACCGTCCCGGCGACGAGCTCCTCAACCTGCCGCCCGACGAGCTCGAGCGACTCCTGTTCGACGACGTCCCGTTCCTGGAGGTCGCGCAGCAGGAGCACGACACCTTCGCCCAGATCCTGAGGGACCAGGGCGTGGAGGTCCTCTACCTCGAGAACCTCGTCGCCGAGGTGTTCGACCAGGTCCCCGGCGCCCGCGCCGAGTTCACCGACCAGTACATCGCCGAGGCAGGCATCCGCGGCCAGCACATGCCGCAGATCGTCCGCGAGAAGCTGGACTCCATCGAGGACAACCTCGAGTTCGTCAAGAAGACCATGGCCGGCATGACCAAGGCCGAGATCGACATGCCCCTCACGGCGTCCACGACCCTCGACTCCCTGGTCAACTCCGAGTCCGAGTCCGACCTGATCATCGACCCGATGCCCAACCTCTACTTCACCCGCGACCCGTTCGCGGTCGTCGGCGAGGGCGTCAACCTCAACCGCATGTACTCGGTCACCCGCAACCGCGAGACCCTGTACGGCAAGTACGTCTTCAAGTACCACCCCGACTACAAGGACGTCTCCCTGTACTTCCGCCGCGACTGCCAGTTCCACACCGAGGGCGGCGACGTGCTGAACATCAACGAGAAGACCCTCGCCGTCGGCATCTCCCAGCGCACCCAGGCGGCCGCCATCGACGTCATGGCCCAGAACATCTTCTGGAACTCCGACTCCAAGGTCGAGCGCATCCTGGCCTTCGACATCCCCGTCTCGCGCGCCTTCATGCACCTCGACACGGTCTTCACCCAGATCGACGTCGATAAGTTCACGATCCACCCCGCCATCATGGGCACCCTGCGCGTCTACGAGCTGACCGCCGGCAAGAACCCGGGCGACGTGAACATCCGCCTGATCGAGGACACCCTCGAGCACGTCCTGGAGGACGCCACCGGCGTCGACCAGGTCAAGCTGATCCCCTGCGGCGGCGGCGACCCGATCGCGGCCTCCCGCGAGCAGTGGAACGACGGCTCCAACACCCTGTGCGTCGAGCCCGGCAAGATCTGCGTCTACGCCCGCAACACCGTCACCAACGACGTGCTGTACAAGGAGGGCCTGGACCTTCTCGTCGTGCCCTCCGCCGAGCTCTCCCGCGGCCGCGGCGGCCCGCGCTGCATGAGCATGCCCTTCTGGCGCGAGGACCTCTAAGTCTTTCCGTTTCCGGTGCGGTCCCCCTACAACCGCACCGGCTTCGCCCGTTAAACGGGCAACACTAATACTTACGTAATTCATTTCTTCGAAAGGAATCGAACCATGGGTGTTAACCTCTCCGGCCGTAGCTTCCTCAAGCTCCTCGACCTCACCACCGAGGAGATCGAGTACCTGCTCAAGCTCTCCAAGAACTTCAAGGATATGAAGCGCGCTGGCGTTCCGCACCGCTATCTCGAGGGCAAGAACATCGTTCTGCTCTTCCAGAAGACCTCCACTCGTACCCGCTGCGCCTTCGAGGTCGGCGGCATGGATCTGGGCATGGGCGTCACCTACCTCGATCCGGGTTCGTCGCAGATGGGCAAGAAGGAGTCCATCGAGGATACCGCCCGCGTTCTCGGCCGCATGTATGATGGCATCGAGTTCCGTGGCTTTGCCCAGGACGACGTCGAGGAGCTCGCTGCTAAGTCCGGCGTGCCCGTGTGGAACGGCCTGACCACTGAGTGGCATCCCACCCAGATGCTCGCCGACATCCTGACCGTCCAGGAGAACTTCAACTACGACATCAAGGGCAAGACCCTCGTCTTCATGGGCGACTGCAAGAACAACGTTGCTCGCTCCCTCATGGTCGTCTGCTCCAAGCTCGGCATGAACTTCGTGGCCTGCGGCCCCGAGGAGTGCATGCCCGCTGACGACGTCATCGAGGCCTGCAAGCCCATCGCTGAGGCTAACGGCTGCACCATCAAGCTGACCACCGACGTCAAGGACGGCGTCACCGGTGCCGACGTTCTCTACACCGACGTGTGGGTCTCCATGGGCGAGCCTGACGAGGTCTGGGCCGAGCGCATCGCTCAGCTCACCCCGTATCGCGTTACCTCTGAGGTCATGGCTATGGCCAACCCGGGTGCCATCTTCCTGCACTGCCTGCCCAGCTTCCACGACACCAACACCACGATTGGCGCCGAGAAGTGCGAGCAGTTCGGCATCACCGAGCAGGAGGTCACCGACGAGGTCTTCGAGAGCCCCGCTTCCAAGGTCTTCGACGAGGCCGAGAACCGCATGCACACCATCAAGGCTGTCATGTACGCTACGCTCAAGTAAGAGCATCTAGCATCTCGCTCGGGGTGCATTGCTGCGCACCCCGAGCGCTTTTGTCTGGTAAAAATCTCGCACCGAGCGACATGCACGGCACGGAAGAGCCGCTTTGGGCGAGATCAGTAAATGATTTATGAAGGGGGGATGAGAACTATGACTGAGACCGCTAAGAAAAAGCGCGGTATGCCTTCATCGTTCACCATTCTTCTTGCTCTGCTGGCAATTGTCGCGGTTGTTACCGTTATCGTCTCCGGTACGTCCGGTGGCGCGGTTACCGCTGCCCGCCTGAGCGATTTCTGCACCGCCCCGGTCAAGGGCTTCGCTGACGCTCTGCCCGTCTGCCTCTTCGTTATGATCCTCGGCGGCTTCCTCGGCATGATGACCGAGACCGGCGCCCTGGACAACGGCATTGCCGTTCTGGTGCAGAAGCTTAAGGGCAATGAGATCATGCTCATTCCCGTGCTGATGCTCATCTTCTCCCTCGGTGGTACCACCTATGGTATGTGCGAGGAGACCGTTCCCTTCTACGCCCTGCTCGCCGCTACCATGATGGCTGCTGGCTTCGACCCCATGGTCGGCGCCGCTACTGTCCTGCTCGGCGCTGGCTGCGGCTGCCTCGGCTCCACGGTTAACCCGTTCGCCGTCGGCGCTGCCGTCGACGCTCTGACCGGTGTTGGCATTGAGGTCAACCAGTCCATCATCATCGGCCTCGGTGCCGTCCTGTGGATTGTTACCACCGCCATGTCCATCTTCTTCGTCATGAGCTATGCCAAGAAGGTCAAGGCTGACAAGGGTTCCACCATCCTTTCGATGCAGGAGCTCAAGGACGCCGAAGAGGCTCACGGCAAGGCTGCTTCCGAGGTTAACAAGGAGGTCAAGCTCACCGGTCGTCAGAAGGGTGTTCTGATCGCCTTTGCCTTCACCTTCGTCGTCATGATCGTCGGCTTCATCCCGCTGGCCGACCTCAACGAGGGCGTCGCCAACTTCTTTGACGCTGGCGCTGTCTACGACGCCGACGGTAACGCCGTCGTCCAGGGCTGGTCTGCCCTGATCACCGGCCTGCCCATTGGTCAGTGGTACTTCGACGAGGCTTCCACCTGGTTCTTCCTCATGGCCGTCCTGATCGGTATCATCGGTGGCCTGTCCGAGAAGCAGATCGTCAACACCTTCATCACCGGCGCTGCCGACATGATGTCCGTTGTTCTCGTCATCGCCCTCGCCCGTGGTATCTCCGTCCTCATGGCTAGCACCGGCCTCGACGTCTACGTCCTCGACGCTGCCGCCAATGCTTTGGCTGGCCTGTCCGGCGTGATTTTCGCTCCCATGAGCTTCCTGGTCTACTTTGGCCTGTCCTTCCTGATCCCCTCGACCTCCGGTATGGCTACTGTCTCCATGCCCATCATGGGACCGCTGGCTGTTAAGCTCGGCTTCTCGCCCGAGGTCATGGTTATGATCTTCTCCGCCGCCATCGGCGTCGTGAACCTGTTCACCCCGACCTCTGGCGCCATCATGGGCGGTCTTGCCCTGGCCAAGATCGAGTGGACGACCTGGCTCAAGTTTGCTCTTAAGCTCATCGTCGCTCTCTCCGTCGTCTGCGCCATCATCCTGACCGTCGCTTGCGTGATGCTCTAAGTACCCCTTGGGTACCCCACGGAAACCATGACGATCCTGTAAAGGATCACCTGGTCATCGTCTGTCCGGTGGGGTAACCCCACCGGTAGACTCCTACCTTTAGCCTCCTCCCGTTCCGTGCGCGGGGGGAGGCGCTCTTGTGTTCCGGCGTTTTACCAAACGCCGGAACCACTCGACGCTGCAAGCCCGCCAGAGCGGCAATCTGACGTTCAATCGTCGGGCATGGCCAAAAGGCCTATGCCCTCCTCTTTCACGTCACCTTGCTCGCTCTGGCGGGCTTTCGCTGACTTTGCCTCTTCCTGCGACGTTTCTATTGTTGGTGCAAGGTGGTGCCGTCCCAAATAGACCGCCCGGGTTCCTTGCGGTTGCGTGGTGGCGTGTTTGGTTGGTGCCTGTTGGCGGTTAGGGCATTGCGAGGGGCGGGCTCCGTTATAATCGCGTAGGAACTTAATTTACGAAACGGGACGGGAGCCATACATGCGCCAGGGTTTCGACAACGCGAAATATATCGAGCTGCAGGCCGCTCATATTAAGGAGCGCATCTCGCAGTTTGGCGGCAAGCTGTATTTGGAGTTTGGCGGCAAGCTGTTTGACGACTATCACGCGAGCCGCGTGCTGCCGGGTTTTGAGCCGGACAGCAAGTTTCGCATGCTCAAGAGCATAGCCGACGACGTCGAGGTCATCATCGCCATTAACGCGAACCACATCGAGAAGAACAAGGCTCGCGGTGACCTGGGCATTACCTATGACGAGGACGTTTTGCGCCTGGTCGACCTGTTCCGCGGCAACGGCTTTGCCGTCGCGGCTGTGGTCATCACCCAGTACGCCGGCCAGCCCGCTGCCGATGTGTTCCGCAACCGCCTGAACGCGCTCGGTATTCCCGCCAAGCTGCACTATCCCATCGAGGGGTATCCGCACGATGTCGATCTGATCGTGTCCGACGATGGCTATGGCAAGAACGAGTTTGTCGAGACCACCCGACCGCTCGTTGTGGTCACTGCCCCCGGTCCTGGCTCGGGCAAGCTTGCCACCTGCCTGTCTCAGCTCTATCACGAGCACAAGCATGGCACGGCCGCCGGCTATGCCAAGTTCGAGACCTTCCCGGTCTGGAATCTTCCTCTGACGCATCCGGTCAATATTGCCTACGAGGCCGCCACGGCTGACCTCGATGACGCCAATATCATCGACTCCTTCCACCTGGAGGCCTACAACAAGACCACGGTCAACTACAACCGCGACGTCGAGGCCTTCCCGGTAGTCCGTGCCCTGATGGAAAAGATCCTGGGCAAGAGCCCCTACCAGAGCCCTACGGACATGGGCGTCAATATGGTCGGCTTTGCCATCACCGATGACGATGCCTGCCGCGACGCTTCCAAGATGGAGATCGTTCGCCGCTACTTTACCGCGGTCGAAAATGTGCGCCGTACCGGCGTGGGCGATGAGCAAGTCGACCGTCTCAAGATTATTATGAAGAAAGCCGGCATCGATAAGAACTACTCACCGGCGCGCTCGGCGGCCCTCACCAGGGAGCAGCTGACGGGTGGTCCCGTGGGTGCCATGGTCATGCCCGATGGCTCCGTGGTGACCGGTAAGACCTCCACGCGCCTGGGCGCCGCAAGTTCGCTCATTATGAACGCCCTCAAGCATGTCTCGGGCGTCGACCTTGAGCTCGAGGTCATTAGCGATGAGGCGATCGAGCCCATCAGCAAGCTCAAGACGCATTTCCTGGGCAGCAAAAACCCGCGCCTCCACACCGACGAGACGCTTATGGCGCTGTCGATCACCTCGGCCACGAGTGAGACGGCCGCTCGCGTCCTTTCGGGCCTGGAGCAGCTGCGCGGTTGCGATGCCTTCTTTAGCGTGATTATCTCGCCGACGGACGAGACGGTACTGCGCAAACTGGGTATCAACGTGTGCTGCGAGCCCAAGTTTGAGCGCCGCGGTTTCTTCCATCGCTAAGTTTGAAGCACCGCGGTAATTGCATTGCATTTTGGCCGTATCGGGTTAGCGCCCGGTACGGCTTTTTGATCAATAAAGCGTCTATTTCGGCGAAAAATAGCTGTTTACCTGCCTAGAAACAATTTGAGCGGTATACAATAACCGTAACTGTTTCATCCTTAGCGGGATGCCGCATGATGGATATTACCTGCCATCGTGAGGTGTGTCGGTCGCGCACGGCGCGTTAGATGCTCGTGCTCGGTTTGAGGAGGCTGCTATGGCGGGCAAGGGTCGTGCGAGTGTTAACGATATGAAGCGTGTCGAGGTGCTGGTGTTGATGGAGATCGACCAGCAAACCGAAGACAATGGCGGGCCGTATGGTTTCTCGCGCAAAACGCTTGCCGAGCGCGTGGGGGTTTCGCCGTATCGTGCCCGCGCCGCAATCGATCGCTTGGATTCCGAAGGTATGATTGATGTCGTCTCGCGTTATAGCGACGACGGCGGTCAGCTTGCAAATGGCATTTGCCTCACCGAACGTGGTGAGTGGTATCTTGAGGGCGTCCGTACCGGCATGCTCGTTCAAGAAATGCTTGAGGACGAGGTTGCTGATCGATAGCAGCATGTAACCCTTGCCATAGCGACGCCGCCTGGGAAACCGGGCGGCGTTTTGTTTCAAGATGGAGAAATGCTATTGCGCGTAAGAAAAATTGCGTGCGGCGTGCGTCGCGAGTATTACAATGAAGACCCGTAAGATGTGTATGGACAACTTCTACGGGAAGCGCAGGTAACTCAATATGACCAAGCATGTGTTCGTGACCGGCGGCGTGGTTTCGTCTCTGGGCAAGGGTATTACCGCGGCCTCGCTGGGCCGTCTGCTCAAGTCACGCGGGTACAAGGTAACGATGCAAAAGGCCGACCCGTATCTGAACGTCGACCCCGGCACCATGAGCCCGTTCCAGCATGGCGAGGTCTTTGTGACCGAGGACGGCTACGAGTCCGATCTGGACCTGGGCCACTACGAGCGCTTTATCGACGAGAACCTGACCCGCGATTCCAACTTTACGACTGGTGCCATCTATAAGAGCCTGATCGCCCGCGAGCGTCGCGGTGACTTTTTAGGCGGTACCGTGCAGGTGATTCCTCACGTCACCAATGCCATTAAGGATAAGTTCCGCCGCATCGAGGAGCAGACCGGCTCCGATGTAGTCATCACCGAGCTGGGCGGCACGATTGGCGACATCGAGTCCCAACCGTTTGTCGAGGCCATTCGTCAGTACCGCAAGGAGGCCGGCCCCGAGAACGTCTGCTACATCCACGTGTCGCTCGTTCCCTATATCGCCGCCGCCCACGAGGTCAAGACCAAGCCCACGCAGCATTCCGTCAAGGAGCTCCGCAGCTTTGGCATCCAGCCCGATATTATCGTGTTGCGCTCCGACCACCATATCGATGACGCTATCCGCGGGAAGATCGCAAGCTTCTGCGACGTCGACACCGATTGCGTCTTTACCAACGAGGACTGCGCGAGCATTTACGATGTTCCGCAGCTGCTTGCCGAGCAGGACTTTGACCTGCGCATTTGCGAGCGCCTGGGTCTGGACCCGCGTGAGCGCGACATGAGCGAGTGGAACGAGTTCCTGCGCAAACAGAATCACGCCAACCATCACGCCGACAAGGTGAAGATTGCCGTCGTTGGCAAGTACACGCAGCTGCCCGATGCGTACCTGTCGGTTATCGAGGCCCTGCACCATGCGGGTGTCTTCTACGATCGCCATGTGGACGTCCAGCTGGTCGACGGCGAGAGCCTCGACGAGCAGAATGTCTCCGAGGTTCTGGGCGACGCCTCGGGCATCCTGGTCCCCGGCGGCTTTGGCAAGCGCGCCCTGGAGGGCAAGATCCTCGCGGCCGAGTTTGCCCGTGAGCACAAGATTCCGTATCTGGGCATTTGCCTGGGTATGCAGGTGGCCGTGTGCGAGTTCGCCCGCAACGTCGTCGGCCTTGCCGGCGCCAGCTCCTCCGAGTTCGATCCGGACGGCCCGTTTAGCGTCATCGATCTGATGAGCTCGCAGGAGGACGTGACCGAGAAGGGCGGCACCATGCGCCTGGGCGCCTATCCGTGCAAGCTCGCCGCCGATACCCTCGCTCGCGAGGCATATGGCGAGGAGCTCGTCTACGAGCGTCACCGTCACCGCTTTGAGTTCAACAACGCCTTCCGTGACCAGCTCGAGGACGCCGGCTTGGTTATCTCGGGTCTGTCGCCCGATGAGCGCCTGGTTGAGATGGTCGAGCTGCCGCGCGACGTGCATCCGTGGTATGTGGCAACCCAGGCTCATCCCGAGTTCAAGAGCCGCCCGACCAACCCGCAGCCGCTGTTCCGCGAGTTCGTGCGCGCTTCGATCGGCCAGCACGAGGGTGTCGACCGTCTGCAGGTGACGCCCATGAACCTCGCTACGGACTAAGGGTGCCGGCGAATAAGGAACATACCGAAGCTACTCCCTCGTCGCTCGCCGTGGCGGCGGGGGAGTATCTCGATTACCTCGCGGTCGAGCGGGGCTTGGCGCGCAACACGATTGCGGCCTATCGTCGTGACCTGACGACGTACTGCGCCTATCTGGAGCGGGCGGGTATTGTGTCTTTTGAAGAGGTGACCCGTCAGATCGTGGAGGGCTTTGTCGCCGATCGCCGCGACGGAGGCTATTCCGACGCCTCGGTGGAGCGTGCGCTTGCTGCCGTGAAGGGCCTGCATGCCTTTTTGGTGCGCGATGGGGCCGTGGCCCAAAACCCGACGGCGGCGTTGCGCCTGCCTAAAAAGGCTGAGCGTTTGCCGGAGTATCTATCGGTGGAGGATGTCTCGGCACTGCTCGATCAAGACTTTCCCGAGGGCGAGATGGGACTGCGCGACCATGCCATCTTGGAAGTGCTCTACGGATGCGGTTTGCGTGTGAGTGAGCTGGTTGGGCTCGATGTGGGCGATATCCATATTGACGATGGCTTTGTACTCGTTCGCGGTAAGGGCTCAAAGGAACGTCTGTCCCCACTGGTGGGAAGCGCGGCGCGAGCTCTGACGCTCTATGTAACTGAGGGACGTTCTCGCTTGGCGGCCCATGCCCGCGGAACCGAGACCTCGGCGGTCTTTTTAAATAAGAACGGCCGCCGTCTGTCGCGCCAGGCCGTGCATGCGATATGCGAGCGGTATGGGCGTCAGGTGGGGCTGGTGGGGCTCCATCCCCATACCTTGCGCCACTCCTTTGCCACCCACATGCTCGCGGGCGGTGCCGACCTGCGTGTGCTGCAGGAGATTTTGGGCCATGCCGATATTTCGACCACGCAGGTCTACACGCATGTCGACCGAACGCAACTGACCGAGGTCTATCTGGCGGCGCATCCGCTAGCACATCGCTAGCACCTCGCTGACCTGCATATTTATAAATACTAAAGGGGACGGGCCCCAGATTGCCGAGACGCACTTTTGCGCGCATGGGCAATCTGGGGCTCGTCCCATTTTTCGCTAGACACCGACGCGGCGGTGGGCCGTGTGTACCGTGGGTGGGGGAGTTTGGGGGCGATGTGAACGGCGTGTAAAGGGACGTAAAAATCGCCTCAAGGTCAACTTGAAGGTTGAGGTTCGCGGGCGTCGTTCTACAGGTGGCATCCCGCCTTTGCTGCAAACACAACATATTGTGTTTTCGAACATATGCTCGGGGGTGTTTTACAACATATTGGGGGTGGAATGGTGGGGAGGAG
>DXML01000010.1 GCA_019414205.1 Collinsella sp. | reverse complement strand
CATTATACCACGGTGGCATCACCTATATGTCAATTATGGTCTAACAGAGCCTTTCCTTTTGAGCGATATGGGGCCGTCTGTTGATTGGGGACAGACTTAAATGAGCGTTTTCACGCATTTAAGTCTGTCCCCAATCAACATTGCTGCGGCACTTTGCTCGGCTAAAGCGTACAATAGCGCCTATGCGAAAGGGGAACAGATGATCAACGAAACTATGTATGCTCGCGGTGCGGAAAGCTCCATCATCCGTGAGATTTTTAGCTATGGCCTTGAGCGCAAGGCGCAGATCGGTGCGGAAAACGTATTTGATTTTTCGCTGGGCAATCCGAGCGTTCCGGCACCCGCTGCTGTGGCGGAGTCCATTAAGAAGGCCCTGGAACTGCCGAGTGACCAGTTGCACGGCTACACCCCCGCTCCGGGCCTGCCGCAATGTCGAGCAGCCGTCGCCGAATCGCTCAACCGCCGCTTTGGAACGAACTATGAGGGTAAGGACGTCTTTATGACGGTGGGTGCCGCGGCTTCGCTCACCTGCACGCTCAACGCCGTTACGAACCCGGGCGACGAGGTTATTGTTATCGCCCCGTACTTTCCGGAGTATCGCGTTTGGATTGAGAAGGCCGGCTGTACGTGTGTTGAGGCGCTCGCCGATGAAGATACGTTCCAGCTGAGCGTGGACAACGTGCTCAAGGCGATTACCGATAAGACGACTGCCGTCATCATCGACTCGCCGAATAACCCGACCGGCGCCGTGTATACGCGCGACACGCTGACGCGACTGGCCAATGTTCTGCGCGAGGCCAACGCTCAGCGCGATCCCGAGAATCCGATTATGCTCATCTCGGATGAGCCGTACCGCGAGATCGTGTACGGTGCCGAGGTGCCTTGGGTGCCCTCGATCTACGAGCACACCATCGTGTGCTACTCGTATTCCAAGTCGCTGTCGCTGCCGGGTGAGCGCGTGGGGTGGATCTTGGTTCCCAACACCAATCCGCAGGCTGCCCGTCTGATGCCGGCTGTTGCGGGCGCTGCCCGTACGCTGGGTTTTGTATGCGCACCGGCACTCTTCCAGCGCGTAATCATCGATTGCATCGATGAGCCGAGCGATGTCGAGGCCTATGCGCGCAACCGCACCGCGCTTACCGACGCACTAGCGGAGTATGGCTACACCTATGTTGAGCCGGATGGCGCGTTCTACCTATGGGTGAAAGCGTTGGAGCCCGATGCGAATGCGTTCTGTGAGCGCGCAAAGAAGTATGAGTTGCTTGCGGTTCCCTCGGACAGCTTTGGTATGCCGGGTTGGTTCCGCCTGGGCTATTGCGTGAGCTACGAAACGATTGTCAATTCGCTACCCGCTTGGAAACAGTTGGCGGACGAGTATCGTTAAAAGTAAAGCGCTCTGCCTACAATGTTTTACGTGAAACGGGGTTTGGTGTTAAGCCGGACCCCGTTGTCATGGACGTTGTGTCTTTGGGATGGAGTGGTTTTACGACTATCGAAGGCCATGCGTACAATGAATATAAGCGACGGCCGTGCCAGATAAGGAGACCTGATGCCCTACCTGCTTTCTTGTGACATTCATACCCATACGATGTTCTCTGCGCATGCATATTCGACCATTGAGGAGAATGTGTACTGGGCGGCAGAGCGTGGTCTGCAGGTGCTCGGATCTGCCGACCATTTGAGCTCTATGGTTACGGCTTGCCCCAATGACCTGCGCAGTTACCAGTTCTTTATCAACCAGGATATCTGGCCGCGCATTTGGAGTGGCGTGCTGGTGCTGCGTGGTGCCGAGGCCGATATCGTTTCGCTGGACGGAAGCCTGTTTGGCGAGGACACTCTTGTCACGCTCGATATTGCCGGCGATTCGTACAGCCGTCAGCATTCGCTGTTCGATTTGGTTACGCGTAATTTGGATTATTTGGTTGCAAGCGTGCATAATCCGCAGATTGCCGAGGGCGCGACGCTGGCCCAGACGACCGAGATGTATATCAATGCCCTGGAGCACCCCAAGGTGTTCATGCTGGGTCACACGGGGCGTTCGGGCGTGCCGTTCGATATCGACGAGGTGCTGTTGGCAGCTAAGGCCAAGCACAAGATTATTGAGATCAACAACCATAGTCTTGAACACGGTGTCGACACTGAGCATTGGGCCGTATGCCGCAAGATCGCCGAGCGCTGCGCCGAGCTGGGCGTGGGCATTGGCGTTTCGACCGATGCGCACATTGGCATGGCAATTGGTAAGCTCGATTACGCTCGCAAGATGCTCGACGAGATTCACTTCCCGTTGGATCTGATCGTGACGCGCGATCGCGAGACGCTGCTGCGCGAGATGGCGGCAGCCGGCGTGTGCGACCTGTGCAAGGGGATGTAGCGGAATTTATAAACCAAGCGAAGGGGGCGGCCCAGGCGGGTCGCCCCCTTTCTTGTCCCAAAAATCTACTGAGGTTGGTTAGCGGCGTTCGAGGACCGCTACGGTTTCGGTGTGGTCGGTGTGAGGAAACATGTCGACGGGCGTGATCTTGAGCAGGCGATAGCCTCCGTCGAGAAGCTGATGCAGGTCGCGCTCTTGAGTCACGGGGTTGCAGCTGATATAGGTGATGCGGCGCGGCTTAAGCGCGCAGGCAGCTTCGAGGAACTCGGGGGTAGAGCCGGCGCGCGGCGGATCGATGGAAAGGACATCGACCCGCTCGTTGTTGTCGGCGGCATCTAGGATGTAGTCGGTGGCATCGTCAGCCATAAACCAAGCGCTGCGGGTGAGGCCGTTGAGCTCGGCATTACGACGTGCGTCGGCAATGCCGGCGTGGTTGCGCTCCACGCCAAGCAGCATAATGCCGACGCCCTTGTCCTGGGCGGCTTTGGCTGCGCACAGGCCGATAGTTCCGCTACCGCAATAGGCATCCATGAGTACGTCGCCCTGCTGCAGGTCCATGCCGTCAATCGCGAGCTGATAGAGCAGCTCGGTCTGCTGCGGGTTGGTCTGGTAGAACGCGGTGGGGGAGATATCGAACTCGCAGCCGAGCAGCTGGTCGCGCATGCACTCGGCACCATATACAATGCGGGTTTCCTCGCCGAGGATGGCGTTGCCGGGACGTCCGTTGATGTTTTGGGCGACGGTGACGATGTGCGGATTGAGCGCGGCGACAGCCTCAAAGAACTCCTGCGCATGCGGCAAGTCGCGCTGAGCGGTCACGAGCGTGACCATGACCTGGTCGGTACGCCAACCGCAGCGGACGACGGCATAGCGAAGCAAACCAAGATGCTTGTCCTCATTAAAGGCGGGAATATGCAGCCGCTCAGCTTCGCGTGCGATGCCGTTGAGAATCTGACGGGCACCCGGTGCCTCGACAGGACACTCGGGTACGGCAACGATCTTGTGCGTGCCGCGCTCAAAGAAACCGCAACGGACAGCACCCTCCTTACCGGGAGCAAAGGGAGTGGCGGCCTTATGGCGAAAACCGCGCGGCGCAGGATATTTGCCCGGGTCGCCCAGGGTGACGCCCATACCGCGAATGGGGTCGACGCTGATACCCTCGCGCTCGCAAAGGGTAGCAAAAAGCTCCTCCATGGCGGCCTGCTTGGCTGCCAACTGCTTCTTATAAGGACGATTGAGCGCCGTACACCCACCGCAAGCTTTCATGATCGAACAGGGAGACTTGGGGTCCACAGCCTTACGCGCAGACGAAACCCGATCTTTATGCGAGCGCTTGGAGCGAGTCTGAGATGCCTTATCCTCGCTCCGACGAGAGCCGGGACGCTTGGCCTTAGCCTTGCCCTTAGCCGACTTACCCTTCGCATTCAGAGACGACTTGGATTTCTTAGAAGATTTTTTCTCCTCCGACCCCTCAGCCGCCTCCACCAAAGCACGACGAGCCCTACGCTCCGCACGAGATTCTGCCATCAATAACTCCACTAATTCATGAATTAAAGCTGCAAGTATTGTACCGTGCCAAGCCAGCAGACGATATGCAAGCGGTTTAATCGTGTCAGCGATAAGCCCAACGACGGTTGCCCGCCGCGTGAGGGGTGTGGGGGTTAAGTTTATCGCGAGTTCCGCACGAACAGGAGGCCACTTAATGTGGCCTCCGTCGTGAGCAGGACTGTAGAGCAGGAAACTTAACCCCACACCCCTCACGCGGCGGGCAAACTCGCCTTGTGCTCTATCACGCTAAAGTGTATGATTCTGAACGTTACATGACTCACTTTATCTAACTAAAGTGCCATCAAGGGGGAATACCATGAACACCGATATGTCTCGTCGTCAGTTTGTTGGTCTAGCCGGCTCGCTCGCCACGGTGCTTGGCCTTGGTCTTGTCGGTTGCGGCGGTGGTGCCGGCAAGGGCTCCGCTGCTGGCTCTGCCGCGGCCAAGGATGTGAAGGGTGCTGCGGAGTCCAAGAAGCTCGTGGTGGGCTTCGATAAGTCCTATCCTCCGTACGGCTTTGTGGGCGACGATGGCGAGTACACCGGCTTTGATCTCGATCTGGCCAAGGCTGTTGCCGATAAGCAGGGCTGGGAGGTCAAATACGAGGCCATCGACTGGGACGCCAAGGATACGCTGCTTAACTCGGGCGCCATCAACTGCATCTGGAACGGCTTTACCATGGAGGGCCGTGAGGACGACTACACGTTCTCCGAGCCGTACATGCTCAACGAGCAGGTGCTGGTGGTCAAGAAGGATGCGGGCATCAAGGGCTGGGACGATCTTGCCGGCAAGACTGTGATTACCCAGACTGATTCCGCTGCGCAGGACGTGCTTGAGGGTGACCAGAAGGATCTGGCAGCGACGTTTGCCACGCTCGACACGATCGGCGAGTACAACACGGCCTTTATGCAGCTCGAGAGCGGCGCGGTCGATGCCGTGGCGTGCGACCTTTCGATTGCCCAGTATCAGCTTGCCGCCAAGCCCGATGCTTATACGCAGCTTGATGAGCCGCTGTCCAGCGAGCACTACGCCGTCGGCTTTAAGAAGGGCGACACCAAGTCGGCCGACGCCGTGACCGAGTCGCTCAAGGCACTCTACGATGACGGTACGGTTAAGGATCTCTGCGACAAGTATTCAAGCTATGGTCTATCTTTCGATAATTGGGTGCTCAAGTAATGTCTATTCAGGTCATGATGCAGATGCTTGGCCAGGGATTCTTGGTCAGTTTGCAGCTGTTTGTACTGACGCTGCTCGGGTCGATTCCGCTGGGAATCCCCGTGGCGTTTATGCGCATGAGCAAAATCGTGCCGCTTCGCTGGATTGCGCGCATCTACATTTCGGTCATGCGCGGTACGCCGCTCATGCTGCAGATGTTTGCCATCTACTTTGCCCCGTACTACGTGTTTGGCATTTCGCTCACGCCCGATTCCAAGTGGACGGCGTGCGTCGTGGCGTTCATCATCAACTACGCCGGTTACTTTGCCGAGATCTATCGCTCGGGCCTGCAGTCCATTCCGCGTGGTCAATACGAGGCAGCCGAGGTGCTGGGCTACTCGCGCGTGCAGACGTTTCTGTATATCGTGATGCCGCAGGTCGCCAAGCGTATTCTGCCGGCGATGGGCAACGAGATCATCACGCTGGTCAAGGACACGTCGCTGGCGTTTGCCATTGGCGTGGGTGAGATGTTCTCGACGGCCAAGGCTCTGGTCGCCTCGCAGGTGAGCATGGTACCGTTTGCGATTGCGGCGCTGATCTACTGGGTTTTCAACTTCGTGGTCGAGATGCTGTTGGGCGCCGCCGAAAAGAAGCTGGACTATTATCATGACTAACTCGGTGATGAAAATCGAAAGCGCTCGCAAGGCGTTTGGCGGCAATGAGGTGCTCAAGGATATCTCGCTCGAGGTCAAGCGTGGCGAGGTCGTGGCGATTATCGGGCCTTCGGGTGGCGGCAAGTCCACGCTGCTGCGGTGTGCCACGCTGCTCGAGACACTCGGCGGAGGCTCGCTCTCGTTTGGTGACCTTGCCGTTGCGACGGATGCGGGTTCGGGCGCAGTCTATGCGAAGGGCGATGTGCCCAAGCGGGCACGCTCGCGATTCGGCCTGGTGTTCCAGAATTACAACCTGTTCCCGCACTATACCGTGATGAAAAACATCATCGACGCGCCGATCCGCGTGCTTAAGCGCCCGCGCGAACAGGCGGAAGCTCGTGCGCGCGAGTTGATCGCGCAGATGGGGCTTACGGGCAACGAGAACAAGGTTCCGTGTGAGCTTTCGGGCGGTCAGCAACAGCGTGTGAGTATCGCCCGCGCCTTGGCGCTCGACCCGGAGATCCTGTTCTTTGACGAGCCGACCTCGGCGCTCGATCCCGAGCTGACGGCCGAGGTGCTGCGTGTCATTAAAGACCTTGCCGCGCAGAATATGACGATGGTGATTGTGACCCACGCAATGCAGTTTGCGCGCGATGTTGCCGACCGCGTGGTCTTTATGGATGGCGGCCGCATTGTCGAGGAGGGTCCTGCCGAGCAGGTCATCGACCATCCGCGTGAGCAGCGCACCCGTGAGTTCTTGAGCCGTATCGAGGGATAGGCTCAGGTATTTACTCAACTATTAATTAAGGCGAAGCCGCCGCAGGTCTTACGGTCTGTGGCGGCTTTTTGTTTGCATCGACGGGGTTCAATAATCGCCTCACAAGCTTGTCTCTTCCTCTCGCCGCCTGTATTCATACGTGCGCCGAAAGGTATGCATGGACGGTCGCCCGTGAGGGTAGGGTGGTGGCATAGGACATTTGGAGGGTGAGTCGGCTCGGCTGCCGACCATGCTGCTCCCGGGATGGCACCGACCGCGAACTCTCCCCGTTGGCGTCGCGCATTGCGCGCGGCCCTGCAAGGAGGTCATCATGGGTGCTCCCAAGACCGGTAACGTAAGGAACGTGGTGCTCGTAGGCCAAGGCGGGGTGGGCAAGACTTCACTCGCCGAGGCCATGCTCCACCTTTCCGGCAAGACCGCCCGCCTGGGCGGCCACGACGGCACCAAGCCCACGCTCGACTATGACCCCGAAGAGGTCAAGCGTGCATTTTCCATCTCGACGACCATCGCGCCGATCGACTGGAAGGGCGCGCGCATCAATGTGCTCGATGCCCCGTGCTACCCCGATTTTATCGGCGACGCCTTTGCCGCGATGAGCGTCTGCGAGACGGCTCTGTTTGTGGTCGACGCCGAGGCCGGCCCACAGCCTACGACGGTTAAGCTCTGGTATGCCGCCGAGGACCTGCGTCTGGCGCGTGCGGTGTTCGTAAACCGCCTGTCGCGCTCCGAGGCCAGCTTTGCGACCACGATGGACCTGCTGCAGGAGCGCTTTGGCACGCGACTGGGTGCCGTGACCCTTCCCTGGGGCGAGGGCGAGGACTTTGATGGCATCATCGACCTGGTGCGCATGAAGGCGCGCCATTGCAACGGCGCCGAAGCCGTTGAGTCGGAGATTCCCGAGGAGTATCGTGCCCAGGCCGAGGAGGCCCATGACCATCTGTGCGAGCTGGTGGCCGAGGCTGACGACGAACTGATGATGAAGTACTTGGAAGGCGAGGAGACGCTGACGCAGGAGGAGCTTGAGGGCTTGCTGTCGAAGGCGATTGCCGAGCGCATCTTTGTGCCGGTCTTTGCGGGCGATTGCATTAAGGAGCAGGGCGTCAACTCGCTGATGGACGACATCGCCACGTACTTCCCGGCGCCGACGGACTACGGCGAGATGCCGCTCATCGACGGTGATTCGCTCAAGATTTCGAGCGACGATGACCGTCCGGTGGCGTTTGTGTTTAAGACGCTGGCCGATCCGCAGCAGGGTCGCATCAGCTTTATCAAGGTGCTGACGGGTACGCTTGAGCCGGGTCTTGAGCTGATCAACGCGCGTACCCGCAAGAGCGATCGTCTGGCCCACCTGTATGTGATGTGCGGCCGCGACATGACCGAGGTCGGTCACGCCTATGCCGGCGACATCATCGTGGCGCCCAAGCTGGCGGCCGAGACTGGCGACACGCTCTCCATTACCGGTAAGGTCGAGGCTGCGGCGTTTAAGTTCCCCAACTCGCAGTACCGCATTGCCATCGAGGCCGAGAACCGTGGCGACGAAGAGAAGCTCTATACGTTTATCGAGAAGGCGTGCAAGGCTGATCCGACCATGAGCATCGATCGTGACGAGGAGACGGGCCAGACTATCATCTCCGCCGTTGGTGAGGCGCAGGTTTCGGTGCTGCTCAACCGTTTGGAGGATCGCACCAAGGTCGTGGCCAAGAGCGTGCCGATCCGCATTCCGTATCGCGAGACCATCCGCCGCACGGCGAGCGCCCAGGGTCGCCACAAGAAGCAGACCGGTGGCGCCGGTCAGTACGGCGACTGCTGGCTGCGCGTGGAGCCGCTTATTGGGCCCGACGGCACGAGCGACGGCTACGAGTTTGTGGATGAGGTCGTGGGCGGCCGCATTCCGCGCTCGCTGATCCCCGCCGTGGACAAGGGTGTCCAGGAGACCATGAAGGACGGCATCATTGCCGGCTACCCGCTCACGGGCATTCGCGTGGCTGTGTACGACGGCTCGTATCACAGCGTCGACTCCAACGAGATGGCGTTCCGCGCGGCGGCTCGCATCGGCCTGCGCAAGGCATGCGCCGATGCCGACCCGGTGGTGCTGGAGCCCATCGAGGAAATCACGGTGACTATTCCCGAGAGCTACGCCGGCGCCGTGATGGGTGACATCTCGGCATCGCGCGGTCGCGTGACGGGCATGGAGACCGATGAACGCGGCGACACCGTGGTCATCGCCCAGGCACCTCTCGCCGAGCTGACGGATTACTCGACGCGCCTGCGCTCTATCACGCGCGGCACGGGTGACTTTACCATGAAGCCCGCCGGCTACGAGCAGGTGCCTTATGACGTTCAGGCCAAGCTGGTCGAGCGCTATGAGGAGGGCCGCGCCAAGTAGCGTGTGGCGTTGCCTGCAATGTGGACGCTGACGAAAAGGCCGCCCTGGGTAATCCAGGGCGGCCTTTTTTGATCCCATGGGGACGGAGGAAAACGAATCATTTTTGGGTTACGGGCGGTGCGGTCGGTCCTAGTCTCCCGAGGCCTGATTGCGGCCGGTGGTGTAGTCGATCTGCACGTGCGGCTGCAGGTTGTAGCAATATACGTGGAAGCAGAGGGTCTTGCCGTGGTCCTCGACCGATTGCGCCTCAAGGCGCATGCCACGGCAGACAAGTTCCTCTTCGTTATACATAGGCGTGACGCGGTAGAGCACATGGTTGCCCGTATCGCGAATATAGTTGAGAATCTGCTCTTCAAACGGCAGCATGCCCGTCTCGTTGAGATAGCGCGTGCCGGTGAGGAGATTCTTGCGGTTGGCGTTTTCGCCGCAGAGCGACCAGGCGATAAGGTGGCAGCGGTTGTAGAGGCTCTGGCCCGGAATAAAGTCGTAGCGCTGCTGGTGCCAACCGGCAGGATGGATGCGCGAGATATCGCCGCGCTTTCCCTGTCCGAGCGACTCGGGGCCTACACAGGCGAGCGCCTTGCGAGTGCGACCCAGGCTGTCGAGCTTGGAGAATTTCTTAAAGCAGCCCTCTTCGGTGGCGCGACCGTATTCATCGAGTGTGAATGACGGCGTGCCGAGCGGGTGCGTGCTGTCGGCGCGAAGGGCAACGTAGGGGTTGCCGGCGTAGTCGGGAATGCTGCTGAGATAAACGCCGCGGGCGCGGTTGAGGTCGGGGTTTTCGACCTCGTCGATGGGGGTGGCGGCACTGCCCGCGGAAACGTCGTCATCGGTGTCGGTCGCGGCGGAATCGGAGCCATCGCCAGAGTCCTGGCTGTTTTGAGGGTCCGCCGCGCTCGCCGTTCCCGATTCGAGCCGAGCGACCAGGTCTGCCTCGTCGTCGGTGCGGCTGGGACTCTCGTTTTGTTTTTCGGCCAGAGCCGCCGCCTGCTCATCGCCTTGCGGCGACAGCAACTTGGGCGCTCCGTCGAGCGATCCCGTAAACAGCGCAAACCCCAGCACCACGGCGGTGCCGATGGAAAGTGCTTGCTTGTAGGCGGGCTTGCGCGACATTGAGGCTCCTGGATGGACGGTTGGGAATCTACCAGTCTAGCAGGAGCCGGCAAGGGCCGTTCTGTCGAACAAATACTTAAGATTTGAGACAAACGCTACTGATTCATTTGTCCCGCGGGCTAGATCGAGGTGGAGTCGAGCCAGTTGAGCTTGCACTCGAGAATGCGCTGCTCGCCGGGTTTGCTGCTGCCATCAAGCAAGGCGAGCAGCATCTCGGCCGCCTCCCTGCCTTCCTGGTCGACGGGCTCAATGATCGTGGAGACGGTCGGCGTGGTGAGGTTGGTCCAGTCTTCGCAGTTGAGTCCCAAAAGACCGATTTGCTGCGGAAGTAGATGGGCCATGGGCTGGAGGGCCTTGTAGATACGGGGAAGTGCCCACTGATTTTGCACGAAGATAAGGGTTCGCTTGGCGGGGTTGAACTTGTATTTAAAGTACTCGGTAAGCTCACCGACCGACGGCTTGTTGTGGTCGATGGGAATCGCTTTGTAGAGCTGCCCGTTCGCTGCCAGTGCCTCGGCATACCCCTGAAAACGTTCCATGCGGGTGCGCATCTCGGTCATGTTGGCGGCAATGGAGAAAAAGTCCTCGTAGCCGGCGTCGAGGAGTGCCTGCGTGGCGTTGTACACACCGTCGTAAAGGTTGGTTTTAATCCAGCTGGTACCTGGGCTATAGATGGCCGCATCGAAAAAGACGACGGGCTTGCCGGCGCGCTTGATGCGGTCATGAACGGCCTTGAAGTTTGCCGTGGGCTGGATGATAAAGCCATCGACGCCCAGCGAGAGCATCTTGACGACATACATGAGCTCGGTCTCGGGGTTAAAGTTGCTGGTGCAAACGACCGTTTGGTAGCCCGCGGGGAGCATGACCTGCTCCATGCCGTTGAGGACGAGGCCCGCCCACTTGTTGGTGTTATCCAAGATGATGATGGCGATGACGTGGGTCTGTTTGCCGGTGAGCGTTTGTGCCTGCGCGTTGGGGACGTACCCCAGCTCCTTTATAACGCGCGCGATCTTTGCCTGCGTCTTGTCGCTGAGCTTGTCTCGTTTGTCGTTGAGGTAATACGAGACGCTTGCTGTCGAGGTTCCCGCCTCTCGAGCGACGTCTGCGATCGTAACGCGCTGTTTTGCCACAGCGACTCCTTCCGACAGATGAGCATTTTCCAACATGATGACTTTGAGTCTTGGTGTGGGATGCGCTTCGGTGAGCGACCCTTTCCTTTCATATGAGTATGCAACAAATGCGTTATACGGGTGGGGTCGAAATTTGTGACCGGCATGCGCATCTGCCGTCTACCGAGAAAATCAAATACTTCTTGACTTTTGAAATCGAGGGTAAAATCGCAGGATTCATTTTTGGTTAAACGCATAACTAAATCGCATAACTAATACCCTGACCTGCGCGTTTACCGAATTGAGCTAGTTTTATCAATGCCAGCACCCTATATTGGTCTTGTCGAAAAGACAGCAAGTCCAAACGGCAGGGGATGCTCCGGAGGCCTCCGCAAACGGTGTCTTGCGCACGCAACTCTATGAAAAGAGGGAAGCAATGAAGATCGTAGGCGTTGCCGCCTGTACCGTGGGTATTGCCCACACGTATATGGCCCAGAAGGCGATTCAAGATGAATGCGCCGCCCGTGGCATCGAGTGCAAAGTCGAGGCTCAGGGTGGTCTGGGCATCGAGAACGAGCTGACGCAGGAAGACGTGGATTCCGCCGACCTGGTGCTCGAGTCCGTCGACGTGGGTGTCGAGAATGAGGACCGTTTTGAGCAGAAGATGGCCGAGGGCAAGTTCCTGAAGGTCGGTACCTCGGATGTAATCGCCGATCCGGTAAAGATCATCGACCAGGCTGTTGAGATCATCAAGGCGACGGGCGGCTCCGTTGACGCGCCCAAGGCCGAGGCCAAGGCAGAGAAGAAGGCCGTCTCCGCTGCCCCGCAGGCCCCGACACCGGCGTCCAAGCAGTCCATCTTTGCCGATCCTGGCAAGACGCTGCTCAATGCATTCAATACCGGCGTTTCCTATTTTATCCCCATTGTCGTTATCGGCGGCGTGTTCCTTGCCTTCTCGCTGGCATCCGGCACCGCCGGCGCCAATGGCATGGAGGTTACGAACCCGCTGATGGTGAGCCTTAACACCATCGGTATGGCCGGCATCTCCATGATGATCCCGGTGCTTGCGGCATACATCTCCTACTCGATGGCCGGCAAGCCCGCGCTCGCCCCCGGTTTTGTCCTGGGCTACCTGGTCAACAACGCGGTCGTTACCCCTAACGGCAACAGCGTTTCGACGGGCTTCTTGGGCGCCATGATTATGGCGGTCATCTGCGGCTACTTTGTCCGCTGGATGAAGACCTGGAAGGTCAACAACACCATCCAGACCATCATGCCCATCCTGATCATCCCGATTCTGACCTCGCTTGTCCTGGGTATGGCCTATATCTACATTCTGGCCACGCCGCTTGGCTTTGTGATGGACTGGCTTACCGGCGTGCTCGGCAGCCTGCAGGGCGGTTCCGCGGTTGTCCTGGGCCTGGTCATTGGCGTTATGACCGCCTTCGATATGGGTGGCCCCATCAACAAGACCGCCTCGACCTTCACCATGGACATCATGGCCTCCGGCATCTACGGTCCTAATGGTATGTTCCGCGTCGCCGTCGCAGTTCCCCCGATCGCCTGTGGCCTCGCTGCACTCATCGCCAAGAACAAGTTCGATGACGCCGACCGTCAGATGGGCATCTCCGCGCTGTTCATGGGCTGCATCGGTATTACCGAGGGCGCTATCCCCTTCGCGGTCAAGGACCTCGGTCACACCCTTCCCGGCATTTGCATCGGCTCTGCCGTGGGTGCGGCGCTTGCCGCGTTCCAGGGCATCGACTGCTACGTCCCGCACGGTGGCTTTATCGTCGCCCTTGCCACCAACAACGTCGCGCTGTTCTGCTTGGACATCGTGATTGGCTCCGTGGTCGCCGCTGCTATCCTGATTGCCATGAAGCCCACGCTCGACAAGCAGGCCAAGTAAACCTTTAAGGACTCCGGTTGTGCGGAGGGATGGATTTGACTCCGCACAACCGCCCCTACACAACAAAATCCATCCGTACTGATAGGGCCCACATCTGGGTCCCAGGGAACTTTTGTCAAAAATCCTCTGGAGAAGGAGAACAAAATGTCCAACCTCACCATCCGCCAGGCCGTTCAGGGCATGCTCAAGCTGCAGGATAGCGGCGATCACGCAACCATGGTCGGCATTGGCCCCATGAGCCCCAACCTGATTCAGGCCGTGTTCGAGCTGGCCAAGGACGAGGATTTCCCGCCCATGTTTATCGCCAGCCGCAACCAGGTCGATATGGACGAGATGGGCGCCGGCTACGTCAACGGTTGGGACCAGAAGCGCTTTGCTGCCGACATCAAGAAGGTTGCCGACGAGGTGGGTTACACCGGTCCGTACTACCTGTGCCGCGATCATGGCGGTCCGTGGCAGCGCGACGAGGAGCGTAACGCCCACCTGCCCGAGGACGAGGCCATGGAGCTCGCCCGCAAGTCCTTCGTCGCCGACATGGAGGCAGGCTTTGACCTGCTGATGGTCGACCCCACCAAGGACCCCTATCAGATCGGCAAGGTTATTCCGCTCGACGTTGTGCTTCGCCGCACGATCGACCTGATCGATTACCTTGAGCAGTACCGCCGCGAGCATAACCTGCCCGAGGTCGCCTATGAGGTCGGTACCGAGGAGACCAATGGCGGTCTGACCTCCACCGATAAGTACGAGGAGTTCATTTCTCAGCTGCAGCCCGAGCTCGAGAAGCGCGGCTGCCCCATGCCCACCTTTATCGTCGGCCAGACCGGCACGCTCACCCGTTGGACAGAGCAGGTCGGTCATTACAACTTTAAGAATGCCCGCGAGCTCGCCGACATGGCCAAGCGCTATGGCGTGGGCCTGAAGGAGCACAACGCCGACTACCTGGATGACGCGACGCTGCTCGAGCACATCCCGGCTCACGTGACGGCCTCCAATGTTGCCCCTCAGTACGGCACCGAGGAGACCCGCGCTTACCTCAAGCTCTGCGCTACCGAGCAGATTCTGGTCGACAACGGCCTGTGCGACGATCCCTCCGACCTGTATCACACGCTGCTGGTCAAGGCTATCAAGACCGAGCGTTGGCGCAAGTGGATGACCGGCGATGACGTTAACCTGCAGGTTGACGACATCCTGGCTGACGACGAGCTCAGCCTGAAGATTCTGGATGTCTCCGGCCACTACGCGTTCAACGATCCCGAGGTCAAGGAGCAGGTCGAGAAGCTCTATCGCAACCTCGCTGCCCAGGACATTGACGGCAAGCGCTTTGTGATCGAGCACATCAAGCGCCCGATCAAGCAGTACGTCGTCGGTCTTAACCTCAAGGGCGTCACGAGCCGCATCGAGAAGGCTCTCTAAGTAGCTTTTCCTACACGACGCCGGGCCTGGGGCATGTCCCAGGCCCGGCACATAGGACAAAGGGACATCCCCTTTGTTCTATTTTTTGAGTTTTGGATTCCTTAGAAGGAGTTTGCACCATGAAGTTCTTTATCGATACCGCCAACCTTGACGAGATCGCCGAGGCCAAGAGCTGGGGCTGCCTTGCCGGCGTCACCACCAACCCGTCCCTGTACGCCAAGACCGGCGGCAAGCTCGCCGACTTTGAGCCCCATATGCTCAAGATTGCCGAGCTCTGCGAGGGCCTGCCCGTGTCTGCTGAGTCCACCGCGACCACTGCCGAGGGCATGATCGAGGAGGGCAAGCGTCTTGCCGCCCTGGCTCCCAACATCGTGGTCAAGCTTCCCGTGTGCGAGGCCGGCCTCGCCGCCTGCCGCGCCCTGGCCGATGCGGGCGTGCGCGTCAACATGACGCTTGTTTTCTCGCCGACGCAGGCCCTCATGGCCGCCAACGCCGGTGCCCGCTACATCAGCCCGTTTGTCGGCCGCTTTGACGACATCGCCGAGGACGGCATCTCGCAGCTCGACAATGTCGTGACATGCATCAAGAACTATGACTGGACCGGCAAGAACGTCGACGACGCCGTCGAGATCATCACCGCTTCGGTCCGCACGCCCAACCACGTGACCCAGGCGGCTCTTCTTGGTGCCGACATCGCGACCGTGCCCATGGCCGCTCTCAAGAAGTGCCTGCATCACCCGCTGACCGACCAGGGCCTCGCCTCTTTTGAGGCTGACTGGCAGAAGGTCGTCGCTCAGGCTTAACGACCGGGTTGCCCTCGGCATCGCGCCATCCGGTGCCGGGGTTGTTCTCAAGAGAGGAATTCGTATGACCAACCAGGAGCTGGCGAAGGTCGCCAATGAGGTCAGGAAGGGTGTCGTGACTGCGGTTCACGCGGCCAAGTCGGGACATCCGGGTGGATCGCTCGGTGCAGCCGACATCATGACGTATCTGTACTTTGAGGAAATGAATATCGATCCTGCCGACCCTCACAAGGCCGATCGCGACCGCTTTGTGCTCTCCAAGGGTCACGCGGCGCCGGGCCTGTATTCGGTGTTGGCAAATCGCGGCTATTTTCCCGTCGAAGAGCTCGAGACGCTCCGCCATATTGGCAGCCGACTGCAGGGCCATCCCAACATGAACGATACCCCAGGCATCGATATGTCCACCGGCTCGCTCGGTCAGGGCATCTCTGCTGCAGTTGGAATGGCGCTTGCCGCTAAGCACTGGGGCGACAGCTACCGTGTCTACACGTTGCTGGGCGACGGTGAGTGCGAGGAAGGCCAGGTGTGGGAGGCGGCTATGTTTGCCGGCAACCATGCGCTCGACAATCTTGTTGCCGTCGTCGACCACAACGGCTTGCAGATTGACGGTACGATCGATGAAGTCAACTCGGCCATGCCGCTTGCCGACAAGTTCCGCGCCTTTAAGTGGCATGTGATAGAGCTAGCCGATGGCAACGACATGGCGCAGATTGAGGCGGCTTTCGCCGAAGCTCGCGAGGTGACCGGCGCGCCCGTCGCTATCATCGCCGAGACGGTGAAGGGCAAAGGCGTCTCCTTTATGGAGAACCAGGTTGGCTGGCATGGCAAGGCGCCCAATGACGAGCAGTTTGAGCAGGCCATGGCCGAGCTCGCGGCAGCAGGTGAGGAGCTCTAATGGCAGAGGTCAAAAAAGTCGCCACGCGCGTAAGCTACGGCGAGGCGCTCGTCGAGCTGGGCAATGAGCACGATGACTTTGTAGTGCTCGATGCCGACCTGGCTGCCGCTACGCAGACGGGTAAGTTTAAGACTGCCCATCCTGAGCGCTTTTACGATGCCGGCATCGCCGAGAGCAACCTGATGGGTCTTGCCGCCGGCATCGCGACCACGGGCCGCGTTGCTTTTGCGAGCACCTTTGCGATGTTTGCCGCCGGTCGCGCCTACGAGCAGGTCCGCAATTCCATTGGCTACCCGCACCTCAACGTCAAGATTGGCGCCACCCATGCCGGCATTTCGGTGGGCGAGGACGGCGCCACGCACCAGTGCTGCGAGGATATCGCACTCATGCGTACGATTCCGGGTATGACGGTGGTCGTTCCCGCCGACGATGTCGAGGCCCGCGCCTGTGTGCGCGCCGCCTATGAGTTTGAGGGGCCGGTCTACATGCGCTTCGGCCGCCTGGCAACACCGGTCATCAACGATCACGAGGACTACGAGTTCAAGATCGGCCGCGGTGTTGTTGTACGGGAGGGCTCTGATGTCACGATCGTCGCGTGCGGTCTCATGGTCGCCGAGGCACTTGCTGCTGCCGAAGCGCTCGCTGCCGACGGCATCGATGCCGAGGTCATCAACATGCATACGATCAAACCGCTCGATGAGCGTTTGGTGGTTGCCAGCGCCAAGAAGACCGGTCGCGTGGTCACTGCCGAGGAGCATTCGATTATCGGCGGTCTTGGCGAGGCCGTTGCCTCGGTGCTCGCGGAGCAGCATCCAGTGCCGATGCGTCGCGTCGGCGTGCGCGATGTGTACGGTGAATCCGGTCCTGCGGTTGATTTGCTGCACAAGTACGGTTTGGACGCCGACGGCATCGAAGCCGCGGTCAGGTCCGTGTTGTAAGGAAGGCTTTCCATGGGGTTTGTATCTGCCAACCAAGTGACGATTGGCTACGCCGCCGCCTCGCGCGAGGACGCGCTGCATTATCTGTCCGAGCAGGCTGTTGAACTTGGTTTTGCCGATGACGCGTCTGCTGTAGAGGCGGCTTTTATTGCTCGCGAAAACGAGGCCGAGACTGGCCTCGTCGCCGGTTTTGCCGTTCCGCATGCCAAGAGCGATGCGATCCATACGCCGGGCGTGGCCGTGCTCAAGCTGTCCGAGCCTGTTGAGTGGCCGAGCTTTGATGGTGTGCCCGTCGATGTGGCGCTCGCGCTGTACGTGCCCGCCGGCGAAGCGGGAACCACGCACCTGCGTCTGCTCTCCAAGGCTGCCGTGATGTTGATGGACGCCGGCTTCCGCGACAAAGTGCGCGCGAGCACCGATCCCGCCGAGATCGCGGAGCTTATTAACGCCGGGCTCAAGGGTTAGGTGCAACCAGCCCGCTCAATCTATTGATCCTTCTCCAAGGAAAAGGGCCGCGACGCTATAGGCGTCGCGGCCCTGTCTGCGTTTTCCCAGATAAAACCTGCCAAAATAAACCTATCCCTTTTTGGCAGGCTAATCGTGAGTTATTTCACCGCAACTTAGGGCACGGTTAGGAAGTGTGCACCTTAAAGAGTGGAGCCCTTGATTAGAGAGGTCGCGCTCATCTCTCTAAATGTCTCTCTAAAGAGAAGGTTGGTTAGAGAGATAGCATTAGGCAATCTAGCAGCGAATTCGATACATCTCTCTTAATGTCTCTCTAAAACAAGGCGCTTATCTCTCTAAAGTTAGAGAGATAAGCGCCTTGTTTTAGAGAGACGGAATGCCAAAATTCGTCCGTCAGCTACCATCTGCCAAAAATGACGGATAAAGGGCTCATCGAAGTAATGGGTTCATCGACGAGGCGCAACCGCCGCTATCGGAAGAAGTAGATGCAGCCGAATTGCCCCTCTATCGTCTCTCGAAGTTTGATGGGTGCTAGAGGGGCGACTGCCTCGCGATATTTTCCCAAGATAAAACCTGCCAAAACAAACCTGTCCCTTATTGACAGGTCAGTTAACGTAGTCCAGGTTGAGCATATGTGCCCGGGGCCTGCGCAGCGCCGAGCAGTTACGCCGTTTGTAAAACGGCGTAACCTAAAGGTTCATGTTGCCGTGGATGTAGGGGGTGACCTCAGGGGAGATATGGTCGCAGCCCAGTTCGCGCAGCGCGGACTCGATAACGGCGGGCAGCGGGGTTTTGCCCTCGGCATCGACGGCGTTGCCACCGAGGGCAGCAATCTTGGCGACGTCTGCCGGCGCGGCCTCGATATGCATGCAGCCGCCAACGAGGCGTGCGCGGACCTGGGCCAGGCCAAGGTTGTGCAGGTAGTCCTCGCAGGCGCGAATCACATCGACCTTCTCGCGCGTGAGCTCCTCGCCCGTGGGGACACGCGTGGCCAGGCAGGCTCCTGCCGGCAGGTTCCAAACGGGATAGCCCCAGGCGCGCAGCAGCTCGCGCTCTTCGTCCTTGGTAAAGCCGACCTCCATAAGCGGCGAGCGTACGCCGAGCTCTTCTGCCGCGCGCATGCCGGGGCGGTAGTCACCGCGATCGCTTGCATTGCTGCCATCGATGACGGTGGGGAAGCCGAGCGACTTGGCGTGGTTGACGATAGCGGTAAAGCCGGCGTGCTTGCAGTGGTAGCAGCGGTCGGCATCGTTGCAGGCTACTTGGGGGAGCCGCAGCTGATCGACCGAAAGATTGAGCACGGGGAGCTTAAAATGCGGCCCCTCATTGGCCTGCCCATCAACGGACTGCTCAAACGAAGCCTGCTCGGGCGTGCCGATGAGCGGCGTGGTGAGATGGACGAGGAGGGTATTGGTAGGCATGATGCGGGCGCATACGGCGGCCAAAAAGCTGCTGTCGACGCCACCGGAAAAGCCGATGGCGACGCGTCCGTATGCCAAAAGCAGCTGCTCGAGCGCTGCGAGTTTGTCCTGAAGCCCCTCTGCAGGTGCGGTGGTGTCTGAAAGCATGAATCGATCCTTGCCGTTGAGTACTCGATCGAAAACTATAATCCTACCGAGCCGCTTGTCATAAGACTTCTATCTATGTAACGAAAGTGCAATATGCTATATACGTTATATACAAGTTTACAGGTGCGGTAAAGTTGCGGGAGTACAGCAGCGCGAAGCGATGGGGGACCGATATGATCAAGGCCGTTATTTTTGATATGGACGGAACGCTGGTCGATACCGAGCGTTTGGGTATCAAGGCGTGGAAGGCGGGCGCGGCCGAGCTGGGATTCGCGATTGATGATGCGCTGATCCATCAGTTTATCGGCCGCACGCTGCCTGATGTCATGGAGATCCTTGATGGGCATTACGGCGGCCGCGAAACCGCTGAGGCGATCTATCGTCGTCACAAGGAGATTCGCGACGAGATGGTCAAGACCGATCTGGAGCTTAAGGGCGGTGCCGCCGAGTGCCTGGACGAGCTGCTGGCTGCGGGCTATCACGTGGGTCTTGCGACGTCGTCGCGCCATGTCACCGCCGAGCGCAACCTTAAGATGGTCGGCCTCTTTGATAAGTTTGAGACGGTGACCTGCGGCGAGGACGTCGTACACGGCAAGCCCGACCCTGAGATGTACCTGCTCGCCTGCGAGCGCGCGGGCTTTGCTCCCGAGGAGTGCGCCGTGGTCGAGGATTCCCGCAACGGCTGCGTCTCGGGCATCACGGCCGGCTGCCACGTCTTCGCCGTTCCCGACATCGTGCCGCTGCCGCAGGACGTGGTGGACGGCTGCGAGGCTGTGCTCGATACGCTGTTCGATCTGCCGGCGGCGGTCAGGGCCGTGCGCTAGCGTTTGCACGCGAGTCGCCATGCCCCGCGCCCGATCCCGCAGGACGGTGACGGTAACGGCGCCTGCGTGGAGGCGCTGACGCAGTCAGCCCCTCTTATCACGCCAAGATTGCTGTTTTGGCCGATAAGAGGGGCATTGCGCTTTAAGCGGCCGAGGCCGCAGCCTTGGCAAGGGATTGGGGGGCTTTGAGCGTTCGAGTTACTCCAAGAGCCAGTCGATTACGTTGCGTTTGCGAACCCCCTCGTAGTTCGCGTCCGCAAACAGCGTGTCGAGCGTAAGAAGCGTCTTGGGGTAGTTGTCTCGGACTTTCTTAAAGGGGGCCAACTCTCGATTGAGGGTAGTTTCGTCGAGCGTTGTGGCTGAAACCTGAAAATAGGCTGTCTCGTCTGAGTTTAGGGCAACAAAATCAATTTCCCCGCCGTCGATATCGCCCACGTAGACGTCGTATCCACGGCGTAGGAGCTCGAGATAAACAACATTTTCGAGGATATGACCGATATCGCTGCTTTGGGTTTTGACGAGAGCGCCTCTAAGTCCAAGGTCAACGGCGTAGTATTTGCCGTTTGTTGAAAGAAGCTGCCGGCCGCGCACGTTATAGCGCGGAGCAAAGTACAACACAAGGCTGTCTGTTAAGCCTTTGAGGTACTTGGCTACGGTTTTCTGGTCGGTTTTGTTGCCGTTGGACGAGAGCGTGTCGGAGATTTTTTTAATCGAGATCCGGTTTCCAATGCTATGGAGTAGGAACTTGGTGATATCGCGCAGGGTCGGGACGTCCGAGACCTTCAGGCGTTCGATAACGTCGCGTATGACGATGGTATCGTAGAGGCTCATAAGATAATCGCGCGCCTGGGGTCCCTGAATACCCGTCTCGGCGATAAAGGGAAAAGAGCCCCGGGTGATGTACTCGTCAAACAACTGCGCGGGAGCCTTTCCGTCATTGGTTTTTGCCGAGCAAAACTCTTTAAAGGATAGGGGCAGCATCTTGAGCTCTACGTAGCGGCCGGAGAGCAAAGTTGCCAGCTCGCTCGAGAGCAGATAAGCGTTGGAACCGGTTATGTAGAGGTCGACATTGTCCTTGATAAAAAGACTGTCGACGGCTTTTTCGAAATGCTCGACGTGCTGTATCTCGTCCAGAAAAACGTAGTTCATCTTATCGGGGACGAGTCTGGCGGAAATGTAGTCGTAGAGTGCTCTATACGACGTAAGCGACTCGAACTCCAGGTCTTCAAAGTTGAGGGATATAACCTGGTCGCCTGTGATTCCATGATCGCGCAGGTAGCTACGGTAGATTTCGAATAGCTTTGATTTGCCGGACCTTCGCACGCCCGAAACGACCTTGATGACGTGCGAGTCTTTCCACGAAATGAGCCAGTCGAGGTACTGTTTGCGATCAATCAGATTCATGAAACCCCTTTCTTGGCGAGAAAAAACTGGAGCAAAATCAATACTTATAGGAAAAATCTAAAAATATGGAATTGAATCTATTTTAACAAAAGAGTTAATGAAAAATGGATTACATTCCATAAATATCCGTAGCCGCAGGTCCGGCTAAACGGGGAGGGAACATGGGGCCAGCAAAACGCCGCAGCGGGACTGTTCCCGTTGCGGCGTTTTTTGTTACAGGTAGGCGCCCAGGTTGATGTCGGTTATTGGGGCCGCGGATGGGCCCGTCGGGTGCTGCTCGGCCTTTTGGGTGCTCACACGTTCGAGCAAGAAGGGGCGCACGAGCTCCTGACGGTTAATGTCCTCGGCGGCCGTGGCCGTGGTGACGGTGCGCGCGGCGGAGCCGATGCGGACTCGTTTGGTCTTGGCGGCAGGCTTATCCTCGATCTGCTCCATGAGCAGCTGAACGCCCTTGCGGCCAATCTCGTAGCCTGGGGGTGCTACCGTGGTGAGCGGGACCGATCCGCTCCAAGCGAGCGGGTTGCCGTCGCAGCCGGCCACGCGGACCTGGCCGGGGACGGAAATGCCTTTGTCGGTCAGCGCCGAGATAACGCCCGAGGCCAATACGTCGGTCAGGCCGATGACAAAATCGGGGCGCTCGTCAGCAGGGCGTTCGGCAATCTGGGTACCGATGCTGTAGCCGTCGGCTGCGGTATTCCACTCCCCGGCATCGATGACCTCAGTTTTGATATCAGGATGCAGGGCAAGTGCCTTGTGGATGCCAAGGACGCGCAGGCCGAGCTGCATAAATGCCGCTCGGCCCACAACGGTGATATGGCGTGCGCCGCGGGCGATGGCGAGCTCGGCGATAATACGCCCCTGTGCCTCGTTGTCGGCGGCCACGTAGTAACCGGGCTCGGAGCAATGGATGTCCAGATAGACGATCGGCACGGGCATCTTGGTCATAGCGGGGTGCCAGTCGGGGGACGCCATGGGCTGAACCATGACGCCGGACATCTGCGTGCCCATAAAATAGCGCAGGTAATGATCCTCGAGAATATCGTCGTTATCGGCATTGGCGATGAGCAGATCGTAGCCGTGCTTGCGGGCCTCGTTGTGGGCGCCGCTGGCGATTTGGAGCGAAAAGCCGTGGTCGAGACGGGGGAGCACCAGGCCAAAGGACTTGGTGGCGCCGCCCGCGAGCTGACGAGCGCTTTGGTTGGGCAGGTAGCCCAGGCGATTGATGGTCTCGTTGATGAGCCTGAGGGTCTCGGGGCGCAACTTCTCGGGATGGTTGAGCGCGTTGGAAACCGTGCCAAGCGAAACCCCGGCCTCGCGCGCGACGTCGCTGATTTTAACCTTTGCCATAGCGGCCCCTTTGATGCGTTTCAAGTACAAGCCAGATTGTAGCATCGCCCGCCCCCAGGGTGTCAAAACCTGCCAATTAGGGACAGGTTTATTTTGGCAGGTTTTATCTGCGGAAACGCCGTTGCCAGCGCGACCACCACGAAGGGGGCAGGCACCTTTGTGGTGGCTTGAGCTGCCCGGGCCTTCAATTGTCTCGATCTGTAACACTAAGCCGGCTTATTGCGGCCCAGATGTTACAGATCGAGATCTCTCGCCGGGATAGGCCGCCGCCCCGGTCCAAACCACCACAAAGGTGCCTGTCCCCATCGTGGTGGTTTGGGCATGTGTGCATCGGGTGGTATCTAAGTTGAGATACCACTTCTGGTATATCAGCTTGCGTTTGCGTGAGTACAATACTCGAACGTTATACGTCTCAGCGCCCCTTGTGCGTGGACGTCTTGCAGTCACGCGAACGAAGGGATTTATCCTATGTGCGGAATCGTCGGCTACACCGGCTCTGATATTGCAAAGAACATCCTGGTCACGGGCCTCAAGCGCATGGAGTATCGCGGCTATGACTCCTCGGGTGTTGCGCTCGAGGTGGGCGAGGGCGCCGCGGCGCGCCTCGACGTCATCCGCCGCGTGGGCAAGGTTGCGGGCCTGGAGAGCGAGCTTTCCAACATCGACAGCGACGCTACCTGCGGCATCGGCCATACCCGCTGGGCTACCCACGGCAAGCCCTCCGTCGTTAACGCCCATCCCCACACCAGCTGCGACGGTCGTATCGCCATCGTCCATAACGGCATCATCGAGAACTTCGCCGAGCTGCGCGAAGAACTGGAGGGCCGCGGCCACCACTTTAAGAGCGAGACCGATACCGAGGTCTTCGCGCATCTGATCGAAGAGGCTTATGCCGAGACGCATGACCTGATGGCCTCCGTGCGCGAGGCTTGCACCCACGTGGTCGGTGCCTATGGCTTGGCCGCCGTGTGCGCTGACGAGCCCGGCGTGATCGCCGTGGCCCGCAAGGATTCCCCGATCGTGGTCGGCGCGGGCGAGACCGGCGCCTATGTCGCCTCCGATGTCATCGCGCTCATCGACGCCACCCGCGATGTCGTGGTGCTCGAGGACGGTCAGTTTGCCAAGCTCACGCCCGCAGGCGTCGAGTACACCGACGAGGCTGGCAACGTTATCGAGCCCAAGGTCACCCACATCGACTGGGACCTGGACATGGCAGAAAAGGGCGGTTATCCCGACTTTATGCTCAAGGAAATCCACGAGCAGCCGCGCGTCGTGCGCGACACGCTGGTCGGTCGTATGACGCCGGCCGGCGAGCTTGACATCGACGAACTGGGCCTTTCGCTCGAGGAACTCAACGACATCGACCGCGTCTACGTGATCGCTTGCGGCACCAGCTATCACGCCGGTCTCATTGCCAAGAATCTCATCGAGGGCTGGGCTCGCATCCCCACCGAGGTTGAGGCGGCCAGCGAGTTCCGCTATCGCAATCCCATCATTACGCCGACGACGCTTGTCGTTGCCGTGTCCCAGTCGGGCGAGACGGCCGATACCCTTGCCGCCATTCGCGACGCGCGCATCAAGGGTGCCAAGGTCTTCGGCATCACCAACGTGGTGGGCAGCCCCGTGGCGCGTGAGAGCGACGGCGTCATCTACACTAAGGCCAACAAGGAGATCGCGGTCGCCTCGACCAAGAGCTTCATCGGCCAGGTCGTGAGCCTTACGCTTTTGGCTCTGCTGCTAGCGCAGGTCAAGTACCGCCTGACCACCAAGCAGGCGCGCATGCTGTTCCGCGAGCTTTCCGATACGGCCGAGCAGATCCAGTGGATTTTGGATACCCAGACCGAGGCCGTGCATGAGGCCGCCCTGCTGTGCAAGGACGCGCAGTCCGCACTGTTCGTGGGTCGCGGCATGGGTGCCGCTATTTCCTACGAGGGCGCGCTTAAGCTCAAAGAGGTCAGCTACCTGCACGCCGAGGCCTACGCCGCCGGCGAGATGAAGCACGGCCCCATCGCCCTGATCGACCCGGGCTTCCCCGTCATCGCCGTGGCCACCAAGAGCGCCACCTACGACAAGACCGTGTCGAACCTTATGGAGTGCAAGGCACGCGGCGCCAAGGTCATCGTCGTTGCCACCGAGGGCGACGAGGAGATCAACAAGATCGCCGACTGTATTATCCGCGTGCCAACAGTCCGCGACGTGTTCAGCCCCATCACGGCGAGCGTCCCGCTGCAGCTGCTCGCCCGCGAGGTCGCCATCCTGCGCGGCTGCGACGTCGACCAGCCTCGAAACCTCGCCAAGAGCGTGACCGTGGAATAACTAATATTCCGCCGTCCTAACGACCAAGGCCCGGCTCCTGATCAAGACGGAGCCGGGCCTTTTCTGCATTTGCCCAGATAAAACCTGCCAAAATAAACCTGTCCCTTTTTGGCAGGTTAGCGGAGCTTGCTGGTCTCGAAGTACTCGGGGAACTGGTCCAGAACTTCGGTTTGGTTGCGGAACATCATATGCAGGTGCTTGCTGACCAAAAAGCTCGCTTCGATGGGGTCGCGACCGGCGATAGCGCGGCGAATCTGCTTGTGCTCGTTCACGATGTCCTGATTGTCGAGAACCTGCGTGGCGGCGCGCAGCCAGCGGAAGCGCTCCAGGTCGGCATTGGTCTCTTCGAGCCACGACCACACGGTGCTGCGACATGCGATGCTAAAAATCATGTGATGCATGAGGGTGTCGCTCAAAAAGAAGCCGATGCGATCCTCTTCGGCCATGGCCTTTTCCTGCAGCACGATGGCACGGTCGAGCTGCTCGATGCCGGCCGACGTGGCTCGCGCACAGCACTCCACAATCACCTGCTTTTCCAGATGTTCGCGGATGTAGCAGGCACTCTCGGCAAGGGTGAGGTTGATGGGTGAGACGTAGGTGCCGCTCTGGGGCACGGTGCGCACCAGGCCTTCCTGCGCCAAGCGAACCAAAGCCTCGCGCACGGGCGTGCGCCCCATATCCAGGTCGTCGCAAAGTTGCTTGACGCCCAGCTTTTCGCCCGGCTTGTAGTCCAGGTAGACGATTTTGCGTCGAATGGTGTGGTAGGACTGGTCCTGTAGGCTCGTTTCCTGCTCGCCGACGTGCATCGATTCTTCCATAGCGCCTCGCAACTGTTCTATCAAACTCATATGTCAGTTGTTAATTATGCCGCGAATCAGCTCTCCGCGGTGGGTAATTCGGCTGTTGCCCAAGAACTATTGCGGCATCTTAGTCTGTGTTTGCGCAAGGCTGCGCTCAATGTTGCCGTATCATAAGCCGTCGCAAACGTAAAATAGAAAGAAGGAATCCCATATGCAACTGGCAAATATCGTACGCGAGCGCTGGAAAGGCGTCTTGTTCTGCCTGATCATCGCCATTCCCGCGACGTTGCTCGGCAAACAGATTGAGGTGGTCGGTGGGCCGGTATTTGCCATCCTCTTTGGCATGGTCCTGGCGCTCGTCTTTCCCAAGAATCGTCACGAACAGCTCGCCGCCGGCGTCACCTATACGTCCAAAAAAGTCTTGCAGTACGCGGTTATCCTGCTTGGCTTTGGCATGAACCTCTCCCAGATTCTGTCCAAGGGCGCCCAGTCGCTGCCGATTATCGTGGCGACAATCTCGACCTCGCTTGTCATCGCCTTTGTGCTCTGCCGCGTTATGAACGTGCCGGGTAAGATCGCGACGCTTGTGGGTGTGGGTTCGTCGATTTGCGGCGGTTCTGCTATCGCCGCGACCGCACCCGTCATCGATGCCGACGATCGCGAGATTGCCCAGGCCATTTCGGTCATCTTCCTGTTTAACGTTATCGCGGCGCTCGTGTTTCCAACGCTCGGCGGCATGCTCGGGCTGACCAACGAGGGCTTTGGCCTGTTTGCCGGTACCGCCATCAACGACACCTCGTCGGTAACGGCTGCGGCGAGCGCCTGGGACAGCATGCATCCCGGCGCCAATGTGCTCGAGAGCGCCACGGTGGTCAAGCTCACCAGAACGCTGGCCATTATCCCCATCACGTTGGTCCTCGCATGCTGGCAGATGCATCTGGCGCGCAAGGCCGGCGGCGACGCCAAAAGCACGTTCTCGCTTAAACGCGCGTTTCCCATGTTTGTGCTGTTCTTTGTGCTGGCGAGCGTGATCACTACGGTGCTTCAGCTTCCTGTATCCATTACGGCGCCCATCAAGGAGCTTTCGAAGTTCTTTATCGTGATGGCCATGGCGGCTATTGGTTTTAATACCGATATCGTCGAGCTGGTCAAAAAGGGCGGCAAGCCCATCGCGCTGGGCTTTTGCTGCTGGATTGGCATTGCGTGCATGAGTTTGGGAATGCAACACGTGCTGGGAATCTGGTAGAGAAGTAGCTTATTTGCGTGCTGCGTGCTGGTGAGCGCATTCTCACGGTGGAGCGATAGGAGCTCTTGCGGGTATGGCTTGTCCGCAGGTTTATAAGTCCCGAAGAGCTCTTATCGCCCCGCCAGGATGGCGATGCGGGGCAACACCTATACTCGCAGGACGGCGCTTTCTGCCCTATAGTGTTTGGTGAGCAATATCGTTCAATTTTGAAACACTCGGTCGTGCGACCGTCGGCGGCTGCACGTCGCTGCGGACAGGGGCAAATCATGGATAGCGATGCCAAGCTGAACATCTTGACCGAGGCCCTGGCTGCTGCCGGGGCCTCGGCATTGGCAATCGATGCGCGTGGGGACGTCGCGATTTCGACCATGAATGACGCGGCGCTTGAGCGGGATGTGGCGGCTTTTGTCGCTGAGCGCCTCGACCGTATAGGAGACGGCGCGCGTCTGGTTATGGGGCGTGCGGGTACGCGCCTGAGCCTGACCGTTCGCCCCACCGACAAAGAGGGCGGGGGCCTTTGGGCCGTCGTGGTCCGCGAGGTGCGCGGCGCCGCGGCGCATGCGGGCATCGAGTGGCTCAACGCCGACGAAGTTGAGGCCCGCTACGAATCGAGCGCGTACGGCATCGTTGAAGGCGCCGCTGCGGTAGCCGCACCGGTTGCCGAGAGCTATGCGCGCGGGGTGCCCCTTATGCTCGAGGGCGAGTTGGGCGCGGGTCAGGTCGAGATTGCCATGCGCCTCTATCTGGATGGCCCTTTTGCCGATCAACCCTTTGTTTCCGTCGCGCTCGATGAGCTCACCGAGCGCGGTTGGCGTCATGTGCTCAAAAGCTCCGAATCGCCGCTGTTCCAAACGGGGCTGACCCTTTGCATTGAGGGCTGGAACGCGGTTGGCCCCCAGCGCCTCCGCGAGCTCGTTTCCACGATGGCCGACACCGCGTTGGCGACGCGCTGCCATGTGGTGCTGACGGCGAATGACATGCCGGGCGGCAGCGAAAGTGATCAAGCCGCCTTTGTGACCGAGCGTTTCGCCTGTGCGGTGAGCGTGGCGCCGGCGATTGCCGAGCAGGGAGCCGCGTCGACGAAGGTTGCGCGCTATTTGGAATATCTCGCTGATGCATTTGGGACGGCAGCACCCACGCTGTCCGCCGCGGCGACGAAGACGCTCGATGCTTACCGCTGGCCGCGCAATTATCTGCAGCTCCGCGAGGTCTCGGAACGACTGTATACATTGGTGGGGGCGGGCGCGGTGGACCGCGCTGTGGCGGAGGAAGTGCTCGCCCAAGAGGACGTGATTAAGACCGCAACCTTTGGCGCCCCGACGCTCGAAAGTGACCTGTATATCCTGCGACCGCTGGCCGATACCGAGCGAGATATCGCGCATCTGGTTGTAGGCCATCTCCACGGCAACCGAACCCGTGCGGCGGAGGTGCTGGGCATAAGCCGTACAACGCTGTGGCGCTTGCTGAAGGACGATGACCGTTGAGCGAGGCACCCGTGACCGCGCGCGACGCGTGTGCTACAGTCCAAAGCGTTATTGTTTCGATTTGGTTACGGCGTGCGAGGGCATATGGCTGAGACTTCAAAACCGAGCCGCAGAAGGCGGAGTGCCGCGCCGGTTAACCGACGCACGACATCGGTGACGTGGGGCAAACACGCCTCGGGGTTTGATGGCTCGTTCAAGCGCACTAAATATGGCTATCCTTCGGCAAGCGCTCGCTTGGCCATGCAGGCCGAGTCGTCGCTGTGGGGCCGCAAGCGCGTGGTGGGCTCAAAGCTCAAGCACGACGGAACGCTCGGTTACATCAGCCGCGGGGCGGCTCGTCGCAGCGGGCTCAATCCCGCCGGCTGGCATCGCTACGTGCCGATCGTGGCTGTCGTTGCAGCGATCGTCATCGCACTTGCTGCGCTTGGCTACGCCGGCGGCGGCGCCAACTTGGACGCAATGTTTAAATCGCCCGAGCTCGCGCATGCAGGCACAGAAGTTGTCGAGGGCGCTCAGACCCAGACGGGCGTCGCGCCCCAGCGCGGAATCGTTGCGGCGGCCACCACCATCGCCGATGCGCAAAAGGACGAAGGCGGGCAAAGCGACGACGCAGATGCGAATCCGACGAGCGAAACGACGACAACTCCATCGGCAAGATAAGTTGCGGCCCGCGCAGCGTCAGCGGGTCCGCCGTTCGTTAGAACGGCGGAACTAATTACTTCACGTACACCACGTTGTCGCGGCGCGGCTTTGCCTCGGGAAGCGCGTCCTCGGCATAGCCCAGAATGCAGTGACCGACACCGCGCAGGCTGCCGTCGGCGGGCAGGCCCCAGCTGGCCAGCAGCTCCAGGCCCTCGGGCGAGTCAAAGACCTCATGCGCGCGGTGAATCCAGCACGAATCGACACCCAGTGCATAGGCGGCGTTGAGCAAGTTGCCCATGGCGAGCGAGCCGTCTTCCAGATGTGTGGGCACGCTGCGGTCGACCAGCACCACCACAACGGTCTTGGCGCCATAGAAGGGGTCGCTGTTGCTGCCCATGATCTGGGCGTTGAGCTGTGAGAGACGCTCGACGGTCGCGGGGTCGGTGACGGCGACAAACGTCACCGGTTGGCGGCCCATGCCGCTCGGTGCATATTGGCCGGCTTCGATAATACGTGCAAGCTTTTCGGCCTCGACGGGACGATCGCTGTATTTGCGGCAGCTGCGGCGATGGATGAGTGCTTCGATAGTCTCCATGGTGTCTCCTTGCGGTGGCGTTGCAGATGCCCCGTTCATACCCGTCGGGCTCAAACGATAGACGGTCAATTGCCCGGCCAAAAGGATAGATTCCAATTGGGAAAGTAGGTTTGCATAAAAGTACCTTCAGAATGTGACAAACAAATGGGATGGTTAAACGTTTTATCCCGTCTACCCTGCGGTTTTTTACCACTTGCCTAAATGACGAACGCATAACCTCTGATAAAGGTTTTACTAAAGGAGTACCAACGTTTATCAATGCGCCGTGGTGGCGCCGGGCCAGGAGGTAACATCATGTTCCAGGCTGGAGATGTCGTCGAGACCGATTTCGAAGGATTTCTGAAGCTGCTGCGTTCCAAGACGCGCGCTTTCGTGTCGATTAACGATCACGAGTACTACATCACGCACACCGATGGCTATTGGCGTGTTCAGGATTGCGAGGCCCTCAACGACAAGGGCCACTTTACTGACTGCTCCGAGCTGGTCAACACGGTCTGCGAGGTCGTCGAGCTGCCGTGGATTGCCGGCAAGAGCCTGCATGATAGCTTCTCGGGCGCTACGGTCTATGAGGCCGTCGCCGCTTAACAGGCAATAAAACCCGATTTTCACGTGACCGCTGGCGCTGCCCCCGCGCCGGCGGTCTTTTTCTGCCGATAGGCCATAAAAGTGCAAACATTTGCGGAGCGACTGTTGACGATAGTCAAAACTCGGACTAATCTAGAGACATAAATTGGTCAAAAATCGGACAATCGAATGGTGGGATAGATGAATAGTGTGGTTACACTGGTCGACTTCGACCGGTTGCTCAATGGACTCGACCATATTTATTCGGAGTTCTCGCGCGCCTGCGGTCTTTCGGACTGCGCTTACTGGATGCTCGTCGATACCAGCACGGCGGGCGGCAGTGTTGCCGTAAGCTGTCTGACAAGCGAATGGTTCTACAGCAAGCAGACTATCAACTCGGCAATTAAAACCTTGACGGCGCGGGGCTTCGCAACGTTGGAGTTTGCCGAAGGCAGCCGTAAGAACAAGGTTGTGCGTTTGACCGAAGCGGGCATGCGGTTTGCCGAGCAATATGCGCTGCCGGCGCAAGAAGCCGAGCAACAGGCTTTCGAAGTGCTCGAGCCCTGGGAACAACGCGAAATCATGCGCCTAATCGGAAAATTTTCCCATGCGCTCGGCGATGAGTGCGATGCCTTTAAGCAGCATATCGCTGCCGAGAGCCAGGCTGAGAATCAAGGAGAGGGGGAGTCGTGCGACTCTTAATGAGGTTTATGAAGCCGTATCGCGGGCTTGTCGCGGTGACGTTGTTGGTGCTGCTAATCGACAACGTCGGTACGCTGTTGGTTCCCACGATGCTGGCGAACATGGTCAACACCGGCATCACCACGGGCGATGTCGACTACATCCTGCGCAACGGCCTCTACATGCTTATTGCGACCGGCATGGCCAGCGGCGGCGCGGTGCTGGGCTGCTATCTTTCGGCGCGCCTGGCCGCCAACGTGGCCTGCGATATCCGCAACGCCGTCTACGATAAGTCGCTCGAGCTGTCTGCCAGCGACTTTGAGTGCTTTGGCACGGGCTCGATGATCACGCGTTCGCTCAACGACATCAACGTGATCCAGCAGGCGATTCTGCAGACGATTCAACTGGTGCTGCCGGTGCCGTTTTTGGCCGTGGCGGGCATCATCTTTGCCTGGCTCATCGATCCCGCCATGGGCACGTTGCTGGGCGTCGTGGTTGCGATCGTGCTGGTGGCGGCGGTCTTTACGGTCGCTAACGCCGCGCCGATCTTTATGCGCCTGCAGAGCTTTATCGACCGCATGAACGTGGTGCTGCGCGAGAACATCGTGGGCGTTCGCGTCATCCGCGCCTTTAATAAAGAGCGCCACGAGGAGCAGCGCTTGGACGAGGTGTTTAGCGAGTACGCGGACAACGCCATTAAGGTCAACCACCTTTTTGTGGGGCTCGACAGCTCCAGCTTCTTTTTGATGAACATTGCCGAGGTGGCGGTGCTGTGGGTGGGCGGCAACCGCGTGGGCGCCCATGCGATGCAAATCGGCAGCATCTCGGCCGTGCTGGAATATGCGCTCCTGATTCTGTTCTTTGTGATGATGGCGCAGATGGTGGTGCTGACACTCCCGCGCGCCGCCGCATGTCTGAACCGCGCGCAGCAGGTGCTGGAGATTGAGCCGAGTATCGTGGATGGCGAACGCACGCTCGACGCGAGCACGTCCGACTCAAAGGACGAATCGGATGCGGTCGCCGTGTTCGATCACATGTCGTTTCGTTTTGACGATGCCGACGAGGACACGCTGTGCGATCTGAACTTTACCTGTCGCCGCGGCCAGACGACCGCGATCGTGGGCTCGACGGGATCGGGCAAGTCGACGGTGGCAAAGCTTCTGCTGCGCTTCCACGATGCCACCAAGGGCGCCATTCGCCTGGGCGGCGTCGATCTGCGCGAGCTTTCGCAAGACGAGATTCGCGGGCGCATCGCCTATGTGCCGCAGAAGGCATGGCTGTTCTCGGGCACGGTGGCAAGTAATCTGCGCTTTGGCAACGAAGACGCGACCGAGGCCGACATGCTTCATGCGCTTGAGGTTGCCCAGAGCACCTTTGTGCTCGATCAGCCGCAGGGACTCGATACCCCGGTGGCGCAGGGCGGCACGAACTTCTCGGGCGGCCAGCGCCAGCGTCTGGCAATCGCCCGCGCCCTCATGAAGCATGCCGATCTGTATATCTTCGACGACAGTTTTTCGGCCCTGGACTTTAAGACTGATGCCGCCCTGCGCCATGCGTTGCAAGACGAGACGCGTGACGCTGCGGTGCTCATCATCGCCCAGCGCATCTCGACGATCTTGCATGCCGACCAGATCGTCGTGCTCAAAGACGGCGAGGTTGTGGGCCTGGGCGCGCATGACGAGCTTATGGAAACTTGCGAGGTGTACCGCGCTATCGCGGAGTCGCAGATGAAGGGAGGTGAGTAGCATGACCGAGGAGCTCAAGAAGTGCAGCGATGCTATCGATTCGAACGATTCGGACGCCGCTGAGAAAACGGTCGACCAGGCTGCCGCGGTGCTCGAGCTGGATGACGCCATCAAGGCGGCCGAGCGCGAGGCCCGCCGCCAGGCGCTCTACGAGGAAAACGAGCGCGCCGAGGACGAGCGCGCCCGCGCCGAGGCAGAACGCATGCGCGACGTAGACGACGAAGACGAGGACGAGACGCCCCGGGATACCTGGGCGACGGTGCGCCGCTTGTGGAGCGAGGCCGCCGGCGACCATTGGCGCTTCTATATTGTGTTCGCGAGCATCGTGTTCTACGCCATCTTCAACACCGCCGCGCCAGCGTACAGCGCTCGCGTGATCGATGAGCTGTGGGGTCACATGCAGGTGGCGTTTGCCAACGACACCACTTTCAGCATTACCTGGGAACATTGCGGCAAGACCATTTTCGTCTACTTTATGATCTGGACGGCAGCCGCCTCCTTCTATGCGCTGCAGAGCTTTTTGATGTCGAGTGTGGCCGAGCGACTCAACCTGCGTCTGCGCAACCGCATCGCGCAAAAGCTCAGCCGTCTGCCGCTCGCCTACTTTGACGCGCATCGTCCCGGTGAGGTGGTCAGCCGCGCGACCAACGACCTGGACAAGATGTCCGAAAGCATGCAGCGCGGCTTGTTGCAGTTGCTGGTGTCGATCGGTACCGTGGTGGGCGCTGTGAGCATGATGTTTGTGTTCAGCGTCGAGCTCACGCTCGTCTTTTTGGGCTTTACGGCGGTGTCGCTGCTGGTGACCAAGGTAGTTTCGCGCCGCACGCATGACGTGACGGGCGAGCGCCAGGAGTGGGTGTCCAAGATTACGAGTGCGGTCGAGGAGGGCTATTCGGGCCGCCTGGTGATTCGCGCGTTCAACCGCGAGCGCCAGAGCTCTGCCGAGGTGCATGAGGCTTCGAACGAGTTGGCGCGCGTGAGCGCCAAGGCCGACTTTATGATTAACGCCGTCGGTCCCGCGGTTCGCTTTATCGGCCGTTTGGCGCAGATCGTGATCGCGCTCGTGGGTTGCAGCATGCTGGTTGCCGGTCATATGACTGTCGGCGTGTTCCAGGCGTTCTTCCAGTTTATCTACGAGGCGTCCGAGCCCATGACGCAGCTGTCGTTTACCTTTAACTCGCTGCAGAGCGCGCTGGCGAGCGCAGAGCGCGTGTTCGACCTGCTCGATGAGCCCGAGATGGAGGCCGATCCGCTGCCGGACGAGGCCGCCAAGCTGCCGGGTCGCGTTGAAGGCCGCGTCGCTTTTGAGCATGTGCGCTTTGGCTATTCGCCCGACAAGCCGCTTATGCGCGACGTGTCGTTTACCGCCGAGCCGGGCCAGAAGATCGCCGTGGTGGGAACCACGGGCGCGGGTAAGACCACGCTCATCAACCTGCTCATGCGCTTCTATGAGATTGACGGCGGGCGCATTACGCTCGATGGCGTGGATACGAGTCGTATGGATCGTGGCGAGCTGCGGCGGCAGTTTGGCATGGTGTTGCAGGACGCCTGGCTGTTCGACGGAACGATTGCCGAGAATATTGCCTATGGCTACCCCGAAGCGACGCACGATGAGATCGTGGCGGCCGCACGCGCCGCGCAGGTCGACTTCTTTGTGCGCACCATGCCGCAGGGCTACGACACGCGGGTGGCCAACGATGCCGAAAGCATCAGCCAGGGCCAGCGTCAGCTGCTGACCATCGCGCGCGTGCTGCTCAACAACCCGGCGATTCTCATTCTGGACGAGGCGACGTCGAGCGTGGACACGCGCACCGAGCTCGCCATCGGCCGTGCCATGGATGCGCTCATGCGCGGGCGCACGAGCTTTGTGATCGCGCATCGTCTGTCGACGATCGTCGATGCCGACCTCATCCTGGTCATGGATCACGGCAATATCATCGAGCAGGGCACGCATAAGGAGCTGCTGGCTGCCGAGGGCGCTTATGCCGACCTCTATCTGAGCCAGTTTGCTTAATGTGGCAAAGGGACAGTCCCGCATGTCACATTGGAAACAAGGCGCGCCGGGGATGAATTCCCTGGCGCGCCTTCTTGCGTTGATGCGGGTCTGTACCGTTCGCAGCCCTAGTGCTCGTCCATGAGCTTGGCGACGAGGGCCTTGAGCTCGGCCACCTCTCGCTCGAGTTCTTTGACGCGGCGGGCATTCTCGGTGATGCCCTGGCGGTTGAGGGCACTCTGCTCGGCGGCGTCATCGGGCATGTACTCGCGATGCTGCTTGGCGTCGAAACTCTCCTCGAACACACGGCAGCCGTTGCGCTTGATGATGCGTCCTGGCACGCCCACGACGGTGCAGTTGTCGGGCACGTCCTTGACGACAACCGAGTTGCCGCCGATTTTGACGTTGTTGCCGATGCGGATGTTGCCGAGCACCTTGGCGCCTGTGCCCACTGTGACGTTGTTGCCCAGGGTGGGGTGGCGTTTGCCGGTCTCGTTGCCGGTACCGCCGAGCGTGACGCCCTGGTAGAGCACGCAGTTGTCGCCCACGATGGTGGTCTCGCCGATGACGACGCCCATGGCATGGTCGATAAAGAAGTGCTTGCCGATCTGTGCGGCGGGATGAATCTCGACGCCGGTGATGTGGCGGGTGATTTGCGAGAGCACGCGGGCGAGCGAGCGATGACCGTGCTCCCAGAGCCAGTGCTCGGGCACGTGGTTCCACTTGGCGTGCAGGCCAGGATAGGAAAGGAAGATGACTAGACCGTTTTGCGCGGCGGGATCCTGCGCTTGGACGGTCTTGATGTCCTCGCGAATGGTATTGATAAAGCTCACCGGCCGCCCTCCCTTAGCGCCATGGCAATGCGATTCAATAAAGTATAGCGATTCGCTAGGGATTAGGAAGGACAATCTTGGCGGCATTGCGCAACAGTTGTCAGTTATGCAAACTTGCTGGTAATGGGGTCATGCTTTTGTGGGGTTGCGCACGAGGGGGCGCCGCAACCGTATACTGGTCAACTTGGACGTATCCGCGCCCACAACTGAGAGGTTTTACTTCATGGGTTTCATCAATTTTATCGCCGAGCTGCTTAAGGACCCGCGCACCGCGATCGCCAGCTGGATCGCCGCCGGACCGCTTATGGCCTACGGCTGCGTGTTCCTGATCATCTTTATCGAGACGGGCGTGGTGTTCTTCCCGTTCCTTCCCGGTGATTCGCTGCTGTTCGCCTCGGGTTTCTTCGCCCACAACGGCGGCTTTAACATCGTGGCGCTTCTGGCCACCGCATGGGCCGCAGCCATCCTGGGCGATCAGTGCAACTTTATGATCGGCCACTTCTTTGGCAAAAAGATCATCGCCTCGGGCAAGGTAAAGGCCATGACGCCCGAGCGCATCAAAAAGTCCGAGGATTTCCTGGATAAGTGGGGCCATCTGGCCATCTTCCTCGGTCGCTTCTTCCCGTTCATCCGCACCTTTGTGCCTTTTATCGCCGGCATGGGCGGTATGCACTGGCGTAACTTCGTTATCTTTAACGTGCTGGGTGGCATTACCTGGTCGACGGTCTTTACGCTGCTGGGCTACTTCTTTGGTGGCATTCCGTTTGTGCAGGAGCACTTTGAGCTGCTGATCGTAGGCATCGTCGCCGTGTCGATCATTCCGACCGTGGTCGGTTTGGTTAAGGCAAAGCTCGGTAAAAAGAACGCCTAGTCCGAGCTTGTTTTCGGACGTTAATTCCAAGGCCCGTCATCGGATTCGATGGCGGGCCTCTTTGGTTTCGGTCAAATCAGGGCCAAATGAAAATACTTTACTTAGTTAAAGAAAAGCGTTTTATCCAAGGCGTGCGGGGAGTACAATCACCTGCATGCGAATCGACGCGCCATCGGCTTTGATGCTGCCCGCGTGTCCTGCCCGGCTCTACGCTCCGGGTATGCGACGTTGCGACGCGGCCGGCTTCGGTCCTTGCGTGCGGGTTCGCGAGTATGCAACCGTGTATGTAAGGAGCGACATATGACTGTCGAGAAGAAGGATATCGATTGGGGTAGCCTCGGCTTTGGCTACATGAAGACCGATTACAGCTACGAGGCCCATTGGAAGGACGGCGAGTGGGACGAGGGTGGCCTGACCACCGACCACACCCTGCATGTCTCCGAGTGCGGCGGCATCTTCCATTACTGCCAGGAGGTCTTTGAGGGCCTGAAGGCTTACACCGCCGAGGACGGCAGCATCGTCTGCTTCCGTCCCGACATGAACGCCGAGCGCATGTACAACTCTGCGCAGCGCCTCGAGATGCCCCCGTTCCCCAAGGACAAGTTCGTTGAGGCCGTCAAGCAGGTCGTTTCTGCCAACGCCGCCTGGGTTCCGCCCTTCGGTTCCGGCGCGACCCTGTACGTGCGTCCGTTTATGATCGGCTCCGGTGACGTGATCGGCGTGGCTCCCGCTCCTGAGTACACGTTCCGCATTCTCGTGACCCCGGTCGGTCCGTACTTTAAGGGTGGCCTCAAGCCCGTCAAGCTGCGCGTTTCCGAGTATGACCGCGCTGCACCGCACGGCACCGGTAACATCAAGGCCGGCCTGAACTACGCCATGTCCCTTAAACCCACGATGGAGGCCCATCGCGAGGGTTATGCCGAGAACCTGTATCTCGACTCCGAGTCCCGCACCTATGTCGAGGAGACCGGCGGCGCCAACGTGCTGTTCGTGAAGGAGGACGGCACCCTCGTCGTTCCGCAGTCGCACACCGACTCCATCCTGCCCTCTATCACCCGTCGTTCGCTCGTTCAGGTTGCTCAGGACCTGGGCATTACCGTCGACCAACGCCCTGTCGAGTGGGCCGAGGTCAAGGCCGGTACCTTTGTCGAGTGCGGCCTGTGCGGCACCGCTGCCGTTATCTCCCCGGTCGGCGAGATCGACAACAAGGTTTACGGCGCCGACGAGACCGTGACCTTCCCGGCTGGCTACACCGAGATCGGCCCTGTGATGAAGAAGCTCCGCGAGACCCTGACTGGCATCCAGTCCGGTGCTGTCGAGGACAAGCACAACTGGGTTTACACCGTCGCGTAATTTGTCTTACCTATCCGGGCAGAGAGCAAGTTCCCTCCCGGCGCGTCCTCGGACATGCAAGAAGCCCCTCGCTGCGCACTTCGTGCGGCGAGGGCTTCTTGCATCCTGCGGAGTGCGCCGGAAAGGAGGGTCGCCCTTTTGTTTTGCTTCGCGCCATGTGGGGGCGGTGGCGACGTGCATTTTTGCGAGTATTCTGCAATCGAAGGCCCCTGCATACCGACCTCGGGCAAAAAATCGGGATTTCTCGATGTTTTCTACGGATGATGGGCGGGGTTATGGGCTGACAGCGTTTGATTTGCAGGGATATTCGCGGTCTTTGGCATTTATCGTGGCGCCCGAAGCTCTTGGTTATGTTGAATACTCCTAAAAATGCACGGCGCTTAGAGGGGGACCTTCGCGAAAAAGGAAACCGCCCCGTCGAAGTATGCATTCGACGGGGCGGTTTATGCATTTGGCCGATTAAGGATGCGCTGCCAAACTACTAGAACTTGACGGTCGGGGCCTGGCGGGCTGCTTCGGCGGCCTCGAAGCCCTGGCGCTCCTTAAACTGGAAGATGCCGGCAAAGATGACAGCCGGGAACGTCTGAATGGCGTTGTTGTAGCTGAGCACGCAGTCGTTGTAGCTCTGGCGTGCATAGCTAATCTTGTTCTCGGTATCCTCGAGCGATGCCTGCAGCTGCGTAAAGTTGGTGTTTGCCTTAAGATCGGGATAGGCCTCGGCCACGGCGAAGAGCTGGCGCAGCGCACCGGTCAGCACGTTGTCGGCTTCCATCTTGGCCTCGGGCGTGGTGGCCTTGACGGCGGTGTTACGCGCGCTGATCACGGCGGAGAGCGTCTCCTGCTCGTGCTTGGCGTAGCCCTTGACGGTCTCGACCAGGTTGGGGATCAGGTCGTTGCGGCGCTGCAGCTGCGTATCGATGTTCTGCCAGGCGTTATCGATGCGGTTACGCTTGGTGACCATGTTGTTGTAGATGCCGGCGATGGCGCAGACAATCACAATGACAACAACGATGCCGATGATGACGGTAATCATGATGTCTCCGTTTCGAATGGCCGCGGCGGCATGCGCCAGCTGCCGTTGGTATAACGCTACTAGTATACCCACAACGTTTTGCCGTGCCGCACTTTCCGGCAAGCGTTATGTTTTCGGCGGGGTCGGTACCGGGGCAAAGCGCGCGAGGTACAGGTGTAAGATATGCGACAGATTGACGAGTGTTGTCTTTGCCCTGAGGATGGCGATATCAGTGGACCTTCGCATTAAGAAAACCTACCGCGCCCTGTTCGATGCCTTCACCGAACTTCTCGAGGAGCATCGTTTTGAGGACCTGACGGTTGCCATGCTGTGCGACCGCGCCATGATTCGCCGCACGACGTTCTACAAGCACTTTCGCGACAAGAACGATTACTTTGCCTTTTATATCGATGAGCTTATGTCGGGTTTGCCGCAAAAACAGCCCGATGAGGCCGGCGCAGTGTCTGCCGAGGACGTGCGCGCGCTTCGGCACGCGATTTTGGACGATGCCATGGATTTGATTCTGGCGCACGAGCAGCTCATGGATAACATTTTGGCAAGCAGCATGTCGGGCATGCTGACAAACGTTATTTGCGACCGCATTGCCCGCTCCATCCGCGAGCGTGTGATGAACGTGCTTGCCGAGGATGCCCTGGCCCCCGTGTCACTCGAGACGACGTCTGAGTTTGTCGCCGGCGGTATTATTCGACTTTTCACGATATGGTGGGAATCGGGCCACGATCTTGAGCGTCGACCTGAGATAGCCGACGTGGTCGATGCACTGTTTGAGCGGACCATGACACCGGTGCATCACTAAAAGTGGCGGAGAGAGGGGGATTCGAACCCCCGGAACGCTCTCGCGCTCAACGGTTTTCAAGACCGCCGCATTCAACCGCTCTGCCATCTCTCCGTGAGTCGTAATGATAGCATCGTTTTGAATTTGCAACAGGGAAGGCGAACGATGACGATCACCGAAATCGACGAGAAGTTCATGCGCGAGGCGTTGGCGGAGGCGCGAGCCGCCGCGGCGGTGGGCGAGGTGCCCATTGGCGCTGTGGTGGTGCGCGCGGGTGAGATTGTCGCGCGGGCGCATAATCGTCGCGAGCTCGATCAGGACCCTTCGGCGCATGCAGAGTTCGCGGCCCTGTGCGCTGCCGCTCGGTCGCTCGGTCGCTGGCGCCTTTCCGATTGCACGGTCTACGTGACGCTCGAGCCCTGCTGCATGTGTGCGGGCCTTATGGTCAACGCGCGCGTGGGGCGCTGCGTGTATGGCGCGAGCGACGCCAAGGCGGGCGCGTTGGGATCCCTATACGATTTGAATGCCGACTCGCGCCTGAATCATCGGTTTAACGTGACGGCTGGCGTGCTGGCAGACGAGTGTCGTGGGGTGCTGAGCAGCTATTTTAGTGGGCTGCGTGGCACCGATGGTGCTGACTGCGGTTGCGGGGCCGATCTTGAGGCGCATGCCGCTCATGCCGAGGCGCTCGTGTGTGCCGAAGATATTGCCGTTGAGGCGGTCGATTTTGGTGCCGCGCGCCGCCGGCCCCGCCGTGTGCTGTTGGCGATCGATTCCTTTAAGGGCAGCGTTTCGAGCGCGCAGGCGGAGGCGGCGGTTGCCGAAGGCGTGCGCCGCGTTTGGCCCGATGCCGAGGTGCGCACATTGCCGCTGGCAGATGGTGGCGAGGGAACGCTCGATGCCATCGCCGCATGCGGTGGCGAGCTTGTGACCTGCGATGTCGCAGGCCCCTTGGGCGACCGCGTGTCTGCCCGGATGCTGGTGGACGGCGAGCACGAGTCGGCTGTAATTGAGATGGCCGAGGCGGCGGGTATTGGGTATTCACCCTGCACGGAATCGGCGGCGCTTGCGGCTTCGACCTATGGCGTGGGCGAGCTGATGCTCCGTGCGGTTCGTGCCGGGGCAAAGACTATCTATATTGGCTTGGGCGGCAGCGCCACCAACGACGGTGGCGCCGGCATGCTGCAGGCGCTGGGCGCGCGTGTGGTCGATGATCGGGGCTGCGATGTCGCCCCCGGTCTTGTCGGCCTTGAGCAGGTGGCGAGCGTTGATTTGGCGCCAGCGCTGCAGGCTTTGGATGGCGCTCGTATCGTTGTGCTATCGGATGTCGAGAATCCGCTCGTAGGGCGTCGCGGTGCGCTGGCAGTGTTCGGTGGACAGAAGGGTCTGCCGGCGGATGATGCCGAGGCGCTGGGTAAGTACGACAGCTGGATGGTCGGCTACGGCCGCCTGCTCGATACGGCAATTGTCGAGGCTCGGGCCCAGGGGTTGTTGCGCGCACCCGAGGGCGCACGGACATTTGGCTCGGTGCTCGGCGTGCCCGGCGCGGGCGCTGCCGGTGGCTTGGGCGCGGCGTTGCTGGCGCTCGGTGCGGAGCTGCGTTCGGGCGTGGAGACGGTGCTCGATCTCGTGGGATTTGACGAGCGTGTACGCGATGTCGACCTGGTCATAACGGGCGAGGGCAATATGGACGAGCAATCCGCCGCCGGCAAGGCGCCGGTGGGCGTGGCCCGCCGTGCCAAGCGATATGGCAAGCCGGTTGTTGCCGTCGTGGGCGGTCGTGCCGACAACCTGGATGCGGTGTACGAGCAGGGCATCGACCTTGTCCTGCCGATCTGTCGCAAGCCCGTGGACCTGGAGCGGGCACTCGATCCGCAAGAAGCCACAGCCAACCTTATCTGCGCCGGCGAGTCAGCCGCACAAGCCTATGACCTCGCTCGCCTCTAAGGCCTATCTCCCTATAAGTTGCGGTGGAATACGGAGTGTTTTTGCCTTTAAGGGGCCAATTCAGTCCGTATTCCACCGCAACTTTGAGAATGGCCATTCGAGGTTGGCTGCCTTGGGTCTTGGGTCGGACCGTTTGCCACGAAATGCGACCATCTACTACGTTAAGCCGGCCACCCTCGACCATCCCGGAATTTGCAAAAACAAAACCGCAGGTAGAAAGCTTGCCGATTTTCGAAAAAGTCGGCTATGGTCGACCCCTGCGACCTAAACGTAGTAGATGGGCCCTTTTCGTGGCACAGCACCAGATCAGTCTATTTAGGACGGGGCCTCCTTGACTACTTTCGCCACCCTGATGCCCCACCAGTCAAAAAGTAGTCAAAAAAGCCCCGTCCCAAATTAGCTGTCTTGCCCCATCGGGCGGGAGCGGGTAAGATATACCGAGCGCCTAGCGCGTTCGATGGGTTCGGATGACGACATGTTCCGAATCTGGTCAGGTCCGGAAGGAAGCAGCCATAAGGAGCCTCTGTCGGGCATCCGAATCCATCGAGTGCGCAGGCGCTTTTTGGTGCCGCGGCTACCCGCGAGTGCCGGCAGGGCGCTTGGTGTCTCGCTGGTCCTCGGCTTTGCCTGCGGGATCGCTCGACTACCAAGCGCCCTGCCGGCACTCGCGGGTAGCCGACCAAAACCACCTGAAGGGTCACATTTATCTGAATAATTTAATCCCGTGTCTTTTGCTGCTCGTTGGCGTTGTTTGGGCATTGATGGCTACGTGGTTCAAGAGGCGGCGGTGCTGTTGCTTGATTTTTTGTAGTTAAAGAGGCCCGTTTCCCTAGGTGGGGAAACAGGCCTCTTTTTGTCTCTGGGCTTGTGGATTGGCGAAGACAATAACCGCTGGCGGCTATTTTGAGTTCCTGATGCGGCGTGTGGCTGTGGCGGTTATTCCGAGGCCTGCGGCGGCGATTGCCGCGAGTGCGATTGCACTCGGCGCTGCATCTCCCGTGTTCGCGAGCTTGCCGGCGGTCGTATCTGCTTGCTTGGTGGAGCTCGATGGAGCGTATTTGCCGGTCGCGGGCGAGCCGGTGGGCTGCGTCGTCTCGGTCGGTTGCGTCGAGTTGGAGGGAGGCGTCGTCTCGGTCGGTTGCGTTATCTCGGGCGAGGCGGTCTTGTCCGCCGCGGCCTTTGCCTCTTCGTATGCCTTGCAGGCGTCGTCATAGGCCGTTTGCGCCTTTTCCAAATTGTCGAGGAGCGCATCTCGCCAGGCTGTGAACTGGTCGATATGGGCTTTATACTTCTCTGCATCACGCTCACGGTCATTAACTTGTCTTTCCTGCCTTTTGAGGCGGTCCTGGGCCTCGCGGAGCTCCATTTCGCAAAAGTCAACTCGCGCTTTTGCCGTTACGATCTCTTGGTGCAACGACTTTATTTGCTGTTTAATAGTTTCGGCAAGCTCCTCGTCGCCGAGTGCTTCGACTGCCTTAAGCTCCTCAAGTTTGTTGTCTAATTTTTCCTGGAGCTTGCTTACCCGGTTGATGGCCTCGTCGTTTTTGGCTTGGACTGCATCGATGTCCGCTTGCATGGTGGGGAGGGATTCCCTCAATTCGGCGGCTTGCGCCGCCATCTTGTCGCGGAGCTCTTGAAAACGGGCAATGTCATCATTGAATCTCGCAATTTTCTCGCGACTTGCGGCGTCTTTTGCGGCCTCGAGGTTTTTGAGCGCTTCCTGCATGGCTGCATACGCTTTTTCTTTTGCGGCGGCCGCGTCTTCTGTCTGCGGGGCGCCCGAATTGCCGTTGGCGGCGCTCGTCTGCGAAACGGCCGCACCGGTGGGGGCGCTGGTTTCTGCCGCGATCGTCGTTGCGGGGGCGATTCCCGCGACAAGCGCCGCGGAAAGGGCGATGCCCACAGTTGCTCGTCTTGCTCTTCTTGCGAGAATGTCGTTCATCTCGGCACCTCATTTCAAGGGTCGGCGGCTCGGCTGGTAGCACTAATGTAAGTATACCAAGTGGTCGACCCGACACTGGCTGGGTGTGCACGTGCCTCTCCGCTTCTTTGGAAACCGAACGCCATTAGAAATGACGAGTTGTTTACGCTTCTTTTGGGTTCACCGTACTATCATGATTCGAATTGAGTGTGAATGATGATAGGGAGCGCCTTTTTATGATTGAGCTGCTCAGGCGTTTTGGTGGCAAGTTTCGCCGATATATGGTGATTGGCCCTGCGTGCAAGTTGATCGAAGTGATCTTTGACCTGCTTACGCCGCTGGTGATTGCCCAGATGATCGATAAAGGTATCGGTGCGCACGACGTGAGTGCCGTCGTCCACTACGGCGTGGTGCTCGCCGCCATGGCTGTGATCGGCATCTCGTTTACGCTCGTCTGCCAAAAGATGGCGGCGCTCACCTCGCAGGGCATGGGTACTGACATTCGCGGCGCACTCTACAAGCACATTAATAAGCTGAGCTATGCCGAACTCGATCGCTTTGGCACGCCGTCGCTCATCATGCGCATTACCAACGACGTCAACCAGGTGCAGCTCGCCGTGGCGCTGGGCGTGCGTATGCTCATCCGCTGGCCTTTCCTGGCGGTGGGCTCCATGTGCGCGGCCCTTGCCATCGACCTTAAGCTCGGCATGATCTTTTTGATTTGCACGCCCGCTATCGGCCTGGTGTTTTGGTTTGTCATGGCGCGCTGCATCCCGTACTACAAGCAGCTGCAGGCAAAGCTCGACCGCATCGCGCTTATCTGCCGCGAAGGCCTTTCAGGCGCTCGCGTGGTTCGCGCCTTCGTGCGCGAGGACCACGAGCGCGAGCGCTTTGCCCAAGCTGCCGATGACCAGGCCAATACTGCCATCGCGGTGGGTAAGCTCTCGTCGATCCTTAATCCCGTCACGTTTCTTGTGATGAACCTGGGCGTGTGCGCCATCCTGTGGGTGGGTGGCATCCAGGTCAACGTGGGTGAGCTCACGCAGGGTCAGGTCATGGCGTTTGTGAACTACATGACGCAGACCCTGACCTCCATCGTGTACGTCGCCAACCTGGTTGTGGTCTTTACCAAGGCGAGCGCCAGTGCGTCGCGTATCAACGAGGTGCTCAATTGCGTGCCGAGCATCACCGACGAGGGCAACCAGCCGGTCGCGCTGCCCAAGCCGGGCAATGCCGCCCCAGTTCCCGCGCTGAGCTTTGACCATGCGAGCTTCTCCTTTGGCGCGGGCGCGGCAAATGCCGTCAACGATGTGACCCTGGAACTCCCACTGGGCAAGACGCTCGGCATTATCGGCGGCACGGGCAGCGGCAAGTCCACACTCGTCTCGCTTGTCTCGCGCCTGTACGATGCGAGCACCGGCAGCGTGAGCGTGATGGGCTCCGACGTGCGTGCCTGGCCGCTCGATCAGCTGCGCCATGTGGTCGCGACCGTCCCGCAACGCGCGTCGCTGGTGAGCGGCACGATCCGCAGCAACCTGACCTGGCGTGACGAGGCGGCGACCGACGAGGAGCTCTGGGCGGCGCTCGATATGGCGCAGGCCAGCGAGTTCGTGCGTAACAAGCAGCAGGGCTTAGATGCTCCGGTCGAGGCGGGCGGTAAGAACTTCAGCGGTGGCCAACGCCAGCGCCTGACCATTGCGCGCGCTCTGGTGGGCTCGCCGCAGATCCTGATTATGGATGACTCCGCCTCGGCGCTCGACTTTAAGACCGATGCGGCGCTTCGCCATGCCATTCGCGAACGAAGCATGCGCGGTGCCGCCGAGGGTGGGCTGCCGCTGACCACGTTGATTGTGAGCCAGCGCGTCTCGACCGTGCGCGACGCCGACATGATCTGCGTGCTCGATCACGGCTCGGTCGCGGGCCTGGGCACGCACGATGAGCTGTACGCAAGCTGCCAGCTCTACCGCGAGATTTGCCAGTCGCAGCTGCGCCGCGAGGAGCTCGAGGGTCAGCAGGGGAGCGCGACGCCCGCGTCCGTCCCAAGTCCCGCGTCCGCCCCGGCTGCCCCGGCATCCACTTGCGCAAAGGAGGGCTGCTAAATGAATCCGTATACTTCTTCCGGTTCGGTCGCCACGATGACGGCCAACGTGTCCGGCAACGATAACCTCAACGACTTGGGTGACGGCCCGCGTCAGCCCGGCGACCCCGAGCGCTACCCCGTGGGCGCGGTAACTCGCCGCCTGCTGGGCTACGTCCGCCCGCATCGCATTTCGTTTACGGCGTCGTTTGTGAGCGCTGCCATCTCGGTGATCTTACAACTCTATACGCCCATCCTCATCGGCGAGGGCATCGACCTCATCGTTGCCGCCGGGCAGGTGGACTTTGACACGCTGCTGCCGCTCGTCACCAAGCTTGCGATTGTCGTGGTGGGCGCGGCGGCCTTCCAGTGGCTGCAGGGCTACTGCGTCAACCGCCTGTCCTACGAGACAGTGCGCGACATGCGCGTGGAGGCGAGCGACAAGCTCAGCCGCATGCCGCTCAGCTTTATCGACAGCCATGCTCATGGCGACCTTATGAGCCGCGTAGTCAACGACGTCGACCAGGTGGGCGATGGTCTGCTGCAGGGCTTCACGCAGCTCTTTACCGGCGTTATCACCATTGTGGGCACGCTCGCGTTTATGCTCTCCATCAACCTGACCATGACGCTCGTGGTGGCGCTCGTCACGCCGCTTTCCATCTTTGCGGCCGGCGCCATCGCAAAGCTCTCCAACAAGAGCTTTACGGCCCAGCAATGCATTCAAGGCCGGCTCGGCGGCCATATCGAGGAGTATGTGGGCGAGCAAAAGCTCGTGGACGCGTTTGCCTACGGCCCGAGCGCTCAGCAGCGCTTCGATGCCCTCAACGCCGAGCTGTATACGGCGGGCGAGCGCGCACAGTTTATGGGCTCGCTTTCTAACCCCGGCACGCGCTTTATCAATAACATCATCTACGCTGTGGTTGCCGTAATCGGCTGCGCGGGCGTGATCACGGGCGTGCCTGCGGCGCTCACGGTGGGCGGCGTGCAGATCTTCCTGTCCTACGCCAACCAGTACACTAAGCCGTTCAACGAGGTCACGAACGTCATCACGCAGATCCAGACCGCGTACGCCTCGGTGCGCCGCATGTTTGCGTTGCTTGATGCGCGCGAGCAGGAGCCCGACGCGGCGGATGCCGTGGAGCTTGTCGCCCCGCAGGGCGAGGTGACCTTTGAACACGTGGACTTTAGCTATGTGCCCGACCGCAAGCTGCTGCAGGATATCTGCATCGAGGCCAAACCCGGTACGCGCTTTGCCCTCGTCGGTCCCACGGGCTGTGGCAAGACGACGCTCATCAATTTGCTGCTGCGTTTTTACGATATCGATGCTGGACGCATCATGGTCGATGGCAAGTCCTCGCGAGATTACACGCGCGCAAGCCTGCGCCGCGCCTTTGGCATGGTGCTGCAGGACACCTGGCTGTTCGAGGGCACGGTGGCCGAAAACATTGCCTATGGTTGCCCGGATGCCACGCGCGAGCAGATTGTCGAGGCCGCCAAGCGCGCTCATGCGCATAAGTTTATCGTGCAGCTGCCAGGCGGCTACGATACGGTGATCGGCGAGGACGGCGGCACGTTTAGCCAAGGTCAAAAACAGCTGCTGTGCATCGCGCGCGTCATGCTCACCGATCCGGCGATTCTGCTGCTGGACGAGGCAACGTCGAGCATCGATACCCGCACCGAGCTGCAGGTGCAGGCGGCATTCGACGAGCTCATGGCCGGTCGCACGAGCTTTGTCGTGGCGCACCGTCTGTCGACGATTCGAAACGCCGATTGCATCCTGGTAATGCGCGATGGCGAGATTATCGAGCGCGGCACGCACGACGAGCTGCTGGCGGCAGACGGCTTCTATGCCGAGCTTTATCGTAGCCAGTTTGCCCAGTAGGGCCCAGTAGGGGCTGCCGATTAGCGGCAGATGGTTTACATCTGCGTCGATAGTACTAAGATATGCTTTTAATAAATTGCATTAGTGGCTATAGTTTTGGGGGAAACGAGGCAACGTGACCATGACGTGCTCTTTGGTGGTTAACAGCAAGAGCGGTAATACCAGGATGGTTTCGGGCGCGATCAAGCGCGCTCTGCAGGCTGCGGGCGTTGAGTTTGTCCATGCCGCGGCGTTGAGCGACGATGCGGATGCAGATCAGGTTGCGCTCGAGGCGCAGGGCGCCTGCGCGGCCGACACGGTGCTCGTCGGTTTTTGGTGCGACAAGGGCGCGTGCACGCCTTCGGTCGCGGCGTTGCTCTCTGCCTTGCACGGCAAGCGCGTGTTCCTGTTTGGCACCTGCGGCTTTGGGGCCGACCAGAGCTATTACCAGCAGATTGTCGACCGCGTAACTTCCAATCTGGCCGAGGATGCCGAGCTTGCGGGCTGGGCGATGTGCCAGGGCAAGATGGGCCCCGCGGTTAAGCAGCGCTACGAGGCGATGCTCGAGCAAGATCCCGACAATGCTCGCTTCAAGATGCTGCTCGACAACTGGGTTGCCGCAAAGGACCATCCCACCAAGGAAGACCTGGACAACATGGCTGCAGCCGCCAAGAAGGCCGTGCTGGGAGAGTAGCTTCGCCGTTCGTGGTCCTTCGTGCAAAACAATACAAATGTGAAAGCCTCGAAGTTCTCGAGGCTTTTTTCGTGACACGAGGGCGCCCCTTTATTGATGGAAGGCCTAATAAGCTGATTGCTCTATGCCCGGATGTGTGCGGAGTGGGATGGGATTTCCGGATGGGTGGAGTTGCGGAAGCTGCGTCCCGGAATTTGCCTTTGGAATGGGATGCCGTTTCCGGTTGAGGGTCTTGGCGGAAAGTGCGACCCGGAATTTGTGATCGAAGCGGGATACGGCTTCCCAACGGGGCCACAAGCGGTAGCCGCATCCCACTCCGGACGGGAATTCTGGGACACGGTTTTCAGAGGGTTATGGGCTGCGAACTAGATGGGGCTGTCATAAAACTCCAGTAAAAGGGGTCGGAAATAAAGGGCACTTCCAGCAATTTCTTTTAATGTGGGGGGGGGTACCATTATTTTAGTTCCGCAAAAAATCGATCCCTCTATGGGGAAGTTGCGTAGGGGGTTAGTCACAGATATTGGATAAAGCAGACTAATTTGGGGATAAATGACCACTTACGCCAAAATTAGTAGCATTTAGCGACAAAACATTGAAAAATGTGTAGCACATCGCTATGTTTTTATTACGAAAAGATTCCAAATTGGCTTATTTCGGACTCACTTTTCAAGCGCCTTGCGGTTCCTGTTGAAACTTGCTGGCCTTTGGATGGGTCGAATAGGTCCTCAAGGGGGATGAATTATCACTTTGACGGCGCGTAGACTCAAACGATTTATTGCACTTTTTAGTAGCTTGGCGTTCGCGCTTGTCATAGCCCTTGCCGTTGTTTCTTTTGTTCCTCGTGCATTTGGATACATGCCCTTTGCTGTGCTCTCGGGCTCTATGGAACCCGAGCTTCCCGTTGGCTCCATGGTGTTTGTTCGCCAGGTTGAGCCAGTGGATATTGCCGTGGGTGACAATGCAACCTTTTACCGATCGGACGGTGCCGTGGTGACGCACCAGGTGTACGAGATCGACCCTGTGGCGCAGATGATCGGCACGCAGGGAATTGCGAACAAAAATGCAGACGGAAGCATCATGCACGATGCCGAGCAGACGCCTTTTTCGAGTGTTATCGGCACTGTTTCTTTTGGCTCTGTTAGACCATAATTGACATATAGGTGATGCCACCGTGGTATAATGG
>DXML01000001.1 GCA_019414205.1 Collinsella sp. | reverse complement strand
CCATTATACCACGGTGGCATCACCTATATGTCAATTATGGTCTAACAGAGCCTAAGTTTATAGAAAGTTGTGAGGGTCCCAGGCCGTTTATCTTGACTTCTGACGATACGACTGAGAGCTACCTTGATCAGCGCTATGACGAGCTTGTTGATAAGGCTTATTTTTTTAACGCTGGAAAAGCGGGCCGTGTAACAGCATTTATGGATAAGAAAGCGATTCTCGCTGCAGCTCAGAAGCACGGTCTTAATGTTTTGGATGCGGTTGTTACCGAACGCGGCGTTGTGCCAGAGGGTCTAGATTACCCTGTGATTACCAAAGCGATAACTCCGACTATGGGCGCTTGGAAAAACGATATGCACATTTGTAATAACGAAGATGAGCTTCGCGCGGCTTTCGATTCCATTCGAAGCGATGAAGTGCTTGTTCAGAAATATATCGTTAAAAAGAATGAGCTATGCATGGAAGGCATTTCCTCTCCCGAGGGGTGCGACATGTTGATTACCATTGCGTCTACATACAATTATTATCTTCCGATGAGCTATAGCCCTTATATGACGGTGGGCAATCTCAAAAATCCTGAGCTTGAGGCGAAGCTGAGCGAGCTCATGGCCGACATTGGTTTCACTGGAGTTTTTGAAATAGAGTTTTTGGAGGACCAAGAGGGCAACCTTTGGTTTGGCGAGATCAACTTTAGGAACTCCACCTGGAGTTATGCTTCCACATGTGCTGGCATGCCGCTTGCACTGATATGGGCTGATTCTCAACTCACGGGCATAGTTGATCGGTCACTTCTGCGTAAAGTGCCTGATGGTTTTACTGCAATGGTGGAGATTACTGACTACCGCGAGCGCGTAAAGAAAGGCAAAGTTTCCTTGGGGGCATGGCTTTCTGATTTTAAGAATGCAGATTGCAGGTATTATCTAGGCCGTCATGGCGATATTGCACCTGTGGTTTCTTTGCTCGGGACGAGTGTTCGTCGCAAGCTGCATTTGGATCGCTAAGCTGGTGTGCGATTTGAGTAATTTCAAAAAAGTACTTGCAGTTTGTGGCGCTTGTATAGGGTTGTACATCGGTTCGGGTTTCGCTAGCATGCAGGAAGTCTTGCAATACGAGGCCTCCTACGGCAGTATGTTTTGGGTTGTTATTGCTGTTACTGCTATTGTTTATCTTTATACCAATTTGTCCTTTTCTATTAATGGTGCAAAGAATGAGATTAAGCGCGGCGGCGATATTTATGGTGTATATTGCGGCAAAATCATCGGTGGTTTCTATGACTGGTTTGCGGCGCTGTTTTGCTACATGAGCTTTGTAGTAATGCTCGGCGGTGCGAATTCGACCGCTATGCAACAGTGGGGTTTGCCCAATGGGGTCGGTGCTGTGATTCTTGCTTTTGCGGCCGTTGTAACGGTGGTTTACGGACTAGAGAATATCGTTAAAGTTTTAAGCTTTCTCGGTCCGCTAATTATTGTTTTTTTACTTGCCATAGTTGGGTACTCGTCTATCTTTGGCTCAATGGGATTCGTCGACGGCTCATCTGCCATCGACTCTAATGTATTTGATGTCGTTCAGATTGGCGGCGGTAATCCTTTGGCGTCAGGCGCATCATATGCTGGCTTTGTAATTCTGTGGTTTGCTGCTTTTCTTGGCGAGCTTGGCGCAAGGGAACAATTAAAAGATGTCAAGCGCGGAATGTTGCTTTCGAGTTTGTTTATATTTGGCACAGCGGCACTGTGCTGCGTTGCTTTGATTTCAAATATCGATTTAGTGTGGGATGCGCCAATCCCAACACTTGTGCTCGCTAACAGAATGAGCCCTTTTCTTGGACTTATATTTGCTGTTGTCATATTTGTCGGTATCTATACGAGTGCTGTGCCGTTGCTATGGACCGGAGTTAAGCGTATGGCCGTTGAGGGGACTTCACGTTATAAGTGTGTCGTCATTCTCGGAGGAGTTATTGGATGCATTATCGCTTGTCTGGTTCCTTACGCTCCGCTTCTGAATGTTCTTTACGGGCTTAATGGGTACCTTGGCTTTGCTCTCATGGCATTTATGGTTATCCATGATGTTAGGTCTTTGGTTCAAAAGTGATGTATTGATCTAACTTACCAATATTGAAATAAGGGGTGTCAGCTTAAGTTGACACCCCTTATTAATATGTTATGACCTTCGTTCGTTTTATATGTTCCAATAGATGGATGGCAGATTGCATTGAATGCCATATTGTTAGGGTGGCGCCCAGTATCCGTTTTACGATAAACAATAAAGCACCGGGGTTCATATCATCTCTGCTATATCTAAGTACAATAACGGCAATTTAGCACTTGGGCAACGGGATTAGCTTGGGTTTCGGTGCCCATTTATGGCAACCGCCTGCTTCGCGTCGCAGTCAAATATTGGCATTGGCTGCGGCGCACTTCTCTGTCCATTCATCTGCTTTGCCGTTTCGCACAAAGTAATTGTTGGACAGATCAGTTGAACGGTAGGCGTAGTCGTCCTTTTGATAGTTGGCCGTGTGGTCGGAGTGGGCGATAGCCATGAGTTCGTCGGTCAGGCCAAAGTACAGATGTCGCTGGTCCAGGCCCCCGTACCAGTTGTCGCTGGTGTCGTCCCAGGTTAGGTCCATCTGGCACCATTTGCCGTCGATCTTTACGGCGTTCCAGGTGTGGCCGTTACCGGTGATGCGGCCGTTGGCGATGCCCGCGGCGTCAAGGAGCTTGGAATAGATGCGCTGGTAGCTTTCGCAGGTGCCCTGGTGGCGCGTGAGGCCGCTTTCGGCCGAGCACCAGTTGAGGCTGTGGTCGTACTCCAGCTGGTCGAGCGTCCAGTCGTGGAGCCACAGGGCGCGGGCGTAGTCGGACCCGTCGGTATCGGCGCTGCATTTGTCGACTGCGGACTTCACGATGGCGCTGACCGCCGGATAGGCGTCGTCGTTCGCGCTCGCAAACACGTTTGAGCGCAGATAGTACACGCCGGCCGCCTTATCCATCAGGTAAAAGCGCAGGTAATAGGTGCCGCTAGCGGTCATTTCGAACTGGTAGTCGTGCGATGTGCATTCGCCGGTGTATTGCTGCCACTGGTTACGGCTGGGGTCGGCAACGCTTTCGCTGCTACCGTCGGGATCCATATACGTCGGTGCGTCCATGCGGAATTGGTACGCACCGCTTCCGCCCGTCGCAGTCACATGGAACGTGGTCTCCTGGCCGAGCCTCGGGTCGTTCCATTGGACGGTGAGCGTGATGTCGCCGCTTTGCGCGGTGGTGCTGTGCTGGTAGTTCGCGGCCGCGTTCGCCGGTTTGATTTCAAATGGGATCGCGCAGGTGCCGCTGTAGTTCTGGTCGTCGGCGGTCACAACGGCGGTCGCCTGACCGATGGCTACGTTGTTCTCGTAGGCGACAGTGTACTGGTCGCTCGGCACGGTCGACGACGTGACGGTGGGCATCACGGGATTGCCCGTGTAGCGAATGTCGGTGTCCTCGATACTGAACATGCTGGCGTCGATCGGCTGCGTTGCGTTGGCCGTTACATTGGTGCCGGAGGCGGCGCTGATTTGATCGTTTGCCCGGGCTTGGCCCGACGTGGTTTCGGCTGGGCTCTCGTTAGGTTTGCCGGCGCTTTGCGCGGCGGGTTCTGGCGCACTGGCGATTTCGGCAAGCGCGGGTGACGGGATAAAACCAACCGTCATTACGAGCGAGAGCGCGATGGAAAGGACGCAGGAGGCAGGCTTACGCATGACGGCCCCTTTTCTGTAATCGGAACAGGTACGATTCTGCAAGCGTACCGGCATTTAATATGAGCAGGACATTGTCAAGAGGCAAAATCGGGCCTGGCCCCAACGATATGGGGTCAGGCCCTCTCCCTATATCAACCCGTCCGCGGCGACCTCGGCGTGTCTTCCCGACGCTCGTCTTTGCAGTTTAATATCCGCCCGCGGCGATCTCTCGCTGGGCAATCCGTTGCTACGGCTGAGGCTTCTTCGTCGAACCGACAGTCTGTGCACGCGTGTGGCGCCCTGGGCGCTCGCAGAAAAGGGACCTGAGGTTCGCCTCAACGGCTTCGGATCAAACCGCTTCCGGGGTGATCGGCTTATGTGCGGGGGACCGGCCCCCTACGCCTCCTCGGCCATGAGGCCGACCGCCCACACCCAGCAGGCGAGCTCGCGCGCCGTGGCCACGTTCGCCTTGTTGCCGTGGACCCCGCGCGCGAGCAGCGCCTCCCGCCTCTCGACCAGCCTCCGCACGCCCTTGGCGGCATGCCTGCGGGCGACCCGGTCCGGGGCCTGGCCCTTGGCGAGGTCCTTCGGCCGCCCCGAGCACGTCAGGTAGTGCCACGCGGCCTCGACCAGCGCCTTCCTCAGGTGCTTGTTGCCTGCCTTGGTGATCGCGCCCCTGCGGTCGCTCTCCCCGCTGGAGTGCTCGGAGGGCGTCAGGCCGACCCATGCGGCGAACGACCGGGCGTTCCCGAACCTCGAGAACTCGCCGGCCTCGAACACGAGGTCGGCGGCGGACGCGGTGTCTACGCCCTTGAGGCAGCGGAGGGAGTCGACCCTCCTCCTCCACCTGGGCTTGCGGGCCTCGGCCTCGACGAGCCCCTCGAGCCTCGCCTTCTCCTCCGCCGCCCGCCTGACCGCGTCGACGTAGTAGGCGAGCACGTCGTTGTCGGCCCCCTCCGCGAACCTTATCGACTCGATCCAGGACCAGTGCGCCCGGGTCCAGTTGCCCTTCCTGCGGCCGGTGGGCGTCCTCTCGTCGAAGACGAGCCCGTGCCTGAGCAGGAACTTGGAGAGCCGCTGCTTCGAGCGCGAGAGGTCGTCCCTCGCGTCCTCGAGCGCCCTGGTCAGGTTGCGGGCGGCCTCACACTCGTCGTCGGGGACCCACACCTCGACCACGTTGCCGACCGACAGCATGCGGGCGAGGAACTCGGCGTCGTTGCGGTCGTTCTTCCTGCGCCTGTCCGCGCTGGGCTTGATCATCTTCGAGACGGCGCCGACCACGCAGTCGACCCCCAGGCCGGAAAGCCTCTTCTGCAGGTCGAAGCCCGTGACCCCGGACTCGTACACGCACCTGGCCTTTGGGTCCACGGACCGCACCCACTCCGCGACTGCCCCGGCGTCGTAGCCGAAGGTCGCGCAGCGCACCTCCCCGGTCATGACGTCGAGGGAGACTGCCTTTATCGAGCGGGCGTGGACGTCGAGGCCGACGAAGGTGGTAGTATCGAGCATGGGAGCCCCTTCCATGAATGCGGCGTGGCCGCCACGGTTGGATTAGACACTCACCATTGTCGGCCTAATCCGCGGTCTTTCATGCAGCAGGGGCTCTCAATGTTTTTATGTCCTGCTCATATCGTCTGTAATCGGAACAGGTACGATTCTGCAAGCGTACCGGCATTTCAACGATTGCAGTATAAACGAAAAACCGCAGGTTGTAGACGAGTTTGGCGTGTTTCAAGGGCGCGGTAAGCATTTGCCGTTCCAAGCGATGTTGCGAACGCAGACTGGTGATTGCTTGCTGGCTTGTGGTGGTGTTTGGGTTGCTAAGCGAGGGCTGCTTGTTGCGTGGGTTGGTTTTATTGGTGTGGGTTTGGACACTGTATGGAGATGACGATGGCTGGAGCGGGGTAGGGAGTTGTGACGCGGATTGGGGATGCTGGGTGGCTGGCCGATTGCGTGCAACGGCCTAACGCGTTGTTTGCGGTGCACGGCCAATAGATCTCTGTAGGGGGCCTACCCAACGTAAGGCGTCTGAAGGCATTTCCCTGGAAGCTCGGGCTTCCTGGATATCTTGGCGATTAAGATGCGCCCCATGCTCAGCCGGCATATAGAATGGACTGTGGACGTGACGATTGCCTGCTGCTGACATGTTGGTTAATCGACGATGATGGCAGCGACGGAGATTGATTGGGGCAGTCGGCATGTTCGCGAGCGAAAAGGCGGCCCTGCTCGGCGATGTGCCGACTTTTATTGTAGCGAAGGCGTTGGTGACGCCGAGAGGCGGCAAGGCCGACAAAACTATTGCGAAGGCAAGGGATCAACATGGCATTTGAAGCACGTCAGAGTACGGTTGGAAAGCTGCTTAATGACTCAATCTATAGAATCCCTCGCAATCAGCGCGCTTACGTGTGGGATGAGCATAACTGGAAAGATCTATTCGAAGACATCAAGCTTGTGACAGAGGAAGTTGCTACGTCGCATTTCATCGGTTCGATAGTGCTGATGGAGGAGGAAGAAGAAGACAGCCTCGGGGTTTTTACAATAATTGATGGTCAACAAAGAGTTATTACCCTAACGCTCTTGCTGTCTAGCCTCATGTTCGCTTTCAAGAAAAGGAATATGATTAACCACGCTAATGGCACAAAAAAATATCTAGTGGCGATAGATACTAAGGATGTTGAGCACGCGATCGTCGCTCCGGAGAATCATTTATCATTAACGAGGATCGTCGAAGGAGTAATTGCTATCTCTCCTGAAGATGCGGCTGCCATGTCTGCTGTGGCTTTCTCGAAGAGCAAACGCGCGTCCGGATCAAAAGACGAACTGATCGTTAAAGCCTTCCAATATTTCAGTGCAAGTTTCGCCAAGATGAAGGATGAGGAGTTGCTGGCCTTCAGGGATGCGGTCATTTCTGTCGCATATGTAAACATCAAATCATCGTCTGAGGAAGATTCGTACACAATATTCGAAATATTGAATGCGCGAGGTATCGAGCTTGAGGACCATGAGCTTCTGAAGAACTATATTATGCGCTATATCCATCCTATAGAAAAGCGCGATGATGCAAAACAGGTATGGTCGGAAATTGAAGCAACAGTCGGCTCGAACATGAAAGCTTTTTTGCGTCACTACGCAATTCAAAAATATCGCCTAGGTCAAGGCGACAAGGATGGAGCATATAAGAAAATAAGGGATTTTACGGATCCAAAGAAGGCTGCTGATCTTCTCTATGATTTAAGGCTAAAAGCCGGATATTATGCAGAGATTGTCGAGCCAACCAGCGATGACAGAAATGCGGAAATCTTGAGTTTCTTAAGAACACACAATGTCCGCGTCTTCAGGCCGCTTCTTATGAGTTTAATGCACGCTCGCGAAATAGAGCAGCTAACGAGCGAGCAGTATGATGATGCGATTGGATTTATTTACCGGTTCTATATTTGCTATAAGATAATCGGGGGAATGGAGTCGAACCACCTATCGGATTCGATCGTGAAACACTCATACGCAATCGAGTTGAACTGCACCCAGCAAGTGTTAGATGAGTGGAAAAATAGTTTTAACGAAAAACTGCCTTCAGAAGAAACATTTCGAATTAATCTCCTTTCGCTTGGATGGTCTCATTCGTGGCCGTTGTATAGCGAAACAAAGTTGAAGGATCGCTGCAAGTTGGTCCTTGCCTTGCTCGAGGAGCTTAAGTCTGGTGTTAGGGTTTCTGAGGCATTCACAATAGAGCACATTCTTCCGGATTCGCAGGCTCAGGAAAACTCGATTATTGGGAACTTGCTCATGCTAGAAGAGCGACTTAACGCGAAATGTAAAGACAAATCGCTTAAGGAAAAGCTGCCCATATACGCTGAATCGCGTTATGCCACTACAAGAGCTTTTGCTAAACGCTATGCGAATGGTTGTTTTGACGTTAAGAAGCGCGTTGATTTTATCGCGAAAGATTTGTTTGAAATGGTCATCCACTAGCTTGCACCGCGCGGCCGCGGCGCTTGAGCTCGTCAAGAAGTGCATCGACCCGGCGATAAGGCGGCAGGCCGAAGGGTTCGAATGGGATCCGAAAGCGCTGGAGTAGGCTCTCGCCTGGCCATAGGAAAGGTAAGGGTGGAAACCGATGGCGGACAAGGAGCGACCAAGGTGAACGAGGATGACATCATCGGCGTCGTGAGGGAGTACATCGAGGACAAGGAGAACTCGTACGCCCTCATGCTTACCGGGGAATGGGGATGCGGGAAAACCTACTTTGTCGAGCACGCACTGACCGAGAAGCTGGAGGAGGATGAGAGCCGGCATCCCGTCGTGGTGGCGTCCGCCTACGGCGCCAAGGACTTAGCGGAGCTCTGCGGGGCGATTGAGTCTGGTTTCATCTCGAAATACGCCATAGGGTGCGCGGCCGGCGGGGAGAGGGGCAGGTGGGATTCACTCGTCGGGTTCGCCAAGGACACGGGAATATCGTTCCTCGGGAAAAAGATCAGGGAGCTGGAGAAGAAGGCGGGCGTCGATCTCAAGATGGCGCCGCTGAATGCCGTGAACCTCATCATCGGCCCCGAGACCCTCCTCGTCATAGACGACGTGGAGAGGTGCGACATGGGCATTCGCGAGCTGCTCGGGGCGGTCGACCACCTCGTCGTTGGCTGCAGGAAGAAGGTCCTCCTCGTCTGCAACGAGGATGAGTGGAGGAAAGGGCTAGGACCGAAGGGGGAGAAGGGGACGACCAGGGAGTACGAGAGCCTCATCGAGAAGACCGTCTGGCGGAAGTGCCGGTTCAGGCCCTCGGTCGGCTCGGTTGTGGAACGCGTTCTGGGAGGCGTGCTGGGCGGCATCTACCCAGGCGCGCTCGAGGACGCCGTTTCGGCGATTGAAGGAAGCGAATCGCCGAACTTGCGATCCCTCAGCAAGATGCGCCCCGTGCTGGTCGGGATGAAGGAATCCGGGTTCTTCGCTGAACCCACCGACCCGGAGTCTGCCAGGGCAGTTTTCAAAGAGGCTTTCGGCTTTGCAGCGGGGGCGGCGAAGGGGATGCGCATCGGGCCTCCGTCAAGCCGGGAGGATTCCATCCTTAGGGGTGGCATTTTCGAGTCGCGCCGGCTCAAATACGCCGCCCTGGACTTCATCCCCCGCTTTTTCGAGAGGTGTGAGGGGGTCGATTCCAAGCATGTTCGTTCCTGCCTGGAAGATTACCTTGCGACCTTTCATCCCGACGGGCCGGCCGCGCGGAAAGCTATTGAATGTATCGAAGGCATCAGACACGCCACTTTCCGCGATGCCGATGTCCTTGGCATGGTGGAGACTTTAGTCGCCGGGATTGTCCCCGGGGACGGGAGCCGCGGCTTGTCGTTCGACGTCTATCCCGACGTCCTGCGTGCCGTCAAAGGCATTGCGGGGGAATTTGCTGACGCCTTTCCCGAAGGGGTCGCGCCGCTCGTCAAGGCGATGGAATCCTCCATTGGACGGGATCCCGAGTCTGCAGTGAGGTCAATCGGAAAGAATCGAGTCGAATGGCAGGAGATCCCTTTCGACTCGAGCGAAGCGCATGAGATTCCGGCTTTGGAGGAGGTCGACAGGCTGAGGGAGCTCGCCTTGACGACGCTACGCGAACGGGAGTCGGAGTCTCTTGGCAACGTCCTGATAAACGCCCCCGACCAATTCGCGACGAAGCTCTATCTGGCTTTCTCGAAATCAGATGACTGGTCGGAACCCATCCTGTCGCTCATTTCCCTCGACACTTCCCTCCTCGCGAGGGCGATGGAGAAGATGCCTCCCGAAGATATTCGGCTTGTGCACAGTGTCCTTTTTCCGGGCGACCACATGAGGTCGTGCACGGCCTCGCTCGAGGGCGAGGACAGGAAGGCCCTCGTAGCTTGGGCCAAGAGGCTCGGATCGGAGATCGGCAAGGTCGAGACCATGGAGTATTACCAAAGGATCTATTTCGACGCCATATCCAAGAGTCTCGAATGTCTTGCCGATATCTAGGATCCGCAGCTGTTGCCAAGTTGAAACGTGGCTTAGGATTTGCAGAAGATCTTCTAATGGCAGTCTTACGACAAGGACGAGGATGCCCTAATGCCTTGCCCAGGCTCCATCCAGCTCCGCCGCGCAGCTCTCGAACACGCACCTAACGGCGGCCATTTCCGACGGGGTCACGCGCCCTCCGCTCGCCTTATCCGAGGGCCTATGCGGCGGGGCTTGACTTCGAGGACGTCGTCGACTCGTCCCTCGAGCTTGTAAGGCTTGCTGAGGTAGGCGGACTAGAGTAAGAAAAGAGAAATCAAAAGGCGAATTTATCGCGAGGAGCAAAATGTCCCAAATAAATCAGATCCAAGAAGAGCTAAGGCAGATCGAAGGCGGGCGTTTTCAAACACTAGCAAATCAGTATCTATATAGGAGATATTCGCTTAACAACATCATTGAATTAGGATCCCAATGCGGCACGGATAAAACCACGACCGGAGTGCCAGACATGTACTCCGTAGGAGAGAATGGACACTACCTCTTCGCGGCATACACAACCTCTAAATCCGACATCCGCAATAAGCTGCTAAATGATGCTAAAGACTGCCTCGACAGGAGCAAAACCGGAATCAATCCGCAACTCATAGATCGAATCATCCTGTGCCACACATACTTTCGCCTTTCACCTCTGGTACTCGAGGAGGTCCGTGCCATCGATCCACGGATAGAAATAATCGGGCCAGAGACAATTGCGAGCGACCTTGATGGAAAATACCCTGCGCTAGCGCATACGGTATTGGGCGTTCCACTCGGAAAGGGATCATTCATCGCCCCAGACCGCTTCATCGAGCGAAGCCTGAACGACCGTTTCTCAACCGACCTGTCGAAGCTCCTCATGCACAGGGATTCCGAGTTTTCAGTCATCGTCGAATCGATAGAGCAAAACAAGGCAGTGGTGATTCAGGGGCAGTCTGGATCGGGGAAAACCAAGATCGCCCTCGACGCATGCCTCTCATTCAGCAAACGGCATCACTGGGATCTTCTTATCTTGGACTCTAGGTATTCATCGCATCTCGACGATGATATCGAGCTGATTTTGTCGGAGTCGGAAAACATTATCCTTCTAGTCGATGATGCAAACGGCAACCTGTCACTTGAGCACTTGCTGGGAATCTGTTTGGAAAACAAAAAGCTAAAGATTGTCCTCACCTGCAGGAAGATGCACCGAAGCGAGTTGACCGCAAAAATCGGCAGTTATCTAAATTTCAGAGAAATAGAGCTGGAGCCTCTAACCGCGGAAAATATAGAAGCGATACTCGAGACCGAATACAACATAAAAAACATAGCACTGAGGGAGAGAGTATCGGCAATCGCAAACGGAAACCTGCGCTTGGCTATCATGGCAGCAAGCCCCATAGCAGACGGCAATTTCGAAGCCATCCAAGAGCCATACGATCTTTTGAACATCTATATGAATTCTGCTTTAGCTGGGTACTCCAGCAGGGAGCAGCGTCTCGCAGAGAACCTTGCAATCTACGACTGCTGCGATCTTATTGAAGGAGACCCTTGTTACGAGGAACTCTTGGGGCTGGGGTACGACGACGCCGAGATTCGGGATTTTGCATCCAGATTGAACGACCAGGAAATTGTCACGATCCTTACCTCCGCCGATGGCGTGCTAGCCATAAGAATGGAAGAGCAGAATCTTCGCGACTTCTTGATATGCCGCCACTTCGCAAAAGAAGGGAACGGCAGTTTTGCGGATTTCATTCTGCATACCGCAGAAATGCCGAACGCGCCGTATCTCAAAGCCGCCAAGTCAATGGCTGAAGTGTGCGGAAGTGCGAGCGTGTACGACTACCTTCGAAGGGAATGCGAGAAAGCTTGGGATGAAATAAAGAATCGGGATGCGCGAATTGCCGATCAGTTCATAGTCACATTCAATCAATTCCTCCCCATACAGGCGCTCGCCTTTGCCTCAAACCGCATCGAAAACGCTGATTGCGCTGACGTATCGGAAGAAATTCTCGGCATGAATTCGACATCCGACGGATCTATGCCCCTGCAAATTTCTGTATCCCTGATGAACTCAAGCGAGTATTCGCAAACAGCCTCCGAGTTGTTCGTGAAGTGTGTAGAAAGAGGCACCGAGCGAGCGGCCGAGTACAACTGGGCATGCGGGCCGGACGGCGCTTTCGCTTACGATCTCGATCGTACGGGATTCGATTTGGAAAACAGCAAACTCGATGCCCTCGCTCAAAAATATCAACAATCGCATTCCCGCAATGTTGCAGCATGTCTGATCGTCTTGACGAGTTCATACCTCTCTTCAAGGGCCCAGCGCGTTTGTCAAAACGGCATAACGTACACATACAACACTTTGACCTTCAATTTCACATCAGAGCTGGCCGAGCTCCACGCCCATTGCTTCCGGGCGCTCTCCGTTCTGGTCGAAACCGAATTCAGCAGGCAAGTTAAATCCACTTTTCGGCAGCACTTCTCGTTCTATGGCAAAGAACCTGAAGCGGAGTACGCAGAAAACATGTATTCGGTACTCTCGAGGATTGAAGAGCTATTCCCCAAATATATAACCGAAGACTCGACAATCGATCTCTTATGCAGCTTAAGCATCAACCAGATTTACGAAACATGCGCGCAGAATCCCCCTCTGAGCCTCGATGGGTTCCGCCAGAGCGCATTCGACGCACTTGGTCTGGAGAACTCCGAGTCTCTCGTAGAGAAAGAACCGAGGATATCCGCGGAAGAGTTACCGCTAGAACGACTGACCGAAGCCCTGGGAAAGCTAGCCGAAGATTATGAGATTTCCGATAAAGAGTGGGAGTCGGGCAGGGCTATCGGAAAAGTCCTTCTGGAAATCGCCAAAAGGACCCCAGATACTGCCTCAAGCATAATCGCACGCAATATCGCTTCGTCGCCCTCGACGATCCCTGTCCCGTACGAAGCACTTGATCATCTTGCTGAAACCATCGGCAGGAAGGTCCTTAGAAACGAGCTGGGCGCGGTGATCGACGTGAGTGACCATCCGGCCCTGTTTGACTATCTTGATTTGCTAGCAATAAAGAACGGGCCCGACAAGGAGGAGCTCGACGAAATTCTCGCAAGACTCGATGACGGCAGAACGCATCTCTGCTTGGAAGATTTGGAGATAGTCGAGCCAAAGCATCCTGGCTATATCCTCAAATATGCTTCTTGGCTTTCCGAACATATACACAATGATGGGGTTTGGCGGTTTTTCGGCAACTGCGGAGACGAAAAGCGCGTCTCCGCTCTAGATTCGTACTTCGAATCCAATCCCTCACCGGCCGTCAACCTGTATTTTCTCGCACTTGAAGGATATCCTACTTTCGACTATAACCTCGCTTTCCTACGCTGCCTTTTACGCCTTGACAGCTCAATGATTGACCGTTTTTTGGAGTACGTTGCCAACCTCGACTACCGACAAAGGCACGATCTCCTGCGAAGAATCAGCTCGTTTTGGACCGTCCAGGATGATCATGCCTGGAATCTGCTGAAAGCAATGATCGATGAAGCGCTGAGCGAACCACTCGGCAGGCTTGAAATAGCCGTTTTGTTTCCCGTTCATGACGCAAATGCGCTCTCGAGCGATATTTTTTGGGAGCGCTTGGAATATACCATCCGCGAAAGGATCGCCGACGCAAATAGCCTCGATAGAATTAGCTGGGCCTTGTCCGATTGCAATGACGAGACGAGGATTAGGGCTATCACCCTCATTCTGACGCTCGATAAAGACGGGATATCGATCAACCATTTGGATCTCCGTCGATCTTCAATGAGCGGGTCCCCTGAAAAAGGCTTTATTCCAGCAAAGCTCAAGGAGATTGAGGCGATTGACTCGATTGCTGCTCAGCTGCCCGCAGGTGTTGCATATTTAAAACACAGAGAATGGCTGTCAAAAGTGAAGTCATCAATTGAAAGAGACATCGAAGACGAAAAGTGGAGGCTATTCCACGGCAGGCAGTAATCGACTTTAACACCTAGAATTAGGAAAAGCCTCGGGGCTCCTGCCTAGCCCTTCGACCTGCACTGCGTGCAGAAGACGGTCGAGGGCGAACCGTGGTGCAGCTCCATGAGCTCGAGCTGCATCGCCCTGAACAGGTCCTCGGGCTTGTTCAGCAGCCGCTCGTCGATGTTTGTGTCAACGGCCTACTGAATACTGTTCAGTTTTACGCTACCACTGACAGCGAGGTCGAAGTGGCTCGTTGCTATTTCGAAGCCGCGCGCGCGGCGCGGAAGGGCGGCGTGGACCCCGAGGCCACTGCCTACAAGCTCGACAAGATGATTTGGTTGCTCTGCACAAGCGACTTTTACCTCGAAGGGGGTCTAAAGCTCTTTTCAACCAATGCACTTGTTGAATCGAACCTGAGCGCTTATTCGGGGGATGGCATTTAAATCGGAGCCACTTTCAGAAAAGCGGCGCTGCAAACGCATGCCAAAACTGGCAAATTATTATGAAAGGTAATCTTATGGCAAACGCAGAGGAATCAACTAAGGCCGGTCTATCGCGCTTGCAAGACGACGCAAGGCCGACTATTTGCAGCGACTCTCTCGAACTTATTTCGAATATCGCAGAGGTTGGCCTGGACGAAATTCTCCAAAACGAGTTCTTGAAGGACATCCCCGTCATCTCAAGCCTAGTGAGCATCTACAAAATCGGAAACAATATCCACAATGCGCATCTGCTGAAGAAGTATGCGTGTTTCCTCGATGAGTTCAACCGCGACTCTTTTGAAAATGGCTCATGGAACAAGTACAAGCAATACTTTGAAGAGTCAAATAGGAAGCGCGATATTGAGTACCTGCTTATCCTGCTCGAAAGATACATTGAGGAGGACAAAGCGCGGCGACTAGCAAAGATTTATGAGGCCTACCTAGATAAAGAAATTAGCTGGGACGATCTTCGTTTGTTTGCAGAGACTTTGGACAGATTTCTACCTGGAGACTACGAAATGCTTCGAGAAAAGGAAACTTTTCAGACGCTCAGAGGCAGAGATGCAGAAGTTCTTCTTCGATTAACCGGACTGGGATTGCTGATTGAGGATATCCATCGGCAGCAGTGGGACGTAGTAGATACGACGCTCATCTTCGACGATCCCGACGAAATTGAGAAAGAAGAAAGGGTTTATCGTAGGACCGAATTTGGAAACAGGATGGTATCTATACTTGGCTAGCTACTGCAGACAGCAATCTGAGCGCGCTCTTGTCGTCTTGGTTAAACTGCTCGGATCTACCAGTGATTTTTACTGCATTAGGCATTCGTAAAGGGAATCGGTTCTTCACGATTCGCATCCTTTCTAGTGCTGCCTTTATTTAATGATCGAGATATGCTCGGCGACTGCGGTGTTCTGCCCCTTAGGTTACAGACGGTTGTTTCTATTGAGCTTCCAGAGGAAATACATGGGGTTCTCTTTTGCCTTGGCTTCTCGCAAGAAATCTGCGGATTGAGATGCAACGGCCCCTATGCCGGCAGCCCCGAGGAAGGCCATGGCATCAGAAGGTGATGCGATTCCGTATTGCCCCAATGTAAAGCTCGCAATTCCGATAGCGGCTTCAATGCCTGCGGAGGTGACTAATCGGGATCGCTCGTTTTTCATCACTAAAGATATCTTGTGAAGCTCGGGCTCAATTAGGTTGTTCTTCAGGTCAGCTAATGTCGAGGTGTCGATGGGCCTTTCGCTCAGGCCTTTGGACAAGGTATCCCTAAACACAAGAAACGACTCTTCGTTTCTAATGCGGCAATCAAGGATGCTACGCAACGTTGCATTTTCAGCAATGGGGAGGGGGCAAGATAACCGGCGAATGGGTATGGTCTGATCTTTTCGAGGATAAAGGGTGGAAGTTGCGGACTCGAGGAACTCAATCTGAGCTGGACGAGTGGTTAAATACGAGCTATTCGAAAAATAGGGATTGACGAGGGCTTGAAAGCAATCGTCCAACAATGGCAGTAGGATAGTCAAGATGCCGCCTTTCTCCAGCATGTCTCTATCCAATCGCGTTTCGCCTTGGCTTGCATAGAGCGATTCGTATTCAGACGGGATTACCAGGAAATCGACATCCATCTCATCATGGGACCCATATGCATCCATTCCCTCAATCGCTACATACAGATTCCCATCTGGTGCTTGTTTTAAAGTGCACGAGGTAGAGGAACAGAATTGTCGTACGAGTTCATCCTAATAACTCGATATCAATCCTTTTGCTTTTGATTCTCTTTCGATTTGTCGCGCTAGGCAATCTTTGCAAAGAGGAATGTAATTGCTCGAAAATCCGAGTATTCCAGCTTTGACTATGTCTTCGACTCGCATGGTCAAATAGATCCCGAATGCAAGTTCATCGACTGAGACATAATCATCGTGCCCCATTTCGAATGCCGATTCTATAGGGCAATGAATCAGTGTTTTATCTGCATACAATGCTGAGAACTTTGCCAAATGGTAAATGTTTTGCTCTCGACAGGCATAGTCAGTGCAGGGGAATTTGCCTCCTTCAAGGGTGGAGTCAACAGAAAAATTGAACAGGGATTGATTTTCGATTTTTTCGATTGGGATAAGGGGTGCAAGGCCCCTAATAAAGGCGTCGAACCTCCTTTGCCCCAGTTCTTCTAGGTACGCAATTATTTCGGCAAGAGAGCTGTTCTTGAATGCGGCTAGATAAGAATAAAGGTCATCGTATGCATGAGTCGCCATTTCGCTCACCTACACTTTCGGAAAGAGTTTTGCGTCGTTATTTCCGAGGCGTCGTTGGGCTCGCAATCGACTCTAGTGTGCAGCTGCTTCTCGACGTACTCCCTCATGTTCTGCCTCCACATGTAACTAATTGATTTGCTATGTGCCATTATGAATGGTATATAGCAAATCAATTAGTTACATTTAATGGAGCATTGCGAGCGTGGCGCGCGCAAAGAAGAGTCGTTGTATGGAGGCTTCCGGCAACGGCCTTTTGTACGTCCGTGACTGTTGGGTGCTATCGCGGATGACGTCATTGTTGCCTGCACTCTCGATCCAAGGATGTAATTACGGAAGTGCGGGGAAAATCGAGAACCTTCGAGCACAACGCGATTTTTAGCACCAAAACCGCAGTTCGCGGAAGCGAAAACTGGGGCCTGGTTAGCATTTCTTCGATTTTCCCCGCACTTCCGAATTTGACCCCTTGCCGCACCTTGATCACGTCTTCAAGTGGCTGGTTCATCGCTAATGGAGTTTTCTGCGGTGCTTGAATTGCGGTGTTGTGATTAGGGCAAAAGGCTCTTGGCTCCGGGGAGGCTCATCGCACGAAAATTCAAGTTGCTGCTGAAGTAGGGCTTGCTTCGGCAGCGCTAACAATAAGGGCGGCTCTGCTAGTCTCGGGAGACCGCGGCATTCGGCGGGCCTGCCGAATGCCGCGATCAGTAGCGGTCAGTAGCGGTCAGTATATTCTTCGGAGCCGTTTCTCTGGGCTTCGGCGGACTTGCCAACTCGCGCTTGGGCACTACTCAGTAGATTACTCAGCAGTGCCCAGTAGATTACTCAGTAGTGCCCAGCAGGGGGAGGGCAGCAAACGCAATGGGCCTGTTTCCCGGCTAGGACCTGCAGCCTCAAACTTCGCTTGGCATCCTGTAGAACTGGTGCGGGTCTTTCGGGCTTTTCCCTACCCATTCCAACAGGCCTCGCCCGGCAAGGTCTTTCAGAGTCTTCGAGGCCGTTTTCCTACCGACATTGGACTCCCGCGCGAGGTCGGAGGTCGTGATTTTCCCCTGAGCGGCGGCAATTGCCATCGCTGCTCGTTCGCGCTCGCTGAGGAGCGGTCGGTTGTCGGCCGCGGTTCTCCTGAAGGCCGCTTTCTGTAACCCAGGACGCTCGAAGACGACGACGGTGCTGTTGACGGTCTGCTCGAAGCGGAACCTCACGCCGGCTGCCTCGCAGGCCTCCTTGATGCGCGGTATGCCCGTGCCGTACTGCTCGATGACGCCGGCGCGGAACAGGGTGCGCGCGATCGCGGGGTTTCGGAGGCCGAACTCGCTCGCGGTACCGTCTAGGTGCTCTTGCGGCGAGTCGCCCTCGGGGAACAGGCCCGGGCTCACGATCTGGACGGTGTCCATGAACACGTTGACCTCGACGGCGGTGCCGGTGGTGTAGTCGCGGTGGCACAGCGCGTTGGCAACCGCCTCGCGGATGGCCTCGGCCGGGATCTCGGGGATCTCCTTGCGGTACATGCCCGTCTCGCCGATGACGAACTCGCGCCTGATGTTCGACGTCACGAAGTACTCGGCGAAGTCGAGCAGCTTGAGCATGGTGCCGCACTCGCGGCGCAGGTCGAGGATCTTGGCCTTGGTGTTGCCGCCCAGAAGCCCCAGCTTCATCCTGGGGTAGGTGTCGGATCCCTCGCAGAACAGCTCCACCGCGGCGTTTCTTAGGCTGCCGTCGGGCGCGACGAGGTCGAGCCTTGCCAAGGTGTCCTCCACGCCGGCGAACCCGCCGCCCACGCGTCCGGCCCTGCCGCCGCGCGCGACGAAGTCACGCACCGCCTGCTCGTCGGCGTCGGAGACGGGCCTGCCGGACGGCAGCGAGTCCCACGGGCTACGGGCGCGCTCACGCTTGACGACCATGGCGCTCAGCTCCGAGGCCGACAGCGCTTTGTTCGAAGTCCCCACGCGGGTGAAGTAGCGTCCGTCGGCGGAGTAGGGGGCGTCGGCACCTGAGAAGGCAATTTTGATGTATCGCAGCCCATCATCGGCGTCGAGGCACTCGACCGTCGGGAACACCGCGGGCTCGATCTTGTCGGACACCCACGACGTCACCTGGCGCAGCGTTGCGTCGCTGACATCCTGGCCGATGACATCGCCGTTGTCCTTCACGCCGAAGTAGAGCTCGCCGCGGCCGTGCTTGTTCAGCATGGCGCTGATGGCTTGCAGTGCTTCTTTATGCTCGCCAGTGGACTTCTTGAACTCGACGGTCTCGCTCTCGCTGCCCAGGTTCATCCGCGCTGCCTTTCCCGTTCGTTGCTTGTCTCGTTGGATTATACCGTGGTCACCATGGGCGAAAACGTGGAAGCGCGCTTGCTTGCCTCTACCATGTTCTCATGCGCCTTAATGCCCTTTGTGAAGAATCGTCCCATTGGGAAACGGGTCCCTATGGAACGATTTTGGTATCAGGCATAGGGGGGGCGCTATCGTGGATGTCGTCACCATTGCCTGCGCCCTCGATCCAGAGATGTAATTACAGAAGTGCGGGGAAAAATCGAAAACCTTCGAGCACAACGCGGTTTTTTTTGTATCAAAACCGCAGGTCGCGGAAGCCTAAAACGGGGGTCTGGTCAGCATTCCTTTGGTTTTCCCCGCACTTCCGAATTTGGCCTCTCGCCACATCCCGATTACGTCTTAAAGTGGCGCAAAAAGCCGTGTGCTCTGCTTGATTTTGCTCAGGAATTATGCCTGAGGGGTAGTGGATTCGCCTTTCTCCGCCGTGCAGCGGCACGTGTAGGGCTCTCTGGCTCAGGCGCGAGTCGCTTCCCGTCTGAAAAAGTTCTTAAAACAGCTTTAAAGTTGCCTTTGGCCTACATTGACAGCGTACAATACGCATGTGTACCATGGCAAAAGCTAAATTTGGGGAGGGGGAGCGCACGGTGGAAGTGCTGGTTGTTGGCAATACCGCGTATGTCGATGACGACTTTTGTGCCAAGGCGTTTCCCGGTGACCATGTTCAGGTCGTGGCGGCCAACGAGGCGCGCCGTGACGGGTCGTCGCTCCATGCGTCTTGGAAAGAGCTGCTGCAGCACCTGGACCAGGCTTACGAATTCGACCGTGTGGTCTACCTCTCTACCTATCTCACGCCGCATACCGAGGCCGTTGGCGACATCGAGCTGCTGCGCTCCGTCTTTCGAGCTTGCATGGGTCGCCAGATTCAGCTGCTGTTTGTGACTGGTCCCATGGGAGCGGACGGTGCGGTGGACGTTGCGGGGCAAAACGGCAAGGGCATCATTGCCCGTGCGGCCAACGACCTGTGCCGCTACTATGCGGTCCGCGACGGCATTCAGGCCAAGATCTTGCGCGTGCCGTATCTGTACACCGCCTCGCCCACGCTGGAAGACCCGATTTTGACCCCGCTGTTCGAGGCGTGCTCGCAAGGCTCTGCTGTCATGAGGGCTGGGGCGGACTCACCGCTCGGTGCCCTCTGCGCCGAGGAGCTGGCCGTTCTGGTGCGTCGCATCTTCGACAGCTGGGATGCCACATTCGAGGAACTCGAGGTTCCGGATAGCTTTGCCCACACCGTGGGAGACCTGGGCGAGGCGCTCAAGGGCTTGTTCCCGGGGCTCGACATTACCTACGACGGGGACGCCGTCGTCTCCATTGCTCCGAGCGATACCGTCCGCACGCGCTACGGGTGGTTCCAGCGCTATGACGCGCTGCGCGATCTTTCGACCATACACGCCCGCTGGGAGCAGACCCTCGCGGGCAAGCGCCATCCGCTGCGTGCCGCCATCGACCGCATGCGCGGGCGGACACTGCCCATCAAATGCCTGGAGACCGCGCTGGCCTGGGTGCTCTTTGAGGGCCTGGAGCTGGTGTTTTCGCAGTCTGCTCAGCTTAACGTGCTCGACTACCGCCTGCTGTACGTGGTACTGATCGGCACGCTGTATGGGCTCGATTTTGGCCTGGTTGCGGCGCTGCTGGCGTCGGTGGGTTTGGCCGCGAGCTACTTTACTCAGTACGGTTATACCTTCCAGGGTCTCTTTTACGAGCCGTCCAACTGGCTGCCGTTTATTGCGTACTTTGTGGTGGGTGCCGTGTGCGGCTATGTGCAGCTGCGCAACAGCGAAGCCATTAGGGCGGAGCGCGATCAAAACGAGCTCGTGCGTAATCGCAATACGTTCCTCACACAGCTTTACCACGACGCGATCGAGGACAAGCGCGCGTACAGGCGCCAGATTGTGGGTCGCCACGACAGCTTTGGCAAGATCTTTGCCGTGACGCAGGAGCTCGACGTACTCAACCCACGCGACATCTATCGCAAGTGCTGCGAGCTTCTGGGCGAGCTACCATGTTTCGGGCGGGGCATTTGCACGCCTGGTGGCAGCAAGTCCCGCGATTGCCGAAAATGCCGCACGCTCGCTCACGCTTGAGCAGCTTGCACCTCTTTTGGGCGACGGGGGTCGTTCGAACCTGTGGGTGAACCGTGAGCTGACGCCGGGGTTTCCCATGTTTGGATACGCGATCGAGCGCGACGGGGCACCCGCCGTGTTGATCTTTGTGCGTAGTGCGGCCGAAAACCAAATGACCCTCTATTATCAAAACCTGTTCCGCATCTTGTGCGGGCTGGTCGAAAGCGCGCTGGGCCGTGCCTTTGACTATGAGGCGGTGGCGCAGGATAAACGCTGCGTTGACGGCACTTGCGTGCTCAAGCAGGCGGCCTTTGGCCAAGAGCTCGCGGCGGAGCAGGCGCTGGCAGATAGCAAGATGGGGAGTTTTTTGCTCCTGCGCGTGGTACCGGGCATGGAGCCTGTCGGCGAGCTGGTGGGCGCAATTGGGTCGGCAATCCGCGAGAGCGACGCGGCGGGCTTGGTCGACGGCAACGTGCTCTACCTGCTTATGCGCCAGGCAAAGGCGTGCGATCTTCCCATTATCCGTAAGCGCCTGAGCGCAAAGCATATTGCGGTGGAGCCCGTCGACGGCGAGGGCATCGTGGCGCTGCTGCAGCGCATCGCTTACACCGGTGACGGTGAGGGGGGTGCCGCTTGATCTCGCTTGTCGTTGCTGCCGTCTTGCTGCTGATTCATTCGCTGGTTTGCCTGATGCTGTGGACGCTCATGAAGCTGGGCCTGCTGCCGGTGCGCGGGCACATGCTGGCTGTAATAGTGCTGGTGCCGCTGTGGGGCCCGTTGCTGGTGGTTTTGCTATCGGTGCGCAGCGCGGTGCTTGGCGAGTGGCTGAAAGAGTCTGCGCTGGAGTCGCTGCGCTTCAACGACGACCTGCATCGTAGTATGTCGGTACCGAGCGGTGAGGACGATGCAGGCGTAGTGCCGCTCGAGGAGGCGCTTATCGTCAACGACCCGGCATACCGGCGCCGCCTAATGCTCTCCATGCTCACCGAGGAGCCCGACGCGTACCTGGCGCAGCTGCAGGCGGCTAAGCTTAACGACGACGTTGAGGTGGCGCACTATGCCGCGACGGCGGTGGCGCAGATCTCCAAGGAGTCCGACCTTAAACTGCAGCAGCTGGAGCGTGCCTTTAAGACGGACCCGAGCGCGCAAAACCTCAACGAATACTGTGATTTTCTTGGTGAATACTTGGGCTCGGGCTTGGCTGAGGGGCGCGTTGCTCAGATTCAGCGCCAACAGTACGCGCGCCTGCTTGCGCGTCGCTGCGAGCGCGAGGATACCCTTGAGCTGCGCATTCGATACGCGACGGCGCTGGCCGATGTCGGACAGATCGACGAGGCGCAGGCCGTGACCGACCAGCTGGTACTCGACGTGCCCGAGGAGCAGGAGGTTTGGATGCTTTGCCTGCGCCTGGCCGTGATGCGCCGCGACGGTGACGAGGTCCACTGTGTGATCGATGCGATTGACAAGCAACATGTGTATTTGAGCGCCGACAACCGCGAAAAGTTGGCGTTTTGGCGCGATGGGGAGGAGGCCCGATGAGCGTGGCGCAACATATCCGAGACCGTGTGGGCCGCTTTCGTTGGATGGGACTCCTCGTGGTGTGGGCGGTCTTTATTGCCATGGCCGCCGTGCTGCTGGTGGAGCGTGCCGGCGTGCAGTACAGTGCGGGCCAGCATAGGCTGGGGATGCTTGCTGCCAACGACGCGGTGCCGGCCTCCTCGGCAATCTTTGGCCAAAAGCCCACGTGCCTGGTCATTACAGACTCGGACCAAGATGGCGTCGACGACGTCAAAGACCAGTTCGACCAGATTTTGCTGGACATGAAGATCGCCCATCGCGACGTGGATCTTGCCCTGGATGGTGCGGATGCCATTCCCTCGCTGACCTCCTTCGATCGCGTGATTTTGCTCATGCCGTCGCTCGATGGGCTCGGTACGCACCTGAGCGACATTATGAGTTGGGTGAGTGCCGGCGGTTCGCTTATGCTCGCCATGCCGCCGGATAACTCGAGCTATCTGCAAGTGATTGCCTCCAAGCTTGGCATTGAATCGGCCGGATATGACTATGTAAAAGCCGAAAGCATTGTGCCGAGTGAGGACTTTATGCTGGGCGGGGGAGAGCGCTACGAGCTCTCGGACCCCTTTGATTCGTCGCTTTCAGTATCGCTGCGCGAGACGGCGCGTGAGTGGGCTAAGACTGGCGATGCGGGCGCCCCGCTCATTTGGTCTAATGACTGCGGTAGCGGGCGCACCGTGGTGTGCAATATCGGTATCTACGACAAGGTCATGCGCGGCTTTTTCGCCGCGGCGATCAGTCTGCTGGGCGATGCTACGGCCTATCCGGTCATCAACAGCGCCGTGTTCTATTTGGACGACTTTCCTAGCCCCGTGCCCTCGGGCGATGGTACTTATATCAAGCGTGACTACGGCCTTTCCATTGCGGATTTTTACACCAAGGTCTGGTGGCCCGATCTGCAAAAGCTCGCGCAAAAATATGGCATTCGCTATACCGGCGTGATGATCGAAAACTACGAGGACGCGGTCAACCAGACCGAGCCCGCGCGCCAACCCGATACCACGCAGTTTCGATATTTTGGCGGCATGCTGCTGCAGATGGGCGGCGAGCTGGGCTTTCACGGCTACAACCATCAGCCGCTCGCGCTCTGGGACACCGACTACGGCACGCTGTACGTCTACAAGACCTGGAAGAACAAAGAGACGCTCGTCGCTTCGCTCAACGAACTTATCGCGTTTCAGGACGAGGTTCTGCCCAACGCTCATGGCTCGGTTTACGTACCGCCGTCGAATATCCTTTCGGCCCGAGCGCGCAAGCTCATCGGCACCGACGTTCCGCGCATTAAGACCATCGCCAGCACGTATTTTGAGGATGGCACCGACCTGCCCTACGTGCAGGAGTTTGGCGTGGCGAGCGACGGCATTGTGGAGCAGCCACGTATTGTCTCGGGCGGCATGGTCGACGATTCCTATATGCGCCTGGCAGCCGTGTCCGAGCTCAACATGCACTACGTGAGCACGCATTTTATGCACCCGGACGACTTGCTCGATCCCGATCGTGGTGCCAAGGAGGGCTGGGAGGTCTACAAGGGCGGCCTGGTCGACTACCTGGAGTGGCTTACCAAATCCGCGCTCGACCTGCGGCACCAGACGGCGTCGGAGTGCTCCGGTGCCATCCAGCGCTTTTCGTCCGTGACGGTGAGCGTGGATACCAGCGCGGATGCCTGGACGCTCAGCCTGGGCAATTTCCACGACGAGGCGTGGCTCATGTTCCGCGCCAATAATGGCGAGCCGGGTGCGGTGACGGGTGGCGAACTGACGCACCTTACGGGCAATCTGTATCTGCTCAAGGCAAATGATAAGACCGTGACGATCGAGCGCAAGGAGGGTGGCGATAAATGAGAATCTGCTTGGTACTCGAGGGTTGCTACCCCTATGTGCACGGCGGCGTATCTACCTGGATGCATGGCTACATTACGGCCATGCCCGAGCACGAGTTTGTGCTGTGGGTGATCGGCGCGCATGCTGCCGACCGTGGCAAGTTTGTCTACGAGCTGCCCGGCAACGTGGTCGAGGTGCACGAGGTGTTCCTGGACGATGCCCTGCGGCTTTCGGGTGAGCAACATGAAGCCAGTTTTAACGACCGTGAGCGCGAGGCGTTACGCCGTCTGGTGTCGCTCTCCAATCCGGACTGGGACGTGTTATTCGATATCTTCTACCGCCGTCGCGTGCATCCGCTCTCGTTTTTGCAGAGCCGCACGTTTATGGATATCTTTCGCGACGTGTGCCTGGCCGAGTATCCCTACACGCCCTTTGCCGATGCATTCCACACCATGCGCTCCATGTTGCTGCCCGTGCTCTACCTGTTGGGCAGCGAGGTGCCGGTGGCCGATGTGTACCATGCCATCTCGACCGGCTACGGTGGTCTGCTCGCCTGCCTGGGCTCAAGCGTTCACCATGCGCCGGTGCTGTTGACCGAGCATGGCATCTACACCCGCGAGCGCGAGGAAGAGATCATTCGCGCCGATTGGGTGGTGCCGTCGTTCAAGGACCGCTGGATCCGCTTTTTCTACCTGCTTTCGGAGGAAATCTACCGCCGCGCCTTCCGCGTGACGAGTTTGTTCCATAACGCCCGCAAGACGCAGGTCTATATGGGCTGCGATGCGGACAAATGCCTGGTTATCCCCAACGGCATCCAGTTCGACCGCTTTAAGGATATTCCCTTAAAGCCCGATGACGGCTGGGTGGACATTGGCGCGGTGGTGCGCTTGGCGCCCATCAAGGACGTCAAGACAATGATTTATGCCTTCTTTGAGCTGCACGAGCGCCTGCCCAAGGTGCGCCTGCACATTATGGGCGGCGTGGACGACGAGGAGTACGGCGCCGAGTGCCACGCGCTGGTCGATACCCTAGGCGTGCGCGACCTGATCTTTACCGGCCGCGTCAACGTGGTCGAGTACATGGAAAAGCTCGACTTTACCATTTTGACGAGCATCTCCGAGGGCCAGCCGCTCAGCGTGCTGGAGTCGCTTGCAGCGCGCCGTCCCTGCGTGACGACCGAGGTGGGCTGCTGCCGCGAGTTGCTCGAAGGCGCCCCGGGCGACGACTTTGGCGTGGCGGGTTTTGTGACGCCGCCCATGTATCGCAAGGGCTTGGCCGATGCCATGGAGCGCATGTGCGTGAGCCGCGCCCGTCGCATTGAGATGGGGGAGCGCGGGCAGCGTCGCGTTGCCACGTACTTTTTGCACGAGCAGATGCTCGCCAACTATCGCGCGCTGTACGACGAGACGGCGCGTGCGTTTGACCTGCCCAGAGAGGGGGAGTAGCCGGTGGCCGGAATCGGTTTTGAGCTTAAGCGCCTGTTTAGGCGCAAGGGCCTTTTTGCCACGATGCGCGCTTACGGCTACGCCGGCATTGTGTGCACGGGTCCCATGCTGTTGGGCGTGCTGCTCCAGGTGGGTATCTTGGTGCTGTGCGGTCTGTGGGGCGTAGGGCGTGCCAACCAGGATCTGCTGGTGTGCATGGTGACCTACACACTGCTGGCCTCGCTTTTGCTCACGAGCTTTTTCTCCATGCCGGTCACGCGCTTTTTGGCCGATATGTTGTTTGCCGAGCGCGAGGATGAGATACTGCCTTCGTTTTGGGGCTCCAACGCCATCATGCTCGTTGCGGGCACGGTGCTCTACGGCGTCTTTTTGCTGTTCTCGGGCGCCACGCTGCTGCAGGGGCTGCTGTGCCTGTGGCTGTTCAACATTATGATCGTCAACTGGAACGGCATGAGTTACCTCACGGCCATCAAAGACTACCGCGGCATCCTGTGCAGCTTTGCGGCCGCCATTGGCGTGGCGTGCCTGTGCGCCCTGGCCGCGCTGGCGCTGGGGCTGCCGCCGGTCGAGGGCCTGTTGGCATCAATTGCTCTGGGCTACGGCGTTATGCTCGCCTGGGACGTGGTGCTGCTATACCGGTATTTTCCTCAGAGCGACCGCAGCCCCTGGCTCTTTTTGCAGTGGCTCGATCAGTTTATGCCGCTGGCGCTTACGGGCCTGTTCACCAACCTGGGCCTCTTTGCGCATTTGGTGATAATTTGGGCCGGTCCCATTGGCGTGCAGGTCAAGGGCTTGTTTTATGGTGCGCCCTACCACGATGTGCCGGCGCTTATCGCGTTTTTGACAATCCTGGTCACGTCCGTCAACTTTGTGGTCTCGGTCGAGGTCAATTTCTATCCGCGCTACCGCGACTACTACAGCCTGTTCAACGACGGTGGCGTGGTGGGCGACATTGTGGTGGCCGAGGAGGAAATGCTCTCCACGCTCAACCGAGAACTGCGGTTTTGTGCGCTCAAACAGTTGTTTGTGACCGCGGCGGTCATTTCGCTCGAGACCACGGTGCTCTCGGCCCTACCGTTGGGCTTTAATAACCTGATGCACGGGTATTTTCGCACGCTGTGCGTGGGCTATGGCCTGTATGCCGTGGGCAATACGGTGTTGCTCATCTTGCTGTACTTTACCGACTACAAGGGGGCCGTGCTGGCCTCGGGGCTGTTTGCTGGTGTGGCCGGGCTAGCGAATGCCGTTTCTCTGCTCTTGCCGCAGCAGTTTTACGGCTTTGGCTTTTTGTTGGGTGCCGCGGTGTTTTTTATCGTGGCGCTGCTGCGGCTCGATACCTATACCGCCAACTTGCCGTATCGTATCCTGAGCCAGCAGCCCATTGTGGCGACCGACAAAACGGGTCGCTTTACACAGCTGCGCCGCATGCTCGACTGTGCCGAACAGCGCTATGAGGAAGGCCGCCATAAGGGTGTGCCGCACGGCGCGTTTCAGCGCGTAGTAGTTCGCGTGTATCGCAACCATTGGGGAGGTTCTGATGATCGATAAGTTGATGTCTCGCCGCTGTCTGATCGAGGCGGCTGCCGGCGCGCTGCTGCTTTCGGGCTGCTCATCTCAGGACGAATCCTCGACCAAAAAGGTCAAAAAGCAGGGCAAGATTAAAAAGGCCGAGACCTCCGACCAGTCCAAGCACCTGCGCGATAAGGACGAGCTGTACGAGGTCTACGACGACTCGGGCATTGTGACCATGTATCTGACGGTCTCTCGCGGCAACAGCTCCGAGAACACGGACCATAGCTGGGCCGAGATCAACACGTACTCGGTGTATGACTATGCCGACATGGGCGTGACGCGCTATCAGGTTATGGGCCTGCTGCAGGCGGGCGGCGAAGACGGCCCGGTGGCCGGCGAGGTTGGCTATGGCGAGGAAGCGCCCAATGCCACCGTGCAGGTGCGCGGCCAGACGTCGAGCTCCTACACGCAAAAGAATTACAAGGTGGAGCTCAAAAAAGGCAAGGGCACCTGGCGCCAACAGCGCGCGATTGCGCTCAACAAGCACATGGGCGAGGGTATGCGTTTTCGCAACAAGATGGCCTACGACCTTATCCGCGGGATTCCCCAGATGATGGGCCTGCGCACGCAGTTTGTGCATCTGTGGGTGTGCGACCAGACCGAAAAGTCCAACGATACCTTTGAGGACTACGGCCTGTTTACGCAGGTGGAGCAGCTCAACAAGATGGCGCTTAAGGCACATGGCCTGGATAAGAGCGGGCACCTGTATAAGGTGAACAGCTTTGATTTCCATCGCTACGAGGACACCATTAAACTTGCCGACGATCCCGACTACAACCAGGCAAGCTTTGAGGGCATGCTCGAGATTAAGGGCGATTCGGACCACACCAAGCTCATCGAGATGCTCGACGCCCTCAACGACGAATCGCAAAAGACCGATGACGTGCTCGACGCCTACTTTGATACCGAGAATCTGGTCTATTGGCTGGCGTTTCAGATTCTGACGGGCAACTGCGATACGCAGAACCGTAACTGCTATCTGTATAGCCCGCTCAACTCCAATACGTGGTACATCCTCGATTGGGACAACGACGGCATGCTGCGCAAGCTGGAGCTTTCTCTTGCCGGGTTCTCGGACTATGCGAGCTGGGAGCGCGGCGTAAGCAACTACTGGGGCAACGTGCTATTCAATCGCGCGCTGCGCAGCAAATCGTTCCGCAGTGAGCTCGATCGCGCGGTAAAGGACCTGCGCTCGTATATGACCGAGGCGCGCCTGGCCAAGATGATTAGACATTATCGTGAGGTTACTGAATCGCTGGTCTTTGCTTCGCCCGATATTGACAATCTGCCTGTCACCAAGGACGAATACGAACAGATTGCCGCGGCGATTCCGACCGAGATCGAGGAAAACTACAAGAGCTTTCGCGAGAGCTATAAAAAGCCCATGCCGTTCTACATTGGCGTGCCGCAGATCGATAACGGTAAACTGCGCATTAACTGGGATGCTTCGTACGACTTTAAGGCGCGTGACATTCGCTATACCGTCGAGCTGGCGCGCGACTATGCCATAAACGATGTGCTTTTTAAGGCCGAGGACGTGCTGCTGCCCGAAGTGACCTGCGATGCGCCCGATACCGGCCAGTATTTTGTGCGCGTGCGCGCCACCAACTCAGATGGCTATACACAAGATGCGTTTGACTACTATGTGACCGACGACGGCAAGCACTACGGCATGAAGTGTTTTTACGTGCAAGACGGCGGTAAGGTCGTGGAGGACACGTATGAGGAAGGCTAGCGCGCTGCTTGAGCGCTTGGCGGCTCCGCCTGTGCGTGCCACGCAGGAGCGTTACCGCCACGAGCTCAAATATCTCATTAACGAGGGTGAGCACGCCGCGCTGGCCTGCCGCATGGCGCCGGTTTTCAAGCTAGACAAGCATGCGCAGGCGGGCGGCTACACCATTCGCAGCCTGTACTTTGACGACTACTGCAACTCGGCCTACGAAGAAAAAGACGCCGGCATCCTCATGCGCAAAAAGTATCGCGTGCGCATCTACAACGGCAGCGACAAGGTGATTAAGCTCGAGCGCAAAAAGAAGTACGGCAGCTGGATCTACAAGGAGGACGCGCCGCTCACGCGAGGCGAGTTTGAGCAGATTCTGGCCGGCGACTACGACTTTTTGCTGAGGAGCCCCTATCCGCTCTGTCGCGAGTTCTACATCGAGTGCATCTGTAATATGATGCGCCCGCGGACCATCGTGGACTACGAGCGCGAGCCGTGGGTGATGGACGAGGGCACCGTGCGAATTACCTTTGATAGCAACGTGCGTGCGGCGGTGGGGAGCTTTGACATCTTTGACGCGACGTTGCCCGCGTTGCCCGTGCTGGAGCCCGGCAAGCTGGTGATGGAGGTCAAGTATACCGAGTTTTGCCCGCAGCTGGTGCGCGATATGGTGCCGCCAGGTGCGGCCGAACTCACGGCGGTCTCTAAGTACTGCCTGTGTTATGACAAGACCGCCTACCTGCGCGGTTTTAACTACTGGGAATCGGATTTTGGGAACCGAGGGGATATTTAGACCATGAGCACTAGGGACTTTTTTAAGAACTCTGTCTTGGAGGCGTTTGGTCAGGTCGACCCTGCCAAGATCGGCCTGTCGCTGCTCGTGGCGCTCGCCATGGGCATCCTGATCTATTACGTGTACAAGCGCTTTTTTACCGGCGTGGTGTATTCGCGCAGCTTTGCCGTGACGCTCGTGGGCATGTGCGTGCTCACCTGTATGGTCACGCTCGCGATCTCGACGAACGTGGTCATCTCGCTTGGTATGGTCGGTGCCCTGTCTATCGTCCGCTATCGTACGGCGGTCAAGGACCCGCTCGACCTGCTGTATCTGTTTTGGGCCATTACCACTGGCATTACGGCGGGAGCCGGCATGTATGCGCTCGTGGGGCTCACGGCGGTGGTGATCGTGGTGATGATCGCCGGTTTTGCGAGCCACCAGGACAAGGCGCGCGTGTACATGATGGTCATCCACTACACGGGCCAGACCACCGGCGATGATATCGTGCGTGCATTTGGGCGCACCAAGTTCAGCGTCAAGTCCAAGACGATGCGCGGTGACAAGGTGGAGATGGCCGTCGAGGTGTTCTCGGACGGTGTGGATATGCCCTATGCCGACGCCATCCGCGCGCTCGATGGCGTGGAAGATCTAACGTTGATCCAATACAACGGCGAATATCACGGCTAATTTTGTTCCGGCGTTCTAACGAACGCCGGACCGCTCGACGCTGCTTGCGCTGACGTTTTCTCGAGCTGGGTGGGCTGGTCTTGGTTTGGTTTTATGTAAGGGTTGGTGCCGCGTGGACGTGCAACAGCTAGAAGAGTCCTGGGCTGCAAGGGCCGGCGCGCGTGAGGCGCGTCTTGTTGCGGCCTCGCACGTGCCGGCGGCGCTGTCGCTGCTGGGGATTGTGCGTCCCAGCGATCGCCTGGTCGTGTTTGCCGATGACTTTGCCGATGCGTTTGCGCGCGGCTTTGATGCCTGCGACGTTGTGCTCGTGGGGGAGCCGTCGGTTGCGGCGTTTACCGCCGCGTCCGAGGGCTTTGATGCTTCGTTTGATGCTGGCGGGTCGCATCTGTGGTGGTTCGTCAATTCCATCGGCGGGTTTGGCCTACGTGTGCCCGATCTGCGTGCGCTGGGTCGGGCGGCGCGTGAGGCCCGTGCGTTGCTCGTGGTGGATAACACCGTGGCAAGCGTCTTTGGGTGCGATCCGCTGCGTTTGGGTGCCGTCCTGTCGCTCGAGGCACTCGACCGTGTGTGTGCCGGCGTTGCGCCGCGCAAGCTCGTCGCCGCTTCGGTGGCGCGCTCGCAGCTTAAGCGCCATCGCGTGGATGCCGCCGCCGAGTGTGCGCATGCGCTTCTTGCGGATTGCGGTGCGTCTGCACTCGACCTTTCTGCTAATGAGGCTTGCATGCTGGAGCGGGGGCTGTCTTCGCTCGACGCTCGCATGCAGGCCCACTTCGATCGCGCCCGTGCGCTGGCCGAGTATCTGGCCGCCAACGAGATGGTACGCAACGTGCGCTATCCCGGGCTGACCTCGCATCCCGACCATGCGGTTGCAACGGGAATCCTCGAGCACGGCTTTGGCCCGGCAGTTGAGTTTGACCTTATCGAGCGAAGTGCTGGTGAGCTGTTCGACACATTGCCGGGGGAGTTCCGCACGTCGCCCGCCGGCGGCTCAGCAACGCGCCTTTCGGCCCCGCGCGGTAAGCAGGGGGGCGCCATCCGCCTCTTCGCCGGCACCGACGACCCCCTAACCGTAGCTGCCGCCCTAGACAACGCCCTCCGCAACTAGCTATTTTGGGGCTTGTCTCGGGGTAGTCTTTTTGGGAATGGGCCGTGGGGGACTGCGCCACGAAAACGGCCTATCTACTACGTTTAACCCTTAGGGGTCGACCACACCCGCCTATTTTGAAAATTACCAAGCTGTTTACCAGCGGTTTTAATTTCATAATGTCCGGTATGGTCGTGGGTATTCAACTAAACGTAGTAGATGGGCCCGTTTTGTGGCGCGAGCCTCAACCCGAGGGCGCTGTGGGCTAAAAACCGCCTAAAAGGACTACTCCGCGTTGATGCTGGCGATGAGGACGTCGGCTTTGGCGGCTATGGCCTGGTTGATGTCAGCCTGCAGCTCCTCGTACACCGCTATGGCTCGCTTGCCGGCGGGGGTGAGGGTGGATCCGCGGGCGCCGTCGCGCTCGATGAGCTTGCAGCCCAGCTGCCCTTCAGCCTCGTTTACGATGCGCCATGCCTTGGAATACGCCATGCTCATGCTCTTGGCGGCACGGTTGAGCGAGTGCTCCCGGGCAATACCCTGCAGCAGCAAGACGCAGCCATGACCAAACACGCCCGGCAGGTCTTTGTCGCACGCTTGAATGACCAACTTTGCCGTCGTCTTGTACTCCATGTGCTCCGCATCTCCCCGCTAAAGTGTTTGCTGGGTAAACGCAAAGCCTGCGTCAAACCCTCGTGTGCTCTTCTTAAATCATGCATTGTAGCAGTCAAAGTGCGTTAAGATACTTCCCCAGTATTGGGCGCCCAAGGTTGGGCTGGGTCCTATGAGGCCTGCAGCCGACCGGTCGCATGGAAAAAGGAGAAACATGGCTACGTTCTTTCCCGGTGAGTCCCACACGTTTTCGGAGTATCTGCTGGTTCCTGGCTATTCGTCCTCGCAGTGCATCCCCAACAACGTCTCTCTTAAGACGCCGCTAACCCGCTTTAAGCGCGGTGAGAAGCCGGCAATCACCCTGAACATCCCCATGGTTTCCGCCATCATGCAGTCCGTCTCGGGCGTCGACATGGGTGTCGCGCTCGCTACCGAGGGTGGCCTGTCCTTCATCTACGGTTCTCAGACCCCCGAGTCCGAGGCCGCCATGGTCAAGGCCGTCAAGGATCACAAGGCCGGCTTTGTTCAGTCCGATTCCACGCTGACCCCCGACATGACCATGGAACAGGTCATCGAGCTCAAGGAGAAGACCGGTCACTCCACCATGCCGGTCACCGACGATGGCACCCCCAAGGGCAAGCTCCTGGGCATCGTCACCAGCCGTGACTATCGCCCCAGCCGCGATGACCACCAGAAGAAGGTCTCCGAGTTCATGACCCCGCGTGAGCAGCTTATCGTGGGCGACAAGAACATCAGCCTCAAGGTTGCCAACGACGTCATCTGGGACAACAAGCTCAACGCTCTGCCCATCGTTGACGACAACGATCACCTCATGGGCATCGTCTTCCGCAAGGACTACGACAGCCACAAGACCAACCCCAACGAGCTGCTCGATAACGACAAGCGCTACATGGTCGGTGCCGGTATCAACACCCGCGACTATGCCGAGCGCGTGCCGCTGCTCATCGAGGCCGGTGCCGATGTCCTGTGCATCGACTCCTCCGAGGGCTTCAGCGAGTGGCAGAAGCGCACCATCGAGTGGATCCGCGCCAACTACGGCGAGGACGTCAAGGTCGGTGCCGGTAACGTCGTCGACGCCGAGGGCTTCCGCTTCTTGGCCGACTGCGGTGCCGACTTCATCAAGGTCGGTATCGGCGGCGGTTCCATCTGCATTACCCGCGAGACCAAGGGCATTGGCCGTGGCCAGGCCACCGCGCTGATCGACGTCTGCCGCGCTCGCGACGAGTACTACGAGGAGACCGGCGTCTACGTGCCCGTGTGCTCCGACGGCGGCATCGTCTACGACTACCACATGACGCTCGCCCTTGCCATGGGTGCCGACTTTATGATGCTGGGTCGCTACTTCGCCCGCTTCGACGAGAGCCCGACCGAGCGCGTCAACGTGAACGGTCAGTACATGAAGGAGTACTGGGGCGAGGGTTCTGCACGTGCCCGCAACTGGCAGCGCTACGACCTGGGCGGCGCCGCGAAGCTCAGCTTCGTCGAGGGCGTCGACTCCTACGTTCCCTACGCCGGTTCCCTCAAGGACGGCGTGGGCGGCACGCTCTACAAGGTCAAGTCCACGATGTGCAACTGCGGTGCCCTCTCGATCCCCGAGCTCCAGGAAAAGGCACGCCTGACACTGGTAAGCTCGACCTCGATCGTCGAAGGCGGCGCCCACGACGTTGTCGTCAAGGACTCCCAGCAGTCTGTGTCTTATCGATAAGCGGCTTTCCCAGGCACCGCATCTTGCCGTTCAAACCGTCGCTTGCGTACCTAAGTACGCGGCGCTCCTCTTTCACGGCAACCTGCGGCACCTGGAAAACCCGTTGTTTCTAGAACGGGTTGCACATAAAGGTTGAGTATCAACCACGTTATTTAGATAAAGCGAGATGCCTGCAAGTCGCAGACATCTCGCTTGTTGTATTTGCTATCATCATGCGAGTCAACCTTAGGGTCGGGCGGCTTAGCTTTGTTCGCTACAAGTTCCGCACGCAAAGAAGAGCACTTAATGTGCTCTTCGTCTTGCGCAGGACTGTCCGCAGTAGCGAATAAAGCTAAGCCGACCGACCCCATTAAAGATTAAAGGAGCTGATATGTGCGATTGCACAGATCATAAGGATGAGATCCCTGCCTACGACGCGCAGGCCATTGAGTCCAAGTGGATGAAGGCCTGGGAGGACTCCAACCTCTTTGCCGTCGACACCGACGCCAGCAAGCCCAAGAAGTACGTGCTCGAGATGTTCCCGTATCCGTCGGGCGACCTGCACATGGGCCACGCGCGCAACTATACCATCGGCGATGCCATGGCCCGTCAGGCCCGCATGCGCGGCTACGATGTGCTGCACCCCATCGGCTTTGACGCCTTTGGCCTGCCTGCCGAGAACGCCGCCATCAAGCACAACACGCAGGCTGCCGCCTGGACGTATAAGAACATGGACCAGGCTCTCGCCACGATGAAGCGCATGGGCTTCTCCTACGATCTGGATCGCATGGTCAAGACCTGCAGCCCCGATTATTACCGTTGGGGTCAGTGGATCTTTGAGAAGTTGTGGGAAAAGGGCCTGGTCTACCGCAAGAAGAACCCGGTCAACTGGTGCCCCACCTGCAAGACCGTTCTGGCCAACGAGCAGGTCACCGAGGGCAAGTGCTGGCGCTGCGGCACCGAGCCCGAGAAGCGCGACCTTGAGCAGTGGTACTTCAAGATTACCGATTACTCCCAGGAGCTGCTCGACGACCTGGAGAAGCTCCCCGGCTGGCCCGAGCGCGTCAAGCAGATGCAGGCCAACTGGATCGGTCGCTCCGAGGGCGCCGAGGTCGACTTTACCCTGTGCGACAAGGATGGCGAGCCCATCGAGGGCGACGAGGGCAAGATCACCGTCTTCACCACGCGTGCCGATACGCTCTTCGGTGTCTCCTTCTTTGTCCTGGCCCCCGAGTACGCTCGTCTGCACGAGCTCGTCGAGGGTACGGAGTACGAGGAGGCCGTGACCAAGATCGTCGAGGACTCCAAGCATATCTCCGCCGTCGAGCGTGCCCAGGGCACCCTCGAGAAGCACGGTGCCTTTACCGGCCGCTACGTGGTGAACCCGGTCAACGGCGAGAAGGTCCCTGTGTGGGTTGCCGATTATGTCGTTGCCGACTATGGCACCGGTGCCGTCATGGCCGTTCCCTGCGGCGACCAGCGCGACTTTGAGTTCGCCCGCAAGTACGACCTGCCGATCGTGCCGATCATCCTGGACGATGACGACCGCGCTGCCGTCGAGGCCAACGGCGAGACCATCGATACCTTCCATGCCGAGACCGTCGACTGGGATTGCGCCCATGCGGCCGAGGGCACGCTCGTCCAGTCCGGCAAGTACACCGGTATGCGCGGCGGCAAGCACTCCGAGGGCGAGGCTGCGATCGTGGCCGACCTCGAGGCCATGGGCTGCGGTCGTCGTAAGGTCGAGTTCCGTCTGCGCGACTGGCTCATTTCCCGCCAGCGCTATTGGGGCAACCCCATCCCGGCCATCCACTGCGAGCACTGCGGCATCGTGCCCGTGCCCGAGGATCAGCTGCCGGTGACGCTGCCCGAGAACCTTGACCTGGGTGCCGGCGAGACCCTTGCCGAGTGCAAGGAGTTCTACGAGACCACCTGCCCGGTCTGCGGCCGCCCGGCCAAGCGCGAGACCGATACCATGGACACCTTTACCTGCTCCAGTTGGTATTACCTGCGCTATACCGACCCGCACAACACCGAGCTGCCTTTCTCCCGCGAGGCTGCCGACCGTTGGATGCCCGTCGATAACTACATCGGCGGTATCGAGCATGCCATTCTGCACCTGCTCTACAGCCGCTTCTTTACCAAGGCGCTGCGCGACCTGGGTCTGTTGAGTGTGGACGAGCCCTTTACCAACCTGCTGTGCCAGGGCATGGTCAAGGACGAGAACGGCGACACCATGTCCAAGTCCAAGGGCAATGTCGTACCCCCGAGCTCGGTCATCGAGCCCTACGGCGCCGACACCATGCGTCTGGCGATCCTGTTTATCGCCCCGCCCGAGAAGGACTTCGACTGGGATCCCAAGGCCGTTGAGGGCGCCAACCGCTTCATCAAGCGCGCCTGGCGTATCGTTTGGCAGCTCGTCCAGTCCGGCGACGCCAACGTGGCCTTCGACAAGTCCGCGCTCGACGAGACCGCGATGAAGCTCTATCGCGAGAGTCACCGCACCATCGCTAAGTGCACCGAGGACTTCGATCGCGGCCAGTTCAACACCGCCATCTCGGCCGTCATGGAGCTCGTTAACGCGGCGAGCGCCTACCTCAACGCCACTGAGGTCGCTTCCCGTGACAAGGCGCTGTGCTATGGCGTGGCTAAGGATATCGTGAGCGTTCTTGCCCCCATCTGCCCGTTCTGGGCCGACGAGCTGTGGCACGAGGCTCTCGGCTGCGAGGGCAACGCCTATACCGCCGCCTGGCCCGAGTTCGACCTGGCCGAGTCCATCGAGGACACGGTGCAGATCGTCGTTCAGGTGCTCGGCAAGGTCCGCGGCCGCGTCGAGGTGGCCCGCAATGCCTCCAATGAGGATATGCAGGCTGCCGCCGAGGCCGCCGTCGCCAAGTGGCTCGAGGGCAAGACGGTCGTCAAGGCCATCTGCGTGCCCGGCAAGCTGGTCAACCTGGTGGTCAAGTAAGCACTGCGCGCTTAACTAACGCATAAAAGACGAGGGACGATCCGGTTGGGTCGTCCCTCGTTTTGTGTTGTCTGCCCTGCTTAGTCAGTGCGTCGCACCGTCTTCTACGGGATGTGTACCAGGTCCCTAAAGTAAACATTGCCCGTTTGCTCCTCGATCATCCAGTTGTTGAGGTAGATGTCGTTGAGGTCATTGTTCACATCAAAGTCCGGGTCGTCGAAGGTGCCTACAAAGGTGAGCATGGCGCGCGTTTCCTCGCCTGCTGCGACCTGCTGGCGCATGCGCACATCGCGGACCACGCCGTTGACGTAGGCATAGGAGTCCACATCGCCAAACATCATGTCGACACCGGTGTTGTTGGTTACCGTAAAGACGAGCGCGGCGTCGCCGTAGCCGTCGGTGTCCTTGCCCACGCAGGTAACATGGACGTTCTCGTCTGCCTCAAGGTCGATAGGGAACTGTTCTTGAGGGTCGGGACCTAAGCCCTGGGGATCGTCGATGTCTTCGTCTATTTTGTCGAAGCTTACCGGGGGTTCGGTTTTCTCGATGGCTTTGGTGCTGCCACGATCCGGTTCGCATGTTCCGGTTTTGCCATCGATGTTGTTGCAGCCCGTCAGAGCGAACGAGCAGGCAGCGACGACGAGCGCGGTCGCGCAGAGGGTGCCTAGGCGTTCCATGGATCCTCCTTGCCGTAGAGATGCTGGAAGGTTGTGCGGTCAATGCGTGCGGCAGGCTTTCTCGCTACAGAATGCCTCTCGGCTCTAGTCTGGCCGATGTGCGCCCAGGGATGGAATGCCCATAGGGCCCGATTCGGTCGGCACGCTGGGACGCATGGCCCGTTTTGGGACTGTTGAGGGCGCGCCGCATGGGGTTCCTCGGTCAATTGTCCTATTCTTGTGGAGAACCTGTGCGCACGCTGACCTGCAGATTCGTACTGTGCTTGCGCGTTTCCGCAGCTATTGGTATAGTTTGCTTGCAAATGAAGTTGTAATTGAAAGAAGTGGGGTTTCGGCCCCGCTTCTTTTTTGTATGGATGGAGGTGCCGCAATGGTCAAGACCAAGACCGAGCAGGCGATCATCGTCGCGCTCGAGGCCGTCGCTCCCCAGCACGATGTCGACATCGTCGACGTCGAGCTCGTGGGCGCCACCAAGGCCCCCTGCGTGCGCGTGCGTATCGAGGGTGCCGAGGGTCAGAGCCTGTCGCTCAACGACGTCACGGCCAACACCAAATGGGTCGGCGATGTGATCGAGGAGCTCGACCCCATCTCTTCGAGCTATACGCTCGAGGTGTCGAGCCCGGGTATGGCGCGCCCGCTGCGCCGTCCGCGCGACTTTGCCCGCTTTGTGGGCGAGAACTGTGAGCTCACCTCCACCGCCACCGAGGGCCGTCGCAAGTACGCCGGCAAGATTGCCGCTGCGACCGAGACCGACGTGACCCTCGAGCTCGAGGACGGCGAGTCCGTCACCCTCGATTTCTCTGATGTTAAAAAGTGCAAGTTGAAGCCCACCTACGACTTCAAGCCCGCGAAGGAAGGAAAGTAAGATGGCAGCATCCGACATGATGTCCGCCCTGATGGAGCTTTGCCAGGAGAAGCACATCGACCAGCTCTACCTGATCGACCGCCTGGAGCAGTCGCTCGCCAAGAGCTATGCCGAGATTTTGCATCTTGAGTGGGGCGCCAAGGTGACCATCGACCGTACCACCGGTAAGATCTATGTCTACCGCCTGGAGCCGATCGACGATTCCATGGACGAGGAGGGCAACTTCACCGAGTTCGAGGAGATCGACGTCACCCCCAAGAACACGAGCCGCATCGCTGCCCAGCACGCCAAGGCCGAGATCAACGCCATCGTGCGTAACTCCGCCCGCGAGCAGATCTACGAGGAGTTCTCCGGCCGCATCGGTGACCTCATCAGCGGTACCGTGCTGCAGTCCACGCCCGACTTCACGATCGTCAAGATTCGCGAGGGCGTCGAGGCCGAGCTTCCGCACTTCGATCAGCGCCGTTACGAGAACGAGCGCAACGAGCGTCCGATGGGCGAGCGCTACCTGCACAACCAGCATATAAAGGCCGTGATCATCGACGTTCGCGACCCCAACTCCAACCTGCAGCCGGTTCGTGGCGAGCACAGCCGTCCGCCGATTGTCATCTCCCGTACCCACCCCGAGCTCATGCGTCGTCTGTTTGAGCAGGAGGTGCCCGAGATCTATGAGGGCACCGTCCAGATCAAGTCGATTGCCCGCGAGCCCGGCCAGCGTTCCAAGGTCGCCGTCCACTCGCTCGACGACCGCCTGGATCCCGTGGGTGCCTGCGTCGGCCCCAAGGGCAGCCGTGTTCGCGCTGTCGTGGGCGAGCTCCGTGGCGAGCGCGTCGACGTCATCCTGTGGGATGCCGATCCTGCCGTCTACGTCGCCAACGCCCTGTCGCCCGCTAAGGTCACCCGCGTCCTCATCGACGAGGAGAAGGCCTACGCCGGCGTCATCGTCCCCGACGACCAGCTGTCCCTCGCCATCGGCAAGGAGGGCCAGAACGCCCGCCTCGCCGCGCGCCTGACCGGCTGGCACATCGACATCAAGTCCGAGACGCTTGCCGCCGACATCCTCAAGAACGTTCCCGTTCACGAGGAGCCCGCCACCGACCTGATCGGTGACGAGGAGGACGAGGACGTCCGCCGCTGCGAGTACGTGTCCGAGGACGGCATCCAGTGCCGCAACCAGGCCCGTCCCGGCTCCCGTTTCTGCGGTGTCCACGACACCGACGCCTTCGATGATGCGGAGGACCTGATCTAGCGCGCGGTCGCGCCGGGCAGGTCCCGGCGCATCTCCCACGCTCGTTCAGTCTCTAGGCACCCAAGGTGCCAGAAAGGGTAGGTGAAGTCATATGGCAAAAGTCCGTGTGTCCACCCTGGCCAAAGAGTTCGGCATGACCTCCAAGGAACTGATGGGTCATCTCGCCGATATGAAGATTCCCGCTAAGTCCGCTTCCTCCACCTTGGAGGACGCCTATGTCGCCATGGTCCGCAAGCAGCTCGCCTCGGTGATCGAGGCCCGCGCTCAGGAAGTCGAGGCCGCCAAGAAGGCCGAGGAGCAGGCAGCTGCCGCCGAGGAGGCCGCACGCGCCGCCGAGGCCGAGCGCGAGCGCATCGCTGCCGAGAAGGCACGCGAGGAGGAGCGCCGCCAGTTTGCCGCAGCTCAGGCTGCCGAGGAGGCCGCCCGTGCCGAGGCTGAGGCCAAGAAGAAGGCCGAGCAGGAGCGCCTTGCCCGCGAGAAGGAGGAGGCTGCCCGCGAGGCTCAGCGCCGCGCCGTTCCCGCTTCCGACTCCGGTTCGCGCTTCCGTTCGCTGCTCGACCAGATCGCCGCACAGGAGACCGTGCTCAAGGAGAAGAAGGACGCCGAGGACAAGGCCAAGGCCGAGCGCGCCGCTGAGCGCGGTAACCGTCGTGGCGGCAACAACGACCGCCGCGGTGGCCGTCGTAACGATCGCAACGCCTCCGACAGCAACTCCGAGCGCAACGCCTCCGAGAGCCGTCCGCACAGCCATCGCACCAACGCCAGCAACAACGTCGCTGCCGGCATGGACTTCCCCAACCCCGACAAGCAGGGCAAGGGCAAGAAGCGCAAGGGCGGTCACAACAACGAAGAGGACCACTACAGCCGTATGGCTCGCGAGGCCGAGGAGTACAGTCGCGAGAAGGTACTCGAGGAGGCTCGTGCTGCCGTCGAGGAGGCCTCTCGCGAGTCCACCGGTCGCCGCAAGAAGCGCAAGGAGAAGCGCGAGCGCGAGGCTGCCAAGGCTCAGGAGGAGCGCAAGATAGAGGAGGCGTTGGCCCAGGGCGTGAACCCCGAGGAGCTCGACGCCATCAAGGTCTCCCAGGGCGTTACCGTCCAGGAGCTTGCCGAGGCTCTCGACGTTCCGGCCAACGACATCATCAAGCGCCTGTTCCTGCTGGGTACGCCGCTCACCATGACACAGTCCATGTCTGACGACCTCGTCGAGCTCGTTGCCGACGACCTGGGCCGTCAGATCAAGATCATCACCCCCGAGGAGGAGAACACCTTCTCGTTCTACGACGATCCCGCCGACCTTAAGCCGCGTGCCCCGGTCGTCACCGTCATGGGCCATGTCGACCACGGCAAGACGAGCCTCCTCGACGCCATCCGTCACACCGGCGTTGCTGCCGGCGAGGCGGGCGGCATTACGCAGGCCATCGGTGCTTCGCAGGTTATGATCAACGACCGCAAGATCACCTTCATCGATACCCCGGGTCACGCTACCTTTACGGCCATGCGTGCCCGTGGTGCCAAGGTGACCGACATCGTCATTCTGATCGTGGCCGCCGACGACGGCGTCATGCCCCAGACCGTCGAGTCAATCAACCACGCCAAGGCCGCCGGCGTACCCATCGTCGTTGCCGTCAACAAGATCGATAAGCCGGGCGCCAACCCCGACCGTGTGCGTCAAGAGCTCACCGAGTACGGCGTCATCCCCGAGGAGTGGGGCGGACAGAACATGTTCGTCAACATCTCGGCCAAGCAGAAGATCGGTATCGACGACCTTCTGGAGACCGTGCTGCTCCAGGCAGACGTGCTCGAGCTCAAGGCTAACCCGGACACCTTTGCCTCCGGCAACGTCCTCGAGGCCAAGCTCGACAAGGGCCGCGGCTCGGTCGCTACCGTGCTCGTGACCCGCGGTACCCTGCACGTGGGCGATACGCTGGTCGCTGGCCTTACCTACGGCCGCGTCCGCGCCATGCTCGACCCCAAGGGCCGCGCCGTCACCGAGGCCGGTCCCTCCGACGCTGTTGAGATCTTGGGCCTGCAGTCCGTGCCCAACGCCGGTGACGAGTTCCGCGTGTTCGAGGACGAGCGCGAGGCTCGTGCCCTTGTCGACGAGCGTTCGCTCAAGGCCCGTATCGAGGAGCAGAGCCGCGTCAAGCACGTCACGCTCGAGAACCTCTTCGAGACCATTGCCGACGCCGAGGTCAAGGAGCTCAACCTGATCATCAAGGCCGACGTCCAGGGTTCCATCGAGGCCCTTCAGGATTCGCTCGACAAGATGGATCAGTCCGAGGTTCGCATCAACACGATCCACTCCGCCGTTGGTGCCATCAACGAGACCGACGTCGTCCTGGCCGACGCCTCCAACGCCATCATCATCGGCTTTGGCGTCCGTCCCGACGGTAAGGCCCGCTCCGCCGCCGAGCGTGAGGGCGTCGAGATCCGTTGCTACGACGTCATCTACAAGTGCCTCGAGGAACTCGACGCTGCCCGTATCGGCATGCTTAAGCCTACCGAGGTCGAGGTCTCCACGGGTACCGCGACCGTCCTGGACACCTTCAAGGTGCCCAAAGTCGGTATCGCCGCCGGTGTCCGTGTCGAAGAGGGCGAGATCGCCGCGACCGATTCCGTGCGTCTGGTGCGCGACGGCATCGTGGTCTTCAACGGCAAGATCGCCTCGATGCGCCACTACAAGGACGAGGCCAAGAGCCTCAAGAGCGGTTCCGAGGGCGGCATTGGCCTGGAGAACTTCCAGGACATCAAGCCCGGCGACCAGATCGAGGGTTACCGCATCGACCAGGTTGCCCGTACCGAGTAGGGGGTGGCGCTATGAAGCAAACGCAGGCAACCCGCCGTCTGGGCGAGCAGCTTCGCGAGAAGCTCGGTTATATCCTGCTCTTTGAGGTTTCCGATCCGCGTCTTGACCTGGTTACTTTGACCGCGGTCGAGGTCGCGGTTGACCGTTCGTTCGCGCGTGTGTACGTGTCGTGCGATGCGAGCCGCTACGACGAGGTCATGGAGGCGCTCGCAAGCGCTAAGGGCCGTATTCGCAGCCTGTTGGCTCGCTCGCTCGATTGGCGTGTTACGCCCGAGCTCGATTTTCGCATCGATCGCTCGACCGATGAGGCCGAGCGCATCACGCGTGCGCTGGAAAACGTTCCCGCCACGCTTGCGATCGAAAAGGACGAGGACGGCTATCCGATAGCGGATGCCGCCCAGGAGGCAGCTTTAGATGACTAATTCCGCCGACCTCGCCTCGTGCGAGTCTGCAGATATTCAGCGACGCATCCTCGAGCTCATCGAGGGTGCGTCCTCCATTGCGATTTCGGGACACACTTCTCCCGATGGCGACGCCCTGGGCTCCGTGTTGGGTCTGGGCCTCTCGCTTATGAAGTTTTTCCCTAACAAGGACATTGCCCTGCTGCTGGCAGACGATGATCCGGTTCCGCGCATCTACCGCTTTATGGAAGGCTCCGATCGCCTGGTACCGGCATCTGCGTATACCGGCAATCCGGACCTGTTCATCTCGGTGGACGTGCCGGTCGTCGAGCGTCTCAATAATTCCGCCGAGGTGCTTCGTCGCTCCAAGCATGTGGTGTGCTTCGATCACCATCCGGCGCGCGAGGAGTTTGCCGAGCTCAGCCTGAGGCGCGTCGAAGCTGCAGCCTGCGCCATGATCATCGACCGCTTCTTGGACAATTGCGGCATTGTCGCACGTGATGGCGTTGCGACCTGCCTGCTGTGTGGCTTGGTTACCGATACCGGCCGTTTTCAGTACCAAAACGCCGATGCAGCCGCGTTCCATGCAGCCTCGCGTCTGGTTGCCCACGGTGCCGATCCGGCGCGTGTGGCACTCGAGGTCTACCAGAGCATGCGCGTTGAGTTTTTGCACCTCAAGTCCATCGTTATGGGCCGCATCAAGACGGTGGCCCACGGGCGCGTTGCGTATAGTTACGCGTACCAGAGTGACCTTGAGGCTTGCGGTGTCACCTCGGATGAGTGCGACGGTCTGGTTGACGTGGTGCGCTCGGTGATGGGCGTCGAGGTCTGTCTGTTCCTGAAGGGCATTGAGGGCGATACCAAGGTGCGCGGCAACCTGCGCTCCAAGGGCGACCTCAACGTGTCCGAGATCGCTGCTGCCTTTGGCGGAGGCGGACATCCCGCTGCCGCCGGTTTCTCCAACAACGGAACGATTCTCGAGACGCTTACCGTGGCACTTCCCATGCTGGCCGAGCTGGTGGGGGAGGATCCCGCTTCGGTGACCGTCGAGCTTTAACTTTTTGGATGGTACATGGCTCGTCGTACGCCTTCTCAACTGAATATGCTGCTCGCCGTCGATAAGCCGGTGGGCTGCACGTCCCACGATGTGGTTTCGAAATGCCGACGCGCCCTCCTTGAGCGGCGCGTCGGCCATGCCGGCACGCTCGACCCCATGGCATCGGGTGTCATGGTGGTGGGTGTGGGCCAGGCCACCCGTCTGCTGGGCATGCTAACCCTCGATACCAAAAGCTATGTCGCCGACATTTCGTTTGGCGCCGAGACCAATACCGATGATGCGGAGGGCGAGGCGGTCCGCGCGGTGGCTGTTGCCAACGAGCTCCGCGATCCTGCCTATGCCCGTGAGCGCTTGGCCGCTATGCTGGGTCCGCAGATGCAGGTGCCGCCGGCGTTTTCGGCTATCTCGGTCAATGGCGTTCGCGCCTACAAGTCTGCTCGCGAGGGCAATGCGGTGGACCTACCTCCGCGCCCCGTCGAGGTCTATGCCGCCGACCTGATTGCCGTGGGAGGCGAAGGTGATACGTGTGTGTGGACCGTGGCGTTCTCAGTGAGCAAGGGTACCTATATCCGTGCGCTCGCTCGCGATTTGGGCCGCACCTGCGAGAGCGCCGCGCACATTTCCGCGCTGCGCCGCACGGCCTCCGGTGTTGTTTCCATTGGCGCTTGTCATGCGGTCGAGGAGCTTTCTCCCGAGTCCGCGGCTGGCTTTGCCCTGGATCCCATTGCGGCCTTGGGCGCCACGCGTGTTGACTTGCCGGGCAATCTTGCCGACGACCTGCTCTGCGGCCGACGCATTCCCGTTGAGCGTGCGCTTGCCGATTTCGATTCCGCGAAGGCGCCTTTTGCGTTGGTGCTCGATGGGGGACTCAAGGCGCTTGCCCGCATTGAGAGTGGCCGCTTTGTCATGGAGCACGTGTTTCCGCAGGCAATCGGCGGTGTTCGATGATGTTGTCCGCTCGTGAGCTCGCGCGTATCTTTTTCGAGGGCGAGTCGGACGAGGCCCGCATCGTTGCTGCCGATACGTTTGATGAGTGCGAGCACTTGGGTGCTGCCTCCATCGCCATTGGCGTGTTCGATGGCGTGCACCGTGGACACCAGGAGCTCATTGCGGCGCTTGTCCGTGACGCCCGTGCCCATGGCTGTAAGGCGGTCGTGGTCACTTTCGATCCCGATCCGGACGTTGTGGTGAGTCCTTCGCCCGCTCAAAAATTGATGACGACGGCCGACCGTCTACATGCCTTGGCTCAGACCGGGGTCGATGCGGTGGTGGCCGTTCCCTTTACGCCTGAGGTTGCGGCACTCGACCATGTCGGTTTTCTCGCACTGCTGTCACGCGTGGTCGACATTCGTTCGATTCGCGTTGGCAGCGACTTTAGGCTGGGTCGTGGCGGTGCTTCTGGTGTTGACGAGATGCGCACCTGGGGTGCCAAGCGCGGCGTTGACGTATACGGGCACGACCTGCTTTGCGAGGGCGGTGAGGCCATTTGCGCCACCCGCATTCGTCATGAGCTGGGACAGGGCCATGTGGAGCTTGCTGCTGAGTTGCTCGGCCGCCCGTATATGCTGCGTGGCGGTGTTATTCGTGGCCGTCACGAGGGTTCTGACATGGGCTTTCCCACGGCAAACCTGCAGGTTCCCGATGGCATTCAGGTGCCTGCCGATGGCGTGTATGAGGGTCTGGTGCTCGTCGATGACATCGCGTGGCCCGCTGCCGTTAATGTCGGCCTGCCGCCGACGTATGCCGACGATGCCGCTTCATCGCATCTCGAGGCTAACTTAATTGGTTATACGGGCGACCTGTACGGCGCTTCCGTTTCGCTGGCGTTTACGCGCTGGCTGCGTCCCTCGCGTGTGTTCGAATCGCTGGATGAGTTGATCTCGACCGTCGAGGGTAATATCGAGGATATTCGTCACAACTTGGGCGAGCAGGGGGTGAGTATCCGTGATTAGCGATGAGGAAAAAGACCAGGTACGCGCTGCGTCCGACTTAGTTGCCATCGTGCAGGAAACAGTTGAGCTCAAGCCCCGCGGCCATGAGTTTTGGGGTTGCTGCCCCTTCCATGGCGAAAAGACGCCTTCTTTCCACATTATCCCCGCTACGCAGGTCTGGCACTGCTTTGGCTGCGGCGAAGGCGGCGACGTCTTCACCTATATCATGAAGCGCGAAAACCTGAGCTTTCCCGAGTCAATCCGCTATTTGGCCGATCGTGCGGGTATTGAGCTGCATGACACCGGAGATCGTCGCGAGCGCGGTACCAAGCGTGCCCGCATCTACGATCTGTGTGCCGAGACCGCCCAGTTCTACCACACCATGCTTATGCGCGGTAAGGACGGCCGTCCACGCGAGTACTTTGCCAGCCGTGGTATGGGTGGCGACGTCTGCCGCCGCTACTGCCTGGGCTTTGCACCGGGCCGCAACGCGCTGGTGTCGCACCTGTCCCAGGCGGGTTTTACCCCGCAGGAGATGATCGACGCCAACGTTGCTGTGAGCCGCGGGCGAGGGCAGCTTGCCGACCGCTTCTACGACCGCGTGATGTTTCCCATCTTTGACGAGCAGGGTCACAACATTGCCTTTGGCGGGCGCATCATGGGTGACGGCCAGCCCAAGTACCTCAACACCGCCGAGACGAGCGTGTTCCATAAAAAGCGAAACCTCTATGGCTTTAACTGGGCCAAGGAGTTTATCGTCGCGCAGGATACGGCCATCGTGGTGGAGGGCTATACCGATTGTATCGCCTGCTGGGAGGCGGGGATCAAAAACGTTGTCGCCACGCTGGGCACCGCGCTCACGGAGCATCACGTCAAGACGCTCACCCGCTTTGCCAAGCGTATCGTGTATATGTTCGATGGCGATGCCGCGGGCCAGAAGGCCGCCCGTCGCGCGATTCAATTTATCGAGCAGGATTCGATGGACCTGCGCTGCGTGGTGCTGCCCGACGGCAACGACCCCATGGAGTTCATCACAGCGCATGGTGGACAGGAGCTTCAGGCGCGCATCGACGCTGCCGAGCCGCTCATGGACTTTGTCTACCGTTCGCTGCAGGAGTCGAGTGACATCACCACGCCGGGCGGTCGTGCCAAGGCGCTGGAAGATGCGCTGACGCTTATCTATCCGCTGCGCGATAGCTATATGATCGACACATACTTTATCCAGATTGCCGATCTGCTGGGTTTGGATCTGGAGACGGTTCGCGCGAGTTCGGGTCGCGTGTTTCGCGATGTCGCCAAGCGCGAAGATGCGGAACGACGTCGTGAGCAGAACTATGAACGCCAGCGGGCGCAAGCCGAGCGCTCTGGTAGCGCGGGCGGTCGGACGTCTGGTTCGCAGGGGGCATCTCGCGGTGCTTGGGCATCGGGCGCGACGCCGCCGGTGTCCGCGCCGGTCGAAGAAGAGCCGTATGACTACGTCCCGCTCGATGCCTACGGTGCCGCGCCCGTGGAGGTCGTCGACGACCTGCCGCCAATCGATGTGCCTGATGGTATGGGTGCTGTGCCTGTGACTGATGGTTCGGGCGCTCCGGCTGCGGCGGCGCCGATGGTTCTTACTGATCTTGAGCGCAAGTCCTTGGCAGGGGAGCGCGAGCTGTTGACGATGCTCACGAGCTACCCCGACCTGTTCCGCACGTATGCCGACCGCATCTGCTCTATCGAGTGGGTTGACCCACGTCACGAGTCCATCGCATGGGCCGTTCTGGCAACGCCGCCGGGAACCGATCCTGCAGCCTGCATGGATGCGGCGCGCTCGGTGTGTCCCGAGGCGGCAACGCTTGTGAGTGCCGGGCGCATCTCGGCGACGAGCAAGCACCCCACCGAGACGAACATCGTGTTTATGCTTGATACGCTCGAGCTCTACACCATCAAGCGCCGCATGCGTGCCGCACAGGCCAAGCTGCGCCAGGACCGTTCGCTCGATGATGAGGCCCGTCGCGCGCTGACCGTGCAGGCCGCGCAGGATTCGCAGCGTCAACGCGAGCTGCAAAAGTCTATCGGCGGCGTGGCGGACCCGTTCCGTTTGATTGGTCTGGAGACCGCGGGCACCGAACAGGCCTAGATGTTGTGGTCAAGCAGCGTATTCTCGCCTATATCCAGTCCTCTTTTTGGGTATAGACGTCAATGTGTGTGCTAAAGTAATGAGTCCTGTGGACTATGAAGGGAGAATCTGTGCCAAAAAAGACTGAGAGCACGGGTACTGGGCTGGAATCCTACGTTGCAAAGCTCATGGGCAACGGCTCAAACAGGACTTCGGTAACCGAGGACGAGATTCAGGTCGCCCTGAAGGATATCGATGTTTCTGACGAGCAGCTCACCGCGGTGTATTCCGCGCTGCGCAACAGCGGCATCCAGATTATCTCCGCGAGCGGTAACGACGACGCCCCCATGGACGTCGACGATGACGATAACGATAACGATACTGACGATTTCGATGACGACGACGAGCACGATTCCGGCTCGCTCGACGATCACGAGCTCAAGATGGCCCGTCAGGCCGATGCCGAGATGGGTTCTTCCAAGAGCAAGAAGAAGCGCACCGTGCGCACGTCCCGTTCACGCTCCCGCGTGCGTGGCATCGATGCCTCCACGGTGATGCTGACCGGCGATCCGGTTCGTATGTACCTCAAAGAGATCGGCAAGGTCGACCTGCTGACCGCTTCCGAAGAGGTCGATCTGGCTATGAAGATCGAGGCCGGTCTTGAGGCCACCGAGAAGCTCGAGGCTGCCGATGCCGGCGAGCTCGAGCTCACGCGTGCCGAGATGCGTCGTCTTACGCGCATTGAGAACGTGGGCCTCGAAGCCAAGCAGGCACTCATCAGCGCAAACCTGCGTCTGGTCGTCTCCATCGCCAAACGCTATGTCGGCCGCGGCATGCTGTTCCTTGACCTGATCCAGGAGGGCAACCTCGGTCTGATCCGCGCCGTCGAGAAGTTCGACTACCAGAAGGGCTTTAAGTTCTCCACGTACGCCACGTGGTGGATCCGTCAGGCCATTACGCGCGCCATTGCCGATCAGGCCCGTACCATCCGTATTCCCGTGCATATGGTCGAGACCATCAACAAGCTCGTCCGCGTGCAGCGCCAGCTCCTTCAGGACCTGGGTCGCGACCCGACCCCTGAGGAGATCGGTGCCGAGATGGACATGAGCGCCGACCGCGTCCGCGAGATCCAGAAGATTTCGCAGGAGCCCGTGTCGCTCGAGACCCCCATCGGCGAGGAAGAGGATTCCCAGCTGGGCGACTTCATCGAGGACTCCCAGGCTATCGTTCCGCCCGATGCCGCCAGCTTCTCCATGCTGCAGGAGCAGCTCACCCAGGTGCTCGACTCGCTTGCCGATCGTGAGCGCAAGGTTATCGAGCTGCGCTTTGGCCTTGTCGACGGGCATCCCCGCACGCTCGAGGAAGTCGGCCGCGAGTTTGGCGTCACGCGCGAGCGTATCCGCCAGATCGAGTCCAAGACCTTGGCCAAGCTCCGCCACCCGAGCCGCAGCAGCAAGCTCAAAGACTATATCGAAAGCTAGTCAAGCAAGAAGTGCCCTCAAGCACATCCGCTTGGGGGCGCTTTCATGTGGTCATTGGGGACGTCCTCAATGACTAGGTCGGAAAAAATCTCAAAAAAGTTCTTGCCCTAAGCTGATTCGTCCGTATAATAAACTTCGTTGCTTGAGAGCACGCACCTATTCCTCGGTAGCTCAATGGTAGAGCACGCGGCTGTTAACCGCGCTGTTGTAGGTTCGAGTCCTACCCGGGGAGCCAGAATTTCTCAGCCCATTCCGCTGGGCTTTTAAATTCCTCGGTAGCTCAATGGTAGAGCACGCGGCTGTTAACCGCGCTGTTGTAGGTTCGAGTCCTACCCGGGGAGCCAGGTTGTAAAACCCGTCGCTTATGCGGCGGGTTTTTTCATGCCGCGACCACTTGACTCGAACGTTGCCATATCAACATTTCGTGTCGAGGATGTAATCCCGCGACCCACCACCTCAACATGGCGCGGTCGTTGTAGAATATTGCAATGATTGCTCCCACGACATGGTGCCGCGAGCACCAGATAAGGAGATTCTTGTGTCTGAGACCATTAACGGCAGCCTGAGCGTCTCGAACGACGTTATTGCCGATATTGCCGGTTATGCCGCGATGACGTGCTATGGCGTCGTCGGTATGGCTGAGCAGCTCCAAGGCGCCGAGAGCGTGCGCCTGCTTGCAGGTCAGCGCCTCCGCAAGGGCGTGCTTGTCTCCGCCGACGAGAACGGCCTTACGGTCGATCTTCACGTCGTGCTCGAGAACGGCGTCAACATGAAATCCGTCTGCCACAATCTTTCGAGCTCCGTTGCCTTCACCCTGCAGGAGATCGCCCAGATCGATCCCGCCAGCCTTAAGATCGGCATCCATATCGACGCGCTCAAGAGCCGTCTGAACTAGCATCCGAAAACGGAGATTCAAATACCCATGATTGCAAAGACCATTCGCACCTGTTTTCCGATCGCTGCGGCTGCCGTTTCCGACAAGGCCGAGGAGATCAACAAGCTCAACGTCTTTCCCGTGCCCGACGGCGACACCGGCACCAACATGTCGCTCACGCTCGCCTCGGTGACCAAGGAGCTTTCTGCCCTTCCCGCCGATGCCGACATGGAGGCCATTGCCGGCGCCATCACCCACGGCTCCCTGATGGGCGCCCGCGGCAACTCCGGCGTCATCACTTCGCAGATCCTGCGCGGCGTGGCCGAGGGTCTTGTCTCTGCCGACGAGCCCATTACGTCCGCCAACATTGCCTATGCGTTCCGCCGAGCCGTCAAGGTCGCCTTCCAGGCCGTCCGTAAGCCCATCGAGGGCACGATCCTCACGGTGCTGCGCGATGTCTCGACCAAGGCCGACGAGTGCGAAAAGAAGAAGTTCTCGGCCGAGGATGCGCTCGACGCTATCGTCGTCGAGGCCTACCAGTCCGTCGCCCGCACGCCCGACCTGCTGCCCGTTCTGAAGGAGAACGGCGTGGTCGACTCCGGCGCCTTCGGCTTTGCTATTTTCCTTGAGAACTTTGTTGCCGCTGCGCTTGGCCGCAGCACCGTTGTCGAGGATTTCTCTGCCACGTTTGATTCCGCTGGCTCTGCCCGCGACGCGGCCCTTGGTCGTGTTGAGATCGAGGCCAACGACGACTGGGAGGGCTCGGAGTTCCGCTACTGCAACGAGTTCCTCTTTAAAGCCGACGCTCCTTTTGACGAGGACGAGTGCCTCAAGTTCCTGGGCTCCATGGGTGACTGTGAGTTGCTCGTGGGCGCCTACCCCGACTACAAGATCCACGTGCACTCCAACACCCCCAACCTGGTGCTCGAGCACATGCTGCAGCTCGGTCAGATCTACGAGGTCTTTATCCACAACATGGAGATGGAGGCCCACGACCGTACCGCCAAGATTCATGAGGACCAGGAGAAGGCTGCCGAGCCCGCCAAGGCGCTGGGCTTTGTCGCCGTTGCCGCCGGTTCGGGCGAGGCCGACATCCTCAAGTCCCTCGGCGTCGACGTGATCGTGTCGGGTGGTCAGACCATGAACCCCTCGACTGCAGACCTGCTGGGCGCCGTCGACCAGGTCAACGCGACCTCGGTTATCATCCTGCCCAACAACGGTAACATCCGCATGGCTGCAGAGGCCGCCGCCTCTGCCTGCACCGACAAGAAGGTCGCCGTCGTTCCCACCAAGACCGTTCCGCAGGCCTTCTCCGCGCTGTTCGCGGTCCTGCCCGATTCCGATCTCGAGGACGCCGTCGCCGCTATGGTCGACGCCATCAGCGAGGTCCGCGATGGCGAGGTCACCCGCGCCGTGCGCGACTCCAGCGCCTCGGACGGCTCCCCGATTCACTCCGGTGACGTCATGGGTATCATTGCCGGTTCCATCGATGTGGTCGGCTCCGATGTGAAACAGGTCACGCTCGATTGTATCAACCGTATGCAGGAGGAAGAGGAGGGCGACGCGCTGACGATTCTGGCCGGCGAGGAGCTGTCCGATGAAGCCTTCCAGGAGATCGTCGACGCTATCGAGGAGGCTCAGCCCGACCTGGAGATCGACGCCCATCGTGGCGAGCAGCCGCTCTATCCCGTGATCTTCTCGATCGAGTAGGCATCTGCCCATGTCTGAGCTCTGCTCCGTGCCGCGCGTCTCGGATCGCTTTGCCCAGAGCAATGCGCTCGACGAGGATATCGCGCGACTCAAATATGTTTCGGGTAAACGTGAGGAGGCCCTTCGCCGTCTGGGAATTCGGACGGTGGGGGACCTCCTTCTGCATATCCCTCATCGATACCTGGACTTTACGCGCTCCTGGTCCATCGAGATGGCGCCCATCGGTACCGTGTGCACCATCATCGCCACGGTCGACCGTATCGTTCAAAAGAAGCCGCGTCCGCGCATGCAGGTGACCGAGGTCTCACTCGTTGACGAGACGGGCGTGCTGCAGGTCGCCTTTTTCCGTCAGCCTTGGATTGCCCAGCAGCTTAAGCAGGGCGACCGCCTGGCCGTGATGGGCAAGGTCGAGTTTGCCTACGGTTTTAAGCAGATGGCCTCGCCGCACTTTGAAAAGCTCGATGACGGGCGTGCTGCGGGCACCATTTTGCCGGTCCATTATGTGAGTGACGGCGTGAGCCAGGCATGGATGCGCCGCATCGTAAGTGGCGCGCTCGAGGTCGTCGGCAATCCCTTCGACCCGATTCCCGCACGCTTGCGCGTTAAACGTCGCCTGATGAGCAATGCTCGTGCGCTTCGATCAATTCACTTTCCCTCGAGCATGGCTGAGCGCGATATCGCGCGCGCACGGCTTGCCTACGAGGAGTGCCTTTACCTGCAGCTGGCGCTGCGCCTGCGCAACGACGGCTGCCTGGTCGATGTGGTGCCCTACGCCCACGCCGCGGGCGAGCACCTGGCCGCGCTCAAGCAAGCCCTGCCATTTTCGCTGAGCGACGAGCAGGAGGCCGCGTTCCAAGATATCCTGCGCGATATGTGCGATGGCGGGCGCGTGATGAACCGCCTGCTGCTGGGCGATGTCGGTACCGGTAAGACCGCCGTTGCCGCCTGCGCGCTGGCTGTGGCTACCGATAGCGGCACGCAGGCCTGCGTTATGGCGCCCACGGGCGTGCTGGCGCGTCAATATGCCGATAAGACCGGCCCCTTGCTCTCGCAGGCTGGCATGACCTGGGCGCTCCTGACGGGCGCCACGCCAGCGGCCGAGCGCGAGCGGATCCATGCCCAGCTGGAATCGGGCGAGCTCGATGTCCTCTTTGGCACCCACGCGGTGCTTTCGGATAACGTGGCGTTCAAGCATCTGTCGCTCGTGGTCATCGATGAGCAGCACCGGTTTGGCGTCGGCCAACGCAACGCCCTGCGTGCGAAGGGCCCTGGTGCCGATCTGCTCGTTATGACGGCAACGCCCATCCCACGTACGCTGGCGCTTTCGGTCTACGGCGATCTGGACACGAGCATCATCCGCCATCGGCCCGTCCCTGGCGCTGGCGTGACGACACGCGTGCTTACCGAGTCGAGCCGCGACCTTGCCTATGGCGCCATCCGCGAGGCGCATGAAAAGGGTCAGCAGGCCTACGTGATTTGCCCGCTCGTGGAGCCGAGTGACTCGGCCGATGATCTGGAGGACGTGCCCGGCATCGCCCGCGACGACGAGGGCCGCGTGACGGTCCCCGTGCCGCTGCACGATACGGCGACCGAGCTCGACCGACTGCGCCTGGCGTTGCCGGGTCTTGCCATCGAGCGCCTTCACGGCCGCATGCCAGCGGGGGAGAAGGACCAGGTTATCGATGCCTTCAAGCGCGGCGAGATCGACGTGCTCGTCTCGACTACGGTGGTCGAGGTGGGCGTCGACGTGCCCAACGCCACCGTCATGGTCATCGAGAACGGTGAGCGCTTTGGCTTGGCGGCCCTGCACCAGCTGCGCGGCCGCGTGGGCCGCGGCAGCGTGTCGGGCACCTGCCTGGTCATGACGCACTCCAAGGGCAACGGCGGCGCTTCGGCGGCGCAAGACCGTCTCCAGTCGCTCGAAAAGACCTCGGACGGCTTTACGCTCGCCCAGATGGACCTTCGTCTGCGCCACGAGGGCGAAATCCTGGGGTACCGCCAGCATGGCGGTGTGACTCTGCGCTTTGTCGACCTGGATGCCGACGAGGAGCTGATCGAGTGGGCCCATTTGGACGCGGTCAAGCTCTTGCGGTATGCTTGCAACCTTGACTCCGTGGCGACGCGCCCCCTGCGCGATGCGGTCGCCATGCGATATCGACACATTTTTAAGGAGGTCAGCGGAGGATGAGAATCATCGGCGGCGAATGGCGCGGTCGTAAGATCGAGGAGCCCCGTGGTCGCGATGTCACCCGCCCCACGACCGATCGTGTGCGCGAGGCATGCGCATCTATGGTCATGTCGGCATTTGACTTCGATCTGGACGAGGTCCGCGTGCTGGACGCCTTTGGCGGCTCCGGCGCCTTAGGGTTAGAGATGCTCTCACGTGGTGCCCGCTCGCTCACGACGTTCGAGATCGATCGGAATGCCGCGCGGCTCATTACCAAGAATATCGAGTCGCTCTGCCGTGACCGTGCGCGTTGGCGCGTGGTAACGGGCGACATGCTGGCGAGCGCCTCGCGCGGTCGTGTGCCGGGCGGCCCCTTTGATCTGGTCCTGCTCGACCCGCCCTATGCTTTTGGTGCCGAGCCGGTCGAGATACTGCTGCAGAACCTGGCTCAGCAGGGTCTGCTTGCACCTGGCGCTTATGCCCTGTTTGAGCATGCCGCCGCCGATGCGGGCGCGCATCCGGCAGGCTTTGAGATCGTGCGCGAGAAGCGCTACGGCATTACCTCGGTCGACCTGCTTCGTTGGGTCGGCGATGACGATGGTGAGGAAGATTGCACCGGCACCGATGCTCACAACAACGATGCCATGACGGTTCAGGAGAACGCCCATGAATGACACCATCAACCGCGTGATCGTCCCGGGCACCTTCGATCCCATCACGTTTGGCCATATCGATGTGATCCGCCGCGCCCGTCGCATCTTTCCCAGCGTGATCGTCGCTGTTGCCGAGTCGCAGGGTAAAAACGGCGTGGGCACCACGTTTATGCTCGATGAGCGCGTGGCGCTGGCTCGCGAGGCGCTCGGTGATATCGACGGCGTCGAGGTCCTGCCCTTTACCGGCCTCTTGGTCGACTTCGCTCGCGAGCAGGGGGCGGGGGCCGTTGTCAAGGGCCTGCGCGCCATGACCGACTTTGAGTACGAGCTGCAGCAGGCAGACCTCAACTATCGCTTGGATAACGAGCTGGAGTCCATCTTTGTCATGAGTGCGCCGCAGTACGGCTATATCTCGAGCTCGGTCGTTCGCCAGATCGCCTCGCTCGGCAGCGATGTATCGACGTTTGTCCCGCCCAACGTGGTCGAAGCGCTCAGACATCGCTTTTCGTGACGTTTTTTATTGCCTGGTGGCATGTGGTAAACTAGCACGATGATATGTTACCTATGAAAGGAGACCGGATGCCGGGCGAGAATTTTCCTGGCGATAGGATCGTCAGCTTGGTCGATGAGCTCGAAGGGCTGATCGAGGAAGCCAAGCCGCCTTTCGGCAAGAACGCTCAGTTCAAGGTCATCGACGCCGACGTGTTCTTCAACATCCTCGACGAGATCCGCATGAGCTATCCCGAGGAGTGGCAGAAGTCCCGCCGTATCCTTAAGGAGCGCGAGGAGCTTATGGCTTCCGCCGCCGCTCAGGCCGATTCCATCATCGCCGACGCTCAGCAGCAGGCCCTCACCATTGCCGGTGAGCAGGAGATCGTCCGCTTGGCACAGCAGCAGGCCGACGACATCCGCGATCGTGCCCAGCAGTACGAGCGCGAGACGCGTTATGCTGCCGAGGACTACGCAGAGCAGGTCTTTACGCACCTGGAGGAGAACCTCAAGAGCCTGACCGGCACCGTTACCCGTTGCCGTCAGCAGCTCAACGAGGGTGCCGCCCAACAGAATGGTCAGTGGTAATGGCTGAGTTCCCGAGCGTTACCGTCGATCTTTCCGAGCAGCTCGAGTTTCCTGGTGATTCGTATCCGCTGACCGGTAAGGTCGACGTCGCCACCTACATGGTGGGCGAGAAGGAGTACCAGCTACAGGGCGGCATCGACTACGACGTTGTCTTTACCAATGCCGGTACCGGTGTCTTGCTCACGGGCATGGTCCGCGCGCACGCCACCGGCGAGTGCGACCGTTGCTTGGAGCCTGCCTCGTTTGATATCGCCGGCGAGATCGAGGAGTTCTACCTCTTTGAGGAGCCTGAGGATCCCGAGGCCTACGAGGACGGCTACGAGCTCCTGGGTGAGGACCGCATCGTCGATCTGGGTGAGCCCATCAATGACGCGGTCGTTATGGACACGCCGTTTGTGGTGCTCTGCAAGCCCGATTGCCGCGGTCTGTGTCCCACTTGCGGTTGCAATCTCAACGTCGAGCAATGCGATTGCGCCGCCCAGGCAGAGGCAGAATGGGCCGCTGCCACGGAAAATCCATTTGCAGCATTGAAGAATCTCAAGCTCGATGAGTAAAACTGTGGTAGTATCGCTACTTGCGCGTAATCGCCACACTGGATAGTTCATAAGGAAGGTCACTATGCCCGTACCTAAACAAAAGCAGGGTCGTATCCGCACTCACACCCGTCGTTCCGCCAACATGAAGATCTCGGCTGCGGCTCAGTCCACGTGCCCCCGTTGCGGCGCTGTCAAGCTTCCGCACCACGTGTGCCCCAGCTGCGGTTTCTACAAGGACCGCGAGGTTATCGTTACCGAGTAACGGTATACTCTGGATGCGATGCCGTTCCAAATGGAACCACAATGGCCGGCTCAATGAGTCGGCCATTTTTGTATAAGGAGTATGTATATGAGTAACGTTCGCGTTTGTGTAGACGTTGTGGGCGGAGACGAGAAACCTCAGGTTGTTCTCGATGGTATCGAGGCTGCACTTGCCGCCGATCCCGATATCGAGGTCTTGGCAGCTGGCCCCGCTGAAATCGTCAATCCCTTTGCCGCGGCCCATGCACGTGTGGAGGCTCTGGAAGCCCCTGACATTATCGCCATGGATGACGATCCCATTCGCGCCGTGATGACCAAGCGCAAGTCCTCGATCGTGCTTGCCTGCCGCGCCATCAAAAAGGGCAACGCGGACGCGTTTTTCTCCGCCGGCTCCACCGGCGCCATGACCGCTGCCGCGACCGCCTACGTCACACCGTTTAGATATATGGCCGAAGGCAAGAAGCAGCCGGTGCGCCCCTGTCTGACCAATGCGCTGCCCAATCGCGCCGGCGGTCTGACGGTGCTGTGCGATATGGGCGCCAACCCCGATGTCGAGGTCGACGACATGGTGCGTTTTGCCCAGATGGGTAGCGCCTATGCCCGCGTTGTCCTGGGCATCGAGCATCCCCGCGTGGGCCTGCTTGCTAACGGCACCGAGGACGAGAAGGGTTCCAACTTTACCAAGGCCTGCTTCCCGGCCATGAAAGCCGCCGTTCCCGGCTTTGTGGGCAACTGCGAAGGCACCGACCTCACCTCGGGCAATTTCGATGTCGTTGTTGCCGACGGCATGTCGGGCAATATCGCTCTCAAGGCCACCGAGGGCGCTGCCAAGTTTTTGCTGCAGGAGCTCAAGGGCGCCTTTATGGCCTCGCTCGGCACCAAGATCGCCGCGCTGCTCATCAAAAAGCAGATGCGCGAGATTAAGGCCAAGCTCTCTGGTGATGCCAAGGGCGGCGCGATTCTTTTGGGCCTGCGTGGCGTGGTCCTAATCGGCCATGGCACCACCTCGGTCGAGGCCGTCAAAAACGGTACGCTCGCGGCGGCTGAAGCCGTGCGCGCCGGGCTGGTCGAGAACGTCGCCAACTCTATGGACGGCATCGTTTTGTAAGAGCGAGTTAGAGCGCTGTTATGTGCCTCGCGGCCTGCTTCGTGGGGTAGAATCAGAACCGTGTCTTGGTACCGCCCGGGCGGTACCATTCTTTTGGTATTCATGCACTATGAGAGGAAGCGCTATGGACCGCTCCGAAATCTTCGACAAGATCGCCGAGGTCGCTGCTGACGTTCTGGGCGTCGATGTTGCCGAAATTAGCGATGAGACCACCTTTGACGACCTCGATGCCAACTCGCTCGAGCGCCTGCAGCTGGTTACGGCTATCGAGGACGAGTTCAATCTCGAGATCGATGACGAGACCCTGCTCTCGCTCAACTCTGTCGCCGACGCCGTCGACGCGATCGAAAACGCCAGGGAGGCTTAGGTCTTGGCTTTATCCGAACGACTTACGCGCGCCCAGGAGATTCTGGGCCACGAGTTCAATGACAAGGTGCTGCTGCGCGCGGCCCTTACGCATCCTTCGGCCGTCGAAGGCCAGCCAGTCTCGGCAAGCTACGAGCGCCTTGAGTTCTTGGGCGATTCCATTTTGGGCGCCGTGGTCGCACGCTCCCTGTTTGTGTCCTATCCGGAGTTTGACGAGGGCAAGCTCACGCGCCTGAAGGTGTCCCTTGTCTCGGGCGCCACGCTGTCCGAGGTGTCGCACGAGCTGGGTATCGATGACATCATCATCTTTGGTGCCTCCGAGACCGGTACCGGCGCGCGCGGCCTGCACTCGGCGCTCGAGAACGTCTACGAGTCGCTCGTGGGCGCGCTGTATCTGGACGCCGGCTGGGATGCCGCGGCGGAGTTTATCCACCGTACGCTTAAGCCACATTTGGCATCCGAGCGTGCCGAGCACCCTGCGAACCCCAAGTCGTATTTGCAGGAGTGCGTGCAAGCCGACGGTCACGAACCCCCGGCGTATAAGCTCGTTGGCTCCGAGGGCCCGGCGCATGCGCCCACCTTTACCGCCGTGGTGTTGATCGATGGTATTCGCCAGGGTCGCGGCTCCGGCTCCTCAAAGAAGGAAGCCGAGGGAGCCGCTGCACTCGAGGCACTTGACCGCATGGGCTACACCACCAACGGCGTGATTCTCAACAAGAAGCCTGTTTAAGCGAGGAACCGTGTATCTCAAGTCCCTCACGCTCAAAGGGTTCAAGTCGTTTGCCGACCGCGCCCATATGTCATTTGAGCCGGGCCTGACCGTCATCGTCGGTCCCAACGGCTCGGGAAAATCGAACATCTCTGACTCGATTCTGTGGGTCCTGGGCGAGCAGAGCGCCAAGCAGCTGCGCGGCCAGGCCATGGAGGACGTCATCTTCTCGGGCTCGTCGGCACGCAAGCCGGTGGGTGTCGCCGAGGTCACGCTGGTGCTCGATAACTCGGACCATATGCTGCCCGTCGACTTTGACGAGGTCGCCATCACCCGTCGTATGTATCGTTCGGGCGAAAGCGAGTACCTCATCAACTCGAGTCCGTGCCGCCTGATGGACATTCAGGACATCCTGCACGATTCGGGCCTGGGTAAGGATACGCATTCCATCATCAGCCAGGGCAAGCTCGACGCCATTTTGCAGAGCCGCCCCGAGGAGCGCCGTGCCCTCATCGAGGAGGCCGCCGGCATCTCCAAGCACAAACGCCGCAAGGAGCGTGCGCTCAAAAAGATTAAATCGATGGACGAGCACCTGACGCGTGCCCGCGACATCAATAAGGAAATCGCCCGTCAGCTGCGGCCGCTGGAGCGTCAGGTCGATCGCGCGCGCAAGTACAAAGAGCTGTCCTCGCGCGCGAACGAACTTACGCAGATGCTGGCCGTCGACGAGCTTCGTTCGCTGCAGTCGCAGTGGAACGACTTGGAGAGCCGCTCCAAGGAAGGCGCCGCCGAGCTGGAGCTTGCGCAGTACCGCATGGGCGAAAAGGAGCGCGAGCTCGAGAAGCTCCAGGTTATGCTCGAGGAAAAGGGCCTGTTTGTGGGCGACCTGGGCGAGCAGCGCCGCCATATGCAAGACGTGGTCGGCCGCATTAACTCCGATATGCGCCTGCTCGAGGAAAAGGGCCACAACATGGTGTCGCGCCTGTCCGACATGCGTGGCCAGATCTCGAGCTCCGAGCATCAGCGTCGTCGCGTGGTCGAGGAGCTCGAGGACGCGCGTGCACAGCTTGAGGAAGTGACCGGCGCGCACATGCAGGCCCAGGAGGACGTTGACGCCGCTGGTCCTGCCGCCGCTCAGCTCCACGAGCGGCGCGTGGCGCTCGACAATCAGATTTCGCAGTTTACGCGTGAGCAACGCGATGTGCAGCGTGCGGCCGATAACGCGGCGCTCGAACTCGCCAAGGTGAAGGACTCGCTGAGCAATGCCGAGGTCGAGGACAACATGTACGCCTCGCGCCTGGAGCAGATCGATGAACAGCTCGAGGAGGTCACGGCCTCGCTCGAGAGCCGTCGCGACCGTGCTGAGGAGCTTGAGAGTGCCCTTGAGGCGGCTCGTCAGGCCCAGAACGATGCGCGCGAGGCCACCGAGACGGCACGCGCTGCCCTCAAGGACCTGCGTAATCGCGAGAGCGAAGCGCGCAACAAGCTGTCCGAGGTTCGCTCGGAGCTTGCCAGCCAAAAGAAGCTCGATGCCCGCATGGCAGACAGCTCGCCGCTGGTGAGCCGTCTGGTGGGCGCGCTGGGCGACGATGTTTCGGGCCGTCTGGGCGATGTGCTCGAGGCACCGCGTGAGCTCGAGGGTCTGGTTGAGCAGCTGCTCGCAGGTGATATCGATGCCCTGCTGTTCGATAACGCTGCCGCACTCGAGCGCGCCGGTCGCGCGGCCCTGGACCAGAAGAAGGCCTCGGGTGAGGCACTGCTGATGGCGCGCGGCGTGAGCGGTGGTGCTGCTGCCAATGGCGCTGCCGGTACGCGTCTGGTCGATCGTCTGTCCGTGCGCTCCGGTTATGGCCCGGTTGTCGAGGCCCTTCTCGGCGGCTATTACGTGGTCGATGACTTGGCTGCCGCGTTGGCTGCCCCTGTCATTGACGGTGTGACCTACGTGACTCCCGATGGCGCCCGCGTGAGCTGTGGTGGTCTGGTGCGCGTGGGGCTCGATGCCGGCGAGGCTTCGGGTGCCTTGGAGCGCAAGCGCCGCATCCGTGAGCTCGAGGGCCTGGAACCCGATTTGGCTGCCATCTTTGAGCATGCTTCGGACCAAGTCGTTGAGGCCAACGCCGCCGTCGAGGAGGCACGTGCCGCCGAGGGCGATGCCGCCGGTGAGATCGCCCGTCTTGAGGGCGAGCGCCGCTCGCTGCTCTCCGAGATCGGCCGCTTGGAGCAAAGCGCCAACAATGCCGAGGTCGAGCGCGTGCGCATCTCCAAGCGCCGCGAGCAGGCCTCCGAGACCGTTCGCGCTGCGCGCCCGCGCGTTGACGAGCTCACCCGTTCGCGTGACGAGGCGCGTGCACAGGCAAGCGACCTGGGTCTCCAGATTGCCGAGGCCAACGATGAGCTCGATCGCGTTCGCCGTGACGATTCCGAGGCCGCCGGTAAGCTCGCCGATGCCAAGGTGCGCCTGGCCCAGACGAGCGAGCGCCTGCGTTCGCTGAAGGGCCGCGTGCCCGACCTTGAGCATCGTCTTGAGGGCATCGACCGTCGTATCCGCGGAACACGCCAGGCTTCGCGCTCGCTCGAGCTGCTGCGCCTGCGCGTCGACCCCATGCACGAACGCTATTCTGCCCTGTTGGAACGCGCATCGGATTGGGCAGCGCGCCTGCGTGACCAGGCCTCTCTGGAAGAGGCGGACTCCGCTTCGCTCAAGAAGACCATCGAGGATGCCAAGGCCGAGGTTGCCCGCGCTAAGGAGCGGGTCGATACCGCCACTGCCACGCAAAACGAGTTCAAGGTCGCACGTGGCAAGCTCGAGGTGCAGGTAGAGGCCGCCATTAAGGCCATTACCGCCGATGGCAACACGGTACTCGAGGAAGCGCTTATGCTTCCTGCGCCCACGGACCGCGATGCCGCCGAGCGCGAGCTCAACCAGCTTGTGCGCCAGATCAACAACCTTGGTCCCGTGAACCAAGTTGCCATGGAGGAGTACGAGCAGCTCAAGCGCCGCGCTGACTACATCGAGGAGCAGCTGGCCGATCTGGAGAGCGCGCGTAAGGCGCTCACCAAGATCACGGTGGCTATTGATCGCAAGATGCGCAAGGCGTTTCTGGTGACGTTTGAGAAGGTCGACGCGAACTTCCGCGAGATCTTCGCTATGCTGTTCCCGGGTGGCCAGGCTCATCTGGAGATGACCGATCCCGAGCATCCGGCCGAGACGGGTATCGAGGTCGTGGCGCAGCCGCGCGGCAAGCGCATCACCAAGATGATGCTCATGTCGGGTGGCGAGAAGAGCCTGACGGCGCTCGCCCTGCTCTTTGCCGTGTATCGCACGCGCACGGTGCCGTTCTATGTGCTGGACGAGGTCGAGGCGGCGCTCGATGACGCTAACCTGTCCAAGCTCATCGGTGCGCTCGACGTGTTGCGTTCCGATACGCAGCTCTTGGTTATCTCGCATCAGCGCCGTACTATGGAGGACGCTGACGTTCTCTACGGCGTCTCGATGCAAGCCGACGGCGTCAGCCGCGTCGTCTCGCAAAAACTCGATCGCGAAACCGGAAAGGTCGTGAATGCATAATGGGATTCTTTGACGCTCTCTCGCGCGGACTTGAGCGCAGCCGCGAGGCCCTCAACGAGGTCTTCTACTTTGGCGGCGAGGTCGACGAGGACTTTTGGGAGGACCTTGAGGACACCCTCGTCATGGGTGACATGGGTGCCGAGGTCGCTATTCAGGTCTCCGATGACCTGCGCGATGCTGCTGCCAAGAAGAACCTTAAGACCGCCCCGCAGCTTCGCCGCGCTCTGGCTGAGCAGCTCGAGGGCCATTTTGTGCCTGTTGAGCGTGATCCGTTTTCCGATACGCCGAGCTGCGTGCTGTTTGTGGGCATCAACGGCGCCGGCAAGACCACAACGGTCGGCAAGATTGCGAGCGCCATGGCTGCCCGCGGCAAGAACGTGGTGATCGGTTCTGCCGATACCTTCCGCGCCGCCGCCATCGAGCAGCTCGATGTGTGGGGTCAGCGCGCCGGCGTCCCCGTCATCAAGCGCGATCGCGGTTCCGACCCGGCGAGCGTGTGCTACGACGTGCTCGATGAGGCCGATAAGCGCGGCAGCGACCTGGTGCTGATCGACACCGCCGGTCGTCTGCACACAAGCCCCGAACTCATGCGCGAGCTTGCCAAGGTGGTTAACGTGACGCGTAAGCGCGCCGCCAATATGGTCGCCGGCCCCATGCCCGTCTCGGTCGTGCTCGTGATCGATGCCGCCACCGGCCAGAACGGTCTGAACCAGGCGCTCGAGTTTAACGAGGCGCTGGGCCTGGACGGTATTATCATGACCAAGCTCGACGGCACGGCAAAAGGCGGTATCGCCATGGCCGTGGCTGAGAAGCTCAAGCTCCCGATCCTGCGCATTGGCGTGGGCGAGCAGGTCGATGACCTGCAGGAGTTCAATGCCAAAGATTTCTGCCGCGCCCTGGTGGGCGAGTCCAATTAAGGAGTAACCAGTGTTTGATTCTCTGAGCGATCGCCTCAACGACACATTTGACCGCCTGCGCGGCAAGGGTAAGCTGACCGAGGCCGATATCACCTCGGCCATGCGCGACATTCGCATGGCGCTGCTCGAGGCCGACGTTAACTTTAAGGTCGTCAAGGAGTTCGTTGCTAAGACCAAGGAGCGCTGCATGACCGCCGAGGTCATGGAGTCGCTGTCGCCGGCGCAAAACGTCGTCAAGATCGTGCTCGACGAGCTCACCGAGATGCTCGGCTCCACCGAGAGCAAGCTCGTTTTTAGTAACCGCATTCCTAATGTCATCATGCTCGTGGGCCTGCAGGGCTCCGGTAAGACCACGGCTGCCGTAAAGCTTGCCTACCTGCTCAAGAAGCAGGGCCGCTCGCCGCTGCTCGCCGCGTGCGACGTCTACCGTCCCGCTGCTGCCGACCAGCTTGCCACGCTCGGTGGCGAGATCGGCGTGCCGGTCTTCCGCGGTGACGGCGAGCACCCGGTCGACATCGCCAAGGGCGCCATCCAGGAGGCCGTCGACCACCTGCGTGACGTGGTCATCGTCGATACCGCCGGACGTCTTCAGATCGACGAGCAGATGATGCAGGAGGCCGTCGACATCAAGAAGGCCGTCAAGCCCGACCAGGTGCTGATGGTCGTCGACGCCATGACCGGCCAGGATATCGTCAACGTGGTCTCGACGTTTGCCGAGCGCACCGACTTCGACGGCGTTATTATCTCCAAGCTCGATGGCGATGCCCGTGGCGGTGGCGCGCTTTCGGTGCGTCAGGTGACCGGCAAGCCCATCAAGTTTGTGAGCATGGGCGAGAAACCCGATTCGCTTGAGCCGTTCTATCCCGATCGCATGGCCAAGCGAATCTTGGGCATGGGCGACGTTGTCGGCATCATCGAGAAGGCCCAGGAGGCCGCCGATGCCGAACAGCTCGAGGCCGCCGAGCGCATGCTGCGCGAGGGCTTTACCATGAACGACATGCTCGACCAGATGAAAGCCGTCAAAAAGATGGGCGGCATGAAGGGTATCCTGGGCATGCTCCCCGGTGGCCAGCGCGCGCTCAACCAGATGGGCGGCAACCTGGACGAGGGCATCTTCGACAAGAACGAGGCCATCATCATGTCGATGACCAAGGAGGAGCGCCTGCGTCCCTCCATCATCAACGGCCAGCGCCGCGCCCGCATTGCCAAGGGCGCCGGCGTAACCCCCACCGAGGTCAACAGCCTTATGAAGCAGTGGGGCGAGATGAATAAGATGATGGGCCGCATGCGCACGATGGCCAATCAGGCACAGGCTGGTGGCAAGAAGGGCAAAAAGGGTAAGAAGGGCAAAAAGATGCGCATGCCCAATATTCCCGGTCTGGATGCCATGGGCTTGGGCGGCATGGGCGGCCTGGGAACGGGTGGTCCTAAGTCCGATATGGACCTGCTGCGCCAGATGGAAGCGCAGATGCGCAATAAAAAGTAGCGACTGGTAGAGTCGTGTATGGCGAAGGCCGCCTGGATGGTATTCCAGGCGGCCTTCGCCGTTGGTGCGTTATATGTTGTGTGAGCAGACGCGTGATGGCATCGTTTGCCTGCTGTTAGTGGCAGCTGCAGCCCTCGTGACCCTCGTTCTCGTGATGGCCGTGGCAACCGCAGGATCCGCCGTGCTCATGGATGTGCTCGTGGTCGTGGCCGTGGCCATGGCAGTCGCAGGTGGCCTCGCCGGTCTGCGCGAGCGTGCCGGCAATGAGGGCCTCGACGCAAGCGTCGCAGCTGCCCTGGGCACCTGCGTATACCGTGATGCCGGCTTGGGCAAGCGCGTTGATAGCGCCGCCGCCGATGCCGCCGCAGATGAGCGTGTCCACGCCGCCGTTGGCGAGCAGGCCCGCAAGGGCACCGTGGCCGGTGCCGCCGGTGCCCACGACCTGCTCGTTGAGTACCTTGCCGTCCTGAATGTCGTAGATCTTGAATTGCTCGCTGCGGCCAAAGTGCATAAAGATGTTGCCATTGTCGTACGTGGTTGCCACCCTCATGGTGTCGATCTCCTTTGCTGGCCATGCGGCCGTCGTTGCGGTGATGGGGGAGTACGCGATATTGCCGCCTTCGATGATGAGCGCCCGACCATTGACCAACGCGTTTGCCACCTTGCGATGCGCGCGGCTGCAAATAGCCGCCACCGTGGCGCGCGCGATACCCATCTGCTTTGCGACTGCCTCTTGGTTAAGGCCTTCCAGGTCGCACAGGCGCAGCGCCTCGAGTTCGTCGACCGTCATGTCGATGGCGTCTCCGCTGGCTAGGCCGTCAGGGGTAAAGCCGCGGTATTCGGGGATAATCCCAACACGGCGCAATTTCTCACGTCTTCCCGCCATACATGCTCCTTATCTGACATATGCCAACAATAGAATAGCGAACGCGCAGATTTACGCAAGGAATTTCTGGCATATGCCAGAAAATGAAGGCATATGTTTGGGCTGTGGGGCCGCATGTGCCTGGGATACAATGAATCTCGCTTTTAGGCGACTGACAGGAGGGTCAATGAGCAAGGCTGATCAACAGTTTGTAACCATGTGCCGCGATATTCTGTACCATGGCACCACCACCGAGGGCCAAAAGGTCCGCCCGGTGTGGGAGGATGGCACCCCTGCCTATACCATTAAAAACTTTGGTGTCACGGCACGCTATGACCTGCGTGAGGAGTTTCCGGCGCTTACCTTGCGTCGTACGGCCCTCAAATCTGCCATGGATGAGATCCTATGGATCTATCAAAAGAAGTCCAATAACGTGCATGACCTCAACAGCCATATTTGGGACGAGTGGGCCGACGAGACTGGCTCCATCGGCAAAGCCTACGGGTATCAGATTGGGCAGAAGAGCCATTATGCCGAGGGCGACTTTGACCAGATGGATCGCGTGCTATACGACCTTAAGAACACGCCGTACAGCCGCCGCATTATGACGAACACCTATGTGTTTAGCGACCTGTCCGAGATGCACCTGTATCCGTGTGCCTACAGCGTGACGTATAACGTGACGCAGCGTCCGCAGGATGATAAACCGACGCTCAACATGATTCTCAACCAGCGCAGCCAGGATATTTTGGCTGCGAACAACTGGAATGTGTGCCAGTACGCCATTTTGCTGATGATGGTCGCGCAGTCGGTCGATATGATCGCTGGCGAGCTGCTGCATGTGATTGCCGATGCCCACATTTACGACCGTCATGTCGATATCGTTCGCGAGCTTATTGAGCGTCCGCAGTTTGCTGCGCCCAAGGTAACGCTCAACCCCGATGTGCATGACTTCTATGCGTTTACGACCGATGATCTGATCGTCGAGGGCTATGAGCACGGCCCTCAGGTCAAGAACATCCCCATTGCGGTGTAGGTGACGCGCATGAGGTGTAAGCTTTCTGCCATTGTTGCCGTGTGTGACGATTGGGGCATTGGGTGCGAGGGTGACATGGTCGTGTCCAATCGCGCCGACATGCGCCATTTTGTGGCGTGTACCAAAGGTTGCCCGGTCATTATGGGACGCAAGACGCTGCTGAGTTTTCCCGGCGGACGTCCGCTCAAGAACCGCCGCAATATCGTGCTCACGCGCGATGAGGACTTTGCTCCCGAGGGCGTCGACGTGGTGCATAGTATCGACGAGGCGCTTGCCGCGGTTGCCGATGAACCCGTTGCCTGGGTAATCGGCGGCGGCGAGGTATATCGACAGTTTTTGCCGTATTACGTGGAGGCCGAGGTTACGCATAACCATTGCGTGCATGACGTGGATACGTACTTTCCCGATTTGGATGCCGATCCCGCGTGGGAGATTGCGCGGCGTGACGGTGTTGCCACGATTGCCTCGGGCGAGGGAGACGAGGGTGTCGATTATGAGTTCGTGACGTATCGTCGCGTTGAGGCGTAAATCGTCTGGCGTGAACGGTATCATCGGGTTGTTTGAATGCATGGGGCGGCGCTTAGCGTCGCCTCGTTTGGTATAGATGTGCTGTAAAGAAGGGTGCGGGCTGGCTGCTATGACTGATGCCGTTGAGGTGCTGCGAATCGATTCTCTCGAGGACGAGCGGCTCGATGCCTACGTGCGACTGACCGAGCGTGAGCTTCGCTGCGTGCTGGAGCCGCAGAAGGGCATTTTTATCGCCGAGAGTGCCAAGGTCATCGAGCGTGCGGTTCGCGCCGGATACCAGCCGGTGAGCTTTCTTTTGGGCGAGCGCTGGCTCGACCAGATGATGCCGCTGTTTGAGCGCCTGATTGTGCGCGAGGGCGCGGGTCCGGTTCCTGTGTTCGTTGCCTCCATGGAGCTTATGGAGCAGCTGACGGGCTTCAATGTGACGCGCGGTGCGCTCGCGGCATTCCGTCGTCCACGTCAGATTCCGGTAGCCGAGTTCTTGGGTGGCGTCGTCGATGCGGCGGGGGAGCGCCCGGTGCGCGTGTGCGTGCTCGAGGGCATTGTCGACCATACCAATGTGGGCGCAATATTCCGCTCGGCGGCTGCGCTGAACGTCGATGGCATTTTGGTGAGCCCTACGTGCTGCGATCCGCTGTACCGTCGCTCGGCCCGCGTGAGCATGGGCACGGTGTTCCAGGTGCCCTGGACACGCATTGGCAGCGAAGCGCGCGTATGGCCGCATGATGGGCTGGCGGCGCTACACGATGCCGGCTTTTCGTGTGCCGCTATGGCGTTGACGGATGATTCGGTGTCGCTGGACGATCCCGCGCTCCAGGAGATTGACCGCCTGGCAATCTTTATGGGCACCGAGGGTGCTGGCTTGGGCGCCAAGACCATTGCAGGCTGCGACCGCGCCGTGCGTATTCCGATGGCACATGGGGTCGATTCACTCAACGTGGCCGCGGCAAGCGCTGTTGCCTTTTGGCAGCTGTGCCCGCATGTGAGCAACGAGTACCACTACCAGCCGGGGCTGTATCACTAGGCAGATAGTTAGCACCGGGCTCTGGTTCGGGGCGTTTCGGCCTACGCCGGTCGGTGCTAAGCTGGTATTGGCTTTGGTCTTAAATTGCCGTTTTGTTGTTTGACGTACGCTGGTGGGGAGGGCGTGTGGCTAAGAAATCTACGGCTATCGATGTAACGCAGGGTGTCATTTGGCAACAGCTGCTGTCGCTGTGCGTCCCTATCTTCTTTAGCTCGTTTTTTCAGCAGGCTTACACGCTTATTGGTACGTATATCGTCGGCCAGTTTGGCGGCAAGCTCGCGCTGGGTGGCATTCAAGCCACGATGGTGCTCACCGAGCTCTGCATTGGCTTTTGCGTTGGCGTTGGCGCTGGCTGCGCGGTCATTACCGGTCAGTATTTTGGTCGGCACGATGATGAGCGATTGAGTCGTTCGGTCCATACGGCCATGACGCTCGCGCTGGTGGGCGGTATCGTTTTCTCGATTCTTGGCATAGTGTTCGTTGAGCCCATGCTGGTACTTATGAACACGCCGCATGAACTATTGGCTGAGGGCGTGGCCTATGCTCGTTGCTATTTTGCCGCCATGGTTGCGGCGCTGCTGCTCAATATGGGAACGGCGCTGCTGCGCGCCGTGGGCGACACACGCGGTCCTGCTGTGATCATTGCTTCCGGCTGCCTTGTTAATGCGGTGCTGGATGTCATCTTCGTTGCCGTGCTTCATATGGAGGCTCTGGGCTGTGGCATCGCGGTGGCGCTGACCATTTGCTCCAACGCCACGATGATCGTGATTCGTATGATGCACGCTCCGGGTGCGTGGCGGCTTTCACTGTCCAAACTCTGCATTGATCCTGGCATTTGTAAGAGCATGATCTCGTGTGGTCTGCCGCTTGGCTTTCAGTCTGCTGCGTATTCGATTTCCAACGTTTTGATTCAGGTGTCGGTCAACTCGTTTGGTGCCGATGTCACCACGGCGTGGGGTCTTTCGGGCCGTTTGGATGGCATTGTCTGGATGGTTACCGAGGCGCTTGGCGTTTCGATCACCACGTTCTCGGCACAGAACTTTGGCGCGCGCAACTACGAGCGCATGCGCAAGGGCTACCATACGTCGCTTGTGCTGTCGTTTATGCTCATTGGTGGCCTGTCTGCCGTGCTACTGGTGTTCTCGGGTCCGTTGTCGCGTCTGTTTGTCGACGATGCTTCGATTTCGGCCTACACCACGACGATTCTTCATTTCATCGCGCCGTTCTACGCGATCTTCTCGATTATCGAAAACGCGTCCGGCTCCATCCGCGGCGCTGGCGTGAGCTTCCAGCCTATGATGCTCGCGATTTTTGGCACCGTCGTGCTCAGGGTGATCTGGGTGTTTGCGATTATGCCGTTCGATCCGTCGCTTGAGCACCTGCTGCTGGTTTACCCCGTAACCTGGCTCATCACGGCCACGATGTTTACCATCTACCACCACAGCGGCAACTGGCTCGGCCGCGCCACCGCCTAATGATCCGTAGGGGACGGAGGCAAACGGATCATTGCTCTCCGTCGTGATGTCGATGATCCGTTTGCCTCCGTCCCCTTCGGATCAATTAGTATTCGATGCCTTGGCGGGCTAGGAGGCCTTCGTCGAAGTAGTGTTTGATGGGACGCATTTCGGTTACTAGGTCGGCAAGGTCGGCGAGGGGCAGCAAGCCGCGGCCGGTGAGCAAGAGCTCTGTGGTGGTCGGTTTCATCGTGATCAACGCTTCGACATCTTCGCGCGTCACAAAGCCCCGTCGCATGGCTTCTCCCAGTTCATCCAAGATCAGCATGTCTACCTGGCTAATCTGCTCGCGTGCGAGCTCCATGATCTGCGCGGCGCAAGCCTCGGGCGTGTCGCGATCGGCCTGCACAATGCGCAGTCCCAGGCGCGGCGCGGCATCGTGTTCGGCGCAGTGCAGCTTCTTGGCAAACTGCAGCATGAGTACGTTGAGACCATAACCTGTGGCACGCAAAGCCAGTCCCAAGGCGGCCGTGGTTTTGCCCTTTCCGTCGCCCGTGTAGATTTGAACCTTGCCGACTTCCAGTGATGCCATCTCTGTCCTTTCGTGCCCGGCGTCGGTTTATCGCCGTCTGGGTTGGGTATTCTAGATAGCATTATCAACCCCAGTAGATGGAGTTCAAGCAGATGGAGATGGATGACAACAAACGTAGACGGAATATGATCCTCTACGTGCTCATCGCCTTCGTCGTCTACCTCGTGCTCTCGACCGTTCTGTTCCCCAACATCGGTCACACGCAGCAGATTACGAAGACCGATTATTCGACCTTTGTCAAAGCGCTCGATAAGAAGAGTGTCGACAAGGTCGAATACAACACGGACGATTACACGATTTATTACACCAAAAAGGGCGAGGACGAGAACATCGCCTACAAGACGACCGGTGTGCCGAACGATGCGGGCTTTACCGATCGCGTGCTTGAATCCGGTGCGTCCCTGGAATCGGTCGTTCCCGATAAAAACTCGGGCCTGATGACCTACTACCTGATCACGCTCATTCTTCCCATGGCGATTTTCTTCCTGATTGGCTGGTGGCTCAACCGCCGCATGAAGAAGGCTATGGGCGATGACGGCCCGTCGATGAACTTTGGCGGCGGTGGTTTTGGCGGCGGCGGATTGGGCAAGTCCGGCGCGCGCGTGATCGCCTCCAAGGATGTGGGCGTGACCTTTAAGGACGTCGCCGGCCAGGAAGAGGCCAAGGAGTCCCTCAAGGAGGTCGTCGACTTTCTGGAGAAGCCGCAGCGCTACGAGGAGATCGGCGCCAAGCTGCCGCGCGGTGCCCTCCTTGTCGGCCCTCCGGGTACGGGTAAGACCCTGCTTGCCAAGGCCGTTGCCGGCGAGGCGGGCGTTCCGTTCTTTAGTATTTCTGGTTCTGAGTTCGTCGAGATGTTCGTCGGCCGTGGCGCCGCTAAGGTTCGCGATCTGTTTAAGCAGGCCAAGGAAAAGGCCCCGTGCATCGTCTTTATCGATGAGATCGATACCATCGGCAAGAAGCGCGATGGCGGTGGCTTTAGCGGCAACGACGAGCGCGAGCAGACGCTCAACCAGCTGCTGACCGAGATGGACGGCTTCGATAACCACAAGGGTATCGTTGTGCTCGCCGCAACCAACCGTCCCGACAGCCTCGATCCCGCCCTGTTGCGCCCCGGTCGTTTTGACCGCCGCATCCCCGTTGAGCTGCCCGACCTGACCGGACGTAAGAACATTCTTGAGCTGCATGCCAAGAGCGTGAAGACGCAGCCGCCGATCGACCTGACCGCGATTGCCCGCGCCACGCCCGGCGCCTCGGGTGCCGACCTGGCCAACATCATCAATGAGGGCGCCCTGCGCGCGGTCCGCGAGGGTCGTAAACGCGCGACCCAGGACGACTTTGAGGAGTCGGTTGAGGTCGTCATTGCTGGTCAGCAGCGTAAGTCCACGGTGCTGTCCGACCATGAGAAGCAGGTCGTGTCCTACCACGAGATCGGCCATGCCATCGTTGCCGCCCGCCAGAAGGGCTCTGCCCCGGTCACTAAGATCACCATCGTGCCGCGCACGAGTGGTGCTCTGGGCTACACCATGCAGGTCGAGGAGGACGAGCGCTTCCTGACGACGCGCCAGGAGGTCTTGGACAAGCTCGCCGTCTATTGTGGCGGCCGTGCGGCCGAGGAGCTCATCTTTGGCGAGATGACGACCGGTGCCGCCAACGATATCGAGCAGGCAACCAAGCTCGCCCGCAACATGGTGACTCGCTTTGGTATGTCCGACGAGTTTGGCATGATGGCGCTCGGTACCGTCCAGAATGCGTACCTCAACCAGGACACGTCGCTCACCTGCGCCCCCGGCACGGCCGAGCGTGTGGACGCGATTGTCGCCAAGCTGATCGAGGACGCGCACGATCGCGCCCTGCAGATCCTGAAGGAGAACAAGTTCAAGCTCCACGAGCTGGCTCGTTATCTCTACAAGAAGGAGACGATCACGGGCGAGGAGTTCATGAATCTCCTCACGCGCGAGAATCCGCTGATGCCTAAGCAGCAGTAAAGCCGCGGCCGAGCCAGTAAACGCCGACGTCCCATTTGAGTTTCTATCTCAAATGGGGCGTTTTGCTTGAGAGGGATGGAAATGAAGATCGTGGTGAGCGCCTGCTTGATGGGTGAGAGTTGTAAGTATAACGGGCTCGATAATTACCACCACGCGTTGGTCGAGGCCTGCGAGCGTACGGGGATCGAGGTCCTGTTGGTGTGCCCCGAGGTCTTTGGCGGTCTGCCCACACCGCGTAAGCCGTCCGAGATTGTGAACGGCGAGGTCCGTACCTGCGAGGGCGTGTCGGTCGATCGCGAGTTTTGCCTGGGCGCCCAGCGCGCACTCGATATGTGCGAGCAGGCGGGTGGCCCGTCTGAGATTGCCGCGTGTATTCTTCAGGATCGCAGTCCCTCGTGCGGTGCCGGCCGCATCTACGATGGAACATTCAGCGGCACCCTCACAGCAGGCAACGGTGTTTTTGTCGATCTGCTGCTGCGTCACGGGTACCGTGTGATTCCGGCTAGCGAGTTCGATTCCAGCATGCTTGAACATTGTCCATAGCACTCGAACCCAACACTTCCTCACGGGTGACCGTTTTGGCATCATCCGTGAAGTTGATATTGAGTACGACCCGGTCATCAAAGACGTAGACCGAGTTGACAGGCGCCGTACCCAGGCAACCCCTCCCCGCGGCCCTCGCGCAGGAACGCGCACACGGCCTTCCCGTCTCTTGCGCCCCTCCCGGAACTGTCCACATCAGTGTAGCCAATCCAGTCCGCCAAGGGCTGCAGCCCGGACAACGCGGCGATGGAGGGCTTCTTCGGCCTGCTCAAGAAGGAGTTCTGGTACGGCAGGGACTGGTCGGATTGGACCCCCGCCAGCTTCATCGAGGAGCTCGGGGGCTGGATCGGTCGATACAATACGGAGAGGCGCAGCGATGCGCTCGGTGGCCGCACGCCGGCCGAGTTCCGCTCCGCGCTGGGAAGGGCCGCGTAACGGTCCAAGAAATCGTCCGCAGTCCCCATTCTTGCCCCTTTGGGACAGCTTCTTGTTGGGGCGTGCCTGCCCCAAACCCTGCTAGGAACGAGTACAGCAAACTGAAATATTCAAATTAGTCTTTGCAAATTACCTTTGAACCTTCACCATCAATTACAATTCCCTGACGGTTGTTAATTGGGCATAGATTCAAATCCGAAAACTCAGTCATTATTTTCTCGGTAACTTTCTTAAATGGTGCTGTAAGATAATGCGGAAGAACATAGAAATCAATCAAATCAAGCCCTGCATCATCTTCTTGTGAGTAGTCCTCCGGCTTTTCATCCATTTGCTCGATATATTGGATGCTTGGAGCGCATATAATTGCGCCTGCCGACTCGCCGATCATCAATTTTCCATTTGCCAATTCCTTTTTCAGCAGCCCATCAGTTCCCGTTTTACGGAGCTGGTCCATAAGAAAGAAAGAATTTCCGCCGGTAAAATATATCACATCTGCTTCTTCAAAAACAGACTGTATCGTTGAATAAGCCTCCGTTGAAATATCAATTTCAGTTACGATTGCTCCCAACTTTTTGAATAATTTTCGAGCCGAGCCGACATAACCGGTGTAGCCTTCACGCAGCGAAGCTGTTGGAATAAATGCGATTTTTTTATTTTCAATTTCTTCCTTTATCAGACTTCCTACACTTGAAAAGTGAGAACATAAAAACAGTTTCATCAATATTCTCCTTTATATATAAATTCTTATTTGTTGAACTAAGCCGTGTAAACCATACTCTCCAATGAAAGAACGCCCTGATATAGCGAAATTTTGCCGTTTTCCTGCGTACGTGCGTACACACTCCACAGGAATTCTAAGGGGCCTGCCCCCTTAGCACGCGGACTTTGGAACAAAGTCTAGTGTGTTACGCCTTGCCAGAGGTGTACAGGCTCCCGGTATGCACGTACGAAGCAATTGCCATCAATGCGCCATATAAGTGGTGATCAAGTTCGCATAAAGCGACCTTGATCCCGCAAAACAAAAGGCAGGATACCATCACCACGATGATACCCTGCCTCTGTTCGTTCCTGTTTACCGTTCCGAGTACGAACTGAATGCTGGAGCAATATAAAACCACCAGAAAGGTGCCTGTCCCCTTTGTGGCGGTTTTGGTAGGTTAGGCGAGGAGCGTGTGGCCGTAGGTGTTGGCAGCCTTGATGGCGGCGGCAAACTTTTCGTCGGTGAAGGGCTCGGGGTTTCCCTGCTTCCACTCGTTGGTGGTGTGCGCGTACTCGCACAGGGCCGGAATATCGGCCTCGGAAAGCCCGACCTGCTCAAGCGTCACGGGCAGTCCCATCTGCTTGTTAAAGGCTGAGTAGCGCTCAAGGTTCTCGGTATCGCCCGTGTAGGCAAACAGCACCAGCACGCCCAGGCTCACGACCTCGCCATGCAGGTAGGTACCCTCGCGCGGAATGCTGCAGGTGGCGTTGTAGAACGCATGCGCCACGCTCGAGTTGTAGTAGTAATCATTTTGGTTGGTCAGGTTGGAGACGTAGCCCGTGTTGACCACGATATCGAGCGCGATCTGCTTGACGGCTTCGGTCGACAGGTTCTGGCGAACGTCCTCAAGACCCTGCACGCCATAGGTAAACAGCGGCTCGGAGCAGGTGTGTGCGAGCGCCAGGCCAAGACCTGCGGTGTGCTCCAGGTTGCCGGCGCTCGTGGCGTACTCGACCTCGGGCTGCTTGGACAGGGCATCGCCCACGCCCGCCCAGAAGTACTCCGCCGGAGCCTCGGCGATGATCTTGGGGTTGATGAAGATGTGCGCGGGGCGGTTGGGGTACGAATAGCCTTCGAGCGAGCCGTCGTCGTTGTAGACAACGGCAATGGCGGTCGCGGCCGAGCAGTTGGAGCAGATCGTCGGCACCGTAAAGACGATCTTCTTGAGCTCGATGGCTGCGGTCTTCACGGTATCGAGCGCCTTGCCGCCGCCGCATGCGATGAGCACGTCGGCTTCCTGGCAGGCGGGGGAGTTTACGACCTTGGCGATATTTGCGCGCGTACTGTTGGTGCCGTAGACGCGCGTCTCCAGAATCTCGACGTCGGTACCTGCCAGCGCAGCTTCGATACCGGGAAGTGCTGCGGCCAGTGCTCGTTTACCACCAATGATGGCGACCTTGGTTGCTCCGTACTCGGCCAACGCGCCGTGCAGCTCGTCAAAGCAGTCTTCGCCAACGGTATAGTCGCTCATTCCGATCGTGCGCATAGCAATCTTCTTTCGTTCGATAAAGTGCTTACAGGTATTTTGCTCCAAGAGAAGGTCCACGGCCGCAAGAAATTTCGAACGTATAAAACCAGTGTTGAGGGTTTTTCGCCGGTGCGGAACGTGCTAGCATACTCCGCATAAGCGTTGATGGGGACGAGTAGTCGGCCGTCCGCATGCTACAGAGAGCGGGGAGCGCTGAGAACCCGTGCATGCGACCGATGAAAATCACCCCGGAGCTGCGGTCCCAACGGACGTGCCGCGTAGGTTCGTCTTAGTAGACATCGCCGAGATGGTCGTCGATACAGACCAGCCGAGTAACGGATGCGAGCGCGCGAATACGCGGGCGAGGGCATCTAAGCTGGGTGGTTAAGCGAAGAGCTTTTGCGGGCGTGCAGCCCGTTTGTGGCGCTTCGTCCCAGCTTGTAGGGACGGGCGCTTTTTTGGTGCCCAGAGGGCGTGCGCGCCCACGACATGAAAGGGGTACCGTGGCAAACGAGTACAAGCAGACGATGAATCTGCCCAAGACCGGTTTTCCCATGCGTGCCGGTCTTTCCAAGTCCGAGCCCAAGCGACTCAAGGACTGGCAGGACAACAAGGTCTACGAGCAGGTTCTGAAGAAGAACGAGGGTCACAAGAAGTTCGTGCTGCACGACGGCCCTCCGTACGCCAACGGCCCGATCCACATCGGCCACGCCATGAACAAGATCTCCAAGGACATGATCAACCGTTACTGGATGATGCAGGGCTATGAGGTTCCCTATGTCCCCGGTTGGGACTGCCACGGTCAGCCGATTGAGCACAAGGTCGAGGAGAAGCTCGGCACCGAGAAGTTCAACCAGACTTCCACGGCCAAGATCCGTGAGCTCTGCAACAAGTTCGCTGTCGAGAACATCGAGCTGCAGAAGGCCGGCTTCCGTCGCCTGGGCGTGCTCGGCGACTGGGACAACCCATATCTGACGCTCTATCACCAGCATGACGCCGCCGACATCGAGGTCTTCAAGGCCATGTTCGATAAGGGCATGATCTATCGCGGCCACAAGCCGGTTCATTGGTGCAAGCACTGTCACACCGCGCTGGCCGAGGCTGAGATCGAGTACTCCGACGAGACGAGCCCTTCCATCTTCGTTCGTTTTGAGATGACCTCCAAGCCCGCCGGCCTCGAGAACTTCGACGGCCCGGTCGACTTCATCATCTGGACGACTACCCCGTGGACCATCCCCTCCGACCAGGCCGTTTCCCTCAAGCCCGGCGCCGCCTATGTCGCCGTTGAGCACGACGGCCGCGCCGAGGTCATGCTCGAGGACCTGGCTCCCAAGTGCTGCGAGGAGTTTGGCTGGGAGTACACCCCGGTCATGGTCGACGGCAAGCCCTACGTGGTTCCCGCCGAGACCTTCCACCACATCCACTACAAGCAGCCGATCTTTGACGGCGTTGAGGGCGTGGCGCTGCTGGCCGATTACGTCGGTGTCGATGACGGTACCGGTATCGTCCACAACTCGCCCGGTCACGGCGTCGATGACTACTTTGCCTGCCTCAAGGAGGGCATCACCGACATCTGCATGCCGGTCGATGACGACGGCAAGTTCTACACCGGCGAGGAGTTTGGTACCGGTGGCCCCTTCAGTGGCATGGATACCGACGAGGCCAACCCGCACATCATCGAGTTCCTGCGCGAGCGCGGCACCCTGGTCCTCGAGAAGAAGATCACGCACAGCTATCCGCACTGCTGGCGCTGCAAGCACCCGGTGCTCTTCCGTGCTACCGACCAGTGGTTTGTCTCGATGGACAAGACCGGTTTGCGCGAGCAGGCCGGCAAGGAGGTCCGTGAGAACGTCAAGTGGTATCCGGCCCACGCGGCCAACCGCATCGGTGCCATGGTCGAGCAGCGTCCCGACTGGTGCATCAGCCGCCAGCGCAACTGGGGCGTGCCTATCCCCAGCTACACCTGCGCCGACTGCGGCGAGAAGGTCATGAACGACGCCACGCTCGACGCCGTCATCAAGCTCTTCCACGAGAAGGGCTCCGACGCCTGGTTCACCGACGCTCCCAAGAGCTATCTTGGCGAGGCCTGCGTCTGCCCCAAGTGCGGTGGCCATCACCTCAAGGCCGATAAGGACATCCTCGACGTGTGGTGGGATTCCGGCGTCTCCTGGAAGGCCGTCTGCGAGTACCGTCCCGAGCTGGAGTATCCGGCGGATGTGTACCTCGAGGGCTCCGACCAGCACCGCGGTTGGTTCCAGAGCTCGCTGCTCACCTCGGTGGGCGCCAACGGCCATGCTCCGTACAAGGCGGTCGTCTCGCAGGGCTTCACGCTCGACGGACAGGGCCGCAAGATGTCCAAGTCGCTCGGCAACGTCATCGACCCCAACAAGGTCTGCGACGAGATGGGCGCCGACATCATCCGCCTTTGGGTTGCATCCGTCGATACCAGCTCCGACGTGTCCATCGACCACGAGATTCTCGCCCGTACGTCCGATGCCTACCGTCGTTTCCGCAACACGCTGCGCTTCCTGCTCTCCGAGCTCGAGGGTCAGTTTGAGCCCGAGACCGACGGCGTCGCCTTTGCCGACCTGCTGCCGCTCGACAAGCTCATGGTTGCCCGCCTGACCCAGGTCCAGGCCGAGGTTGACGACGCCTACGCCAGCTACGAGTTCCCGCGTGCCTACCGTGCACTCTACGACTTCGTGGTGACCGAGCTTTCCAACGTGTACCTCGACGCCCTGAAGGACCGTCTGTACTGCGAGAAGCCCGGCTCGCTCGAGCGTCGCAGCGCCCAAACCGTGCTGGCCGAGCTCTTCTCGATGCTCATGCGCGACCTGCAGCCGATCCTGTCCTACACGGTCGACGAGGCCATGGCCTATGCGCCCGCCGGCTGCGTCGATCATCAGAAGTACGCCGCGCTGCTCGATTGGTACAAGTCGCCCATCACGATCGACGAGGCCAATGAGTTTGAGGGCGTGCTCGAGGGTTCACTCGAGCTCCGTAGCGCCGTGACCAAGGCCCTTGAGGACGCCCGCTCCGCCGGCACCTTCACCAAGAGCCAGCAGGTCCGCGTCAAGGCGGTCGTTCCCGCCGAGATGTACGCGCTGCTGACCGGCGACAAGGCCGTCGACCTGGCCGAGTTCTACATCGTCTCCGCTGTTGAACTGACCCAGGGCGAGGAGCTCTCCGTTGCCATCGAGGCTGCCGAGGGCGAGTGCTGCGACCGTTGCTGGAACTACCGCACCACCGTCGGCGAGTACAACGGCCACGCTCATATCTGTAAGAGGTGCGCGAATGCCCTTTAAGGCACGGTAACTCGGCATTTTAGTTATAGGGAGAATTTGGGCGCCTTCGGCCCATTTGCTCCGCTGAATAAAAGCGGCATTCCGTTTTTCGGAATGCCGCTTTCGTTTTTAGCTGGTTATTTCGCTTGCGTTGGTGGATATGTCGTGCGTTCTGCGTGTGGCAATATAAGATGGTTAATTGCACTTAACGTTATTTGAGCTTTGAGGGTAGGGGATTTCTTTGGGTCGTGGTGCGGATATGACGCCGCCTTTGCGTTGGCGCCTGGGCGTTGCTGGTGGGGTGGCGTTGGCCGTGCTGCTTGTTGACCAGCTGACCAAGCTTGCGGTTCGTGCCGTTGGCGATGCTCTGCATGTGACTGTTATCCCCGGTGTGATCGACTTCCTTTTTGTGCGTAACATCGGTGCTGCCTTTAGCATGGGCGAGGGACATGGCCTCGCGTTTGCCGTGCTGGCGTTTGTCGTTATCGTTGCGATCGCGGTGTACTTGCTTCGCGCGCCCCAGCTTGCTCGCTTTGAGGTTGTGGGCATGGCTATGGTCGTGGGCGGCGCCATTGGCAATGCGATCGACCGTCTGGCTTTTGGCTTTGTGACCGATTTTATTGCCACCACCTTCATCGACTTCCCCGTCTTCAATGTGGCCGATGTCGGCATTACGGTCGGTGTGGTGCTTGCCCTCATCGGCTACATGTTCTTGAGTCCTGCGGCCCGTGAGGTCGACGCGACCGCCGAGCTCAACGCCCGTGACGAGGCCCGCGCTAAGCGCAAGGCCCAGCAGCGTGGGGAGCGTGCCCGCAAGATTCGCGAAAGGAGCGAGCGCTAATGGCCGACATCCATATCCTTGTTGCCGACGATGCCGCTGGTCAGCGTCTTGACGCCTATCTGGGCGCTAATGACGGCTGCCCTACGCGCTCTGCCTGCGCGCATCTGATCGAGGGCGGTGCCGTTGCCGTCAACGGCGAGACATGCCTGTCAAAAAAGTATGTCGTGCGCTCCGGCGACCGTATTTCGGTCGATTTGCCCGAGCCGCACGATCCCACCGATGTGATTCCCGAGGCCATTCCCCTCGATATCCGCTACGAGGACGACTACCTCATCGTGCTCTCCAAGCAGCGCGGTCTGGTGTGCCATCCCGCCCATGGCCACGAGAGCGGCACCCTTGCGAACGCCTTGGTCTATCACTGTGGCATTGACCATCTGGGCACCGTGCAGGGCGAGGACCGCCCCGGCATCGTGCATCGCCTGGATCGTGACACCTCGGGCCTTATGCTCGCGGCAAAAGACGACGACACCCAGCGCGCGCTCCAGAATCTCATCCGCACGCGCACGCTCGACCGCCGCTACATTACGCTCGTCCACGGCCACATTGCCATGGACGAGGGCACCATTAACACCGGCATTGCTCGTTCTACGCGCGACCGTGTCAAGATGGCGGTTTCGGACGATCCTTTCGCGCGCCAGGCCATTACGACCTTTAGGGTCCTCGAGCGCTTCGATTCCACGCGTTTTGACGATGGCTATACGCTCGTCGAGTGCCACCTGTTTACGGGTCGCACGCATCAGATTCGCGTGCACATGCGCCATATCAACCACGCCTGCGTGGGCGATCCGCTCTACGGTAAGTGCGATGCGCGTGCCGACCAGGGTTTGACCAGGCAATTCCTCCATTCCTGGCGTGTGGCGTTCGATCATCCCGTGACGGGGGAGCACATTGAGTGCCGCGATGAGCTGCCGTGGGATCTCGCCGCCGTTCTGGATGACCTAGCCCCGCGCTCGCTCGGCCGCACTGCCGCCGGCGACGAAATCGTTCCGCAGCTCGGTCTGCTCGAAGCCTAACCAGTATTAGATGGTTTCTTGAACTCGGTTAGCCTACGGTAAGATATACGGTTGTTTACGTAACGCGTTCTCGGGAGCCTGCATGCTCGCCTTTTTACAAACCAACACACCCATCGTGATCTTCAACCAGATTGTGGTTACGCTGCTCACGGTCTGCTTTCTGTACCAGGTGGTCTTCTTTGTCATTGGCGCTCTTCGTGGCGAGGTCGCGCCTCCCAAGGCCAAAAAACTCCACCGCTATGCCTTCTTCATTGCGGCGCATAACGAGGAGGCCGTGATCGCCAATCTCGTACGCTCTATCAAGGATCAGGACTATCCGTCCGAGCTCATCGAGGTCTTCGTGGTCGCCGATGCTTGCACCGACAACACGGCGCAGCTCGCGCGCGAGGCCGGTGCCATTGTTTACGAGCGCAATGACCTGGCCCGCAAGGGCAAGAGCTGGGTCATGGACTTTGGTTTCGATCGCATTCTCAACGAGTATCCCGACACGTTTGAGGGCTACTTTATCTTCGATGCCGACAATGTTATCTCCCGCGATTACGTCTCCAAGATGAATGATGCCTTTGACCAGGGCTTTCATGTGGTCACGAGCTATCGTAACTCCAAGAACTTCGGCAGTTCGTGGATTTCCTCTGCCAACGCCACCTGGTATTTGCGTGAGGCCCGCTTCCTCAACAACGCGCGTAATATCTGTAAGACGTCCTGCGCCGTCTCGGGCTCGGGCTACCTTATCTCCGCCAGTGTTATCGAGGGCATGCACGGCTGGCAGTTCCATACACTGACCGAGGACATCCAGTTCACCACGTTCTGCGCCATTCACGGCATCCGCATCGGTTATGCGCCGGCGGAGTTCTTTGACGAGCAGCCGGTGACGTTTAAGGCGTCCTGGAAACAGCGCATGCGCTGGACCAAGGGCTTCTACCAGGTCTTTTTTACCTACGGCAAGCATCTGGTCAAGTCGACGTTCCGCTATCATCGCTTTGCCGCATATGACATGTTTATGACCATCGCTCCGGGCATGCTGCTGTCCCTGATCTCCATGCTCGCCAATGCGACGTTCCTGATCGTGGGTGGCCTTTCGCATGGTTTCTTGGCTACCGAGGTCGAGATGCAGGCTTGTGCCGCCTCGCTTATCATGACGTTCGTGATGATGTACCAGACTTTCTTCATCCTGGCGCTGCTCACGACTATCTTTGAGTACAAGCATATTCACTGCGCGCAAAAGTGGCGCCTGGTGACTAACCTGTTTACCTTCCCGATCTTTATGTTCAGCTATATCCCCATCACGGTGGCTGCGCTGTTCCTGAAGGTCGACTGGGTGCCGACGCAGCACGCCGTCAACGTCACCCTTGACGAGGTCATGCAAGGCGCCAAATAATCACCACTAAAACCACCACAAAGGGGACAGGCACCTTTGTGGTGGTTTTTGTTTTTGCGATGTAACTCAAGGAGGCGTTCGATGGTCTATATCCCGTTTTGGTTGTTTGCTATTGCTGGCGCCGTTATCGATGCTCGTGATCGGCGGTTCCCGAATTCGCTTGCCGGCGCGTGTGCGGTGGCGGCGTTAGCGGGTGTTTGGTTCGATCTCGGTTTGAACACAGCGCTTGACCACGCAGGTCTTGCTGTCATCGTGTATCTTGCTCTCGTGCTGACTGAGTCCCTCTGGCGTCGTCTTCGCCAAACCCCGGGCATCGGCATGGGAGATGCTAAGGCACTTTTCGCGCTTTGCACGCTCGACCCTATGGGTGGCATCGTGGCATTTGCCGTCGCGCTCCTGGTCCTGGCCCTCTCCTGCCTCATCACAAAATCGCGCTCCCTGCCATTGCTCCCGTTTTTGGTGCCGATTTTTGCCATAATCGAGGTTGTGGGCTGCACTTTGTAACCGATTGCGCATCCTTCTTAAGGAGCATGCCATGGCAACTAATCAAGAAACGGCCGTCATTAAGGCGCGCATGGACCGTATTCCCTCGGCGTTGTCGCCCGAACTTTTCGAGCGCATTGCCACCGATCGTGCTTCGGGCTATGTTAACCCGTATCGTTGCAACGACGATCAGGTCATTCGTCGTATTGATCGCGCCTCCGACAAAGGCACGCTTATGCGTCCGGCGTTTATGCGCGATACCGAAAAGATACTTCATCTTCCGGCGTACACCCGTTATGCAGGCAAAACGCAGGTCTTTAGCTTCCGTAGCAATGACGATCTGTCACGCCGCGGTTTGCACGTGCAGCTTGTCTCCCGCATTGCGCGCGATATCGGTCGCGCCCTGGGGCTCAATTGCGATCTGATCGAGGCGATTGGCCTGGGCCACGACTTGGGACACACGCCTTTCGGCCATGCCGGCGAGCGCTTCCTCAACGATATCTATCATGAGCGTACGGGGCGTTATTTTTTCCATAACGTGCAGTCGGTCCGCGTGCTCGACGCGCTGTACGGCCGCAACGTGTCACTCCAGACGCTCGACGGCGTGCTATGCCATAACGGCGAGTACGAGCAGCGCGTGTTTGAATTGTCGGATATGGGCTCCTTTGACCAGTTCGATCAGGCGGTCGAGGACTGCATCGCCACGGGCTATGGCGCCATTGGGCACCTGCGTCCCATGACGCTCGAGGGCTGCGTCGTTCGCATCTCGGATATTCTTGCCTACGTCGGTCGTGACCGTCAGGATGCGATCGCGGCGGGCCTGCTTTCGCCCGACGCTTTTGATGATGGCCGGGGCGGCGCCTACAACAGTTGGATCCTAACGCATGCCTCCATCGATATCGTTGAGCACAGCTATGGTAAGCCGCGTATCGAGATGAGCGAGGACCTGTTTGAGGAAATTCGCCGAGCCAAGCACGAGAACTACGAGAAGATCTATAGCAAGGGCGGTATCGAAGGCGATTCCGAGGCGGAGCTGCGCGAGGCGTTCGTAAAGCTCTACGACCGTTGCCTGTGGGATCTAAAAAGTGGCGACGAGTCCTCTTACATCTTTAAGCACCATATTTCGCGCATTGAGCAGCAGCTTTCCTACTACGATCGCGCCTATGCCTGGCAGGACGACAAGGACCAAGCCGTGGTGGATTATATCGCTAGCATGACGGACGGTTATTTCTGCGAGCTGACGAGCAAGCTGTTCCCGGGTCTAAAGTTTCCGCACCGTACCTATATTAACGAACGGTAGTTCGTATAAATTCGGTATACTGTTAGTGGAAAACGTTTTTGAATGATGCACGGGATGGCTATGGACGACCTTTTTTCTGTTTCGACGCGCGAGCGTTCCTTTCAGAATGCGCCGCTTGCGGTTCGCATGCGCCCCAATTCGCTCGATGAGTATGTGGGCCAGCAAAAGGCCGTCGGTAAGGGCTCATGGTTGCGTGCCGCGATCGAGCACGACGTGCTGTCGAGCGTGATTCTGTACGGGCCGGCCGGTACGGGCAAGACGACGCTGGCCCACATTATCGCCAACCATACCAAGAGCGAGTTTGTCGAGGTCAGCGCCGTGACGGGCACCGTGAAGGACTTGCGCCGCGTGATTGACGAGGCCAAGACGCGCCTGAATACCTACGACCGTCGCACCATTCTATTCATCGACGAGATTCATCGCTTTTCGAAGTCGCAACAGGATGCGTTGCTGCATGCGGTTGAGAACCGTACCGTCATTATGATCGGCGCCACGACCGAGAACCCGTACTTCGAGGTCAATTCGGCACTGTTGTCGCGCGGACGCGTGGTGGAGCTTGAACATCTGAAGGATGAGGATATCGCCACGCTTATTGAGCGTGCGCTCGAGGCACCACAGGGCTTGAACGGAAAGTTTTCTGCCGATGATGATACGGTCAAGACCATCTGCACGCTGGCCGCGGGTGATGCGCGCTCTGCCCTGACGACGCTCGAGCTGGCGAGCGAGATTGCCGTCACGCGTCCCGATACCGAAGGGACGCCAGCGCCGGCGGCGGGGGAGCGTTATCCCATCACCGTCGATGACGTGAAGATTGCCAACCCGCGCCGCGGTTTTTCGTATGACAAAAACGGTGACATGCACTATGACATTATCAGTGCGTTCATCAAGTCCATGCGCGGCAGCGACCCCGATGCCACGATCTATTGGCTCGCGCGCATGATCGACGCGGGGGAGGATCCTAAGTTTATCGCCCGCCGCATTATGATTCAGGCTTCTGAGGATGTTGGCAATGCCGATCCGCAGGCACTTTTGGTGGCGCAAGCCGCGTTTAAGTCTGCCGAGGTCATTGGCTATCCCGAGTGCCGAATTAACCTGGCTCAGGCTGCACTCTATGTGTGCTTGGCGCCTAAATCCAACGCGTGCGAGGCTTCGATCGATGCGGCGCTGGCCGATATCCATAGTAGCGGATTGCGCGAGGTGCCCAGTTATCTTCGCGATCGTCACCGTCCCGGCAGCGACGAGTACGGTGTATACAAGTACCCACACGATTATCCCGAAGGTTGGGTCGACCAGCGCTATTTGCCCGAAGGCCTGGAGCGTGGTGCCTTTTGGCAGCCTGCCGGCCGCGGTTGGGAAGAATGGCGTGTGGAGCAAAGCGAGCGCGACCGTAGCGGCAGGGCGCCAAAGTAAGCTTTTGGGAATCTTCTGTCCCCTTTGGGGTACCATGAACAACGTCTGTATTTCGATTCCTTTGGGAGGCTTGTATGAGTCCCATTCAAATCGCCTTGCTGCTGCTCGCCGTTGCCGGCGTGTGGGCTATCGTTGAGCTTGCGCTCACCCTGCGCAAAACCCGCACCGTTGTCGACTCGCTCGACAAGACGGTAACTGACCTCAACAATACGATTGCCGAGGCGCAGCCCGTGGTGGCAAAGCTTGATGGCGCTGTTGACGAGCTTACGCCGGCACTTGCCCAGATGGAGCCGCTCCTCAAGTCGAGCAAGACTGCCGTTGACGCCCTGACGTCCAACCTCGTTGAGGTTGAGGCGGTCGTTCGCGACATCTCCGAGGTCACGGGCAGTATGGCCGAGGCCAGTAATGCCGTATCGAGCGTGACAGATTCTGCGGCCGGCGCCGTGCAGAAGCTCTTCAATAAGGTGAAGGCTCCTGCAGCCGATGCCGATCGTAAGCTAGCCGCTGCCGCCGCCGAGGCCGAGCAGCCTATCGAGCGCGTTCTGATCGGTGAGGCCGAGGACGAGGCCGCCGATGGTGCGGATGCGGCTCAGAAGCCCGCAGCCAAGACGGCTCAGTATTACACCTATACGCCCGCCGAGTCCTCTGAGGAGTCCTGCGATGAGTAGCGAAGCAACCTGCCCCATCACGCTGACCGTTGCCGGCGACCCGCGTCTCGCTCGCCTTGTGCGCATGACGGCAGCTAACGTTGGTGCCCTGTGCTCCATGTCTGTCGATCGCATCGAGGACATCCGCATGGCTGCCGAGGAGGCTTTCATCTTTGGGTGCACCGCGGTCGACTGCGACGACATCACCATCAAATTCGATGTCGATGAGACTCACGTTGGCATGACTATTACCTTTGGAGACCAGGCTACGGTTGATGAAAACGACCAGGCTGCGGTGTATGCCGAGCTCATCCTCGCGAGCGTGTGCGATTCCTACGAAAAGACTGCGGCGCCCCTGACGCTTTCCCTCGATCTCAAGGCGGATATCTAATATGACCGAACGTTCCCGGAGCGGCAAGACCGCTTGGGACAAGGAGAAAACCCGCGAGCTGTTTCGTCGCTACAAGGAGACCGGTGATCCGGACGCCCGCGAGCAGCTCGTCATGTCCCACATGAACCTGGTAAGGTTCCTTGCCAACAAATTTAAGAATCGCGGCGAGCCGCTCGACGACCTGATGCAGGTTGGCTATTTGGGCCTGCTCAAGGCAATCGACCGCTTTGACCCTGAGCGCGGACTCGAGTTCACCACGTTTGCCACGCCCACCATCTTGGGCGAGATCAAGCGTCACTTCCGTGACAAGGGCTGGAGCGTGCGCGTGCCTCGTCGCCTGCAGGAGCTTTCTGCCAAGGTTAACCAGGCTACCGACAAGCTTACCAACGAGTTGCAGCGCTCGCCCAAGGTCGAAGAAATCGCTGAGTACCTGGACGTGACCGTCGACGAGGTCCTGGAGGCTATGGAATCGTCTTCGGCCTATACCTCGGTGCCCATTGAGGCTCCTGGTGCGTCCGATTCCGACGATGCGCCCTCGATTCTTGACCGTTACGCCGACGACGACAACGAGCTCGACTTTACCGATGACCGTCTGGTCATTGAAGAGGCCATCCGCGATTTCTCGCCGCGCGAGCGCGAAGTCATCGAGCTGCGCTTTGTAAAGGGCATGACCCAGATCGAGATCGCCAAGAAGCTGGGCATCTCGCAGGTGCAGGTCTCGCGCTTGTTGCGCCGCACCCTCAAGAAGATTCAGGATAAGATTGACCCCGACGGAGTGATGATTCGTTCATGAGTGAGCACCCCCAACAAACAGACCGCACGCTGCGCGATACCCGCATTCTGACGCTTCGCATTTGGGCTGTTGTCGGCTGCATTGTCATCGCTGCCGTCATCTTTAACCTTATGGGCATCCTGGCACCGGTTATTGAGTTTCTTGCCGTCGGCTCCATCATTGCTTTTGTGATGTCCCCGATCACCAACTGGCTTGAGCACCATGGCGTGAATCGCGGCATCGGTTCGCTTATCGCGCTTATTGTTGTTGTTGCCGTGCTCGTCGGTGTCGTTTGCATCTTGTCGCCGATTCTCTTTGGTCAGATCATGGAAGTCCTGAGCCGCCTGCCCGAGCAGCTTCGTGTTGCGGGTGGCGACCTCAACGAGATGGTCTCGCATGTCAAGACGCTCAACAACACGCCGCTCATGGAGTATTTGGACGATAATCTTTCGTCGCTGGTTACCGTGGCATCGAAGTATGTGTCTCAGATCGCTGCCGAGCTTGGCCGCGGTGTGTTCCCGCTCATCACCAATACGGCCTCGCAGTTGTTCGTGATCTTCCTTGGTCTGGTGCTTGCCTACTGGATGGCCTGCGATTATCCTCGCATGCATCACGAGATTTGCACCATCATCGGTCAGGAGAAGGAGACTTCGTACCGCTTTATGGTCGCCATCCTTTCTCGCTCTGTCGGCGGCTACATGCGCGGTATGGTCGTGACGTCCATCTGCGGTGGTTTCCTTGCCTTTATTGGTTTTATGATTATCGGCCATCCGTATGCGGCGCTCATGGCTATCTTTACCGGCATCATGCATTTGGTTCCGGTCGTCGGCCCCTGGGTGAGCGCGGCAATCGCCACAGTGCTCGGTTTCATGTTCAGCCCCATGTTGGCGTTGTGGACGCTCATCGTGACGATGGTCGCGCAAAACGTCACCGATAACGTGATTTCGCCTAAGGTCATGCAGAGCTCGGTGCAGGTGCATCCCATCATGAGCCTCACGGCGCTCGTTATTGGCTCGGCACTCATGGGCCCCATCGGCATGATTATTGCCATCCCGCTGTGTGCGGCCCTCAAGGGTATCTTCGTGTACTACTTCGAGAATGAGACCGGCCGCCAACTTGTGGCCTATGACGGCGCCGTGTTTAAGGGCACGCCGTATCGCGATGCCGAGGGCAACCCGGTCGCCGCCTACGACGCGCTTGGGGACGATACGTTCATCTATGAGTCCGAGCTCATCGGTAACGAGACTGCGCCCGAGGCTAAAGCTATGCCCAAGCCCGAGCTCGATAATCCTTGGATCAAGCTTTCGGACCTGCAGCCCGATGCCACGGGCTTCTTCAAGAACCCCTTCGCCAAGGATGACGATTCCAACACGGATGACGACACCAAAACCGGCATCGACGGCTCCATGGACGATGACGACAAGTAGCGGGGTAATTCGGGCTAACATTCATACGCGCTAACATGCAATTTCGCTGAAGGGCCGGCATTGTGCCGGCCCTCTTTTTTGCACAGGCGCGGTGGGATGGTAATATCGTTACGTTTGAACTGTTTCGATGTGAAACCGAGGAGATTCCCTCTATGAGTGCTGACTACCCGTCAATGACTACGGCCGAGATTCGCTCTAAGTTCCTCAACTTCTTTGAGGAGCGCGGTCTTAAGCTCTATCCTTCTTCGTCCCTCGTCCCCGACGATCCTTCGCTGCTGCTTGCCAACGCCGGCATGAACCAGTTTAAGGAGTATTACCAGGGCAAGAAGACCATGAAGGAGATCGGCGCAATCTCCTGCCAGAAGTGCGTCCGCACCAACGACATCGATTGCATCGGCGAGGACGGCCGTCACCTGTCCTTCTTTGAGATGCTCGGCGACTTCTCCTTTGGTGGCGTCTCCAAGCAGCAGGCCTGCGCTTGGGCCTTTGAGCTCATTACCAAGGAGTTCAAGCTGCCGCTCGATCGCCTGTACTTCACCGTCTTTACCGAGGACGACGAGACCCATGACGTGTGGCGCTCCCTGGGCGTTGCCGAGGATCACATCTCCCGCCTGGGCGAGGACGACAACTTCTGGGCCGCTGGCCCCACCGGCCCCTGCGGTCCGTGCTCCGAGATCTACTTTGACATGGGCGAGGAGGTCGGCTGCGGCAGCCCCGAATGCAAGCCCGGCTGCGACTGCGATCGCTTCCTTGAGTTCTGGAACCTCGTGTTTACCCAGTACGACCGCCAGGAGGACGGCTCCATGCCGGAGCTGCCGCACCGCAACCTCGATACGGGCATGGGTCTGGAGCGCATGGCCGCCATCATGCAGCACAAGACCGCTAATTACGACGGCGATCTGATGCAGCACCTCATCAAGCTGGGCGAGAAGATCAGCGGCAAGTCCTATGACGCCGACGATTACTCCGGTGCCAGCCGCTCCCTGCGCATCATCGCGGATCACTCTCGTGCCGTCGACTTTATGATCTCGGACGGCATTCTCCCCGGTAACGAGGGTCGCGAGTATGTTCTTCGCCGCCTGCTCCGCCGCGCCGTGTTCCACGGTCGTCTGCTGGGCATCGAGGGCGCCTTCCTGACCAAGTTCATTGATGAGGTCAACGCCCAGATGGGCGAGGCCTATCCCGAGCTGCTCAAGAACGTCGCGCTCGTCAAGGGTATCGTCGCTTCCGAGGAGGAGCGTTTCTCCACGACGCTCGACAACGGTCGCGTCTACCTGGACGAGGCCCTGGCCGCGCTTGCCGAGGGTACTGTCCTTCCGGGCGACGTTGCCTTTAAGCTGCACGACACCTTTGGTTTCCCCATCGACCTGACCGTCGAGATCGCCGGCACCGCCGGTCACAACGTCGATATGGACGGCTTCACCGCTTGCATGGAGGACCAGAAGGCCCGCGCTCGCGCCAACGCCAAGGGCGATGCTTGGGGCAGCTTCAACGACGTGTGGGTCGAGCTTTCCGACAAGGTTGCCGCGACCGAGTTCGACGGCTATGACAACGATGTGATCGAGGTTACCAAAGTTGTCGCTATCGTTCGCAACGGTGAGTCCGTCGAGTCCGCCGCTGCGGGCGAGGACGTCGAGGTCGTGCTCGACCGCACCCCGTTCTACGCCGAGATGGGTGGCCAGCAGGGCGATGCCGGCGAGCTTTTCGCCGAGGGCGTTGCGCTGACCGTTTCCGATACCAAGAACCACAATGGCCTGTATGCTCACGTCGCCCACGTTGCCGAGGGTACGCTGACCGTCGGTACTACCGTGACCGCCGCGCTCGACGCCGAGCGCCGTGGTTTCCTGCGCCGCAACCACACCGCCACCCACCTGCTCGACGCTGCGCTTAAGCAGGTCCTGGGCGAGCATGTCTCCCAGGCTGGCTCGCTGGTGACGCCCGAGCACCTGCGCTTTGACTTCACGCACTTCGAGGCCCTGTCCTCCGAGCAGCTCAAGGCTGTCGAGGACCTGGTCAACCAGCAGATCTTCGCCTCCAAGCCGGTCGTGACCCGCGTCATGGGCATCGACGAGGCCAAGGCCGCCGGTGCTGTCGCCCTGTTTGGCGAGAAGTATGGCGACGTCGTCCGCGTTGTCTCCGTGGGCGCCGAGGACCAGCCGTTCTCCCGTGAGCTCTGCGGTGGCACCCATGCCGCCAACACCGCCGAGATCGGCCTGTTCAAGATCATTTCCGAGTCCTCTACGGGCTCCAACGTCCGCCGTATTGAGGCCGTGACCTCTAAGGGCGCTCTCGACTACATGGCCGACCGTCTGGCGCTCGTCGACGCCGCCGCCGCTGCGCTCAAGTGCCGCGTGGATGAGGTTCCCGCCCGCGTGGAGAACCTGCAGGCCGAGCTGCGCGAGACTTCCAACAAGCTCAAGAAGGCGCTGACCGGTGGCTCCTCCGACGCTATCTCCAGCGCCATCGAGGGCGCCGTCGAGCTCGACGGTTACAAGCTCGTCGTCGCTGAGCTCCAGGGCCTTGAGGCTGCCGACCTGCGCAACGTCTGGGATACCGTGCACCAGAAGGTCGCCGGTCCTGTCGCCTGCGTCGTCGCCAGCGTGACCGAGAAGGGCACACCGGCCCTGCTCGCCGCCGGCTCCGATGACGCCGTCAAGGCCGGTTTCCACGCCGGTAACGTGATCAAGCAGATCGCGGGCCTGGTCGACGGTCGCGGTGGCGGCCGTCCCAACATGGCCCAGGCCGGTGGCAAGAACGCCGCCGGCATCGCCGATGCCCTCGCGGCCGCTAAGACCGCGCTCGGCGCCTAAGAATCTAGGTAGTCGCTGTGGTCGCGCTTGCGCTGGACATAGGGGAGACCAGGATCGGCATCGCCGTCTCGAGCCGTGATGGCAAGATGGCGATGCCTGTCAAGGTGCTCCCGGCTGCAGAGGTCACCGGTATGGCCAAGACGTTCCGCTACCTGCTCGAGGACTATGAGCCCGATATCCTGGTAAGTGGGCGTCCCCTGACCATGGCCGGTGAGCCCGGTCCCCAGGCCGAGCGTGTTGCCGCTGTTGCGCAAAAGATTGCCGACGAGCTCGATCTTCCGTTGGAGTTTGAGGACGAGCGCCTGTCCTCGCAAGAGGCCAAGCGTATCCTGCGCGAGCAGGGCCTCAGCGAAAAACAGATGAGGGGCAAGATTGACATGATTGCCGCCAGCCTGTTTTTGCAGACGTGGCTTGATCGTAAAAACGAGGAGGTTTCGCATGCCTAGCGCTCCCGATCCGCGCCAGCCGAATCGTACACGTCAGCCGTCGTCGCGCCCTGCCCAGCCTGGCCAGCGTCCGGCACAGCCGACCCAGCGCGCAGCTCAATCTGCCGCGCGCCCGGTGCAGTCCTCCTCTCGTTCAGCCCAACCTGTTCAACGGACGGGTCAGCAGCCTTCTGCTCGTTCGGTTCAGTATCCGGCTTCTCACGCGGCTCAGCAGCCCGCTGCTCGTTCGGCTCAGCCTGCAGGCGGTGCTCGCTTTAAGCATCAGGCACCTACTCAGCGAACGCAGGCCCCCCAATCGCATTCGCATCACGCTCGCGGTTCGCATGGCGTTGCTCCGGCGGCCCGCTCGAGCTACAACACGCATGCTCGTCGCGGTGCCCAAAAGAAAAGCTCCCCGGTGCCCATGATTGTCGGCGTCGTGGTGGCCGTAATCGCGCTTGCTACTATCGCTTTCTTTGTCGTGCCTGCCGTCAAGGGCTTCTTTACCGGTGAGGATACGAAGGTCGCGGCTGGTCAGCAGGTTACGGTGACCATTCCCGACGGTGCTTCGGGCGATACGATCGCCTCGATTCTCTCCGAGAACCATATCGTCGAAAATCCCAAGGATTACTACGCGGCGGTGAAAAAGCTCAACGCTGATATGTCGCTTAAGCCTGGCACCTACTCGTTCACCACGCTCATGGATGCGACCAAGGTTGTTCAGCAGCTCATGGAAGGCCCCAACGCGGGCTCCAATGCGCTGACTATCCCTGAGGGTCTGACAGTCGATCAAGTCGCCGACCGCGTGGCCCAGGCCTACGACAGCATCTCTAAGGAAGACTTCCTCAACCAGGCTAAGGCCTCCAATTACGTGGATGACTATAGCTTCCTTAAGGGCGCCGCCAACGACTCGCTCGAGGGTTTCTTGTTCCCCAAGACCTATTCGTTGGGTGATTCGCCGACGGCCGATGACGTGATTCGTGCCATGCTCGATCAGTTTAAGACTGAGTACATGTCGCTTGACTTTGCGAGCTGCGAAGCCAAGATCAAGGAGCGCTACGGTGTGGAGATGTCCGACTACGACATCGTTAACTTGGCCTCTATCGTTGAGCGCGAGGGCCTCAACGCCGATCAACGTGCGCACGTGGCCTCGGTTTTCTACAACCGCCTTGCCGGCAAGCTCGACGGTCTGCGCTATCTCAACAGCGATGCGACCATGATGTATGTCACCGGTGGTGAGGTTACCGCCGACGACCTGCAGAGTGATAGCCCCTATAACACCTATAAGCACGAGGGCCTGCCACCCACGCCCATCTGCTCTCCGTCGCTCGAGGCACTCAAGGCCACGCTTGAGCCGACCGACTCCGATGACCTGTATTTCTACATTACGCAGGACGAGGAGTACTTCTCGCAAACCTACGAAGAGCATCAACAGTCTTGGAATTAGCATGAGGATTTTTAGCCCCAAACGATACGTTGCCTCGGTCGATCGCATTGACCTTGATACCCTGTGGGCCGACGGCAAACGCGCCATTCTGCTCGATCGCGATAACACTCTGGTGCCGCGCGACACCGAGCAGGTTCCCGCTGCGGTTTCCGCTTGGCTCGACGCCGCCCGCGCCAAAGGCTTTAAGCTGTGCATGGTGTCCAACAACTGGCATCGCGATCAGGTCATGAGCTCTGCACGCGAGCTGGGACTCGAGGCCATCAGCCACGCCATGAAGCCCGCCCCGTTTGCCTTGAAGGCGGGTCTTAAGCGCCTCGGCGCCACGGCAGACGAGGCGGTGCTGATCGGCGATCAGCTGTACACGGACGTGTGGAGCGGTAATTTTGCCGGCGTTGACACTATTCTGGTCAAGCCGCAGGCAACCCAGGACCTGTGGTACACGCAGATCTTCCGTATCTTTGAGCGCCGGGCCCTGCGCGACCTTCCCTGCGAGGAATAGGTTTCGCCATGTCTCAGCACATCAAACACGGCTGCGACCATATCTTCTTTATCGGCTTTTTGGGCGCGGGCAAATCGACGCTCGCGCGCAACGTCGGCACTATGTTCAAGCGGCGTTTTATCGATACCGATCGTTTGGTTGTGCGTCGATGCGGCAAGTCGGTGACCGAGATATTTGAGACCGAGGGCGAGGATCGTTTTCGCGAGCTCGAGACCTCGGCACTCCGTTCGCTTCAAAGCGAGCGCAGCCTGCTGGTATCGTGCGGGGGCGGCATCGTCGAGACGCCGGTGAACATTGAGCTGATGCACGAGATGGGTACATGCGTGTACCTCGAAGGCGACTTTGAGGACTCGTTGCGCCAGATTCGTCGCTCCGATACCCGGCCCGATTTCCGCTCGCCCGAGCACGCTGCGCGCTTGTTTGAGCATCGCCGTCCGCTGTATCGCCAGGCGGCCGATATTACCCTTGATATTCGCAACAAGTCCTTCGAGGACGTTTCCTACCTTTGTGCCGAGATGCTTTTGGAGCGTGGACTGCTATGATTCGCCGTCAACTTATCAATTTCCAAAACCGCAGTGTCGATGTCCGCGTCGGATTGGGGGCGTTCGAGGAGCTGTCGCGCATGTTTGCCTCGGCTGTGGGCAAGCCTAAGCGTGCGATGGTGGTTTGGAACGACGCCACATCCGAGCGTTTTGGCGAGGTTGTCGAACATGCACTTGTTGACGCCGGTTTTGCCGTGTCGCCGCTCGTCCTCGAGGTTTCGCCTGCCGGTGCTACGCTGGTCGATGCCGATACCGTCTTTGGCGCGCTGTCGGCTAACGGCATTACCTGCGATGATCTCGTTGTCGCTGTCGGCGACACGGCGACCTGCTCGGTTGTTTGCTGGTGCGCCAATCAGTGGTGCGGTCGCACCGAGTGCGCCTTGCTGCCGACGACGTTCGACGCCATGCTCACGGTCGCGACGACCATGAAGCCGCTTGTCGCCTCGTCGGCGCATGCGCTTCCCGCTATCGCGTTCCGTCCCGAGCCGGGCTTGGTCGTGTGTGACCTCGACCTTGTACGCGAGGCGGACCCCGAGGACCTCAAGCTCGGCTATGCGGTACTTGTTGGCACCATGCTTTCGAGCAGCAAGTTCCGCTGGAATCAGTTTACCGAGACCATTCCCGAGATTCTCGCGGGCGAGGAGGTCGCGCTCGTCAATGCCGTTCAGTGGTCTCAGACTGCCCGCAAGGACGTACTGATGGCCACGAACCCGAGCGCCCGCCATGCGCTCGATTTTGGCAAGATGGGGGAGCGTACCCTGCGCGCCTGCTTGGGCGATGCCGCGTCGCAGGTCCCTTCCTACCAGCTGTTGTCCGAGGGCATGCGCTTTGAGGCGCGCCTAGCACATGATGCCTGTGACTTTGATATCGATTACGTCTTTGAGGTCGATGACTGCCTGGAGGACTTTGGTATCGAGGAGCTCGCCTTCGATCTGGAGCCTGCCGCATATATCGAGGAGTTCCGCAGGCAGCAGTTTGCCCGCTCGAACCGTAGTATGTTGCCGCTGCCCGCGGCACTCGGCGCCATTCGTCTAACGAGCGTTGAGGACGAGGTCCTCGACCGCCATGCTCACGCCTACTTGGCTTCTCGCAAAGAACTTCTCTAGGATTTATTGACATACATCGTCTTTCGTATCATGTTGAGGGGCGGGTTTCCAATCGGTTGCGAATCGCGCGCGATTCCATCTTTCGATCGAGGCCCGTCCCGCTTTTATGAGGACAATAAGAAAGGAATCTGCATGTCTGAGTTTGATGCCGGTCCTGCCGGTCGTATCGAGCGTGTTCGTGCCCTGATGGCTGAGCGCGGCTACGACGCTATCGTGGTGCGCGACGAGGCCAACCTTCGTTGGCTTACGGGCGTGAAGGGCGTCTTCGATTACACCTTCGAGTTCCCGCACGCTGCGTTTATTACGGCCGGCCAGTGCCTGTTCCATACCGACTCGCGCTATCTCAACAGTTTTGAGGAGAACACGCCCGCCGGCAGCCCCTGGGTCTACGACATGGACGAGGGCACCATCCCCGGTTGGGTCGCCGGCAAGATCGCGGCCAACAAGTGCCGCGTCTGCGCTGTCGAGGACGATATGCAGATCAATTTCTACCAGGGTATTCAGCGTGGCCTGGAGGACCGCTCCGTTGCCTGCATGCTGCCGCTGATGCATGACGACATCCGTAAGATGCGCGCCATCAAGGACGCCGAGGAGATCGAGCTCATGCGCCACGCGCAGTCGATCACCGACGCCGCCTTCCAGCATATGCTCGGCTTTATTAAGCCCGGCATGACCGAGAAGCAGGTTCGCAACGAGCTCGAGAACTATATGTTCGCCAACGGTGCCGACAGCCTGGCCTTTGGCTCCATCGTCGCGAGCGGTCCCAACACCGCCAACCCGCATGCCGTCCCGAGTGATCGCGTGATCGAGAAGGGCGACTTTGTCCTCATGGATTACGGCGCGGGCTACTGCGATTATCGTTCCGACATGACGCGCACCGTCGTGATGGGCGAGCCTACCCAGGAGCAGCTCGACCTGTACGCGCTCGTGCGCCGTACGCACGAGGAGTGCGTCGCCGCCATCCATCCGGGCGTCGAGGGCAACGACATTTTCAAGCTTTCCAAGAAGATCATTGGCGATGCCGGCTATGGCGATTACTACAACCATGGTCTGGGCCACGGCGTCGGTATCGACATCCACGAGCTGCCCAACTTCAACCGCAGCAAGAATATCATCGAGGTTGGCTCGGTTATCACCATGGAGCCCGGTGTCTACCTGCCCGGCGTGGGCGGCGTGCGCCTGGAGGACTACGGCGTGGTCACCGAGAACGGCTACGAGCCCTTCACCAAGACGCCGCATGACCTCCACGTCATCGATTGCTAGCTCATTTCGATAGATTTTTGGGGCGGGGCGTCCGGATCGATTCGGACGCCCCGCGTTCTCTTTTTATGCGCTCGCTGTAGGCGCCGTCTGCAAGTGTATAATTTCCGTCGTATGTAATTTGGACGCTTGTGCGTTCTGTCCATAACAAGAAAGGTCGCTATGCCTACCATTTCTACCGCCGACTTCAAGAACGGCCTCGGTCTCCGCATCAAGGACAAGGTCTACACCATCGTCGAGTTCCAGCATGTCAAGCCGGGCAAGGGCGGCGCGTTTGTGCGCTACAAGACCCGTGACATCAAGAGCGGCCGCGTCGTCGAGAACACCTGCAACGCCGGTACCAAGTTCGAGAGCGTCATGCTCACCACCCGTGAGTTCCAGTACCTCTACAACGATGGCACCGACTACATCTTCATGGACAACGAGTCCTATGAGCAGGTTCCCGTTCCCGAGGACATGGTGGGCGAGAACTCCAAGTGGCTGCGCGAGAACGACATCTGCCAGCTGCTCTTCGCCGACGACGAGCTCATGGGCGTGACCCCGCCGATGTTCATCGAGACCACCATCGTCCAGACCGACCCGGGCTTTAAGGGCGACACCGTCCAGGGTTCCACCAAGCCGGCCACGATCGACACCGGCGCTGTCATCCAGGTCCCCATGTACCTCAACGAGGGCGAGGTCATCAAGGTTGACACCCGCGACGGCAAGTTCGTCTCCCGCGTCTAGCAACCAACTCTTCTAGGAGGACTCATGCCCCAGGAAATCAAGATTGACGGCATCGGCATTTCGCCCGATGTTCTGACCGCCATCGTCTCGCGCGCCGTGTCGGATGTCGAGGGCATCGCCTCCGTTGGCGTCAAGGACCTTGCCACCAACCTTGTCTCCATGATGCTCTCGTCCAAGGCCCCGGCTTCCGAGCCGGCGGTCGAGGCCGAGGTTGTCGGCGACAAGCTCGCACTCACCGTGCGTGTCGTGGTGTTCTTTGGCTATCCGTTCAAGAAACTCGCCGAGGCCGTTCGCGCCGCCGTGGTCGCCGCCATCGATGCCCAGGTGGGCGTTGAGGTCGAGCGCGTTGACGTTTGCATCGACGGCCTCGTTTTCCCCAAGGAGTAACCTTTGAGCCTTAAGGTTTATCGCGGGCGTACGCTTGCCCGCAGTCAGGCGCTGCAGCTGCTATTCCAGGCCGAGGCCACGGACAGCCCGCTCGAGCGCGTCCTCGAGGGTGATTTCCTGATCTCGAAGGGCCCCCTCGACCCCTATGCGCTGGAGCTGTGCCGCGGTGCCTACGAGCATATCGATCGCATCGACTGTGCCCTGCGCGCCGTCGCCAAGAACTGGGATCTTATGCGCATGCCCGGCGCCGACCGCAATCTGCTGCGTATCGCCGTCTACGAGATGCGCTTCCTTACCGACGAAGAGGTCTCGGACGCTATCGTGATCAACGAGGCCGTCGAACTTGCCAAGGCCTATGGCACCGACCAGTCCGCGTCGTTCGTCAACGGCGTGCTGGGCAAGATCGCGCGCAGCGAGGAGTTGCCGGGCGAGGACCTGTACCAGGAACTGCTGGCCGAGGATCGCGCTCGCGAGGAGGCCCAGGCTGCTGAGGCTGCCGCCAAGGTCGCTGCCGCTCAGGCTACCGCCGGTGTACTTGCCGAGGATGTGGACGCTGCTGAGGCCGTCGAGGCCGACTCCGTCGAGGAGTAGCCATGCCAGAGGGTTCTGTCCGCAACTTTGACGAGATTTCGGACCGTCTGGACCAGATCATCGCTACCGTTCGCTCCAAGGATACGTCCTTGGAGCGTTCACTCGATCTGTTTGACGAAGCGATTGAGCTGGGCTCCCGCGCGGTCGATATGGTCGACAAGTTTGAGCTGACGCCGCGTGAGGCCGATAAGCTCGAACAGGAATACGATGAGGATGCGGCAAACGAATCCCAGGATAGCTAGGCCGCATCTCCGGATACGAATGGTTGATGGCATTCATGAAACGCGTGCGTCTTGATGACGAACTGATTTCACAGGGCATCTGCGCCGATCGCGCGGATGCCCTTCGCACTCTTATGGCCGGCTTGGTCTCGAGTGGCGGCGAGCGCTTGACTTCGCCGGGCCTTAAGGTGACCCCGGGTCTGCCACTGCACGTGAAGGGGCGCATTCCCTATGTTGGCCGCGGCGGTCTTAAGCTCGAAGGCGCGCTTGATGCGTTTGGCATCAATCCGACGGGCCTTAGCTGTCTGGATGTGGGCTGCTCTACCGGCGGCTTTACCGATTGCCTGCTCAAGCGCGGAGCTGCGACCGTTGTCTCGGTGGACGTGGGTCGCGCCCAGTTCGATTGGTCGTTGCGTCAGGACGATCGCGTGACGCTGCATGAGCGCACCAACGTGACGCAGTTGCCCGAGCTTGGCTATGAGAGCGCTATCGACTTGGCTGTGTGCGACGTGTCGTTTACCAGCATCGCGAACATTATCGATGCGGTGCTGGCGTGCCTGGCGCCTACGGGTGCATTTTGCACGCTCGTAAAGCCGCAGTTTGAGGCTCCGGCGGCGTTGGTGGGTGAGGGCGGCATTGTGACCGATCCCGCCGTGCGCCGCGATACGCTCGTGGCGGCGATTGAGCTTTTTGCCGCCAAGGGCCTGTTCCCGCTTGACGTGTGCGTGTCGCCCATCCATGGCGCTAAGGGCAACGTTGAGTTTTTCCTGTACGGCACAAGGTTTGCCCCTGGTGAACGCACCGACGATGAGCTGCAATCCCAGGTATCGGCTTTGAGCGAGAAAGCTGCAACGCTATGAAGGTCTTTCTGGTTCCCAATTACTACAAGCAAGAGGCGGTCGAGAGCGGCCTGATGCTCGAGCTTTGGCTTTCGCGCCAGGGCTACGAGGTCGCATGGGCTGCCGACCAGCGATCGAAGATTCAAAGCACGCCTGATATTGATGGCTCAGATCTGGTCATTACGCTCGGCGGCGACGGTACGTTGCTGCGCGCTGCCCGCATCCTCAACCATCGCGAGATTCCTATCCTTGGTCTTTCCTATGGTCACCTGGGCTTTTTAACTGCTGCGAGCCCCGAGGAGCGCGACATTCTGCAGGTCGTGAGCGATGCTCTGTCCGGTGAGCTGCACGTGAGCCGCCGCGCCACCATCGCCGCGGATATCGTGTCCGTGCGCGACGATGGCACGAAGGATGTCGTGCGCACGTTTGCCCTCAACGATATGGCACTTACACGCGGCCCCCTGTCCGATATGGTTGAGTTTGACATCACGGTGTCCGGCCATCATATCGATCGCCTTCGCGGCGACGGTGTCGTCGTTTCGACGGCGACCGGCTCTACCGGCTACGCGCTTTCCGCCGGCGGTCCCATTGTCAGCCCCGATTACACGGGTATGGTCTGTGTGCCCATCGCCCCGCATACCATTCAGGCTCGCGCTTTTTTGACCTCGCCGAGTGATGTCGTCGAGATCTTTATGTCCGATGATCGCCCGAGTGTGCCGGCCATTGCCATCGACGGACAGTTTATTACCTGCGACGGCACGGTTGAGAGCGTGGCTGTGCGCCGTGGTCCCGGCGATGTACTGCTGCTGGATTACGGTCCCGAAAGCTTCTATAACTCGGTGAGCCGCGTGTTCTATGGAGTGCGTCATGATCGATGAGCTGCAGGTTTCTAACATTGCACTCATTCGTGAGGCGACGCTGGTGCCGAGTGCCGGCATGACTGTCCTGACCGGCGAGACCGGTGCCGGCAAGACCGCGCTGCTCTCGGCGCTCAAGCTCATATTGGGCGAGCGCGCAGATTCGTCGACCGTGCGCGAGGGAGAGGCGCTGGCGAGCGTCGAGGCGCGCCTATTCGATGGCCCGCACGACACGGAGGGGTTCACCGTACAGCGCAGCCTTTCTGCCGAGGGCCGCAGTCGTGTAAAAATTGACGGCCGTATCGCCAGCGTGCGTGAGCTTTCGGAGCGCGTCGGCGTGATGATGGATCTTTGTGGTCAGCACGAGCACCAGCGCTTGCTCGATCCGGCGCATCATGTTGCCATGGTCGATGCCTGGGCTGGTCGCTCTGCGCTCGAGGCGCTCGACCGTTACCGTGCCTGCTTCAAGGCGTCGCGTGCGGCTGCCAAGGAGGTCCGTCGCGTGGAGGAAGCCTCACGCGCGCAGGGGAGTCGCGTCGAGGAAGCGCGTTTCGCCCTCGAGCGCATCGCCGAGGTCGACCCCAAGCCGGGCGAGTATGAGGAACTCGAGGAACTGCTGCCGCGCTCCGAACATGCCGAGGTACTGGTTGCCACGGCTAACGATGCCCATGCATCGCTTGCCGCCGAAGGGGGAGCGCTCGATGCCGTGAACAGCGCCGTGGCAGAGCTTTCCCGTATGGCTGCCGTCGATCGCAAACTGGGCGACATTGCCGATGCGCTTTCGGATGCCTGTATCTCCCTTGAGGATAGCGCGAACGAGCTTCGTGCCTATCGCGATGGCGTCGCCTTCGACCCGCGCGAGCTCGCTCGCATGCGTGAACGGTATTCCGACCTCAAGGGCCTGTTGCGTCAGTGGGGTCCCACCATGGACGATGTTTTTGCCATGCGCGATCGCTCGCAAGAGCTGCTGTCCCTGGTCGATGATGGCGATGAACAGATCAAAAAGGCCCGTGAATCACTTGGTGCTGCTGAGCGCGAGTTGTTTGCCGCTGCCAAGGCGCTTAAGCGTGCTCGCAATACGGCGGCCCCGCGCTTCTGCCACGAGGTCGGCCGCCAGATGGCGCGCCTGGAGATGGGCGGCGCCGAGCTCGTTTGGGAGTCGCGTGATCTTCCGCGCGCCGAGTGGACGCCGGCGGGTCCTTCAAGCTACGAGCTTTTGTATCGCAGCGGTGTCGGCTTGACGCCGCGTCCCCTGCGCCGCATTGCCTCGGGCGGCGAGCTCAGCCGCGTCATGCTGGCGAGCAAGGTGGTCTTGGGTAATGCTGACGGCGTCGACACACTGGTATTTGACGAGGTCGATGCCGGTGTCGGCGGCTCCACGGCTCGTGCTCTTGCTGGTGTGCTGGCCGATCTTGCCGCTACGCATCAAGTGATTGTCGTAACCCACTTGGCGCAAGTCGCCGTCATGGCCGACAAGCATTATGTTGTCAGCAAGGAGCCGGGCGATGTTCCCCAGACGCATTTGGACGAGGTAACCGGCGAAGCGCGTACCGCCGAGATTGCCCGCATGTTGAGCGGCGATCAGTCCGAGGCAAGCTTGGCCCACGCAAAGCAGATGCTCGAAGAAGTTCGAGGCTAGGTCGTATCAGCGGTGTTGGTGGGACAAAATAGACTGAAATTTTTTGTCCCACTACGCGTTTTACTCAACGACCTTGTCCGGCTGGATGAGCTCCTCGTAGTAGCTGATATGTTCGCGAGCGTCTTCAATCTCGGGCAGCAGGAAGTTGTAGATAACTTCGATGATCATCGTGGCGCTGATCTTGGAGAACGCAAAGTCACCCGTCGTCAGCAGCGCCTCGTGGTTGACGGTATTAAAAGTGTAGTCTGCCAGGCGCGCGAGTGGAGACTTGCTGTCGCTGCTGATGACGACTACGGTGGCACCGCAGTCGCGAGCTGCTTTTGCCATGCGATTCAGTCGGCGCGATTTGCCGGAGTTTGAGATGAGCACGATGACGTCACCGGGGTGCAACGTGAGTGCAAAGCCGATTGATGTCTCGCTAATGGTGCTCGCCATGCAGCGCAGGCCCAGCTGCGAAAACTTAAACGTCGCATCGAGCGCGACCGCGTTCGTATTTCCCACAGCCGCAAACTCAATAACCCCTGCATGCTTAAGGGCATGCACAACAGCCGCCAACGTATCGTGGTCGATCCCGTCGATGGTCGCATTAAGCTCGCTCACCTTGGCAGCCAGGATGTTCTTAAGGCTCTGCTCCATATTGTCGAGCGAGACTTCGTCAGTCAGGCCCTCGTTGCGCTGGCTTTCCAAATCCCTCGCCAACGAAAACTGAAAGCTGCGGAAGCTGCCAAAGCCAAGCTTGCGGCAGAAGCGCGAAACGGTCGCCTCGGACGTGGCGGCGGCGCGCGAGAGCTGAGCCGCCGTGAGGCGTGGCGCCTCGGACTGGTGCTCCAATATATAGTCGACAATACGCTGCTCGGACTCGCTGTATCCCTGATGGGTACTAATGAGGGAAAGTGCGCTCTTGCTACTATCGGTCATGGATGGCTCCTGGTTGGCATGAAAATCGGACTCGTTTTGTAATGTCATAGTATAGGGGGATTTTCAATTACAAGATACACCTTGCCGTTTCAAGTGTTGATGGTAAACTTTCACCTACCGTTTACGGTTATGAAAGAACCTTTCACCGGAGAATTGCGCCTTGTCTCTTCTCACGCGGACGGTAGGTTGGTATCTTTCAGTTGTGGAAAAGCGCGCAAGGACGCGCGTGTAGGGGAGCGCCTGCGGGCGCAAAACTTAAAAAGGAGGGACACATGGCTAAGTTTGACATCATCGCCGCCACCGGTTGCCCGACCGGCATTGCGCACACCTTCATGGCGAAGGAGGCGCTGGAGAAGGCAGCTGCCGAGCGAGGTCTGACTATTAAGGTCGAGACCCATGGCCAGGTCGGTGTCGAGAACGAGCTCACCAAGAGCGAGATCACCGGTGCCAAGGCCGTCGTCGTCGCAGCCGATAAGGATGTCCAGGCGGAGCGTTTCGCCGGCAAGCGCATGGTTTCCGTTGGTGTTTCCAAGGCCCTGTCCGTCGAGGCAGCCGGTAAGCTGATCGACCGCGCGCTCGCCGCCAAGGGTGACGACTCGGTTGCGGCTGCTGCCGATGTCGAGGATGAGGTCGAGGAGAAGGAATCTATCGGCCACATCATCTACAAGCACCTCATGAACGGCGTCAGCCACATGCTGGTCTTCGTCGTCGCCGGTGGTGTCCTGACCGCCGTTTCGTTCCTGTGGGGCATCACGTCCTTCGATTCGACGGCGTCTGACTACAACAGCTTTGCCGCTATGCTTAAGATCATCGGCGGTATCGCCATGAACCTCATGGTTCCCGTGCTTTCCGCCTATATCGCCGAGTCCATCGGCAAGCGCCCGGCGCTCGTCCCCGGCTTCGTTGCCGGTATGGTCGCCATCCAGGGCCTGCCCGTTAACGCCGAGACCGGCATGATCGACGCCGGCGGCGCCGGCGTGGGCTTCGGCTTCCTGGGCGGCATCGTCGGCGGCTTCCTCGCTGGCTATGTCATCCTGCTGCTCGAGAAGGTCTTCTCCAAGCTGCCCAAGAATCTGGACGGCCTCAAGGCTATCTTCCTGTACCCGCTGTTCTCGACCGCCATCGTCGGCCTGGTCATGCTCGGCATCTCCGGCCCCATGGCTGCCATCAACACCGCCATGATGGAGTTCCTCAAGGGTCTGTCCGCCTCTGGCGCCATTGTCCTGGGCCTTGCCATCGGCTGCATGTGCGCCGTTGACATGGGCGGCCCGGTCAACAAGGCTGCTTACGTCACCGGTACCGCTATGCTCACCGAGGCCTTGGCTGCTGGCGTTGGCACCGATACCTACAACTTCGGCACCAACTTCATGGCTGCCGTCTCCGCCGCCTGCATCGTTCCGCCGCTGATCACCACCTTCGCCGTCGTCGTTGGCAAGAAGTACTTCAGCCAGGAGGATCATGACGCCGGTATCGTCAACCTCATTCTTGGTTGCACCCACATCACCGAGGGCGCCATTCCGTTCATGACCAAGAACATCTGGCCCGTCATGCCCATCATGATGCTCGGTTCCTCCATCGCCTCGATCCTGACCATCATGTTCAACGTTCACGATCCGGCGCCTCACGGTGGCTTCCTGGTCCTGCCCGTTGTCGAGAACGGTCCGCTGTGGGTCCTCGCGATCCTCATCGGCGCTGTGATCGGTGGCATCCTGTTCGTGGCCTTCAAGAAGTACGACTTCGAGAAGAATCAGAAGGCCGCTCCTGTAGCCAAGCCGGTTGAGGCTTCCAAGGCTGCTGCCGTTGAGGCCCCTAAGGCCGATGCTGCCGACTTCGTGAAGGTCGAGAATGTCTTTGTCGCCGAGGACTTCGCTTCTCGCGACGAGGCTCTGAGCTTCGTTTCCAACCAGGCTGTCAAGGCCGGTATCGCCAGCGACGCCGACGCCGTGATGAACGCCTTCCTGGCCCGCGAGGCCGAGGGCACCACGGGCATGATGGAGGGCTTCGCCATCCCGCATGCCAAGTCCGACGCCATTACCGAGGCTGCCGTCATCGTCGTTAAGGACGAGTCCGGCGTGACCGGTTGGGATACCATGGACGGCGCTCCCGTCAACGTGGCCATCGCTCTGCTCATCCCTGGTGCACAGGCTGGCACCACGCACCTCAAGATCCTGTCCAAGGTCGCCGAGGCGCTCATGGACGAGGACTTCCGTGCCACCGTCAAGGGTTCCACCGACGCCGCCGAGATCGCCAAGACGATCAACGCCCGCCTGGTCTAATTCCGCAGTACGCGAATAACATCGCCCCCTGTAACAAAGGCGAGGACTCCCTACGGGTCCTCGCCTTTTTTCATACCACCCGGCACTCAGGGACGTTCCTTTCCTGCCGGCACCCCGGGACACTCCTTAGTCCCCAAAAGGGCATAAATAGCCCTCATCGACTGAATCACCCACGCGAACAATAATTCAGCCAGAATTCCTTTTGCACGATATTTCTTGGACGGAAGCATGTTCCCGCAGCTCGCCTGCCGGGCGGGGCGGTTAAGTTTGTCGCGAGTTCCGCACGCAAAGGAAGGCACTTAATGTGCTTTCCGTCTTGCGCAGGACTGTAGAGCAGCAAACTTAACCGCCCCGCCCGGCAGGCGAGCGGACAGCGAACGACATCTGTCCAACAATTCGTGCGAAACACAATGAAAAACCGTTTGATGTGAGTTAATATAAACAACGTCGTGAATCTGACTCCTGCCACATGCATGACAGGGGTTAAACACAAAAAAGGAGTCAACTATGGTTTCTGAGAAGGCTACCCTCGTTAATCCTCAGGGTCTGCACATGCGTCCGGCTGGTCTGTTCGCCTCCACCATGGGCAAGTACGCCTGTGACGTGACGGTCGTCACCCCCGAGAAGGAGGTCAACGGCAAGTCCCCGATGGCCCTCATGGCTGCTGGTATCCCCTGCGGCACCGAGGTCGAGGTCAAGTGCGACGGCGCCGACGAGGCCGAGGCTCTGGCTGCTGCCATTGAGCTCATCAAGAGCGGTCTTGGCGAGTAGAACTCAAACGGGTCGCATGTTGAACAACTAAGTTCATATTTGGGGGCGCAGTGACCTGTCTTAAGGTAGCTGCGCTCTTTTGTCATGGATATGGCAAAACGCTTTATCACATGACACGGAGAGAGGAATGGGAATGTATCAGGGAGTCAACGCTTCCGAGGGCATCGGTATCGGCACCGTCATGGTCGCCGTCGATCCCGACTTGACGTTTGAGCCGCACGAGGTTGCTGATTCGGCAGCAGAGAAGGAGCGCTATCAGACCGCTCTTTCGGTCTTCTGCGAGAAGACCCAGGCTCAGGCCGACCACATGAAGGAGACGGTGGGCGAGGCCGAGGCCGAGATCATGAGCGGACACATTGTCCTGGCTCAGGATCCGGGCATGACCGACGCCATCAACGCCGCCATTGACGGCGGCACCTGCGCCGAGCAGGCGCTCGTGGACACCTCGACCATGTTCGAGAACATGTTCCTGTCCATGGACGATGAGATGTTCCGTCTGCGCGCGGCCGACATCGCCGACATCCGCACCGGTATTCTGGCCGAGCTGCTGGGTAAGGAGGTCGTCGACCTTTCCGTCCTGCCCGAGAACACCGTCGTTGTCGTGCACGACCTCACGCCGTCCATGACCGCCACGATCGATAAGGCCCACGTTGCCGGTATCGTCACCGAGACTGGTGGCCGCACGTCGCACTCCGCAATCATTGCGCGCGCCCTCGAGATCCCGGCTGTCCTTTCGGTTTCCAACAGCTGCACCGCACTGCGTAACGGCATGACCGTTGTCGTCGACGGTGGCAAGGGTATCGTCGAGGCCGATCCCGATGAGGAGACGCTCGCCGCTTACACTGCCAAGGCCGAGGCTTTCGCTGCCGAGAAGGCGGCTCTCGAGGCCTTCCGCGGCAAGCCGTCCGTGACTGCCGACGGCATCAAGAAGATTATTGCCTGCAACATCGGCAACCCCGATGACGTGCCCAACGCGCTCGATCACGATGCCGAGGCTATCGGCCTGTTCCGTTCCGAGTTCCTGTTCATGGATTCTGCTGAGCTTCCTTCCGAGGAGGAGCAGTTCAACGCCTACCGTAAGGTCGCCAGCGCGCTCAAGGGCGCTCCGGTCATCATCCGCACGCTCGATGTGGGTGGCGACAAGGAGATTCCGTACCTGCACATGGTCAAGGAAGAGAACCCCTTCATGGGCTTCCGCGCCGTGCGTTACTGCCTGGCCAATCCCGACCAGTACAAGGTCCAGCTCCGCGCCCTGCTGCGCGCCAGCGCCTTCGGTGACGTCAAGATTATGATCCCGCTCGTCACCTGCGTCGAGGAAGTCTTGGCTGTCAAGGAGCTCGTCGAGCAGTGCAAGACCGAGCTGACCGAAGAGGGTCGCAAGTTCAACGAGAACATCGAGGTCGGCATCATGGTCGAGACGCCTGCAGCCTCGCTGCTCGCTGACCGCCTGGCCGAGGTCGCCGACTTCTTCTCCATCGGCACCAACGACCTGATCGGCTACACCATGTGCGCCGACCGTGGCAACGACACCATCTCCAACCTGTACCAGGTTTACTATCCCGCCGTGCTCCGCTCGCTCAAGAACATCATCGAGAGCGGCGTGAAGGCCGGCATCATGGTTGGTATGTGCGGCGAGGCCGCTGCCGATCCGTTGCTCGAGCCGCTGCTGATCAGCTGGGGCCTGGAGGAGTTCTCGATGAGCGCTCCGTCCATCCTGCTCGCCCGCAAGACCATCAGCCAGTGGACCAAGGCCGAGTGCGACGAGCTCGCCGAGAAGGCGCTCGCCTGCAACACCGCTGCCGAGGTCAAGGCACTGCTCGAGTCCGCAGCTCGCTAATTTGGTATCAGAGGTAACCGCGTGGTTGGAATGGGCCGGCCACGCGGCCCTCACATATACAGGGGGTACTGTAAATGTTCTACACGCTAACCGCTAACCCGGCTGTCGACATGACGGTTTCGAGCTCTCCGCTCGAGCCCGACGAGAACGTTCGCACCGGCTCGGCCAGCTACACGGCTAACGGCAAGGGCCTCGACGTGTCCTTCGCCTTTAAGAAGATGGGCGTCGACACCGTCGCGCTCGGTTTCTTCGCCGGCTTCACGGGCAAGTTCATCGTCGAGGAGGTCATGAACCTGGGTTGCCTCTGCCGCCCGGTCTGGACCGACGGTATCACGCGCATCAACACCTACGTCAACGATGGCCAGCACGAGTACGGCATCCTGAACCCTGGTGCTCCGATCACGCCGCAGCACCAGGAGGAGCTCTACAACATCCTGGACACCGCGGGCGACCTTGAGTGCCTGATCGTCTCCGGCTCCGTGCCTCCCAAAGCTACGCCCGACTTCCTGGCTCAGGTCATGGAGCACGCTCAGGCCCGTGGCGCCGACGTCGTCCTGGACCTGTCCTCCGACAAGCTCAAGGAGCTCGCTCACAAGAAGCCGCTGCTCATTAAGCCGAACCATCACGAGATGAAGGCTATCTTCGGCGTGCCGGTCGACACCGACGACGAGGTCCGCGTCGCCATGAAGCTGGCTCACGAGGCCGGCGTCCAGAACGTGCTGCTCACCCGTGGTAGCCGCGGTGACGCTTACTTCTCCAACGGCGAGGACATCTGGTATGCCAAGCGTGAGTTCAACATCAAGCTTGTCTCTTCCGTCTGCGCCGGCGACTGCACCCTCGCTGCGTTCCTGCACAAGTGGTACAGGGATCGCGACAACGTCGAGGAGGCCATGAAGCTCGCTATGGCCACCGGCGCCAATGTTGCTGAGTCCGTCGGCATCGGCGACTTTGGTCACGTCGACGAGTACAGCAAGCGCGTTGCTGTCCGCAAGCTCGATCGTAAGTAAGCGAAACGCGACATATTCGTGCGCATGCGGCGCTCCGGTTTCGGCCGGGGCGCCGTTTTTTGTCCCACTCGAACCTCGGAGCTGCGCTTCACGCGTTCCACACCGTTCACCGAGTTGTTGTAGCCTTTTGCCGAAGCGTGGAATATACTTTCATTAACACGTTGCTTCGTGAAAGGAACATTCATGATTTACACGCTTACTGCAAATCCCGCTATTGACTACAACATCTCTTGCGACGGTCTTGCTGCCAACACCGTCACGCGTACCCGCAACGCCGTCTACACGCCCAACGGTAAGGGCCTCAACGTCTCGTTTACGCTCGACCACTACGATGTCGACACCACGATCCTGGGCTTCTTCGCAGGCTTCTCGGGTGAGTATATCGTTAAGGGCGCCGAGGCCCTGGGCGTGCCCGTCAAGCCCGTGTGGACTGACGGCATCACGCGCGTCAACGTGTTCCTCAATGCCGGCCCCGACACCGAGTACAACATGGTCAACGCCGGTGCCGCCATCAACGAAGCCAACGAGCAGGAGATGTTTGAGCTTATCGATTCGCTCGATGACATGACCTGCCTGGTTATCAGCGGCTCGCTGCCCCCCAACACCTCCGAGAGCTTCCTGGCAGAGGTCCTGCGTCGCGTGAAGGCGAAGGGCGCCGAGTTCGTGCTCGATATCTCGAGCCATCAGCTGGCCGACCTCATTGCTATGGAGCCGTTGCTCATTAAGCCCAACGACGACGAGCTGCTTGACATCTTTGGCATTAAGGTGAGCGGTGGCGACGACGAGTCCGTCATGGGCGCCATGGCCGAGCTGCACGCCAAGGGCGCTAAGAATGTACTGCTGACGCTCGGCGGCGACGGCGCGTACTTCTCCAACGGCGAGCACATCTGGTTTGCCAACCGCACCTTCGACGTCAAGCTGCTGTCGACCGTCTGCGCGGGCGACTCCTCGCTGGCCGCCTTCCTGTCCGTGTGGCACGACGCCCCGGAGCGCGTCGAGGATGCCCTGCGCCTCTCGATGGCCACCGGCGCCAACGTGGTCGAGTGCCCGGGTCTGGGCGATTTTGCCAAGGTCGATGAGTATCAGAAGGGTATTGCAATCCGTCAGGTTTGCTAGTTCCGGCACCTTGCCTGAATAGTTCAATTATTTCGCATCCGTCTTAGACCAGGACGGATGCGTTTTTGTTTATCGGACTTGCGTGTGCAGTGGAGGCTGTTTCTTGCTAGACTTCTTGCAGACGCAATCGATAGCCAATTTGATAGTCGCAGGAGGCCATAGGCATGTGCAATGTTTCGCTCAACGGTACGCAGCCGACCGATGCCTCTATCCGTGTCCTGCGTGCGCTTGAGGCAGCAGGTCTTGAGGCTTGGTACGTGGGCGGTTGGGTACGTGATGCCCTGATGGGATGCCCCAGCCACGATGTTGACATGTGCTGCAGCGGCCTGTGGCAGGAGTCCAAAGAGGCGCTCGAAGCGGCTGATATTGCCGTGGTTGAGTCGGGCATAAAATTTGGCGGCATCACGGCTATTTGCGATGATGAGCGCATTGAGGTCACCACCTACCGCCTAGACGGCTTTTACACCGACGGCCGCCATCCCCAGAGTGTGGAGCATGCAGCGTCGCTTGAGGACGATCTGGCGCGTCGTGACTTTACCGTTAACGCTATGGCCTGGCATCCCGAGCGTGGTCTTGTCGACCGCTACGATGGTCAGGGCGACCTAGACCGCAAGCTCATCCGCGCCGTTGGAGATCCCAAGCGTCGTTTTAACGAGGACGCGCTTCGCATGCTGCGCGCGGTGCGTTTTGCCTGCCGTCTGGATTTTATGATCGAGCCTAAGACTAAACAGGCGCTTGCCGAGTGCGCGCCGCTGCTCGATGCTGTGGCGCGCGAGCGCGTGGGCATTGAGCTCGAGGGTATCCTTTCGACCGGCCATGGGGGAGACGCGATGCTGCGCTACCCCGAGCTTGTTTGCGCCGCCGTGCCCGAGTTCGCGTCCGCTCGCGGGTTTGATCAACGCAGCGTCTATCATGCGTTTAACGTCTACGAGCATATCGCCCGCGTGCTGACGGTGGCAGGGGAGCTGGCGCTGTGCGACGGCGTCGCGCCCTCGTCGAGCCTTATGTGGGCGGCGTTTTTGCACGACGTTTCCAAACCCGAGTGCTTTACGGTCGATCACGACGGCAGCGGCCACTTCTACGGTCATCCCGAGCTCGGCGCCAAGAAGGCGCGTGTCATCATGGATTGCCTGGCGCTCTCGCACGATTTGGTGCGCGATGTGTGCCTGCTGATCAAATGCCATGACAAGCCGCTGCGCCCCGAGCGCTCCTGCCTGCTCAATATGATGCGCGCGCTTTCGGGCGAGGGTGTCGATACGCCGCGTCTGATGGACGAGCTCATGGACCTTAAGCGTGCCGACACGCTCGGCAAGGCGCCCTCGTGCTTCTATTACGTCGAGACGATCGAGGAGATGCGTACGCTCGCCCACGATCTGCTGCAGGCGGGGGAGCCCTATACACTCAAGATGCTTGCCATCAATGGTGGCGACCTGATCCGCGCCGGCGTCAAGCCGGGGCCGGAGCTGGGACAGCTTCTCAACGCTGCCCTCGACGCCGTGATCGAGGACAACATCCCCAACAACCGCGAAGCCCTCCTGACTCATCTCCACTTAGGGTAGCTAAAATAGCCCCGTTCCAAATTTACTACCTTGTTGACCTGCGCGTTCCATAACCTCGCGACAAAATTTCGGCAATTTGGAATTTCTTCTTGCGCTTGCGTTTTTTGTCCCGTAATATATTTCCTCGCAGCACGGCAGTGCAGATGTCATGTGGCCCGTTCGTCTAGCGGTTTAGGACGCCGCCCTCTCAAGGCGGAGATCACCAG